>CP116769.1 GCA_028571345.1 Wolbachia endosymbiont of Ctenocephalides orientis
ATGAACTTAATTAACCCAAAGGTTTCTGCTATGTTTTTTGACCAAGTTGTTACAGTAATAGATCACAATATTGTTTGGGAAAAAATCCGAAGCCTTCTGTATAATCTTTATGGAGAAGCAATATATAATAGCTGGTTAAGCTCATTGAAATTTGTTGAACACAGAAATGGTGAAGTTTTATTATCTGTACCAACAATGTTCATAAAAGAGTGGATTACAGTTCACTATATAAAAAAAATATTATTATTATGGCAAAATGAGGATTGCAGTATACATTCTGTTGACATTCAAGTAGCTAAAGAAAGCTATTCAGTCAACAATCCTGCAATAAAAAACAAAGAGGAAAGTGACCGTAACCTTGGTTCTCCACTGGATCCAAGGTTTACCTTCGATAATTTTGTAGTGGGTAAATCAAATGAACTAGGGTTTGCAGCAGCAAGACGTGTAGCGGAATCTATAGATCCTATTCCAGGCAGTAACCCTCTATTTTTGTATGGTGGAGTAGGGCTTGGTAAAACACACTTAATGCATGCTATAGCTTGGTATATAGTAAACTCTACATCTGTAAAAAGAAAAGTAGTATATCTATCAGCAGAAAAATTTATGTATCAATATATTACAGCACTACGCAGCAAAGATATTATGCTGTTCAAGGAACAGTTTAGATCGGTAGATGTGCTTATGGTTGACGATGTACAATTCATCAGTGGCAAAGATAGCACTCAAGAAGAATTTTTCCATACCTTTAATGCATTGATAGATCAAAATAAGCAATTAGTTATATCAGCTGACAGATCTCCTAGCGACCTTGATGGAGTAGAAGAGAGAATAAAATCACGTCTTGGTTGGGGATTAGTAGCAGATATTAATGAAACAACCTTTGAATTAAGATTGGGGATACTACAAGCTAAGGTAGAGCAAATGAACATCTACGTTCCAAGTGATGTGTTAGAGTTCTTAGCAAGGAATATAAAATCTAATATAAGAGAATTAGAAGGAGCATTAAATAAGGTTGCACACACCACTTCATTACTTAGTAGAAGCATAACAGTAGAGTCAGCCAGCGAGACTCTTACTGATCTTCTAAGGTCAAATCATAAATCTGTCACGATAGAAGAAATACAAAAGAAAGTAGCTGAATTTTTTAATATAAAAGTTGGAGATATGCACTCCAACAGAAGGCTTCGCAGCCTTGCAAGGCCTAGGCAGATTGCCATGTATCTAGCTAAAAAACTCACACAAAAAAGCCTACCAGATATTGGAAGGAGTTTTGGTGGTAGGGATCATGCCACTGTTATACATGCAGTAAGACAAATAGAAAAACTTATACAGAATGACGCAAAATTTGCTGATGAAATTAATCAACTGAAGAAGATAATCTGAAATGATTGTTTGTAAAATAAAAAAAGGGACGTTACTTAAGTAACGCCCCACTGGAAAAATGAGTAGTGTTTTTACCCTTTTCCTGCAGCGTGAGGCTGTACTTCAGGCTGTGTATAAACTTCAGCTTGAGTAGAAGTTACGCTTCCTGAAGGAGGAGACACGCTAGCAGGTTTTGGAGGTACAACTGGCGGTCTAGCTTTAACAGTAGTGCCAGGATTACTAGAACTTCTAGCCTTTTTTATTTGTGTATACCCATCATCCGAATCAGCGCCTGGTGAACCTATTTCGCCACCTTCCAAGCTACCAAAGGAACTAGTAGATCCCGTAATTGAAGATCTGGAAAGCGTTTTAGTAGGAGTGCTAGCGTCAGGAAGCTGTTCATATTCTGTAACATTATATGATGCACTGTTACTTCTACGCAATGATAGCATCTTTGCTTTAAGTGAAGAAAATAGAGAATTTGACTCCACTTTTTTTTGCTTGCCAGAATCCAACAATTCAGCTTGGCTGCTTGCAGTGCTGTTAGCTATTGAAGAGCTAGCTTCTGATTTATTGCTAGATTTTCTTCTTAATGAAGAGAATGATGATGACATAGATTCAGAAACTTTTCGAGAAAGCGTTGTTGGCTTTGGATAATTTTTTGGATTTTCCTTATAATCTTTTAAAATACCTTCAATTTCCCCTTTGTATTCAGAGAAAATTTGAGTAACTAACTCAAGACTCTTCACGTTAGGCATGTTCTGTGTCAGTATTGTTCCTAACCGATCCACTACTCTACTTTGCTTTCTTAGTTTACTCTCTACTTCTAGATTACTATTCTGACCTGTAGCATCAACCACGTTCTTGCTTTTTAATTCCTCTGCTTTCGAATCTATTAAAGATTTTATTGTGTCCTGTATTGTCTTCAATACACAAGAATCATTTGCTTTAACAGCTTTAATTGTGTCGTTTACCACATCTTTTATTCCATTGTTCTCAAGTATCCTTTGTGAAAAATCAGATTCCATTAAATATTCTCCACTATGAGCAGCTTCTGTTAAAAAACTACCAGATCGATACAATGCTCTACTTGTACCTCTTTTCAATGAATCAGTTGAGTATTCGTAACCTTTTTTAACTTCTTTTCCTACGAATTCTAGCCCTTTTGTTATTTTTTTTCCAATATCTGCAGCCCCTTCTTTTATTTTTTCTCTATGTTGATACATCTTATAAAAGCAGAATAATGAAATACTAACTGCTGCTAGAAACCCAGCCACAATCCCTATTACTGGCGCTGCAGCAACTATAGCTTCTGCTGCATTTACTAAAGCCGGAGCAATTATTGACCAGTTAGATGCAATAGCATGATATATCGCACTACCTGCTATAGCACCTACAGCACCACCTGCCATATTACCTATTGATCCAGGTAATGTATTTGTTCTCTGCTTCTTCAACAATTCTATATTTTGCGATTCCAGTAACTTTATATATTTCGATAACTCTTCTACAGAATGTCTAGACATTGCTACATGTGTCAATATTTCTGCGTTTGAAGAACTGAAAATCTCTGCGTTTGAAGAACTTAATTCTGTTTGTTGACCTTGCTCAGAGTACTTGCCACTTACAGTATTTAAATCTGTTTGTTGAACCTGCCCAGAGTACTGGTTATTTACAGGATTTGAATTTATTTCTTGACTAGCCGTCATTTTAAACCTCACTATTAATTATCAAACATACTAAATTGTATATTTTTGATCGTTAAATTTGTGTTAATCTGTGAGTAGGATTAAAATATCATTGAGTTTTTTTCCTTCTAATTCTCTTTGAAATTGGCAATATTTATGGGTTTTTCTCTATTTATAGCTCCTTTACTTATCAATAATAAATTGTATATACAAAAATAAATTGGCAATATTTCAAGTCTTCCAATCAACATTAAAAATGATAGAAATAATTTTACAATATTACTAAAAGAAGAATAATTAACTGAAGGGCCGATAAAATTACTGAATCCAGGACCAGAATTTGTAAGAGTTGCAGAAACTGAGCTAATACTAGTAATAAAGTCAGCATCACTGAGGTAGGACATAACTATTGATGAAATAGCGAACGTCAACATGTAAACTGCAAAGAATATGAAAACAGAGTGAATTTCATCACTTTGCAAGATTTTACCATTAAACTTCACTTTATCATCTGCTTCATTGTTTAACAATAAACAAAAACAGTTTCTTATGGATCTGAGCAGGACAATCATGCGGAAGATTTTTATGCCACCACTCGCGGAACTGCTGCATCCACCAATAAAAGTTAAGAAAAAAGCTAAGACTGACACAAAGCTCCAATTCACATGATTGCAAATCGCATAACCTGTTGATGTGATTAAAGATGTGGTAGTAAACGTGCTATATCTAAACGATAATGATATTCCTAAATCAATATGTGTATACAGCCAAAAATAGACAAATAAAGATGAGACTATAGTGATTCTGATAAAATAAGAGACTTGCTCATCGTGACAAATATCTAACCTATTTATAATTTTTAGATAACTGAGAAAAGGTAGAGAGCCTAAAATCATAAATATAATTGTTATGACTTCTAATATAGGATTATCATAATGCCCCAATGAATTACTATAATTAGCAAAACCTCCAGTTGATACAGCAGACATTCCGTGGCATATAGCATCAAATAGTGGCATACCAGCCAGGTAGTAAGAAAATACGCATAATAAGATCAAGCCGTAATATATCCCTGTAATATGGATCACTACGCTTCGCGTATGTGGCAACCTCTTTTTATCAGCATCCGAATATTCAGAATAAAGTAAATTGTTTAAATTCATTATTTTAAACATGGGAAAAACTGCAATTCCTAGAGTAATTATGCCAAGGCCACCTATACCATGCAGCATTGCTCTCCATAATAATATTCCTGGAGATTGTGCTTCAATGTCGTTAAATACAGTTGCGCCCGTTGTTGTAATGCCAGAGATTGCTTCAAATAATGCATCAATGTAGCTTAGATGATCGAGATAGAATGGAATAGCTGCAAATATGGATAAGGCGATCCAAGTACAACTGGTAATTGCAAATATTGCTGGCATTCCATTCAATTTATTTAATTTGCCTAATAAAACAAAGGCTACACCGAAAGCACAGGTAATGATGAATCCAGCTAAAAAATTTCTCCACTCATAACTATAATACTTATTCACAAGCGCAGGAATAAGCATCGTTAAGCTAAATAATAACAGCAGTATTCCCACTATAAATGCAATTGAGCGCAGACGTTGTAAGTGATCTATCATAGGGTTATTTTCTAATTCACACCTACCATTTGTCAATTAACAAATTTGCCAAACTATAATTGCTACGCTCTAGAGTTACAAAACTTTCATTTACTTGTCTTTTTGTTCTTGATAAGCTCCACAGCTTGCTTTAAATCTATATTTTCAATATCCACATCCTTACCTAAAGCAACGTTTATTTTATCGCATTTTATGTAAAATCCATATCTGCCTTTACAAACAAATATTTCTTTTCCTTTTTCATTAAAACCAAGAGACTTTAACTCTTTGCGCGGACTATTTGCAATAATCTGCACTGCTTCACTTAATTGTGTATCTAGCACCTCCTTAGAGCTCTTTTTAAGAGAAAAGTATCTATTGTCATGAAAGATATAATACCCAAACCGCCCCAACCCAACCTTCACTTCCTTTCCTGTTTCAGGGTGGTACCCAATGATCTTTGGTAGTGATAATAATTGAACAGCGGTATTTAGATCAATATCGTTTACATTAATGTCCTTTGGCATAGAAGAAGCTTTCTTCTTTTCTGACTTGCTATTAAACTGCAGATAAAACCCAAAAGGCCCCTTCTTGATTACTACCTCTTGTCCTGTAGCATCATCTATACCCAAACTTTTTGGACCATCACCAGTATCGGTAATTTCTTTTGTATGATTACATGTAGGATAATTTGAACACCCAAGAAATACCCCTGTACGCCCAAAGTTTAACTTCAATATTCCACCGGAACAGTCAGGACATTTTTGATCTACAGCTTTCTTTCCTTCTTCTGAACAAAAACAATCAATTATTAAATCATGAATACCGCTAAAAACTTCATCATGTGTCATTTGCTTAACAGAGTTCACATTACCAAAAAACGGTACCCAAAAATGACTTAATTCTTCTTTCCAATTTGCATATCCATTTGATATTAAATCAAGTTTTTCTTCCATTAGTGCTGTAAAATCATATCCTACATAAACGTGAAAAAATGTTTTTAAAAATATAGTAACAATTTTACCGCGGCTACTTGGGATAAATCTTTTATTATCCAGTGTAGCATATCCACGATCCTGCAATACCGAGATAATTGTTCCATAAGTAGATGGACGGCCTATACCAATTTCCTCCATTTTTTTTACTATGCTGGCCTCACTGTAGCGCAGTGGTGGTTGAGTGAAGTGCTGTTTCGGATCAGCGGAAATCAATTTACATCCATCCCCTTCCTTCATAATAGGGAGCAGGCCTTCGCTTTCACTATCCAGGTCATCCTTATATACTTTATAAAAACCATCAAACACTACACTAGACCCGCTTGCACGCAGTACCACTTTTTTATCAGCAGAGCTAATTTCGACTGCCACCTGATCCAGGATCGCTGATTCTATTTGGCTTGCAATGGTTCTTTTCCAGATTAGGTCATATAGTTTAAATTGCTCTGGTGTTAAATAGTCTTTAATGCTATTTGGTGTTCTGTTGATATCAGTTGGACGAATTGCCTCATGCGCCTCTTGGGCATTTTTTACTTTTTTTACATATTTGCGAGGAGATTGCGGAAGATATTTATCACCATATAATGACTTAATTGAATTCCTAACTGAGCTAATAGCCTCATCTGCAATATGGAACCCGTCAGTACGCATGTAAGTGATTAAACCTACCGTTTCGCCACCAATATCAATGCCTTCATATAAATTTTGAGCTATACGCATGACATTTTTCACAGAAAAATGCAGCTTGTTTACCGCATCTTGTTGAAGAGTAGAAGTGATAAATGGAGGAAGCGGATTTCTTTTTACCTGCTTGCGTTCTACTGCGCTTACAGCATATTGCCTTGATTCAATTTCTTTGACTAAATTGTTTGCTTCTTCTTCAGTTTTAATATCAAATTTTTCCAGCTTTTTATTATCATAATGGCTTAGCATAGCAAAAAAAGTTTCCTTTTTGCTATTTTGCATTTCTGCTTTAATGCTCCAATATTCCTGTGATATAAACTTGCTGATCTCATCCTCTCGTTCACATATTAGCTTTAATGCAACAGATTGCACTCGCCCTGCTGACTTACTTCCCGATAATTTTGTCCACAACAACGGTGACAAATTAAACCCAACCAGATAATCCAAAGCTCTCCGTGCTTGCTGAGCATGAACCAGATCCATATTTATTTTACGTGGATTTTTTATTGCTTCTTTTACTGCCCTTTTCGTTATTTCATTGAAAACCACTCTGTAAATGTTGCTTTCTTTGGTGATTGCCTTTTTTTCTTTTAATGCCTCTACCACATGCCAAGCTATTGCTTCCCCCTCTCTATCTGGATCAGTTGCAAGATATATGTTCGACGTTTTACTTGCCCCTTTTGCTAGTTCCTGCACATATTTTTCTGCTTTCTCAATGATTTCATACTTTATAGCAAAACCATTATCTGGATCCACAGAACCATTTTTTGCTGGAAGGTCTCTTACATGCCCAAAAGATGCAGCTACTTTAAATTCTTTACCTAAATATTTACCTATTGTTTTTGCCTTTGCAGGCGACTCCACTATTAATAATGCCATTATTGTTAATTATTTACCTTGTAGAGATAATATGTTGAGAAATATACAATGAAAAGTAAAAAAATGTTTTAACAAACCTTACCTACTTTCCAGAATAGACTTAATAGAAAAATTACTTCGGATATTTATCTAATTTAGTATAATAACGTATAAAGGGGTGCATACCCAACAATTTAATGAAAATAATACTTTTATATTAAATTTAGCAAAGAAATTAGTTTGAAAGTTTAATATAAACATGATAATATTTAGTTGTTAATAAAGTATTAAGGGGATTATATGGGGGAAAAAATCGAAGATATTATTATTTTGTGTAGTTTTCTTGGTTGTATTGGTGCCACTGTAGAAGCTCTTGCAGGATGGGGATTAAGTTTTATAGCTTTGCCCTCTTTGGTCAGAGGTGGAATGATCGGTTCCGTATTTCCAGTATTGTTTGTAGTTTGGCATATAGGGAAGTTATTGTATAACCTCTATAATGGAAAAGGTATTGAAGAAGAAGATAAAAATAAGCTTATTCACTCTAGTAAAGTAGCATTAGCTTTTGCTGCAATTGGAGTTGGTCTTGCAGCAGTTGGTGTTACATCAGGTGCAGACATAGGAGCTTTTACAATATTTACTTACTTAATTATAGTAGAGTCTATTGCAAAAGCAATTAAGCTTTGCTCGTCAAAAGAACAAGGGGATAATGATTTATCACAAAATCCTTCAGAAACGCCAAAGAAAGAGAATAATACATCGCCAAGCCAATTACTAGAGCATGCAAATCCACAGGAAATTTCAGGTGGTAGACAAAGCCTTGATCCAGCTCGCTAATACATAACTCAACAAATGTAAATCCCAGCCCTGAAGCTGGGATTTACTGAAAAACAAGCTTGCAAAACACCTTTTCAAAAGCTGAAATCCAACAAAAAGAACCTTGTTGAAATGACAGAGGGTTATGCAAATAACCTATTCTATACCTCATTAGATGAAATCTAAAAATCAATTATATGAATAAAATTAGCCTTCTAGAGTTTATTGAGCTGTGTTTTCAAACTGTTGTGCCAGGGTGTGAGTACCATGACTATCAATACTTGAAAATTATAGCAGATGAACTGGAAGCGGCAAGCATTGGTAAGCACAGCCGCATAATATTTAATATGCCTCCACGATCAAGAAGTCCATATGTGTGAGCGTTGCATGGCCTGCATGGATACTTGGCAATCAACCAAGTAAAAGAATAATAGTCGTAAGTTACTCTCAGCACTTAAGCGAAAAACATTCACTTGATACAAGATGTGTGATGCAGTCAGATTGGTACAAAAAATTATTTCCAGAAGTAAAATTATCTAAAGACCAAAATACCAAATATAAATTTCAAACAGTGCAGAGAGGATTTAGAATCGCAACTTCTGTTGGAGGAACGTTAACAGGTGAGGTGGTGATTTCATTATTGTTGATGATCAACTAAATCCTACTCAAGCATTAAGCGAAACATTTAGAAAACGTGCTATAAGTTGGTTCGATCAGACTTTAGTCACTAGATTAAACGACAGAGGAAAAGGAGTTATTGCTCTTGTAATGCATAGGCTACATAAAGAGGATCTAACAGGGCATCTCCTTTCTAAACCAAAAAATATATGGCGCCATATCTGTTTACCAATGATTTCTGAAGAAGAGCAGGTTGTTGATTCAGTTTTAAGAGAGGGAGAGAGATTATATTTTAGAAAAGAGAATGAGCTATTATACCCATTAGATGGTGAAATGGAAGAGATTGAAATGATAAAAATTGAATTAGGAAGCTATGCCTTTGCTGCACAGTATCAACAAAATCCTTTATCGCTTTCAAGTGGTATCATTAAGTAAGAATGGTTGAATCGTTATAAGGTACTTCCTGATAATCTTTTATATATTACGCAAAGCTGGGACACTGCTGTTTCAACAAATAATGCCAGTGACTTTAGTGTCTGCACCACTTGGGTAAAAGTAGAGAATAAATTTATTTACTTGATTTGTATCGTGCAAAACTTGAGTACCCGAACCTTAAGGAGCAGGTTTTATCCTTATCCTCCCGTTGGGCGCCTAATGCAGTTTTAATTGAAGCGAAAACAAGTGGACAACAGCTCATTCAAGAATTGAAAACAAATAGTGATTTGCCAATTATTGGCATAGTACCAAATAATGATAAATTAACTAGGTTTTATCAGATTGTTCCTATCATAGAATCCTGCAGAGTTTTTCTGCCGCATCAATCAATATGGTTAAACGATTTTGAATATGAACTGCTGATGTTCCCAGAAACTCGCCATAATGATCAAGTTGATAGTGTAGTGCAATATTTACAATGGATCAAAAAAGCTAACAACAACATTTTAAGAGTTAGAGATTTTAGTTGAAATCATAACACAACGGTGTTTTATGATTAGATCTAATAAACCTCTTGCAGGACCTGTTGATTATGAGAAATTTTTAGGAAAATCGCAGATGAGCACCGCAGAATACTCAGAGGTCTAATGACGTAATTTACTATGTCTATATCTTACATAACTTACAACTTGCTTTACTCCTTTAACCTTTCTTGCAGTTGCTATCACAGATTTTAATTCCGCTTTATCCTGAGCTATACCCATCAAATAAACAACTCTATCTACTGTATTGACGCTATAATTAATTGATTTAATATTCCTTTTTCCAAGAAGCCTTGTTCTGATTTCGGCTGTTATCATACCATCTACGGTAGTATCTACCACAGAAGACATTCGTATTGGAGTAACTCTTACTTCATTAATTACCTCTTTAACTTCATTTTGCTGCCAAGCTACTTTTTCTGCAGTAAGCTGTTTCTCAGGGGTATCAACATTTCCTATGAGCAATACTCTTCCTTCACTTACTTTAACTTTGATAGATGAAAATAATCCATGCTTGAAAAGCCCTTTATTGATCATGATTAACATACTTGTATCATCAATAATATTTCCTAGGGATTTGTCCTGCATTGTAATTGCTGTTGCAGTGGCAGTTGCTGTAACGACTACACCACCTATCATAAGGGCCTTACAACCACTTTGTGTCATCAGAAAAATTGCAAGCAAAAGGCCTGTTATTAATCTCATTTATTCTAAAAATTTAGAGTTTCCATCTCAGAATGTTAATAATCTTTTTTAATTCTGTAAATAGCAGAAATTAAACTAGCTATACAAACATAAGACTGCTTTGTACCATAATTCTTTATATATCAAGATTTAATGAATCTACTATTCCCTTTACTTGTAAAAAAACATCTTCTTCACTTTCATCAGTGTAAATAATAAAATCACTTATTTTCTTTTTTTCTTCAATAGGTAGTTGAATATTAGAAATTAAATCAAGTACTTTTTTATCTATATTACGCTCATTGAGTCTTTGGTTACGCACATTTTCATTTGCACTGACAAAGATAATATGGCTACAGTATAAATGAAATTTTGCTTCGAATAGAAGTGGGATATCTAAGATCGAGAGTTTTTTATTTGACCTCTTTCGAAACTCAATTTCTAATGGCAATTTTGTTGTCGATGCTGAGCTACGCTCCTCAAATACATTCGAGTATTCTGCGGTGCTCACTTGCACCTCTCCTAAAAATTTCTGATCATAAATAGGTTTCGAAAGAGGTCTGTTTTTTTCTGCATTAATAAAAAGCTCAAGCTTCTGCTTAATAACAGAATGAATTAAAGATTGAAACTCTGCCCAATTTGCATCATATGCTAAAAAATACTTAGATAGTATTGCTCTATCTATTTCACCTTGTATTACTGCTTCAGGAAAATTTTTCTTCGCATAATTTATTATATCTTGATCTTCTCTATAGAGCTGATGCACAATAGAATCAGCATCAAATATAGCAGCATTAAGATTTTTAAAACATCTTGCTACAAAACTTTTTCCTGCTCCAATTGCTCCAGTTAGGCCTATTATCATAGTGATAAAGTAAATGCAATATGTTAACTGTTTAACTCAATTATCCTGCCGCAATTTTGTTCTATTACATTTGCTACATTTAACATACCAGCTTCATCATAGTAATTTCCGATTACTTGCAAAGCAAGAGGTAAGCCTTCACTGGAAAGCCCAACAGGAACAGAAACAGCAGGTAGTCCTGCTAAACTTGCTGGAACAGTAAACACATCATTAATACACATAATGAGTGGATCTGGTTTTTCACTTAAGCCAAAAGCTTCTGTTGGAGCAGATGGTACAAGTATGTAGTCTATTTTTTCAAATGCTTTTACAAAATCATTTCTAATTAATGCTCTAATGCACTGTGCTTTTTCGTAATATTCATTGTAATGACCTGAAGAAAGCGCATATGAGCCAATTAAAATTCTCCTCTTCACTTCCTTTCCAAAACCTTCTGCTTTTGTCAATGAATACATTTCCTCAAGAGTATCGGCATCAACTCTAAGACCATAACGTACGCCATCATAACGTGCAAGATTAGATGAAGTTTCAGCAGAGCATATCAAATAGTATACTGGTATTGCGTATTTAGTGTGCGGCAGAGTAATGTCAACAACTTCTGCACCATTTTCTTTCAGATAAGAAGCAACTTTTTCCCAGTGATGAATTATTTCCTCTGAAATCCCATCCATCCTGTATTCTTTTGGCACGCCAATACGCTTACCTTTGATATCTTTATCTATAAAGTTAGAAAATTTAGGCACCGGCCTCTCGCTTGATGTTGAATCTTTTTGATCATATCCACAAATTGCTTCTAACATTATTGCTGAGTCATCAACAGAACGAGTAATAACTCCTGCTTGATCAAGAGAGCTTGCAAATGCTATCATGCCAAAACGTGAGCACCTTCCATAAGTGGGTTTTGCCCCCACTACTCCGCAATAAGCTGCAGGTTGACGAACCGATCCACCAGTATCACTCCCGAGCGCTCCAGCACATAAGAAACCAGCAACCGATGCTGCAGATCCGCCAGATGATCCACCAGGTACAACTTGTTCTCCATCACTTTTACGAGTCCACACATTTTTAACAGGGCCAAAATAGCTATTTGTGTTTGCAGACCCCATGGCAAATTCATCCATATTGAGCTTACCAAGCATTGCTGCTCCGCTTTTCAAAAGTAAATCAGATACAGTAGATTCATAGGTTGGGACAAAATTTTCCAACATTTTTGAGCATGCAGTTGTTTTTATTCCTTTTGTGCAGAACAAATCCTTAACACCAACTGGTATGCCCATTAATGGTGAAATCATACTGCTATTTTGCTTAGCAAAATGCTCATCCGCAGCTTTAGCAGCGTTTATTGCCGCTTCTGGAGTTTTTGTTATAAACGCATTTAATTCTTCGCTTTCAACCGCATCAATGTGCGTCTTTATAAGCTCAACGGCAGAAAAATCTTTTTTTTTGAGCCCATCATGCATTTGTTTAATGCTTAATTTTCTTAGTTCATTCATTAATATTAAATTTTCAGCAAGATGCTAATTGTAACAACAATATTGTAGAAAATCTATATATTTATAGCTGAAGCACTAACAATGCCTTAATTTGGATTATGAAATGCTGTTACCAATAGCTATAAGATAATCATTTATTTTATTACTTTCACAGCCTATTTGTGCAAGTTCGGCGCTTCCTCCACAGCCTTTTTCAGTTGCAGCAGATATCAGTTCTTTTGCGCTAATCCTTTCACTCAAATCCTTGCTTACTTTAACAATTAAAACTGATTTATCTTTTTCTGTTGCAGCAAAAGCTATGACGGTTTGCAATTTTTGTTGCTGTAAAACAAATTCTCTGATTATATTTGCTGGAATATCTGTAAAAGCATGGCTTAAAAAGTTTATCTCTCCAGTTTCAGCGCTTTTTATATTTTCTGCACTAATCAATTTTTTATATAAACCCTTTATTTTACCTTCAAGTTCCTTACGTTCTTGGTTTAATACGTTCAAGCGATTTATTATATCACTTGCTGGTACTTTCACAAATTCTGCAACTTTTTTTACGTTAGTTTCATTATCACGTACGTAATTGATTGCTTCTTGTCCCGTTAAGGCTTCGATTCTTCTCACTCCAAAAGCAACGGAAATTTCTGTGACTATTTTAAACAAACCTATTTCTCCAGTATACTGCACATGCGTACCACCACAGAGTTCCTTTGAATTTCCAATATTCACAACTCTAACCTGATCGCTATATTTCTCGCCAAAAAGGGCCATGGCCCCTTCACTTATTGCCAGGTCCATACTTTGAACTTTCGTGAATGTGGAATAGTTCTCCCTTATTAAAATATTTACCATATCTTCGATCGTAAATAATTGCTCCTGAGTAACCTGAGTATTGTGACTAAAATCAAATCTAAGCCTATCTGGTGCAACAAGGGAACCTTTTTGAGTGACATGATCACCCAGAATTTTTCTCAATGCAAAGTGCAAAAGGTGAGTAGCAGAATGATTTCTCTTTAGATTCTGTCTTCTTTCTTTATCAATTTTTGCTTCAACAACACCACCTGCAAAGATTGAGCCAGATTTGACGACACATCTGTGTAAATATAAGTCGTTAATCTTATTAGTATTTTCCACCATCGTTATGCCTCCACCGGATCCCCTTAAGCTGCCAATATCCCCCACTTGACCGCCTGACTCACCATAAAATGGAGTTTTATCAAGTATGATAGTTACCTTTTCGCCTTCTTTTGCAGAGCTTATCAGCTCATTGTTAGAAGAAATAATAGCCAATACTTTCGCATCGCTTACCTCATCAAGTTCATAGCCAACAAATTCTGTTTTGCCAAATTTATCTATTAAATCAAACCACACTTGCTCTACAGATTTTTCACCAGATCCAGCCCATTTAGCACTTGCTCTTTCTTTTTGCTCTTCCATTGCATAATCAAAACCCTTCTGATCGAAGTTTATTTTCCTCTCTTTTAAAATATCCAGTGTAATGTCCAAAGGAAATCCGTAAGTGTCATACAACTTAAACGCTTCTTCTCCTGGTAAAGTGCTACCTGCACTTAAGTCTGCAGTAAACTTATCAAGAAGGTTCATACCTCTTATTAATGTATCTCTAAAATTTTCTTCTTCTGATTTTAGTGTTGTTGCTATTAAATTTTCTGCTCTTATTAGCTCGGGGTAAATGTCTCCCATATAAGCTGCACTTGTACTATCTATCAGAGTTGGAAAAATGCGATGTAATAGAGAATCATTGCATCCAAGCAAGTGTATATAACGCGCTGCTCTTCTGATTAATCGGCGTAAAATATAATTTCTCCCTTCATTGCCAGGAAGCACTCCTTCTGCAATTAAAAATGCAGATGCACGTAAATGATCTGCAATAATTTTGTGTGCCGCTTTATTACTTTCTGCTCCTTCGCAATACTCCTGCGACTTGTTAATTAGAGCAGAAAAGAGGTCGGTATCATAATTATCATGGACGTTTTGCATTACCGCGCTGATTCTCTCAAGACCCATTCCAGTATCGATGCATTTCTTCGGCAATTTATGCAGATTACCTTCCTTATCTTTATTGAACTCCATGAAAACTAAGTTCCAAATTTCAACAACTTTGTCATCACCATGCAGGTTGGGGTTTGCATGATCATAGAAAATTTCAGAACACGGACCGCACGGACCAGTGCTTCCCATGCTCCAAAAGTTATCATCAGTTGAAATTCTTATAATTTTATCATTCGAAAAACCACTAACCTTGCGCCAAATGTCATATGCACCATCATCAGTGTGGTAAATAGTTACAGATAATCTATTCTTATCAAGGGATAGTTCTTTGGTTATAAATTCCCACGCGAGTTCTATTGCAGTTTCTTTGAAGTAATCACCAAAGCTAAAGTTACCGAGCATTTCAAAAAATGTATGATGTCTGGTTGTATAGCCAACGTTTTCGAGGTCATTGTGTTTACCGCCTGCTCTTAGGCATTTTTGACTTGAAACTGCGCGTTTCATTTCGGTTTTCTGTGCACCAGTGAAGATATTCTTAAACTGTACCATTCCAGCATTTGTAAACATGAGCGTTGGATCATGCTCCGGAATTAAAGCCGAAGAAGGAACTTCCTGGTGTTCATTATTTGTAAAGAATTTTATAAAATTTTTCCTGATTTCGCTTAACTTCATTATTTTTTACTAAGGCTATTCAGAAAATAATAAGCTCCAACGATAACAAAATCAATGATCAATGCACTTATTGACCTTACCCAGAAAAAGTGGAGAGGAAGTTAAGCCATTTTTGTCATGAAAATGATGCATCAAATTTTTCAGGAATACAATAATTAGTTGTAGAATGTCTACGCTGTTTGTTATAAAAAATTTCTATGTACTCAAATATAGCAGTTCTAGTTTGTTGAGCAGAGTGTTGCGAGGTGTCAATAAGAAGCTCCCGTTTGAGTGAGATGAAAAAGCTTTCCGAAACGGCATTATCGCAGCAACAACCCTTGTGACTCATGCTGGAAATGATGTTTTTTGCACTCAGTAAAAATTGATAATTTTTAGAGGTATATTGCGAACCTTGATCACTATGAAATAGCAGATTTTTAGCGGGTTTGCGCCTATCAACATCCATAAATAAAGCATCTATAACTAATCGCTTGTACTACTCATTGATCAGCCAACTACCATACGTGAATATAGGTCAATTATTGCTGCCAAATATAGCCAGCCATCCTTAGTTTTTATGTATAGTTCCCATACTTTATTTGGCCGATCAGTAGTAAAGTTTTGGTCCAATATATTAGGAGTTATAACCCTATTGTCAGTCTGCTGTTTTTTGCTTTCGCCTCAGTCTAGCTTGAATACCATTTTTTTGCATGATATCCTGCACTGTTTTGATGTTGCAATTTTTGCCTAAAGCTTTTAGTTCAGCATGAATTTTAGGTGCCCCATATCTACAATTAGATGCTTGGTATATTTTTTGAATATCTGATAGAAGCTGCTCCCTTGTTGATTCTTTGCTGCTTTTCTTCTTACTAGTCCATTTGTAGTAGACGCTAGCAGATACTTTCAAAACCCTTCATAACTCCTGTATTTTGTAGTAGTTTCTATGCTTTTTGATAAATAAATATTTTACTCTTTGTGACTTGCAAAATATCCCAGGGCTTTTTTTAAAATGTCTCTTTCTCTAGTAACTCTTGCTTCTTTAATTCAAACCTCTCTTTGTCATATGGTTCTAATTTACCCTTGCCAGGAAATGCTTCTTCTATTGATCCTTTTTCGTTATATTTTTTTATCCATTCACTCAGCGTACTGTTATCTATTCCTAAATCTTTAGCTATTTTGTTTGCTGACTGCCCCGTTTCCTTTACCAACTTTATTGCCTCTAATTTAAACTCCACTGTGTACTTTTTTCGGTTACTTACCATAATAAACCCCTCATAATCATGTTTTATTTTACCTCAAAATGGCTTAACTTCCTCTCCACTTTTTCTGGGTAAGGTCATCCTTGTTCTCCTCCTTTTCGCTAAAAATCTTTGTCATCAAATTACTTACTGAATTGGCTAAATTGACCAAAGATTTGCATATTTTTTCGTTAATAAAATCGATAATTGGGATAGCTATGGGTTTCACTACTTCTTCGTAAATGGCTCTACCAATAATTCCACCTATTCCAGATATTAGTACAACAGCTACTCCCAAACCTATACAAGCTACGGGATTCATAACAAGTAAGGCGGCTGGCGAACATAAAGTAGGGGCAATAACAAGAAATGCTGGCCCCAAGATTATACTCGCAATATAGACATAAATGCCAAATTTTGCCCAGCCTTAAAATCTCTGGAAAAACGTTCACTTTTCATCTCCTAACTCACCAATTAAAATATTCCTAACATAGCATACAAGTTTAGTACAGATAATTTTTGTGTTTTATAAAAAACTTTAAATTTATTTTATAAGCGATAATTAAAAATCTAATGACTCAAACTTGGAATTTATTGCAAGCAGGGGAGAAAGAAGGCTATAAAATTGCCTAATTTTATAGATTCATTTTTCATAGAAAACCTTAATTTGTTCGCTCCATAAAAGCGGTACGCCTTTCTTCTTTTTCGTATGTGTTGGCGTCATGCTTAAATTGCATATTTGACGCTGTTTGCCACCCAAAAAGGATCTCGAGAAATAAAGTTTTCAAAGAATTAGCGAAGCTTGGAAAGAGCACATATTGCTGGTTTTTTGGCTTCAAATTGCATCTGGTGATCAATGAAATTGGCAAAATTCAAGGAGTTAGACTGACTAAAGGCAATGTTGATGACAAAAAGCCTATGCCAAATTTAACTGAAAAACTGACCGGTCTTTTGTTTAGAGATAAGGGCTATATTAAGAAAGAGCTCTTTGAAAAACTCTTCGATGGAGGCCTAAAACTCGCTACCAAAGTAAAAAAAGGTATGAAAAATGCTCTAATTTCGTTGAAAGAGAAGATTTTACTAAGAAAAAGGCCAATTATTGAAACAGTTTTTAGCCTACTGAAAAATAAATTTGAACTTGGGCATTCAAGGCATAGATCGCCGATAAATTTTTTGGTGCATATCCTCTCTACTTTAGTTTCATACTCTATGAAACACAAAAAGCCTTCCATTTTTCAGAACTTTCTTTGTTGGCTAATCAGTTGGGGTGATAGGGTCTTTCCTCCGTGTTTTTTAGCAAATTCAGCAAACTCATCCCAGTCGGTAATTTTGTGGTTATAAGCTGCGTTTCCAGGTTTTTTTGACTTAAAATCTCCTGTTTCTTTCCTTCTTTGCTGCCACTCAAATAATGTTGTTTTGCCAATTTTAAACCTTTCCGCTACTTCTTCTCTACTCTGTCTTTCAACTAATACTTCCATTGCCTTTTTTCTTAAATCATAACTATATGCTGCTGGCATCAATCCCTCACTAAACCCCATAAGTGTACGAACAAAAGTTATGGAAAGGGAGGGAAAGTATACTTTTTCATGATGTTCACTCAATAACTGTACGAACGTTGCAAAAGTAGTAGAATATTGCAGGAATTTGGGGGTGCGATGTTCCACTACAAAGAAATAATATCGAAATTGCCAAGTGCAGAGCTGGAAAAAATTGGTGAGGCGGTTGGGGTTGATTACAGGGTTAGAAAGTTAACAGGGGAAAACATTTTCAATTTGCTGCTCTACAGCATACTGGAGAAAAATGAGCTGAGCTTGCGGACTATTGAGGAAAATTATCGCCGCATGTTCAACTTAGATACGCGCCATTCGTCAGTGGCAAGCCGCTTAAAAACAATATCCGTTGAGTACTTTGAGAGGATTTTTTCGTTCGTGTTGCAGAGTTTTTGTAGCCTGAAAAATCAACAAAAATTGCTAATCATAGACTCAACAACACTTCAATTATCAAGTAAATTATTACAGCTCGGTATTCCCTTTAGAAACAAGAAATATTGTGAGAAAAACATGATAAAATTCACTGTTGCAACAGACGGAAGATTCGCAAAATTGCTTAATCTACATACTCAAGCAGAGGGTTTTTCGGATCACAACTCATTCCGGGAAATGATTTTAAATCACGGCCAAGAGTCAATTTGCATATTCGACCGTGGACTGCAAAAACGTGCAACTTTTGAGGAATTTATGGAGGAAAATATACATTTTGTCACTCGTGGCAACGATAATATTCGTTATCAAATAGTGCGTATTCACATAAAAATTACAGGTATACAAACGGAAACGCTTGAACTGATTGAAGACGTGATAATCCGATTAGGGCAAAAAGGTTCGAGATTTTTGTCATTTGAAATCAGGCTAATTAAAGCGAAAAATAAGAAAAGCGGCGAGATTCTCACATTTTTAACTAATATTTATGAGGCATCTGCTGGAGAAATTTGCGCTCTTTACAAAAAAAGCTGGTCAATAGAAGTTTTCTTTAAATTTATCAAGCAGGAGCTCAACACAAAACATTTTCTTGGGTATAGCAAAAACACAATTTTGGTTACATTGTACATGATTCTAATTGCTTCTGTTTTATTAATGGAATACAGAAAATGCAGCGAAATCAAGAGTGACAAGTTTGCAAGGCGAGCTTTTATGAACAAGCTCAGGCTTGAGGTCTTGAAACCTGTCATTGAATATTGTGGTGGAAACCCAGAAAAAATCTACGATTACTACCTTTCTAACTTTCCATAACTTTTGTTCGTACACTTATGGGCTTGACCATAGGATTATTAAGGAAAGGGCTGTATAGCCGCAATAAAGTAGATAAGCCTAAACTTCATCATGTTTTCAGGAGAGTTTGCGAATAGAGGATCTTAAGTTGACGCCATTGCCTGAACGGTTACAGCTGAGCTTCTCAAATACATTTGAGTATTCTGCGTTACTTGCTTATACTTCTCCTAAAAATTTCTCACCATAAATCGATTTCAAAAGAAGTCTAATTTTTTTATATCAAATCTTGGCATTAAATAAACGCCTACTTTAAAACTTTTGGCTTATAGTTTTCATCGTGTTTTGCAAATACTGTGTCTGCAAGAAAAGTATCACCATTTACCATTTTACCCTGCACAACGATTCCACTTCCTTCTGAAAACATCGGTGGAAGTATTCCTTGATACTTTACTACAACGCTTTGATTGGAATCCGTCATTTGAAAAATCACTTCACTTTCACTACGTATAATACTATTTTCAACAACCATACCACCCACACGAATTGACTTTTGATTATTTGGCAAAGCTGCAGCTTCACTTACTGTGTAAAAAAATGATATGTTTTCTTTTAGTGTTGTAAGTACAAAAAAGACTGCGCAGCTTAAAATGCATAAAACGCCTGTAGTAATAAGTAATCGCTTATGTTTCTTCTTCATTGTGATTTTTTAAGCTCTTTAAAATTCTCTTACTTTTATTATAGCAAGAAATAGTGAAGACCAATTTTCCCATAATTAATATAAAACTGATAAGGTAAGCAGAAATCACATATATATTCATACAATAAACAATTCACCCGCATCAAAATAAACTAAGCTATCATCTTTTTGCTGTAACATTAGCTTACCACTTTTATCTATATCAGTAAAAATTCCTTCGTATAATTTATCTGCTAACTTTATACTGATTTGGTTATTTAGCTTAAATGCTCTACTTAACCATATTTTCCTTATAGCATGAAATCCTTCAAATAACCATTGTTTTCTTGCCTTATTGAAATTTACTATTAATTCCTTTAATAAATCCATGTTAGATATAGATATGCCATAATCACTAACACATGTTGCTCCTGAAAGCGGTGCATAATTAATATTAATTCCAATTCCTATCACTAACCAATTTGAACTGGAAACCTTTTCTAGCAATATTCCACTGATTTTCTTGCCATTAATGAGAACATCATTAGGCCATTTATACTTTAGATCGAGATCGTCTTTTAATGACAGTAACGTACTTCCAACAGCAATAGCTACAATGAAAGTTAATTCTGTTAATTTATTGATATTATCCCAGCGCATAGCGCTGGAATCTAGTAATATAGAATGAGAAAGATTTATTAGCAAACTCGCGTAAAAATTACCCTCTGGAGAAACCCAGTTCTTTCCAGTGCGTCCTCTGCCATCTGTCTGTTTATCAGCAATAATAACAGTTTCATTTGTTACTCCCTTGCTGATTAAATCCAATGCCTCACTATTGGTGCTTGTAACTTCTTTATAATGATGAATATAAAAGCTTTCGAACATTTCAGAAACCATCACTACGGTTAGTAAAATCTTGCACCATTAGATGTTATAGCAAATCCTGGATAATCTTCATCTAACTGAACTCTTTGGTTTACTCTAGGTTGTCGCAAATATGTATTAGCGCTTTCTTCATCCTCAGTTATTGGGGGCATACCAAAAGATAGTGTATGTTGGTGAAGTGATAATGACATAGATGAATCTGTCATAGAGCTTGGTAGGGTGCTAGAGCTATCAAAATCATCTCGAATCATATCCATATGAGCAGCATCTTCTGTTAAGCTATACAATGATCGAGATCGGCGTAAATTGCTCGGACATGGCATGGCTGAACTAATAGGAAGTGACTTATAATCCTGCACTTCTTCTTCAGAATTGGTTTGATTAGGCCGTTGCCTTTCATATTCAGCAAGTGCTGCATTCAATTGAACACATATCGGTAAGTTAGGAAGTGATTCAGAATCTACTAAGCTGTGAGTAGATGAAGATTCTGGATATGGTGGCAATGGGTACTTAGAATTGTCGTTAATGGAACAAAATGAATTACGTGATGTGGATCTGCTCAGACTTTTACTCCAATTACCTTGGTGCTGCTCATTTTCAAGTGATTTACCATGAGTGCTTGATGGTGGAAAAGGCGGTGGCTGAGAGCGGATCATGCTATTCAATGGTGACATAGATGGGTATGGAACGAATTTAACGATTCAAGAGTTATTTGCTGCTCAGCACTATCACCATTAGCTACAACACAGTCATCTTTTTCAGGTTGCGGTGTTTCCATATCCTTTGTTAAATTATTATCTGGTTGTTGTAAAACAGTACCAGTCACTTCTTCAGTTACGCGTGGAAGCAACGATGGCGTAGGAGTAGGTGCAACTTCTTCTTGCACTAAACTTTGTCCTTCTTCTTTCTTTTGACTTCTTGGTTCTCCACTAACCCCATTAGGTTTACCTTGAGCATTATTACTACGAATGGCGGAAACAACATATTTAATAAAAGCTGCTGCAGAAGCTAACGCAATAATTGTAAAAATAGCAAAAGCAACAAGATGTGCTGCAGAAGCTATTACGCCAGATTTGATTGCTAAAGCAACTGCAGGGAAATATTTAACAGATAATGTGATCGATACACCTAGAATAAGAGCGGTAGCTGAAATTTTAAAAAAAGTTTTTTTATTCATGTGTTCTCCTAATAATATTAAAGATTAATTATAAATGCTAAAAAGCTAATTTGTCAATAAATTCATCAATGAATAAAGATCTTCAACGTATATGAAAAGAATAAGATTTACTAATGAGGCCACTATAGTAACAATAAGCAGAGCTCGAGAGCAGACAATTTTGCTATTGCTGGACTTATCAAAATACATAGTTTTCATGATATTAAGATAATAATAGCACGATATTACGCTGCTTATTACGAGGATTAAAGATATGCTAATAAATCCAGAAGTTATCAAACTTTTAAATATAAAAAATTTGGCAAAAAACCCTGCAAGCGGGGGCATGCCAGACATTGATAATAACAGTAGAGAAAGATGGAAGGACAGAATTGGTTGTTTTTTTCCTATACCAGATAAGTTTGCAATATTGCAACCATCATCATCAATTTGTATGAAATATGCAAATAATCCTATACTGGTAATAATGTATATGACTAAATACATCAAAGCACTGGCTGCTCCAGCTTGTGTAAAGATGGCAAGTGTAGCAAGCAAGAAACCAACATGGCCAATTGAACTATAAGCAAATAACCTCTTCAAGTTTTGCTGGCGCAAAGCTCCAAAAGCTGAAATGAGTACAGATAATGCTGAAACATATAAGAGAATAGGTTGAGCATATGCTCTTATATTTATAAATTCCTCATTCATTAAACGAATTAAAAAAGCCACCAGTGCAGCTTTGGGTGCAGTAGAAAAGAAAGCAGTTACTATTGTTGGAGCACCTTGATAAACGTCCGGAGCCCACATATGAAAAGGAACAATCGCTAGTTTGAAACATAAGCCAATAAGAATAAAAACTAAGCCAAAAACTATGCCATAAGTTATATGATTGTTTTGTATAAATAAACTCAGTTCAGTAAAATTGGTTTGCCCTGTGTATCCATAAAGTAATGACATACCGTATAGCATAATGCACGAAGAAAGTGCGCTAAGCGTAAAATATTTCACACCAGCTTCAGATGAGTAAAGCGAATCCTTATTAAAGCTTGCAAGAACGTATAGAGATATACTCATCAATTCAAAAGTTAAATAAAAAGAAATCAAGCTATTTGCTGACACTAGAGTGATCATTCCAAACAGTGCAAAGAGGATTAATATAGAAAATTCGTACTGATAATCATATTTTGATAAATTCAATAATAAAAGTACTAAGATTCCTGTTGCAAGAATCAATCCTTGAGATGACCTAATGTATAAATTAAGTTTTAACAGCGAACTGAAGAGGAAAATTACGCTACTTTCTGTTAAAAAAATCAAAAAGACTAAAGTTGTCACTACGCAAGCAAGTGCTAATAGATTAATAGTGCGGCGATTAAATATGATTCCAAGTAACAGCAGCACTAACGTGGAAATAATAGAAAATGTTTCAGGCAATATCTGTATATAATTCATAATGCATTATACTTGATTAACAAATTTGCCATGCATGGCTTTAAATAACTAAGTATCAATGTTGGGTAAAAGCCAAGAAAAATAACACATATTGCAAGCAGCACTAACACAGATAATTCTATTTTATCTAGGCGATTATTTAATAAATTAGAGTAGCTTACTCCCCATATTGTTTTTTTGCACAAACTAAGCATGTAAACAGCACTTAAAATAGTTCCAAGCGCAATAAACCCTGTAATAAATTTTACGCTTTTAAACATTCCAATCATAGCTAAAAACTCACCTATAAAACCAGAAGTTCCAGGTAATCCTATTGAAGCCATTGAAAATAAAATAAATAAAAAGCCAAACTTTGGCATTGTATTTACTATACCAAAATATTTTGCAATTTCCAAAGTGCCAGCTCGCGTATATAGCATTCCCACGCATAAAAATAATGCAGCAGAAATAAGTCCGTGACTGATCATTTGAAAGATAGCACCAAGCACTCCCTCTTCATTAAAGGAAAATAGACCAGCGGTAACAATTCCCATATGTGCTATTGAAGAATATGCTATTAATTTTTTGATATCATCTTGAGCAAATGCAACTAAAGAAGCATATATTACTGCAATCACACTTAGCACAACAAAGAAATTTGAAAAATATAAACTAGCTTCAGGAAGCATTGGAATGGAGAATCTTAAAAATCCGTACCCTCCCATTTTTATAAGTAAACCAGCTAAAATTACAGATCCAGAAGTTGGAGATTGAACGTGTGCATCAGGCAGCCAAGTATGAAACGGAAACATGGGAACTTTGATTGCAAAAGAGATAAAAAATGCGATCCATAAAAGCGATTGTGTACCAAGGTCAAGGCTTGGCATGAGCGTGGCTAATTTTTGTATATTAAGGGTGCCAAAAATACTGTAGATATACACCAATCCAAGTAAAAATAATAATGAACCGGTTAATGTATAGAGAAATAGCTTAAAAGTTGCATACACCCTTTGCTTTCCTCCCCAAATGCCAATAATAAAGAACATTGGTATCAAAACAGCTTCAAAAAATACGTAAAAGCTGATGGCGTTGAGTGAAATAAAAAAACCAACAACGAAACTTTCAAGCAGAAGAAATAAAGCCATGTATGGCTTTAGATTTGCATAATTTGCTTTGCAATTGTAAATTGCGCAAATAACGAACAAAAATGTAGTCAATAACAGAAAAAGAAACGATATTCCATCAACTCCTATTCCAATATCTCTAATTGGATAGCTGACGAACTGAAAATCGGTGTTGTTATAATCAAATTGAATAAAAGCTACAACGCTCAGCAAAAGCGTTATCACCGAAAAAAACAGAGATATAAATCTTAGGTATATAGATTGATAATCAACCCTTACCAAAGATAAAACTAATGCCCCAATTAATGGGATCAGGAATATACTAAGTAATAACACTTTTTATTTCACAATAATATACAAAGCACTGATTATTAAAGTCACAAACATAACAAGCGCATAATCAAATATATAACCAGTTTGCAATTTTATAGAGCTTTTTGAGCATTCATTAACTACTTTTACAACACCATTTGGCCCAAATGCGTCAATAACTCGCACATCAAGCTTGCGAAGAAGCCTAGACATCAACTTCAACGGCTTAATTATCACAAGCGCATATACCTCATCAAAATACCATTTATTCTCTAAAAACTTAAGCAAAAACTTACTCTTCATTTTTTTTATTATCTGATAATGATAAATCGGATAGGCAAGCGCTATTCCGCTGAAGCTCACCAAAGTTGGTAATAATTTTATAAAAAGATTATGGATTTCATGTTCATCCATAACGACTAAACTTGACTTCCAGAATACGTCGCTAGTTACATTCAAAATATTTGTGCCCCATATTCCAGAGAACAGCGAGCCAAAAGCAAGGATTAGTAGAGGAATGAGCATGATTTTTGGCGCTTCATGTACATTTGAATTACTTTGATTTTTGCCGTGAAACACCAGAAGCAGTAGTCTCCATGAGTAAAATGCCGTAAAGAATGCAACAATCAAACTTACCATAAAGGCAAAGCTATCTGTACTGTAAGCGTGTTCAATTATCAAATCCTTCGAATAAAAACCTGCAAATGGAAATACTCCAGAAAGTGCAAGAGAACCAATCCACATCAGAGCATAAGTGTAAGGAATTTTCTTCCAGCAATTACCCATCTTCTGAATATTTTGCTCATGATGCATTGCATGAATTACGTTACCTGCACCAAGGAATAACAGAGCTTTAAAAAAAGCGTGAGTCATTAAATGAAAGATAGCTATGTTGTAGGCAGAAAGCCCGCATGCCATAAACATATAACCAAGTTGACTACATGTTGAATAAGCAATTATTTTCTTGATGTCATTCTGAGTGATAGCAAGAGTAGCAGCGAAAAAAGCAGTGAATCCGCCAACAATCACTATCAATTCCCTTGAAACACTTGACAGCTCAAACAGTGGAGAACATTTTGCTATCAAAAATACTCCAGCAGTCACCATAGTTGCAGCATGGATCAGCGCTGATACAGGAGTTGGTGCTTCCATTGCATCGGGCAACCAAATATGTAAGCCAAGCTGAGCGGACTTCCCCATACAACCGATAAAAAGTAATATACATATTATATGAATTGTTTTAAATTCACAGCAAAATAACCTAATGTTTTGAGTGCCAAGAAAATCAGCCGTGTCAAATATCTCAGTAAATTCCAAAGAATGAAATGTGTAATAAATAAGAAAAATTCCAATCAACAGTGCTAGGTCCCCTACTCGATTTACAACAAAAGCCTTAATCGCAGCGTTATTTGCAGAATATTTCTGAAACCAAAATCCTATAAGTAAATAAGAGCATAAGCCAACTCCCTCCCAACCAAAGAAAAGTTGGACGAAATTGTCACTAACAACAAGCACAATCATGCAAAACGTGAATAGCGACAAATAAGAAAAGAATCTTGGCTTTCCCTTATCGTGCTTCATGTAGCCCATAGAATAAAGATGAACTACTAATGAAACAGTAGTGATAACAATTAACATCAATGACGAGAGAGCATCTATACTAATTGCCCAGTTTAATTTTAAAATGCTTAATGGAAATAGTGGAAATAAAATTGAGTGGTAATTTTCAGAAAAGTTGAGAAACACATACCAAGATAAAGCTGCAGATATTCCAACTCCTGCAGTAGTAATTAACTGGCTCAAAATATCTCTTCTAAAAAAAGCTGCGAATAATGAGCCAAATAAGGGCAAAAATACAATTAACTTTAGTATATCTGCCATATTTATTCCTTCATCAAATTTGCCTGCTCAACGTCTATGTTGCCACGCTGTCTGTAATATACGACCAATATTGCAAGTCCTATTCCTGACTCTGCAGCAGCAACAGTTAAAACAAACATAACAAAAATTTGTCCAACTATATCATTCATAAAAGCGGAAAAGGCAACTAGATTTATGTTCACTGCAAGCAATAATATCTCTATTGACAGCATTATGTTGATTATACTCTTACGATTAACAAAAATGCCGCATATTCCAACAGTGAATAAAATCGCAGCCACTATTAAAAAATGATTCAATCCTATTTCCATTCTACTCCCTTTCCAAATTTGGCTTTAACTAATTTTACAGATGAAGATTGCGTCAATTGCTTCAATACATTCTGTTTTCTTACCCCTTTTTCTTATCTTGCAGAGTAAGGGCAACTGCACCAACAATTGCAACAAGCAATAAAATACCAGAGAGATGAAAAGCATACATATAGTCGGTATATAGTAAATTACCGATAGCTTTTACATTGTTCACATTATAGTCTATAGCGTTATTTATATTTGGAGTCGAACTGCTAATCACAAAGCTAATAATAAGAAGAAATACAGCGCAAAATATAGCACCAAGAGTAAAATGCTTAGAAAAACCTTGACGTAACCTTGCATAGTCAATATCAAGCATCATAACTACAAAAAGAAACAACACCGCGACTGCACCAATGTAGACTACCAGCACCATCATAGCAATAAATTCTGCTCCAAGTAGAATAAAGAGCACTGAAGAATTAATAAAAGTAAAAATTAAAAATAACACTGAATGTATAGGATTTTTTACTCCCACAACACATATAGAAGATACAATGCTAAGAATTGCAAAAAAATAAAAGAAAAAATGCATTGATCCTTTCAGCTCTATAATAGTTATTAATTTAAAGTAATTATCTTTCTAAAGTCAATGTTTTAAACATTAATACTTCTAGTTTTTTGAAAGCTTAGTAATTATATGCAAGGCATTACTAGGTTTTATCATTAAGTTAGACAACAGATTTTTCTTGCTAACATCATGCTATTTGAATACCATTAGCTTTAAAATGGATATTTTACTGACGTGAAAAAAACTTTTATATTGACGTCCTTAATAACCATCATATTAATAATCTGCATTTATTTGTATAAAAGTAACGAGGTAAATGATTCTAGAGTAGTCAGTGTTTATTCATCGCGTAAAGAAGAGTTAGTTCGTACTCTATTTGATGAATTTACACAAAATACAGGTATTAAAGTACGTTATATTATTGATGATTATTCTCAGCTGCTTTCACGCATGGAAAATGGTGGCAAAGCTGATCTATTTTTAACTGCAGATGCAGTAAATCTAATTTTAGCAAAAAAAAGAGGACTTTTGTCGCAGATAAGCTCAGAAACTCTAAAAAATGCTATACCTGAAAAATTTAGAGATAGTGAAGACTATTGGTTTGGGCTTACAAAAAGAACTAGAATCTTAGTTTATAATAAAGAGTCAGTAGATCCAAAGAACTTAAGTACTTATGAAGATTTAGCAGATAAAAAATGGAAGGGGAAAATATTGGTGCGTTCTTCTACAAGCCCATATAATCGCTCATTGATTGCCTTTATGATTGCAAACAACGGTTTTGAAAAAACGAAAGAGTGGGTTAGTGGAATTGTAGACAATATGGCAAGAAAACCAAGCGGCGGTGATACTGATCAAATTTATGCTGTAGCTGCCGGAGAAGGGGATGTTGCAATAGTAAATAGTTATTATTTTGCAAGACTTTTGTCATCAGAATATGCAAATAAAAAGGATGTTATAGATAAGCTGGGAGTTTTCTTTCCTAATGGTAATAGCAATGGTGTTATGGTAAATATCAGTGGTGCAGCTATAACAAAAAACGTAAAAAACAGAGAAAATGCTATAGCCCTCTTAGAATTTTTAGTGAGCAAACGGGCTCAAGAGCTATATGCTAAAAAGAATCAAGAATACCCTATTATTGAAGGTGTTGAGACCTCTGATATATTAGAATCTTGGGGAGATTATTTGCAGAGCAGCTTGCCTTTAAGTGAGCTTGAAAAGCACCTCTTTGAAGCAGTTATGATAGCAGATGAATGTAAGTGGAAATAGCATAATACTTTATAAAAATGAAGGTATCCGTTAACAGGGTATTTTGTAACTAAGCAGAAATAGTGAATAAAATCTGTAGTTTATAAAAGGATTCTGCCTGTTCAAACGTGAAGTCAGAAATATTAAAATCCTAATTCTAAAAGGTTTGATTGTATAGCTAATGCATTTTCAGATAGTAATAAAAAAACCATTTTATGTCCACAGAGCTTTTATCTTTGTCAACAGTAGCGCTTACTTTGCCTGTGGTGTCCGAGTAATTTTGATACTGAGCGTTATAATCTACTTTACCATTGTCACTAAGTGTAAACGCCAGTTTATTCAACGAACACTTTTCCGGGTTATTTGTAGGACACTTAATTTGCGATGCTCTTTTTAGCTCAATTCCTTCCAATCGAATCTCATCTGTAAATCTGTAGTCTTCATTTGGATTTTCAACTGGCCTATGGAACGGGTTATGACTTTTAGTGCTATATGTGCAACTCAACGTATTTCCATCAAAATCACATTTTGCACCATTATTCAGTCCAAGTTCAAATTTAGCTTTGGATAAATCTGGACCGTCAATATTTTCAGATTTATGCTCTTGAATATTTTTTGCAGTAAAAAAACTTGTTTCATAATTATGACCTCTCTAATAAAATAACAGAATTACATAATATATGATCATTATTAATATAATGTTATTAATAGCATTATATTAGTTTGAACACGTAACCTTGAAAACTTGCTTGCTAATACTTAAATCTATTGTAGTTACAAATCAATAACGGGGTTCAAAATGCGTAACGTACAAGAAACTGAAAATTTAAAGTTTGATGCTGAGGTTGGTAAGGTATTAAATATAGTTATTCATTCACTTTACACAAACAAAGATGTTTTCCTGCGTGAATTAATTTCAAATGCATCAGATGCATGTGATAAATTGCGTTATGAATCTCAATTGAATCCAAATCTTCTTGACTCCAGTGATGAATTAAAAATCACTATCAGCTCTAATAAAGACAAAAATGAGCTGTATATAACCGACAACGGTATTGGAATGAGTAGGCAAGATTTAATAGATAATCTTGGTACAATTGCAAGTTCTGGCACACAAAAATTTTTGGATGCTATTAAAAACAATAAAGATTCAAGCCAAGCTGTAGAACTGATTGGTAAGTTTGGTGTTGGTTTTTACTCAAGCTTTATGGTTGCCTCAGAAGTCATAGTTGAATCACGCAAAGCTGGAGAAGAAGAGTCTTGGGTATGGAGATCGAAAGGGGATGGTGAATATTCAATCAGTAAACTGGACGATCAGGTTCCTAGAGGAACGAAAATTACGCTAACCATACGTCCTGAGGAAAATGAGTTTTTAGATAAATTTCGCGTTGAAAACATTGTTACTACCTATTCTGATCATATCAATTTCCCTGTTGAATTTATAAATGAAAAGGGAGAAAGTGAAAAGTTAAATAGCAAAGCTGCGATTTGGACAAAACCTAAAAATGAAGTAACTAAAGAGGAGCATAATGACTTTTTTCGTGGTGTTGCGCACATTGGTGGTGAACCGTGGATGATATTGCATAATAGAAACGAAGGTGCGATAGAATATACAAATTTGCTTTACGTTCCTTCTATTAAACCTTTTGATTTATTTCACCCAGACAGGCGCTGCTCTGTTAAATTATATGTGAATAAAGTTTTTATCACTGAAGATAATGTACAGATTATACCACAATATTTACGATTTTTAAAAGGAGTTGTTGACTCACCGGATCTGCCTTTAAATATCAGCAGAGAAACCTTGCAGGGTAACCGTGTTGTTGAGCAAATCAGAAAGTCTCTCACTAAACGCGCGATATCAGAACTTAATAAAAAAGCAAAAGAGAATTTGGAAGAATATGCAAAATTCTGGACTAATTTTGGTGCAGTTTTAAAAGAGGGCCTATGCGAAGCTATGCCAACTGATGAGAGGGAAGCATTGCTCTCAGCTTGCAGGTTCCACAGCACGAACGACGATAAGTTAGTTAGCATTGGCGATTATATAAGCAGAATGAAGCCTGAGCAGGAGCATATCTATTATCTCACCGGCAACAGTCTTGAGTCGGTAAAAAACAGCCCACAACTTGAAGGATTCATTAGCAAAGGATTAGAAGTGCTATCTATTTGTTGATCCAGTTGATGATTTCTGGACCAGCGTTATCAATGAATACAAAGACAAGAAAATTAAATCTGTCACGCGTGCAGATGTTGATTTAGAAAAGTTCTCTCCTAATGATGGCAAAAAAGACGAAGAAAATAAGCCAAATGCAGAAGAGTCTAAAGAAAACACAGACTCTATATTACAATATTTCACTAAAGTATTGGGAGATTTAGTAAAAAGCGTGAAAATTTCCAAAAAATTGACTGATAGTCCAGTGTGCTTAGCGGTTGATGAGGGTGCTATGGATCTTAGAATGGAACGTTTTTTGCGTGAGCAAAAACAGCTAAATTATCGCACACCTAAAGTTCTTGAAATTAACACCAAGCATCCCGTAATAAAAACCATAATGAAGTCACATACTGAAAATGGCGAAAATTCTACATTAGAGGATATGGTGCACTTACTGTTTTATCAGGCTTGTATTACCGAAGGTGAAGAGATAGATGATGTTAGTAATTTTTCTAAGAAATTAAATAACTTGCTTAGCAATATCACACTGTGATATTGCCCCTTTTTACTTGACAACATTCTTGTTTTTAACATATACTTAAGCCAATATTACCTAAGTGAGGGGGTAAAACATGATTTCAAATTCAAGTTTAACAGATTCGCTAGATAGTCGATCTAAGGAAGATTCATTAATTGCTAAGCAATTGTATCAACATTTTGAAAATCAACCAAAGTCAATTGTAGTAGAATCAGAAGAGGATACATCAGATAGCTTTGTTAATTTAGCTGGGGAAATTCAACAAGAGGAGCTTAATTCAGAGATTAAACTAAGTTTTTCACTAAGCGAATCTTTTTATAATACGTTAAGAGCTGATAAGAGTTCAGATCAAGCTATGCAAGATGATTTGCTTAAAACAAGCTTTGTTATTAATGGAACGAAAATAGATCACCATTTTATTCTTAGGCTTTATGGCCAATATAATTATTTAATTTCATCAAATGACCATAGTTTATTTGCAATGCAAATTTTCACAGAGATGTTTAAGCGTGTTGAAGCCAAAACCCCAAATGATCTTATTTTAAAGGAGTTGGTTACTAATTGTAATCCAGCAGGGTATGGTGGGAGCTTTCACAGGCAACTTCACAATACATTTATTGAACAAAGGTTAGTACTGTTCGGTACTGAAGAGTCTATAAACATTGAATGTAATGATTCAAATTGTGTAAGTATTAAATATCATCCATCAATACCTATATCCCATTTTGATAATATGGAGGAAAAAATGTGTGAGTTGAACTGCTCATTAGAATTCACTCTTGAATCTCAGAATGGTGAAATACAGTACATAAATGGCAAAGTAGGGCTTATTATACCAAAAAAATTGACAAATTATTCTAATAATGTTAATATTTTAATAGATAAAATTAAAGAACATTTTTTAGATACAGGTAAGTTTATGGCTTTTGGTAATGTAGGTAGTAAAGAATCATCTTTTGTTATGTTTCCTGAAAATTTAGCTTTTTCTGCAGTTAAAGATATTCTGGATAAAGTAAAAAATCAAAATTATATAAAAGATGAAATTAAACAAAATCTACAAAAATATGAAAATATTTATGTTAATGGCTTGGATAGTGAAAATTTCAGAAATTTCTGTTCACAATAACTCAATTTAAAATTAGAAGAAGATAGTAAACATCAGCACATATTTGTTAATATACTCTCCCAATATAAGTTTAATGAAAGTAGCTGCAATCCTGGTTACTCAGTAAAAGAGCTTATACTTTTAGCAATTGCAGCTAATGATACGCTTACAGAAAAGCATCAAGATATATTGTTCAGCCAAGAAAACTTTAATCTTCTACAATTGGCTGTTGGTAATCAAAAATATATCGAAATTTTTATAGGAGAATTTCACAATCTTTATTCAGACTCGTTGAGCTCAACAAAATTAACAGATCAAACGCTACAACTCGGTATACTTAATAATGAGATTGGCTTTTTTTCGTTTATAGCATTAAGGAAAGAACAAAATTTACTAGATGCAGTTCTTGTTGAGTATGCGCTTAGAGATTTTGCACAAGCATTAGAAACAGGTAAGAAAAATGATCTTTATGGTATATCTGAAAGGGTAGCTCTTGCTAAGAATGAAGGATTTATCAAGTCAGTCCTTGATGCATTTGAAAGAGATGTGAGTAACTTAGCTAGACGAGATCTGTTAAAAAATAGCTTCATCAGTTTACTTGCGACTGCAATGAATCAAGAGCATGTTCATATTGTTAAGTATTTGTGCAAAAAGTGCGCTGAAAGTAAAGATTCAGCAACTCAGAAAATTTATGAGGAAGCACTAGCAGGTGACAAGATTCTTAACATGCTAAAAGAACACATTTTTAAGAAGATAGAAGTTCGTGGAAGAAGAAATATTTACGATTTAATTCTAGAGATTGCTTCAAATGTTGATAATATTGAATGTATAGAAAAAATACTTGATCTAGATAGAGTGAAAAATGACTCTCAGCTTTTACGCGAGAGTTTAACTACTGTTTTAAATAAGACAGAAAGCTCTTCAGTTATTGAATGTTTGCTTAAAAAATATGGTGAAAATATAATTAGTGAATTAGAAAGCGATAAAATTGAAGATCACGCAGCACTCAATGTACTGAATGGTGCAGTGAAGTTAGCAAAAAAAGCAATAGATGCTAAAGATATTCATGCCTTAAGCTCTTATTTTACTATTATTGAAGCTGGTGTTGCCTGTGTACCGCGTGAAAAAGGTTTATCAGTAATTAAGCAATTAACGCCAATGTTAACTGAATTTGCTAGTAGAGAATATAATGGATGTGGTATGTATCCAATTAATAATAATATTTCTGATGGTGAGTATGAAATAGTTGAAGACCTTAATTCTAAACTGAGGTGTTTGGAGGAAAATATTGCTGATCATGCAAGCTACAAACTATCTAGAAGCGATAGCAGAAAAGGATCTTCTCCAGATATTAGTGATGATGAAGTGCATAAAAAAGCAGGAAATTTGACAACAGAAGAAAATAATGATACCACAGATAATCAAGGTCCAGTTAAGGGATTTTTAAGTAATAGTAATGATTTTCAGGAGTTAAATATGGGTAAAACAAAAAATAATAAGAACATAGGTATAAATAGGCTTGCTAGTCCTGTTAGGACAAAGATTGCTGGTCTTATAAGCAGAGGTAGCTCTAGTCTACGAGAAGAGTTAGAGCTTATCCTTAAAAATGCATCTCCTAAGCAAGTTTTACAATATATACAGGATCAAAAAGGTGGTACCAATAAAAATGAAGCAGAAGAAATTGTAAAAAGTTATATAAAAAATAACAAAAAGGACAATCATTCTAAAGCAGCTAAAGAACCAGTATGTAGTACTGAGAGTAGTGATGCTGAATTATCTAGTAGCTCAAATACCGAAGGTCACTCTTCTGACTCTGGTAGAAGTTCAGGTTCTCCAAGTGGTCAATCAACTCCTGTTGATGGTGGAGCTGGAAGTGCGACTGACAATGGGGCTCCTCCATCTCCTAGTAAGGTTTCAAAAGAAGCAGATAAGTTACTGAATAATCAAGATCAGCCATCTGATGAACCTGATGGTAACCAGTCTGACACTTCGAAAAAGAGCGCTAGAACTTATAATATAGCTGTTGCATTGCTTCTGGGGGGTGGAGTAGGTGCGGCGATAGCAGCTCCTGTGATGTACTTCGTTTTTATGCTAGCTTATTGGAAGCAGGAGTAGCAGTGGGACCGTTAGCTGCAATAACAGCAGGAGTTGGGGCTTTCCTCTTCATTGCTGCTGCAGGTATATATTTCTGTAAGCCTCAAACCTTGTCCGAAGACAGTAACGTTAAACAAGTTGCACCTCCTACGCTGGCCCAAGGTACTAACTAAGATGTACCTTCATCTGTACGTTGATAAGGAATAAGTATTGTAGTTTACCATTTGATAATTTATTATAATTATATTAATTATTGATAGATAAAATCTTGGTAAACTACGAAGAAATATTCTTAAACAAAATAGAAAATATAAAAGCAGAAGGTCGTTACCGCGAGTTTACGAATTTTGCTTCATTACCTGGAAGGCTTCCCTATATCATGGATTATGAAAGAAATAGGGAAGTCATCGTTTGGTGTAGCAACAATTATTTAGGAATGGCACAAAACGAAAGCGTGATTTCTGCAATCAAAGATCTACCACAAGTTGGCGCAGGGGGTACACGGAATATATCCGGTACAACCAAAGAAGTTGTTGAACTAGAAAGATCTTTAGCTGATCTCCATCAAAAAGAAGCTGCTCTCACTTTTGCATGTGGGTATCTTGCTAACCAAACAACGTTAAGCACTTTATCATCTATTATCCCTGATGTGGTAATTTTCTCAGACGAAAAAAATCACTCTTCAGTGATAGAGGGCATAAAATCTGGGAGAAGACCTAAGCATATATTCAGGCATAACGACATCAGTCATTTAGAGCAATTATTAAATTCTGTAGATAAAAAGACACCGAAAATAATAGCACTTGAGTCCGTATATTCGATGGATGGTGATATAGCGCCGCTTAAAGAAGTATGTGACCTTGCGGATCAATATAGCGCAATTACTTATTTGGATGAGGTTCATGCAGTTGGTATGTATGGTACTCGTGGTGGTGGAATTGCAGAAAAAGAAGGTTTACTGAATAGAGTAACCATTATTCAAGGAACATTATCAAAAGCTTTTGGAGTGATGGGCGGATATATAGCATCCTCAAAAAGTTTAGTGGACGTGATTAGAAGTTCTGCTCCAGGATTCATTTTTACTACTGCTATGTCGCCTATACTTGCAGCGGCAGCAAAAGCCAGCATTGAGCACTTAAAATCTAGCAATAATGAAAGAGAAAAGCATCAGGCTGTAGTTAAAAAAGTGAAAGCTTCCTTAAAAAATGCAGGGGTTAATTACATACATACAGAAACTCACATAATTCCAATAATAATTGGTGACCCAGAACTCTCAAAAAAAGCATCAAAATTATTGTTTGATGAATATGGAATATATGTGCAGCACATAAACTACCCTACGGTACCAAAGGGAACTGAACGTTTCCGCATTACACCAACTCCTTACCATACTGATGAAATGATAGAGCACTTGACCAAATCTTTGGTAGAGGTTCTTAAGGAGTCTACTATTTCTTTTCAGAAAATTTGCTATACCCATCAAGAGTAATATTAAATGTATAGGTCTTTACTACCTGATCATTGTAAGTAAATGGAACTATAAGAAGACTTGCAAGGCCATTAGTAATCAACTCAGAATCCTGAAGAGCGGAATCAGCACAGTTACTATAACTGTTTTCAGCAAAGAACATTTGTGTTTTAAACTCTGGAAAATCTGGATGCTGAATTAAAAAATTTATATGCGGAGCTCTGCCATCACTTTTACCTGGCATTATCGTAATAAAGTTATAATACCCAAGATTATTTACTACAAATCTTCCTGATCCAGCGAAATCTGGATCTATCTTCATATCTTCTATATCCTCATCATAATGGTTCACACCATTTGAATTTGCATGCCATATAGAAACTACAGCATTTTGTATTGGCAAACAGTTTATATCAGTAACCCTTCCAACTATATGTATCAGCTCCCTGCAGCAACATTTGGAGAGCCAGGCTTTCTTCTCAAATTATTTGAATGGTTAAAATCTTTTGGCCCTGCATCAAGATCATATATTTCGGGAGTTTTAATGCAATTAAGCAAAACAGGATCAGCCGAAAACAATGGAAAACAATATAACACTTGGGCTAGAAATATCAATAAGAAGTTTTTTATACTCATTTTATCTGTAACACTTTTACTTGATTGTAACAGATTTTTTCTTTTGTTGAATAGGAAGCTTAATGTATGACCTGATACTTGCTCCCTACCAATTTTAAAGAAGTCTATTAAAAGTAGCATGCTTCCATGGTTCTCTCCGCGGTCTAACATGGCTAAAATTTGCCAAGCCGTTATTAGGCGGAAGTGGATGGCAAAATGTCTATTACGAAGTCTTGGCTTCACCCTCTGCTCTTGCTTATCCCTTCCATCGGCATTGCTATTTTTACTTTACATAAAATTGTCTACTTTCTTATATTTACTGATAACAAAATTCTGTTTTAGTAACTAAGATCCTATGCATAATTACAGACAGCTTCCATGCTACAGCAACAATTTCTTTCTTCATACCCTTCTTTTTGCAAGCTTTAATCCCCAACTTCTTAATTTAAATACATCTTGTCAGCAAGGATTCGCAGCTTCGTATAGCATACTTCTGCACTCTACTGGTCCCATTTTTGATATGCTACCATGACGATCAATTTCCCCTACACACTTGCAAGCGCCTAACAACTCTACTTTTACTACTTCATCCGCTTCCGCTCTTGCATGATAATTTCCTTCATGCCCAACTTGTGCTCCTATTTTCCTGTCACTTTTTTTCTTTGTCTTCTGTATCCTGTATAATTTTTTTGAGCTTGGTATCGATGAATTTTTCGAATTTAAGCCGAGCTTTTCTTTCAATTCAGCATTTTCGGTCCTTAGTGCCTATTCTCAGCCCTCAAATTTTCGTTTTCTATCTCCAACCACTTTATTTCTGCTTTTATCTGCTCTATTTCTGTTTTTAAGTTTTCACAAAGCTTGAGGAGACTCTCTAGTAGATCAGACATATTTACCACACATACCACCTGTGGTATTATATCTTTAGCATTCCTTGTCTACCTTTTATTTTGCCATACCCCTGAATGGATACAAAAATTGAATTATACCTCTTATATTATAGCCTTTTCAACAATAGTCTGAAATAGCTAAAGCTGGTACTTGCAGCCATCTGTGCCTTTCTACATCTTACACCAATTCGATTATTACGAGAAAGGCTATAAATCCTTCCGCCTGGCTGTTGATTCTGCCTTTTTATTACCTCTTCGGACTATTATGAAATATGCTATACTACTTCAAGAATATATCACTCTTCCAGCTTTATTTTGGTATATACAATTTGTGAAATCCTCTCAATGGTTTCTTCAATATTAAGCGATTGCAATACTATTCCACCAACTTCGACTGTTTTTCTCTTTAAAAACTCAGCCCAATTATTCATATCAACATTTGCAAGTTCAGGTTGGTTGCGTAAATTAATAAGTCCATGCTCGCGTAAATCTTTATCAGCATGAAGGCAAATGATTAGATAATTTTCTACATTCAATTTTTTTAGGGGTTTTATTATAAAATTGGGATTAAATTGCCCTTCAAGGACAATCAACTTTTTGTCAGTTATTTTGGACAGTTTTTTAACCCAGTTGCTTGTCATGATTTCCTGTCATTTCTCTCCACTTCCGTAATCTCTGATCATTTCTTCAATACTTGGGACTCCAATTGCTATCAAAATAATTAATGGAAACATTGTCATAGTTAAACCTTGCCTCCATAGCCTTTAAAACAGTTGTTTTTCCAGCCCCTGAAGCACCAGTAACGAATACGAATGTAGTCATAGCACCTTCTTCAAAAACACACACGTTGCATCGTCTACATAACCATGGCGTTCAAAATCGCACTCGTACCCTAAATTTTCGTAAAATTCCCTTGCATCTTGAAAACTCATAGTTGCAACAGTTGCAATTGTGCAGTGCATCTCTTTACCATAAATATGAACCTTTTCCATAAGCATTCGTCCAAGACCTTTTTTCCTATAATCAGGATGTACCAAAAGCAGATCCGTATAAATTGATCCATACATAATACAGCCACTGCAACCAGCAATAATTTGCTCTTCATCGCGCATAAAGAAAGCAAATTGAGAAGATGCACCTTTATCAATAGCTTCTTCACTAATCATTTTAGATAAGAAAGCAATATCTTTACTATCTGGTAATGTAGCATGATCTATCTTCATATACTTTTATCATACGTTAATTAACAAAATTAGTGTATATCAATTTCTTCTGCAAACAAGCAGCAGTAACGGTATTGATCATAAGAAATGCAATGGTCATTGGACCAACGCCTCCTGGCACAGGAGTAATGGCTTTGACTTTCTCTCTTATATTTTCAAAATCAACGTCACCTACGAGCTTATTTTTTCCATCTGCATTTATACTATTTATGCCAATATCGATTACTATTGCTTCCTTCTTTATCCAGTCTGCTTGAACAAAATTTGGCTTTCCAACTGCTGCAACAACTATATCTGCTTCAGAGCAGTATTCAGCTAAATTGTTACTTTGTGAGTGCAAAATGGTAACAGTGCAGTTTTCTTGCAGCAATAAATGAAACATCGGCTTACCAACTATGTTTGATCTGCCAATCACTACCGCGTTTTTGCCAGATAAGTTTTCTTTAACTGTTTTGATAAGATGCAGAGCACCCCTCGGAGTGCAAGGCACAAGGCAATTCTTTTCATCCTTAACTAACCTGCCAACGTTTTCATCATGAAAACCATCTACGTCTTTTTCTACATTTATAGAATTAATAACTCTACTTGCATTGATATGATTTGGCAGAGGTAACTGAACTAAAATGCCATGCACAGATTTGTCATTATTTAATTCGTTTATTTTTTTGATTAATTCATCTTCTGATATATTACCTGGTAAAAAAATAGTTTCAGATACTATTCCTATTGATTCTGCTTTTTTTTGCTTATTGCGAACATAGACTTCGCTTGCAGAATTATCACCAATAAGAATTACTTTAAGGCATGGGAAAATATTGTGTTCTTTTTTTAAGCTATCAATTTTTTGTGATAATTTCTCACACAATTCGTTTGCTATCCTTTTACCATCAATAATAGTTGTCATATTCCCTGCCACTCTTTAAAATTAGGTAATTTAATGTCAAATAAATCTAACACTTTGCCAATAGAGTGATTTACCATATCATTCAATGATTCTGGTTTGGCATAAAATGCTGGTACTGGTGGAGCTATTACTGCACCCATTTCTGTTAACTTTAACATGCTTTGTAAATGTCCGAGGTGTAGTGGAGATTCCCGCACCATAAGGATCAATTTTCTTCTTTCTTTAAGAGTTACGTCTGCAGCTCTTGTTAATAGATTAGAAGTGACACCAGATGCAATTTCAGACATCGTTTTCATAGAGCACGGAGCAATTATCATTCCTAAAGTTTTAAATGAACCACTTGCTATTTTTTCACCTATCTTTTCCTCAGAATAATAAGAATCTGCAAGTGACTTAATGTCTTCAAGTTTTTGTGAAATTTCATGAGCTAAAGTTACTTTTCCTGCATAGCTTATTACCAAATGAGCTTCATAATCAGTGTATTTTAAGGCTTCTAAAATACGCACACCGTAGATGGATCCAGATGCTCCACTTATTCCAATTATAATTCTATTGTTCACTTAGCTCTTCTTCCTCGCAGCTCATCCCTAATGCACGCTTGTAGGTATCAAGCAATACCTCTTGCTCTTCTCTATCATCGTCATCCATCTTTCTTAGCTTTATAACTTGCTTCATTACCTTTACATCCCAACCTTCGCCCGCAGCTTTGGCATACACATCACGAATATGATCCTGTATATCCTTTTTTTCTTGTTCAAGCTTTTCGATTCTTTCTACATAAATTTTTAATTCTTCAGCTACTACTTTTGTTGTATTTTCCATAAAACTCCACTAATTAATCATTACTAGTAGTATTATCAATTTTAACTTGCACTTCAACAACAGTGATAATATTTTTATCCTTTTCGAGAATCTTAAAGCTAAAACCATACATGAAAAATTCTTCACCTTCTTCAGGAATACGCTCTATCTCATTCATTATCATGCCTGATAAGGTTGTAGCCTCTTCATTTGGAAGATCCCAATTCATCTGCCTATTCACGTCCCTTATGGTTGACTCTCCTTTTATGTGATATACATTATCAGATACCTTCTTTACAAAACTCTCATTGATCAAATCATGTTCGTCTGAAATATCTCCTACTATCTCTTCTAATATATCTTCAAGAGTGACAATTCCCTGTAATGATCCATATTCATCAATCACAAAAGCAAGATGTTTTCTATTTTTACGAAAATTGTGAAGCTGCACACTAAGAGGTGTGCTTTCTGGTAAAAAACAAGGTTTTGACATAACTTTGGTGATATCAACCTCTTCTGTTTTATTATCCTTTTCACGCAAAGCATTTATTAGATCTTTTATGTGAATTACACCAACAATTTTTTCTGGTTCTTCCTGCCAAAGAGGAATTCTGCTATGACTGCTAGTCAAAATCTTACTTATCAATTCCTCTTTGTTCTGGTCTATATCGAGGGAAAAGAGGTTTTTCCTATGAATCATAATTTGTGATATTTCTGTCTCGGCAAGATCAAGTATACTGTTTAGCATGTTTAGATCCTGTTGTACCATTGTTCCTTCACTGCGATGAAGTGTAATCATGTTGCGCATTGCATCTGCTGCAGATATTACTTCCTTACTTTTATGTAATCTAAATAATTTCAGAATTAAATTGACAATAAATTGTACACCAAGCGTCAATGGGGAAAAAATCTTTACAAAAAACGATATAAAGTAAGCGGAAAAAGATGCAAATTTTTCAGGATTTTGAATAGCATAAGTTTTTGGTAGCACTTCGCAAAATAGCAAAATACAAAATGTCATTATAATTGTGGATATGAATAAACTCTCATTTCCAAAATGATTTATAAAGATTGCTGTAAATAAAGCTGAACAAGTAATGTTAATGACTGTATTGCTGAGCAATATTGTTCCTATAGTCAGCTCTTTTTTATTCAATAAATGCTCTATTACTTTAGCACGTTTGTTGCCCTCTAGTTTTAATTTGTTAACCCTGGAGCGGCTAATTGATGTCAAACTAATTTCTGCCCCTGAAAATAAAAAAGATAAAATCAATAAAACGAAAATTACTGATAATAATGAAATCAATAACCAGTCCATTAAAGTACGTTATTGTAATAAAAAGTAGACTTAATGTTATATGTTGTGGTGAGTGCTTGCAAGTTTGAAATTTTACGCAACTGAGTTTTAAAGTACATAGTGCCTTAATATTTCATATATTTGTAAATTTAGAAAATGAATCGCAAAGTATACGATACGCATCATCTACATGCTTATTTTCAATAATAAGCGGAGGGGTAATTCTAATTACTTTATCATTCAAAACTTTAGTTAATATTAAACCTTGATGGAGACATTTGTTAATAATCTTACTGGCTAAAGTGGCTTTCAATTCTATTCCCATTAACATTCCTTCTCCACGAATTTCCGAAATCACCTCTGGAAATTCCTTAATTAAATGAAATAATTTTTCTTTTAAATATTGACCGACTTTTTTCACATTATCAAGAAAGTCTTCTTTTAACATTATGTCTAATGTGGCATTACCAACAGTCATAGCAAGTGGGTTACCACCATAGGTTGATCCATGTGTTCCTGGCGTAATTGCTTTTGCTATATTATCTTTTACCAAACATGCAGCCAGTGGAAATCCATTACCCATGGCTTTTGCGCAGGTCAGCATATCTGGTTCAATATTAATGTTTTGATAATGAAACAAAGAGCCAGTACGTCCATATCCACATTGAACTTCATCAAAACATAAAATTATTCCTTGAGCTTCTGTTATTTCTCTTACTTGTCGAAGATATTCTGTACTGAGTGGATATACTCCCCCTTCGCTTTGTATTGGCTCCAAAAATACTGCAGCTGTTTCATTGCTAATTATTTCTTTCAAAGCTTTAATATCATTTCTCGGTACCTTATCAAAACCAGAAAGCAGTGGAGCAAAACCTTCTCGTAATTTTTCATTTTCCCCAGCGGAAATTGCAGCTATACTCCGACCGTGAAATCCTCCTTCAATCGTAATAGTGCGATTACGCTTTGCTTGTCCTTGTAAATAAAAGTAACGGCGGATGAATTTGATTGCAGCTTCGGTTGCTTCAAGTCCGCTAGAACAAAAGAAAACTTTGTCCGCAAATGTTGCATCCACTAAGCGCTTTGCTAGTCTTTCTTGCTCTGGTATAGTGAAAATATTGGAGCAATGCCATAGTGAATTCGCTTGCTCTTTCAATTTTTCAGTAATGTATGGATGACAATGTCCTAACGAAGTTGTTGCAATGCCTGCAGCAAAATCTAAGTATTTTTTACCACTCTCATCAAAAAGGTATACTCCATCTCCCTTAATTATAGAAATTTCCAGTCTATTGTAAGCGTTAATAACGTGCTGCATTCTAGCGTTTTTGTACTACCTTTAATTATATCTAGAATAAATCCATTAGTACAAAGATTTTCCACTGCTAGAGCTATGTACTCCTAATCGTTTCAGTATTTAAACACGCTGATAACTTCCACTTCTCAAAGGGTATATTGAACTTTCTTGCCAGCGGCAGCTTACTTTGCTTTCTGACTTGCTTTCTGATTGTATCTTTCTGTCACTATGGATCTGTTCTTTATTGATCTTGTACTTTGGGCTTAAAGGATATGTTGAATCTTCTTGCCAGCCACTACTTTGGCTTTTTTCTAAAATGCTTAGTAAATTTTCTGCGGCAAGCCTATCAAAAATTATTAATGCAACAGGAAAAAACGCAGCGGCTAATAATCCGATACTTAACGTATTGCTAGTAGGTTCAAACTTGCTTTTACTTAACATATTGCTAGTAAATTCAAGCGTGCTTTGCTTAGGTTGCAAGGTTTTTTCAAGCGTATCTGCAATTGATAGCATGACAAGTACAGCAATTATGCAACAAAACAAAACTGTAGCTACTCTTGAAATATCAACCTTGCTTTGTTGACTACCACAATCAAACTCTAGAGATTTTGAAATATCAATCTTGCTTTGTTGATTATCAAAATCAAACTCTGGAGAGTGGAGTAATTCCATATCTAGTTTAGCATCTAGTTCAGCTATAGGTAAAGTATGGATGTGATTAGGTATTGGAGTTGACACAAATTGGGAGTTTAAAGCATCATAATCTGGCAGTTCGTTAGTTAAATCATGCGAAAGTTCGTCTTTAGTTATAGAAGAACCCCCACCTGATGCTGAGCTTGCGCCATTTTGGTGATTACCTTTCCGATCAAATAATCTCTTATCGGTCATAACAAAAAATAACAGTAATGTGCCCATGATAGACAAAGTTTTTATTTCGTGAGAAAAAGAGCTTAAGAGTTTTATTTTATTTACTAAATGAGTCACTGCAGTATATCCAAATGTAGACGTAAATTTAAAATTTTATTTAAATATTTCATTTTAACCTCTACTATAATTAAAAAATTAATAATTCTCACATAGAGAGAATCTGATATATGAAATTCTAGTTTTTTATAATTTAAGAAATGGTTAACTTAAATTGCTAATTTATTTAAGAGATTTTTATGATATTTAATCCACTTACCTTTCTATTTTCCATATCATGATGTGCTTGAATTATCTCATCAAATTTATATTTTTTATTAATACGTATGATTAAGAGTTTCTTTCTTAACATTTCAAATATCTCCATTGCGGTAAGAACTAATGTAAATCTATCACGTTTATAATGATATATTGAAGTGCCAGTTGCAAATAATGAACGTGAACCAAGCAATGAAAAATTAATATGAGCGCTACCTGATATTTGCCCATATGAAACATATATGCCAAATTTTCCTAAAGATTCAAAAGAGACCTTGCTTGTAGCATAACCGATAGGATCATAAACTGCACCTAATCCTTTATTTTGTGTAATTTCCATGATTTTAGAAACACAGTCTTTATCGTTATAGTTTACTGCATGCGAGCAGCCATTTTGCAGAGCTATCTTTATTTTTTCATCAGAGCTTACAGATCCTATCACTGTGCCCTTTTTCTCTCTTGCCCATTGGCATATTATTTGCCCTAATCCACCATTAGCACCATGAACTAACACGAAAGCTCCTGGTTTTATTTTATAAGACTGATTGATTAAATAGTGCGCTGTCATGCCTTTAAAAAGCACTGCGGCTGCAATTTCATCTGGTATTTCATCTGGAATTTTTATCAGATATCTACTATGTAAAATACGTTTTTCGCAATATGCACCAGGTGGGGATGTACAATATCCCACTCTATCACCAACCTTCAATCCGTCAGTGATTTTCTTTCCAAGCTTCTCTACTATCCCCACTGCTTCCACACCCAGCACTGATGGTAAATCTTTAATTTTACGTACACCCTTTCTATGCTCAAGGTCATAACGATTTAAACCAATAGCTGTGTGGCGTACTAGAACTTCTTCACTTTTTGGATCTCCTATGCTCTTACTTGTAAACTCCAACACTTCTGGCCCACCAGTTTTTCTAATTTGTACAGCTTTAATCATGACAAGCGTAAGATAAAAATCTTGATTATCCTATCTAATAATTAAGATTTTGCAAAGTTGTTTAAAAATAAGTGAATGCTAATAATCTAAATTATCACTTTTGGGGCTGTGCATCTTGAAACATATTTTTGCATGGGATTAGGAAGTTACAGGGACAATAACGACACATACTCCTTTGTCACAGTGATAAAGCAACTTACCTTTATCCCTGACGTATTTTAATTGGTCATTTTCATGAACTGGTTCACCTTACTAAGTAGATATGTATTCTTGTATCACCTCATCTGTAATAGTGCCAAAGCTTACCGCCAAGTATCCTCTAGCTGTACAGCAGGTAAACAGGTTCTGAAGAGAAGGTAAAACATTTTTTACTAATTAAACAACATAATTTAACATAATAAATATACTGTTAGAGGTTTTGAAATGTTAAATTCTAATATAAAAAAGCCAATAAGGTCTCGAAGAAGCAGCAGTAGCACTGACCACCTTTTTCTATTTGCTTTAAATAATGAAGATATAGATATTTGCAAGCCTATTTAAGCAGAGAAAGCGATTCTCAGAGACTGCAGAATATGTTGAGTGCAAAATATTATTCTATTGTGGATATAGCAATGAATAATAATAGCCATAATTTACTAGACTTACTCTTCAAGCAAGCAAATCACTTACGTAATAAAATAATTAATAAGGCATTATATAACCGTGCTCTCAACTTAATAACCAGAAAACAGTACCCAGAAGCAATAATGAATATTATTTTTGAGAATTTCAGTAATTTAGATTTCAGTCTACAAAGAATTGTGCTTAGCATGCAGCAATATGGTGCTTTTATAAGGGATGCAGAAAATGGCAGATTGCAGGCAATGGAATTATTTCTAAAACAAGCGCATACTCTGGGCATACAACAAGGCATGATAAAAGAGCAAAACTATCGAGCTTTTAGGAGTGCTGCAGATCATGGCAACGTGCTGGTGGTGGAGTTGTTATTGAATAAGGCAAACGACTTAAACATGCAACAAGCAATGACTAAGGCTAGAAGTTATTATGCCTTTAAAGCAGCTGTAGCAAATAACAAATTGGGAGTAGTAAGGTTGCTTTTATCTAAAATTCGCAGCGTAGTTATTCTGAAGGAAATGTTAAGTACAACTGATCATTATCCTTTTTGGTCTGCTATAGAAGAAGGAAATCTTGATGCACTTGAAATACTCTGGGAAAGTGCAGGTAAAGTAGGACTTGAATTTCAAGAATCTGTGCTGAATCATAAGGATTATAGCATATTCCATCAAGCTCTAGAATCATCAAATCAAAATTCATTGAAATGGTTGTGGAAAAAAGCAGGTGGTTTAGGATTACAGAAAGATATGTTGGTATCAAAACATTTTATACTTAACGTCATTTTTGAAGATAGACAGAATAAATATAAAGAGATACTTAAGTGGCTGAAAACAGAAGTCGAAAAGATTGATAGCTCGCTGTGAACTGACATATTAGCGTGCTCAAAAATTGGTAATAGGGTAAAAAGGTCGTATAGTTGTTCACTATATGCAAATCGAAAAGATCATTCTAAACAAAAAATACAAAACCTAAAACTGCAACAAAAAGCGTTACTTTCTTTCAGTAGATTTTTATCACACTTACCTAACGCAAGGATAAAAGCAATAATACAAGATCCTTATATAAAAACATTTGAAAGAAATGCAGTAATTACTCGTATTTTCTCTCAATCCTTACTTCTTGATTCAAGCTTAGCTGGGCAATTCTTAAATAATCTACAAATCTCAGATGAACTCTATGAACGCTTAGCTCAAGATAAACAAATATCTAAAAGGGAAGAAAAGGAGATTATTTCTCTCAATAATTTACTTGACACTTTTGAAATTCAGCTAGCTTCGTCTATAAGCAGTTTACCTTCAACACTAAGTCATATTAAAAGCTGTAAAACACTTAGCGATTTATCAAAACATGTGACTGGCCTTAAAAGTGATTTTGCTATTCATCTTGTCACTAGTAACCACATAATTGCCATTTATCGAGTTGGCAATGATTATACATACTTTGACAGCAATTTTGCCTATGTTCAAGGTATTAAAACTTTAGATCAATTAATGAAAGTAATTAAAGAAGGGATTAGGTCTGCTGGATATGAAGTAGAACAAAAAGCTTTCTTATAGAGCGCTTTTATGTAACCGAAGCCAATAATGAATTAACTGCTAAGCAGAAGGAGATTCTAACCAAATCAATTCAAACAGAACGCCATTTGCTTGCTCTACAAGATCAAAAATTTGGTCCCATTAACATGGATGGTCAGCGAATGCACAGGGTCACACTATATGATATCGGAGCTAAATTACGTTTAGAAGGCAGTACTCCTGTGCTTATTAACTCTGATATGAGTTTTAACGAAAAAACTCTTATGAGTTACTTAAAAGAGGGGAAAATAACGATTACAGCTAAAGAATACCTTGACCAATTAAGGAGCAATCCTACACAAGAGATTCTACAAATACTGAAGATTTTTCCTTTTGAAGGTAGTAGGTCCGAAGTTAAATCTGTAGAGAAGGTGCGAGAGTTGCTTTCATCTGATTATGGAAGCAAGTTAAAAAATTATGAGTTGGATAAATTACTGCAATCTCCTGTAGAGCAATCAATAAATGCTCTGCATCTTGAAGTAGCAAAAACAACACACTTGCCAAATATACTAACTAATGCGGCAGGCAGAATTTCACTTTTGCATGGAGGATATTCTATTATTCATTCTCTCCATCATGGTGATTATGAGAGTTTTGCATTAGGAACAGGAGAAATGGGCTTTTCTCTCTTTTCACAGCTTACTGAAGATTGACCTTACCCAGAAAAAGTGGAGAGGAAGTTAAGCCATTTTTGTCACGAAAGTGATGCATCAAATTTTTCAGGAATACAATAATTAATTGTAAAATGTCTACGCTGTTTGTTATAAAAAATTTCTATGTACTCAAATATAGCAGTTCTAGTTTGTTGAGCAGAGTGTTGCGAGGTGTCAATAAGAAGCTCCCGTTTGAATGAGATGAAAAAGCTTTCCGAAACGGCATTATCGTAGCAACAACCCTTGTGACTCATGCTGGAAATGATGTTTTTTGCACTCAGTAAAAATTGATAATTTTTAGAGGTATATTGCGAACCTTGATCACTATGAAATAGCAGATTTTAGCGGGTTTGCGCCTATCAACTAACGGTTACAGAGATCTACAAAAATTCACGCAAATGTTGAATTGCCACATAAAAAAACGAAAAAGCACCCATTGACCAAGAAACAAAAGCAAGAAAATCAAGAGCTTGCAAGCAAAAGAGTTGTTGTTGAAAATGTAATCGGTTTGCTAAAAAGATTTAAAATTATTGCAGATAAATATCGCAATCGGCGAAAACGTTTTGGATTGAGATTCAATTTGATAGCTGGAATTCACAATCTTGGACTCCCTAAATGAATTTTGAAAGAGGTCTATTAGTTTCATACTCTATGGGATCAAAAAAGCCCAGAATTTCAACATCTTACTTTGCTGCTTAATCCGCAACTGGGGTTATTTAGATTGAGCATTTCTTCCCACTTCCACAAAAAACAAATTATCAGGATCTAATAAAGCCTTTGCTACTCTATTTACTTCTTCTAATTTTACGTTGCTGGTTCTATCTACAAAAAAATTGAGGCGATCAATATCACGATTATTTGTCTGCATTGCATCCAACATGGCTACTATATTTTCGTTCTGAGACAGAGAAAAAATAAAGCCATTTATCATGGTAAGTTTTGTATCTTTGAACAATTGTTCATCAATTCCCTGACCTTTTACTTTTTCAAATGTATCCTTTATTGCTGATATAGCTTTGCCAGCAGTAGAGGTATCGGTACCAATCCTTCCAGCTATTAGGTTTCCATGCATATAACTGGCTAGCCCTGCAGAAATACCATAAGTAATGCCAAGATTCTGCCTTAGCTCTTTAGTTAAAATCGAATTAAGCCCCATTCCACCAAGTCCATTTATCAAAACACTGGCGTTATAGTAATCATCATCATTATAGTCTATACCTTTTTGAGCAAAATATATTACACTTTGTGGTATATCCATAAAAATGTTCTTACTTTCTGCAGGACCAAAGTCATTTTTTACAGGTATTTCTCTCATTTTCGATCTTTTTGGTGGCAATTTAGATAGATATTTATCCAGTAAATTAGTAAATTCTTCTTTTATTGTATCGCCAGCGATACTAATAACTATATTATCTTTAGCAAAATTACGCTTTATGTATGCCAAAATATCATCTTTAGTGATGCTCATTACGGTATCAAGAGTTCCATATGCACTCTTTGAATATGGGTGTTTTTTAAACAATAATTCATCCATCTCTTTAGCAGCAATAAAGTCGGGATTCGTTGCAAGATGACCAAAACTGACTTTGGCAGATTCTAAAACCCTCTTTAACCCTTCTGAATCAACTCTAGGACGCATGATAGCATCGCTTAGTAGCTTAATACTTTCTTCTAAATTTTCAGATAAAGTATTTAATGAAGCCGTAAATGCTTCCATACCGGCGTAAAAAGCTAAACTTATCCCTTTGCTTTTTAGCTTTTCTGCAAAAGCTTCAGCATCATTTTTTCCTGCCCCTTCTTGCATTACAAGCGCAGTAAACCAACTAAGGCCCTGTTTCTCTGGATCTTCATATACATATCCTGCATCCTTGAAGGAAATATTTAACAAAACTTTTGGTAAATCATGATTTTCAACAAAAAGAACTTTGAACCCTTTTTTGCTAGTGACCTCTTCTATTTTAATATTTAAACCATCGCTTGCGTATAAGTTAAAGCTTAAGAAGAAAAAAAATAGAAATATAATTTTATTTACTCTCACCATCACCTCCCTTTGGTAACAAACGACCAATTAGTTTATTAGCAGAAAAAATAGTACGAATTTTATTATTTACGTCCTTTAGATTGACGTCATTAATTTTGCTATATGAAATGTCTATTTCATCAATTGGAATACCAAGTGCTAAATGTGGTATATAAAACATTGCTATATTAGTTAAATTAGATAGCTTATCAAACTGTGCTGCTTTGTATTTAGACTTTGTACTTTGCAATTCCTCATTTGTTATTCCTCTATGCATAAAGTTACCAATCGAATTGTCTAACTCTTTCTCAACCTGATTTAAATCAACACTGCTTTTTGGGCTTACTACAACGTCAATGTACCCATCGCTAAGGGCTAAACTATTATAGTAAGCAAACACTGAAACTGCTATATCTTTATTAAGAACTAAATCTTTATATAGATAGCTAGATTTGCCCTGCCCTAAAATATCAACCGCTAGATCAATAGGAAAAGTTTCATCTATATGCTCAAATGGAGAAACGCGATAGCGAAAGTATAAAACCGGCTCTTTTACTTCGGTGCTTTTCAAAATTACTGATAAATCTGCGTTATGCACTGGCTCCTGATTGGGGTAATACCTAATTACAGGTTTAGCCTTAATTTCACCATATTTTTCCTCTGCTAACTTCAGCGCTTCATTAAACTCCACATCACCAACAATTAATAAGATTGCATTACCTGGATGATAATAATTATCATGAAATCTCTTTATATCATTTTCATTGTAAGTGTTGATATCGCTCTCCCAGCCAATGACAGATCTGCCATAGCCATTGCGGTAAAATGCGCTATTCATTTCTTCCCATAGCAAATTTTCAGGATGATTATCATATCTCATCTTTCTTTCTTCTAATACAATATTCTTCTCCCTATCTATTTTGTCCTGAGTTACATTAAAGTTATTCATCCTGTCTGCTTCAATTTCCATTGCAAGTGGTAAATCCTTTTTTAGAATTAACTCATAGTAACAGGTATATTCCTTTGTGGTGAACGCGTTAAACTTAGCTCCTATGCTACTCATAGTAGCATCTATATTTTTAAACTTTCCTGTAGTTTCAAACATCAAATGTTCAAAGTAGTGAGCTAATCCTGCTTTGCCAATTGGGTCATCCATGCCACCAACTTTATATATCACTGCATGAAAAACTGCTGGAATACGATGATTAGGTACAACATAAACATCCATTCCATTGCTCAATTTAGTGTGTTGTATATTCGGCTTTACATCTAATGTCTTTGAAAAAACTGAATAGTTAAAAGGAAGGGCAACCAGCAAAAAAAGACTTATAAACTTATGAATCATTATTTGAACCTAATATGATCGAATGAGTATACTAAATATTTATTAATAATCATTTTACTCATTATCTTGCTTAGAAATAAAATTATTGTATATATACCATTTATAGAGTACTGTAAACATTCCACAAAATATATATACGTCTGCTAAATTAAAAGCTGGCAAATACCAATCACCTATGTGAAAATATATAAAATCATATACGGCTCCCCAGTAGATCCTATCTACTACGTTTCCTATTGCACCTCCAATCATGAAGGAAAAGCCTAAATAAGTGAGTTTATCGTCTGACTTATATATTAAATAGGCAAGCACACCGGTTATTATTATTGAAAATATTGAAAAAAAGAAATCGCTGTATGGCAAACTGCTCATCATTCCAAAACTGATGCCAGAATTCCAAACTTCAACCAATTCTATAAAGCGAGAAATCTCAATTGATTCTGCTATATCAATCAATGAATTAACATATAGTTTGCTCATTTGGTCGGTTAATACTATTATTAGTATTATAATAAAGCATAATTTTTTCATAAGTTTGTCCTTAGCTTAGAAACACTTAGTATATCAGATTCTATTTGATTTGTTAATTCTTTAATGCTATGAAACTTTTTTTCTGACCTTATAAATTTTAAAAGCTGTATATTTGCTTTATAATTGTACATTTCTTCATCAAAATCAAATACGTGCATTTCCAATATAGGTTTTTTTAGATCTTTGAATGTTGGCCTCATTCCAATATTTACTACTCCATATAACCAGCCTTGGCTATCTGTAAATGTTACTTTAGCATAGTATGTACCAAATTTGGGTTTTATCATACTATCTTCTATGGGAATATTTATAGTTGGAAATCCTATTTCTCTGCCTCTGCAGGCACCTTTTGTTATAATACCGGAAATCTGATATGTTCTACCTAACAATTTATTAGCAAATTCTATTTCGTCTCTTTGTATATGCTCTCTAATCAGAGAAGAAGAGCAAATCCGATCATCAATTGTTAACGGCTCCAACCTGGTTAGAGAATATCCATATAGTTTAGAACATTCTTCTAAAGTTGATATGTTTCCTAAGCGCTTGTGACCAAAAGTGCAATTTGTGCCAACAACTATATGTTTAGCGCTACATTGCTCTACAAGAACCTTACTGATAAAGTTACCACAGTTCACTTCAGAGAAACCCTTATTAAAATCAATAATATATAAGTAATCAATATCATAATTACCAATAATTTCCTTTTTTCGTTCCTGGTCTATTAACCTAAAATGATTTTTATTGTGCAGTACAGCTGATGGATGAGGTTCAAAAGTTAAAACCGCAGAAGCTATTCCTTTTTCTGCTGCTATCTCTTTTACCTTAGAAATTGCAAATTCATGTCCCAAATGAACACCATCAAAATTTCCGAAAGTTAATGCAGTATCGCTTTTTATTTTTTCATCATGGTCATAGATAATTTTCATATAATTTGATGTTTTATACATATTTATTATATATAATAACGGTATTTTAATAAACTACGGAGACAAATCGTGAAAAACGCTAAAGAAAAAGTTGTAATATATGTAAAAGGTTATTGTCCATTCTGTAAAAAAGCAAAAGCATTGCTGGATGAAAAGGGTGTGAAATATGAAGAAATTGATGTAACCGACAATCCGAATTTTCTTCGTCAAGGTATGTTAGAATACGGAATAAAAGTAGGTCCACATGATAAGATCACAGTACCACAAATTTTTATCACTGATAAAGACGGAAAGCAAATTCACATTAAAGGAAATGATGAATTGCAAAGGCTGAACAAAGAAGGGAAATTGGATGATATGCTAAATCACAACGATGGTCAGGTGGATGTAATGATTCACACAGACAATAATATAGAACACGAAGAATGCACTACTCACAATGATGATCTGATATAATTTCTCGCAGTACGGGAATAGAGATAACTAGTATGCTCGTCTTAAGTATTTTTTAATGAATTAAAAATACAATTCAATTAATAAATTTTTATAGATGAGGAAAAAATGATAAAAAATATCTCAATTGTGAGTAAAAACATAATTAATATAGAAATGGCCGATAAACAAGGCTTAGAGAATTTTATTAAGATGTTTACAGTGCTTGATAAATATACAGCAGCTAGAACGCTTTTTACAGAAGAAGTGAAAATAGAATATGACATTAATAATGCCATAAAACTGCTCAAAGAAACAAGCTTTACCTATCAAGATGTTGAAACTGTGTTGAATCACCTGAAGAAACATGAAATGAAAGTGCCAAGCAGTGTCATAGTAAATGCTTTAGCTGCTGCTAATAATACACTTGAATCTAAAGATATAGCATTCGCATCTTTTGAAGGTTCACCGCAATTTAACATCAGGGTAAATAAAAACACTTTCATAATAACACCAGTGAATGAAGCACATTTAGAGCTAAGCTCACAAAACAGCAGAACATTTATAGAATCAATAAAAAGTGAAAAAAATATATACGACTGCGTCATTAGAGATAATACAATTGTCATTATTGTGAATTCTGATGTACATCAAGTGATTAATTCAATTGCAAATTCATTGGTAAAATCTTCTTTATTAAAAGAAATTGAGCAGGCAAAACTTAGAGAAGGGCTAAAACAGCTTGCCTTTAAAGATCAGGCTTTTATTGAGTATTCAAGTATTCAGACCATCAATAGATATCCACATAATCATCCTTTAAGAAAGCATGAGAGCGTTACTAAGGATATAGAAAACATTCTGCATGACTTTATCAATAAAAAGAAAAATAGTGAGTCTGCTATAGAACAATTAAATGAACTAAGTCTAAGGCTTTCTCCGGGTACACCAAAAATTATCATCAAGACTATCGATAAATTGGTTAAATTTCATTTTCATTGAAATTTTCCGATGCTACCTAGTGTATTAAAGATAGTGATGGAAAAAAATAGACGAGATGACCACTTTTAGCAAGGAGGTCATCTCTAAATTTTGATGTTTTAAATTAGATACAGTAGACATAATATAATTGCTATTGAGTAATGGAGAGACATACTCCATTATTTTAGTGCGAAGGTATCAATTCAGCGGAGCAGCGAAATAAAAAGTAGACAAAGAATGCTAAAAATATAATATCACGGGTAGTATGTGTGGTAAATATGTCTAATTTGTTGTCCAGTCTTTTAGAGCTCTGCAAAAAATTAGAAGCAAGAATAGAAGAGCTAGAAGCAGAAAACATGAAGATTGAGAACGCTGAATTGAAAGAAAGACTCGGCTTAAATTTACAAAATTCATCGATACCGAGCTCAAAGGAGTTATATAAGCTAAAGAAAAAAAAGTGACAGAAAAATAGGGGCACAAGTTGGGCATGAGGGGAAGTATCGCCCTAAAATGGAAGCAGATGAAATGGTGAAAATAGAGTTATCAGATGCTTGCGAATGCGGAGGAGAAATTGCAATATCGGAGGATCCATACATTCATCAAAAAGTCGATTTGCCAGAAATAAAACCGTATGTAATTGAGTATCAGTTGGAACATGGTCGCTGTTGCAAGTGTGGAAAAAGAAAAAGTAGCAATCTGCCTAAAGGGTTACCACAGATACTGACCTTACCCAGAAAAAGTGGAGAGGAAGTTAAGCCATTTTTGTCATGAAAATGATGCATCAAATTTTTCAGGAATACAATAATTAGTTGTAGAATGTCTACGCTGTTTGTTATAAAAAATTTCTATGTACTCAAATATAGCAGTTCTAGTTTGTTGAGCAGAGTGTTGCGAGGTGTCAATAAGAAGCTCCCGTTTGAGTGAGATGAAAAAGCTTTCCGAAACGGCATTATCGCAGCAACAACCCTTGTGACTCATGCTGGAAATGATGTTTTTTGCACTCAGTAAAAATTGATAATTTTTAGAGGTATATTGCGAACCTTGATCACTATGAAATAGCAGATTTTTAGCGGGTTTGCGCCTATCAACATCCATAAATAAAGCATCTATAACTAATCGCTTGTACTACTCATTGATCAGCCAACTACCATACGTGAATATAGGTCAATTATTGCTGCCAAATATAGCCAGCCATCCTTAGTTTTTATGTATAGTTCCCATACTTTATTTGGCCGATCAGTAGTAAAGTTTTGGTCCAATATATTAGGAGTTATAACCCTATTGTCAGTCTGCTGTTTTTTGCTTTCGCCTCAGTCTAGCTTGAATACCATTTTTTTGCATGATATCCTGCACTGTTTTGATGTTGCAATTTTTGCCTAAAGCTTTTAGTTCAGCATGAATTTTAGGTGCCCCATATCTACAATTAGATGCTTGGTATATTTTTTGAATATCTGATAGAAGCTGCTCCCTTGTTGATTCTTTGCTGCTTTTCTTCTTACTAGTCCATTTGTAGTAGACGCTAGCAGATACTTTCAAAACCCTTCATAACTCCTGTATTTTGTAGTAGTTTCTATGCTTTTTGATAAATAAATATTTTACTCTTTGTGACTTGCAAAATATCCCAGGGCTTTTTTTAAAATGTCTCTTTCTCTAGTAACTCTTGCTTCTTTAATTCAAACCTCTCTTTGTCATATGGTTCTAATTTACCCTTGCCAGGAAATGCTTCTTCTATTGATCCTTTTTCGTTATATTTTTTTATCCATTCACTCAGCGTACTGTTATCTATTCCTAAATCTTTAGCTATTTTGTTTGCTGACTGCCCCGTTTCCTTTACCAACTTTATTGCCTCTAATTTAAACTCCACTGTGTACTTTTTTCGGTTACTTACCATAATAAACCCCTCATAATCATGTTTTATTTTACCTCAAAAATGGTTTAACTTCCTCTCCACTTTTTCTGGGTAAGGTCAATCTCTGTATCATCTGCTTAATTCAGAGAGGTTACTAACTTCAGGATTCAATAAACAGGATAAACATGCCCCCACAGCGCTACCAAGCACTGCACCACAAAGAGCAGCTCCAATAAATACTGCTACAGCAGCAAGAAGCGGAGTCACAGTAGCAGCTCCTACAAAATATGCAATAGCCAAACCTATAACTAAACCAACACCTGCACCACCGATTTTATAATATTTGCTGTTACTTTCAGGTTTTTGAGGGTCAGTGTGTGGTGGAATTGACTGTGGTTTTTTACCATTTGTAAAAGGAGGGGCTGATTTATCTTCATGCTGTGGCTGCTTATCATCAAGAGTAGGGCTTGGAGCTTTTACCGTAGGGTCTGGTTGAGGTTGCTCAGCTTCTGATTCAGGCTTTTCTACTTCTTTTGTTGCTACCATAGGAAGAGTTACTTCAGGTGTTGAACCCTGATTACCTGCGTGTACAAGAGTAGGACTCGAAACTTTTACTGCAGGGACTTGTTTAGGTTGCTCAACTTTTGATGCAGATTCTACGTCTGTCGCTACTCTGTGCTGTTTATTTTTTGGTGGACTGTATTCAAATTAGTTTCTACTGCTTCCGTGAGCCTTTTAATTAAACTTTTGTCTTTATTTGCTACTGGATGCTCAGCAGGTTTGGATTCTATTTGTTCAATTATATTATCACAATGCTTAATTAAATCATCGCAATTGTGAAATTTACTTAGATCAGCAATAGAAAATTTTTGCAGCCACTCTTGTACAAATGAATTATTTTTATTTGCTTTTAGCTAATTGAAAGGTTCGTTATCTTCAATTTGCTTTTTATCTTTTAATGCCCAAGTTAATGAGTCAAATAATTTATTTTCCATTACATAGATTATAGGATCTTTACCGTGAATTTTTTTATTTGTATCTACTGCCCAAGCAAAGTAATCACGCTTGTACCCAGAGGCAATATACTCTTCCAAATGCATAAATTCTTCACTGTTTGCAAATTTCTTCAGTAACCCTGCTTGTTTGATTACTTCCTTTGCTAACTCCTTCACCAGACCTAACTCTTCTTTTTTCTTGAGTAATGGTTTTGTATAAAACAAAGCTCTATGTATTAAAGATTCTACATAATCAGGATTTTTAATATCAGGATTTTCAGTGAATAGATCACAAGCTTCATTTATTTCTTTTTTTAGCTTGAGGTAATCAACAGAATATTTTGCAATACATTGCTGTGGATTAAGCATATATTCAAACTCTTCTATGTAATCAAGATAATTTGTGTATTTTAAATTACCAAATGAGGCACTCATATCTACTTTTGCGTATACTTTTTTTGTAATTTCATTTCCATCTTCATCTTTACCCTTAACATCCATAATGCCTATATTGCCAGAGTGAAAATCGTAGTAACCTAACAGCATCATAGAGGTTATAATTTTTTCAATACCAGTCACTCCTTCAAGATCTTGGTTTGAATAGCTAATTAGCTGCTTTTGCATTCTTTCTGTTTTTTTTATTTCTTCTATTATTTCAGCCAAAAATTCCTTATTAAATTCTTCTTTATCAAGTCTAGTAACTATTTCATTCAATGACTGATAGCATGAAGCTATCTCTTCAATTTCTTCCTTCACTCCATTTACATAACCAGGACACCGATAACTTTCATCACTCCATTGATTATGATATCTAGATAACTTGAATATTTTTATTTCGATCCCTTTAATACCGTTACTTAATTCATGAATAAATAATTTCTTTATAGTCTCTTTTTTATCTTTAAATTTCTTAAAGATCTGGACTAATATATTCTTAAATTCAGAAAATTCTTTTAGCTCAGTAGAGTCATCCTTATCATTCAACTGCTCTAGAATCTTATTAAAAAATTCTTCTGATCCTTCTATACTTTCCTTCCATAATTTGATAGAATTTTTAAAGAATGGTACGTATCTAATCTTATCAGCCATATATCCTGTTATCTCTTTTCTTCCATCTTCATCACTAAATTTTTCATATATTAGATCCAAAAGCTTTTCTTGCTTTCTTTTGTGTATGTATTCACCTAACGTAATAAAATTATCCAAAAGTTTTGATTTTAGCGCTATTCCTCTTTTAGTTTTAGGTGCTTCTACTAATCTGAATACAGGTGATCTATCGTAAAGCAGCGCGTTATACAAACTGCCAGCAATAACTTCTGTAACCGTTTCTTCTAAAGTTTGGTCTTTTTTTACAAATATTGGGTGTTCACCTTCGTTACCTTGATAGGTCACGGTTTTTGCTGAAGCATTTTTAACTCCTGGTATTTCTTTAAATTGATCATCTCGATAAATAATAACATTGTTTTCTAGATGCTTGTTTAAGATTTGCGGAATTACATGCTTGGCTGGAACATCTTGAAACTTCTTCTCAAGCTCTCTCGAACGGGTTTCCTCTATTTCCTTAGTATCCTATCTTTGGTATTTTCTTCCTTTCTTGCATAAAAAAAATTATTCCATTGATCTAAGCCAAAAGTGTATTGTTTTTTTTGACCACCATTATTTGTTTTCATATTCTCTCCTATTTTAATATTATTATTAATATATATTACAATTTTACTCAATATCTTAATAATTGTCAATCTTCAAGAACTTACGCGCGATAAATTCATATTTTATTGAAACTATCACTCTAACTCTTTCAATTTTCGTATTACTCTGTACAATATTTATTTATAAATTAAGATAGTCATGCTGAATCACCAAACTAGGGTGTTGATCTCAAACATATTCTGCAGAATCGCAATATGGTATGACCATATGCTCTTCATTGATTTGGTTAATATAATCAGTAGAGAGTTTTTTTTTGCAAAAGATATCTATTGTAATATATTGCAATTATTCGGCATAGCGGGACTCGGCGCTATGGCAAGGCCACTTGGTGCTTTTATATTTGGTCATGTTGGAGACAGGTATGGAAGAAGAATAGCGTTGCCGATTGCTATCTTGCTAGTATCTATTCCATCCAGCTTAGTCGCATTTATTCCAAGCTATAATCAAATAGGTATTGCTTCCACTATATTACTTTTACTGATTCATGTAACACAAGGAATTGCACTTGGGGCAGAGCAGGGAGGAAGCTCTGTTTATCTCATAGAACATTTATCTAATAAAAAGAAAAAATTAGGAATGTTTTTTGGAATAATAGGTTTTGGACGATCTATTGGCATTTTGCTTGCAGCGATAATGGTCATAATTTGCAAAAAGACTACCGATTTTAATTCTTGGGGCTGGAGACTACCATTTGTTTTTTCAGCTGCTCTGGGGCTGATTAGCGCATATAACATATATACACTGGGGGAAACCCCTGCATATAAAGCAAACCTTAAGCAGAAAAAAAACAATTTGCCAATAGTAGAACTAATTAAACACTACAGAAGGTCTCTTGTTCTTGCTATTTTAATATCTGTACCTGTAAATATCATTGTTGGATTCACCATATTTTTGCGAACACTTGCAAAAGAAATAGTATCAATGGAAGTTTATGTGACAACTTATACTAGTGAAGTTCTGTCTATTATAACTAGCATATTAATGCCAATATTCTCAATAATACTTGGAATATTAGCAGATAAAATAGGAAAAGAGAGAACTGCTATCATATTTATAATAATAACAATAATACTATGCTGTCCTATATTATCCATTACATACTATTATAAAAATTACCTCATAATTATGCTAAGTATAATGGCTTTTTCTATAATAGAGAGAGGTATAAACCCCATAGGCATAGTTACATCTGAGTTATTTCCTACCAGCGTTAGATTTAGCGGTGTCAGCCTGTCACGTAATATTTCCTTTGCATTACATGGAGGATTCACTTCTATGATATGCATTTGGCTAACCGTTGCATTTCCACAAATAAATTTTGCAGCTGGATTTTATATAATCTTTTGCTTATTAGTCAGCCTAATAGCCATATTACAAATAAGGCCAGAAGATAAAAAATTTGACAGGTGACTTTACTATTTTCTATAATAATTAAATATTACACATAATAATTTAGTAAAATAATAAATATCTTTAATTTAGTATTCATTAAAATTACACAAATTTCATTTAGTGTATGATTTTAACAATTATCAAAGAGGATTATTATATGGTAGATATACTTGGAAATGAACTAGCAAGTAGCATGGATGAATTACACATGGGTAGATTAGATGATAATACACACATGATAGATGAATTAGGTGAAAAGATAAAAGAAAGTGATGAAACATCATACAGCATATATAGTAAAATTCGGGATTCAGTAATCAAAATACCAAAAAGTAATGAGACACCAGAAGAAAGAAACCATGAAACAGAAGGAAACATACACACATTTCAAGATAGCAGTGAGGATAGAGTTGTTTCGGTAAAACACGATGACGCAGGAAGAACCATACGCAAACTTGAAAGTGGAAAATATGAAGTATTTAAACCTAATGGGTGTGCGGATTTTTATGACAGCGAGGGCAGGCATACTGGTTTCACATGCTAACATAACTACATATAATGCTCTAATATACCGCAGCAGCTGCTGCGGTATATTATCTTAAAATCATAAGAATTTTGAGTATCTTGTGATTTTCTTTAAGCGTGATAAATCTCAAAATCTTACAAAATCTATATTAGACTTCTTTCAAAATTGAAAAAAGCAAAAAATTAGAATAAAATCATACATTTAAAAGTATGAGATATGAAGAAACTAAGAAGTTAGATGAAGAGAAGTTTCGTCGTCTGACAGGAGTAAATAAGGCAACTTTCAACAGGATGGTAGAAATTTTAGATGAAGAAGATAGAAGGAAAAAAGCAAAAAGTGGGCGTAAAAGCAAGCTCTGTATAGAAGATAGGTTACTTATGGCATTGGAATATCTTCGTGAATATCGGACATATGACCTTACCCAGAAAAAGTGGAGAGGAAGTTAAGCCATTTTTGTCATGAAAATGATGCATCAAATTTTTCAGGAATACAATAATTAGTTGTAGAATGTCTACGCTGTTTGTTATAAAAAATTTCTATGTACTCAAATATAGCAGTTCTAGTTTGTTGAGCAGAGTGTTGCGAGGTGTCAATAAGAAGCTCCCGTTTGAGTGAGATGAAAAAGCTTTCCGAAACGGCATTATCGCAGCAACAACCCTTGTGACTCATGCTGGAAATGATGTTTTTTGCACTCAGTAAAAATTGATAATTTTTAGAGGTATATTGCGAACCTTGATCACTATGAAATAGCAGATTTTTAGCGGGTTTGCGCCTATCAACATCCATAAATAAAGCATCTATAACTAATCGCTTGTACTACTCATTGATCAGCCAACTACCATACGTGAATATAGGTCAATTATTGCTGCCAAATATAGCCAGCCATCCTTAGTTTTTATGTATAGTTCCCATACTTTATTTGGCCGATCAGTAGTAAAGTTTTGGTCCAATATATTAGGAGTTATAACCCTATTGTCAGTCTGCTGTTTTTTGCTTTCGCCTCAGTCTAGCTTGAATACCATTTTTTTGCATGATATCCTGCACTGTTTTGATGTTGCAATTTTTGCCTAAAGCTTTTAGTTCAGCATGAATTTTAGGTGCCCCATATCTACAATTAGATGCTTGGTATATTTTTTGAATATCTGATAGAAGCTGCTCCCTTGTTGATTCTTTGCTGCTTTTCTTCTTACTAGTCCATTTGTAGTAGACGCTAGCAGATACTTTCAAAACCCTTCATAACTCCTGTATTTTGTAGTAGTTTCTATGCTTTTTGATAAATAAATATTTTACTCTTTGTGACTTGCAAAATATCCCAGGGCTTTTTTTAAAATGTCTCTTTCTCTAGTAACTCTTGCTTCTTTAATTCAAACCTCTCTTTGTCATATGGTTCTAATTTACCCTTGCCAGGAAATGCTTCTTCTATTGATCCTTTTTCGTTATATTTTTTTATCCATTCACTCAGCGTACTGTTATCTATTCCTAAATCTTTAGCTATTTTGTTTGCTGACTGCCCCGTTTCCTTTACCAACTTTATTGCCTCTAATTTAAACTCCACTGTGTACTTTTTTCGGTTACTTACCATAATAAACCCCTCATAATCATGTTTTATTTTACCTCAAAAATGGCTTAACTTCCTCTCCACTTTTTCTGGGTAAGGTCAGTTCTGTCTTTTAACTCTATTTGGGAAGGGAGCAAAATCTATGGATCGGCCTTATTGGCATAAGTTGGGGTTATGAGCTTCCTGGCTGATTCTACGTCTCCTTTTTCACAAGAATCCCAAAGCTGATAATTTAATTCCTTTTATCGTTCTATTTCATTCATAAAGCTCCTCAATAATTCAATTAATAATTGAGTATAATAATATATTTTATATAAAAATCAATTATTATATTAATAAATATTAAAAATAATTTAAAAGGTTGGCTGCTCTTGCATAGCTGCAATTCAAGCGAAAATAAGCGCATGTCTTACTACTTGCATGACAACTTAAATTGCTTAATTTAATGATAAAATTTAGCTTAGACGTTAGATATGGCTGAAGCAAAAGAAATTTAATAAAATATTGGTAATTATTAGTACAATATGATAACTTTTAACGTCAAGAGTTTACAATAGATAATACAAGGTAAGTAATATGGTACAGTTTTCTCTACCACAGAATTCTAAGATTAATATAAAAGGTAAAATTTACCCTGCTTCTACCAAAGCAAAAAGTGTAAAGAAATTCCAAATTTATCGTTGGTCTGCTGATGATAAAAAAAATCCAAGGGTAGACACATTTTTTATCGATATGGATGATTGTGGCCCTATGGTGCTTGATGTATTAATCAAAATCAAAGATGAAATGGATGCAACGCTAACTTTTAGACGTTCTTGCAGAGAAGGAATATGTGGATCTTGTGCTATGAACATTGATGGAACTAACACTCTTGCATGTACTAAATCTGTATGCGATATAAAAGGTGATGTGAAAATATATCCATTACCTCATATGTATGTGGTAAAGGACTTAGTTCCTGATTTAAGTCAATTTTACGAACAATATAAGTCGATTAAACCTTGGCTAGACACAGATAAACCTGCCATGCCAAATAAAGAATATATTCAGTTTCCCGAAGATAGAGAAAAATTGGATGGCCTTTCTGATTGTATATTGTGTGCTTGCTGCTCAACTGGCTGCCCAAGTTACTGGTGGAACAGCGATAAATTTTTAGGACCTGCGATATTGTTACAAGCTTACAGATGGATAGCTGATAGTCGTGACAATAAAACAAATGAAAGACTAGATGCTCTAAATGATTCATTTAAGCTATACCGCTGCCATACTATAATGAATTGTACAAAAACCTGTCCTAAGGGGTTAAATCCTGCAAAAGCGATAGCAAAAATTAAGCAACAGGTGATAGAGAGAGGAGAAGTTTGAAGTCATTTGGACTCTTTCGAAACTCAATTTCTAATGGCAATTTTGTTGTCGATGCTGAGCTATGCTCCTCAAATACATTCGAGTATTCTGTGGTGCTCGCTTGCACCTCTCCTAAAAATTTCTGATCATAAATAGGTTTCGAAAGAGGTTTATTTTTTATACTCCTCATATGAAAAGAGTAGACCTTGCGAAGCGTAAGATACTACTAGCACTCTGAGTTCTTTTCCGCTTGTAAGGTGCATAATATCGTTATATGAGCCAAACAATTGTTTGAATAGTTCATTTGCTTGGCTTATAATTTTCTTTGAATCGGATCCTTTTAAAAGCTTTTTTTCGTAAAGGTGCAGCATAACTTTTTCATAATCTGGGTAAGACGCTAAAAATTTTGGGTCGAATTGAAAGATTTTTACGAAAGAATTATTGTAGAATGTTAATATTCTATTTTTATCGTATATTGCTATACCAATTGTTAATCCTTCGAACAAATTTTTCTGTGATATTGAATGATTATCTAACTGGATATGCAATTTTTCTACTTCACTAACATCTTTTCCGTATACTACCATTTCATCAGAGTTTTGTATGGGAATTTTAATAAAATCAAAAATTTTACGCTCGTTTTTACAAGTAATAACATGTTTTGTTGATTTAGTGCTATATGCACCATCGGTGATAGCCAATTTCTGAGAATTACTTATATATTTATCATAAAACAAATTGTAAAGTTTTACTTTCCTGTGTTCACTATATTTTAGTATTGGATGAGGTAAAGAGTTGAAGATATCTTTATAATTTTCTACTTCTTGAACAAGCTTGTTATTTTCTAGTTCAAGTTCATTAGTTTTTATCTTATAATCTGAGACATTTCTAATCCACAGTAGCACACCAACCACGTTATTAGTATCATCTATGATACTTCTTCCATAACATGTACAATACACTTCACCTTCTTTTGATTTTAAATCTAGAGCAAAAGATTTATTTATCTCCTTTGCGTAATTAAAATTTTTAATTAAATCCTCTGATTGTTCAAAAAAATTTACAAATTCACTAAATGAATAAAAGACAGTGTTAAGTAAAATTAGCAAATTAGGAGAAAATTTTTCTATACGCTTTTTTGCATCCCAAATGTAAAAACCATCATCAATCGTATCAATTAAATTATTAATGATAATGTTCTGATGTTGTAAGCTCTTAATTTTATTGTTAATTTTTAACTTAGAATAAGATAAGAAAAACAATATCAAGACTAATATTAAAACTACTTCATACAGAAACATAGAACTTTTAAAATTTAAGATAACTTTTTAAATCATTTAAGTAGAAAAATCATGCTGAAGAGGTATATAGGTAAAGATTACCCAACATTTGAAAACCTAGCCTCTTATAAAGATTTACTGAAGGTTTCATGCATTGAGCTACTATATATTGACAGTCTAATTTCTTAGCCATTTTTATCCTTTCCAAAACCATTTGTGTGCCTATCCCAGAGTTTCTGTGCGCTGATAAAACACCATCGCTATAAAACCCAGCAACACCATCTTGAACATAAAGACCACACGTTCCAATAATTTCATTATTTAATGTTGCAAGAAAAAATTTTAACCTTGAGCTTCCATAATCACTATTTGCTAACCCGCGGAAAAATGTACTAACAATTCCTGGATTGTGATAAAAAATTTTAGAAGTATACGAATCTAATTTTTTAAGTAGATTTTCATTATTTACAGCCTCCAACTTTAGATCCAAAATTACATCATTAGGCAAAAAGTAATTTTTGATGTTAAGGAGAGCTTTCTTTGGTGTGCTAACATGCTTTATTTTATGTTTTTCTAAAATATCACTTGTTTCCATATGAGAATCTGCTACCCAAGTTGCTGCTACCCCTCTTTCTTTTAAGTAACGCAGAGTATTTGATATCGAAACCTCGGTATATTGATATTCACAAAAAACAAAATTAAATAATGATTCTCTTGTACCATTTATTGTAAATATTGTGTTGTCAAATTCATCATGCACTCCCCACTTAGATAAATTTGCTGTGTAAAGTATATAATCTTTTAGATTTTGAGTAACTAAACTTGAGTTACTGGGTTTGCTATTTTGCATATAATGATAATAAACAATAAAAGGCCAATACAAAAACACTAGCAAAAATTGCTGCTATAACATCATCCAGCATAACACCCAGAGCACTCTTGACTTTTTTATCAGCCAAGCTTATAGGCCATGTTTTTATTATATCAAAAAATCTAAAGGAAAAAAAGCACAACAATAATAAGGGATAATCGATTCCTTGATTATTTAGCAATATGACAGTGAGAAATATCGTCAACAATTGACCAGCCACTTCATCAATAACAACTTCTTTGGGATCATGTGAAGTTTTGTAGCATTTTATATAATGGTCAGTTGACCATAACCCAATTAAGAACAAAAAAAAACTATTGCTGCACCCAAGATTTCATTGCTAAGTACAATAGGAACAAGTGGCAAGGCAGCTAAGCTACCTACAGTACCAGGAGCTTTCCTCACTGTACCAGACAGCCACCAGGTTGATATTAATTTATATAAAAATTTCATATATTGACTATTGCGACACATAACTATAACATAAAATTAACTTATAAGAATAGAAATAGTCTCTTCTACAGAAGCATTTTCATACAATAAATTATAAATCGCTTCACATATAGGCATTTTTATCCCCAATTTCTCTGCTGAATCAAATGCAGATTGAGTGGTGCTAAAACCTTCAACCACCGATTTACTATCCCCCAGGAGCTGTTTAATATCAGGCTCATTTTTGCTCTTTCCTATTTTGAATCCAAAAGATAGATTTCTTGAATTTAAAGCTGTACATGTCATAATTAAATCACCCAAACACGCTGGTCCAAGAAGTGTGTCTATATTTATGTTATTATCGCCGACTTTTGCTGAGTATAAAATTTTAATTTCGTTCATGCATTTCGTGATTAACGCAGCGTGAGCATTAAATCCAAGCTCTTTGCCCAGAACAATTCCACATGCTATAGCAAAAACATTTTTTAGAGCAGAGCAGATTTGTACTCCTATTATGTCATTGCTAAAATATAACTTAAGATTTTTCTGCTGTAATTCTGACGTTAGCTTTTGTCCCAATTCATCATTTTGGCAAGCAAGAACCATTGAATAAGGTAGTTTTTTTGCAACCTCTATAGCAAAACTAGGACCTGAAAAAATAGCAATAGGATTGTTTGGTAGTATTTCTTTCACTATTTCACTAGGTAGCATTAATGTGGATTTTTCTATTCCTTTACACGCTATAATAATAGACGTCTCTTTTTGCAACTTACAGTGAGATAATTGCTCACACATCTCCCGTAAAAATTGAGTGGGAACAGCAAGAATGATTGCAGTCACACCAACCGTATCTTTAATATCTTGCGTTATTGATACATTAAGAGGAATAAAGCAACCAGGTAATTTATCACTTTCTCTTTCTTCGTTGATTGATTTTAAAATAGCTTCATTGCGAGTCCACAATATTACATCCTTTTCATTATCACTCAAGGAAATCGCAATTGCCGTGCCCCACGCACCAGCACCTAAAATTGATGTTGTCACAAAATACTGCCAAAATTGTTACTTATACCGCAGAATAATATGGTAAGTAAATTAAAATGTAGGTTAAGAAGCTATTTATCTGATAATAGTGATACCTAACGCTATGCTTTCAACTCTTTAAACTTTTAAATTTCCACATTTTACATTAAAATGATTTCTTTAAGATCCTTAAAGAGCGCATGAAATTCACATTATCTTGGTTGTTAGAATATTTTAACACTAATGCAAATTTGAAAGAAATTACCGACAAATTAACTCATATAGGCCTGGAAGTAGAAGAGATTACTGACAATTCTAAATTATCTGGGTTTGTTGTGGCAGAAGTGATAGAAGTTGAGCCACATCCCAACGCTGATAAATTAAAGTTATGTAAAGTAAGCGATGGAAATACAATTCTACAGATAGTCTGTAGTGCAGGTAACGTTAGAAACAATATGAAAACGGTTCTCGCTTCTCTTGGCAGCACATTACCGGAAAGTGATTTTACAATTAAACCAACAAAAATACGTGGAGTGCTGAGCGATGGAATGCTCTGCTCTGCTTTCGAGCTTGCACTAACCCAAGAGGAAAGTGAGGGAATAATGGAACTGTCTGACGATTACAAGGTGGGGGACAAATTTTTCAATTGTGATCCTGTGATTGATGTAAATATTACTCCAAATCGTGGTGATTGCCTGGGCATTTATGGCATAGCCCGTGATCTTTCTGCGACTGGAATTGGAACGCTAAAGACTTTGAATATTCCAGAACTTCCTGATTCTGTTAACCCACCTATCAATGTTGAAGTGACGGATGGAGAGAGTTTTATTAGTGGCAGGTATATTTCCAATGTAAAAAATAAAGAAAACCCGAAATGGCTAAAAGATAAATTGGAATCTATCGGAATGCGCTCCATTTCCGCAATAGTTGATATTACTAATTACATTATGATTTCCTTTGGCCGTCCGATGCATGCATACGACGCAGATAAAATAGAAGAAAAGCTCATAGTTAGAAAAGCAAAAGACGGAGAAAAATTCACTGCTTTAAACGCTAAAGAGTACTTACTAGATAAAGATATAAGTATTATTTCTGATAATAAAAATATTCATGGAATTGCTGGAATTATAGGTGGAAAGTTTAGTGAATGCACTCTTGAGACTGTCAATATCTTTCTAGAATCTGCTTGGTTTGATCCTGTTTCCACCGCCAAATCTTCAAGAAAATTGGGTATTTCTACAGACTCTAGTTATAGATTTGCACGATCAGTTGATCCTGGATTTACTATTGAAGGACTAAATCTTGCAACCAAGATTATTGTGGATTTATGTGGTGGAGAAGTTTCGAAGATAGTCTCTGCTGGCAAGTTGAATGAGCAAAATGGTCATATTAATTTTGATCACCGAGATATAAACAAGCTTGGCAATATTTCTGCATCACCCGGTGAGATATCTGACATTTTAACTAAACTAGGATTTAATGTTGACAAAAAAAACGAAAGTAATTGGAATGTACATATTCCTGGTTGGAGGCCGGATGTGGCTATATCCGCTGATCTAGTTGAAGAAGTAACTAGGATATATGGGTATGACAAAATAAAGGAAGAACCATTAATTAGTAACGCTGAGGTGGCAACTAATACGCACGATGATTTGCGCATTTTAATGACAACTAGGGGATTTCATGAAGTGTTAACTTGGTCATTTATGAGTGAAGCAGTAGTCAAAAAATTTGGTTATTTGAATAAATTATTCATTATTGAGAATCCATTTAATAACAATTTCAATATAATGAGACCAAGTGTTATACCAAATCTACTTCAGGTTGCTGTTGATAATATTGCTCACGGGATACAGAACCTTGCAATTTTTGAAATCGGACCAATTTACGATAGTGAAGCAATTTTAAATCAGCCTAAATATGTCTTAAGTGGAATCAGATCTGGAAATAATTTACCTCGAAACCATTATAATACTGATAGGAAAGTAGATATCTTCGATGTCAAGGCTGACCTTATGAAGATTTTAGAATTTTTTGATATCAATTGCGACAAATTAATAATAGAGAAAACAGGCAAGGAATATTACCACCCAGGAAAAGCAGGCACCTTCTCTTTTAAAAATAAAATAATAGGTTATTTTGGAGAATTACATCCTAGCATATTAGACTTTTTTGATATCAAGCAAAAAGTTGTAGGTTTTGAAGTGATATTGGAAAATATTGAAAATCTGCCTGTAGAAAAGAAAAAGTTCGTTGATTATAAATACCAAAGCGTCAAACGTGATTTTGCATTTATAGTAAGCAAAGGCGTAAAAGTAGGTGATATAACCAATATAGTGAAAAAAAATTCAGATCTTATTACAGAAGTTTCAGTGTTTGATGTATACCAAGGAAATAATACAGAATCTGATAAAGTGTCCATAGCATTGTCAGTTACTTTCTGTTCTCCAACTCACACTTTAACTGAAGAGGAAATCCAAAAAGAATCTAGTGCTATAGTAAATTCAGTGTATGAAAGCACTGGAGGGGTTTTGAGGTAAATATACCGCATTCAACTTTAACTTTTATATAAAATGATTTTAGGTTATTGCTTAAAATTTGACTTGCACTGCTAATAGTGCGAAAATTAGCAGAATAGGAATTGTTTAAGTAAAATGGTAAATTCTACAATGAATAAATATGATGTGGTAGTTGTAGGTGGTGGCCACGCAGGATGCGAAGCAGCGGCAGCTTCAGCACGCCTTGGTGCAAACACTTTGCTCATAACTCACAAAATTTCAACTATTGGAGAAATGTCATGTAACCCAGCAATTGGAGGAGTTGCAAAAGGAGTTGTAGTCAGAGAAGTTGATGCTCTTGATGGCGTAATGGGTAAAGCAATTGACCAAGCAAGTACACACTCAGTAATTTTAAATAGTAGCAAAGGTGCAGCGGTATGGGGGCCTCGCGCTCAGGCAGATCGCAAATTATATAAGCAAGCAGTTCAGGACATTATCCTAAATTACAGCAACCTCACAGTAAAAGAAGAGTCTGTTGATGACTTCCTAATAGAGCACAGTGAAAATGGAGAGCCCTATATAAAAGCAGTAGTAACAGGTTCCGAAGAGCATATATTTACAAGTAAAGTTGTTCTGACTACAGGAACTTTTCTGCAAGGAGTAATTCACATAGGCGAGCAAACAACCTCAGCGGGTAGAATGGGTGATAAGCCTGCAATAGAGCTAGCAAATACATTAAAAAAATATGATTTTACACTCGGGAGGTTGCGCACTGGAACTCCGCCAAGGCTTGATCGTAATACTATAAATTGGTCTATACTAGAAGAACAAAAGGGCGATAATCCACCCGTACCATTTTCTTACTTAACAGAAAAAATTAATCAACCTCAAGTTTCTTGCTTTATTACTCATACTAACGAAAACACACACAAAATAATTAGAGAAAATATTCATAGATCTGCCTCTTCATATTTAGATGATGTTATAGCGCCAAGATACTGTCCATCGATTGAGGTTAAAGTCAATAGATTTGCGGAAAAAAGCAGTCACCAGATATTTTTGGAGCCAGAAGGGCTGAATGATGACACTGTATATCCAAATGGAATTTCAAACTCACTTCCAATTGAAGTGCAACATGAAATGATAAAAAGCATTAAAGGACTTGAAAATGCAAAAATATTAAGGCCAGGATACGCAGTTGAGTACAACTATATTGATCCACGAGAGCTATTCCATACTCTTGAAACTAAGAAGATTCAAGGTCTATATTTCGCGGGTCAGATTAACGGTACCACAGGATATGAGGAAGCTGCAGGACAGGGAATTATTGCAGGCATCAATGCAGCATTGTCTTCATCTGGTACAAAAGAAAGCTTTATTCTTCATCGTACAGACGCTTATATAGGGGTGATGATAGATGATTTGGTTACTAAAGGAGTGACAGAGCCTTACAGATTGTTTACTTCGCGTGCAGAATATAGATTAACAATAAGATCAGATAATGCAGATAGAAGGTTAACACAAAAGGGCTATGATATTTCCCTCGTATCATATGAAAGATACTCTGCTTTACAGAACAAGCTTGAGTCTATTAAACAGCTTGAAAAAGAATTAGAGAGCCTAACTGCTACCACCGAGCAACTTATATCTTGTGGTATCAAGATATCTAATGATGGCGTGAGAAGAACAGCACTAGATTTACTCGGTTATCCAAATATTAGCTGGAATGAATTATATGAAGTATGGCCAGAGTTACAAAATGAACCTTCTGCACAACTTTCTGTCACCCCAGTACAACTTACTCCTGTCATCCCAGCGCTTGAAACTGAGATCTACTCTTCTTTCTGTCTGGATTCCAGCGTCACGCGCTGGAATGACACAAAAACAGATACAGGTGAAATATACAAGATAATCGAAATTGAAGCAAAATATAAACCTTACTTAGTGAGGCAAGAAGCAGATATGAAATTTTTGCAAGAGGAAGTGAATACTAAAATTCCGTGCAACTTTGACTATTTTCAAGTTAAATGCTTATCAAATGAAGTAAGGGAAAAGTTACAAACGATAAAGCCAGCAACAATTGGAATTGCAAAGCAAATACAAGGCATCACACCAGCTGCAATAGTAAATATATTAGTTTATATGAAAAAAAGGTTTACTTGATTTATTGATAAAAATATGTAATAATTAAATCATATTAATTTTAAAATGAAGAAAGTATGGGTAATAATAATTTAACAGAAACGCAAAAAGAGTTATATGATGCACTAAATAACAATAATGGTACCTATCCATCTTGTATTGACAAAGCAACAAAAGATGCTTTAAAAGCAATACTTAATTGTAAATTTAATAATGATCTACCTTTACTAGCATTTATTCATAGCATTCCTTTACTTAATCATTTACATAGAAAGTTGGAAAAAATTTCTCAAGAACATCCGGATGATAATGAGATGAAAGATCTATTAGGAAAGTTTTTTGCCCCATTTTTTGAAGTGAAAATTAATAATCAGGAAAAGGTAGAAATATTTCCGTTGGATTATGCAGTTATGAAGGATTATGATTTTGCATCTCTGCTCGTTATTTATGCTAAAGAGCATAATATCGATTTGGAGTGTTTAACAATCCAAAAAATTGGGCAGGTTGATGGAAAGATAGATGTAAAAAAATTTATAGAGCTAGTAGAAAAGAAAATGAAGGAGGCTGTACTTCCAATAGCTCAGCACACTCCACATTCTACACAAAATGAACAACAATCTCTAATTCAAATACTCCTTTTGTTGAAACAGGAACTGGTCCTGCTCAAGTTGATGAAGAAAATGCGGACCAACAGGCATCAGGTAGTGAACAACCATCAGCTTTCGAAGAGGAGTTGCCGACTACGACTTCACAAGATCAACAAGATAATGATAATTTAACGGAAGATCAGCAAGAATTGTATAATAATTTGAAAAGTGCGATAAAGGGTGATTATATTGTTAAATTATCTTCTCTGTTGCAAAGTCTCAGCAAAGAAGATTTGGGGCGAGTTCTAACTGTTAAACAAGAAGTGACTTCAGATGCTATGACAGGGACTTTAACACTGCTTGGTTATGCATTGACCTTTAATGATGGCGGCAAGAGAATTAAAGCTATACTGGAGAACATTTTTATCATCGATAACCAAGATATACTAAAAGAAATTTTCACCGCTGAACAAAAAGTGACATATAAAGATGATATTCAAGAGACTTTATCACTGCTTGGTTATGCTATGAGCTTTTATGATAGCGATGAGAAGATTAAAGTTATATTAGAGCATGTTTCTCCATATCCAATTCTACTAAAAGAAATTCTCACTGCTAAGCAAATAGTGGATGGTGAAGAGTTTACACTGCTTCAATTTGCTAATCATTATGCACCAGAATGTGTTACAATAATTAGAGAGAAGATGAAGGAGGCTGGACTTTCAATAGATCAGCATACTTCACAAATAACCTTATTTGATCGGCATAAGGGAAAAGCTGCTTGTGGCTTAGGTCTTGCAGGTGTAGCGCTTGTTGCGTTTTCTTTTATAGTTCTGTCAGGATTTGGAGCGGCTGCTGCATTCATTCTGGGAATACTAGCTCTTGCATCTGCAATGGCAATAGCAGGTAAAATGGTCAGTGAAAAAGCAGAGAAAGATGGGGTAAGCAAATGTGATGCAGTTAGGAGTATAATAAGTGATATATTTTCTATAAGCGGCAAAGAAAATAAGCAAGAAGTCTAACTTACTCATCCGTAGTGCCTGTATAGTTGCAGGCACTATGGGTTAAGTTCAATTTAGGAATTACCTAGAAACAATAGGCTGATTTTAGTGTGTCCATTCAGGTAACCCTATTTTGTTAACTTTGTTCCTAATTTTCCTTAACTTGACACGTATGGTTTATTTAACACTCCCAAATCCTCTGGTATTAAGGCGTTCTTTTCTATATTTTCTTGATTTCCTTGCGTTTTATTTTTATATATTTATCAATCAGTTCATTAGTAAACACTTTTTCTTTAAGTAAAAATTCTCTACCTCTATCTAATGAATCCAGTGCCTCATTTAAGGAACAAGCAGGCTGAATTGCTATTTTATTAGGGTCAATTTTATTTTGTATGCCATCTAAACCAGCCATAAGTATAGCAGCGAGATAAAGATATGGATTTGCAAATGGATCTGAGAAGGGTATTTTTATTTGCTTGAACTGCGGAAGAAAACAAGGTAGCTCAATAGATCCTTTATAGCTATCTGCAGTAGAATTGGCATATGCATTGATTGCTCTTATATGCTTTTTAATACCTCCTATATAGTGAGAGTAGTCTTCAGATTTCTCAAATAAACTGTCATTATCTTTTGACAAAGAATGATATAAACATAAATTATTGCTTTCATTTTGCTTGGATGAAAAAGTTGCCGTTTTTCCATATGAGTGGGCAACACTGTATATTATATGCTTAGATTTCTGAATGTTATCAGCGCCATTTAAGATGCTACTACTACTCACCCTTACCAAACCTTGACAAGGTGAGATTTTTTTATGATATAGAGGTTTTTCTATACCAGCTTCCATCATCATTAGTAATGTTTCCGATCTTAAATCAAATAGTGTATCTACGTTGGCCTTTAATTTCTCTTCATCTAATATCGAAAATCCAATTTCAAATCCAAATTCTGCTTCATGCACAATCTTTGTTGAAAGTAAATAATCATATGCTCTCTTGGTTACAGATCTTGAATCGTGTAAATGAAAATTCTCAGAACTGCATAACATTACTGCTGTTGGCTGAGCGCAAAACGGGTCGCAAAATATTGTTTGCATATCAGGAATTAACTCAACTCCCTCTTGGAAGCTTATTTTTGCACCTGCCTCTATATTTACTTTATTAACGTTATATGCTACAGAGTGAGTGTGTCCAACTAAATCTGTAAATCTAAAATCAATAAATTTGACAGAATTTTCCTGCAAAAACTTTTTTATATCAGTCATAATTGAATTTCAAGTAAAGTATGCTGCATACATCAGTTTATAATTCTGTCAAGTAGGATGCCAAAAAATAGCAGCAATCCAACATATGAGTTATTTTTGAATATAGACATACATTGGCTAGAATTGTTCGGATCAAAATTCTTATATTGTTGACGAAATATAAGCCCGATAGCAAGCAGAGAAATGAAAAAGATGTTGTTTAGTGACGACAAAATTCCAGCATATAACCATAGCATAAGAGTTATTAGATAAAATTTCTTCAGCCAAGGTTTTGTTTTATCACCAAAATACAACGCAGTCGATTTCATTCCAAGTTTTTCATCATCTTTTTTGTCTTGATGTGCGTATACCGTGTCGTAACTAAGAGTCCAAACAATGCATCCTGCATAAAAGAGTATAGACTCTATGGTAATCTGATTTTTTATTGCTGCTGAGCCCATTAGCGCTCCCATATTGAAAGTAAACCCCAGAAATAACTGTGGCCACCAAATATAACGTTTTAGTAAAGGGTAAATAATTACCATGAACATTGAAATTATTCCAAGGATAAGCGTGATTTTGTTAGTCAGTAATAAGATGATTAAAGCAAGGAATAATAATAAAAAAAGTAAAACCAAAGCCTGCTTAAGGTTTAATGCGCCACTTGCAAGAGGTCTCTGTTTTGTTCGCTCAACATGCGCATCTATTTCTTTATCAAAAATATCATTAATTATACACCCTGCTGGCCTCATTAATAATGCACCTACCGTGAACAAGATAAGGTAAAAAAAAGTTTCCCATAGAAAAGAAGGGGAAGCTAAAAGAATGCCACTTAGACTGGGGAATAGCACAAGCCATAAACCTGTTAAGCTGTGCAGTCTCATTAAAGAAAAGTAACTATTAAACTGCATTAAGAGGTATATTTATCCAATATATTATTTACATTAACAAAATTGTTAAATCCTAAATCAGATTTAAAAATTAATTCAGGTATAAAACGCAAATCAACATGACATAGTATAGATTTACGTATTAACCATGCAGATTTATTCATTTCATTTACAACGGAGTTAACGTCATAATCTTCAGATTGATCTCCAATGCGTGATGCTAGTTGAGCACCAGTATCAAGCGTTGGAGTGTTCAATGAAGACAAAACTACATAAACGTCTGCTTTTTTTAAATCTCTGCTTAACTTTACTTCAGATATCAATATCTTCTTGTTAAACACTTTACCTTCAGTTAAGACTACGGATATTGCACGGTGTAATACAGATGCTATTTTTAAACTTCTGATCTCTTTTCTCATACCAAAATACTATAACACCCTTTCTTCTTGAACTAATTGGTAGGATTCAAGGGTATCGCCTACTTTAATATCAACGTTACCCTCTAATGATATTCCACACTCAAAATTTACGCCCACTTCTTTAACATCATCTTTGAACCTACGCAGTGCTTTAAGCTTTCCTTCATGTATGAGTTTGCCGTTGCGCACCACTTTAATCAAAGAATCCTTTTTGATAACTCCATCAGTCACATAACACCCAATAACATTGCCAGATTTAGACACATTAAATACCTGTCTTACAGAAGCAGAACCAATATGATTTTCGCGTGTAATAGGTTTTAACATTTTAGTTAAGTACATCCTCATATCATCAATAAGTTCGTATATTATGCTATAAGTAAGTATTTCCACACCTTTTCGTTTTGCAAAATCCCTTGTTTTTGAATCTATTTTAACGTTAAAGGCCAAAATTAGTGCATTTGATGCTCCTGCAAGCAATACATCTGAATCTGTTACTCCTCCCACTGCCTTATGTAGAATATTTAATTTCACTTGATCTTTACCAAGCTTATCGATTGAACTTGATATTGCTTCAATGGATCCAGTTACATCACATTTTAACACTACAGACAGCTCTTCTATTTCTTCACTGTTACGACTAAATATGTCTAAAGCATTAATGCATAAATCTTCGTTTTGTTTTTTAGCTAATTCTAATCTATGCTCAATAATTTCACGTGCCTGCTTCTCAGAATTCACAACGACGAACTTGTCTCCCGCGTTTGGTAAACCATTTAAGCCAGTGATTTCAACTGGAGCAGATGGTAAGGCAGCCTTTTCTCTTTGGCCAAGGTGATTAACCATGTTACGCACTTTACCATATGTTGTACCTATTACCAACATATCACCAATTTTTAACGTTCCTTCTTCAACTATCAACGTAGCTGATATTCCTTTGGTTTTATCTACCTTAGATTCTATCACCCACCCAAGTGCTCGACAATCCTCTATTGCCTCTAGCTCCATTAACTCAGCAATTAACAAAATTGTTTCTTCTAGCTTATCCAGATTCATTTTCTTTTTTGCTGAAACTGGCACAACTATAATATCGCCTCCGAGCTCTTCAGGAATAAGGTCATATTGAGGTAAGCTATTCATTATTTTTTCAACATCACCTGGTTGTGACCTATCAATTTTATTAATAGCAACTATAATAGAGACGTTTGCTGCTTTCGCATGGTTAATTGCTTCAACAGTTTGCTTCATGATTCCATCATCTGCTGCAACTACTATCACAACTATATTAGTTATATTTGCACCACATTCACGCATTGCAGTAAATGCTTCATGCCCTGGTGTATCAATAAAAGTAATTTTTTGCTTATCTTTAGTAATAATTTGATAGGCACCTATATGCTGAGTTATACCGCCGGATTCTTTTTCTGCAACATTAGACTCACGAAATGCGTCAAGCAACGAAGTTTTACCATGATCAACATGGCCCATAAAAGTAACAATCGGCGGCTTAGTTTTTTTAGGCAGATTTTCTTTATTACTCAAGGAAAATAGATCTTTTTCTTTATCAGAATCACTAACTCGCTTGACCGTATGGTTAAATTTTTTCGCTATTTCATCTGCTATATCTGGATCTATCAAATCATCTATCCTGTAACTTTCACCAACTTCCTCTTCTAACATTTTTAGTACGCTTTTGCTATCTTCTGCCATACGAATAGATAGTTCACGAATCGTAATTTCATCTGGTATAACAACCTCTCTTGATATATTTGTACCCTTAACAAATTTCGATTTTTTATTTCTTATACCAAATCTTTGTTTAAATATAGGTGCTTGTTCAGTTTTGTCATCTATTGCTTGTGCAATGACCAGTTTTGAATGCTTTAAATAAAAATCCTTTTCTTTATCTTTATTAGCTTTAGCAGATTTTTTCTCCTCACTTTCGGCATCAAAATTATCATCTTGCTTTAATTTAGCTAGAATAACCCCACTTAATCTTCCTTTTGTATCTTTAAATGAAGCATCGCTTTCTTCAGTCTCTTTATTACCCTCTGCTTCTTTTTTTTCTACTCTTTCTTTTTCCTCTCTTATATTCTTCTCTTTAAGTAAAGCAGCATTCTGCACAGCGTTAATACGAGAAACTTGCTCTTCCTTTGTTAAAGAGCCTAATTTACTTTCGTTGAGTAAGTCATCCTCTTCTACATCATGAGGCTTTTTTCTTCTTTTTTTTACTATCGTAGCTCCAGTGCTTGAAGTTGCTGAATGGCTTATATCAATATTCAACTTAAGCTTACCCAAACCTTGAATTGTCAATTTTTGGCTACCAATATCTTCGCTGCTCATAATTATATCATTCCACATTTTTTGCGAGCTTCCATAATAATTGAATCTGCTAAATCTTTAAAATTCTCTTTATTATTAGCTGAAGAAGAAAGTATTGCACAAAGCTCATAGCTTGATAAATCTGCTACATCCTCTAAAGTTTCAATACCTTTTCCACAAAGAACGAACTTATCATCTATAGACAAAGGTAGATTTATTACATCATCTTCCATCCCTAAATTTCTCAGCTCTTCTGTTTTTCTATCGTCCTCTTCTTTGAGATATTTATTAGCTCTATTATGAAGCTCATTTGCAACATCTTCGTTAAAGCCTTCTATTGAAGCAAGCTCCTTTATTGAAGCATTAGATATATCTTCCACACTTGAAAAACCTTCTGTTACTAATAGCTGACCCATGATTTCTTCTAGATTTAAAGCTTCAGCAAACAAAGCTGAACACTGAGTTAGCTCCTTACCACGCCTTTCTGCCTCTTGCTCAGTACTTAATATTTCAATCTTCCACCCAATGAGCTCTGAAGCTAATCTAACATTCTGACCTTTTTTCCCTATAGCTAGACTCATCTGATCTTCGGCAACTACTAACTCAACACAATGCTCATCTTCATCAATAATAACCCTTGATACTTCCGCAGGAGTAATTGCTTTAATAACAAATTGTCCTAAGTCTGGGTAGTAGCTTATGACATCAATTTTTTCTCCATTTAATTCGTTTATTATAGTTTTTATTCTATCCCCTTTAATTCCAACACAAGCACCTACTGGATCAATATTCCTGTCAGAAGAAAAAACAGCAACTTTAGATCTTGAACCTGCATCTCTTGCTATACCTTTAATCGTCACTAATCCATCAGCAATCTCTGGTACTTCTTGATTCAGTAACGCTTCTAAAAATCCTTCATGAGTTCTAGAAAGAATAATCTGGCGTCCATCATCAGATTGCTTAACAGTTTGTATGTAAGCTTTAGCTTTATCACCTTCTCGAAATGACTCACCACTAATCAAATTACGCAATGGAAGATACGCCTTAGTGCCATTTATATCTACAACTAAATCTGAGTATTCTACTTGTTTAACGATACCGTACCTTACTTCTCCAACCTTATCTTTAAATTCCTCATACTGCTTTTTTGCCTCCTCAATTCTAATAATTTCAGTAATCTTTTGTTGAGCAATTCTTGCTGAAGCAAGATCAGTGTTAAGTAAAAGAGGTTCATGGATAGTATCATCAACTTGTACATTTACTTTTATTAATTTAGCTTGTGAAAGCCTAATTAACCCGCATTCAACATTACCCTCTTCACTTGACTCGTTATCGATAACTCTTAATTTTCTGTATGAAGTAACTTTTCCTGTATTTCTATCTATATTAACTACGATTTTACCTTTATTGCCGTATTTTTGATAAGCAACTGCCTCTATGGCACCTTCTAACGCTTGAATTATTATTTCAAAATCTAAACCCTTTTGAATCGAAAGCTCCCCTGCTGTTTTTATCATCTCTAAGTTTCCAATTATATTATCTTTATTGCCTTTTTGCTTAGCATTGGTTTTGCGATTAGCAATCATATAAGTAAGTCCAGTTAATTTATTTAAAATATCTCTAATAGTAGAAAAACGCTATCTTAATTATTAATTAACCACTTATTTAAGTCAAGTTTTTTCATATCCTCGCAAAAAAATACCTATGATAATATACTAACTATCATTACTTAGCGTAAATAAAGGATTTTGTACCATGCAAACCATAACTTTTTTCTACGCTTCTCATTTAATAATCTATGATTCTGTCCTGGAGTAATAGTATGCTATTCTTGACATTTACTATAGATTTTAATATACTTAAAAATGTTATTTATTAGCTTTAGAGGGTTAGTTTATGAGTAAACATTTAGAATTTTGGAAAAAACACACTGGTCAAGAAAATTTTGATCAACTTACCAATTCAATACTGAATGAATCTGACGAAAATAAAAAAAATGATAATTTGTTAAAAGCTGCCACAGCTATTTACAGGAATTATAAATAAGATAGTGATGAAAAGCACTTCAGAGAAAATAAAGTTACTTCAGCTACAGTAGTAATAGCATCTTGTACACTAATTTTATTATCACGATATTTTGATCTAACAGAGAAAGTGCAAAGGCCGCTTGAATATATGGCACTTGCTGCAATAGTGATATTTGGTGCTGGCTTCTTATATTCGCTGTATCAAGAAAATGAGTACAAAGTTTCCGATAAAAGAGAGAAATTTGAGTCAAATCATGAAGGTCATAGTAAACTTCCTGAGGTTACTACGATAATGGAAGAAATAAAATCAATGGCTATTCAGCAGAACGAAGCGCATAAGTAGTTATGTCTAAGTTTGAATGAGTTATATGAGAGCTTACTGTAGTATATTTGGGCGGTAGGCTTTTTGTTTTCTAATCGCTCATGCAAGGCATCAGCAGTTACTTATATGTCTTATACAGTTTTGAAGTTCCCTACTTATTGCTGTATGATTTTGCTCTGTATCTTCCACAGTACTCTTGACATCCGCACTCATTTTTCTTAGAATATCTCTTGTGAAAGAACAAGGAAAAAAAACCTTATTTGTTACTATTGCTGGTCTACCTAACGCTGGAAAATCTACGTTGATTAACAGTATAATAGGAAAAAAAATTGCGATTGTGACCCCTAAGGTCCAAACAACAAGAACGCAAATTAGAGGTATTATAGTATATAATAATACACAAATTGTCTTTACTGATTCACCTGGAATATTTTCAGCAGAAACAAAGCTTGAGAAATCTCTAGTAAAATCTGCATGGTCAGCAATTAAGGATAATGACATTACTTTATTGATTATTGATATAGGAAATTATTTAAAAAATATAGAAAAAATCAAAACTATATTTGTCAGACTGCAGCGTACTAAAACCAGATGCATCTTAGTTATCAATAAAATTGACACAGTAAAAAAGCCTGAATTAAAGATGGCACATGAACATCTAAATTTACTTTATAAGTTTGAAAAGATTTTTTTGATATCAGCATTGAAAAACGACGGACTTGCTGATTTAATGGATTATTTATCTGAAATGGCACCCTTAAGTCCTTGGTTTTATGAAGAAGGTCAAATAACTTATTCTTCACCAGAGTTTTCATCGGCAGAAATTACCAGAGAAAAATTGTTCTTGAATTTACGTGAAGAATTGCCATATTCTGCAGCTGTTGTTACTGAACAATTTGAAAAGAAAAAAGATAAAAGTTTGGTTATAAAACAAATTATATTTGTGTTAAAAGATAGCCACAAAAAAATAGTGTTAGGAGAAGGTGGCAAGAGTATAAAAAAAATTAATATTGAGGCACGTGCTGATCTGGAAAAATTATTTGAATGTAAAATTCATCTTTTTTTGTTTGTAAAAGTGCGTCCTTGGAATGAACGTCCTGAGGAGTATATAAGTGATGCTTAATTCTTTACTAGTGTTTGATATTGAAACTATTCCAGATGTAAATGTCTGTAAGAATTTGCTCAACATTAGTGAAGAGAGCAGCATAGAGGAAAAAAGAAATGCATTGATAGAATATCACTTAAATATAACAAATGGACAAAATCCCTTTCTAAGGCAGCCTTTTCACCAAATCGTAGTTATAAGTTTTTTACTCTGCAGCATAAGTAACCAGAATGGATATGAGGTATTTACGCTACAAGAAATTAGATCTGGAGGTACGATAAACTCCAGCGAAAAAGAGTTAATAAAAGGATTCTTTAATTATATATCAGAAAAAAAACCAAGGTTAGTCTCATTTAATGGGCGCACTTTTGATATACCTGTGCTAAAATATCGAGCTATGATTCATGGCATTCAGGCGGAATATTTTCACAAAGCTGGGGATAAGTGGAATAGCTACAATCAGAGATATAGTAGTGATTGGCATTGTGATTTACTTGAGTCTCTTTCTGATTTTGGAGCTTCTGCAAGGGTTAAAATGAATGAGATTTGTGCAGCGTTTAATCTTCCTGGTAAAATAGGAGTTGATGGATCGCAAGTGACTGGTTTGTATGACAATGGAAAGTTACAGGAAATTCGAGATTATTGCGAAACAGATGTAATCAACACTTATTTAATTTACTTGAGATTTATGCATCATCAGGGAAGAATTACTACTGAAAGCTATAATAAAAGTATAGAAGAACTGCTTTTGGCATGTGAAAAAAAAGAGCATTTAAAAATTTTCAAAAAAAAATGGAAAAGTGCCTGTGGTGAAAGTTTTGATATATGAGCTTGTTAGACAATAATTCTATTGAAGGGCAGATGCGCAAGTATACATTACGAAAGAAAAATATATAATTTCCTACCTTTATTACTCATTTTACAAAAAAAACTAACAAAATTGCCATTAGAAATTAAGTTTTGAAAGAACTCTAATGTAATTTTATTTACTAAGCTTACTATAAACACTTGAAGGTCTTGGTGAATGTATAAACGTTTGTGGCTTACCACCCTCTCCATTTTTTGCTGCCCTAAAATGTGTTCCCCAAGATGATGATCTCGATCTAAAATCCCCTTGATTATGGGAATCTGCTGGTCTTGAAGTAGGTGCTACTGATTTACCGCTTGTACCTTGATCTTGTAAAGAATAGGTTTTTTGTACAACTTTTAGGCTAGGTCTGCTGTTAAATCTTTTAGGCTGTGTGATATCTAAGGCACAAGGTTCTTTTTTTGAAGAAGAACCTGTATCTTGAGGACAGGATTCTACAATTTGAGGAATACCCATCAGAGTGCCTGTGGACTCTGCTAGCTGGTTTTTAGGATCCAAAGACTGACTGATTGACCCCGAGCGGTGACTCTCGTGTCTTGATAATTCGGTTTTCATCTGCAATAAATGTTGATTATTTTGCTGTAAATTAACTTCTAAATTTGCCAGGTGTTCCTTATGCTCAAGATCTTTCAAAGTTTCACGTAGCTCACTACTTTTTGTTTTATAGACGCTTATTTCATTAATTAATTCATTACATTTTTTCTTTTGTTTGGCAGCTGAATTGTATGCAAACAATGCGATTGGAACAGCAATAGCAGAGAGTCCATTACTGACACTAATAACCTCAAGAATGAATTTGACCTTTTTAAGTAACCCAAAAATTCGCCCATCCCACTAACTCCGCTTGTTGCTGCAGCACCTATATTACACTGCTTAGAGATCTTCTCTTTCGACTCTGCTTGTTTACTAAATTGTTCTAACTTTGATTCTAGATCTTTATGTAAAATGAATAAGATTATTAATTCTTTATCTTCTGACTTTTTAACACATCGTGCAAACTATTACTTTTATCGTCATCTGTTATCTTTAAAAGCTTCTTTATTAAATCGTAATAGATGTCTTTTTCATCTGAAGTTTTTTGAGATGAAACTATAATATGTAAAGGTGTTTTTCCTTGATTGTCTTTTATGCCAGCATATGTATGCATCTCCTCAAGCAGCAATTTCACATATTGCCAGTGCCGGCCTTCACTTGCTAAGTGAAATGAAGTTTTTCCACTGTTATTTTTATCGCTTATTTTATAATTGCAGAAAATCTAGCAATCTCATCTCCATTAATTTCCCAAAAGCCGACGCGTAGAAAATCTATATTCCCAGATTCAGCAGCTAAATGCATAGGCGTATTACCATCAGCGTTTTTTGTGATTAAACCATTATGACAAAGGGTTTTACTGTTGTTATCAATGAACCCATCCTTATTGCGAGTAATCGTGTGTAATATTGTATCCCCTTTGCCACCTATTGCAGTATTTGGGTTTACTCTATTATACCCTCTTGAAGTACTTGGACCAGCTTGATCATGTTCATCTACTGATGTATATTCCGTTCCGTTTGCTTTACCGTTCAACATAACCTTACCTCACTAATATAGCATATTATAAAGATCTTATGGAAAGATAAAAAATAGATTAAAGCAGCTGTAATTAAAAGATAAATTTTTCGATTACCAGCTTAATCGGGGTGTTATATACCCCTATAACTATAGTCAAAGTTACCATAAGCAGTAAGCATAATGTCATAGATAACGGTATTTCACTAAACAAACTTACGGTATGTAATCCTCTAGTGGATTGTGTTTGATTAAAATAGACTTTTTCCACCATTTTCCAAATATACATCAGCACAAGAAAGGACGCGAGAGTAAATATTACAAGAGAAACCCATGCATTGGATTCTATAATTGCTGTTATTATATACCACTTGCTTACAAAACCGTTTGTAAGTGGAACTCCAATCAATGCTAAACTGAGCAGTGTAAATGCAAATGCTGTACAAGGCATAAACTGTCTTAATTTGGAAAGATTTTCCATTTTTACGTTATCAAATTTATATTCAATACTCCCAACAACCATAAACAAAGAAGTTTTAATTAAGCTATGATTTATTATGTGGAAAATTGCTGCAAATAAACCTGCATTTGAGTTTAAGCCGAGCATTAACATTATGTAGCCGATCTGACTGATGCTAGAATTAGCAAGAAGCCTTTTCATATCTTTTGCAGTTATTGCAAATATTGATCCAAATATAATAGCACATAGCGCAAGGATTGTTATCACATTAGCAAGCGATGAGAAAAAGTTTTGCTGAAAAATAGTATAAAAAATTCTGATAAAAACATATATCATGACTTTAGTTACTGTGCCTGAAAAGAAAATGCTAATGAAACTTGGCGCTTCACTGTATGCATTAATCAGCCATCTGCTTAGAGGAAATAATGCCATCTTGATCGATAAGCCGACAAAGATGAATAATGTACCAAGTTTTACAATATTATTATCATATAAAGTTACCAACCTTTTAGCTATATCTGACATATTTAGTGTTCCTGTCATCGAATACAAAAGCCCAATACCAAATAGATAAAATGTTGCACCTATTGTTCCGCTGACCAGATATTCAAATGCTGCAACTAAGGCTTTTTTATCTCCACCCATTGAAACAAGAACGTAAGATGAGAGAGAGGAGATTTCTAAGAAAACATAAAGATTAAATATGTCATTTGTTACTAAAATTCCAAGCATTCCACTTAAGCACAGCAAAAATAGTGAATAAAAACCACTAATTTTATTTTTACTAATCTCCTTTTCATTAATATAAAAACTGTAAAGCACACTAATGAGCGCTATAAAATTTACTAGAGTTAGAATTAAAGAATTCAATATATCAATCTTCAATTCTATGCCGTATGGAGGAACCCAATTTCCAAGATGGTAAGTGATAACTTCTCCTTTATATGTTTTCACGAGTAATATTGATGAGATGACAAAAGAAGTTGCTACCGCTAGAAAAGAGATAAGCCAAGATGTTTTATGTCTCTTAGTCAGAAAGCAAAACATCGATGCAATTATTGGTATAATTACTTGTAGAATTGGTAATTGCATTAAATTGTTGTTAATGGACCGTTAAAGTATTAGTATATATAATACTTTTTGTTTTAATACATTTATGTTGTCTAAAATTTGTAATACGGTGAACCATCTCTTTAAAAAAGAAGGTACATTCGTAGGAAAAGATGAAAATGGCAATTCCTACTATAAATCAAATCAAGGAAAAAGATGGGTAAAATATAGTAATATTTTTGAACCTACAACAGTGCATCCAGAGTGGCATATATGGCTACATTATACAGATGATGTAGTACCAATTAATAATAAAAAAAGGAAAATAAAGCATACTCACAATTTGACTGGTACAAAAGAAGCATACTACCCAAATCAAAAAGTGAACAACTATTATAAAAGCTGGAACCCTGATAATTAAAAATGCGAAGATCAAATATACTTGAAATAACTGCTGGGATGTTTGTATTAATTTTTACTATTTTTCTAATTTCCTTTGCTATTGATAAGCTATACCACATAAAAAAAAATTACAAAGATTGCTATAAAATATACGGTCTTTTTGCTAATGCCAATGGTATAGGAGTTGGTGACAGCGTCAAGATTTCAGGTGTGGATGTTGGAAGTATAACTCGAATATCTCTTGATAAATCTGCTTATGTTGCACGAATTGATATGTGCATAAGTCGTGACATAAAATTACCAACTGATAGCTCAGCTCTCATTACCAGTAGTGGAGTTATGGGTAGTAAATTTGTTAATATATCACCTGGAGCAGATGTCAAACTCATTTCAAATGGTGGTAAAATAGAATATACTCAAGCTGATACAAGCATGGGTGGTATAATGGATAAAATCCTTGGTATGTTTACTAAATAGCTGCATAATTCTCTAAAATTCAGAAAAATCCAATGCACATACTATCCTGGTAATTTTTTTTTACTACATTTAAATTTTATTTTCGCAGAGAGCCTTTTTCTATATAAACCGTCGCTTTTGGCTGAAATGGACACAGTTATTTTATTACTAAATTTAGTATTTATTTCAAGAAATATAATAATTCATTCAAATAAGGTTAATAAATTATTATAATTTCCCTTGTGACAATTGTACTATAGGTTTTTTGTGAGGTACAAAATGAAACCAAATGAACAAACACACACATATCCAGGCATAGTAATAAATGATGATTTTTCGACAGAAGATACAACTGGTATGCAACTTGAATATGAAGGCATAACATACCGTGTGAGTAATATAAATTTCCTTTTGGAAGAAGAAAAAGCTACACTGATAGAAGGTATTAAAAATACTCACAACTTGTTTGTCGATGAGTATCAAAAATTTTCTGAAATAGGGATCGATCACAACACACTTGGGATCATTGATATTCTTCCAGATAAAAGCATAAATATATCGTATGAAATTTCTGATCAAGAATTTCCTACATTGCACGCAGAAATTGGGGCTACTGTTAATTACTTTGATGTATTGCTCAAGGGTGATTCACTAAATCCGCTTGAAGCAATTCCAGCAGAAGTAATACAAGATGCTGGTGGAAGTTTTGATTCGGAAGAACCAGCAGCTGGTGCAGCAGAACATAACGCTCCTGATCAGCATCAAGATACGGAAGCTGAAGGAGGTAATAACAAAAACAGTTCAGCAGAAGTAATACAAGATACTGATGGAAGTTTTGATTCGGAAGAACCCGCAGCTGATGTAGCAGAACATAACGCCCCTGAGCAGCATCAAAATATTAAAGCTGAAGGAGGTGACAACACAGATGCCCCTTCTTTTTTTAGCACCTTTTTCTCTACAATAGGTGATTTTTTCTCATCAGTTTTCTCATCGATTTTCTCATTTATATTTGGCCCTGACTCCGAAGAAAAGGAAGAAGATCAACAACCGCCTCAGGTTAGTGAACTTGTAAATTCCAATTCTGGAGAAGAGGAAGAAGGTGGTGCTCCTAACTCTGAAAGTGATTCGGCAAAAAGCAAAGCAGGAGAGGAACTGGCTATCGCAGAGATTCCGCTTCAGGTTAGTGATCCTTTGGATTCCAACTCTCAAGAGGGGGAAGTAGGTCAACAACTACCTCAAAGTGGTGCTCCTAACCCTGAAAGTGATGCGTTAGAAAGCGAAGTAATAGAGGAACAAGTTATCGAAGAGGGGCAACAACAAGGACAAAATGCTGATGTAGTAGATGACAGCACTTTTTCGATAAGCAGCATTTTTTCGACAATATGATCTTATCTTGGTTTATTGAAAATAGGATCTTATCTTGGCTTATCGAAAATGGGATCTTATTTCAGCTTCATATTTAGTTCCGATGAGGAGGAAGAAGATTCACAGCAACCTCAGAGTGAGGAGAGCGTATCATCACCTACTTCTCTTGATGCATTTGTTGACAATGGCGATTACAACGGTCCAAATGTTGATCTAGAATAGCTAGTGATAAGGGCGTTGTTCAAAGCAACTTTGGCAACGCCCTGCTTGCGTGGTTTTCGGTAAGATTGGTACTCAAGGTAAATTCTGTTATTATAAATTTAGTCTTCATTTTAAAAGAATATATTAATTCGTTCAAATAACGTTAATAAATTATTATCACTTTACTTGCGACAATAGTATTGTGAGGTTTAAAGTGAGGTGTAAAAAATGGCAGTACAGGCACGAAGAAATATTTTCCACAGTCATCATGATTGCGCAAATGACGGTACTTGCGGAAGATCTATACAAAAATTCGAGGTTAATGGTGATAATATTTTCTTCTATGACAACAATGAACAATTGGTTGTCCAAGTTCCCAAGCTACCAAAATATTCTAAAGATAAGCATGGACACAAGATGTATAGGGAAGCTGAATCAAAGCAGTTGGAAGCATCACCCAGCATAGATGATGTGTTTTAAGTATGGGTTTAAATTGCGTTGTAAACTATGATGATTTAGCACAAAAAGAGCAAGAACAAATAGGAACGGACATTTTGATCTGGATCACGATGGTGGGAATAAAGATGGAATAGAATATATTACATTAGGAGTAACAGACTACAAAAAAGTTCTCACATACAAGCAAGATGGCATGGATTTTACCTTAGGTCATGAGTTGGGTCATATACTGCAAATGTGTTTTGGATCAGAAAAAGTGAAAGAAGTGTACAAAACAGATACCGAGTTGATTGCAAACATTATTGGGCTAGAAGTAGAAAAAATAAATCACCGACCTATACTTAGGCAAAATGACGAAGATGATGAAAATAAAGCAGGCCAGACAAAAAATCCAGAAACAGAAGCTAAGCAAACAAGCAAAGACATAAACACAGATACCTTTTCTTTATTTGATGTTATTTTCTCAACAATTCAATCTATTTTTTCTCCTATCTTATCGTTTTTCTCTTGGATATTCAACTTCAATAACGAAGAAGAAGGTAATAGACAGCCCCGTAGCCTTTCTTTACTTAGTGATGTTGATAATGATTTTCTAGAAGATTATACTAATAATAACTTATCAGATCATTATCATTCATATGATGAACTGATAATGTAATAAATAGCACAGGATCAAAAAAGTTCTTTTTTTAATGAACTTGGGGTATACTTATGCAGTGTTTGATATTTTATATAATTTAGTTATGACGAATTTTAAAAATAACTCTTGCCTTCATGGTGATAATGCAGAGTTTTTAGAAGAAATATACAGCCGTTATTTGCAAGGTGATAAATCAATTGGTGAAGATTGGTACAAAATTTTTTCAAGTAGTGATATAGAGGTCAATAAAAAAGAGACCTGCAATGTACAGAACACGAAAGCTGACTTCACATTAGCAGAATTTTTTAGGTCTTATGGACATTTTTTTGCAGACTTAAATCCTCTTTCACCAAATGAAAATCGATCAATAGATTATCAAAAATATTCAAATCTCCCTAATGTTATTCCAGCACGTGACATTGAAATTTATAGGGATATTTATTGCAAAAATATTGGCTTCGAATTTATGCATATATCTTCTTACGAAGAGAGAATCTGGCTACAAGAAAAAATTGAAAATCAAAACTATCAATTGGGTCTACAAGATAAGAAGGAAATATTAAGGCATCTGGTTGAATCTGAGATGTTTGAGCAGTTTCTTCATGTGAAATTCCCTGGATACAAGCGTTTTTCTATAGAAGGTGGTGAATCAGCTATTGTTGCAATTGAAAAAATTATTAATGACTCCGCTACTTATGGCATTGAGGAAATAGTTCTTGGTATGGCGCATCGTGGACGCTTAAACGTTCTCACTAAAGTTATGGGAAAAGAATATTCTGCAATGCTATCTGAGTTTCAAGGTAACCTTGCATATCCTAGCGATCTTGATGTTTCCGGTGACGTTAAATATCACCTTGGTTACTCATCTGATCGGGCACTTGGTGATAACAAAAAGATACACTTGAGTTTATGTTCTAATCCATCTCACCTTGAGGCAGTAAATCCAGTTTTGGCTGGAAGAGTAAGAGCAAAACAGAGTGCGAAAAAAAGCGATTCTGTGCTTGGAATCTCAATACATGGCGATGCAGCTTTTATAGGACAGGGTGTTGTTGCTGAAACCCTATCTTTTAGCAATATCGAAGGATATAAAGTAGGTGGAATTGTGCATATTGTAATCAACAATCAAGTTGGCTTTACAGCTAATCCTTGTTGCACACGCTCTTCCTTTTACTGTACTGATGTGGCAAAGGCTATAGAAGCTCCAATACTTCACGTGAACGGTGATAATCCAGAAGCGGTTAGTTTTGCTGCAAGTCTTGCAATGGAATATAGGCAGAGATTTAAAAAAGATGTGGTAATTGATGTAATATGCTACCGAAAGTATGGTCATAATGAAGGTGATGAGCCAAATTTCACTCAGCCGTTGATGTATAAGTCAATATCACAGCATAAAACTCCAGGTAAATTATATGAAGAGAAGCTGATTACAGAAAGAATGGTAGACGGTAATGAAGTAAATAAATTGCGTGATGAATTTAGAGCAAAGTTGGATAAGAGCCTTGCTGAAGCAGCAAGCTTCGTTCCCAAAAAAGCTGATTGGTTCGGTGGAATGTGGTCAAAATTAAGAAGAGCTAGATTAAATAATCTGAGTGAGTATTCCACAGATTCTAAAGTTTCAAAAGATGAATTAAAGAAATTAGGTGTGCGTATAGATAGCAATATTCCAAGTAGTTTTAATATTAATAATAAGGTGAGAAAAATCCTTGATGGAAGATTAGAAAGCATCAATTCTGGCAGTAATATAGACTGGGCAACAGCTGAGAGTCTTGCATTTGGATCATTACTTGCTGAGGGAATAGGAGTGCGTTTATCAGGGCAAGATTGTGGTCGAGGAACTTTTTCTCACCGTCATTCACGGCTTATTGATCAAGTGACAGAAGAAGCATTTATTCCACTAAATAATATTAACGATGAACAAGCTTATTTTGAGGTAATAGACAGTCTTTTATCAGAGTATGCTGTTATGGGCTTTGAATATGGATATAGCTTAGACTCGCCTTATACACTGACGCTCTGGGAAGGGCAATTTGGTGACTTTGCAAATGGTGCTCAGATTATGATTGACCAATTTATTTCATCTGCAGAAACAAAATGGTTACGTTCAAGTGGTCTGGTCTTATTATTGCCACATGGTTATGAAGGGCAGGGACCTGAGCATAGTTCTGCTCGAATAGAAAGGTTCTTACAGTTATGTGCGGAAGATAATATGCAAGTGGTTAATTGTTCTACTCCTGCTAATTACTTTCATGCTTTACGCAGGCAGATTTGTCGGGATTTCCGCAAGCCTCTAATAGTGTTTACACCAAAATCTTTGTTGCGTCACAAAAGGGCAGTTTCTAACTTATCTGATTTTGAAGGAAGTTTCTCAACAATCATACCAGGGTATAGAAAAGATTTAATTCAAGATGATAAAATACGCAGAGTTGTAATATGTAGTGGTAAAGTTTATTACGATATAATAGAAATGTGTGAAACTCAAAAGATAAATGATATAGCAGTAATAAGATTAGAGCAGTTCTATCCTTTTCCGGCCGATACACTTAGCGCCGAACTTAAGAGGTATAAAAACGCAGAAGTTGTGTGGTGCCAAGAAGAGCCAAAAAATATGGGAGGATGGTTTTTTGTTAACCCGTTGATTGAAGAAGTGCTGTCTGACCTGGATGTACAAGCTAAAAGGCCTAAATGTGTTGCAAGACCCACTGCTGCATCTCCTGCATGTGGTTATGCTAGTGTTCATTCTAAGCAGCAAGAGGAAATTTTAACGCAAGTTACACAATAGATCTATTGTAAATCTGAGAATTGCTTTGAATTAATGGCTTTTTTTATATTTCTTCATGCCATTTTTACCATTATTTTAATTTCATAGTGCATATTCAGTTTACGAGAACTTTGTGAGGCACCTGATGGGAAAGGTTGTAAAATACTTGGTATTGGTGTTGCATGTTTAATGCTATCGTTTTTTATATCTGGCGTAAACTCGCAGGAAGAATTACTATTTTTGGCTATAGAAAATAATGATCTGAAAAGAGTAACACTGCTACTTGAGCAAGGTGTAAAACCAAATATTAAAAATAACAGAGGAAACACGCCTTTAGACGAGGCTACTTTCAATGGACATACAGAAATAGCAAGGTTGCTTTTAGCTAATGGAGCGGATGTTAATTATGTGAATGGTAATGGAAGAACAACTTTGCTTGTAGCTGCTTTTTTTGGGCGTACAGAAGTTATTAAATTACTTTTGAACAACGGAACAAATGTAAACTTTGTACATAGTAAAGAAAAAGTTACGCCTTTACGCCTGGCTGTTTTTGAGGGACATGCGTAGGTAGCAAAACTACTTTTAGACAATAGAGCGGGTGTCAACTTTATAGATAATAATGGTGATTCACTTTTACACGTAGCTGCTTATAAGGGGCATACAAAAGTGGCAAAGTTGCTTTTAAAGCATGGAGCAAATATCGATTTTATAAATAAGGATGGAATCACATCTTTACATACATCTGTTTTGCAAAGATATGCAGAAGTGGTAAAACTGCTTTTGAGTAATGGAGCAAATGCCAATTGTGTGAATAAAGAAGGGATTACACCTTTACAAATGTCTACTTATAAAAAAGATGCAGAAATGGTAAAACTGCTTTTAAGTAATGGAGCAGATGTTAATTTTATAAAGGATAGTCGAGTAGCACCTTTACAGATAGTTCTTTATAATGGAGATATAGAAATGGCAGAACTTCTAGTAAGAGCGGGAGCAGATCTTGAATTCACAGTGAATATACTTCTTTCAAACTTAAGAGAGATAAAGAGTAATAGAGGTAGAAGGTAAGAAAAAACCACAAATTTATATGATTGTCGTGAAAATAATTTTTATTAACTTTTTAATAAATGGGCCTGGGAAGAGTTGAACCTCCGACCTCACGCTTATCAGGCGTGCGCTCTAACCGCCTGAGCTACAGACCCCCGAATTTTTGATTTAAGCTGAAGCTTGAACATTATCAGCAATCAAAATAACATCAATGAAAGTTTTCTTATTTGCCGATCTCCTAAAGCTAACCCAACCCTCTACTTTAGCAAAAATAGTATGATCCTTGCCTATACCAACATTTCTTCCAGGATGAAATTTTGTACCCCTTTGACGCACGATTATGTTACCAGGAACGACTTTGCCATTCTTCTTTATTCCTAATCTACGACCTGCGGAATCTCTACCATTACAGGAACTACCACCAGATTTTTTGGTTGCCATATCTCTTACTCCTTATTTTTGAAGATTAATTTCATTTATACGAAGAACTGTTATATATTGCCTACGACCAGTTTTTCTGCGATAATTTTTTCTTCTTTTTTTCTTGAAAATTATGATTTTTTCACCTCTACGCTGTTCCAATACCTCAGCTTTAACAGTGGCATTATGAGAAGAAGATAAGCCATTATTTAAAACATAAATTAATTTGTTAATTTCTATTTCTTTTCCTTCCTCAGCCTCCAACTTCTCTACTTTTATTATACTACCTTTTTTTACTAGATATTGCTTTCCACCAGTATCTATCACTGCAAACATTGTGAATATATAAATTATTACCAGACCCAATTGTAAATTATATCGCATATACTGTCAAGACAAATAAACGACTGCCTGTACCAATTCCTGCGGTTAATTAGCTATAACCATATAAAAATTGATTCAAAAATACACGCTTACTTTTATGTAAAATTATTTGAATAAGATTTTGGCAACCTCTTAATATTTTTTGGCATTTCAACTATGTACTGAAGATTGTGTTTTTTTGCATATAGAATTGCTTTTTCTAAAGAGTGAAATTTTAATATAACCTGTTTTCTCGGATCTTTTGAGCCAATCCATCCCATTAATGGATCAATGTAGTAAGAGTCGGACTCAATTCTTAAATGCCAGGAATTTGTATTACCTAAACCAGATTGTGTTGCAGTTTTTGTAGGCTGATAAATTCTAAAAACTGCTTTAGACATAATGCTTATTAAATAAGCTTTGTCATACATATTAATAAGTAATTTCACAAGCAATTAGAATTAAGCTATAGTGACAAAGTTTGAAAAATGGGTTAATTTCTAGGCTTTAACAGAAAGTAATATATGAGTATTAAAATTGCACCTTCTATACTTTCAGCAGATTTTGCGAAGTTAGGGGAAGAAGTAAAAATGATTGATGGCCTTAATGTTGACTATATTCATATAGATGTGATGGACGGAAATTTCGTGCCAAACATAACAATTGGACCTGATGTTATTTCTGCAATACGTAAATATAGTAGCCTACCATTTGATGTGCATTTAATGATAAACTCTCCTCAAAATCATGTTGAAAGGTTTATAAATGCAGGTGCTGATATTATTACTATACATACAGAGACAGAGATACATCTTGAAAGGTTGATCAAAGAGATAAAGTCGTACAAAAATATAAATAACGAAAAAAAAATGATAGAGGTTGGAGTTTCAATTGTTCCTTCTACCTCTCCAAGTGTACTGGAATATATAATAGATGAGTTGGATGTTGTACTGATTATGACAATCAATCCAGGTTTTGGCGGGCAGGAATTTATTCGTTCTCAGCTAAAAAAGATAACTCATGTAAAAGAAATGATAGAAAAACGTAATCTAAAAACACAAATTTCAGTGGATGGTGGAGTAAATCTCTCAAACGCAGCTGACATAGTAAAAGCTGGAGCTGATATTTTAGTTGCGGGATCAGCAATATTTAAGGGTGAGAACATGGAAAAAGTTGTGGATAATCTTAAAAAGACTAAAGGATAATAGATCTCTTGCAGAACCTGTTTATGATAAGAAATTTTTAGGAGAATCGCACTGCAGAATACTCGAATGTATTTGAGGAGCATAGCTCAGCATCGACAATAAAATTGCCATTAGAAATTGAGTTTCGAAAGAGAGGTCTATTGTATAGCCGCGATAAAGTTGATAAGCCTAAAGCGAGGATTTTTTAACCTCTTCATTACCTCCATCTTCATTCTTGATAATTTTTTTCCCGCTCAATATATCTTTTATTTCATCACCAGTTAAAGTTTCAAACTCCAGTAAATTCTCAGCGATAAGTTTCAAACCTTTTTTATTCTTGGTCAAAATACCCTTAGCGTTTTCATAACAAGAAGATACGACGTGTTTCACTTCTTCATCTATGAGCTTTAAAGTGTTCTCGGAAATGATATCAGAACCATGAATAGTCTGTTCACGACTATGGTATATTAACCCTATCTTATCGCTCATTCCCCATTTTGTTACCATCGCACGCGCTAAATCAGATGCTTGTTTTATATCTGAAGATGCACCGCTTGTAACCTTATCATAGCCAAAAATCAGCTCTTCCGCCACACGTCCACCCATTGCAACTGTTATATCAGCTATCATTTTCTCTCTTGTGTGAGATACTCTATCTGTTTCTGGCAATCTCATAACCAAACCGAGCGATCTACCACGTGGAATTATAGTTGCTTTATGTATTGGATCAGAAGCATGCATATTAACAGCAATGATCACATGACCAGCTTCGTGATATGCAGTAAGCTTCTTTTCTTCTTCTGTCATAATTAGGGATCGCCTTTCAACACCCATCATAACTTTGTCACGCGCATATTCAAAATCATCCATGGTAACAATTTTCTTGTTCTTTCGCGCAGCAATTAATGCAGATTCATTTACTAAATTTGCTAGGTCAGCACCTGAAAAACCTGGCGTTCCCCTTGCAACTGTTTTTACATTTACATCAGGTGCTATTGATACCTTTTTTATATGAGTATTTAATATTTTCTCACGCCCATTTATATCGGGTAAAGAAATAGTAATTTGTCGATCAAAACGTCCAGGTCTAAGTAGCGCAGGATCCAAAACATCCGGGCGATTAGTTGCAGCAACTATTATCACTCCTTCATTAGATTCAAATCCATCCATCTCAACTAATAATTGATTTAATGTCTGTTCCCTTTCATCGTTTCCACCGCCAAGACCAATGCCACGGTGTCTACCAACTGCATCTATTTCATCTATAAAAATTATACAAGGAGCATTTTTTTTACCTTGGTCAAACATATCACGAACACGGCTTGCACCAACGCCAACGAACATTTCGACAAAATCAGATCCAGAAATACTAAAGAATGGTACATTGGCCTCACCTGCAATTGCTCGAGCAAGAAGGGTCTTACCTGTACCAGGAGAGCCAATAAGAAGACATCCCTTTGGTATCTTACCTCCCAGCGCTTGAAATTTTTGCCTTTGTTTCAGGAAATCAACAATCTCTACCAACTCCTCTTTTGCTTCATCAATACCAGCAACATCGTCAAATGTTACTTTCTTGCCGCCTGTCATGAGTCTAGCTTTTGATTTACCAAAACTCATAGTTTTATTTCCACATGCCTGCGTCTGTTTTAAGAAGAATAACAAGAAACCAATGAATATAAATGTTGGAATCCATGAGATAAGCAACCCACCAATTACACTTATTGCAGAATCTCCAGTTGAGAATGAGAATTTTACCTTTTTATCATGTAAATTTTTTATGAGATCGTTATATATAATACCACCTGAATTGAAATCTGACCCATCTCTAAACTTACCTTCAATACCCTGATTTTTTATAACAACACTTTCTACATCATTGTCTTCTAGTTTAGTTAAAAATTCTGAAAAAGGTATGGTCATTTTACTCTTACCTATATCCCCGCTAAACTGCACATAAATCACTGAAACCAGAACAATTATTACCAACCAAATTAATGAGCTTTCTAAAAATTTTTTCATCTTTATTTTTACTAAATACCAGTTAAGCTTAGCAAATTTTGTCTTACTATGCTATTAATAATGAGCTATATTTAGCAAGCATCTCTTTATCTTATTAAATATCAGCTGAGCAATTTGCACATATGGTATTTGTTAATAAATAGTTGAAAAAATCAATACCACTCACCTGCGTTTTCGGAACATTTGTTTTTGCACTTTCTGCTTTCTGAGCCTTGAGATCTTCAAGTGCCATGCCAAAATCATCATTGCTAATAATGATTTTTTTACACTTTTCTTCTGATTCTTCTGATTTGTCCACTATTTATGTCATACGCTGCCTAGCGTAATAGCTAGCTTCATTTACTAAATGTTTAGATCAGCCCCTGAAAAACCTTCCGTATCTTTCGCGATTTTTTGAAGATCTAGATCTTCTGTTGTTGATGCACCCTCCATATAATAATCTAATATTTTCTTACGTGTTTCTTCATCTGGTAGAGGAACATAAACGTGCTTGCCGAAACGACCAGATCTAATAAGCGCTGGATCTAAGCTATTTATATGATTAGTTGCAGCAATGACCCTTACATTAGGGGGTAAGTTACCCATATTAGTTAATAATGCGTCTAAAGTTAGTGTATATTCTTTGCCAACACTAGTAGAGTCATCACAGCGCTTTCCACCAATAGCATCTATCTCATCTATAAAAATTATAGCAAAAGGACTTTTCCTCGCCATCTCAAAAAGATTGTTTATAAGTTCTGGGCCTGCACCAGAATATCATCCATAAAGATCAGATCCAGAAACAGAAAAAAATCGTGCTTTAGCTTCACCTGCAATTGCACGAGCAATACGAGTCTTACCAGTTCCTGGTGGGCCGTATAAAAGGTAACTTGGTGGTGTGTTTTTAGCATTTTTAAGGTTACTTTTATCTTCTTTTGGTTTACAAAATTCTTCTAACCTCTTTCTTAAGTCCTTATCAATTATAAGGTCCTTTAGTGTAATATCTACACTTTCTCCTTCTAGTATTTCTTTTGCTTTTGGAGGCTCATTTTTAACTCCAAATGCTTTTAGAATTGCACCCAACACTGCTATTACCGCTGCCACAGAAAATACAATAACTACAATAGTAGCTAGAGTTGAAGACGTTTTTTCGCTTGTTCTAGAGCAATTGACCTTATTGTGATTTGATCAAAAGTTGTGTATACCGAAAGCATTATTTATTCTCCATTGTTAATTAAATATTAATCGAGTTTAACAAACTTTCTTTTATTATGCAATTAATTATGCATTTAATCTCATTATTAATACTTATATTACTATAATGTACACTTGGATAAACAAGATTTTTGCCTTTTTGCACTACAGGTAAAGAGTAAAAAATTTCAGAGTCGCACCCATAACTCTTTAAAAATTCAGGGATTTTTTGCGTTTTCTTTAATGGGGTAATTTCAACTGAACACTCTTTGCCTCCAAGTATTTCACAGCTAAACCGATTATCCCACTCAATAGGTTCCTTTAAAGGTAAATTTACAGTAATTTCCTGTATTTTTGACGCCTCTCTAATGATTAATATATTTTCTTCATGCTTTTTTATTATACATCCAGAAAATGTTCTATTAATAGCACTGTTCTTTTGTAATATTTCATTAAATATAACGATAAGCTTACTAAACCTTGGTTTATAGCATTTGCCACCAATTGCCATCAGAGAATAAAGCAAAATTCTTAAAGCTATTTCCTCGGGTAATTCTTTAAATTGGCTAAATTTTATTTCAATGTAACCAAGATCATGTATATTGATACAGTCATTGAGTGCAAGATGTGTGTAATACTTCAATGCTTTTGCCGCCCTTTTCATATGCATAGCTGTGAGAGATATTCGCTCTGTCAAAACCTCTTGATTATCACTTGCTTTAAGTAAAGCACGATATAAAGTACGCCTGTACTTTACGTCTTGATTGCTTTTGTCTTCAATCCATTTTAACTCATGGGACTGTGCATACTTTTCTATATCACTCCGACTAAAATCCAGTAACGGCCTAAGTATGCAAATGCCATTCATGTAAGATTTGTAGTCCATGGATGACAATCCGTCTATGCCACTGCCACGCTCCAATCTTAATAAGAATGTTTCTGCTTGATCGTCTTTGTGATGAGCAACAAATAAATATTTAATATTATTATTTTTACACCACTCTGTTAGCAGTTTATATCGTGCTTTTCTTGCTTGTGCTTGAATGTTGCCTTTAATATTCTCCTTTTCCCAATTTAATATAAATGATTCTTCTGCTCCAAGCTCTTTCGCGTAGTTTACAACAAATTCAGCTTCCTTCTGAGACTCTGGTCGCAATTTGTGATCCACTGTGAGCACCATAGGAAGGGGAAGATCGCTTTTTTTTGCCCAGACAATTATTAGATGTAGTAGAACTATACTATCCACACCTCCTGAGATTGCTACTGCTACTTTATCATTATGAGCAATATTTTGAAACAGCGACTCTAATTTCATTTATTAGAAATCTCTACAACAACCTAAATCTCTAAGTAAAGACATAGGTTGTTACTTTCAATAAGTTATTAAAAAGTTATTTTTTTATTCCAGAAAATGAAAATTCTACCCTGCGATTTTTAGCATGATCTTTTTCATACTTAGAATTTCTTACATCATCTTTAACAAGAGCTAACGGTTCAACTTCACCTTTAGAAGCAGTTCCTATTCTGCTTTCAAGGTAAGGCGCACAACCAACTATTGCTTTTTTAGCTGCATCTGCTCTTCTAGCACCAAGTGCAAGATTATATTCATGGGAACCACGACTATCAGTGTGTCCAGTTAAAGTAACCTTTAAATCAGGGTTATTTTGTAAAACTTCCACTACATCAAGCAATCCATCGAGGCTTGCTTCTTTGACGTCAAATTCATCAAAATCAAAGAAAACTCTTTTTCCTTCAACCTGCTTAATAGCAAGACTCATTTTGCCTTTTACATTTGCCACCTTTTTTATTTTTGGACAAGAGCTTACACCGGTAAGCAATAAACAAAAACAACATAATACACCCAATCTACTCCAACTCCACATTACTTAACCTCCGTAAATTTTTAAATAGTGCGTAACATTTAATTTCAATAGGGAAATAATCTATCCATATTGTAATATAGTCAAGCAAAATAAAACACTAAAATAGTTTTCTACTCATTTGTAATTAATTTTCTAATAACATACTGCACCATTAGTAGAAAAACAGTAGAAAAATCCAATAAAAGCATAAATTTTTATTGTATTTTGAGCAAAAATACTTTTAAATTCATTACTAATCTATTGCGATTTTAAACAGATATTCTAACATTATTTTAATTAAATATGAAGTCTTATAAGTTTTTAGAAGGGGTATTACATAAAATTAAGAATATTGAAAATACACTCAAAGTACTAAACACAAGCCGATTAAACATAAGAGATAAAATTGAGCAAATATCTTTACTTGAAGAAATTAGACATGAAATTATTTCTCACGATTTAATAAAGGAATCATTGCCAAAAGCTTTTAATGAAAAAAAGAACAAAAATGATCAAACACTAAAGTTAGTAGAAAGAATGCACAAAAGCAGCAGTATTATTTCCGTTGATTTGGTCAAATCTTTTTCAGAAGCTAAAATTGAATGCAAAAATTTATGGGAGTTATCTAAATCTGATATCAGTAATTTAGATGAGTTAAAAGAGCGCTTTACTGAATTGGTTAAACTCATTCGTGAAGTGGCTTCTATCAAGTATCAAAAGTTAAAATGCTCAAAATATGACTCATTACTTGCTGAGTATGATTCTGATATTAGAGAGAAAGATATAAAAGAAATATTTCCCAAGGTTGGTAAATTTTTTAGCGAAAACATAAGTAAAATAATTGAAAAGCAGAAGAAAAATAAGGTTATTAATTTACAAAAAGTTGCCATTGAAAAGCAAATTGAATTGGGTTCTATATATTCACAGCAAATTGGGATTAATTTAGATGAAATTCATGATTATATGAACTCATCTATAAAATATAATGAGTCTAATTTTTGCCAAGGTTTATTTTCACTTTTGCGACATAGCGGTTATACAGCCTATCAAAACTATCAGGCACAAAGTTCTATAAATAGCCAAATTTCAGGATGTATTATGCATGAAACTCAAGGATTATTTATGGAAAAAATAATTGGCAGATCTCAAGAATTTGTTGAGTTTATTCAACCACACATAAAGGAAAAATTTTCTACAAAAAGTAAAATTAATATAAAAGCTATTGAAGTTGAAAATTTATACTCACTTTTCAATAAAGTAGACCTTTCTTCTTTTAAAAACGCAGGTGAATTCAGCTTACTCGCTCATGTGATGTTAAGGACCAAATTAGAGCAAGATCTCATAAATGGTACTTTAGAAGTGAAAGATCTACATGATGCATGGCTTCAAGGGGCAAAACATTATAAAATTCCGATTAAAGCCAAAAATGAGCTAGATACTTATTTTCAAGATGAATATTGGGCAAGCGGCATTATAGGCTACTTTCCTATTAAGATTATTGCTTTGATTGCTGCTGTGCAGATTTTTTCTCTAATTAAAAAAGACCATAGTGAATTTTTTAATGCCATAAAAAAAGGAGATTTTAGTTTACTTCTCGGCTGGTTATCTCAAAATGTATACAATGTGGAATATAGTTTTTCGGAACTATTGAAAAAAGTGACAGGTAAAACTCTAGATGTTGAGGGCTTTATTAGCTACGTATCTGAGAAAAATTGCTTGTCTCAATAAAATTGTTTTTGAGGTTTATATGGATTTTGCTCGACAATTGGCTGGGAGATTTTTTAACCTCTTTGTTTTTAAAGGTTTATTTGCAAGTGATATTGCAATAGACCTTGGAACTGCAAATACTTTAGTTTATCAAAAGAATAATGGAATAGTTCTTGATGAGCCTTCAGTTGTGGCAATAATCAAAGAAAAAGGAAGCTACATTCCTTATGCTTTTGGTAAAAAAGCTAAAATGATGCTTGGGAAAACTCCAGGTGAAATAGAAGCAATAAGGCCATTAAAAGATGGAGTTATTGCTGATTTTAAAAGTGCGGAGGAGATGTTAAAGCACTTTATACGCAGCGCAAACACAAAATTTACTGTAAATAAACCTAATATCATTATATGTGTACCGTCTGGCTCCACTCCAGTTGAAAGGCGTGCTATACAAGATGCAGCAGAAAGTGCTGGTGCTAATGAAGTATTTTTAATTGAAGAGCCAGTAGCTGCGGCAATTGGTGCTGAACTTCCAGTTACAGAACCTGAAGGCTCTATGGTTGTTGACATAGGAGGTGGCACCACTGAAGTTGCAATTATCTCTTTAGGTGGAATTGTTTACTCTCGTTCTGCAAGGGTTGGGGGTGACATTATGGATGAAGCGATAAAATCATATATTCGGGAAAATCATAAGCTTTTAATTGGTGAAACAACTGCTGAAAAAATTAAGAAAAGCATAGGCTCGGCTATACTTCCTGGTGAAAGTAGTAAAGAAGGAATGATGATTAAAGGCAGAGACTTAGTCAGTGGTATGCCGAAAGAAATGCTTTTATCGGAATATCAAGTTGCAGAGAGTTTGATAGAACCTGTACATCAGATAATTTCTGCTATTAAAACAGCTTTGGAAAGCACTCCGCCTGAGCTTTCTTCTGACATAGTAGATAGAGGAATAGTATTATCAGGTGGAGGGGGGTTATTGCGAAACCTCGATAAAGTTATCAATGAAACAACAAAATTACCAGTGCGTGTTGCCAAGAATCCACTTTGTTGTGTCGCTCTTGGAAGCGGTAAAGTTCTTGAAAATATGGATTACTTCGGCCATGTTTTATTTAAGCAAGATTAAATGTTTTTATAACTGATTTAATTTTTGAGCTAGAGAGCTCGACGGCCAAAGCACAATCTCAAAATGTGATAAAATGAGTAAATAAAAAGAAAGAATTTATTATATTTTAGTCTTGCCTTAGTTTCACTTACCACAGCTACTTATAAAATCAGCATTTGTGCCACCTATGCCAAACATTACTTTTGATACAATCACGCCAGCACCGAAAAATACCGCACAAAATACTCCTAGTGCGAATAAAGCTGGCCATGGCATTCTTCCAAAGATTGCAAGCATAGCTGCACCAATTATTACCACAGTCATAAGAGGTCCACCGATTCCCCAAACATACCCGATAATGTTGCATATTACCTTAGCAGTTGTATCAAGCTCTACACTACTAGTTTGTGGCTTACTAGCTTCTTCTGCAATACTATTATGAGCAAAAGAAAGACATAATAATATAAGAAAAATACTAAAAACTCTGTTTATTAAAACATTTATCTCTATATCTTAATTTTATATATTACTAGTATATCCAAAATAATATAATTTTTAGTAAAATTAACAAAATTTATTAAAAAATAATATAATTAGATTTAATTATCAATAATTTTATAGCGCTAGTGTTTACAACCTGTCCTCCAATACGCTTAGTAATAAAAAACCTTACATAAGGTTTATTAGTGTAAGGATCTCGTAATATTCTCATTCCTCTGCTGTCTACAATTTTATAAGCTTATTTAAAATCCGCTACTGCAATGATTGGTAAAGTTTGATCAGACGGGAGCGGCATATCGGAAGATTGATATACAGGAACACCCATTAATGTATCTGGTGTTCCAAGTAATAAACTTGGCTGCCAGAGATATTGTCCTCCTTCTTTAGTTTTCAGCAATCTAACGTCTTTCAACGTGCTTCTGTTCATCAGAAATGATGCATTTCGAGCGTAATATTCGTTTAATGAATAATACAGTACCATAATAGAATCGCTATCTAGTGCACTATTTTTAATCTGCTCAATTTTGTTATAGCTCTTACCATCTTCATAGCTTAAAATTCCTTTTGGCTGAAAAGTTCCATCTCCTTTGATAAAAGCTTCATTTTCCTTCATACTGAAAGTCTCAACGACTTTTTCCACCAACCAGCTTTCAACGTTAACAAATGCATCATCGAGCAATTTTTGTGATATTTGCGGCTGAGCATATAGTTCATAAGTGGTGATGGGAATTTTTTGAATTTTAGGTGTGTCGGTATCATTTTGAAAGTCATATTTTAGCTTTCCACTTTCTGTTTCACTACTCCAACCAGCACTTGCATGATCACAATTCTCTACAATGTAATCCAACGTTTCAGTAGAGATTTTTTGTGTAGAGCATATCTGCTGCATTGGAGATGAGTTAGTCACGCATTTGTTTATACGTTTTACAATATGTGGGGCAATAAGATACCCTCCCATCTCATCATTCTCTCCACTTAGAGATTTTTGTGATAAGTTATTTTCTGTTCCTTTGCGAATATAATCAGAAAAATATTTATCATTAGTGCTGAAATCTGTATTTACTTCTGGACGTTGTGCTGCAGTTTCGATTAAATCTAGACGTTCTTTGCGACTATCAACAGCGTTGTTTACTTTAGACAATTGTTCAATTGTTGCAGAGTCAGCACGTCCTCTGCTTTCAATTTCCTTTAGTTTACGATCGTTTATAAGTTTGAATTGCTCCCATGATGCAGCTAATTCATTAATGCGATAAGCAATATCTGTAAGTGACATAATAGCCTCCTTTAAAATAAAATTAATAAAATGGAAATGACAAGCATGTAATGCTTGAATATGGAAAAATTAGATTATTTATAAAATAGAAATGAAACGTCCCCAAGGTGAGAACACCAAAATGACGTCTAATTCTTTATGGAATAAAATGATGATGATCGACGGTGTAATAGACTGGTTTTACTTTGTCAAGAACTTTTTAGGGCATGCTCACCTTTTTTATACGCTTTCAAGACATCTTATTATCGTAATGTAGTAATTAATTCATGTAGCTCATTACCCACTCTCTCATTAGACTCTGCAGTTGGATGAAAATAGTCAAAAAGAAATGGCTGTGCAGACTTTCTGCGCTGTAGGAAGGATTATAGTCAGACTTCAGATCTCCTTTAAGTAAATTCCACAAAGTTTCTAATGGCTGATCTGATGCTTGATCTGCTATATTTGTAATGCATGCATCCTGATAATTTAAGCCTTTATTTTTATATTCATTAACCATACTTATCATTATAGAACAAAGGTCAAATTGTTTCACTTCAAGATTATCATATTTTTTTTCTACTTCTTCCAAGCGTGTAACAAGTTTTGCATTAAAATTCTCTGTAAGTCTGGTTGCCAGGTCTCTTGCTTCTACATTTTTATTAAAAGCTGGTATTAACCCAATATCTGGTCCATTTGCAACAATTACATGCTTAGCACTTTGTTCACTTAAAGCTGCAAGAGTGTTGCATATTTCTTCAACTGCTTGATCAAGTACTCTTTCTGCTTTTACACTATCATCAAGTGTAGTAGCATACACAAGATCATTTCCGCCAATCATGATAACAACAAGATCTCTTTCACCTATGTCTGGTTGATGTTTGATTAGTGTATCTAGTTGATTAGTTAAGCGGAATCTATCATACAATATTGAATGATCTGGAGTAGGAATTTGAGATGCTGATCCATTAGAAACTGCATAGTTCTGACCATGCTTTTCATTATTAATGCATGGCAATAATGAATAACTCCATCCAGGATTAAACTCTTTTACACCCAAGAGCTTTGCTAAGTGTTCAACTGCAGTAGGACCATTAGTAAATGATCTTCCTTGATAAAAAGGATCGTGAAATTTCACACTTTCAGAAAATGGATTTTTCAAAAGGGCTAAACTATTAAAAAATCTAATTATCACGCCACTGTCAGATAAACTATCGCCTAAGACATAAAGATTGTTATACTTCACTTCAGAGTTGTTACTTGCGTTTTTCATATTAAACGTCTGTGTAAACCCATTACCCTAGCAAGCAATATTAAAAAATATATTAAAATAATTATAGCACAAAATACTTTAGGAATTCACTTTTACTGATACTGAAATATTTCAATAAAGGCTAAATTAGCATCAATTAAAGTGTTGGCTATTGCAAGATGCTTAAGCAAATTTTCACTGTTTGTGCATATAATGTGATATTACTCACATTAATAAAGGAGACCCTATGAGCAACAATATAGAATTTAAACAAGTAACTAAATATGAAGTTCATAAACTTCCAGGTGGTAAAAATTATCGTATTGTTTCAGAAAAGTCTAATTCTAATGAAAATAATTACCGTGCGGTCATTACTCCAGAATCACGACCGGAAGGTGAAAAACCTACTGGATTATGTGATTTGCACATTAGTAAAACTGGGAGCGGGTCTGGATTTAAGGATAGTATAGTTATAAAGCACCTACAATTGACACAAGGACCTATATATAATGAGCTTGCTAGAACTGTAAATGTTGGGTTAGATTTTGCTCATGTGACTCAGCCAACTCAAGTTTTTTAGCATCAATATAGTAATTCGCTCCATAACAGCTTAATTGATATCTCGATGGATTTAATATAATAAATTAATAATAGAAGGTCCTAAGACCTTCTATTATAACTACCAGCTAAGCTTTATACTTCTACTTCAGCAATAACCTTACTTTTTCGCTTTTGCTTATACTAAATTTATAGCTAAGTGATTTTGACATCCATTTGCGCTTTTTTCTTAATTAACTCCATCGCGTTGTTCACTACTATGTTGTTCTATTGATAGCAGTTCACCGTTACCAGTTAGCATAGTACGTGCTTCTTTGCTTGCTAGTAGTGCTTGCATTGCTCCTTGCTGATTATCTCCAGATCTAGAGTTGTTCGTACCATTGCTTTACCATCACGGACACCAGCACCATTGATACGCTTTACTACAACAGTTTTATCTCTAGCTTGATCACCTTCTCGAGATATTATCTCTACATCTGGTTGATTATATAGTTGACCATTACTTACTAACGCGTGGTTATTTGTTGAATCGTGTCGTTCTTCACTACTCTGTTCCTGATCAGTTGTTGAATTCTGTTTCTGATCAGTTATTAAATTATCCATTCCTTCTCTAATACGTTTATCATAGCCTTCTTTATTATCTATATCCACTTGATTTACATTTGGAACTTGTCCAGTTAGATTTTGGCTATTTTCTGTATTTACGCTTGGTTGATTAGTGGATACAATGGAGAATATACTTCTATTGATAGCTAGAAAGATAAGAGATGGTAACAATGAAATTACTAGATTTAGTATAATACAAGGAATTAACACTGCAGCAGCAATAACGCCGATTAGGATCATAGCTACACTTTTTGCTATTTTAGATAATGTAGAATCATTCTCTTGAGGATTTACAGCATATAAAAACAGCCAGGTAAAACCAGCAGATAACAATGTTATGGCAGTAGGTACAATAATAGGAACTAGCAAAATAGCATTAATAATCTTTTTTTCAGAACTAGTTGGAGAAGTAAAATAGTTCTGGACAGCACTAGTAGGCAATTTTATACCAGAGAATACTTTTTTACTACTTTCCTCAGGCATACTAATGAGCATTTTTCTTACCTTATTTAATATAACTTATATATTTTTAAACATTTTTTCCATTTTGTCAATCAAAAAATTACTTCCGCACTTTTCCGCTTTTGCTTATACTAAATTTATAGCTCAGTGATTTTCGCATTCACTTGCGCTTTTTTTTCTTAATTAAATACTTCAATTAATCACTTTAAGTAGCTTGAGACTTTGATTTCATCCGAGTAGCCTGACACACAACTGTACGAACATTGTAATTTTGGAGATTCTCTGCCACTGACGATGTCATTCCAGTGCTTGACACTGGAATCCAGTATGAATTTACTTTTTTTGAAACTGCATTTTCATGAAAAATGAAGAATTATTCACAGGCAAAAGCCTGCTGGATCCCAGTGTCTGGGCACTGGGATGATACCATTTTGAGAACAACCTGCCTAAAACGTAATGTTCGTGCAGTTGTGTGTTACGAGCCGGAATGGCATCAAATAGAGATAGCTAGAAATTTCATTTAACATCCAAGGAGGATTATCATGACAATAGTTTTATCATCAATTTTAGGTCAAGCGAGAAGTGTTTTTGGTCCATTTGGTCAGGTTATTGGTTCAGAGCTTGGTGCATTGCTCGGCGCGCAGCTAGATAGTGCAATGTTCGGTCTTGACGACAAGCAAAAAATAACATATGGTGCCAGGCTAAAAAATCTGCAAGTTCAAACCTCAGCATATGGAAGAACAATACCAACCATTTATGGAACGGCTCGAGTGCGGGGAATATTATCTGGTCGCAGCCACTTAAGGAAGAAGCTATTACTACTCAAAGTAAATCAAGAAGAGGAGCAAATGTCACATACAACTACTACGCAACACTCGCAATTGCCATCTGCACAGGAGAAGTGAAAAAATTAAAAAGAATTTGGGCAGATACGAAATCACTCACTTTTGAAGAGATAAATTATACTTTTTATCACGGTACAGAGGATCAAAGCCCAGATCCATTTATATTATCAATTGAAGGGCAGGGGAATGTACCAGCTTATAAGGGAATATCCTATATAGTCATCAAGAATTTCCCTTTAGCAGACTATAATAATCGTGTTCCTGTTTTTACTTTTGAAGTGCAAACGGCATTAAAATCAGAGGATTTTTCAGTATCGGAAAATATCAAGAATATCAATATAATACCTGGTTCAGGAGAATTCGTGTATGATACAAAAATACAGAAAAAAATCGCGCAGGAGAGAATAAGCAACGATCAGTACATTCCATATGGGGCAGCAAAGAGGATAAATCATAATAACCATACTAAAAATAGTGATACATCACTTTCTCTGGATCAAATGAAGGAGGATTTGCCAAATGTTGAGTGGGTATCGGTAGTAGTAAATTGGTTTGGTAATAGCTTGAATATAAAAGATTGTGAAGTATATCCCGCAGTTGAATTTCAAGATAATACAAGGGTAATGCCAGATGATTGGAATGTAGAGCAGACAACCAGAAGTTAGGCTAAGCTAATTTCAAAGGATGAGAATGGGAATCCACGATATGGTGGCACAATCAGCGATTCATCATTAATTCGATATATAGAAGAACTCCATAACAGGGGTTATAAGGTGATGCTATATCCGATGCTTCTGCTTGACACAAAAAATAAAGAGTGGCGTGGCAGGCTAACAGGAAAGCCTGAGCATATAAGTGATTTTTTTTATAAGCAATATAGAAAATTTATAGAACATTATGCGACCCTTGCTGACCGAACTAAAGTAGAAGGATTAATTATTGGCTCTGAATTTGTTGAGCTTACTAAAATAAAAGATGAGCGAGGTAATCACCCAGCGGTTGAAGAATTAGTTGCGCTTGCAAAAGGAATAAAGGATTATTTTGCACCAGAAATAATCCTGACTTATGCTGCGGATTGGAGCGAATATCACTCGCACGATGGCTGGTATCATATGGATGAGCTATGGGCTTCAAAATACATAGACGTTATTGGTATAGATGCGTATTTTCCACTAACAGATTGCCCTGAGCCTCCGTTTGGTTATTCTGTGGAAGATGTAACCAATGGCTGGAGTAGTGGTGAGGGGTATGATTATTTTTATGACTATTCAAAAAGCGAGTCTGAAAAAATAACTTATCATGACAGCAAATATGCTTGGAAAAACATAGAGAAGTGGTGGAGTGAAATTTATATAAATCCTGACGGCAGACAAACAAAATGGCGACCAAAAATGAAGAAAATATGGTTTACTGAATATGGATTTCCAAGCGTTAACGGCTGCACTAATGAACCGAACGTATTTATAGATAACAGTAGCACAGAAAGTAAATATCCACGCTATTCAAATGGAGAGGTAAGCTTTCTTGCGCAGAAGACTGCAATTGAAGGGACGCTCAAAAAGTGGCAGGACTAAGAAATGGTAGAGAAAATGTTTCTTTGGGCATGGGATGCAAGGCCTTTTCCTTATTTCCCAAATTTGCGTAACGTTTGGTCTGATTGTCATAACTGGCAGACTGGGCATTGGATTCAAGGAAAAATTTCCCAGCTTAATATTTCTGATGTTTTATCTGATCTATTGCAAAAGGCAGGCTTCAAAGCTGAACAGCTCTGTACATCCGGTGTTAGAGGATTATTGTCTGGATATGTTATTAATGATCAGCAATCGATACATTCAGTTATTAGAATGCTACAAAGTTGTTATTTTTTTGACGTTGTTGAACATGATTCTAAGTTGAAATTTGTTCAAAAGGGTAGGGGGATCACTACCGAAATACCATCTGATGATTTTGTACTTAATAATAGTCCAAAGCAAATGCAAATGAGTCAACTCGACTTGAACAATAAAGTTAATGTAATTTATTTTAATCGCAATTTTGGCTATCCAGTTGACGTTAAGTATGCTGAACTTCTAAGGTGCGGCACTGCTGCAGTAGTTGAAATACCACTGATTATGGAAGAGGGAGAAGCGCAAAATATAGCTGAAGTTTTACTTTACGCTTCGCGACAAGAGAGAAATATGTACAACTTTAAACTGCCAATAAAATATGCATGGCTTGTGCCAAGTGATGTAATTACTATCCTGGGAAAACATATTGTGAGAATTGTAAAAACAAAATTTGAAAGTATGTCCATTCAAATAAGTGGTGTCAGTTATGATCAATCCATATATAAGCTTTCTTTTCCCTCAACAAAATCGCTTATGCTGAAAGAAGATACACTTCTCATATCAGCAAAACTATTATAAAAATAGTTAATTTTCAACATGTTGAGGATAATAACGTAAGTTTTACTTTAGCTGGTGAAGAGGAAAATTGGGAAGGAGCCACACTTTTTATTTCTTATGATAATAAAAATTATCAGTCTATTCAAAACTTAAATGAGCAGCTAGAAGAAGCTATCGATAGAGCTATCACTGATAAAGAATATGATGAAATAAAAGGTTTGATTGCTAATGATAAACTGCGGCCCATTAGTAATAAAATATATGATTTACTATTTTTTGATGGATACCCTATGTCCCCAAAACTTACGCTCATGCTGAAAGATGATAATTTGCAAGATGTATTAGTTTTTTTATAAAGCGTGTTCCAAAGGATTTTTTATGTGCAGCAGAACCTAAAAATAGTGTGAATGATACTCCACTCATAACCTTTATCTTTCATTATCGGCAAGACTTAATACCAAATCTGCTAGAGGTTATTTCAAAATCAGGTAGAAGTGATATTACATTTGGTTTGGGCAGTTGTTTTCCAAAGACTCATCAAGCAAGAGAGGCTATTGAAAAATACTTTACAAAAAATAAGGATGGTAGCTATAAGGTAATGCCTTATTACATTTTACCAATTAAGAACGAATCTCAAGAACTTCAGCAATGTTTTAAAGGTATTGCTATTGCTATCAATTCTCATAACCTTGATGAAGTTAAAAATACTTTGGGTAAAGTAGAGCGTACTCACAAAATCAATGTAGATTCAGTGAATGAAGCACTATGTGTGTTAGTTAAAAAAGCTAAACCAAGTGAAGAGATTGCGCTTACTATTGTCAAGTTCCTGGGAGATATAAATTTTCCTACGACGCTAGAAAATACAGATGCTACACCACCTTCTGGCTCAATTGAAAAGACAAGTGCCAAACCACCTTCTGGCTCAATTGAAAATACAGATGCTACATCACCTTCTGGCTCAATTGGAAGAGAATAATATACGGTAGGATTTTTCTTGATTTTGCTGAGGGTTTGTGTGGAATTTTCTTAGAGCTTTCAATTTGGCTTACCCAAGCTGTCCACAGGGCTAGTATTCAAAGCAAAAATCCCCTAAGATTTCTCTATTATTTTCGAGTAATTCTATGCAAAAAATTGAGGAATTTCGTTCATTTATGCGTCAAATAAATGTGGATACATTTATGCTAAATACCAGAGATGAATATTTAAATGCATGCTCGAAACAACTAGCACAGCTATGTGGCTTTACTGGTACAAATGGGCTGCTTATCATTACAAAAGATTATAAGTGTCCATTTTTTACAGATGGCCGTTATATCACACAAGCTCACAATCAGCTTGATCAGAGCAATTTTCAAATATATAATATACAAGAAAAGAATCCATATGAATGGGCCAAAGCAAATTTAACATCAGACACTACCCTAGGCTATTATTCACAATATTTTACCATAAAAGATATAAGAAAATATGAGAATATCTGCAGATTAATGCCTTGTTCAATTAAAAAAGAAAGGGATTATAAAAAACAAGTAGTGGTTTTGCATGATATTAAATATTCTGGTGAAAGTAGTAAGAATAAATGTGAAAAATTAGCTAAAGTTATGGATAAAGAAGCAGATGCAATGTTTTTAACCGATTTGAATTCAATTTCATGGTTATTAAATCTAAGGAATGAGAATGCACAATATACTCCACATATATTTGGCCATGCTATACTGTACAAAAATGGTAATACTGACTTATTCATTCAAGATAAAAAGCATGCAACTATAGAAGCAAATTTGGACACTCATATAAACACTTTTGATGCTAGTGAACTTGAAAATGCACTACAGAAGCTGAGTTCAATTATTATAGAATCAAGTACCACTTCGATGAGCATTATGGCCATAATAAAAGATAAGCATATAATTGAAAGAGAAAATTTATGTTCTCTCTACCAAGCGGTGAAAAATAAAACTGAAATAGATGGAGCCAGAAATGCTCACATTAAAGATGGAGCAGCTATTACGAATTTTTTATATTGGCTCATTGATAAGGAAATTACAGAACTTGAAGCTGAAGAGAAAATTTTAGAATACAGAAAAGAGCAAGCTCTATTTAAACAGCCCAGCTTTCCAACAATTTCCGCATTTAATGAGAATGGTGCAATTGTTCACTATCGTTCTAGTAAAGAGACGAATAAGGTAATTCAAAAAGATGGAATATATTTAATTGATTCTGGAGGGCAGTATATTGATGGAACAACTGATGTTACAAGAACTGTGGCAATTGGTAATCAGGCAGGTGAGCAAATAAAACACTATACAATAGTGCTAAAAGCTCATATTGCTATAGCAAACGCAATCTTTCCTCAAGGCACTACTGCTGGAGAATTGGATATATTAGCACGTATCCATTTATGGAAGTATAATATGGACTACATGCATGGCACAGGACATGGAGTTGGGAGCTACTTGTCGGTTCATGAGGGACCGCAATCAATATCAAAAGGAAACAAAGTGAAGTTAGTTCCTGGTATGATATTATCTAATGAACCTGGTTATTATATTCCAGAAAAGTATGGAATAAGAATTGAAAATCTTATGTATGTTGATACACATGAAGATGATTTTTTGTATTTTAAACAGCTAACCTGCATTCCGTATGATAAGAAGTTGATGGATATACACATGCTAACTCAAACTGAAATTGATTGGATAAATGATTATCATAAATTTGTATATGAAAGCTTAGAAAATAGAGTCGAAGATAAAGAATGGTTAAGAGAAATGTGTAGTCAACTAAAATAAAAATGTATCTGGATCGAAATTTATAAAAATGCCGAACGAAAACATGTTTTTGAAACAATTAGACCTTGTATTTTTAAAAAAGCAAAATGTCCATAATACATTCTGAACAAATAAGGAGCTGTTAATAGCTCCTTATTTTCACATAATTGAGAGATAATTGACTTCACTAAATAGGCCAATCATACTCTATATAATCATCAATTGGACTGTGATAATTTGATTGGTTAAAACCTTCATCTATCTCTATATCGCTATCAGCACCGTTGTCAGGCTGAGGATCTTTCCCTCTTCTTTTGTTAAAGAACTGTCTTTTTTTCCATCGCCTTTATCAGTTGAATTATCATCAGTGTCAGGCTGAGGATCTTTTATACCTTTTTTATCGGAATCCACATCTTTACCTTCATTACCTTTATCAACAGCGTCAGGCTGAAGATCTTTTACATCTTCTTCCTCTTGATTATTTATATCTTCCTCCCAACAAGAAAAGTTTTTTGCATCAGCGATATTAAATATGTTATCTAATCTAGTCATTTATATATCTATATTTACTAATATATTGATAATATAATACTCCCTTTATTAGAAGTCACTATATAATTTTCAACTTTTACTAATTTTTTTTAGTAGTCTATACTGGTCATAATTACAAATGAGACTTTATTGAAACCTATGTTATTTTTTACTACCAGTTAATACGCTTACTATAAAGCAATCTATATTACCATCAAAAACAGAATTGACATTACCTACTTCGCACCCTGTTCTTAAATCCTTTACCATTTGGTATGGGTGTACAACGTAAGACCTAATTTGATTACCCCAGCCTATATCACATTTTTTGCCATATTCCTCAGCCATCTTCTGTTCTTTTTTGTCCAATTCAATTTGATACAATCGTCCTTTAAGTAATTTCAGCGCTTCATCTTTATTTTTATGTTGTGAGCGACCATTTTGGCACTGCACAACAACGCCAGTTGGAAGATGTGTAATGCGTACCGCACTTTCAGTTTTATTAACATGTTGTCCACCTGCACCGGAAGCACGGTAAGTATCGATTTTCAAATCTTTTTCGTCCACAACAATATCAATTGAATCTTCAATCACAGGGGTTACCCCTACACTTGCAAAACTGGTATGACGTTTACCGTTTGCATCAAATGGTGATATTCTGACAAGCCTGTGGATACCACTCTCGCTTTTTGCCCATCCATAAGCCTTTTCTCCATTGATTTTTATCGTTACGGATTTTATTCCAACTGCATCTCCATCTAGTTTTTCCACAATTTCAACTTTAAAATTGTGATAAATTTCTGCCCATCTCAGATACATGCGCATAAGCATTTCAGCCCAGTCATTGCTCTCTGTTCCACCTGCTCCTGAGTGAATTTCTAAAAAACAATCATTATTGTCTGCTTCACCAGAAAATAATGACTCTGTTTCTTTATGCTTAATCAACTTTTCTAGTTTCTCTAATTCTTTTTCAGTTTCAAAGAAAAATTCCTCATCACTTTCATCAACAGCAGACTTCATTAGGCTGATAGCATCGTTATAACTGCTCTCCAGCTTTACAAATGATTCCAAATCATTTTGAATTTTAGATCGCTCTTTTAAAATTTCTTGTGCTTTTTGATTATCTTGCCATAGGTTATCATTCGACGCTTGTGAGTTTAGTTCTTCAAGATGAAGTTTCAGTTTTTCTATGTCAAAGACACCCCCTAATGAGAGAGATGCTCTCATTTAAGCCCTGAAAATGCTCGAAAATTTCAGAATGAGTTTTCATTATATTTTAGATTTTAATATGTTTACTATAACCAATAATAACAGCAAACAAAATAGAAATTTAACCATATAGTAGTTAATTTAAATTTACCTTATTATACTCTAATGTTAAAGGTAAGCAAGTACGCATATTATTATAAAATAGGGTAAAATAATGAATATTGAAAGAAATTTGCATTACGATTTAGATCAAAAAGTTGTCAAAGACCTGATAGAGTCAATTGATAGTAGAGATTTAGAAAGGGTTAGCGAGATTATAAAAACTATAGATAGTGTTCAGCTTGCTTATTTTTTATCAACGGCCATTAATGATCATAGGGAAGAATTAGTAAATATCCTTGATCACTACTTATTAAGTGATGCGCTAGTACATGTTGTTCCAGATTTACAGATCAAAATAATAGACACATTAGGAGCAGAAAATACTGCACATTTATTGATGCTTTTAGATATAGAAGACATAGTAACGATAGTAAAGGACTTAGATAAGAAGCATTTAGAAAATATACTAAATTATCTGCCAGAAGAAATCAAAAAATCAGTAGAGGAAGTGCTATCATACCCAGAAGAAAGTGCAGGAAGGTTGATACACAAAGACATGGTTATAGCTCCATATTATTGGACAATAGATCAATTAACTGAGTTTTTGCGTAATTATAAAAAAATACCCGAAAGTTTTCATCAAATTTTTGTTATTAATTCAAAACTAGAGCCAATAGGTTATGTTAGCTTAAATAAGATTATATCACATTCAGGAGATACTATAATAGAGAAGCTAATGGAGAAAGATATAAAGATCATCAAAACTGGAGTGGATCAAGAAGAAGTGGCGAGAATATTTCAGAATTACTCGCTATTATCAGCCCCTGTAGTCAATAAGCATGGCAAAATTATTGGTGCAATCTTAGTAGAGGATGTAATAAAAATTGTTCAGCAAGAGACAGAAGAGGATGTGCTTAAAATAAGTGGTGTATCATCTAAAACTGACATAAATGCCCCTATACATAAAACAATAATGAAAAGGTTACCTTGGTTATTATTTAATCTTCTTGCTGCCACTTTATGTTCTATAGTAGTCGGCTTTTTTGATGGTGTAATAGAAAGCTTTATAGTCCTTCCAATAATTATGCCAATAATTGCTTCAATGAGTGGAAATGCAGGGTCACAGACCGTCACCTTAACCATCAGAGCAATTGCAACAAGGTATTTAACTGAGCAAAATGCAAGAAGAATATTAGTAAAAGAGTTTTTAATAGGGCTAATAAATGGAATAATTTTATCTGCTATTTCATTGGTAGTTTTAGCAATCAGATTTCATAGTTTTAAAATAGAAATGATTTTTGTTGTTTCCATGATTATGATGTCAATTATTGCCACATTTATTGGGGCTTTTATTCCTATAATGCTACACCGCTTAAAATCTGACCCTGCCGTTTCCTCATCTATTTTGACATCAGCAACAACTGATATTCTTTCAGCCTTGATATTTCTTGGGCTTGCAACGATATTTTTATTAAGTAACTAGACTGCTTTCAAAACTTAAGTTTTTTGGCATTAGAAAAGCATAAACAAAAACTTGACTTGATAGTCGTAAAAACGTGTGCAAGATTCACATAGGTCTTCTCTTGACATGATATGATATTATAATTAATATTTCAGTAAATTCTCTTGAGTTTATAGTTAATAATTAAGGTTTATTATGGTTATTTCAGAAGCTTTTGCAGCAGATCCATCAGCAAGTGCTGGTGCACCTTTCTTTAGTTTAATTCCATGGGTTTTAATGTTTGCAGTGTTTTATTTCCTCATTATAAGACCGCAACATAAAAAACTAAAGGAACACAGAAATCTTGTAAATCAAATAAAACGTGGTGATACAGTAATTACATCCGGTGGGATAATCGGTGAAGTTAGTAAAGTTGATGAAGCCAATGCACAATTTATAGTAGAGATAGCACCAAAGGTTGAGGTCAAAATTCTTAAATCTTCTATAGCTGAGGTGATGAATAAAGAAGTTCAAAAAGTAGCAGCTAAAGAAGATGAAATTGAAAAGGATAATAAAAAGAATAAAGAGGAAGAAAAAAAGGGAAAAGAGAGTAAAGCGAAAAACGCTAAATAACTTTAGAAAAAGGTTCTGTTAATTGTGTGTGGAGTATTTGGCGTAGTAAGTGAAAATAATTCAGTAATACAAACCTTATTGACTGGGTTACAAAAATTAGAGTACAGGGGCTATGATTCTGCAGGAATTGCAATAATAAATAATGAAGGCAAAATTGAGGTTGAAAAATCAGAAGGTAAGGTTGAAAGGCTATATAAAATTGTCAATGACAATGGAATGTCAAGCAGTACAGTTGGTATAGCACATACCCGCTGGGCTACACACGGAGCTCCAAATCTTAAAAATGCCCATCCAATTCACACAAATAAAGTTGTTGTTGCTCATAATGGAATAATTGAAAATCACAGTCTGCTTAAAAAAGATCTAGAAAGCATAGGAATAGAGTTTCATACTGACACTGATACAGAGATCGTACCAAACATGCTAACCTTGTACATTAATGAAGGTTTATCGCCAATTGGCTCTTTATTTAAGTGTTTAAGCAAGCTGCATGGTTCGTTTGCTTTGGTTATGCTGTTTGCAGAACACCCTGATGTTTTATTCATTGCAAAAAGAAATTTGCCTTTAGCTATAGGTTATAATGGCAACTCAGTGTTTGCTGCATCTGATACCAACGCTTTAAGTACATTTGTGGAAAGGATATCACACTTAGAAGATGGTGATATTGCAGTTGTGAGATATAATAACGTCAGCATATATAATAAAGGCAGGCAAGTTGCTCGTAATATAGAAAATAATACTCCAAATAATTTTTTAATAAGCAAAAACGGTTATTCGAGTTTCATGCTAAAAGAGATTTTTGACCAACCGATTGCGCTAAATAAAACGATAAATCAATTTTATGAGAAATATAAGAAGTTAATATTATCAAAAAAGAAATTAGACCCTTTGTATATTTGCAATTCAAATGAAAAATTAGTAATCCACTCTTCGGTGTCATTCCAGCATGTTATGCACAATTGTACGAACATTGAGTTTTCAAGACAGTTGTCCACAAAATGGTGTCATCCCAGTGCTCAGACACTGGGATCCAGTAGGCTTTTGCCTGCGAATAATTCCTCATTTTTCGTGAAAACGCAGTTTAAGAGAAAAGTAAATCCATGCTGGATCCCAGTGTCAAGCACTTGGATGACAGAAAGTGGTGCAGGAGATCTACTATTTTCTAAACTCTCTCATATTACTTTAGTTGGATGCGGATCATCTTATTTTGCTGGGCTAATAGCTAAGTATTGGCTGGAAAGTATAGCTAAAGTTCGAGTATATTTGGAAATCTCATCAGAGCTTAGATATAGCAATATTGAATTAGAAGAGGGTAGTATTGGACTATTTATTTCTCAATCTGGCGAAACTGCAGATACTATTGAAGCACTTCGATATGCAAAGTCGAAAAAGCAAATTATTGTGGGTATAACTAATACATTTAATAGCAGTATAGAGAAAATGTCAGACATTGTACTACATACTCTTGCTGGGCCTGAAGTTGGTGTTGCTTCAACAAAAACTTTTTCTACACAACTTGCAATTTTAGCGTGCTTTGCAATAGAACTTGCAGAGATAAAAGGTTTACTAAACAAGGAAAAAATAGAGCAATTAAACAACACTATACGTTCTATTCCAAAATACGTTGAAAGCGTTTTAGCTATGAGTAGACCTCTTTCGAAACCGATTTATGATCAGGAATTTTTAGGAGAAGTGCAAGCGAGCACCGCAGAATACTTGAATGTATTTGAGGAGCGTAGCTCAGCTTCGACAACAAAATTACCATTAGAAATTGAATTTCAAAAGAAGTCTAATGAGATTCAGTGTATAGCAGAGGACATTTTAAAATACAACAAAGTAATTTTAATTGGCAGAGGAAGCTCATATGGAGTTGCAATGGAAGGCGCTTTAAAAATAAAGGAGCTTTCGTACATTAATACAATCGGTATAGCAGCGGGAGAGATGAAACATGGCTCTATTGCTCTGATAGACCACACTGTACTTGTTATAGCGATTATTCCTTATGATAATTTATTTTTTAAAACGCTATCTAATATACAAGAGATAATTGCAAGACAAGGTAAAGTAATCGCTTTCAGTGACAAACGAGGAGTACCATTTCTCAGAGGTATTTGTCATAATGTAATACAACTTCCAGAAGTTGATAGTTTCATTTCTCCGATTATCTATAGCGTTGCTATGCAGCTCCTAGCGTATTTTGCTGCAGTGAAAAAAGAATTAGACCCTGACTGCCCGAGAAACTTGGCCAAATCTGTTACTGTTGAGTAACTTACCATTTGAAGATGAAAAATCTTTTTATTTAGAAGTTTTTTCAGACAGGTATTGTTCCAAGATCTCAATGCCTTCATCAACCTCTTTTTCAGTGATAATCAGTGGAGGTAAAATTCTCACAACATTATCGGAAGTTACTCCAACGGTAAGTAAGCCACGGTAACTTAATTCTTTTGCGAAATTTTGGTTATCTGTTTTTACTTTTATTCCAAGTATCAATCCTTTACCTCTTACTTCCTCTATTACTGGGAATTTTTCTTTCAAATTTTCCAACTTCTTTTTTAAGTAATTGCCTCTAATTTCAACATTCTTTAAAAAATCATCTTTAAGTAACTCATCAAACACTGTATTTCCTACAGAAGCTGCGAGTGGATTGCCACCAAAAGTTGAACCATGCATACCCACGGACATATATTGAGCCGCTTTTTCGGTTGCAAGGCAAACCCCAAGTGGAAAACCTCCACCTATTCCTTTTGCAAGAGTGCATATGTCAGGTTCTATTCCTATATGTTCATATGCAAACAATTTTCCTGTTCTGCCAGCACCACACTGTACACAATCAAAGAACAATAGTATATCATTCTCATTGCATAATTCTCTTAACTCTTTTAGAAAGCTTTCACTCATAACTTTAATACCGCCTTGTCCCTGTATTGGTTCTATTAATATGACACCAATATTGTTAGAGATCGCTTTTTTCACGCTTTCAATATTGGGTTCAATGTTATCGCACCAATCAATGTAGGGATTGAGCAATTCAGAGAATTTGCTCTTATCATTTGCTGCACAAGTTAAAAAGGTTCTTCCATGAAATGCACCATGAAATGTTAAAATTCTATAGCGATTTTTCTTACCTATTCCATTTTGATATGATCTGGCAATCTTAAGTCCACACTCCACTGCCTCTGATCCAGAGTTTGCAAAAAATACCGTATTAGCAAAGCTATTACCTATTAGTTTTTCTGCGAAGTTGTCAGCAGGTGGTATGTTATAAGTGTTTGATATATGCCATAACTTTTCTCCTTGCTCTTTTAAAACGCTGATTAACCGCGAATTAGCATGTCCAAGACTGCTGACTGCTATTCCAGAATGAAAATCTATGTAACGTTTTTTGTTAATATCATATAAGTACACACCACTGCCATAAGAAAAAGATACATCAATGCTAGAATAAACTGGCAAGAGAGAAGAAATTGTCATAAGAATATGATATGTTAAACTTTTCTGTTAATAACACAAAGGTCACTTTTTTACAATGATAAAGGGTATGTATAAGCAAAGTAAACTGATAATTTCCTTATTAGGAAAGAATAAATACATCAAAGCTGCCACACTATTTTTATCTATTTTTATACTCTTATTCAGTGTTATATATTGTAGTTATTCATTAAGAAATGACTTTCTCTCTTATTATCGTGACTCAAGCAAGACGATGAAAAGTTTGTTGGAAGATGGTATCATAAAAAAATATCATTCCTTATTAGTAGAAAGGCATCACATTGAGTATAAAAGCTTTGATTATATAAATCAATTGGTAAGACTACGTGCTGAGCTGCTGCAATCAGTTGGTAGGGTAAGTGGTTTAAGTATAATATTGTATGACCAAAATAGCAGAATAATATTTAGCAACCTTAGCAACCAAGATCAAGATTATGAACAACTTCTTACAGATGATGAGATTGGTGAGTTACTAAATAACCGAGAAGTATTTTATTCAACAAGCGATGTCTTAATTTCTATTTTTCCTATATTTAATGAAAATAGTAACAAGCCATCGTTTTTCTTGAAGCTCGTTCAAAACTATAACAGCTTTTACATTACAGTATATAGCGCATTTTTAATGTTTGTTAGCTTGTCATTGGTAATTTTAATATTGGTTATGTGGTATTTTCACTTTTCTAATACTCAAATGCTAGCCAAACAACATAGAACTAATATTGAGCTACAACGAGTAAAAGAGGTTCTGGAGCAGGAAAGTGCAAATAAATTAAAGTTTTTTGCAAGCGTGACCCATGAATTGCGTACGCCTCTTAATGCCATTATTGGGTTTGCCGAATTGATTAAAAATGAAACTTTAGGTTCAATTGATAACTCTCAATATAAAGAATATATAGATGATATATACAATGCTGGAATACATTTGCTGAGCCTAATTAACGATGTGTTAGATTTTTCGAAGGCTGAATCAAGCAGCTTAACAATAGAAAAAGTGAAATTTAACCTGAACAAAATAGTAGACTCGTGCACTGATATGCTACTGCCTAAATTAAAAGAAACAGAGATTAATTTAGAGAAAGAAATTCCTGATAAACAATTATTAATCATAGCAGATCCAAAGAGAATGAAGCAGGTAATAATAAATTTATTGTCAAATGCAATCAAATTTACTCCGAGAGGAGGGTTGATTAAAATGGTAATTAAGGAAAACATGGCAAAGAACCTGCTCACTATAGAATTTTGTGATAACGGAATAGGAATAATGCAGCAAGATATATATAAAGTTCTGTCTGTTTTTGGTCAAGCAGATTCTGGATATAGGAATGAAGGTACCGGAATCGGGTTACCACTAAGCAAGAAATTAGTGGAATTAATGGGTGGCACTTTTGAAATAAAGAGCGAAGCAAAACTTGGCACTACAATTACATTGAACTTCTTTTATGAGGAACAAACTTGTGATAATGTGATTGGTTTTTAATTTTAGTAGTTTAAAACTTGTATTTTTCAGCAATTCTGGTAAGTAATACATTGATTAAGTATGGAGCGATAAGTCATGAAGGTTAAAATTTCTAAAATTTCGTCTGATTTTAAAGTGATAGTTACAGGTTTATTTGAAGGTAATGAAACCGTAAGTGATGGTGGAATATTGCACGGAAAACAGATTGTAGACAATATCAAGCAATTTAGCAATTTTGATGGAAGTTTTGGTGATTTTTTTTTCACCACTTTGTCAGAAGGAAAAAGTGTTATAGTTATTGGACTTGGCAAGAAAGACGAATGGGATGAAAATAAAGCATTAAATATAGGTGGGAAAATATACTATGAACTAAGCAGGCTAAAGATCAAACAAGCTGCAGTTTCAATTGAAGACAATCCAGCTAATACTGCATATGGTGCATTACTGCATAGTTTTAAGTTTGATAAATACAAGACCAAAAAGGATGAAAAAATTACAGAAGTAGAAGAAATTACGGTATTCACAAAGGATGAACAATTGAGTGGTGCTGAAAAAGCATTTGAGCAATTAAGGAAAGAAGGGGAAGGTATATTCCTTGCACGTTCTTTTATTACTGAACCGCCTAACGTTTTATATCCGGAATCTTATGCAGATCGTATTAAAGACGAGCTTACTAAGTTAGGTCTTGAAATTGAAGTGCTTGACAAAAAGCAAATGGAAGGGAAAAAAATGGGGGCTTTACTTGGAGTGGCACAAGGCAGCAGTAAAGAACCAAGGTTAGTGATTATAAAATGGAATGGAGCTTCTAACGAGCAAAAACCAGTTGCTTTTGTAGGTAAAGGTATAACATTTGATACCGGTGGAATATCGCTAAAACCTTCACGTGGTATGGAGTCAATGAAATATGACATGGCAGGTTCTGCTGCTGTGGTTGGAGTTATGCATGCCCTGGCAGGGCGTAAAGCAAAAGTAAACGCTATAGGAGTGGTTGCACTTGCAGAAAATGCAGTGGATGGTAATGCACAAAGGCCAAGTGATGTGGTGACTTCAATGTCTGGGCAGACAATAGAGGTGTTAAACACTGATGCTGAAGGAAGACTAATACTTGCAGATGCTTTATGGTACACGCAAGAGAGGTTTTCTCCTAAATTTATGATAGATCTCGCCACTTTAACAGGAGCGATTATAGTTGCGCTTGGCAATAATGAATATGCCGGTCTTTTTTCAAATAATGATGAACTAGCAAATCAGCTGAGTGATGCAGGAAATGAGGTAAATGAAAAGTTATGGCGCTTTCCTATGAATGAAACGTACAACAAAATTATTGATTCACCAATTGCTGATATGCAAAATGTTGCTCCTGCAGGCTCCGGCGGAGATAGCATTATGGCAGCACAGTTTTTACAGCGTTTTGTAAATGATACACATTGGGCGCATTTAGATATTGCTGGCACTGCATGGCATGAAAAAGGCACTGATATTTGCCCAAGAGGAGCAGTGGGTTTTGGTATAAGATTACTTAATAAATTGGTTGAGAAATACTATGAATAGGAAAATAAAAAGGAAAAGCTTTCTTGAAAGTTTTTCTTAATTTATGGTAAAAACCAGTTACATTCGGCTTTGAATGAGGTTTAAAAAAATGAACAGGATTAGTGAAGTTGAAAATTGGGTTGAAATATAGTTTTACACAGTTTATTTAACCATACGCGTCAAGTTAAGAAGCAAGGGTTAGAAGATTCAATGAACTTAAGGTGGATACTCTAGTTTTTCTATACATGTCTTTCAGAGAAAGTTGTGACCAGTCTGTGGTAAATTTTTCAGAAAAATTTTCAAATTATTAATTTTGCTGTTTAACCCTGAAAACAACTCCCTAGTCTTTCTTTTTAGTTTGTATATATTTTTGTTTATTCTTCATTCTCCTTTTGATCCGGTAAAAATCCACCAACTTGCGCATCCCATAATGTTTTGTACATCCCATTTTTATCAAGAAGTTTCAGGTGGGTGCCATCCTCTACAATTCTACCTTGATCAAACACTAAAATGCGGTCCATGTGTAAAAGTGTAGACAAACGATGGGCAATCACTATTGTGGTCTTATTTTGCATCAATTTCCATAAAGATTTCTGAATATTAATTTCTGTTATAGAGTCAAGTTGTGATGTTGCTTCATACAGAATTAAGATTGGTGCATTTTTTAAAATAGCTCTGGCAATTGCGATACGTTGACGCTGACCACCTGAAAGTTTCACGCCACGTTCACCAACGAGTGAATCATAACCTTGTGGTAATTTTGAAATAAACTCGTGAGCATGTGCGCGTTTAGCAGCCTCTATCAACTCATCATCGCTAGCATCTACTTTCCCATAACGAATATTTTCCATCAGAGTTCTGTGAAAAAGTGATGGATCTTGTGGAATCATACCAATATTTTCACGCAGAGAATCTTGTGTTACATCGCAAATATCCTGACCATCAATTAAAATTCTTCTAGATATCATATCATAAAGCCGAAGAATCAAATTAACAAATGTTGACTTGCCACCACCTGAATAACCAACGAGTCCAACTTTCTGACCAGGTTTAATTGTTATGGATTTGTTTTGGAATATAGACTCAGTGCCTTTGTATTGAAAGTGAACTTTATCAAATTTGATTTCACCTTTTTGCATGATCAAAGGTTGAGCGCCCAATTTATCTTGGATTTCAGGAATTACCAAAATTGCTTGTAAACCTTCAGTAATTTTTTCCCACAATCTGATAAATCTTGCAAGATTTCTCGTCAAAACCCAAAGAAAGCCGACTATGCTAGTATTGATTCCCATTACAAGAGCAAAATCTCCAACGGTTATGGTTCCTTGCTGTCTACCTTTGATTAAAAAGTACAAATTAAACGCTTGCACAATTACGTATGAAAATCCATGCAAATAATCTTACTGATAAAATATTGGAAAATACATCTACCATTCTACCTGTAATTATTGATCCATATTCTGAAAAAGTAGTTGAAAGGTGTACTAACCTTTTCAAAAAAGTAAGAGATAAAATTATAAACAATGCAGCCCAAGTAAGCATTGCGATTGCAAAGCTAGAATTTACTGTCCATAGTGCATAAATAGCGATACTAAGAGCAAAGGCTTGATGAAGGAATATTTCCACAACAATTTGTATTATTTCAGTAATGTTATCTACTAGATTGTTTATCTTATTTGCAAGACTGCCTGCGAAATTATTTTGATAATAATGATGACTTTTACCAAGCAGCACCTCAAAACTTGAGTCATTAATTTTTTTATGGAGGTTTGGAACCAGTGAAATATCAGAAGATACTCATATAGCCTATGAATGCACACCATAAAAAACAATATCAAAACATAAAGCGCAGCAGGAGTAGTCAAATGTTCAAGCATATTTTCAGCAGGTATTACAGCAATTCGATCTACAATAATTTTTATCATATAAGGACTAAAAGAGTGATCAATTGCCCAAGCTAGCGGGATAAAGCACATGAGAATAACTTGCCACTTGAATGGATGCAGCATTTTCAGGTTGAAGGATATTACTTGCTTTGTTGTGATATTATTTATAAATTTAAAAAATAATTTTACTCATATGTCTGCCATGTTTACTCAAAACTTTCAGATGACCGTAATAAATATACAGTGAAAACAAGTTCTAACATTACTGCAGATAAAACAAGAAGAGATACACTAATTACTTGGCCATTGTAGACATAACTCGTTAAGCCTATAAAAATTGCCATTATAAAAGATCTTATACATGGTATTGCAGATGAGGCCGTACCTTTAATTTCAGGAAAAACATTTATAGATGCATTGAAAACTACGGCTTGGCATATTGCAGCACCAGTAGAAAAAATCATCATAGATAGCGTTGTCGAGTAAGGAGAATGAGGCGTAAATACACTTAATGTTGTAAGTAGTAGAGCGCCAATAACGATAACAATTGTACAATTAATTACGCACCATCTTGTTCTAAATTTTTGTAGGATTTTACTAGAGAATAAGCCAGTTAGAGAAAAGTAACCTACAATTAAACCTTGATGTAGCGCATAAACTTTGCTGGGTAACCCAAAAGTTTCCATGTATAAAAACGTTCCACAAGTAATGAATGACATATATGCAGAAGTAAAGAGACTTGGTATTAAGGACAGTGCAACGAATTTTGAGCTAGATAATAATTTTTTGTAATCTTGATCGTTTTTTTTAAACTGAAAGCCGTGCGGTCTTTTTTTGTTTCTGGGAGCGCTAAAAGTAGTGAAATCCAAGAGATTAAATAAATTACTGCAACATTTGCATAATTACCACGCCACCCTACAGCTTCATTAATAAAGCTTCCTAAAACAGGTGCAATTGCCATGACTACAGTTAAGGTTGCATTCATAATACCTATAAACTTTACTGCTTTGTCACCTTGATAACTATCTGCAACTATGGCAAACGCAACTACAGATGCGCTTGCACCAATACCTTGAATGAAACGAGCAATTAAAAGCCAAAAAACCGACGGTGCAAATACGCAACCAATAGCACCGATGAGTAGCAAGGTACTACCTATAATCATCATTTTTCTTCTGCAGTAGCATTCGGACAATGGACCAAAAAACAGTCCACCAATGCAAAAGCCCAAAAAATTATAAGCAATAGTTAATTGAATTGTTCCTTCTGGTACGTTAAAATAGCAGACTATGTCAGGAAAACTAGGTACAGAAATGTCAATTTCAATGAACTTAGCGATTAGAGATAGGATTAATAGGAAAGGTAATAACATTTAAATTTTTTAATATATGGATAAAAATATCACATTTTCACCACTACAGGAAGAACATTTTCCACTGTTATTAAAATGGTTAGAAACGCCTCATGTCAAAAAGTGGTGGGATCAAGATATCAATTGGACGTCGGAGTTAATCGAGAAAAAGTACAGTAATTATGTTAAAGGATTCAAACGTTTGGAACTTGCAACACAAGTGATTGAAAAACCTATGCATGCTTTCATTATCAATTTTGATGAAGTTGATATTGGCTATATTCAATACTATAATAAACATGATTTTCCACCTGAGCAGGGCTATGAAACTTCAGAGTTTCCAGAAAGCTGCGCTGCTATAGATTGGTATATTGGAGAGCTTGATTATATAGGTAAAGGTACCGGCTCAAAAGCTTTGGATATATTTTTAAATGAAGTTGTCTCTAAAAATTTTGAAAACGCTTTTGTTGACCCTGATACTGCAAATACTTATGCAATCCATGTTTATGAAAAGGTTGGGTTTAAAAAGGTCAAGGAGGGCAATGGTATAACTTTGATGCTCAAAAATTGTTCAAGTTAAATTGTTCAAGTTAAGCAGATGAAATTTGAAATTAAACTTCTTCAATATTCATTGTACAAGTTGTAGAACCTACTGCTGAAATTTTAAATTTCAAATCTTTGCTCAGAAACGACTCAACTGATTTACCAAAAAACTCATATCTCCAGCCACGAAATAATTTATTTGTTTGTCCAGATATTGACCCATTCAATTCCTCTTTTGAGGCGACTAATTTTCTTGATATATTATTTTCCTTACACTTGGTCTCTAAGATGATTGATAAAATACTAAATATTGATTTATCGTAGATATTTGGCAGTGCGGCAGCTTTCTGCTCCAAGTTTTTCTCGTTCTCATTAAATATATTTATAAATTCCGACAAATCTTCTTCTTTTATATTTTTTGTGCCCTTTTTGAGCTCATCTAAAATTTCATCCATGCTATCTATATTTTTTGAGATGAGTTCAGAGATTACAGCATTGTTAACTACCTTATTGCGATTTATATTATAGCGTTGTGCTAAAGTTTCTTGCCACTCAGTTACAGCCTTAACAGTTAATAAACTCCCCTCATGCTCGAGTTTAATTCTTCTCCATGCGTTTTTGGGGTGATATAAATATTTATTTATATCACCTATAGATTCCATCTCTTCCTGAAACCAGTTCATTCTCTTATTTTCTTCAAGCTTATCAAATAATATTTGGTATAGGTCATATAGATATTTAACATCATTTATTGCATAGTCCAATTGATCTTCTGAAAGTGGACGCTTTAACCAGTCTGAATTTTTAGCTTTAATTTTATCTAAGGTTATTCCCTGATACTGCTCTACCACTTTTGAATAACCAATAAAGTCATGATAATAATGACAGAACATAGCAGCAATTTGTGTATCGAAAATAGGAGTGGGAACACCTTCACTGAATACTCTCAATAAGGATTCTATATCTTGCCTGCAGCTGTGAAATACCTTAGTTATTTCTTGATTGAGTATAATTTTCTTAATTGATGATAAGTCAATTTTTGGTGCTAATGCATCCACAATAAAGCTCTTATCTCCAGAAGAAATTTGAATTAATGACAATTGAGGGTAATAAGTTAAGCTATTTCTGATGAATTCAGTATCAACTGCAATGAATTTTGGTTTTTTTGCTATTAATTCCTCGCACGTATCTTCCAGCTCTGATGTCGTACTGATTAGCATATATTATCACTTAATAATGCTATTTTATCACTTATATAAAAATTCCACAACTGGGCAGTTTAGCTCTTAATGGTTAATATATTAGTTTAATAATTGAAATTATATATAAAGTATGTTAAACTTTTATTTTAACTTTAAGGATAAGACCATGAACGATCAAGATAAATTAAATGAATTAAATAGAGAATTTCGGTATGAAGGAGCAGAAGGTAGCATAGAAAAGATTGAATTGCTACTAGAGCGAGGTGCCAAAATCAACGCTAGTGATGCATTGGGATACACTGCACTTCATGAAGCAGTATTTCAACGTCGCTTGGATGTTATTAGGCTTTTCATAGAAAAGAGTGCTGATACAAATGCTAAGAATATGTTTGGAGATACTCCACTTCATTCTGCAGCATCTCTAGTTTGTTTTAGTATTGAGAAACTTTGTATTGTAACGCTTCTCATTGAAAATGGCGCTGATGTTAATGCTAAGAATGAAAATGGAAAAACTCCACTTCATAATGCAGCAAGAAAAGTTAATCTTGGTATTATGAAGATTCTCATTAAAAATAGCGCTGATGTTAATACTAAGGATAAAGATGGAAATACTCCACTTCAGATTGCGTTAGAGATGGGTAGAGAGGATATTGCTGAGCTTATTGTAAACCGTATAGCAAAACTAAAACAGGAAGCTCAAATAAAAAGGAGTATTGGTGAGGTAATAGAAGTAGACTATAGCACCTCTAAAAAAGCGCGTATGGAAAAAGTATGAAAAAGGAAAAATAGTGAAGAAGTCGCAGAAAGTGCAGCTCCTTCTAAACAGGAAGCTCAAACAGAAAGGGATATTTGCGAGATAGCAGAAGGTAATAGCGCTCCTAAAAAAGCTCGTAAGGAGGAAGTACAAAAACCAGAAATGCAACATAATGAAGAAGCCGCAGAGGGTGCAACTCCTTCTAAAAGAGCTCGTATGGAAGATGCTGTAATAGAAAATTTAACACAGCTATCACTGCAATAGTTTTCTCAATAGCTGACACCAATTCTTTCCTTTAAGTTTTGGTGTCATGCATTGCTGGTTTTTCACTTAAGTTAAGGTTATACGGGACATGTGAGTTTTTTGTTCCTCACATAGCTCTGATGTTGTACTGATTAGCATATTCAATTATGCACAGCCTAATGAGAAAAATTACGAATACCAGTAAAGAATATGGCAATTTTGCTTTTATTAGCAGCTTCTATTACCTCTTGGTCTTTCATCGCTCCTCCAGGTTGAATTATAGATGTAATCCCATGCTTCGCACTCTCTGTTATACTATCTGCAAATGGAAAGAATGCATCCGAGGCAAGCGCTGCACCTTTAGACTTTTCCCCTGCTTTTTTTACAGCAATGTTCACACTATCTATTCTGCTGGTTTGCCCTGCACCAATGCCAATAGCACATCCATCTTTTGCTATTACAATAGCGTTGGATTTTACATGTTTACATATTTTCCAAGCAAAAATCAGATCTTTTTTTTCTTCTTCAGTTACAGGATGTTTTGTTAATTCATGCATTTCTTCTATTTTTATTTTATGGTTATTGCTTTCTTGTACCAAAAACCCGCCAATAACAGTTTTTATTTGATATTTTACGTTTTGTTTAAGGGATTTGTGAAGAATAATTCTTAAATTCTTCTTTTCCTGTAAAATTTTCAATGCTTCATCATTTATTGACGGTGCTATGACCACTTCTAAAAATATTTTCTTCAATTCTTCCGCAAGGCTTGAGTCCACTTCTTGATTAACAGCAACTATACCACCAAAGCTACTTACTTCATCACATGATAAAGCTTTTTTATATGCATCTAAAGCATTACTACCGATTGCAGCTCCACAAGGGTTATTGTGTTTTATTATCACTGCTGCTGGCTCTTCAAATTCAGAAATGATGTTAAGAGCAGATTCTATATCTACTATGTTATTGTAACTCAGCTCTTTTCCATGTAGCTTCTCTAGTGGATATTGACCAAACTCATTGCTGTAAAATGCAGCTCTCTGATGTGGATTTTCACCGTACCTTAATTCTTGTGTTTTATGTCCATAAAGCGTAAAAAATTCTGGCAACTCACGACCTTTATCTTGTGATAAGAACCAACTATGAATATTTGAATCATATTGTGCGGTAAGAGCAAAGGCCTTAGTTGCTAAGTACCTCCTATATTCCAATGTCGTTCCATTGTTATTCTTCATCATTTCTACTTTCAATATTTCATAGTCTTGAATGCTTGAGATTACCGAAGTAAAGTGGAAATTTTTTGCAGCAGCTCTAATGAGCGCCACTCCTCCTATATCTATCTGTTCTATGATTTCCTCTTCATTTGCATTTTTATTTACCATTTCCCAGAATGGATATAGGTTAGTTATCAGTAAATCTATAGGCTCAATACCTAAATTTTGCATCTCTTCACTGTGTTTTTCCCTATCACAAAGTATTCCACCATGGATCTTTGGATGTAAAGTTTTCACTCTACCATTCAATATTTCTGGAAATTGTGTATAGTCTGATACCTCTTGCGTTTTAATTCCTGCCTCAGACAGAACTTTATGCGTATTCCCTGTGGATAAAATATCTACCTGCTGTTCAATTAAAAATGATGCGATATTGATTATATTTGTTTTATCATAAACTGATATTAAGGCTCTTTTAATCTTCATATTAATTATAGAAAACTTTTGATATTATAGCTAAAAAGAAAGAATCTGGCCACCAGACTTTTGCTTTTGTTACCTTATTATAAATTAGATTTCTTGCATAACTGTAATTAAAAGAAAAATCAGCTGATGTCATTCCAGCGCGTGAGGCTGGAATCTAGGTTTTTCCTACTAGATCCCAGTATCAAGTACTGGGATGACACCTGATTATGCAAGAAGTCTGTATGCTTAAGTTTATGGAGTAGTTTGAGGTTGAGAAGGTCTAAAACATTCAGGAATTAAAACATCCATAAGTATAGTTGACTTACTTTTATACGGATCTTTTACCATTTCTTTATTCGCTTTATCATTAATTTTGCAAATAATAAAAGAAACTGCTAGAGCTCCAATCAATGCATCTATTTCAGCAGCTATCATAGTATTAGCTCCAGCAGCTCCTGCAAAATTTGCTATTGCATAGCACCCATAAGCACCTACTGCTGTAACAGCTACTGTGCTAGCTGCTATCAAACAAAATAAACCAAATTTATTTTCTGGAGGAGAGTAACGCTTGTTATTTGCACATATTGAGCAGCGTGGAAGCATATTTGCCAATTTTTGTAAAATTTTTTCTTCAATAATCTTACCGTTTAAACCAAGTGTCATAAGACCTGTCATCTGTTCTAAGGCTGAAGCTAACGCTTCTCTGTTAGAAGTGGAGCTAATATTTTTGCACCTTCTTCTCCAAAATTATTATCTTTTACACCAAGTGCTGTAACATTAGTAGCATTATTTTTTAAAAAATTTATTGCTTCATCTACGCTGCCAAATGACTTACTTTCACCATTAACACCAATACTGTAAAAAGCCATTATATTTATTTTACCTCACAATATGAACTTTAGTTGTAATCTAGTTTTATAGAAAGTCAACTTTTATTACCATAAATTCTATCAGGTAAATCTTATCTATAATCCCAGTATAAAAGCACTGGGATTATAAAAGAAATTAATAAAACATTTCACGTGAAATATTTTATTAAAAAATAAAGAAATGTCCTAAGCAATTTAATTAATGCTTCACTTGAGTTTCCAGCGTCAAATCTGAAACACTACTTGCCCTGCTAGAGTTCATACCTGTGCCTGGAAGTAAGTTTTGATTTTCCTCTCTGTTCTGCTCTGTTCTGTTTCCCAGATATGCACAGAGTGCAGTGAAGAGAACCGCGCACGCAAGAAAAGTGATAACTACAGCACAAATTAGCATTATTTTATCTGAATCTCCTGCCATTTCTGCAGCTTGCAACGCCTGTTCTGAGAAATCTGTTGGCAATTTTTCAGGTAAATTTGTAAATTTTGTAAATTTATTAGATAGTGCTGTGACTCTATCTGATAAGTCTATTACATCACTTGATACAGATGTTACTTTATCTGATACACTTGTTGCAATACCAAATGCCTTATTTGCTTGATCTGACACAACTTGAATTTCCGCATCATGATCTCCAAGTACATTGTGAAAAATACCCATTTCTAACCTCACGTATAATTAACATATTACTATTATGGCTTTTCAATACTTAAATTATAGTTAACTCAATTGCAGTCTATTACTATGTTCTTAACGTTAAATCATTTTTAATTAATTAATATTAAATTAGCTGATTTAAATAAAGGAGCAGTAATGATCAATAAAAAAACACTAGCAGTAACAGCACTAACTTTGTTGTTGTCACAGCAATCGTTTGCAAGTGAGAAAATGGGATTCTACACTGGTGGCGGATATCTTAATCAATTTTCAAATAAAACAAGTACGCTAAAACTAACAAATCCAGCAACGGAGATAAGTAAAGAAGCAATAAACGATAGAAATACTGAAAAAACAGCTAGCCAATTACTTGATAAGTACAAACCAGACTAAAATCCACCATTTGCTGCAAATATAAAATTTGGGTATGCGGGTGAATTTGGAAATAATAGTTATAGAGCTGAATTAGAAGGAATGTATTCCTCTGTTAAAGTTGATAATATCGGGTTGGGAAATAGTCAAATCGTTCTATCGTATAGGAAATCAACAAACACTCCAAACACATATGATATATATGGAACGGTGGTAGATCATGATCAAATTGGAAATAGATCTGTAATGGCAAATATTTATCATCATTGGAAAAATGAGCGTTTTTCTTTCTCTCCCTATGCTGGAGTTGGTATTGGATTAACAAAAATGAAAATGTTTGAACAGCGGTCAACAAGACCTGCATATCAGTTAAAACCTGGCCTTGACTATAGCCTCACTAAAGACACAAACATACATATTGGATATAGACATTTTCGCGCTGTTGGTGCTGACATGAAATTTGAAGCAAAAAAGGCTGGAACATTGGTTGTAGATCCTGTGAACACGAATCAGGGTACATTCACAGAGTACAAAGGTGCAGACGTGAAGGAAGAAATAACCATAGGTAATAAATTATTCTCTTCACATGGTGTGGAGCTTGGCCTTACTGTTCATTTTGCAAGCTGAGCTTAATTTTTTGAGGAAGCTGTTGTAAGTAAGAAAAAGTAAATTCCAATATGCAATTCATATATAGAGCTTTCGTAATCCACTTTCACACGCAATGGTGTCATCCCAGTGCTCAGACACTGGGATCTAGCAGGCTTTTACCTGCAAATAATTTCTACATTTTTTATGAAAATGCAAACCAAAAGGAGAATAGTAATTACTAGATTCCAGTGTCACGCTACTTGCATGACAAGGGAGTGCACTGGAATGGCAGGAGATTTATATTAGACTTCTTTCAAGATTCAATTGTTTTACAACAATACATCTCTTCATTCCCGCTAAATCATATACGTATTCCTGAAAAGTTAGTCCGTATGAAGGTATTATTTTATCAATATTATTTTGATCTTCGCCTATCTCTAATATTGCAAATCCATTTTTCTTAAGACACTTTCTCAATATTGGGAAAATACTTGCATAACAACTTGAACCATCGATTCCACCTTCAAGGGCAGATTTTGGCTCTTTTTGAACTTCAGCTTGTAAGGTTTTCAATTTGCTTCTTCTTATATATGGAGGATTGCTAATTATCAAGTCAAATGAGTCTGTGCATTCTGTCCATGATTTTAAGAATATTTTCGCACGGCCAAGTAGATTGTGATTTTTTATATTCTGATAGGCCACCCTATATGCCTTGCAGCTTTTTTCAAAACCAACACCAATAGCATATTTATATTCGCTTAGTAGAGAGATCAATAAGCATCCTGTGCCCACACCAAAATCTGCAATTTTTAATCTCTGCTTTTTATTTGAGTGATATTTTAGTACTGTTGAAATTAATGTTTCACTATCTGGTCTTGGATCTAAAACATGCTGATTAACTATAAAGTTGCCGGTCCAAAATTCACGCTTGCCTATTATTTGTGATATTGGATATTTTTCGACTCTTTTTTTTATCAAATTCCAATATAGGAGTTCTTTATCTGCTGGCACCTGATTGGTATGGTTCATAATAATGAATGATCTGTCCACGTTAAATATGTGCTGCATGATGATCTCACAATCAAAGTATGGTGAGTCAATTTTATGTGATAACAATAATTCTGACCCCTCTTGAATCAAGTTTCCTATTGTTTTCATTTATTTAAGTGGATACGCGAACATTGCATTTTGACAATTCTTTGCCACTTATGGTGTCATCCCAGTGCGTGACACTGGGATCCAGTAATCACTATTCTCCTTTTGGTTTGCATTTTCATAAAAAGTGCAGAAATTATTTGCAGGCAAAAGCCTGCTAGATCCCAGTGTCTGGGCACTGGGATTACACCATCGTGTGTGCAACTGGTCTAAAAACGCAACGTTTGTACAGTTGTGTGTCAAACATTGGGATGACATGGGTTTATGAAAGAGATCTAATGCCATTTGAATAGCTTTGTGGTCTAAATGGAAGATAACATATAATTAAGGTATATATACTGAATTCTAGTGTCAAGTTTTATAGGCAAGACTAAAGTCTTTTATGTTGATAACATTTTAAAATCTATGATAGACTAAAAAAGATTATTAAACTATAATACAACGCATGGTAAAAGATGAAAAATCAAACGCAATTTTTGAAGTAGAGGGAGCAGTAACTGCTTTATTACCTGCAGCAGAATTTAGAGTAAAATTAGACAATGAGCATGAAATTATCTGTCATGTATCTGGCAGAGTAAGAAGAAGTAAAATACGCATTATTATCGGAGACAGAGTATTAGTTGAGATGAGTATCTATGATAGAAATGCAAAAAAAGGCAGGATAATTAGAAGACTTAAAGGTACAAGTGAAACTAAGTAAACTTATTCTCGCTTCTTTTTCACAAAGACGCATAGACTTACTCAAACAAATAAATGTTCAGCCTGGGTTAGTGATACCTGCAGAAATAGATGAAACTCCTTTAAAGAAAGAGCTACCAAAGGACTATTCAATTCGCATGGCAAAAAGCAAAGCTGAAAAAATACAGAGTTTAAATCCGGACTATTTTATTCTTGGAGTTGATACAGTTGTTGCCTGCGGTAGAAGAATATTGCCAAAAGCTGAGAATATTGAACAAGCGGAGCAGTGTCTGCGCTTATTGTCAGGAAGAAGGCATAGAGTGTATACCAGTGTATGTTTATTAACTCCCAATCAGTTAAAGCAGCACATTAGAACTGTTGTTACAATAGTAAAATTTAAACGCTTAAGTGAACAGGAAATTAAATATTACCTGGCATCAGAAGAGTGGAAGAATAGGGCAGGGGGCTGTAATGTGCAGGGCCTTGCTGGAATGTTTGTGTTATTCTTGCGTGGTTCTTACTCTTCCGTTATAGGCCTGCCACTACATGAAACTTACTGCTTACTGAGTAACTATTTTGACCTCAATTGATCATGATTTTGTTATACCTTTTCCCTCCTGTTTTTTTTGCTGCTTCTCTTGTAGTTGCTGAGAAAAATGCTGAGTCCAAGGTCCGCAAATCTTCTTAGATCGTTTTTGGCCATCATTTCCTGACTTAACCCTGTTACGATCATTACTATTAACATACTCTGTTGAGACAAATTCTCTTCCTTCTCCTATTACCCCAACCTTTAATTGCTCTTCATCTGTTTTCACCAGTTCATATATTCTGCTGTATGTGTCTGTTACATAATTTAAATATTTTCTGGTGCCAGCATTAACAGGAAAAGTTTTTCTATTAATCTCTGATATTGACTGTTTCTTTTCCGATGCTGGAAGCAATCCTGCTTCTATTAGGTGAGCTTCAGTTTGTGGGCTTCTTTTACCATTAGAGCTTAGTTTGTTTAGTCCTTCCTTAGCTTGCTTTAAGAGTGGATAATAATCCCTTGAAGAAGGAGAAACTTCTTTAGCAGTTTGCTCTACTGTTTTCAATCCTTTATTTGGTTGATTAAATCTTTCTTCTAATTCACCTTGAATCTTTTCTAGGTTTGTTGCATTAGAGTTTTGCTCATATTCAGATTCTTCTTCACCAAATAATTGTTTATACTTTAATGCCTCATCTAAATCTAACTCATCAACATATTTTCCGTTGCTTAACTCTGTGCCGATACTGTCTCCTAAATCATCATCAATATACCCACTGTACCTTTCCTTAAATTCATCGTCACTATCTAGTGAAGAACCACATTCTAATTCCCACTCTGAACCTTGATTACCAGATATAGATGCGTTTTCCTCTGGTGATAATTCCGCATCGTTATAATCAGGTTCTTTCAGTCCTACTAACATCATTGCGACACTTTCTAAGCGCTCTTGATCTATTTGTGATTCATTGCTAACACTATGCCTTGGAGATGAGAAAGGAGATAAGAAACCAGAATCAGTAGTACTAGAATGTATTGGCCAATTATTCGAATTAAAAATCTCTGTTCTTCCGTGTTCATTTATCGAATATCCCTCACGTAACCCATCCTCGCTCAGGCGCTCTTCAGTTCGTGGGCTAAGGCCTCTAGGATCAACAGGCTTTAACGGAACTCCTGATGTACTTCCTTCTAACCAGCTTGATTCTTCAACAACCGACTCATGAGCCATCTGAACTGTGCGTTTACCAGTGTGTGTTGGAGATGAGAAACCAGAATCAGTTTGTAACTCATCAGATGGAAACTCACTTTCTGTTAATTCTGTGGTTTTTTCTACATTATTATTCCTAAATGTGCCAAACTCATTTAGTACTTCCTCTGCTTTCTGCTGTTGTTGTGTATGTACTGATGGCGGCTGCTCTGGTTTAAAACTGTCCACAGGAGGTAAACTAGAAAGGTATGGAGAATTACTTGTGGTAGGTTGTTTCGTTGTAGTAGATGCAAATTTGTTACCTTCTAAGCTATTAGGTGATCGTGTATTACTCTTCTTATCACCATCTGGATAGGTAATTGCTAATAAGGTAGGTTGTTGTTGCGTCTGTGCTGCTACAGAATCTCTTTCGTCAGGAACATCCTCGATAACCGCAACACTACCATCATTATATGTAATGGTACGCTTCCCTGTATCCTCACAATAGTCATCTGTTAAAACTCCTAACTTGTGTGCAGGAAAAGGAATAGGAGATACAGTAAAATGAGGTAAGGGTGCGTTATAATTTGGAGTGCTAGTTTTTACATTACTCTCAGAATTATTTGCTTCAACCCAAGAAGAAACTTTAGGTGGTTGTGGCGCAGGGCCTTTATTATGACCAAAATGTGTTTTGCTTTTATTATTTGCTTCAATACCTCTACCAGCACTTATTCTAGTCTCTCTAGATTGTCCTTGTTGTAATTCAACACTTCTTATAGTTTCTTCGGATTGTTGTAATTCATCTTTCCACCTTCCATTTCTTAACGCTTCTGCTAAAAATAAATCACCTAGTTTTATATCTTTATGTGCTTCTAACTGCTCACAAGTAACATCATTGCCTTTAGTGAGTGCTACAGAGCCATCAGCATCAATTTTAATGGTTATATTGCATTGTTCTCCTTTAGCATACCACTTTAAAGTCATTTCATATGAACCATCAGTTACAACATAGTGCCTTATATTGTTGTGCACAGCACCATGCATTCCACTTACACCATCTTTATGCAGTGTTGAAAATCCTGAAATTCCATTATCTTTACAAAAGTCACTATTCAAAAGTTCGCTAATTTTAAATTCCTTTGTGTCATCATCATTTTCTAGTTGAATTTGTGCACAATTACCATATATTGACACTTCTTTAATAACGCCTTTTTCAATATAGTTACTGAGCTCGCCCTTAGCTTTTTCTTCTAAAATCTTCCTAGATTGATTTATAGAACCTATGTCTTTTTCAGTTATGGATTCTGAATGTCCAAAAAAGTTAAGATTTTTTAACTTATCTATCAACGTTTTTTGGCCTTTATCTTCTGATTGTTTTTGTGATTCTGTATCTGTATTTTCTATATCAGCACCACGCTCTATTAAAAATCTTGCTGCTTGCTTAAGTGTGCCTTGAGACTTGCCTTTTAATTCTTTTATCTTTTCTAATAAATACATTACAGGAGTTTTACCTTCTGGATTGGCTTTATTAATATCTGCACCAGATTGCAACTTAGTTATTATTTTCTTTTTTATATCTTCTATATTTTTTGAGGAGTCGGTTATAATATCATGTATAGTATCATGAAGCGATTGCTCTTTTTTCCCAAATAAAAAAGAAAGTTCTGCTTTAAAATTACTATAAATTCGACTACGATACGTGCTGTTTTGTTGTGATTGTATAGTTTGACCAGTCATATTGCCTCCTTATTACTGCTTTTGGTAACCCTCTGCCTTTTACTCTAGCTAATGTAATTATTTTTGAGCTGAGTTAAATTTTTATTAAAACAAGGTGCATTTCTTATATTTATCTAATTCAAATAAGATTTACTAAATTTTTATAGCTCTTCTTATAATAGTAGAGGTGATTAAAGCACGGTGAATCGTTTGTCAGCATGAAGGTTTAACAGCCCATGCATCACATATTAAATAAGCAACACTTCTTAATAAGCCACCGACATTAAAAACACAGATTTGCAATTTAAGCTGAAAGCTATTACAAGCTTGGCTCAGGATGTTTAATTGGTGATAACACTTGCCCTGTTATCATCTGCTCTAGATATAGGAGTCCTAATCTAGTTGGAGTAGAATGATGCTGCTCATCACTTTCTTCATTAATAGTAAACTCTGTTTGCAGAATTTTTTCTATTTTATTTTCTTCTCGTCTAGGAAATTTATGCGATTTGCCCAAATAATCAATAACATCCCAATAAATCCTATCATCATTTAATAAGTAATCAGTAGTAATACTATCAATTTTACCCACTTTACGTAGTGATAAAGCTGATCTCATATTTTTCTCTATTTTTAATACTTCAAAACTCTCATACTTATATAAAGATAAAATCTGACCACCAGAAAGCTGACTATCGTTTACTATCATTTTTAATACCGAAAAACTAGTAGCATTTATTCGATCAATTATTTCTTTATTACTTAATATCTCCCTGATATCCAATGCACAGAATTTACCAGACTTAAGTATAAGCTCTAATTTATTCTCATTAATAGAGTTAAGTCCATTAACTGCTTCTTGACTACCCAATATTGTTGTGATACACCTTCCGTAAAACTTGCAAGAATTAAGGATAAGTTCTAACTTATCCTTGTGAGTAGAATTAATTCTATTAACTACTTTTTGGTTACTTAATATTCTCTCAATATTCCCGGAGTAAAAACTGCTAGAATCAAATATAAGTCTTAGCTTCTCCTTGCAAATGGCATTAAGTCCTTTCACTGCTTCTTGTTTCTTTAATATGCTTATGATATCCCATCCGTGGAGTTTATCAAAAATACATATAAACTCTAATTTATCCTCGTGAATGGCATTAAGTCCATCAACTGCTGCTTGATCGTTTAATATTTCCTCAATGTACAATTCCGAGCCCCGAAACTCGCGAGAATTAAACGTGCTAGAATTAAGCATAAGTTTTAACCTATCTGTATTAATAGAATTAATCCTCTTAACTATTTCTTTATCGTTTAATATTCACCTAATATCATTGGTATCAAGCTTATCAGCATCAAATATAAGCATGAGCTTTTGAAGGCCAAGGCACTCCATTGTGAATTCTAAATCTTTCACGCATATAAATAAGTCCAAAATACGTGAAGGTTCTACGCCTTCTTTCGTTAATTCCTTAGATAATTTATCATTACGTGCTTTTTTTATAACTCCAATAGAGTAACTCAAGACTACAGGAAGTATTGCTGCTGCAAAAAAAACTGCAAAGCAGGAAAGAAGTAGAGCTGTAATAGGTGGTGCAACACCCATCATTTTATAAATCAAACTCGCCTCAATAAAAATAAAAGGCGTATATAACGCAATAAAGTTTAAGATATATGAAAAACCCCGTATAAAATCATTACCTATTAAGTCCCTACGTCTATTTCCCCATTCTATAAGATTTACGATTGTTTTCCCTATACTCATACTTATTGTAATATAAGTATCTTTACTATAATATATAACATTTTATATATAAAAGTCAAGATATACTTTGACCGGTGTGAAGGTTTAACAGCCCATGCATTACTTATTAAATAAGCAACACTTCTTAATAAGCCACCTGCATTAGAAACACAAATTTGCAATTTAAGCTGAAAGCTGTTAAAAGCTTGGCTCAGGGTGTTTAATTAATTGGCGCATAATGTCTAATATTGTGACTTCTTGGCTTTGCTATCATTGTGTTTATGCATTGAAGCGCCAAGCTAGTTGGAACAGCAACAGAGTCACGCTGCTTGTCACACATCTTAGAGAGTGTACGCTGTTCTTCCAACTTCCTTATAACTGCATCAAGCTGATCGTCACATACCTTAGAAAGTATATGCTGCTCTTCCAACCCCCTTACAACTGCTTCACGCTGCTTATAACTCTCTTCATTAGGATGGAATTCTCTCTCAAGAGCATATTCAATCAGATACTCTGTTGCTTCATCAAAAAAGTCATATAACTTGTACAAATAATCAACAATATACCAATGAATCCTATTATCGTCTAATAAGCACTCAATAGTAATATCTTTAATGTAGTCCTTGTTACGTAGAAATACAGCTAATCTCACATTTCTCTCTATTTTCAGCACTTCAAAACTCTTGTCTTTATATAAAGATACAATATGACCACCAGAAAGTTGCTCATCATTCACTATCGTTTTTAATACCAGAGAACTAGTAGCATTTTTCGATCAATTATTTCTTTATTATTTAATATCTCCCTGATATTACGTATAAAGTAGAATTTACCATACTCAAGTATAAGCTATAATTTATTCTCATTAATAGAGTTAAGCCCATTAACTGCTTCTTGTTTTTCTAATATTCTCTCAATTGCCACTCCTGTAAGATTGGAAGATCTAAATATAAGTTTTAACTTGTTTTCATCAATAAAATTAAGTCCACTAACTACTTCTTGATTCTTTAATATTCGTTCGATATAATAGCTGCTAACCTTCTCAGAATTGAGTATAAGCGTTAACTTATTCTCATTAATGGAATTAAGTCCATTAACTACTTCTTGATTCTCTAATATTCTCTCAATTTCCCACCCTTCTTTAAGATTGGAAGAGCTAAATATAAGTTTTAACTTATTTTCATCAATAAAATTAAGTCCACTAACTGCTTCTTGATTCTTTAAGATTCTCTCAATTTCCTACCCTTCTTTAAGATTGGAAGAGCTAATTATAAGTTTCAACTTATTCTCATTAATGGAATTAAGTCCATTAACTGCTTCTTGATTATTTAATATGCTCTTAATTTCCCACCCTTTAAGACTGGAAGAGCTAAATATAAGTTTTAACTTATTTTCATCAATGGAATTAACTCCCTGCTTCTTGACTGCTTGATATGTCTTTGATATCCAAGCCTTAAGCCTGGGAGAATTAAGCATAAGTGTTAACTTATCCTCGTTAATAGAATTAAGTCCATTAACTGCTTCTTGACTGCTTAATATTTCTTCGATACCATAGCTGCTAACCTTATTAAGTACAAGCTTTACTTACCCTCGTTAATAGAATTAACCCTTTTGAACGTCTCTTGGTTGTTTAACGTTTCAGTGATGCTAAACCTGTTTAATTTATCAGAATTGAGCACAAGTTTTAACTTATACTTGTTAATAGAATTAAGCCTCTGAACTGCTTCTTTATTGTTTAATATTTGTCTAATATCATTGATATCAAGCTTACCACAATCAAATATAAGCATGAGATTTTGAAGGTTGAGGTGCTCTACTGTGAATTTCAAATCTTTTACGCATATAAATAAATCCAAAATACGCGAAGGTTTTACGCCTTCTTTCTTTAATTCTTTGGATAATTTATAATTAAGAACTGCTTTTACAGCTCCAATAGAGTAACCCAAGACTACAGGAAGTGTTACTGCTGCAAGAAAAACTGCAAAAGAGGGAAGAGATAGAGCTGTAATAGGTGGTACAACACCACTAACTATACAAGTAAAATTCATTGCAATAAAAATAAAAGGCGTAGCCAACGCAATAAAGTTTAAGAGATATGAAAAATCCCGTACAGAATCATTACCTATTAATTTTATACGATCGCTTCTCCATTTGCTAAGCTTTTTGCTAAGCTCTGCAATTGCTTTTCCTATACCCATACTTATTTTAATATAAATATCCTCACTATTATGTATAACATTTTTATATATTTAAAGTCAAGCTATACCTTGACCGGTGTGAAGGTTTAACTTAACAGCCAATGGATCACTTATTAAACAAGCAACAAATAAAAACTTCAGCCATAGATTTTCTTTCATTATTAAAAAATTACTTGACAAATTTTGGAATCTAAATTATCGTGTCAAGGTGAGGATTTCGGTTTTAGTAATCAGTATGTCATACTGGAGCTAAACCCTTCTGAAGTGGTATTTTGTATACTTACAGTCCATTTTTGATTAACATCAACTCTTAATTTAATATGTTAATTTTATGAAAATATTTTTGCATCAAGGTGATTTGCCAAATGATTTTTTACCATCAAGCGGTGTAAATTCTATAGCAGTTGACACAGAAGCGATGGGCTTACTGCATAATAGAGATAGGTTATGCCTTGTGCAGTTATCTTATGGTGATGGCAATGCACACTTGATTCAGTTTAAAAATGATTACGAAGCCCCAAATTTAAAAAAAATCTTGGAGAACAAAGATATAACTAAAATATTTCATTTTGCACGGTTTGATATCAGTATAATACGTCATTATCTAGAAATTTGGGCTCTTCCATGTTACTGTACTAAAATAGCTTCGCGTTTAGTGCGAACCTATACAGACAGCCATAGCTTAAAAGAACTGTGTCGTGAATTACTAGATATCAAAGTAGATAAGCAACAGCAATCTTCTGACTGGGGAAGTGAAAATTTAACAGATAAGCAAAAAAACTATGCTGCATCTGATGTTTTATACCTTCATAAAATAAAGGAAAAATTAGATTTAATGCTTGATCGTGAAAATAGAAAAGAATTGGCAGAAAAGTGCTTTAACTTCCTTTCCACTCGTATTGAATTGGATCTGGCTGGATGGGAAAATATTGATATTTTTAATCATCAGATGTAATAATTTCAGTTGATTAAAAGCACAATAATGCACTATCATCTACAAGACAGTTTAAATTTGAGTGTTTTATGAGTGATGATATTATATCAATAAATGATAAAAATTTTAAATCCGAAGTCAAAGACTATAAAGGATTTGTAATGGTAGATTTTTGGGCAGAATGGTGCGGACCTTGCAAAGCAATAATGCCAAAAATTGAGAAATTAGCTGAAGAAAAAAAAGGTAAAATTAAAATCTGTAAGTTTAATATAGACGAAGGAGCGGATATACCAAGTGAATACGGAATTCAATCTATACCTACTTTGATTATATTTCAAGATGGTAAGGAAATTGCACGTAAAATTGGTGCACCAAATGACCTATTAAGTTGGGTTGATGATGAAATAAGTAAATAGACAAATACACTTTTTCATGTATTATAAATACTAAAAGTTAAGAGGGACTGTAGCTCAGTCGGTTAGAGCAGTTCGCTCATAACGGATTGGTCGTAGGTTCGAGTCCTACCAGTCCCACCACTCTATCAAACAAAGTCCGCATAAAAACAAGCAAAATTCATATAAAACACAATGAGGTACATATGAACACTACATTAAAAAACCATTTAGCTGGGGAATTATTAACTATTGCTACGTGTTGGAAATCGACACTAATCAATGGGAAAATAATGGGATTCACTGATCATGATGAGGATTTGAATATTGACAACATAATTTATAAATCTTCAAGTGGATTTACAGCAAGTAGCATAATACTAAACAGCGATCTGAAAACAAATAACCTCGAGATTGACGGAATATTAAACAGCGAAGATATTAAAGAAGAAGATATTTTATCAGGAAAATATGATTTTGCAAATGTTGAGGTATTTCTTGTCAATTATAAAGACTTGTATCAAGAAAAAATAAATTTGCATTCGGGTTTTTGGTAAAATAACGTTGAACAATGGAAGGTTTATAGCTGAAATTATAAGTTTATCAGCAAAGCTTAATAAAAGTACAGGGGAGCTATATTCTCCAACATGCAGAGCACAATTTTGTGACGATAAATGCAAGGTTGACGCTAAAAATTTTAGTAAAGTGAGCACTGTAACCAGAGTAATAGACGAAAAAAGATTTGAGGATACAAATTTAAAAGAGAGTGACGGATATTATAAACATGGGGTAGCAAAATTTTTTGACTTGCAAGCAAATATAAAATTTGAAAGCATAGTGAAAGAGTATAGAAATAAAATCGTGACATTATTCACCTCTCCTTCATATCAAATTTCTGTAGGAGATCAATATTCAATACTTGCTGGCTGTGATAAAACATTTTCAATGTGCAAAAATAGGTTTAACAATACTATAAATTTTCGTGGAGAACCTTATATACCTGGTGTTTACAGCCAATGAGGTTTATCATAAAAGAAAGCCGATTGAAAATCGTATGGAAAGGTGGCTGAGTGGTCTAAAGCACACGCTTGGAAGGCGTGCACACATGAAAATGTGTCGGGGGTTCGAATCCCCCTCTTTCCCCCATAAAAACTAACTTTGGCCTATTTAGACATATATCAGCATGGACTTACCACCACTGCTGTATGGTGCTAAATTGAGTAAAAAATTGACATTTATTTATAAGTATGTTAATATTTATAGTTAATTATTAAATTAATATATTAATGAAGTTGTAGGAGTGAATTATGAGCGAAACGGATCTAAATACACAGCTTTTTTTTGCTATTAGCGAAAGTAAAGTGGATATTGCTAAACATAATGATAGAGTTATACTAAACAAATATAATTGTTGAGGTATAGCTTCTTCTCATATATTGTCTATTCGTTTGTTTTGTAATTGGTGTTGGTATTAATTATTTACTAAGGTTTTACAGATTAAAACTCAGCCCAAGCTCAAGGCCATGGTCAGGACTTCCGAATACTCTTAAGAAACTATAACTAGCAAAAACATTTGTCCTTGAAGAAAGTGGAAGATTAATACCAGCATTTATCTTATATAAAAAATCTATGGGACCTATGTCGCCTCTATTTATTTTACCTTCAGTAATATTTATACCACTGTTAAAACCAATACCTGTACCAATACTAACGTATGGAGTAATATCTGTACCTTCAATTTTATGATGATAATGTAAGCTTGTTAACGCTCCTCCACCGATACCTGCAGTCTCTAATGACCATAAAAGCCCAGCTTCAACTTTAGTATTATCTGTAAAATGGTAACCTAAAGCCTTGCCCATTGCTAATTGACCTCCAATTGTAAAATTAGTAAATTGAGATGTATAGATTCTATCTCTAATCCAATCAACCCCGAAGCATGGTTTCCCTAAATAAAAAGCAGAAAATATAGCTAAAGCAAGTAATTTTTTCATTTGATCATCAAAACATTGATATATATACTTAATATATTAATAATATTAAAAATGACATAATTATGTATGACCAAATCGGTCATTTTACCTCTTTAATTACCTGTTTTGTGCGTGCTATGGCAAGGCTTTTTTCTGGTATATCATCAACTATAACACTGCCTGCTGCAACTGTGGAGCCATCATGAATATTAAGTGGTGCAATAAGTGAGCTATTAGCTCCAATAAAGCAGTTGCTTCCTATATTTGTTTCATGCTTATTTCTTCCATCATAATTGCAAGTAACTGTACCAGCTCCTATATTACTCTTCTGTCCTATTTTAGTATTTCCTATGTAGCTTAAGTGTTTTACTTTAGTGTTTTTACCAATATTACTCGTTTTGACTTCTACAAAATTTCCTACTATTGCGCTATGGCCAATGATTGTATCTTTGCTTATCCGTGCAAATGGGCCAATTATAGCGCCATTTTTAACTAAACAGTTTTCTAAATGTGAAAACGATAATATCCTTGTCTCGGATTCTATTTTTACACCAGGACCAAAAAAAACATATGGATCAATAACTGAGTCTTTTGCGATTTGTGTATCGAGAGAAAAGAAAACTGACTCTGGACTAACCAGTGTTACTCCAGAATCAATAAAAGCTTTTCTTTTATTTTCTTGAAAATAGAATTCAGCTTTGGCAAGATCACTTCTATTATTCACTCCCGTTGCTTCTTTTTCATCAGTGATAACATAGCCAACATTTAAACCATTTTTTACTGCAATAGAAACTATATCTGTCAGGTAATATTCATCAGTTAACTTATTGCATTTTATTTCCTTTACCAGTTCACGTAAATTTTTTGCATATGCAACCATAGTACCAGCATTGGCCAAAAACTCTTCGTTATCATCTACGATATTTTTTGCTTCTATGATTTCTACTAAAGCATTATTCTCTATAATGAATCTGCCATATTCTTTATTGCATGCCTCAAAGCCAAGACAAACTAGGGCTTTATCTTTCAAGCAATTGATCATTTTATTGATTGTGCTACTTCTTATAAGAGGGGTATCTCCATAATGTATAACAACGATGCTTGAATCAGGTAGCTCCTTCAGGTTTTGTATTGCAATTTTAACCGCATCACCTGTGCCAAGCATTGACTTCTGAGTAATCAACTGTATATTCGCAAAATCCTTTAGCTCTCCAATTAGTGGCTGATCAACTACAACAGCTATATTTTTTGGATTCAATTGTTTTAAATTGTAGATAATATGCTCAAGCATAGAAAAATTGCCTATTTTATGCAGAACTTTAGGTATGTTAGAGTTCATTCGACTGCCATGACCAGCAGCAAGCACGATTACTATAATTTTTTTTACTTTATCCACACTTATAATAGTAAGTAAGTGATATTATAATTTAAAATTTAGTAAATTAAACTAAGATCAGATAAAAATCTATATTATAAAAAATAAAATATTGCCTAAAAATAGTAGACAAAGGATAAAGATGTAGAAAGTACCTTGTATCTTGTAAAAAGCATCTAATGTTTTAAGCTTAAGCATTAGGTGGAGAAGGGAAGAACTCTGAGTCGTAACTTAGATATAAAATCTGTTAACAAGATAAGAGTTCCCTTCTCAAAAGTATAGGCTGGACGGTATCTTAGAAAGACCTCAATGGTTCTAATTCTGTATTCACAAGGTAAGCCTTACTTTTCATTTTAAATAGTAACGTATGGAGTTATATATGATAACAACTTTCTTGGTATAGATGTTTCAAAAGAACGCTTTGATGTTTTTCTTTCGTTTATAAGTAAAAAAGGAAAACGTGAAGCTAGGAAAAGGAAATTTAAAATGATGATACTGGATTTCAAGGTCTGCTGGACTTTCTACAAAAACATAACGTAGAAGAAGTAAAAGCTTTCATGGAATACACTGGTTGTTATAGTGAAGCTTTGGCTGAATTCCTTTACAACGCCGGATATTTTGTTAGTGTTGTAAACCCAGCTCTCATAAGTTTTTATGCAAAAAGTAAGCTTGCACGGCAAAAGAATGACTAGTCTGATGCAGAGATTATTGCAGATTATTGTCAAAGACAGGAACCTTCTCATTGGGCACCACCTCCTCCTGAAAAGAGAAAATTAAAACATCTTTATCGTTGTTCAGATGCGTCAAAAGATAAATTAACATTAGTAAATAATCATTTGGAAAAGAAAGAGAGACTGCCTGAAGAAGTTGTAAATGTTTGGGAAAACCTAGCAATGACCATAGAACAATCAATAGAAACAATAAAAAACTCCACGCGTGAACTATTAGAACAACACAAAGAATTGTTGGAAGATTTTCAACTCCTATTGACTATTCCAGGAATAGGAGAGGAATCAGCAATAGCTATTTTAGCTGAAATTCCTGATATAAAAGCCTTTATAAATGCTAGACAATTAGCAGCATATTCAGGAACTATACCAAAAAATATTACATCAGGTTCATCTGTATATGCCAAGCCTGGGCTAAGTAAATCAGGTTCACGGACATTGCGTAAGGCTCTTTATTTTCCTGCTATAGTAGCTAAAAATCACAACCCTATTATTAAGACTTACTGCGAAAGGTTGAAGGAAAAAGGCAAGCATAATATGGCCGTTGTGGGAGCTGCAATGCGTAAATTACTCAATATAGTTTTTGGTGTTTTAAGTTCAAGGAAGGCTTTTAATCCAGATCATATAAAGAACTATAGAGTTAGGAGGTTTACTGAAGCTTAAAAGGAAACGTCCAAAAATGCGAGTTCTAGATTAAAAGGTTAAAGTTTATGATACTACTGTACAGAATTTATCTATTGCTTTTTGATTACATTCAATCATCATTTGTGCTTCTTTTTTAAACACTTGATATTTTCGTATGTTGTATTGTCATCTCCGTTGATGCTATTTTTAGCTGCGATTGAATTCTGATATAGCTATTGTTAATAATCTGGTCTAGCTGATAATTTACACAATCTAGTCCAGAGGCAAACATTACGTTTATCAATGGCTTAATCCAGGATATTTTGCCAAATCTTTTCAATCTGAGGTATTTAATGGAATGAGACGATCTGCCAGTACCGATGGACAGAAGTACTACATCATCGTTAGGAAATAGCTTTCTGCTGCTTGCATAGCTACATGCTGCTGTATTATTGGCAAAAACTCCTCCATCTATTAATACCATTTCCTTTTGGTTGACTTTTAAATATTTAGGTGCAAAGTAAGTAGGTGTTGCAGTTGCTGCTCTTAATACATCCCTTAATTTAATAAAATTTCTATCCTCTTTCCAACTTTTGAAGAAAAATGGGCAGTTATTGTGAATATCGTAACTCGTAATCAACACATTACTTAAAGTGTTTTTAAGGATATCATCGCCAAAATATTTATGAAGTACATACTCAATATTTTCACTGGGGTATTGTGCACCGTTAATCCAAGAAAATATTGATTTTCTTAGAAATGAAGACTTAAAAATATAAGGTCCGTACTCCTGATAAAGATTAACCACGTCATCAGCTGAATATTGTAGCTTTCCTTTGCTATCTTTTTTACATAGTCCTGCTACAATAGTACCACCAGTTGAAGTACCCACCAATAAATCAAAAATTTGAGAAATAGGTTTACCCGTTTTTTTCTCTATTCCGGATAATATCATTGCTGGAATAATTCCTCTTATTCCACCACCATCAATTGAGAGAATATATTTTGTCATTTGTACTAAACTTTAGATGTTCTTGAGTATCTTTATTACCTGGTTACTCAAAATTGCTGCTTGTTTTATTAAGAGATAGATTCGCTGAACGTATAACTGATGCACTGCCTCTCACATTGACTTTAACAGAGTTGCTTAGTAACTTTGTAAAACAATTCTCATAAAATAAGAAGGCACAGTAAAAAATCAGTGTAACTGTTTATAAGTACTTTCAGTTTGTGTGGAATAAGAGGAATTATTCCAGCAATGATATTATCCGGAATAGAGAAAAAAACGGGTAAACCTATTTCTCAAATTTTTGATTTATTGGTGGGTACTTCAACTGGTGGTACTATTGTAGCAGGACTATGTAAAAAAGATAGCAAAGGAAAGCTACAATATTCAGCTGATGACGTGGTTAATCTTTATCAGGAGTACGGACCTTATATTTTTAAGTCTTCATTTCTAAGAAAATCAATATTTTCTTGGATTAACGGTGCACAATACCCCAGTGAAAATATTGAGTATGTACTTCATAAATATTTTGGCGATGATATCCTTAAAAACACTTTAAGTAATGTGTTGATTACGAGTTACGATATTCACAATAACTGCCCATTTTTCTTCAAAAGTTGGAAAGAGGATAGAAATTTTATTAAATTAAGGGATGTATTAAGAGCAGCAACTGCAACACCTACTTACTTTGCACCTAAATATTTAAAAGTCAACCAAAAGGAAATGGTATTAATAGATGGAGGAGTTTTTGCCAATAATACAGCAGCATGTAGCTATGCAAGCAGCAGAAAGCTATTTCCTAACGATGATGTAGTACTTCTGTCCATCGGTACTGGCAGATCGTCTCATTCCATTAAATACCTCAGATTGAAAAGATTTGGCAAAATATCCTGGATTAAGCCATTGATAAACGTAATGTTTGCCTCTGGACTAGATTGTGTAAATTATCAGCTAGACCAGATTATTAACAATAGCTATATCAGAATTCAATCGCAGCTAAAAATAGCATCAACGGAGATGACAATACAACATACGAAAATATCAAGTGTTTAAAAAAGAAGCACAAATGATGATTGAATGTAATCAAAAAGCAATAGATAAATTCTGTACAGTAGTATCATAAACTTTAACCTTTTAATCTAGAACTCGCATTTTTGGACGTTTCCTTTTAAGCTTCAGTAAACCTCCTAACTCTATAGTTCTTTATATGATCTGGATTAAAAGCCTTCCTTGAACTTAAAACACCAAAAACTATATTGAGTAATTTACGCATTGCAGCTCCCACAACGGCCATATTATGCTTGCCTTTTTCCTTCAACCTTTCGCAGTAAGTCTTAATAATAGGGTTGTGATTTTTAGCTACTATAGCAGGAAAATAAAGAGCCTTACGCAATGTCCGTGAACCTGATTTACTTAGCCCAGGCTTGGCATATACAGATGAACCTGATGTAATATTTTTTGGTATAGTTCCTGAATATGCTGCTAATTGTCTAGCATTTATAAAGGCTTTTATATCAGGAATTTCAGCTAAAATAGCTATTGCTGATTCCTCTCCTATTCCTGGAATAGTCAATAGGAGTTGAAAATCTTCCAACAATTCTTTGTGTTGTTCTAATAGTTCACGCGTGGAGTTTTTTATTGTTTCTATTGATTGTTCTATGGTCATTGCTAGGTTTTCCCAAACATTTACAACTTCTTCAGGCAGTCTCTCTTTCTTTTCCAAATGATTATTTACTAATGTTAATTTATCTTTTGACGCATCTGAACAACGATAAAGATGTTTTAATTTTCTCTTTTCAGGAGGAGGTGGTGCCCAATGAGAAGGTTCCTGTCTTTGACAATAATCTGCAATAATCTCTGCATCAGACTAGTCATTCTTTTGCCGTGCAAGCTTACTTTTTGCATAAAAACTTATGAGAGCTGGGTTTACAACACTAACAAAATATCCGGCGTTGTAAAGGAATTCAGCCAAAGCTTCACTATAACAACCAGTGTATTCCATGAAAGCTTTTACTTCTTCTACGTTATGTTTTTGTAGAAAGTCCAGCAGACCTTGAAATCCAGTATCATCATTTTAAATTTCCTTTTCCTAGCTTCACGTTTTCCTTTTTTACTTATAAACGAAAGAAAAACATCAAAGCGTTCTTTTGAAACATCTATACCAAGAAAGTTGTTATCATATATAACTCCATACGTTACTATTTAAAATGAAAAGTAAGGCTTACCTTGTGAATACAGAATTAGAACCATTGAGGTCTTTCTAAGATACCGTCCAGCCTATACTTTTGAGAAGGGAACTCTTATCTTGTTAACAGATTTTATATCTAAGTTACGACTCAGAGTTCTTCCCTTCTCCACCTAATGCTTAAGCTTAAAACATTAGATGCTTTTTACAAGATACAAGGTATATTGGCTGAACAGATACTCTATCTGAACCACACTAGCTATGCAACAAAGCCAGATTTTACATCAATCCCATAGCATGGCGGACAAAGCGTTTTTTAAGAAAGTTTGAATTTTCAAATGCAACCAAGCCAAGATTCCTTAGTGCTTTAACACAAAATATTCTGTTAGAAAAGATTCTATTCAATCCGTCAGTTGCAAGGGCCATTGTGAAATTATCGAGATACCTTTCACGTGAAATATTTCTGAGCAAATAACTGCTGCCAATATCAATACCGGTTGCTTTTGCATTGGTTATGTGCGTTATAACAGCCTCTACATCTCTCATGCCAAGATTAAGCCCCTGACCTGCAACTGGATGAATAGAATGTGCAGCGTCACCAATAATTAGAGCTCTATCTTTATATATTTTTTTTATAAAAGCAAAACTTAGTGGATAAAATTTCCTTTTTCCCTCCAATTTTATTTGTCCTAAATAAGAACCAAACCTTTTTGCAAGCTCTGTAATAAATTCTTGTTCCGTGAGATTCATCAACATTTTTACAATCTCAGAATTTTCTGTCCAAACTATAGAGGAAGTGTAGCCACCCTTCATTGGCAAAATCGCAAATGGACCGCCAGGAAAGAATTTTTCTACTGTAAGATTTTGATGATGTAGCTCATGTTTTACATTAAATACCATGCTGCTTTGTTTATAGTTGAACTTTACTACTGGTATAGAAAATAACTCTGGTATTTTAGAGTGCTTACCTTCAGCACAAATAAATAATGATGAAATTAGCCCTTGACCGTTATCAAAGGTAACTTCAGCATACCCTGAATTGCATGAAATTGTTTTGTAAGAGCGTGAAGAATATACATTGAGCTTATTTAAAAAGTTATCATTAATTGCATTCCATATTATGGAATTATCAACCACGTAACCCATTGGCTCTGATCCAACTATCTTGTGGTCGTAATGTACGGTAACTGGACTATTTCCATCTAGTATACAAATATCCAGTATAGGTTCAGCTTCATTCTCTATGAATTGCCAAATGCCTAATTTTTCTAGTATTTTTTTTGACCCTTGGGATATAGCAAATGCACGATTGTCATCAATGATACGTGGCAAAATGTTTTTTTCGATTACAGCCACAGAAATAGAATTATTACTTAGGCCAATAGCAGCAATAAGACCAAGTAGACCACCACCTGAAATAATTACATCATAGACCATTTTATTTGTATTAACTGCCGCTATCAGTTTACCTATAAAAAAAATAGTTTAAATAAATTTATAATAGACCTTGCTTAAGCTTAAAACATAGCTGATCAGATGCTTTTCAAGGTACAAGGTTTATTGTTGCAGCAATTCTCACAACAATTGCAATTATCAGTTCTGCAGGTATAATCTATTGAAGTTCACATGAATCGTGTTAATGGAAGAAAAAAAAGAGCTGTTTAGCTTTACATCGAAAAATCTCAAGAAAGCAGAAGAATTTATAGAAATGTATCCAAAGAGCAGAGAAGGCAGCGCTATTATGCCATTATTATATCTAGTTCAGGAACAGTGTGGATGGATTAGTGAATATGCTATGCGCTACATTGCCGACATGTTAAATATTCCACACATTCGTGTATATGAAGTGGCAAATTTTTACACTATGTATAATTTAAAGCCAGTGGGTAAATATTTAATACAAGTTTGCAGGACCACTCCTTGCTGGTTATGTAATAGTGAAGATGTTTTAAATACTTTCAAAAAGAAGTTAGGAATTAACATCGGTGAAACTACTAAAGATAATTTATTTGCTTTAAAGGAAGTTGAATGTCTTGGCGCATGTGTTAATGCTCCTGTTGCACAAATTAATAATGATTTTTACGAAAATCTTACTCCTGAAAAAGTAGAAGATATAATCATAAAACTTTCAAATGAGTAAAAAGTTCGCATTTGATATAACAAAACAATCTGGTTCTACAAGAACCGGAGTAATTAATACTCCAAGTGGCAATGTAAAAACACCAGCATTCATATTTTGCGCGACAAAAGCTGCAATTAAAGCAGCAGATATTGAAAGAATCAGGGAAGCAGGTACGCAAATAATACTTTCAAATACTTATCATTTAATGCTCCAACCAGGAGAAGATACGGTTGAAAAGCTTGGAGGCTTGCATAAAATGACAGGGTGGAACGGACCAATGTTAACTGACTCAGGTGGATATCAGATATTCAGCTTGGGCCATGGATCAGTTTCAGAGGAGATAAAAGGTATACGTAATAAACAAAAAACATTGATAAAAATTAATGAAGAAGGGGCAATTTTTCGTTCATACATTAACGGTAAAACTTATTTCTTAACTCCCGAAAAATCTATACAAATTCAGCAAAAATTAGGAGCAGATTTAATTGTAGTGTTGGATGAATGCACTCCATTTCATGTAAGTAAAGGATACACAGAGAAATCTATGCTCATGAGCCATAGGTGGGCTCAGCGCTCTCTAAACGAATTTGAAAAAGATAATTGTGGCAAACAAGCGTTGTACGGAATTAGCCAAGGTGGAATATATCAAGATTTGCGAAAAGAAAGCTGCAGCTTCATCAATGATTTGCCATTTTTTGGTCAAGCAATAGGTGGATCGCTTGGACAAAGTAAGGAACAAATGCATGATGTGGTTTCTTTTACTATGGAACACTTAAAAAAAGGTAGGCCCACCCACCTACTTGGTATTGGTGGAATTGCAGATATTTTTCGTGGAGTTAGTTTAGGGATTGATACATTTGACTGTGTCCATCCGACTCGTTTAGCAAGACATGGTGGTGCACTGTTTAAAGTAAAAAATAGAAATTCTATTTCTTCAAGATGCAAAGAGCACATTAACTTGCGTAATCAACAATTTGAGTTAGATGATAGCCCGATTGAAAGTGATTGTTTATGTTTCACTTGCACAAAGCATTCAAGAGCTTATATACATCATTTACTGAAGGCAAAAGAGTTATTAGCTCACACGCTTATTACTATTCACAACGTTTTCTTTATGAATAAACTAATGGAATCTATCAGAAATGCAATATTAGAAGATAGATTAGACCAAGAAAAAAACAACTGGGTCAGTGAGCTACAATTAGCTGATTTGGTATTTTGAATTGAAGGGATAAAAAAGCTAAAAACTATATAAACAGGTTCTGCAAGAGGTATATTAGCTTTCATAGGAACATAATACGAAAACCTTGGATATGGTTTTGTACTTTAATGGTATGTTAATAGTAATATTGGCATACTTGCTAACATTTTATACGAATAGGGATGGTAAAATGAAATTAAATTACAAAGACATCAGAGATCTCGTTAAAAAAACTTACCTTTCTAGAGGAAGGGATTATTTCAAAAAAGGAGTGGTAGAGATTAAATCTGATAAGGATTCTTGCGTTAAATCAGAAGTAGTTGGAACTGATGTTTATCAGGTAGTATTAAATCATAATGGTCAATATCTCAATGGAAAATGTTCCTGCCCTGCATACAAGAATTATGGTCCGTACAAACATATGGCTGCAACGTGTTTTACTGTGATTCACTCCGATAGAAAAGAGTACAGGAAATCCTTAGGGTATTCTGACAATATTTATGAGCAAGCTAATTGTAAAAAATTACTACTAAAAAAAGAAAAAAAAGATCTCATTTCAATAATCATAAGTTTTAGTGGCGAGCATCCAGAGATTACTGAAGATTTAGAAGATGAAGAACATGGGGAATACAGGAACAAAGTAGTAGTTGTGTCAAAAGCTGATAGAAAAAGTGAAAAACATCACCAAAATTTAATCTGTTGAGTATTAAAGGTAAAAGTGCCCGTCGATGCATTTTTTGGTAGGGTTGTGAAGAGGTATATTTATTTGCTTGAAACTTATATTTTACCTCTTCTACACTACTTTTAGCATGATACAACTGTTATGCAATGTCTAATCTATGATTTTACCCTGAAGCGTTAATTATATACCTTGAAAAAATTAAGCTATAATGATACTATGTAGTTGTAGATTTTGTGTATCTTTATTTATGGGTGAAGGAGTGTTAAGCAATATAGCAAATAAGGTAAAATTACCGATATTTCTTGATTATCAATCTACTACTAAAGTAGATCCTCGTGTTTTGGAAATAATGATTCCCTATTTTAGCGAGTTTAGCAATGCACATTCTCGTAGTCATTCATTTGGATGGACTGCTGAGGAAGCAGTAGAAAAAGCAAGAGAGCATATCGCTAAATTAGTAAATGCAGATAGTAAAGAAATTATATTTACTTCGGGTGCAACTGAATCAAATAACATGGCAATTAAGGGAGTTGCTCATTTTTATAAAAACAAAGGTGATCATATAATAACGGTTTGCACAGAACATAAATGCGTTCTTGACTCATGTAGACATTTAGAAAATGAAGGTTTTAAAGTTACTTATCTACCTGTAAAACAGAACGGAATTATAGATTTATCAAAGCTTGAAGCGGAAATTACTGACAAGACTGTTTTAGTTTCAGTGATGATGGTGAATAATGAGATCGGAGTTATCCAGCCTGTTAAGGAAATTGGTGAAATACGCAGAAAACATAATATATTTTTCCATACCGACGCTGCTCAAGCATTTGGCAAGGTTAAAATAGATGTTAATGAGATGAACATAGACTTGATGAGCCTTTCCAGTCATAAAATTTATGGCCCTATGGGAATAGGTGCGTTGTATGTCCGTAGAAAAGCTCCCCGCGTTAGATTAATCCCATTAATTAGCGGTGGTGGACAAGAAAGAGGAATGCGCTCTGGCACAGTTCCAACACCTCTTGCGGTTGGTTTTGGTGAAGCAGCACGTATTGCAAAAGCAGAAATGGGTGAAGAAGAAGTGAGAGTAGAAGAGTTGCGAGATATTTTATACAATAAAATAAAAGAGGCATTTCCTGATGTCGTTTTAAATGGTGATTATAAAAATAGAATTCCTGGTAATTTAAACTTAAGTTTCCCTTACATCGAAGGTGAATCACTCATTATGGCAATAAAAGAGTTAGCAGTAAGCTCTGGCTCTGCATGCACTTCTGCATCTCTTGAGCCTTCCTATGTTATACGCTCGTTAAGCAATGGTCATGACCTTGAACATTCATCAATCAGGTTTGGGCTTGGAAGATTTACAACCAAAGAAGAAATCTTATATGCAGCAGATCTTATTACCAAAAATATTGGTAGATTACGTGAAATGAGTCCTCTTCTTGAAATGGTAGAAGAAGGTATAGACTTGAGCACTGTTAAGTGGGATGCTCATTAAATAGCTCTGGATTCCGCGCTAGGTACTCTGAGTTCTGTTATAAGATTACAGAAATGGCCCTTATCTGGGTTATTATCTTTATCTGGGTTATCTATGTTTTGTTGTGGCTCTGATTCAAAGTCTTCTTTATAAAGCTTCTTATCCAAGTAAGAACTGCAAGACCAGACAATATTTACTGCCATAATGGTATACCCCAATGCAAAAAATAATGTGGAAATAGCAAATATAATTGAATGATTCGTATTAACTTCTTTCTTTAATCAAGAGATCTAGTGTTTTCTATGCAAACTTTCTTGTTTATATTCTGTTTGTGCAGGTGATCAATCAATGACCATGAGCTTAAAGCAAATAAAGCTAAATTTAATATAGTACCAGAAATGACAAAATGTAAACTGAAGTCAGGGGTATCGAACCACGATGTTCCAAGATAAGCTAATCCAAGAAGAATAGACAGTCCAATAACTAAACGCTTCAAGTAAGTTCGTATTTTTTTTCTGTTGTAAGCCAGCTCTTCTTTCCCTACAGGCATTATTTAGCTATTAATCACAATTATTATAATATAGCACTAATTAGTTAATAATGCAACGTCAAAACTATAATAGAGTGCCCGAGAGAAGACTTGAACTTCCACAACTTGAAAAGTTACTAGCACCTGAAGCTAGCGCGTCTACCAATTCCGCCACCCGGGCTTTTTGTGGTTTACTATGGTAAAATTAAATAATATACTTAAACAATTTTTAGTTCAAAGAGAATGTCAGATAATATAAACCTAGATCAAATATTTTTTGCCCAGAATAATGTTAATGTCAACAATGTGTACAAAATAGTCAATGATGCTTTGAGTAATAGTGACGGTGGTGAATTATTTTTAGAATTCTGCCAGTCAGAGTCTCTCCTTTTTGATGATAATGTTTTAAAACACGTGGATTTGAATACAAGGAGGGGATTTGGTTTAAGGTCTTTTTGTGGTGATAGTACATCTTTTGTTTGCTCTTCTGAGATTAGCGAGAAAGAAATCAGCAATGCTGCTTCTATAGTTAAAAATTCAATTTCTTCAGATAAAATAAGTTCTGTGATTTTGAAAGAAGAGGTAAAGAATTTATATTCAAAAATTAACCCTATAAATGAAATTAATCTGACAACGAAAATTAAGTTACTTAATGAAGTAAATGAGTATGTGCGATCTAAAAATAAGGGCGTAAAGCAAGTAAAAATAACGCTAAGTGGAGAATGGCAAGTTGTACAAATAATAAAAGGTGATCATAGATTAAGTGATATAAGGCCACTTGTACGTTTTAATGTGCTAGTTATTCTCGAACAAAATGGCCGAATTGAAAGAGGCTCAGCAGGACATGGTGGAAGGGATTCATATAGTAAATTTGTTTCTGAAGAGAAGTGGAAGGAGATTGCAGATCAAGCGCTAAAGCAGGCAGTAGTCAATCTGAAAGCAGATCCATCTCCAGCTGGAGAGGTGACGGTAGTTCTAGGTTCTGGTTGGCCAGGAGTGTTGCTACATGAAGCTATAGGTCACGGACTTGAAGGTGACTTCAATCGTAAAAAAGTTTCGGCTTTTTCAAATTCTCTAGGCAAACAAGTAGCTGCAGAGGGTATTACAGTAGTTGATAATGGAACTCTCCCTAATTTACGTGGTTCGATCAGTGTAGATGATGAGGGCACTCCATCTTGTTACAATGTATTGATAGAAGATGGAATTCTCAGAGGATACATGCAAGACAATATGAATGCTAAACTTATGGGTGTAAAACCAACTGGTAATGGTAGGAGAGAGAGTTATAAACAAGTCATTATGCCACGTATGACAAACACATATATGCTTCCTGGAAAGCACACACCAGAGGAAATAATATCTAGTGTAAAGAAAGGTCTATATGCAGTAAATTTTGGTGGTGGGCAAGTTGATATCACTTCAGGTAAGTTTGTCTTTTCTTCTTCAGAAGCTTATTTAATAGAAAACGGTAAAATTACAAAGCCAGTTAAAGGAGCAACATTAATTGGTGATGGTCCAACGGTGCTGACAAAAGTATCTATGGTTGGTAACGATCTAAATCTTGATCCTGGTGTTGGAACTTGTTCAAAAGATGGGCAGAGCATACCTGTTGGAGTGGGTCAACCAACACTTAAGATTGATTCTATTACTGTTGGTGGTACTGAGGTATAAGATTATTTACCATAGATTGAAATTGTATTATTGTCTCTTTAATTGAGCAATACCAAAAATTTATTTATTTGAGTAATATTTCAGTCTATACTTTGCTTTTATTAAAATAAATTATGTATAAAATATGCTTTATTTTGCTGATTTTGTCACTGTTTGTGCAATCATATGCAAATGATGATAGCTATTTTGAAAAAAACGAAGCCGAATTATATGAGGAAGCAGTTAATTTTTTTGATCAAAAAAAACACAAGCAAGCTATAACATTGTTTTACAAAATTGAGGATTTATACCCTTTTTCTTATTGGGCCATGAAGTCAAAGCTTTTATCTGGAGTTTCAAATTATGAGCTCGGTGATTATAGCAGTGCTGCAAGTATTATCGATGATTATGTAAACGTTTACTCGAATAGTGAAGATCTCCCTTACGCATACTATTTAAGGATATTGTCCTATTATATGCAGATTAATAAAGTGCAGCTTGGACAGCAAAACGCTTATAGGACTTTAGAATTGGCAGCTGAGTATGTCAATCTTTTTCCAAATAGTGAATATACAAGTGAAGTGAAAGAAAAGGCAGAATTGCTGACAAGACATATACTAATGAAAGAGTATTCCATTGGCAAGTTTTATCTGAGCCGTGGTGAATATTTAGCAGCAATAAAACGTTTTCAAGGTATTATTAAAAACGAAGATTTTAGCTATTTTCCTCAATCTATTAGTAATTTAGTAGTGGCTTACTCAGCTCTTGGTCTTGATTTAGAAGTAGAGCAATATAAAGACATGCTTGCAAAAGCCCAAGGCGTTAATTAGTTAAAGGTTACGTTTTAAAAGTAAATTGGAATTTTTTGTGATGTCAGGTGTTTTTTTATATATCCCTCAGGTTAATGAAAAATTACTTGCCAATAAACGTTAATATATATAATATATATTCTAATAGAAATTAAATTAAATGTCACATTGCATGGATAACAATGGCTCAGGTATAAATCTCTCAGCCATTATTAAAAAATTATCGTCAAACAAGTTTATAGAAGAAATATCTCAGGATCAATTTGGGTCTCAAGATAATGTTTTATTTGAAGATTCTTTTTTTAATAAAATCAAAGAAGGAGATGTGGTAGAAGGTGTAATTACTAGAGTAAATCCGAGCGATATTGTAGTGGATATTGGCTTAAAATCTGATGGAAGAATTCTTATTAAGGAACTTAGCTCTAATGATGAGATTACTGTTGGTTCTAAGATTAGAGTTTATGTTGAAAGAATTGAGGGTTATCATGGTAATGTTGTTCTCAGCCGTGAAAAGGCAATCAGAGATGAAAAATGGAACCAGTTAGAAGAAGATGCTGTTACAAAAGCTGAAGTTAGCGGAGTAATTAAACGTTCAATAAAATGCGGTTATATTGTAGATCTTGGTGATGGAATAAGTGCCTTTTTACCATTAAGTCATGTAGATTTAAAGCAAATAAAGGACGCTAGGCACCTTATTGAAACTGAACAAAAATTCATTGTACTTAAAATGGATAAGAAACAAGGCAATATTGTAGTATCAAGAAAGTTAGTATTAGAAAAGTCACATGCTGGCGAAAAAACCAAATTTTTAGAGTCTTTAAATGAAGGTGATATTATAAAAGGAAAAATAAAAAGCATAACACACTATGGTGTGTTTGTTGGTATACACGAATCAGATGTTGTAGGGGTGCTGGATGGTTTAGTGCATATTACAGATATCTCTTGGAGCAGAGTAAGCCACCCATCAGCAGTTTTTGCTTGTGGCCAGGATATAAACGTGAAAATTATTAAGATAGATAGGGAAAATGCAAAAGTTTCCTTGGGTGTGAAACAGCTAGAAGATAATCCTTGGCAGAATATAGAAGCAAAATATCCTGTTGATAGCATACACAAGGGTTATGTAACAAGCACAGAAGATTACGGATTATTTGTTGAACTTAACCCTGGAATTGAAGGGTTAGTGCATTCATCAGAAATAGCTTGGGTTAGAGGAAATTTACCAGTGAGTAGTCTTATAACAAAAGGAAAAGAGGTGCAGGTAAAAATTCTCAGCATTGATATGCTCAAGAATAGAATGAGTCTAAGTATGAAAAGGTGTGTTGATAATCCTTGGCAGTTATTTATTGATAAGCATAACCTTGGATCTACTATTTCTTGTAAAGTTAAAAATAACACTGGTTCTTACTTATCTGTTGAGTTTGATGATCCTGATATAGATGAGAATATAGAAGGTACAATTTATGCCAAAGACTTAAGCTGGTCTAAAAATGGTTCGGATGAAATAAAAAGGTATAATATAGGGGATGTGATGGAAGCAAAAGTTATAAGAGCTAACGTGAATCGAATGAGGATTTATCTGGGTGTTAAACAGATAGAGTATGATCCTCTTGAGGAGCTAATCAAAAAGGTTAACGTAGGCGATACAATGCAAGTTATTGCAGGAAAAAGAGAAGATAGTGGGCTCATTGTTGAAATTGAAAATGATGTAACTCTCTTAATAGATCAAGAGCATTTACCAGAAAATAGGAAATTTTCTATGTCAGAAAAAATAGAAGTTCAAGTATTAGGTGTTGAGAATTATAACATAATATTATCCGCTCAATAATAAAAAATTGTGGTATGGCAACAAAGTCTGATATAATAGCTAAAGTAGCAAAAAAGCACCCTTCTTTGAAAAAGGTATACGTAAAGGCTGTAGTCGATAATTTTTTTGCAGCATTCTTGAATGCGTTAGAACATCGCAACAAAACTGAAATTAGAGGATTTGGGTCTTTTTCAGTTAGGACTTATACTCCGAGCAAAGAAAATTGCTCAGCATCACAAAGGCTCACAAAAGATCAATACTTCAAGGCATATTTTCGTACTAGTAAAGTGCTATCCAGCTTAATAAATGAATAGAAGTTTATGCTATAATTAATATGTAAATTTAAATTCACGCTATATAATAAAATTTTCAGTATTATATGCAAGTAGTAGAAGTAGTAATTTGTAATAGTACGTATAAGATATCTTGTGAGACCGAGAAGAAGGATCATCTTTTACGCCTTGTCGACAATTTTAATAGGTTAGTTAGTTCCATATCTAAAAAAACTAAAGGCAAGGGTTCAGACGCCTTAAATTTTTTGCTGGCAGCTCTGACTCTTGAAGATAAAGTCCTAGAATTAACACAACAACTAGAGAAAATAAGCAAAGAGCATGAGAAATCTCAGAATGAAAAAGAGATAGAATATGTTAAAATATTAGATAAGGTAGATAGCATTATCACTAGCCTTGAATATGTTGAAAATTAATTATGATAAAAGATATCAATTCAGATGAAGGATAAGGAAATGAGTGGTATGCATAAGCACAATAGAAAATAGTGAAAAATAAGCAAGCTGGTTTAATTTTTTATAGATATGCAGTAAAATAGATTTATGACAAAAGGACAATTAACAAAAACGGATATAGTCAAAGTTGAAGAAAGAAAAGCAACGAAAGGATTTTTTAAGATTCTGGGAGGAGTTGCGGATACCGTAAGGTCATGGATTGGTAATATCGGGCCTGACTTAAGCAATAGTCGTGATATCGATACTTTAATCTCAAAAATGAAAGAGTGTTTAAATCCAAAAGGAGGAGAAGTTTCGGCGCGAAAAAATACTGTGTCACTTGGTAACTTATACTTAAGCTTGTCAGAGAAAGGTAAAATAAAATTTTTACAAACTCTAGCAGAAAAATTTAACTCGAATAAAGAAGAAGTCAATACGAAAATTACAGATTATCAAAATAATAAAAATCACGAATTAAGCTATAAGTTTGAGCAAGAATTAATAAAAATTCTTGAATCGCCTCGCTCTAAAATATTAAAGCAATTTATTTCCTTACCGGAAGGCCTGAAATTTATTATTGATATGCGCTCTGATGTTCTTAAGTTGAGGAGTCATTATAAGATCCTTGATCCGCTAGAAAAAGAATTAAAAAGCATACTTTATACTTGGGTTGACGTAGATTTATTAGACCTTTGCCAAATTACCTGGGATTCACCTGCATCATTGCTGGAAAAGCTCATAAAATACGAGGCTGTACATAAAATTTCCTCTTGGGGTGATCTAAAAAACAGGCTAGATTCTGATCGCCTATGTTTCGCTTTTTTTCATTATAAAATACCAAGTGAGCCTTTGATTTTTGTGGAAGTTGCGCTCATGAATAAAGTTGCAGATAGCATTCAACACCTTTTAGATGAGTCAATACCTTCAGGCGACCCAAATCATGCAAATGTTGCTATTTTCTATTCGATATCAAACACTCAAACTGGATTATCTGGAATTAGTCTTGGCAACTTCTTAATCAAAAAAGTAGTGGAAAAGCTCTCAAAGGAGTTTAAAGGTATAAAAACTTATGCAACTCTTTCTCCAATACCTGGCTTTACAAAATGGCTTAAAGAGCAAGATATGGCTTTATTAGATAAGCTAAATATAAAATTAAGTAAGCCGAATATAAGGAACTCAATGGAAGAAATGTTAGAAAATATAAAACAATTCAAAACTACTATTGAAGAAGATTCAAATGAAGTTAAGGAATGCTTTCGCAAGTTATGTACATACTACTTATTGAAAGTAAGTAATAGTAATGGAAGTGCTTATGATCAAGTAGCGCATTTTCACTTAAGTAACGGTGCATCAATCAAACAACTAAACTGGATGGCAGATACCTCTGAGAAGGGTATTGATCAGTCAGTTGGAATGATGGTAAATTATCTGTATGAGTTATCTAAAATAGATAACAATCATGAGAATTATATGGTCAAAAAAATTATTTCCTGTTCAAAACAAATATCGTCTATATTAGACAAGTAATGCTTACCTTCAATTCCAACTGGGTGGCTTTATTACATAGTTAGTATATTTTATCAACTCTTTGGGGCGGTACCACCAAGCGCCATATTAAAATACAACTATAAGATTTTACAAGAATTAAATTATTGTTATTCTATAATTAATCATTAATTATACTTATGAACATTAAAAATTTCTTCACTAGGGTAACGGTTGTTATATTAGCTTGCTTACTAATATTTATGGGAGTTGGTAGCCTTCTATCAGATGGCAGTGCAAACAAAGAGGAGGTAGCAAGGGTTGGCAAGGAAGTTATAACGTTGGATGAGTATAAGTTGTTATATCAAAATTATATTAAGCAAATTTCAAATTCTGATGTTACTGAAGAACAAATAAAAAAATTGAAACATGATTTACTTGATGCACTTGTAGAGCAAAAGTTACTGATTAACCTAACTCAAGAGCTGGGATTAGTAGTTGGAGAAGAGTCTATAAAGAGACATATTAAAGATACCAAATATTTTCAAAATGATAAAGGTGAATTTGACAAAGATAAATTTAATGAGGTGCTAAGAGCTCTGCAGGTAACAGAAAAGGAATACATATCAAAATTAGAGAAAATATTGCCTGCAATGATGTTTATGGCTTCTTTATTTAAGGATAACTATCCTGTAACTTTTGGAGAAAAAATTGACAAGCAAATATATAAGAGTCGCTATCAAACTAGAATTGTTGACGTTGTAAAAGTGACTAAAGATGTGGTTACAGATATTCCAGAACCAGATGATAGTGCTTTACTTGATTTATATAAAAAGAATAAATCTACCTTTCATTATCCTGAATACAGGACTGCGCAGTATATTTCTCTAAATCAAAAATATTTTGAAGATCAAATTAAAGTTTCAGACGAGGAGGTTGACAATATAATAAATCAACAAGAGCTTAAAGACCAAAGAGATATACTGAACTTAATACTACATAGTAAAGAAGAGGCAGAAGTAGCAAAAAAAGCAATTGAAGAAGGGGAAAAGAGCTTTGAACAAGTAGTGGAAGAGTTTGGTAAAGCAAAGATTGAAGATATTAGGATCAATAATATCACTAAAGATTTTCTGCCGGAAAATATGAGAAAAGAGATATTGACCCTAAAAGCTGGGGAAGTTAGTAGCATTTTGACAAGTAATTTTGGCTGGCACATAATAAAAGTAGAAAATGCGCATCAAATTTCAGATGAAGGTTTAATCAATTTGAAAAAAGATATAAAATCGGCTTTAATTAGCCAGAAATCTTTTGAAAAAGTAAATGATTTTATCAATCAAGCAAATTATAAAATATATAATGGGGCAACGATTGAAGAAATATCAACTGAATATAAATTACCGATACAAACTATCGGACCGGTTGATGCTAATGAAAAGGACCAAAATGGTGAAATTATTCAAGATTCAAGTGATTTAATTGCCTTCATTTTTTCACGAGGAAAAGATCAAAAGAGTTATTTTAAAGGTGTGGGAGAAGTTCTTGTAAGTGTGAAAATCACTGATATTATTCCATTCAAACTGCAAAGCTTTGAAGAAAGCAAGCAGTCAGTAAAAGAACTATGGCGTAAGAAATTCATAGAAGAAAAAATGTTCAAATTTGGGCAAAAAATTGCAGAACAAATAAAAGAAAAAGGTAACTTTGAAAAAATCAAAGGTATGAAATTGTTGAAAGATCAGCAAATAAACCATAATGAGATTGATCAGCAGGATTATCCTTTTTCTTTGATAGAAGAGATTTTTAATATGAAAACTATTGGCTCAGTAACAAATCCCATTCAGCATAATAATGAGGTTATAATTGGTATCTTAAGGGATATGTACTCATCAGATGGTAAGTTAAATATGCTTGATACTGGAAAACGCGTTATGATCTCATTAAAAGAGCAGTTAATTGGCTATTTGGAGTCAAAGCATAAAGTTGAAGTTAACCATGCTATACTTTCTAACATGTAAGAACTTATTCATAATCCTTTTCAAAATCTACTGGCTACTGTTTCTTAGTCGCTCCGCTGAACGTATACCAATAGTCATGATGTGAGGATATTTTATATCTGTTGTAATGTTCTAACCTCTAATTTACTATTTTTTATATGCTGGATTGCAAGCACTAAGGCTTTACTTCCTGAAGCTGTCGTGCTGTAAGCTATATTCTGTAGTATTGCAGTTCTTCTAATTTCTTTACTATCTGATACTGATTTCACACCCTTTGAGGTATTTATCACTAAATTTATTTTTCCATCCTTAAGCATATCAACTATATTAGGTCTTCCTTCTCTCACTTTATTTACAGTTTTTGTAATAAAACCTTTGCTATTTAAATATAAAGCTGTGCCCTTAGTTGCATATATTACAAAATTAAGCTCTTTTAATATTTGTGCAGCCGGTAAAATAGATTCTTTATCATCATCTTTGACTGAAATTAATGCCGCTCCTTCGGTTGGTAATTGATATCCTGCAGCCATGTGTGCTTTTGCAAGCGCTGCTTCAAATGATGAATCAATGCCCATCACTTCTCCTGTTGACTTCATCTCAGGACCAAGTAAAGTATCAACTCCTGCAAAACGTGTGAATGGAAAAACAGCAGCCTTAACTGCAAAATGGTTAAAGCTCTTATTTTCTTGATTCAATTTTTTACCTAAAATAACCTGTGTAGCAAGCTTGGCAATTGGAACGTTGATCACTTTGGAAACAAAAGGGATTGTGCGGCTCGCTCTTAGGTTCACTTCAAGTATGTATACATCATCTTCCTGTATAGCAAACTGAATATTTATTAAGCCAATAACCTTTAATGCAAGCGCTATTTTTTCGGTTTGTGATTTAATTTCTCTAACTATTTCATCACTCAGTGTATTTGTTGGTATTGAACATGTTGAATCACCAGAATGAACGCCAGCTTCTTCAATATGCTCCATGACTGCTGCAATAAAAACCTTTTCTCCATCGCATATAGCATCAACATCAACTTCAACGGCATTGACTAAAAATTTATCAAGAAGTAGTGACCCATGCTCAAAGATTTGAGTTTTGCTTAAAACATATTCTTTAGAGCTATCAATATCATGTCTGATTGACATGGACTGACCACCTAAAACGTATGACGGCCTAACAACTAGAGGAAATCCAACCTTTTCTGCACTTATTAATGCTTCCTCTATTGAATGACAGATAGAACTTTCAGGCTGCTTCAAATTAAGTTGTGTGGCAAGGTTTTTAAATCTCATACGATCTTCCGCAAGATCAATAGAGTCAAATGACGTACCTAAAATTTTAAAACCTTTTTCATTAAGCACCTTTGCTAACTTTAAAGGTGTTTGTCCTCCAATTTGCACAATCACACCAACCAGATTACCATTCTCTTGTTCTTTATTTAGTATTTCCAAAACATCCTCTGCAACCAAAGGTGCAAAATACAAACGATCTGCAGTATCATAATCAGTTGAAACAGTTTCTGGATTACAGTTGATCATTATCGTCTCATATCCCATTTCTTTGGCAGCAGATAATGCATGCACGCATGCATAGTCAAACTCTATACCTTGGCCGATTCTGTTGGGGCCACTACCTAAAATTACTACTTTGTTTAGGTTTGAAACGTTCGCTTCGCATTCCATGCCCTCTTTTATCCCAATACTCTCTATTGCCATTCCAATGCCCTCCGATGTCATTCCAGTGCTTGACACTGGGATCCACTCTTCTTTTTTTCTGGATTCCAGCGTCACGCGCTGGAATGACACCATCGTGCTACCTTCATAACAACCATACATGTAGGCAGTGCTAGATTCAAACTCAGCAGCACAAGTATCTACGCGCTTATAAACTTGCTTTATACCAAAACCTCTTCTTATTTCCTCAACCTGCTCTGATGTCCTACTGCTTAACTTTGCTAATCTTGCATCTGAAAAACCCATTTTCTTCAACTCTAATATTTCATATGCAGTTTCTGGTAAGCCATTTCCTTTAATCTTTTGCTCAGCCAAAATAATTTGCTGCATGTTTTGCAAGAACCACAAATCATAACCTGTAATTGAATTTATCTCTTCTATACTAATACCATAACGCATTGCATCAGCAGCGATTAATAATCTATTTGGCAACAGCTTCGCCAATTGGGATTTTATGTGATCGATATCGGCGCCTTCAGGAAATACTTCGTCAAGCCCCGTGAGCCCCGTGAGCCCCGTTTCAAGTGAACGAAGAGCTTTTTGTAGCGACTCATTAAAAGTGCGTCCTATTGACATTGCCTCCCCTACCGATTTCATGGCAGTTGATAACTCACAACTTGTCCCTTTGAATTTCTCAAATTCAAATCTAGGAATTTTAGTGACAATATAATCAATTACTGGTTCAAATGCTGCGGGTATTGTGGGAGCGCAATCATTACGTATTTCATCAAGTGAATAGCCAATAGCCAACTTAGTTGCAACTTTTGCAATAGGGTAACCAGTTGCCTTTGAAGCAAGAGCAGAAGAACGGGAAACTCTTGGGTTCATTTCAATAACAACTAAACTGCCATCTTCTTTTGGATTAACTGCAAACTGCACGTTGGCACCACCAGCGCTCACACCAATTTCTCTAAGCACTGCTATTGATGCATTTCTCATCTGCTGATATTCAGCATCACGCAACGTCAAGGCAGGAGCAACCGTAGTTAATAATGATGCTTTTAGGGTATTTTAACCCTATTTTATCCATAGACTGGCGGAATAACTTTCTATCTTCCGCTTTTTTAATAGCCTCTCTATTTACCCCTATTAATTCCACATTGTATTTATCCAGCACACCGTTATCCGCAAGTTTCATCGCACAATTGAGTGCTGTTTGCCCACCCATTGTCGGCAATATTGCATCTGGCCTTTCTTTAATTATGATTTTTTCTATAATCTCAGGAAGTAGTGGCTCGATGTAGGTTGCATCGGAAAACTCTGGATCTGTCATGATAGTTGCAGGATTTGAGTTAATTAAAATGACTCTATAACCTTCACTTTTTAACACTTTACAACTCTGAGTTCCAGAATAATCAAACTCACACGCTTGACCTATAACTATCGGCCCAGCTCCTATTACTAGTATAGATTTTATATCTGTGCGTTTTGGCATAATTACAACAACAATGATTTCTACCTTAATATGTTATCAATCTTTGTTGAGTATGGGAATTTTTAAAGTAAACAAAAGAGAAGTAGTGCTTGAAGCACTACTTTAAGAGCTTATGAGATTCCTTTTTCTTTTGATCCTGGTTGAGAAACACACAAACCATTTAACCAATTTTTAGCACTGCCCAACATTTCGTAACCCCTGTCTGTTGTTATTGCCAACACTGACATTAACATCATTGCCGCTCCAATAACTCCAGTCGTCACTACTCCAATTGCAGCTCTTACACTTGCAGGCGGTCCTAATGTACAGACTGCAAAAATACAACTAGCTAGCAACAATGATCCAACAATACCAAATCGATTTTTTCTTTATTGTCATCGAAGAAAGTGGGTTGATTACTACCATTAATTTGATTAGAAGCTTGGCTACTTTCTTGATTGCCATGCTGGGCTCCACTGCCTACACCTAGCTGTGCTTGTGGATCTGGAGGTGTAAATTCAGCAAAGTTTTCTTCTCTTTTAATATGTTCATTTGCTTTTTCAAGAGATAGCTCTATTAAGCTTAAAATCTTTTTATCTTTTACAATACTGTTAAATTATTCTAGCACTTCCTTTGCTTTATTAAGCTCATCCAAATTATTTTCGTTTCTATGCTTCTGTTTCCTATTTCCTTTTGTGTTTATAACATTATTGTGTAAATGTTTTACTATTTCTAAAGCTAACTTATCTTTTTCCTCAGCGTTTATTCCTTTTCTTTCTATTAATGTAAAGAACGCTTTAGTCGAATGAATATTATAAGCATACTTTATATTATCTAAAACATGCTGCATATAATTACTCTCACTAGCATGTTCAAGGAGTTTTTCTAAAAACGTTTCTATAAGTTTTTGATTTTTACTATCTTTCACTATAAATTGTATTGTTGAACTTTATATGTCGCAATCTTCATGGAAAAGTTCAGCAAAGTTAAAGCCACTTTGTAATGCTCCATCTAACTCCTTAGAGAATTGGTTGATCATCTCATTCTGTTGTACAGTATCAACTTCATTTATTTGCAAAACTAAGTTGCGTAGCTCGTCAAATCTTTCTTGTTTACCCATATCTCCTTACTCCATTTAAAAATAAAATATAGTTTAATTATTACATATTTTCATAAATAAGTCAACCTTATCATTTGAGCGGATAGACCTTTTTTAAAACTCATATAAATCTATTTCGCAATATTATGTAGATGATCAATTGATTGGGTTAGCTACAGTATGTTTGAACCTATCCTAATTCAACAATATATTTTCAATATAAATTATTATATTCAATATATTTATTTTTTTAATAAAATATTGACATAATTATTAATTAATAGCAAAGTATTAATTATTTTAATTTAGAAGTATATTTATACATGCTAATACTATTGTAATTAATATTTATGGTAATGGAGAAACTCATGAAAAAAATTATGCAGCTGGATTAGATTCTGCACTTGCAAAAAAAGGCATTATTTACAAAGGTTTTTCTGTCAATAACCTTCAGTCTGAATACTCATCTGGCGCTGAAGCAACTGGAGCTGCATCAGCTATAAAAAAAGCGACTAGGGTTGATTTTCAAAAACTACAAGCCAATATATCGGGATTTATATGCTCTAAGATAGAGCAATCTAAGGGTGAACTTCCGCGCTTTGTGCTAATGGGTCATTCATTAGGAGCTCCAGCTATAGCTCGTATTGCAGAAAATCTGACTAGCGATGTTTATCAAAACATGGAAATTATCATAGTTGATGGACTTGATAACCCTGGAAAACTTATACCTAAGCTATAAAGTGCTAAGAATTATTCAAGACAAGAAGTAAAAGCTGCTAAAATCGGAGACGATACTGAAATTGACACTACAAAATCGTTAACAAATTTAAGCCAAAAAGGCATAGTTGTACATGTTTTTTATTCGGAGAATGACACAACACTTACAGCAAGACATTTAACTGATTCTGCAAAGAGAGGTTTTACAAATATGCTCAAAGATAGTGCTATACGTGCTACAGGCAAAGCACAGTATGCAGTAGATTTAAAAAGTTTGAAGGAATGCAACATAAATATAATAAGGCCAACATTGAGTGAAAAAAGTAAGGACGAAAACTTTAAAAATGCAGTTATAGACTTTTTAACGAGTTCGATAATGGAGTTATTTGGAAAGAAAAAAACTAATACTAGCATAAAAAATCAAATAGAAAAACGTGTGGCAAAGGCTTTTTTAGAATATTATGATAAATACTATAACAATGACCATAGAAGAAGTATTGCTTGCCTCAGACATGGTTCACGTTCTGTATTTGAAGGGATCATGAGCATTATCACAAGTCCTACTCTCCAAACTTCCGAACCAAGTCGTGATGATGAACCAATAACAAATGAGTATTCAGATATTGAAAAAATATTGTCATATACTATGCGAGATATTTTAAAAGACCAAAAAAAATTAAAGGAACTTGTAATTATACCTGAAGATTTCAAAACAAGTAGTGTATTAGAAGAAGACAATGGTAAATTGAAATTTACAACATCTGCTAAGGAAACACTCTTTAAGGTATTTGTAAGGCATACATTATATCAAACAATATCAAGCAGTTTACCAAACGAATATAAAAATATGTGGCAAAAAAACTTTGAAGAGAAGAATGTTCGCGCTACTGCTCCATCTGCTCCTCCTAGGGCAGAGACGTCAAAAGTAGGAGTTTCACCACACTCTCAACAAGCACAAGTTAGATAAATCTGTAATAAACCATCTAATAGCTTTCTATATTTTTTATAGGAAGCTATTTTGTGTTGACAAAAAATCAGGCAAAATTATTGATGTCTAACTACTTGACACTTATGTAATATTATTATATAATGGATATGTACGTTTTATGTACTATAGCAATAAGCCTACCTTGTAATAGGTGTATTGGACCCGAGGGCAGTACTCGGCGCCTCCACCATGTCTTTAGTTTATATGGGGGCGATTAAGGATCGACATGCATAGTAAAGACGGTACCTTTGCTCGGTTAGATACCACCGCTAAGAGTTCATAATTTAGATGCAAATGATAATAATGATTTTGCTGCTGAAGGTAACGTACGATACGCTGCTGCTTAATTTAGCACAGCCAGTTTGTTACTGAAGCACGGTTTGGGGAGCACCGGGTAACAGAAGCTTCCCACATCTCTTGAATAAAAATTTTGTGGTACAAATGAGTCATAAAAAGTCGCTTAATTCTATCAAATTTCAAGTTGTTAAGGGAATTTTGGATAATGTTATATCTGGTAACGATTCCACTCATCACTTAGAGATATTGTTTTTTACATATCTTAATGGTGTCATTATACCGGATCACTTGAAAAGTTCATATCCTACTCAAATGCTTATTGTACTGCAGCACCAATTTCAAAATTTAAAAACTTATGAGAACAAATTTAGTGTCAGCTTGAGTTTTAGGGGAAAACAGGAAAAGATTACTATACCATTTCATGCAATGAGTGAATTTCGTAATAAAGTCTCAGGAGATATTTTATTTTTTGATAAATTTAGTATCGACGATGATCAGAGTGAAAAACATAGTGAAAAGTCATTGGATGGCGGTATTATTTCAATAGACCAACTTCGTAATGAATAAAACATAGCTATAAACCCATCCAATCTCTAAAATAATTGAATACACTCGTATAGCTATCATCCAATACAACAGGGTGAATACTTTCACTACCCAACTGAAATCCACCTTCATATTTGAAATTTTGAGGATAAAGTCCTCGAGTGTGTTCTTTATTATGGTTAATATAATGAAATGTATTCTGTTCAAAAAAGCCAAATTCATCAATTAAATCTCCTACTTTTTCATTTCTTTCAATTTCATAGACATCAGCTATGTGATTTTCAAAAGATTGCCCTTGAGCATCTCCTTTTTTTACAGCAAATGGTGGTGCATGCTCATGTAAGTAATACTTACTCAAGTCGATTTTCACCGAGCCCTTTATATATTTGAGATCAATGAGTTTACACTCCTCTAGTAAATTAGCGTATGTTTTGTTATATTTTTTGTGTTCAAAAAATAAATTCCCTAATTTATTGCAAAAAGCCAACTTGTAATCGTTAAGGCCAGTCTTAACGACTGTAAGAAAATGAAAACCCTTAGGCATTAATGTAATATTGCCAGTTATATGGTCATGTATATACAGCTCATCATTTTTAAAAAAGTATCCGACTTTTAAAAAAGTTGCAATAGTAGCCTCTTTTCCTTCTGTTTCCAATTTAATCTCTGCTTCTTGCCTACTCTCGGAATATGATTTACCAGGCACAACTTTTAATACAGGTTTTTTCTGAAATTCGTCAATTGTGCGCTTAAATCTGTTTAGAGCTTCACCATCTACAACACCATCACCTCCAGGACCTGAATCACCTTGAGGACCATGATCACCCTTAGGACCTTCATGACCTGTATCACCTTGAGGACCTGGCTCGCCCTTAGGACCCTGGTCACCATCATCACCTTTTTCACCTTTTACTTCTCTTTTAAATCAGTATTTTTACTTAACAGACTCGCAATTCTAGAAGCTTTAGAAGAGAGAAAGTTATCAGCTATAACCTTAATAAATTCCAGTGATTCCTCTTGATCATTAATTAACCCAGCAGAGTCAAGCAAATGATATTCTAAAGAATCAGGAGAAATTTCTTCCCTTGCTAGTTCCAGCGAATCATCTTTAGTTAACTTACTATGTATTAAAAGATGATAGGCAAGTCCCCAGCCATCAACTTTATCCTGTATAATATCACTCGCATCATCATCGCTAACTCCGCTTTTTTCCACAAGAGCTTTAGCAAGCTGTTCTACAAATTTATGTACGTTAGGGTTAGGATTAGGATTAGAGTCTCGTTTGTAAGCTCAGCTATCATTCTACTTATCATTTCTTCCATTTCAGAATCTCCATCACTTCGTCCATGAAGACCTTGGAATCCACGAGCACCTCTTTCACCTTGCTCACCCTGAGGACCAGGAGAACCTACTGCACCATCTGCACCACGTTCACCTTTTTCACCTTGTGGACCTTCTGCTCCTGGATGGCCATGTTTACCTGGTCTACCAGGTGCACCATCTGCACCCTGTTCACCATCTTGACCTCTATGTCCATACTTGCCTTGAGAACCACGCGGGCCTCTTGCACTTCCTGGATCTTTTCTTAACTCTTCTGCAACAGCATCCTGTAAAACTAAATCTTTTGCAAGCGTGACTGCAAGCTTCTCCCCACTACTATGATGCTTTGTGTCAAGTATTGCTCCTCCCAATTGTTTCCATTTGCTTGTAACCAACTCCGTTACAACTTCTGCTAGAGTTACATCATCACCCCGTCGTCCATGAAGACCTTGGAATCAACGAATGCCTCTTACACCTTGAGGACCTTCAGGGCCTGTTGCACCATTTGCACCTTGAAGACCTGCAGGGCCTTCTGCTCCTGGATGGCCATGTTTACCTGGCCTACCAGGTGCACCATCTACACCATCTTCACCTTTAGGTCCAGGAGGACCTTCAGGACCTTTTGCACCATCTGCACCACGTTCACCATCTTGACCTCTTCGTCCATGAAGACCTTGGAATCCACGAGCACCTCTTTCACCTTGTACGCTATCTCGAAATTCTTGATTGTTTTTTAACCCTTCTGTTACCTTATCTTGAAAGTCTTTACTTCTTACCACGTAATAATCAAGAAATTTACTATGACTATCAGTTGCATTAAGCACTGTACTACCCAACTCAGTAGGTTTATGTTTTAAAAGATAATCAGCAACATTATCCCTTACATTATCTTGAAAATCTACATTACCTTTTAGTTTGTCTGTTATATAATTTTGTAAGTCATGATAATTTGCTAGCTTATCAACAAAGTGTTGGCTTTTTAATAAGCTGGCAAGTACTAAGTCTATTTGATTAGGAAAAGTTTCCCAGGTTGAAGAACTGGGACATTACTAATATCTGCAGCTGTGAGAGTAGACCTCAGGTAGGTTTTGATATTAGGAAAAATATTCAATTGATCAATCCGGCAATCAGCACCAGGCCTTACACAGAAATTATGGTCGGCTATAGAAAACCTAATATTTCCGTTTACACTCCTGTCTAAAGTAATGTTGTCACCAAATATAATATCACCACCATTGTGCTTTAAACCATTGTACTCTAAACCAGAACTAGAATTAAATCCTATCTCTCCTACTTTAAACTCGCTAGAGTCATGCTTAATGCCTAGTGTTTTCTTTTTTAACTCTCCTATCTCTTCTTCACCATGGGAAACTATCCTATAAATTTTTATAGGATCATTAGCGTTTTTACCTGCCTTTATCTTGTAAGTAGATTGTTTTTCTATCGCTTTATGAGAGTTAAACTTTATATCACTTTCAGGTATTGTTAATTCACTTATTCTTGAATTATCTACAATATCTTTCCAATCACTAGCTGAATTATAACTTTTCTGAAGATCAATGGAAGTGCACCCCACATTGCCAGGTTTACATACTTTTAACTTATTACCGTTTATTTGTGAAGGAGCTTGATATTGGTAATCTAAGCCTACACTTACTGGCCACTGAATAGATGATGAGCCATTGGATAAAATTAACCTCTTACCATCATCACTTGATTTAAACTCAAGTTCATTGCTACTAATATCCTTGATGGCTCCAAACACAAATTTAACTGAATCTCTCACTGAACCGTTATCGTGAGGAATAGCAGTTCTTTCAGGATAAATAACAAAAAAAGAAAATTTGTAATGATTTCCATCTGGAATAAAACTATAACATCCATGTGTGGGAAGTGATCCATATAATGATGTTTCATTTCCTATTTTATAAGTTAAGCATGGGTTATAATTGGAAATTGATCCTGGTGTATTATAGTGCAGATTCAATTCATACTTATTATTACTCACAGTAACCCTCTAACCACTTTAATTAGTTATTCTTTAGCTAAAAAATTTTAACTATGGGTAAATACTTTTTTGAGCATGTATATAGCTTACTCAAATAAGGTTCTGTCATCCTATGACTTGACCCACAACTGTACGAATATTTTCCCGGTGCGGTGTCATTCCAGTGCGTGACACTGGGATCCAGTAATTATTATTCTCCTTTTGGTTTGTATTTTCATGAAAAATGTAGAAATTATTTGCAGGAAAAGACCTGCTGGATCCCAGTGTCTGGGCACTGGGATGACACCATTGTGTTGGCAACTGGCCTAAAAACGCAACGTTCGTATAGTTATGGACTTGACCACAGGATCCAGTTATTAAAAAAATCCTGGATTTCAGCATCAAGCTACTTGCATGACAACTTAAGTGCTTAACTTAGCAATAAATTTGTCTTAGGTATTCAGTTAATATATTAAAAAATTCATAAAATATTTCACGTGAAATGTTTGGTAAACTTTTTAAATAAATATGATTAGGTCATGTGCAAATTTTAAATCGCCAAAATTTTTCTTTGCCTTTGCTAATTCCAATCCTTGGAGTGCAAATATAGTTCGGTTTTAAGCTTGATTCATAAACACAAAACTCGTGGCTAATGGTAAGATCTTGCTTGTTATGTTCTTTTGTAATATTTAATTTTTTACACAATATTCCAGGCCCGCAAAGATCCGCTTCAATTAGCTTCAATCCGCGTATTAGCACTGCTGCGGGAAACCCTTCCGCTTCTGTGACAATATTTAAGCAGTGATACATGCCATATATAAAGTAGACGTATGAAAATCCAGGCATGCCAAACATTACTTCAGTCCGATTAGTGTAGCCCCTTGCTGCATGGCAAGCTGGATCATCTGTTCCTATATAAGCCTCAACTTCAGTTATTATTCCACTAAAGTGAGAAAATTTTAATGTCTTGCCGAGCAACTCTCCAGCAACAATTAATGTCGGTCGTTCATAGAAACTTCTTTGCAATATTAAGTTATTCATCGTTAATGCTCCTTATTTTTTCTATGAATTCCGTCACGCCGTCCTTTATTCCAGTATTTTTCGTGCTACTCACCATGTCATACAATTTGTCAGAATTATTCAAAAGATCAATTATCAATTCTGCGAGATTTTCTTTTGCTTCACTATTTTGTTTAACCACTATAGCTGCACCAGAATTTTCAATATATTGTGCATTATAAAGCTGATGATCATCTTTTGAGTGAGGATATGGAATATATATAGCAGGTCGTTCAGCAAGAGTGATCTCCGCTATTGAAGTTGCCCCTGCCCTGCTGATTACCAAATGTGCATTTGCTAGCCTGTTTTCCATATCGTTAAAAAACTCGCTAATTTCACATTCAATCTTTTTATTTTTATATGAATTTTCAACGTTAGTTATATTTTTTTTTATGCATTGCTGAATTACTTTTATTCTATGACTTAGTTCTATTGGTAAGTTGCAAATTACACTACTTATTACATCGTCAAAAAAACTTGCACCTTGGCTGCCTGCTATTATTAGTATGTTGAAAGCTCTTTTTATACTAGGATAGTTTTGCTTTTTCATACTGATAAAATTTCCAGTATAAATGCACTTACTTTCATTTGCATATTTGGTTGATGGAAAGCTAGTTGCAACTAACTTTGCACTTTTAAAGAAAAATCTGTTTACCCTACCGAGAATTATATTCTGCTCGTGTAAAACTATTGGTATAGCAAGAATTCTTGTAGCAATCAGAGTGGGAAAAGAGGCATAGCTACCAAAACCAATAACCATTTTCGGCTTTAATTTTCTTATTTTATTTAGTGCTAGAACGAAGCTATATAACAATAAAAAGAAAAATTTAAATTTATTTCTACTTGATTTACATAATGGCAGGACATATTGTTTTATACCAGGATTTTCCTCTATTTTTTTATCAAGAAATAATGTGCAGCTATAGCCATGCACCTTTAGCGCTCTTGCTAAGGTAATCGCTGGAAAAATATGCCCACCTGTACCACCTGTTGCTAAAATAATGTTCATCTATGAATTACTCCAAGTTTTTAATTGTTATTTAACCTTTTATACGTAGATTTACTAAGCTTTGAAGGTAATAGTCGAGTTAAAAATGTCTCAGGATGATCAAAAACAGCCTAGCCAAAAGAACGAAATCCCTGTGCAGGGGAGCAAAATTGGTGGTTTTATAAAAATTTTAAAGGACATAGTAAAACTTCTCTTTAACTCGGTCATTGATATGCCGAAACATACACTACAACAACAAGAACAACTCAAGGAAATGCAAAATAGACAAGATTTGGACGCTTCAGGCAAAGGCAACAAAGAAAAATTGGAAGCAGAAAAAACAGCTTTGGGCGTTTCAGGCAAAAGCCCTGAAGATATGAAACCAGAAGCAAAGCAAAAAACAAAAGAAGCAGCTAAAGGACTAAAGGAAAAAATAGTCTCTGGTGCTAGCGATAAACCTATTGAGGTGGAACCACCTGGTGAAACTCCTGCTCCAGGTGTTAACAGTGAAGATAGCCAAAAAAGCATTGAGCGATCATAAATAAGCTTGAGAATGTGTTCATTACACTATACAATTAACTACTCCTTTTAAGTAATTTAGCATGGACGATAAAATCATAAGAAAGTACGATATTAGGGGCGTGGTAGGTAAAAACTTGCAAATCAGCGATGGATATGAAATTGGAAGAAAGTTTGGTCAAGCTGTTACTAATATACTTTCTTCGAAGCCGGTTTATGATGAGAAAGTTCTAGGAGAAGAGAAGATGAGCACCGCAGAATACTTGAATGTATTTGAGGAGCGCAAGCAATCTTCGACAACGAAATTGCCATCAGAAATTGAGTTTCAAAGGAAGTCTAATGTTTGCGTTGGCTACGATAGTAGAATACATTCACCAAACATAGAACAAGAACTAATAAGAGGTTTGACTTCAGCCGGGGCAAACGTTCTGAGAATTGGCTTATGCTCTTCACCTATGCTTTACGCTGCAACACAAATCACACAGGCAGATCTTGGCATTATAATAACCGCTTCTCATAATCCCAGTGAATATAATGGTTTTAAATTTTTCAGTAATAATAAAGTTTTTTCAGATCAAGAAATAAAAGAAGTAATAAACAATCCAATTAAAGATAGTACAAAGGCTGGCAGTGTAATAAATGTAAATATATACGATCAATATATTAAAATACTAAAAAATGCAGTTAAAAATCATAACCAACAGAAATTAAAGATAGCCTGGGACTGCGGAAATAGTCCAGCAAGTGGTATTATAAGATATATTGAAAATATTTTACTTTTACCAGGTCATACACACATTATAACCAATAACTCTATAGACGGAACATTTCCACTCCATGATCCAGACCCTATAGAGGAGAAAAATCTTACTCACTTAATTGAGATTGTAAAAAAATTCCAATGTGACCTTGGTATTGCGCTGGACGGTGATGGTGATAGAGTGCGCCTTATTGATAATAAGGGGAATGTTGTTTCCAGTGATCATTTATTTATGCTGTTTGCGCAAGAGGTATTGAGTGAATATCCGGGCAGCAAAGTTATTGCCAATATAAAAATGAGCATGAAAGTGCATAACTTTGTTAACGAGTTAGGAGGACAAGTCATTACTTGTGCTACTGGACATTCGCTAGTAAAGAAAGAAATGATCAAACAAAATGCAAAATTTGCTGGCGAGTTAAGTGGTCACTTCTTTTTTTCTGAGCTAGGGTTTGATGATGGGTTATATTCTGCTATCAAAGCTGTTGATATTTTACTTAAAAAACAACAAAGCCTATTTGAGATAATCGGGGAATTACCAAAGCTGTATGTGACCCACGAGATAAAAATTGAAGTTAATGATGAAAAAAAATTTCAAATAATTGAATCAATAAAGAAAACACTAGAGCAGCAGAATATTACATTTTCAGACCTTGACGGAGTGAAGGTAAATGGCCAATGTAATAAATTTTGGTGGCTGCTCAGAGCATCAAATACTCAAAACTGTATTACAGCAAGATGCGAAGGCGATACGTTAGAAAATTTTGAACTAACCAAAAAAGTTTTATTTCATTACCTGGATGAAGTAAGATCCTTAAACTTAAGTTAAGTGACTAGGTTATTTCTAATATTTTAAGTTATCTAACCACCAAATTGTTTACAACGAGCTTGAACAGAAAAAGGAGAGGTATGTGTCTGACCCATAATAGCATTCACAGGAGCTGCAGCTTTATTAGGCATCTTCATCAAGCCAGGTGGCTTTTTCGATACTGGAGGTTTTGTTGGCTTGTTATTTGTTGATGATTGAGACTCAGCTTGAGATTTTGGTTGTTTTGAAGTATCATCTTCTGACTCAGAATCCTATGTGCTATCACTTGACACACTATTATGACGACTTCGTGGTGGCAGAATCATTTCTGAAATTTTTTCAAATACTCCCTCTAGTTCAGTCCATTGATTTTCAGAAACTACACTTCTTCTCTCGGCAAGCGTTTGTGCTGGCTCGTGACCAACATTGCTTTCTGCCTTTTTTTCCACAGGAGTATTTTTGTTGATTGATTTCAACGTGGCACCACTATTTGGCTTTTTCTCATCGCTTTTAGTCTGATTAATCTTATTAAGAAGCTCATCTCGTTCTTTACGCGTTTTCAATTTAATACCTTCTTGAATCTGTGAAAATAAAGCACATCTTGCATCACCATTGCCCATATTGTTTCCAGGCTTGCTAGGTCCATTTGATGGAAGATGAGGAGCACCACTAGATGAATGATTAGCAATAGGTGGAGGAGGTGGTGGTGGCGACGCACCACCAGATGAATGATTAGAAATAAGTGGTGATGGAGTAGGTAGTTGTGATTCACCAACGGATTCAGGGCTAGTAATAGATGGTGGTGTTGGCTCTGATGGATCAACAACGTCACCTAGATTTTCTTCTGGAGCCAGAGAGGCAAGTGAAGGGTTATGCACTGTTTGTTGTTGTGTTTTTTCCAGGTTTTCTGGCTGTTCGGATTCTATATGTTCTTTCAAATCTACTTTCAATGCGTTTTTGATTGAATAAACAATATATATTATTGAAGCAAACATAACCAACATAGAGATAGCAAAAATCGCAATAGGAACAATTGGCACTACTGCAGCTTTATATAAGGTTGCTGTAGCTACAACGCACCCTATGGCTGAAACGTTGGATGTGAACAATAAACAAATGGCTATTGAAAGTTTCGGTACTGAAATATTAACTTTCAAATCAGAGATAGGCATAGAACTATTTTTCAATGTAGGCTGTGTTGTTATTTTATCTTCATCAGAATGATTTATTTCCGTCGTTGGCTGTTGCTGTGGCTTAGATTGTGTGTCTTGTTGTTTCTGTACAATGGGTGGTGCTGCTATTACCCTTTGATTTGGTTATCCCTGTACAATAGGCTTTGGTGAAAGAGCTTGTACTGTTTGTCCTTCAGGTTGCTTTCTATCATCCGCTGCTTCTTGATTTCGTTTTGCCAATTCCTTTTTCAGTTCATCCTGAAAATTACAACTTGGTGGTTGCACAGGATGTGTGACTTGAGGTATAGCAGTAGGATTAGCATTACTACCGTTTTGTGGTGCAGTATTACTATTCTCTTTTGAACTCCAATTTTTTAAAACCCCTAGTGGCAAAGGAGGAGGTGTTGGTACTGAAGAAAATTTACTTTCACCAGACATTTTTTCACCTCACCTAATGTACTTAATGTAACATTAATAGTATAATTGAATTAGTTAATTATGTCAATAATTTATGTCAACTAGCCTCGTGGACAAAATGTAAAATATACAAAATATCACTTATACTCTTTCATCAATTTAATATAATTCTGTGCTGATTGTGCAATATGCTCAATTTCTTCTTTAGACATTTTTTTGAAAAATTTTGCTGGCCTTCCAGACCATATCTCTCCACTTTTTATCACTTTTCCACATGTAACTAATGAACCAGCAGCTACCATCGCTTCAGACTCAACAACAGCATGATCCATTATAAGAGAGCCCATACCAACAAACGCTTTATCATGAAGGGTGCATGCATGTATCATGCAAAAATCCCCCACTGTTACCATGCTCCCAATAATGGTATCACCACCAGGATTTCTATCTACATGAATTACCGTACCATCTTGAATGTTTGTCCCCTTCCCTATTTTTATTGACCCAACATCTCCTCTAACTACACAGTTAAACCAAATATTTTCATCTTCTTCTATTTCAACATTACCTATAATTTGTGAGCCACTTGCTATAAAAGCACTTTCGTCTATTTTTGGCTCGTAGTTTTTATATTTTAAAATGTGATACATGTTTGAACTCATAATTTTCTATGACTTAAATTCCATTGAAACACCACTATAAAACTATAATATTAATTAGTACACAGTAAATTTAAATCGTGAAAATGCTAATTAGAATTCTAATTTCTACATTAATTTTTATTATACCTTTTGCTTCATATTCCTATCAATATAGAACTAAAGCAAAACAAGCAATAGTCTTAGATCTAGATTCGGATTCATTCATTTTTAAACACAATTCTGATGAAAAAATGGCTCCTTCTTCAATGAGTAAATTAATGACCTTATACATAGCTTTTGATTATTTAAAAGCAGGAGTAATTAACCTAGAAGATAAATTCCTAGTGAGCAGAAAAGCATGTGAAAGAAGAGGTTTTTCTATGTTTTTAAAAGAAGGTCAATCAGTTACAGTAAAAGAATTGCTTGAAGGAATTGTTATAGCATCAGGTAACGATGCATGTATAACACTGGCGGAAGGTATTGCGGGATCTGAAGAGAGTTTTGTGATTGAAATGAATGAGATTTCACAAAAATGCATTTAAACAATAGCCATTTCGTTAACTCTAGCGGATGGCCAGATGAAGATCACTTTATGAGTGCAAGGGATTTGGTAGTGTTAACAAAAAGGATTTTTACTGACTTTCCCGAGTATTATGACCTATTTTCTGAGCAATATCTTGAATATAACGAAGTCGTACAAAAAAATAAAAATTCCCTACTTTTTTACGATATTGGAGTTGACGACCTAAAAACTGGTTATACAAGTGCAGGTGGCTATGGTATTGTAGTGTCTGCAAAAAAAAATGATCGAAGAATTTTTGCTGTCGTAAACGCTTTGAATACTGAAAGAGAGAGAATAGAAGAGGCAGAAAGGCTTATACAATATTCTTTAAGTCATTTCAACACTCGAAAAATATTCACTAAAAACAGCGTAGTGGAAGAAGTGGAAATCTTATACGGAAAGGAAAGAAAAATACCCGTAACGGTTGCAAATGATGTTACCATAACTTATAATCGTAATTTACATGATAAAATAAAGGTCCGTATTGAATATCAGGATGTGATACCTGCACCTATTAAAAAAGGTCAAGAGTTGGGAAAAATCTTTATAGAAATACCAGGTGTTAAACAGCAATCTATACCAGTTTACGCAATGAATGATGTAAAAGAGTTGAGCTATATAGAAAAATTTTTTAGAAGGTTGTTTTGAGTAGACCTTTTTCGAAACTCAATAGATACCATCTTGCAAGTCAACAAAAAATAGCAAGCATTTAAATATATGATGAAGTTTAAACTTATCTACTTTATTGCGGATATACAATCGCTGCCATTTTTTCTTAAGTTGGCACCATTGTGTGAACGGGTTGCGAAAATCTAGTTGAGCCAAAAATGCAGTTTGACACAGTTTTTTGAACATTTCTATTCAGACTCACAAAACTATAATAAAATCGGCCTTTTCTAATCCATTTCTCATTCTTCTATCAGAAAGTGGCTGTTTAGCTAACAATTTCAGCAGTTTGTACAGCTTGTTCAGCGTTTGAGCTACTAACTTTACTACTAACTCTTTCACACATTCTCCAACCTATGTTTGTTGAAAGTTCAAACACAAATGCTCCTGCAATTAATAAGGAAATAGCAGCAAAAGGAAATCCATACACACAAGACGCCACAACACCCGTTAATAATAATCCACTAACAATTTGAAATGCCACATCGTGCTTAGCAATGAATTGACCTAAGGAAGTTACGGATTTACATTGCTTTGCTTTATTAATCAATATGTCCGCATACTCTGGGTATTCCTCTTTTAAGAGAGTTTCACCTTCTAGTATACTCTTATTTTAGTATACTCTTATTTTGCGCCCATATTTTCACACCTTCCTTAAAGCTGTTTGCATACAAGAAGTTAAAAAGCCTCGGATTTTCTTGCTCGAGTTTTATGAGCTCTTCTTTGCATTTAATCCAATAAGTTTTTAATTTCTCTTGACTGAAATTAAGTTGTGCTGCACTTGGATCTTGTAATAACGTATGTTTTATAAGAAATTCCGCAACATCCAGGCGCTCTGCATATGCTGCCTCATAAAGTGGTGTGTCACTATATTTATCTTTAGCGTTAATAATCAGCACCATTGTTTATAAGACATTTCACAACATTCAGTTTACCTGCACATGCTGCAAAATGAAGTGGTGTGCAGCCATCTTTGTTCTTAGCATTAACATTAGCACCTTTTGCTATGAAAAACTCTGCCACATCTTTCTTGCCACTAATAGCAGCCAAGTGAAGTAGTGTGCAACCACGTTCATTTTTGATATTAATATCCGCATATTTGCTTATAAGAAATTTCACAACATTCAGACAACCTTCAGATGCTGCAAAATGAAGTGGTGTGAAGCCTTTTTTGCCCTTATCGTTAATATCAGCATTATTTTCTATAAGAAGTTTAACAATCTCTAGATAATCTCCAAATGCTGCCCAATGAAGTGGTGTGAAGCCATCTTTGTTCTTAACATGAACATTAGCACCTTTGTCTATAAGAAATTCCACAACATTCTGATGACCATTCTCTGCTGCCAAATGAAGTGGTGTGTTGCCAGTTGCGTTCTTAGCATAAACATCAGCACCTTTGTCCATAAGATATTTAACAACATTCTGAATCAAGATGACCATTCTCTGCTGCCAAATGAATTGGTGTGTGGCCATGTTTGTCCTCAGCCTTAGCATCAGCACCTTTTTCTATAAGGGATTTAACAACATCAAGATGACCTCTAAGTGCTGCCAAATGAAGTGGTGTGCGGCCATATTTATCCTTAGAATGATGAGCATTATCGTCTTTGCTTATAAGAAAGTCCACAACATCCAGATGACCTCTAAATGCTGCACAATGAAGTGATTTGTAACTATCTTAATTTTTAATATTATCACTATTATTTATAAAAAATTTCACAATTTCTAGATGACCTTCAAGTGGTGTGTAACCATTTTTATCTTTAGCATTAATATCAGCCTTTTTTTCTATTGCGTCTTTTACACCGTCTAACTTGCCACTCTTAGCAGCATCAAAAAGCTGTTCGTTAAAATTTGATTCGTTTTGTTCTTCTCCAGACATAATTTACTCCTATAATTACAACAATATATTAAATATACAATGATGTTAACTTATTTAGTAATAAATGTCAATTTAAGCTCATCACCATCTGGTAAAGTTTTTTTAATATTCTTTACTTTAAATGCAATTATCTTAATTTGTAGCTATTAACAATAAATTTAAACGGTATTCTCAGCTCTGGCTGAATATTAGATAAAGTGAAACTGATCTCAGCACTATGATCTTTCGTTGTTTTATTTTGCTCAACTGTAAAGTTTACAGTTGCATTACCAGAAAAAAATGTAACTAGATTCTTGACCGATCTATCAATAAACAGTCCTGTTACATTTATATTGGTAATTTTCTTTCTTGATAAAGGTGACTCACTGTCTATCTTCTCTAAAAAACCTTGATGGATTTTTTGTATAGAATTGTTCCTTATAAAATTCTCTTGATACTCTTGTTCCATAACTCCGCTAGATTCATATATCTCAACATACTTACTGATTAAGTACCTAGCTATGGAGGTATATTCATCCTCCTTATTCTTAAAACCCAGTTTATGAATTACAGAGAATTCATCTTCTGTATGATTTATGTGCTTCACAAAATTTAAATCTTTTTGTATTGGAAATAATAAATAGATATTTAGTAGCAATAAACATAAACATGCTACAAGAAATGATGCTATTAATGCTAACCAAGTTTTTTCTGCCACACAAAATAAATATCTATCGCAATACCATTCAACCGCTTTAGTGAAATAGCTTTTATTTTTTACTGATTCAAGTAGCTTTTCTTTCATAATGTATCACTAAATCTGTATAATTATAGCAGTAATGCACTTAGATGCTCCAAAAATTTTATAATATACCTAGATTTTCTAAAATTGGATGAAGGCTAGCCTTACCTTGTTCTATATTAAGATAGAATGTATCGATTCCGCTCTTAATCGTACTGACCCTATTGATAATGAATTCACTAGGATCATAAGTGTTACTGTCTTTGCTATTATGATAATTACAATAATTTAAATTATTTTGTCCTTCAATATAGCCGAATTCATCAGTTAATACTCCTACTTTTTTATCTTTATCATTTTCGAATAATCCAAATAAATCAACTATGTGCTTTTGTGACTCAGGTTCAGTATGTCCCTCACAAGCACGAAATGTAGGAGCATGACCAATATGTTTCTTAAATTTTATGTTGTGAGCTTTTTTCATACTACCAAAATCCACAAATTTATATTCATCTGGAAGATCAGAGTATTGAGGATCGTACTTTTTATATTCAAAAAAGTCGTTACCTAGCCAATCACAAAATGTTAGCTTGTAACTATCTTGATAATGTTCAATAACTTTTAGATAATGAAACTCTTTAGGGATTTTACATTCCTTTTTTTAATATGGTTACGTATAACTAACTCATCATTAAGCATATAATAGCCAATTCTTGGCAAAGTCGCGATATTGATTTCTTTGCCCAATTTAAAGTTTGCTTCATACTTATCTGACGAAAGCTCTTTTCCTTTTTCCAAGCTTATGATCTAATCTGAAAGAGCACTTTTAATTAAGCGTAATTCTTGCTGCATTTTTAATATGGCTTCAGCAAAAATTTTCACTGCCCCCCATATTGTTAACAGAGAATTGTTATCTTCGTTATCTTTGCTATCTGAGTTGTCTTTATTATCCAAGTTGTCTATTTTTAATACTAATAATATAATTTTATCATAAATTTATGTTAAAAATATTATATTTAACACATAAGTGCTATGTGTAGAAACTTAAGATTTCTACTGAAGAGGGAAAATATAGCAAAAACATCAGTTTATAAAATTAATATCAATAAAAAGAAGAAAAAATATTTATAAATGCATATAAACAAAAAAAACACTTCTGCATTTCTTTAGTATAATGTTATTATATTAATAACGCAGTTTAAATTAAGGAATTAATGCTAATTAACAATGTTGGTTATTTTTATGATAATCAAAAAGATTTTGCTTTAAGCGATATAAACATAAAAATAGAGAAGGGAAATGTTGCATGTTTGTTGGGACATTCCGGGTGTGGTAAGTCAACAGTTTTAAAATTAATTACAGGAATAGAAAATCCAAAATCTGGAACTATTTTCATCAATGGTAAATTAGTTGCAAACAGCGAGACTTCAGTCGCTATAGAAAACAGAAATATTGGGCTGATTTTCCAGCACTCTGCATTATTTCCTCATAAGACAGTTGCAGAAAATATAATGTTCGCTATAAAAGATCGCTCTAAAAAAGATAAATATGCTATTGCTTTAGAAATTTTAACGCTATTAAACATAGAAAAATACGAGAACATGCATCCAAATATCTTGTCAGGGGGGCAGCAGCAACTAGTTGCGATAGCGCGAGTAGTGGCACAAGATCCTGATGTCGTGCTGCTTGATGAGCCATTTTCTAATTTGGACATACTATTAAAACGTAGAATAAGGCAACACATACTCTCACTCTTTAGAAAAAAAAATATCCCTGTTCTTATGGTAACTCATGATCCACAAGAAGCGTTAGAGGTTGCTGATTTCATTTACGTAATGAAAAATGGCAAAATTATTCAATCAGGAATATCAAGCGAAGTATATAATAGTCCAAAAGATGATACTTTAGCAAAATTTTTTAGTGAGCTTTCCTCTACTTTGCAATTAGGTGAAGGATTTGATTTTCATTAAGAATGATATAGTCAGAAACTGAGTTGTGCAAGAGATACCGTCTTTATTGTCAACAAATTATTTAGCTAAAAAGAATAAAAAGTAACAAAAAGTTTTAATTTAGGCTGATACCTTCTATAAATCAGTGTAACTGTGTATAAGTACTTTCAGTTTGTGTGGCGTACTTATAAACAGTTACACTGATTTTTTACTGTGCCTTCTTATTTTATGAGAATTGTTTTACAAAGTTACTAAGCAACTCTGTTAAAGTCAATGTGAGAGGCAGTGCATCAGTTATACGTTCAGCGAATCTATCTCTTATAAAACAAGCAACAATTTTGAGTAACCAGGTAATAAAGATACTCAAGAACATCTAAAGTTTAGTACAAATGACAAAATATATTCTCTCAATTGATGGTGGTGGAATAAGAGGAATTATTCCAGCAATGATATTATCCGGAATAGAGAAAAAACGGGTAAACCTATTTCTCAAATTTTTGATTTATTGGTGGGTACTTCAACTGGTGGTACTATTGTAGCAGGACTATGTAAAAAAGATAGCAAAGGAAAGCTACAATATTCAGCTGATGACGTGGTTAATCTTTATCAGGAGTACGGACCTTATATTTTTAAGTCTTCATTTCTAAGAAAATCAATATTTTCTTGGATTAACGGTGCACAATACCCCAGTGAAAATATTGAGTATGTACTTCATAAATATTTTGGCGATGATATCCTTAAAAACACTTTAAGTAATGTGTTGATTACGAGTTACGATATTCACAATAACTGCCCATTTTTCTTCAAAAGTTGGAAAGAGGATAGAAATTTTATTAAATTAAGGGATGTATTAAGAGCAGCAACTGCAACACCTACTTACTTTGCACCTAAATATTTAAAAGTCAACCAAAAGGAAATGGTATTAATAGATGGAGGAGTTTTTGCCAATAATACAGCAGCATGTAGCTATGCAAGCAGCAGAAAGCTATTTCCTAACGATGATGTAGTACTTCTGTCCATCGGTACTGGCAGATCGTCTCATTCCATTAAATACCTCAGATTGAAAAGATTTGGCAAAATATCCTGGATTAAGCCATTGATAAACGTAATGCTTGCCTCTGGACTAGATTGTGTAAATTATCAGCTAGACCAGATTATTAACAATAGCTATATCAGAATTCAATCGCAGCTAAAAATAGCATCAACGGAGATGACAATACAACATACGAAAATATCAAGTGTTTAAAAAAAGAAGCACAAATGATGATTGAATGTAATCAAAAAGCAATAGATAAATTCTGTACAGTAGTATCATAAACTTTAACCTTTTAATCTAGAACTCGCATTTTTGGACGTTTCCTTTTAAGCTTCAGTAAACCTCCTAACTCTATAGTTCTTTATATGATCTGGATTAAAAGCCTTCCTTGAACTTAAAACACCAAAAACTATATTGAGTAATTTACGCATTGCAGCTCCCACAACGGCCATATTATGCTTGCCTTTTTCCTTCAACCTTTCGCAGTAAGTCTTAATAATAGGGTTGTGATTTTTAGCTACTATAGCAGGAAAATAAAGAGCCTTACGCAATGTCCGTGAACCTGATTTACTTAGCCCAGGCTTGGCATATACAGATGAACCTGATGTAATATTTTTTGGTATAGTTCCTGAATATGCTGCTAATTGTCTAGCATTTATAAAGGCTTTTATATCAGGAATTTCAGCTAAAATAGCTATTGCTGATTCCTCTCCTATTCCTGGAATAGTCAATAGGAATTAAAAATCTTCCAACAATTCTTTGTGTTGTTCTAATAGTTCACGCGTGGAGTTTTTTATTGTTTCTATTGATTGTTCTATGGTCATTGCTAGGTTTTCCCAAACATTTACAACTTCTTCAGGCAGTCTCTCTTTCTTTTCCAAATGATTATTTACTAATGTTAATTTATCTTTTGACGCATCTGAACAACGATAAAGATGTTTTAATTTTCTCTTTTCAGGAGGAGGTGGTGCCCAATGAGAAGGTTCCTGTCTTTGACAATAATCTGCAATAATCTCTGCATCAGACTAGTCATTCTTTTGCCGTGCAAGCTTACTTTTTGCATAAAAACTTATGAGAGCTGGGTTTACAACACTAACAAAATATCCAGCGTTGTAAAGGAATTCAGCCAAAGCTTCACTATAACAACCAGTGTATTCCATGAAAGCTTTTACTTCTTCTACGTTATGTTTTTGTAGAAAGTCCAGCAGACCTTGAAATCCAGTATCATCATTTTAAATTTCCTTTTCCTAGCTTCACGTTTTCCTTTTTTACTTATAAACGAAAGAAAAACATCAAAGCGTTCTTTTGAAACATCTATACCAAGAAAGTTGTTATCATATATAACTCCATACGTTACTATTTAAAATGAAAAGTAAGGCTTACCTTGTGAATACAGAATTAGAACCATTGAGGTCTTTCTAAGATACCGTCCAGCCTATACTTTTGAGAAGGGAACTCTTATCTTGTTAACAGATTTTATATCTAAGTTACGACTCAGAGTTCTTCCCTTCTCCACCTAATGCTTAAGCTTAAAACATTAGATGCTTTTTACAAGATACAAGGTCTAATATAAAGGTATAAGCATTTCATGTGAAATGTTTACTACCTAATTGGACATTTGTACTTAACTTGCTTTTGTGTTTTTTTCGGTCAATTTGAGTATAGTAAACATAATAACAGCAATTATAGAGCATGCTGTTGTTAATAAGGCATTTGACAAAACACCGTACTGAAAAAACTGCCCTACTATAACAATGCCAAGAGCTCCAAATGCCATATTGCAGAACGCGAGGATCGCACTTCCAATACCTATATTTTGAATTTTTTCGAAAGCAGAAGTTACGTTATTACTAATTATGAATGCAAGGCCAATATTGCTTGGAACCCAGGCTAGCTGCAGAGTAAATACATTCAATTTATTTATGTAATAAAGATACACAAGCAAGCTATCTGAAACTATTGGAGATATCAAACCTATCATCAGCATAACACTAACACCTAGCTTTGGTACATATCTTCTATTAATCAAAGTCCCCATTATGTAAAATACAACCACAATAGATATTAGATAGCCAAAATATTGGATTTCAATACCAAGTGATCCAAATATAAATGCATAATTACCTATGTAGGCCCACAGCCACATAAAGGTTAACCCGTGAATTAATGCAAATCCAAGAAAACGATAATCTTTAAATATCAATAAATATTGTTTATAAATATATACTCCAACATTGATTATGCTTATCTTGCTTTTCTTATTTACAAGTGTTTCTTCTAATTTAAAATAAATTGTCCCTAACATAACAATCGCAACGAACGACATAATAAAGAATAAAGATCTCCAGCTATGTCCATGTGATATTATGTAACTGCCTATTATTGGAGCAACACCAGGTGAAAGCGCTACAACCATATTCAGCTTTGAAATTGCCCTTGAATAATCACTACCTGAGTATATATCTCTTATTGATGCATACCCAACCACACTTGCAACACCAGCACCTAACCCTTGTATAAAGCGGATTATTATCAAAAATATAATGTTATCTGCTATGCAACATACAATACTTGCTAAGGCAAAAATTGTCATTCCGATCAGCATTATTGGACGTCTACCATAATGTTCAGAAAGTGGTCCATAGAGCAATCCAGAGATTGCAATTCCCAGTAGATTGAGGCTAATTGTAAGCTGTGCCGTACTTCCTTCTACTTTAAAGTAATCTGCAATACATGGCAGAGCAACTGAATATAGATCTGTTGCCATATCAATAACTGCAACAGAAAATATCATAATAAAACAAATAAGATTGTGTGAAAGAGCTCTTGTCACTTGACGGCTTGCTAAACTAAGTAAATTTAATTATAGTATGTTTTCTTTGTTAGTATATTAAATTTAATTTCTAAAATTCAAACATGTAAAGAATGAGGTTTGAAATAAATATTTTTATGTTATATTATATCTTAGAGAGTTAACCAATTTATTAGGAGCAACCGATGGTTCAGCAGGAAATAGTAACTTTAAACGCAGAGTTACGGGATGTAAAAAAAACAAAAGCCATGTATGCATTAAGAAAAAAAGGTGGTATTCCCGGCATTGTGTATGGAAAAGGCCATGATAGTGTAAATTTAACATTATCTGCAAAAGAATTTACAAAACAATATAAAACAGGGGTGCTTTCTGCACATTTAATAGAGCTGAATATTTCAGGTAAAAAAGAATATGCTCTTGTTCGTGATGTTCAGTGGCATGTAGTAAAAGACACTATACAACATGTCGATTTCCAATTTGTAGATAAAGGAAGTGAAATTAAAATAGACATACCTTTATCATTTATTAATGAGAATAAATCTCCAGGGATAAAGTTGGGTGGAGCGCTTAACGTTTTATTTCGTTCAATTACAGTAAAATGCTATCCTGATAAAATACCTCAAGCTATTGAGATTGATTTATCTGGCAAGACAATTGGCCAATCTATACATATAAATGATATAAAGCTACCAGAAGGTGTTAAGCTTGCGGCTCATGAAGAAGAGAATTTTACTATTGTGACAATTTCTGCTGCTGATAGTGGTGACATTAAAGAATCAGCTTCAGATGAAGAAGGAACAACAGAAGGGTAGTGGATCTAATAGTTGGCCTTGGTAATCCTGGCAGCAAATATGAGTTAACCTATCACAATATCGGCTTTCTTGTTGTTGATGCAATTTGTAAATGTTGGAATTTCCAGCCATTTTCGAAAAAAGTGGATTATTTGATAACCTCTGGTTTTATCCATGATAAAAAGGTCATGCTGCTAAAGCCTTATTCATTCATGAATAACTCAGGCATTCCAGTTTCAAAAGTGCAAAATTTTTACAAGCTGCTGCTAGAAAATGTTATTGTTATACATGATGATGCTGATCTTGATCTTGGAAAAATCAAAATAAAGAAAGGAGGTAGCTCTGGTGGACATAATGGAATTAAATCCATAGATGCATTTATCAGTAATGATTATTGGCGATTGAGATTTGGAGTTGGCAGACCTAACGATCAAAGAAGCCTAGCAGATCATGTTCTATCAAAATGTTCGCACTTTGAAGCTCTTAATAGCTTAATAGAAAAAATAGCAGAAAATATGCCTTTGGTGCTACAACAAGATCATACTGCGTTTATTAGTAAAATTATATAAATTAAGCAACCAGATTCTTGCAGATACAGCTAACGCAGATAAGGTTGACCGTTTCTGTCATCCTATGGCTTGACCATAGGATCCAGTTTTAAAAAAATTCCTGAATTCCATTATCAAGTCTGGAATGACGACTTAAGTTGCTTAATTTAATAGATCTCCTGCAGAACCTGTTTATGATGAGAAATTTTTAGGAGAATCGCACCACAGAATACTCAAATGTATTTGAGGAGCGCAATCAAGTTTCAACGACAAAATTGCCATCACAAACTGAGTTATCAAGATTGTCAACAAATTATTTAGCTAAAAAGAATAAAAAGTAACAAAAAGTTTTAATTTAGGCTGATACCTTCTATAAATCAGTGTAACTGTGTATAAGTACTTTCAGTTCTGAAGAAAAAGTCAGGCAGCAAGGTTAGAAAAAGGAAAGAGTTTTTAAAATAAGTTTACCAATGATTTTAATTATATTAAAATTACGTAACATAACGATATTTTCAGAATGCGCTTATCTAAGTACTACTTACCAACTTTAAGGGAGACAACAGCTGGTGCTGAGATAATTTCTCACCGGTATTCTTTGCGTGCAGGATTAATAAAACAAACGGCATCTGGTATATATTCGTGGTTACCTCTTGGCCTTCGAGTTCTTAAAAAAATTGAGGATATAATAAGAGATGAGATGGATAAGTCAGGTGCAATGGAGATTCTAATGCCTTGTATTCAACCGGCAAGTCTTTGGCAGGAATCAGGGCGATATGATGATTATGGTAAAGAAATGCTACGTATAAATGATAGGCATAAAAATGATATGCTCTTTGGTCCAACTCACGAAGAGGTTGCAACAGATTTAATTAGGAATGCAGTAAAGAGCTACAAAGGTTTACCACTTTGCTTATATCAAATTCAATGGAAGTTTCGTGACGAGGTAAGGCCACGTTATGGCGTTATGAGAGGCAGAGAATTTCTGATGAAAGATGCATATAGTTTTGACCTTGATGCTAGAAGTGCCGAGGATTCATATAATTTAATGTACAAGGCTTATACAAAAATCTTCAAGCGTATGGGACTTACTCCAATTGGAGTCAAAGCTGATACTGGCCCAATAGGAGGAGATTTAAGCCATGAGTTTCATATATTAGCAAACACAGGTGAAAGCACTCTATATTATGACAACAAGTTTGCAGAGCTCCTGAAAAATGATGAAATAGAAAATCTCAAGAGTATTTATGCAGTTGCAGACGATATGCATAATCCTCAAACTTGCCCTATACCACAAGAGCAGCTTGAGAGTAGCAAAGGCATCGAGATAGGTCATATTTTTTATTTTGGTGACAAATATTCAAAACCCATGAAAGCAAGTGTTACTACAAACGATGGCAAGAATATTAGTATCCATATGGGTTCATATGGCATCGGAGTTTCAAGGCTTGTTGGTGCAATAATCGAAGCTTTTCATGATGTTAAAGGGATAATCTGGCCTGAAGCTGTATCTCCTTTTAAAATTGGATTAATTAATCTAAAAACAAAAACCTCAGAATGCATAGATGCTGCAGATAAAATATACAAGGCATTAGGAAATAATGAAGTACTTTACGATAACTTAGAAGAAAGTGTAGGAGTGAAATTTGCCAGAATGGATTTAATAGGCCTGCCGTGGCAAATAATTGTGGGTGAAAAAGCAATAAGCAACAATCTTGTTGAAGTAAAAAACAGAGCAACTGGAGAAGTGAAGGAAATGCAGATCGAAGAAGCAATAAATCGTTTCAGAGCATAATGATACAAGGCATAGGCACAGATATAGTACATATACCAAGAATATTGAGAATATTACAAAAATATAAAAAAAAATTCCTAAATAGAATATATACTAAAAAAGAAATAGAACTAAGTAAAAAGTATAACAGTCAGGAAATGCAAGCCAGATATTTTGCTAAACGTTTTGCTGCCAAGGAAGCTTTTGTTAAGGCACTTGGTACTGGATTTAGTCGGGGTATCAGAATAAAAGGTATAGAAATACACAACGATATAAGAGGAATGCCATATATTACAGTTAGCAAAAACCTTATCTCTGAAAATAGTACAATTTACCTTTCAATTAGCGATGAACGAGATTATGCTATCGCTTTTGTCGTAATTTCTGGTTTTTAATTTGTAGTTCTTGTGATACAAGATACTGCTCTCACTCAAATGACCAAGACAATATATTTTGCCTCTGTAATGTACTTTAAAATCATATTTTTTTTGAAAATCAATTACCATCAAAACGGCAATCTTCCTTTTCTAGCAGGTTCCTTGCTTCCCTTAACTTTTTCGATTGCATTCTCATCTAAAGAAAGGTGTGTAGAACCATGGTGCGGCTCCTTAACCTCTTTTACTTCTAGCGTAGTTTCCATCTCGTTCTCTTCTTTATAATTAGTTAAGTTGTTACTATTATTTTGTCTAGCATCATCTTGTCTAAACTTAATACCCTTAAGCTCTGCCTTCAAACGCTTAATTTCCTGTTCTCTATTTTTATTTTCTGTACCTGCATGTAGTTGCGCTAATACTATTATATTGGGCAGAATTTTTGCTACTACTTTATAAAAGAGCGACTCACTGATCTCCATTTTCATTTCTTTTTGCAAACTTACTTGATCTTCTTTCGATAATTGTGAAAGATAATTTTTGAAATTTTTAACTTTATGATGAGTAGAATTTACTATATCACCGGCCATGACTATGCAACCTAATGTAACGATAGGTGCTGTAACAAAAATAGCTATGGGATTACCAAATAATACAATAGAGGCAATAGCACCAGTTAAAAACAGAGCATCGCACAACATATTGAGATAAATGCTTCGCACTGTATGTTTATCTTTTGCTTTTGCGTCAAATTCCTGCTCAACGTTGCGTTTTTTATACAAATTTCTTTCTTTTAAACGACTAACAAGAAAGCTTGTGTTTAATATAAGCGAAATTGAGTTAAAAAAAATGCTACCGCCAATATTACCAAGCAATGTACCTACCACACCCATTGGATGGAGTATCATATATACTAAATTAACGATACCTAGCATGCTTGAATTAGCAGCAGAAAGGCCTATTATTAAAGTAGAGCCCATTCCAGCTTTTAAACCCTCCAATACTTTTTCCTTTGAGTTCTGCCCTTTCCCCTTCATTTTAGTATAAATTAATTATACTAAAAATATAAATATAAATAGTTAAAAATTTATAATTATCGTCGTATCCATTCAGCCAAGCGGTAAAATAAAAAGTAGACAAAGAATGCTAAAAATATAATACCACAGGTGGAATGTTTAGTATCGCACTTCTCACAATAAGAGACGATTAAAGAAAAGCAGAATCAACAGCCAGGCGAAAGGATTTAAAGATAGGTATGTTTTTTCTCCCTCTATTTTTTATTGCAAGCCAATGATGCTCAATTTTATTAGGCCTCTTGCATAACTCAGTTTCTGATGGCAATTTTGTAAACTACTTTCTTAGTACTGCGAAAGGTTACAATAAACCTACTGAAACTAATATGCTATTTATTAAAAAATAAATAATACTACACATCTTATAAGATAAAATATTTAATTAGTAATATTTTTACTATAAATTGCATGCCAGCAATTCACTATCTTTTTTATATCTTGTGGCTCAGTTTCTGGACCTATACTAATTCTGATTGAGCATTCTGCTTGCTCATGTGTTGCTTTCATTGCAAGCAACACATGAGAAGGTTCAACTTTTCCAGAAGAACATGCAGAGCCATTACTGACTGCAATATTGTTTAAGTCAAAATGCATAAGTTGAACATCACTTTTTACCCCTGGCATGCAAATGAAACTTGTATTTTGCAGTCGTTCAGAATTTTTACCAAAAATTTTTATATCACTTGCAAGATTTAATAGCTCAAGCTCTAGCTGATCGCGTAATTCTTTTACTCTATTATTCATTTTTGATAAAAGGTCTGGAATACCATGCAATGCAGCAGAAAGGCCTGCTATTGCAATAATATTTTCCGTTCCACCACGTAACCCTTTCTCTTGACCACCACCTTCTATCATCGGCTCGACCTTTAATTTTTTATCAAAGATTAACACTCCGCACCCTGCTACACCACCAAACTTGTGAGCAGAGAAGGTTAATAAATCTACTCCTAAATTCTCAATATTAACTTCAACTTTTCCAACGCTTTGAGCGATGTCAGTATGGCATATTGCACCAAATTTGTGTGCTAATTCAGTTATTTCCTTAATAGGCTGTATAACACCAGTTTCATTGTTGGCCATCATAACTGAGACAAGCACTTTATTTCCTTGTAGTTCACCCAAAATTTTTTCTAACTCTGTGAGATCAATAACTCCATTTGAGTTCACAGGTATGATATGTGGATTACACGCAGAATGAATAACTGAAGGGTGCTCTATTGATGAAATTACATGCTGGTAGCCTTTTATTCCTTTCATGACAAGGTTATTTGCTTCAGTTGCACTTGAGGTAAAAACTATTTCTTTATTATCCGGCACACCAATAAAATTGCGTACGTTGTCTTTTGCGTCTTGAAGAATCTTTCTCGCTTCTTGTCCTTTTTTATGCAATGAAGATGGATTTAGCACCTGTTTTTCCAAAACCTCAAGTATACTTTTTTTTACACTTCCGCTAACTGGAGCAGTTGCATTATAATCAGCATATATATTTGTTGAAGCAGATGAGTTTAAGTGTGAAGACTTGTAAGTGAGCTTATCATTTAATGGGTAAATTACTTTGTCATTAATTATAGCCATGCCTTAACTTTGCTTGTGATAAAAAAATATTGCAAAAACAGGCAAGTTAATACATAATTAATAGATATCAGTATGTATAAATTAGTTAATATCTGTCAAACAGATTTTATATTTAGGAGTGTTCATGGTAGAAGTTTTTTTGAATAACACAACGGAAAAAATAGAAGGCGAATATCACCAAAGCAAAGATACGGATGCACCGGTTGTGTTAATTTTACACCACCACCCTCAATATGGAGGTAACATGGATAGTAAAATGATACATAGTGTATATATGTCCTTTATTGATAACAATTTTTCTGTATTAAAAATTAATTTTCGTGGTGTAGGAAAATCTACTGGAACTTTTGATAAGGGGATAGGAGAATTAACTGATGCTGCAGTTGCTATTGATTGGCTTCAAGAGCGTAATCAGAGCAATGTTCCAATTTGGATAGTAGGTTTTTCATTTGGAGCCTGGGTAGCTATGCAATTAACAATGCGTCGTCCAGAGATAGTAGGGTTTATTGCTCTTTCTCTTCCTGCAACTAAATATGATTTTTCTTTTCTCTCTCCTTGTCCAGTGCCTGGTCTTATAATACAAAGTAGCAATGATACAATTTCAGATGAAAGCGATGTAACAGAGTTAGCAAAGAGACTTATAAATTCAGTCAAGAGCAAGCATATGGAATACCATGTGATAGAGAGTACTAATCACTTTTTGAGGGATAAAGAAGAAGAAGTAATACAGATCATAGATAATTATATAAAGCTGCGTTTGAATGGAGAGCCTTCTGCTGCTTCTGTTTCTGAAAAAGAGAAAGAAGTAGTTTTAGTAAAAGAGTATGTATAAATTAAGGAAATAGTAATAAATAAAAAGGTTTTATTATGTTAAAAAGATTATTATTTTTTGTTTTAGTTGTGTCTATGTTATCAGGGTGTTTCAATAAACAACGTAAACTAAAAAGTCCATGCATAAGAAGCCATGGTAGTAGCATTTCATGTGAACTATACTCAGTTAACGATTATTGGCTAAATAAGTATAAAACTAATAAATAGATACTGAAGAAGCAGGAGTTCATTTTGGGGATTCAGTGTGCTACATAAAGTAAGGCCCTAATATCCGCAGCACAGCATATAAGAAATAGTAGATTAGAGATTTGGTTGCAGCAACAGGTACAAAATATCCTCACATATAATATACCTATTGCATTACTTTATCATGTAGAGGGTTTAGAGGGCTAGAGTATATATTTACCGTTTTTGACTTTGATTTTGTGTATTGCCTACAGATACTTTACTAAGCGTATTGGAACTATTAGCACCTAGATTTGGCATATTTTGGCCTTCTCTCTCTACAGGCGGCAAAGGTGCAGGCCTTGATGGCTGCATCGGAGAGTCTTGTATTAGTTTTTTCTCTTCCATGTCAAGCTTTAATGCGGTAAGCTCTCTCTTTTTAATGTCTAACTCTAACTGATCAACCTCTTGTATAAAGTGATTCAAGGTCTTTTTTACAACTTTTGTTAGATTCTTTATCTCGTTATCACAACTGACAATACCAATTCAGCATAATTACTTCTGTCGTTTAACTGTGTAATCTGAGATGTATTCTCTGCCATTTTTTTTCTTATTTTGATTGCTTAGTCCATAAGTTCTTTTAATTGCCCTGCAAGAGTTTGATTTTTTTGCGTTAATTCGCTTATCCAATCTTTACAATCAGTCTTGCTCTGAAGTAGTGTTGCTTTATCATCATGTAATCTAGATAATTCTTCTTGGCCACGTTGTAACCCTTCTTGAGAAATTTGCACACTATTCATTTGTTGTACTAAGCTGTCCACATCTAGGAATTCTGCATTATCTACTATTTTAGTTGCAGTTTCAGAAAGTTTTTTGAATTTTTTTCACCGCTATTAAACTCTTCTAGCATCCCTTGATTGAATAATTCTAGCTTTGTGTGTTTTTTTATGCCGTCCTTTATTGCTGTTAGCGTTTTTGTATCGGAAGCTTTTGTAACATTTGTTTTACCTGTACGAAGAAATCTTTTTAATTGGTTAAATTTCATATTCATAACTCTTACCTCACTTAATCTAATAGCAATAGCGTGACACTCAGATGTTAAATTTTAGTTGATTAATTATAAAAAGTACTTAATTTATTATGATAGATTTGATATATCTTTCAAAACTGCGTGAGAGAAAAGTAACGCAATAGACCTGGTCTCAAAAGAGATTTATTGCTGTGTCTTATGTTTGTTAATATAATCTCATAAGTCAATATAACTTAATTTATGTTAGATTCTCAGCTAATTTTAACAGTAGTTCTGCTGTTCTCAGTTTTGATGTTATCGTTCTTTTTTATAAAAAAGGTATTTGGATCAACAAATAAGAAGATAATAAAATCTTTTAGAAAAATTGTTGAGAAAATCAATGCATTAGAGGCAGAAATGCAGAGTTTATCCGATCAAGAGCTATATGATAAAACTGAAGAATTTAAGCAAAGGTTAAAAAATGGAGAAACACTCAATGATATTATGATACCTGCATTTGCAGTTGTGCGGGAAGCTTCAAGAAGATTTCTCAATATGAGGCACTTTGATGTTCAGTTAATCGGTGGAATGGTGTTGCACAATGGCATGATATCGGAAATGAAAACAGGGGAGGGAAAGACACTTGTTGCAACTTTAGCTGCATATTTAAATTCGCTAGAGGGTAAAGGTGTGCATGTTGTAACTGTTAATGATTACCTTGCAAAACGAGACACTGAATGGATGAGTAAGTTATATAACTCTTTAGGTATTTCTGTTTCATTTATCACAAATGATTTGACAGATGAAGAGAGAAAAGAAGCTTACAGTGCAGATATTGTATATTCTACAAACAATGAGCTAGCTTTTGATTACTTGCGAGATAACATGAAATTTTCCCAAAGTGATATGGTCCAAAGGGGTTTTAATTATGCAATAGTTGATGAAGTGGATTCCATATTGATTGATGAGGCTCGTACTCCTCTGATTATTTCCGGTACAGTTGAGGGGAGTAATCAAATATATAAGCACATAAACAAAGTAGTTACTAAATTAGCTGAAGCTGACTATGAGATAGACGAAAAGGGCAGGACAGTGTTCTTGACTGAAGATGGTATTTCACGAGTGGAAGAATTGTTGAAATCATACAACCTTATTGCGGAAAATTCCTCACTATATGATAACAACAATATGATGATGACTCATTATATAAATCAGGCATTGCGCGCTCATAAGCTATTTACTGCTGACAAAGATTATATAGTAAAGGATGGTAAAGTAATAATTATCGATGAGTTTACTGGACGTATGATGGAGGGTAGGAGGTATTCTGATGGCCTTCACCAAGCACTTGAAGCTAAGGAAAATCTTGAAGTTCAGTATGAAAATCAAACATTAGCATCTGTTACATTTCAAAATTATTTTCGTATGTACAACAAACTCTCTGGTATGACAGGTACTGCAGCAACAGAAGCGGAGGAGTTTCGCGATATATATAGACTAAATGTAGTTAAAATTCCAACTAACGTTGCTGTGAAGAGAATAGATGTTGACGATGAAATTTACGGAACGGAAAAAGAAAAATACAATGCTGTGTTAAAATTTATAGAAGAGTGTCATAAACGTCTTCAGCCAGTTCTTGTTGGTACGGTGAGCATTGAAAATTCTGAGAAGCTTTCTGCACTTTTACATAAGCATTCTCTTAAGCATTCGTTATTAAACGCTCGTTATCATGAGCAAGAGGCTTACATAATAGCGCAAGCTGGAATTCCAGGCAATATTACTATAGCAACCAATATGGCAGGGCGTGGAACTGATATTCAACTTGGTGGAAATGCTGAAATGATTGCAAAAGTGGAACTTAGTAAGGTGAAAAATGATGATGAAAGAGAGAAAAAATATCAAAAAATAATTGAAAAAGTTAAAAAAGACAAGGAAATTGCCATTAAAGCTGGTGGTTTATGCGTTGTTGGAACTGAAAGACATGAAAGCAGAAGAATAGACGATCAATTGCGTGGGCGTTCTGGACGTCAGGGTGATCCTGGACTTTCTAAGTTCTTTTTGTCACTTGAAGATGATTTAATGAGAATATTTGGCTCAGATAGAATGAGGAGTTTTTTACAAAGGGCAGGGCTAAAAAACAATGAAGCTATTCACCACCCGTGGATTAATAAGGCACTTGAAAAAGCACAGAAAAAAGTAGAGGCTAGAAATTACGATATACGAAAATCTTTGATCAAATTTGATGATGTAATCAATAATCAGCGTAAAGTAGTTTTTGAACAGAGGAATCATATTTTAGGTAATGAAGTTAATGACTTATCTGAAATGCATAGTGAAGTAAATGAGGAAATAATAGAAAATATTGTTCAAAGTGGCTATTATGAGGATTATATTGAAGATACAATAAAAGAATTTCACGCAAGGTATGGGATTGCTCTTAGCGCTGAATCCTTAGTGAAGTTTGTAGACAAGCAAGATGCTTTGCATTATATAAACGATAAAGTACAAGAATTTTTCGCTGAAAGGGAGAAATATTTTAACAGCCAAGGCACTGCGGATCTCTGGAATACAATAGTAAAGCAAGTAATGATAATGACGCTTGATCATTTATGGAGAGAGCATCTTTCAACTTTAGAGAGCCTAAGACAAAGCATAAGCCTACGTGCTATGGGGCAGAAGGACCCATTGAATGAATTTAAGCGAGAAGCTTTTTTAATGTTTGAGTCTACGCTTGAAAAATGGAAAGAGCTTACTGTCCATCGTCTAGCGCATTTTAAGCTTTTAGATAATCAGGAAATAAGAAGCAGAGTACGTTCTGAAAAAAATAATAAAATTCCTAAAGTGTCAAGGAATGATAAATGCCCATGTAATTCAGGAAAGAAGTATAAGCATTGCCATGGTATGGTTACTATGGTGAGTAGACCTTGTATCTTGTAAAAAGCATCTAATGTTTTAAGCTTAAGCATTAGGTGGAGAAGGGAAGAACTCTGAGTCGTAACTTAGATATAAAATCTGTTAACAAGATAAGAGTTCCCTTCTCAAAAGTATAGGCTGGACGGTATCTTAGAAAGACCTCAATGGTTCTAATTCTGTATTCACAAGGTAAGCCTTACTTTTCATTTTAAATAGTAACGTATGGAGTTATATATGATAACAACTTTCTTGGTATAGATGTTTCAAAAGAACGCTTTGATGTTTTTCTTTCGTTTATAAGTAAAAAAGGAAAACGTGAAGCTAGGAAAAGGAAATTTAAAATGATGATACTGGATTTCAAGGTCTGCTGGACTTTCTACAAAAACATAACGTAGAAGAAGTAAAAGCTTTCATGGAATACACTGGTTGTTATAGTGAAGCTTTGGCTGAATTCCTTTACAACGCCGGATATTTTGTTAGTGTTGTAAACCCAGCTCTCATAAGTTTTTATGCAAAAAGTAAGCTTGCACGGCAAAAGAATGACTAGTCTGATGCAGAGATTATTGCAGATTATTGTCAAAGACAGGAACCTTCTCATTGGGCACCACCTCCTCCTGAAAAGAGAAAATTAAAACATCTTTATCGTTGTTCAGATGCGTCAAAAGATAAATTAACATTAGTAAATAATCATTTGGAAAAGAAAGAGAGACTGCCTGAAGAAGTTGTAAATGTTTGGGAAAACCTAGCAATGACCATAGAACAATCAATAGAAACAATAAAAAACTCCACGCGTGAACTATTAGAACAACACAAAGAATTGTTGGAAGATTTTCAATTCCTATTGACTATTCCAGGAATAGGAGAGGAATCAGCAATAGCTATTTTAGCTGAAATTCCTGATATAAAAGCCTTTATAAATGCTAGACAATTAGCAGCATATTCAGGAACTATACCAAAAAATATTACATCAGGTTCATCTGTATATGCCAAGCCTGGGCTAAGTAAATCAGGTTCACGGACATTGCGTAAGGCTCTTTATTTTCCTGCTATAGTAGCTAAAAATCACAACCCTATTATTAAGACTTACTGCGAAAGGTTGAAGGAAAAAGGCAAGCATAATATGGCCGTTGTGGGAGCTGCAATGCGTAAATTACTCAATATAGTTTTTGGTGTTTTAAGTTCAAGGAAGGCTTTTAATCCAGATCATATAAAGAACTATAGAGTTAGGAGGTTTACTGAAGCTTAAAAGGAAACGTCCAAAAATGCGAGTTCTAGATTAAAAGGTTAAAGTTTATGATACTACTGTACAGAATTTATCTATTGCTTTTTGATTACATTCAATCATCATTTGTGCTTCTTTTTTAAACACTTGATATTTTCGTATGTTGTATTGTCATCTCCGTTGATGCTATTTTTAGCTGCGATTGAATTCTGATATAGCTATTGTTAATAATCTGGTCTAGCTGATAATTTACACAATCTAGTCCAGAGGCAAACATTACGTTTATCAATGGCTTAATCCAGGATATTTTGCCAAATCTTTTCAATCTGAGGTATTTAATGGAATGAGACGATCTGCCAGTACCGATGGACAGAAGTACTACATCATCGTTAGGAAATAGCTTTCTGCTGCTTGCATAGCTACATGCTGCTGTATTATTGGCAAAAACTCCTCCATCTATTAATACCATTTCCTTTTGGTTGACTTTTAAATATTTAGGTGCAAAGTAAGTAGGTGTTGCAGTTGCTGCTCTTAATACATCCCTTAATTTAATAAAATTTCTATCCTCTTTCCAACTTTTGAAGAAAAATGGGCAGTTATTGTGAATATCGTAACTCGTAATCAACACATTACTTAAAGTGTTTTTAAGGATATCATCGCCAAAATATTTATGAAGTACATACTCAATATTTTCACTGGGGTATTGTGCACCGTTAATCCAAGAAAATATTGATTTTCTTAGAAATGAAGACTTAAAAATATAAGGTCCGTACTCCTGATAAAGATTAACCACGTCATCAGCTGAATATTGTAGCTTTCCTTTGCTATCTTTTTTACATAGTCCTGCTACAATAGTACCACCAGTTGAAGTACCCACCAATAAATCAAAAATTTGAGAAATAGGTTTACCCGTTTTTTCTCTATTCCGGATAATATCATTGCTGGAATAATTCCTCTTATTCCACCACCATCAATTGAGAGAATATATTTTGTCATTTGTACTAAACTTTAGATGTTCTTGAGTATCTTTATTACCTGGTTACTCAAAATTGTTGCTTGTTTTATAAGAGATAGATTCGCTGAACGTATAACTGATGCACTGCCTCTCACATTGACTTTAACAGAGTTGCTTAGTAACTTTGTAAAACAATTCTCATAAAATAAGAAGGCACAGTAAAAAATCAGTGTAACTGTTTATAAGTACGCCACACAAACTGAAAGTACTTATACACAGTTACTGTGATTTTTAGCTACTATAGCAGGAAAATAAAGAGCCTTACGCAATGTCCGTGAACCTGATTTACTTAGCCTAGGCTTGGCATATACAGATGAACCTGATGTAATATTTTTTGGTATAGTTCCTGAATATGCTGCTAATTGTCTAGCATTTATAAAGGCTTTTATATCAGGAATTTCAGCTAAAATAGCTATTGCTGATTCCTCTCCTATTCCTGGAATAGTCAATAGGAGTTGAAAATCTTCCAACAATTCTTTGTGTTGTTCTAATAGTTCACGCGTGGAGTTTTTTATTGTTTCTATTGATTGTTCTATGGTCATTGCTAGGTTTTCCCAAACATTTACAACTTCTTCAGGCAGTCTCTCTTTCTTTTCCAAATGATTATTTACTAATGTTAATTTATCTTTTGACGCATCTGAACAACGATAAAGATGTTTTAATTTTCTCTTTTCAGGAGGAGGTGGTGCCCAATGAGAAGGTTCCTGTCTTTGACAATAATCTGCAATAATCTCTGCATCAGACTAGTCATTCTTTTGCCGTGCAAGCTTACTTTTTGCATAAAAACTTATGAGAGCTGGGTTTACAACACTAACAAAATATCCAGCGTTGTAAAGGAATTCAGCCAAAGCTTCACTATAACAACCAGTGTATTCCATGAAAGCTTTTACTTCTTCTACGTTATGTTTTTGTAGAAAGTCCAGCAGACCTTGAAATCCAGTATCATCATTTTAAATTTCCTTTTCCTAGCTTCACGTTTTCCTTTTTTACTTATAAACGAAAGAAAAACATCAAAGCGTTCTTTTGAAACATCTATACCAAGAAAGTTGTTGATCATATATAACTCCATACGTTACTATTTAAAATGAAAAGTAAGGCTTACCTTGTGAATACAGAATTAGAACCATTGAGGTCTTTCTAAGATACTGTCCAGCCTATACTTTTGAGAAGGGAACTCTTATCTTGTTAACAGATTTTATATCTAAGTTACGACTCAGAGTTCTTCCCTTCTCCACCTAATGCTTAAGCTTAAAACATTAGATGCTTTTTACAAGATACAAGATATTTTACTACTACCGTTGCACTGGTTTAAATTTTCATCACCATTATGATAATAAAATATGCAATAGTAAAGCAATTCGTACAGAAATGTTGGATACGATTGTCTGGAATGAAGTAAAAAGCTTGTTAGAAAAGCCAGATAGAATTGTAAAAGAACATCAGCTAAGGTTGTCAGAACAAAAGGGCAAGCAGTCAGATGACACATTTGAAAAACAGGAAAGTAAATTAAAACGAGGAATTGCAAATCTTATTGATAGTTATGCTCAAGAGTTTATAAGTAAGGAAGAATTTGAACCTAGAGTTAAAGCAATGAAACATCGTTTGCAAGAAATTGAAGAACAAAAGGAAAAGGTGCTAGACCATAAGAAATTACAGCAGGAGTTTGATCTTATTACAAATAGCTTAGAGGAATTTTCTACTAGTATTAAGTCAGAACTTGATCAGTTAGATTGGCAAACCAAACGCCACATTATTAGGATGTTAGTTAAACAAATTGAAATTAGTCATGACAACATATATATAGTATTTCGAGTGAAAGAACTGGCTAATGAAGCGGTAAATCAAAATTTGCAATATTGTCATAGGAGTACAAAAATCATCGATCAGGCAAAACAATTCTGTTATATTTTTATTCATGGGTAGCCTCCTATTAACGTTTAAAATATTGTGGAGTCTACTCTATTTTCCTGGCTTTTTTATCAATTTCTAATCCGCAACTGGGGTTTTAAGTATAGTTTTTTGCTTTTTTAAAAATAAGAAATTTATTCAAGCTACCATTGAAAGCACGAGACAGAAGCGAAATCATTTTTTTATGCTTAGTCAGCTAGTTGATTTAATAAAAAAGAGTAAAAAGTAAGATCTCAGATATTTGCCTGATGGTTATGAATTAGTTAAAAAAATCAAGAAAGAAATATACTCTCAGCTGACTGTTGCTTGTATTTGATTCTGTTGAGTGTATTTACAGTCTTCTAGTTCCATTGAATCAACTCCACTTACTAGTACATCATGAGAATCATGTTCTTTGCTCATTGTACAGATATTATAAATGCAATATACAAGTAAAATTAAAAATACCACACATAATATATAACAGAGTTCTATACTTTGTACTCGAGAAAATGGGTACACTAACCCAATTAACAAAGCTGCCGTACTTAAAGCTCTTTTTGCTTTACTAATATTTATTGAATTTCTTTTTTTTAAATTTGCAACTTTCTGTTCTTCAGATTTAAGATCTTTAGTCAGATCAAATAATTTTGCCTGTTCATTTTGAAACTTTTTTTCTAAATTGAATACCTTTGTTTTTTCATCTTGAAAACCTTTCTCTAGATTAAGAATTTTTGCTTTTTGAGCTTGTAAATCTCTTTTTAGATTAGAGGATTTTTTTTACTCAGCTTGTAAATTTTCTTCTAGATTTAAAACTTTTGCTTTAGTATAAACATCAGTAGGTGATAAAGCATCAAGAGCTTCCTCAATTATTTTTGTGTTTTTAAACCATTTTCTTGATCTTTTAGAAATCCAGATATTAACAACATCACGTTATTTCTTAAAGAATGTTGAAAATCTCTTTCCCCATTAAGCGCATAATCACTTAAGTCTTCTACATATCCATTTTTTGCCACTTTAATAGCCCTTTCTTTTCCATTTTCCAGAGCTTCATCTGGCACTGCCTGCAACTGTTGTATTTTATTTTCTTCCTCCCCCAGTTTAGTTGTCAAATTCGATATTCTTTTTATATTTTCTTCTAAGCCTTCTATCTTTTGTCTTATCTCCTTAATTTCTCTATGATTTTCTTCAGATATTTGACCTTGCTTTTTCAATAATTCATTAATTCTTTTTTTAAAAGCTTTATCTTTACCGTTCAATTCTAGTTTAAGTTTTGCAACATTTTCTTCTGCTTCTTCTAAACCTAACATATATTCATCCCTTTCTTCTTCTACCATTTTTTTATTCTTTGTTAACCATTCGTTCTCCTGCTTTAATCTATCTACTTCCAGCTCTAATTCTGTAATACCCTTTATTAACTGCTCTGTTTTATTTTCCACTGTGCTAGTTTCTAATGAATTTCTTCTCGATAATAATCTTTGTTTTAAAGACACGCTGAAAGGTGAGCTTTTCGGTTTTGTACCATATTTCTGTTTATTTGCCAATTAACGTCCACTTCACATAATTCTTGGCCAGTAAAATTATAATGTTTTTTATTTTCTTTTGCTGTTATATCACTGCCGTTTGTAGATACAATTATACCTTTTATCATACCTAAACTAACCATTTACACTACTAACAATATACTAAATATAGCAATTATAACAATTCTTTTTTCTGTTTTATAAGTGCAAAGTTTAATTTTCCCTACCGTCTTGCTTTAAAAAACCACTTTACTCTGAGTAATTACCCACATACCACCATTTCCTAGTAAAATTGCTGCTATCAAACTCATTACTAAAATTTACGACCTTAAGCTATGAAAAAATAAGTTATGCAAAAGGTTTTAATAAAAAAACTTGTTTTTAAGTTGTGATTGCATTAAGAAAAATTTCAGATAATTTATGCTAAGGTTAATATAATATAAGAGGATATATTATGCATACAAATCAATCAATCACGAGAGAAGAAAATTTACATCTAGCAGGTTTTGAAATAACAAAATGAACCGAGACTTTAGAAATAGTAAAAGACCTCTTTCAAAATTCATTTAGGGAGCCCAAGATTGTGAATACCAGCTATCAAATTGAATCTCAATCCAAAACGTTTTCGCCGATTGCGATATTTATCTGCAATAATTTTAAATCTTTTTAGCAAACCGATTACATTTTCAACAACAACTCTTTTGCTTGCAAGCTCTTGCTTTTTTCTATGTGGCAATTCAATATTTGCGTGAATTTTTTGTAGATCTCTGTAACCGCTATCTGCTAGGACTTTGATACTTGTGCACTTTTGACTCCTTAAAAAGCCGAAAATCATGTTTCCTTCCATTTGAAAAAGACGTGCAAATGATCTTTTTGTTTTCTTTTTCCGCAATAATCTGTGTTTTTATACTGTGCTTTTTCTTTTTTCCTGAATAAAATCGTTTTTGCTTTTTTGGTCTTTCCACAGGAGTTTCTGTTGCATCTATCACTAAAACCTCATATTCCATATCACTTTTTAGAACCTCTTTTCGCCATGGCAATGCAAAATCCGGATGTTTTACCAATGTATCTTCAATCCACTTTATGATTTTATAGGTCTTACTTTCGCTCATACCATAACTTCGACCGATGTGGAAATATGTCCGATATTCACGAAAATATTCCAATGCCATAAGTAGCCTATCTTCTATATAGAGCTTGTTTTACACCCACTTTTTGCTTTTTCCTTCTATCTTCTTCATCTAAAATTTCCACCATCCTTTTGAAAATTGCCTTCTTTACCCCTGTCAGACGACGAAACTCCTCGTCTTCTAGTCTACTTATTTGTTTAAATTTCATCATACCTCACTACTTTGTTTTTAGTATTTTACAACCTTTAATATAGTTATGCCAGAGATCTAATTTTTCATTCAGGTAATAGTTAGCGCATCCTCTATTAAAAACTTTATAAATTCATTTCCATTCCAGTAATTAATAGAGATTTTTCCTAAAATGGCTTGGACATTACCTTGCATGATAGCAGAGCCAAGTTGAGTGTTTACAGAACGGAAAGCAATAGCTCTAACCATGACATTATCATCAGCAATGAAGCACTTTATATGATCAGTTCCTATAATTTCAGGCTTTCTTATTTTTGCTCCTTGAATAATAAATCTTGGCTCTGGATTACCCATTCCAAATGGTTCTAAACGTTGCAATTGACTCCACAGAGATAAATTTATAGCTTTAACAGTTACAATACCGTCAGCTTTCAAAAATTTTTCGTTTGTAGAGTTTAAAAATCTTTCAGCAAAAAAATCACGCAAGTCATTTATTTTATCCTCTGCAATTGAGAACCCTGCTGCCATATTATGACCGCCACCTTCTATAATTAAATTAATAAATTTTGCAGAAAGTACTGCAGCACCAATGTCAACTCCAACAACTGACCTGCAGCTCGCTTTTCCTATTCCGTTACTTAAAGATATCACTATTGTCGGTAAATGAAATTGCTCCTTCAGCCTTGAGGCAATAATACCAATTATTCCCTGATGCCAGTTACCACTTACCATTATAAAATTTGCATTCAATTGGGAGTGGTATTCTGCTTGCTTCATCGCATCTACCAAATATTCACTCTCTAGCGCTTTTCTTGCGTTATTCAGTTCTATTAACTTCAATGCTATTGTGTGTGCTTCCTCTTCGTTTTCAGTGGATAGTAATGTTGCACCAAGTGATGCTTCGCCTATTCTTCCACCAGCATTTATACACGGCCCAATACTGAACCCTAATCGAGAAACGCTTGGTTTTTCTAATATTCCCAGAGCATCAAATAAAACACGTAAGCCAATATTTTTTCTTGCAGATAGCACCTTCAGTCCTTGAGAGACAAACGCTCTATTAAGTCCAGTAATTTGCATAACGTCGCAAACGGTTCCAAGAGCAACCAGGTCTAATAAATTAAATAAGTCTGGCCCTTTCTTATTAGCAAAAAAACCTTGCTCACGCAGACTTTTATTAAGAGCAATAACAAACAAGAACGACACTCCGACCGCTGCAAGATTATTATAAGGAGAGTTCTCACCAAACCGATTTGGATTCACTATCGCTATAGCACTTGGCAATTTCTCTGTGCCAAGGTGATGATCGATTACTATAACATCAAGCCCAAAATTTTTTGCATCCTCAATTGGTTGATGCGCGAGTGTACCGCAGTCAACAGAAATGCATAAGTCAATTCCGCTTTTTTTAAGGTGTAATAAAGCTTTTGTACTTAACCCATAACCCTCATCAACGCGATCAGGAATATAAATTGTAGAATGTATACCAATAGCCTTCATGTATCTATTGATCAACGCTGACGATGTTGCACCATCAACATCATAGTCGCCAAAAATTGCAATTTTTTCGTTATTATTTATTGCCTTTATTACACGTGAAACAGCTTTATCCATATCTAAAAGATGAAAAGGGTCAGGCAATAATGATTTGATGAGCGGGTATAAAAAGTTGCTTGCGTTTTCTGTGTTAATGCCACGAGTAACTAATATTTTTGCCAATATTTCCGGTAGCTCAAATTTCTGCATAAGAGTCAAAGTTGACCTTTGATCTGCATTTTGTAATTGCCATAATGCATTTGTTGCGCTGCGCTTTTCAAGATTAAGAAGCATATTATCCAAGAAATAGAAGCATTATTTTATCAGAATTTGCAACCTTGCTCTATAAAAAGATTTGCTGTTTAAGATCTACAACTTAAGTGAAAAATTATCAATTATAGTCTAATACTATGATTTAATCGGTAACTTCGAAAATAACTTAAAGAAATTATTTGTAGTCATATCTGCCACTTCATCCGGTGACTTATTCCATAGTTTTGCTAAATAATCTACAACATATTTAACCATTGCAGGTTCATTTTTTTTTCCTCTGTAGGGCTCAGGTGATAAATACGGTGAATCAGTTTCCACTAAAACACGATCATATGGAATATTTTTCGCAATTTCTCTGAGCTCATTTGCATTTTCAAAGGTAATTATTCCAGAAAATGAAATATATAATCCCAAATCCAGAGCTTTATAAGCTAGTTCTTTTGAGGAAGCAAAACAGTGCATAACTCCGCCGAATTCACCGTTTTTCATCTCTGATTTTAACATATCGATCATCTCATCATCAGAACTTCTGTTGTGAATAACCAAAGGCAATCCGTTTATTCTTGCTGCCGCTATATGTGATGCAAAGCTTTTTTTTTGGTTCTCTTTGTTGCTAGATTTAGAAAAATCAAGCCCAGTTTCACCGATACTAATTACTTTTTCATTTTTGCTTAACTTAACCAATTTATCTGCCTGTATGCACTTGCCTTTTTCTATATTTGCGTCAAGCGGGTGTATGCCAGTCGACGAATAAACTTGATCATAAGATGCAGAAATTTTTAATAATTTGGGAACATCATCAATACTTATACATATGTTATGTAAAATTTTTACATTATTCTCCTCTGCCATGGAAATGACCTGCGGTATTTCATCATCTGAAAAATAAATCAAATGACAATGAGAATCTACTATCATGAGCTTACTGCAAATATCATTCGATGATAGCCGCTTTTATTGCGAAAGAAAACTCTTCTATTACTGCTTTATAAACCTGCTTTTTGAACGATATGGCACTTTCTACTAAATTATTTATACTTTGCCACCGCCATTCTTTAAATTCTGGGTGATCGGTGTAGTGAATATTAATATCTGTATCTTCTCCATAAAACTTCATTAAAAACCATCTCTGCTTTTGTCCAGAATATTTTCCATTCCAGCATTGTAGTATTATTCCTTCAGGTAAATCGTAATATATCCAATCTTTATTTTTAGCTATAGTCTCCACTTTATTAGTGCCAACTTCCTCCATCAGTTCACGTAGCGCTGCTTGCTCCAACTCTTCTCCGTCATCGATTCCCCCTTGCGGCATTTGCCAATGAGCATCACTATGGAAAGGTTTTCCAACAAAAACATCTCTTTTCCTGTTTAACAACATTATACCAACACAGGGGCGGTATTCACCTTTTTGTTTAGTCATGCGTGTGTCCTATTTGTTCGAGGATTCTCGGTAATGAAAGGTTCAACCAGCTCTTTAATATTGACCTTTTTAGTAATTTGCTCGGCAACTTCTTCTGGGCTTAAATTTGAATTATCAATTTCAAGAGCACCCTCTGGTACAAATATTTTTCTTCCTTCAATTCTCTTTATAAGAAACTCAGAATCGGTAATTTTCTTTTCATTTTTTCTCTCCTCTGATTGAACACGCTTTATTAACTCTTCACGATTACAATGCAATACCACAGAGAGAATTTCTACCCCCATTTTTTTTCCCATATTCTCTACTAATTTATAGACCCCTTGATCATGAGGGTCACCTTCTATCAGCTCATTTGTAAATATGTAATTTGATTCTATGTGGTGTTCTTCTAATATTGCTAACATATTTTCCCTCACGACAGATATGCTTTTCCAAAGCTCATCTGGAACTTCAGCATTTGGTAATTTTATAACATTAAATATAATATTATTAAATAGATTATTACTTACTATAACTGCATTCATATCCTTGCAGAGTGCTTTGGCAATAGTAGATTTTCCGCTGCCTGGAAAACCGATTAAGTAGATAAAAATTTTGCCCATAAAACATTACAAAATAATTCTCAATTATACATAAAAATTTATATATTGTATATATAGTCATACCAAAATTGTAATAATAAAACAAAAATCAATGTATGTTATTATTTTTTTAATAAATAATAACAACCGATGCCTAATATATTTGCATAAAGTGTAATGTTTAGAGCTATACAGAAACGCATCATCTACCCTTTCCTTTATTTTTACCTTTCGTTGAAGATTGCGCTTTGATAAATAACTCCCAAAACCCTTTATTTCCTCCCTCTCTCTGTATCAGTTGTGCTAAGCGCTGCATTAAACCACCACCCATCATAACCATTTTCGTCCACTTACCTAAGGGTTTTGCAATGTCAACTATTTCCAGATCCTCTTTATAGACACGCATATCATCTTTTTGAGCTTCGCGTAATGTTTCCTGTTTCTTTGCTAGCTCTTTATGCTTTTTTTCTTTGTATAATTCGTTATTTTTTCTATCTTCCTCCAGCTCTTCCTCGTGAACTTTTTGGGGAAATAAGATTTTTCTAATGCGATTTTTGTATATTTTCCTGAAAAAGAAAAATATTCTGATGATGATAAGTAGTGTTATGCCATATATGGTAATCTCTGCAAGGGACATTTGTGTTTTGAATTGATTACTAAAGACGTAAGATCTATTATACTATAATTATATGAATTTTACAAATTTTACACTAAGATTCACATCATGTAAGAGCAATGAGTTAACGCTTGATCTTTTAATTGCAGGACACAATCTGCTTTTTCTGCAAGAAGATGATTGTGTGTTACAATTAACATAGAGCTGTTATTTTCTTTCACATATGAGTGTAATAGCATAAACACACTCAGAGAGTTTTCTGGATCTAAATTCCCTGTTGGTTCATCTGCAAGCAGCAGTTTTGGAAGATTGACAACGCTTCTTGCTATTGCAATTCTTTGCCTTTCTCCACCGGAGATCTCAGATATTTTGCTATTTGCTTTATTTTCTAGGCTAAATTTTTCCAATATTCTTTCTGCACTCATTCTCGCTTCAACTTTGCTTTTTTCTGCAATTAGTTGCGGAAGCATAATATTCTCCAACACCGATAATTCTTGCAATAAATAGTGAAATTGGTAAACAAAGCTGAGTAAATTCCTTCTTATATGAGTTTTGTATTTATTGCTAGCTTGTGTACAATTCACTCCATCTATAATAACTGAGCCTGAAGTTGGTTTATCTAATAACCCTGCAATTTGCAATATTGTTGTTTTTCCAGATCCAGAGCTACCAATTAATGCAACTACCTGGCCCTTTTGAATATTTAGATTTATATCTTTTATAACAGAAAGTCCACCCCTAAAGCTTTTATTAATAGAAGATAACTCAAGCACTACATCGCTACCCATGCTTAAAAGGTCCAGGGTAGATGCAAAATTTTTTAATAATCACTATAATGAGAAACTGCTACCACATCCACATTTGGATTTAGCAAGAGAGTTCTTTATTTGAAAACCAGAACCACTTAAATCTTCTGCATAATCTATAATTGAGTTGTCTAGAAATTTTGCTGAACAGTTATCAACCATGAGTACTGGATTTCCGTTTTCATCTTTAATTACTATATCATCATTCTTTTTACTAAAACTTCTGTAATCTTCTCCTTCTTCTTCATCATAGTCATCATCAAAATCATCATCATCTTCTTCATCACTAAACTCATCAAACTCATCTTCGTCACCACTCAAAGAAAGATTTTTATTGATCTGATCCATAAGAAAATTATATTTAAATCCAGAACAACCACCACCTGAGACTGCAATGCGTAAAACAGAATTCTCCCGTTCTTCTTGCTGGGCAAGAGAGTGAATTTTTTTTAATGCGTTATCAGTTAAGCTGATATTATAATTTATTGACATATTGACCACCGCCTATTATTAATAATTACTATACCAGGAATTCTACATGCCAAACAATAATTTTCTATTAAATTATGCGTGTTTTTCAAACAAAACAAAAGGGAGATATATTAAAGAGGAAGAAGATGAAAATCGCAGCTGCTTTCAGCGTGATAGAGATCGTATTATTCACTCTAATGAGTTTAGAAAATTAGAATACAAAACACAAGTTTTTATTAATTACGAGAATGATTACTACCGCACTCGGCTTACTCATAGCCTTGAAGTTGCGCAAATTGCAAGGTCTATTGCACGTAGACTTGGACTGGATGAGGATATTACTGAATGTATAGCACTTGCGCATGATATTGGCCATCCACCATTTGGTCATGCAGGTGAAGGTGCTCTAAAGAAGTCAGTGCAAGATTTGAATCTTGAAAGCGAGCAATATGAATTTGATCATAATGTTCAAGCTATAAGGATTTTAACCTACCTTGAACAAAAATATGCTGATTTCGATGGCATGAATCTAAGTTGGGAAGTTGTTGAAGGAATTGCAAAGCACAATGGTCCGTTACTGGGGGAACATGCAAAATCTCTAAGCAATAATAAGTTATTGCTGAAATACAATGAAAAATATGAACTAAAACTAGAGGAATTTTCAAGCGCTGAAGCACAAGTTGCTTCAATTGCTGATGATATTGCCTACAGCGTTCATGATCTTGACGACGCACTCAGAGCAAATCTAGTTAATATTGAAGGTTTATTAAACGTTCCCTTAATCGGAGAAGCATTTAAGGATATTAAAAACAAATACACAAATCTAGCTCAAAGTAAATTAATACATGAATCACTAAGCAGAACTATAGGTATTATGATAAGTGACGTTGTTTCTCAAACTGAAAAAAATATTAAAGATTTTGGCATAGAAAACGTATATGATATAAGGAAATTGGACAAACCACTAGTCACATTTTCTCCAGAAATTGCAAACTCCACAAAGGAAATAAAAAAATTCAATATGGAAAAAATATACAGAAATTATAAGCTGAATAGAACGATGAACAAAGCAAAACGTATAGTAAAAGAGCTCTTTCAGTGTTTTTATGAGAACCCAGGGTTACTTCCCACAGAGTGGGGCAAAATTGCGCAGGATAAATCCCAGCGTTCAGTGGTAATATGTGACTATATCTCAGGCATGACAGACAGATTTGCTATACACGAGCACAGGAGGATATTCGACACTTCATACGAGATGACTTCTTTCTGATGTCTGATGACCTAACGTATGACAATCACTTTATGTCAATTGCACTAAAGCTTGCAGAAAAAAATCTTGGAAAAGTTGCTCCGAACCCCGCAGTTGGATGCATTATTGTAAAAGATAATATGGCAATCGGTGAAGGATATACTGGAATTGGTGGACGTCCACATGCAGAAGTGGTTGCTTTGCAAAATGCAAAGAATTCAATTTCTGGTGCAACTATATATGTCACACTTGAGCCATGTTGCCATCATGGGGTTACAGGGCCATGCACTACAGAAATCATCAAAGCTGGAATAAAAAGAGTGGTAGTTGCAACTACTGACCCTGATGAAAGAGTTTCAGGAAACGGAATTAAAGCTTTGAGAGAAGCAGGTATTGAAGTCACATATGGAGTGCTAGAAGAAGAGGCAGACAAACTCAATATTGGCTTTTTTTTGACTAAAAAATTAAATAGACCATTTATAACTTGTAAGATTGCCGCAACTCTTGACGGAAAAATTGCAACATATACGGGTGAAAGTAAATGGATAACAGAGAAAGATACAAGGGATTGGGTGCACGAGCAGAGAGCAAAATATGATGCAATTATGATTGGAAGCAATACACTTCTGAATGATGATCCACTGCTTACTTGCAGATTACCTGGACTTGAAGATAGATCTCCGATTAGGTTTGTAATAGACAGTGAAGGAAAATTAAAAAATGAGCATAATATTACAAAAACTGCAGGTCAAATAAAGACTTGGGTAATTACAAATAGTGAAGCAGAAGAAAAGATGAAAGACATTAACTATTTAGTAGTGAATTCAAATAATGCAAATAAGGTTTGTCTAAAAGATATGGCGTCAAAACTTGTAACAGAAGCCAAAATAACAAGATTACTGGTTGAAGGTGGAGGTGTATTAATTACCGAGTTATTAAAACATAATTTAATCGACAGATTGATAATATGCCGTAGTGGTAAAATTTTAGGCAATGATGCCATTCCTTTTGTAGGTGATTTAGGGTTTGAATCCATCAATAAGTGCTACAAATTTAAAAAAGTAAAAATAATAGAACTCAAGGAAGATGTAATTGAAATATGGGATAGATGGTCAGATCTTCTCTCTTAATTTAGCTTAGGTTACATATTGGTTGAAGAATTTTTTACCGATGCGTTTTTCTCTATGCAAGAGAGTGTTGGTATATATTATCTAAAAACCCTTTCTCCAAACTAGCTGATTTACGAAATACCTCCAACATTTGTAATTTTATAAGCCCTTCTGCCTGTTCAGCAAAACTATCAAAAACTTCCCTTACATATTTGCTGCTGTCTGAAAATTCTCTTCCTGAATAAGTTTCAATCCAAAGATAGAACGAATTTGATAGGACGGTGTTTCGTGCAATGTATGACCCAACTTCATAATAAACCCATAATGCAGGTAAAACTGCTGCTATAATCATCTCAATAGATTGGGCAGTTGATAGATCTTCCAAATATTTTACATAATTTAAAGTTGCACTGGAAACATTACCTACAATTTTTAAATTAAATTCATCCTTAATAAATTTATTTATAATCTCTTCGCCAATAACTATTGAATCCAGTGCAAATTTCGAAAACTGCTTAATGTCTTTTGTATTTTTAGATAATGCTGCAATCTGAGCAAATGCGCGTGCTAAGCGCTCTAAGTATATAGCGTCCTGTTCTATATAGTAAGCAAATTTTTCCTTTGGTAATGTTCCTTCTTTTAATTCTTGATTGAATTTATGGTTAATAAGTGCTTTGTAAGTATCTTGTGATTCTTTCCATGCTTGTTCTGACAATTTCATTGCAATACCCCAAATAAAGCGAAACTTCTTCAATACTATATTTTTTACATAAGAAAATACAGAGATCTTTTACTAATATAAAAACTTTTAATATAATTATAGTATGTAAAAGTTATTTATCTATATCTGTTGATGTTGAGTCAGCAAAGGCTTCTTCCCATGTACCTTGAGTTGCTGCACGACTATATTCAGTTACTCTATTTTCAAAGAAATTTGTGTGCTCAACGCCATTTAGTATTTCATCAAGCCAAGGTAGAGGGTTATCATTAATGTCGTATATAGATTTAAGACCTAATTGCGTTAGCCGTCTGTTCGCTATGTAGCGTATATAATTACTCACTTCTCCTGCAGATAAACCTTCCACAGCGCCAAATTCAAAGGCAAGTTTTATAAATTCATCCTCAAGCTCAACAATAGTGCGACATGCAGAATATAACTCTTCTTTAAATTCATTAGTCCAAATTTCATTGTTTTCTTTAACAAACGTATTAAATAGCATGATAATTGAATCGGTATGCAAAGTTTCATCACGTGCTGACCAGGCAATTATTTGTCCCATACCTTTCATTTTTCCAAAACGCTGAAAATTGAGTAAAATTGCGAACGATGCAAATAACTGTAGACCTTCAGTAAACGCACCAAATATAGCGAGAGTTTTTGCCACATGTTTTTTATCATGTTTTTTACTTTCTTCAAATTCTAGCATATATTCGTACTTTTTTCTCATGGCATCATATTTTAAAAATGCCTCATACTCACTTTCTGGCATGCCGATTGTATCTAAAAGATAGGAATAAGCTGCAATATGTATAGTTTCCATATTGGAAAAGCTTGCAAGCATCATGCATACTTCTGTTGGCTTAAATATGTTTGAGTAATGTCTCATGTAGCAATTATTCACTTCAATGTCTGCTTGGGTAAAAAATCTAAAGATTTGTGTTAATAAATTTTTCTCTTCTTTTAAAAGCTTAGTTTTCCAATCTTTTACATCATCAGCAAGTGGAACTTCCTCTGGAATCCAATGAATCCTTTGTTGCTGCAACCACGCGTCATATGCCCATGGGTAGTTAAATGGTTTATATATTGGATCTGCTCTTAATAATGACATAACACAACTCTCCTAATATTAAATATTATATTAAGTAGTTTCGTCAATGCAACTTTTAAAATTTGACGATTAAATAATTTATAGTATATTATGACTCAAGTAAATTGACTCATAATGGAATGCGAATATTGATAGCTTTTGTTTTATTTTTTTCTCTCACAAATTGTACACATACTATCCGTAACCATGGTGCCCCTGGTATTAGTATTAAATTATGGAGTCAAATAAAAGCTGGGGATGATAAAGAAAAAGTAGTACATACTTTGGGATCGCCAACGTTGGTATCACAGTTTGATGAAAATATTTGGTACTATGTTTCATGTAAAATAAAACAAGCAAATTTTTTAGGAAAAAGAAAATATAGCAGCAAGTCTCTGCAAATTTCATTTGATCACGATGGTAAAGTTGCGGATGTAAAGGAAATTAATGTTTCTGAAAGATCTTTAACTCCTGTTAGTTCTCAATACCGGACCTCTCGCAAAACCTGTTTATGATGAGAAATTTTTAGGAGAATTGCAGAATACTCGAATGTACTTGAGGAGCGCAATCAAGTTTCAGCGACAAAATTGCCACCTGCAACTGAGTTATGCAAGAGATACCTTCTTTATTGTAAACAAATTATTTAGCTAAAAAGAATAAAAAGTAACAAAAAGTTTTAATTTAGGCTGATACCTTCTATAAATCAGTACCCTACTATTAAGACTTACTGCGAAAGGTTAAAGGAAAAAGGCAAGCATAATATGGCCGTTGTGGGAGCTGCAATGCGTAAATTACTCAATATAGTTTTTGGTGTTTTAAGTTCAAGGAAGGCTTTTAATCCAGATCATATAAAGAACTATAGAGTTAGGAGGTTTACTGAAGCTTAAAAGGAAACGTCCAAAATGCGAGTTCTAGATTAAAAGGTTAAAGTTTATGATACTACTGTACAGAATTTATCTATTGCTTTTTGATTACATTCAATCATCATTTGTGCTTCTTTTTTAAACACTTGATATTTTCGTATGCTGTATTGTCCATCTCCGTTGATGCTATTTTTAGCTGCGATTGAATTCTGATATAGCTATTGTTAATAATCTGGTCTAGCTAATAATTTACACAATCTAGTCCAGAGGCAAACATTACGTTTATCAATGGCTTAATCCAGGATATTTTGCCAAATCTTTTCAATCTGAGGTATTTAATGGAATGAGACGATCTGCCAGTACCGATGGACAGAAGTACTACATCATCGTTAGGAAATAGCTTTCTGCTGCTTGCATAGCTACATGCTGCTGTATTATTGGCAAAAACTCCTCCATCTGTTAATACCATTTCCTTTTGGTTGACTTTTAAATATTTAGGTGCAAAGTAAGTAGGTGCTGCAGTTTCTGCTCTTAATACGTCCCTTAATTTAATAAAATTTCTATCCTCTTTCCAACTTTTGAAGAAAAATGGGCAGTTATTGTGAATATCGTAACTCGTAATCAACACATTACTTAAAGTGTTTTTAAGGATATCATCGCCAAAATATTTATGAAGTACATACTCAATATTTTCACTGGGGTATTGTGCACCGTTAATCCAAGAAAATATTGATTTTCTTAGAAATGAAGACTTAAAAATATAAGGTCCGTACTCCTGATAAAGATTAACCACGTCATCAGCTGAATATTGTAGCTTTCCTTTGCTATCTTTTTTACATAGTCCTGCTACAATAGTACCACCAGTTGAAGTACCCACCAATAAATCAAAAATTTGAGAAATAGGTTTACCCGTTTTTTTCTCCATTCCGGATAATATCATTGCTGGAATAATTCCTCTTATTCCACCACCATCAATTGAGAGAATATATTTTGTCATTTGTACTAAACTTTAGATGTTCTTGAGTATCTTTATTACCTGGTTACTCAAAATTGCTGCTTGTTTTATTAAGAGATAGATTCGCTGAACGTATAACTGATGAACTGCCTCTCACATTGACTTTAACAGAGTTGCTTAGTAACTTTGTAAAACAATTCTCATAAAATAAGAAGGCACAGTAAAAAATCAGTGTAACTGTTTATAAGTACGCCACACAAACTGAAAGTACTTATACACAGTTACACTGATTTATAGAAGGTATCAGCCTAAATTAAAACTTTTTGTTACTTTTTATTCTTTTTAGCTAAATAATTTGTTGACAATAAAGACGGTATCTCTTGCAGAACCAGGTGTCATCCCAGTACTTGATACTGAGATCCAGCAAAAAAACCTAGATCCAGCTTCACGCACTGGAATGACATCAGCTAATTTTTCTTTCAATTACAGTTATACAAGAGGCCTAATGATCAAAAAATTCATAAAACATTTCACGTGAAATATTTTATGAATTTTTTAAAGAAATTGAAATTGCAGTTATGCAAGATATTTAATGATCCACCTGCAACTCTTCAAATATTTTACTTGCTCTGGCTAAAATAGAGTCTGGAAAGCCAGCAAGCTTTGCTACATGTATTCCATATGACTCATCTGCAATTCCTTCAATTACTTCGTGCAGAAATATAACTTTTCCGCTCCACTCTTTTATTCTTACACAAAAACATTTTACGTTACTCAGATACTTACTGACTTTAGTTAACTCATGATAATGGGTTGCAAAAATGGCACGGCATCGATTAATGTTATGTATATGCTCAATCACTGCCTGGGCAATTGACAACCCGTCATATACTCCTGTGCCTCTACCAATTTCGTCGAGAATGACTAAAGAACGTTCTGTTGCTTGATTTACTATTGTTGCTGTTTCAATCATTTCTACCATAAAAGTAGAATGACCTGCTGCTATATTATCTGTTGCGCCAACTCTGCTAAATATTTTGTCAATTGTACCGACGTGAGCTCTTTCTGCCGGTACAAATGATCCCATATGCGCTAAAATTGCAATTAAAGCATTTTGCCTAAGGAATGTGCTCTTTCCTGCCATATTAGGACCAGTAATTAGATGTATACCATTTAAGTCAATGCTATTTGCAATAAATTGATCATTAATTTCAACAACCGGATGCCTGCCGTTTTGAATATTAAACTCTTTACTCTCATCAACAATAGGTTTGACATATTTATTTTGCACAGCAAGCTCTGCAAAAGAAGTTCTGATGTCAAGTTTTGCCAGGGAGTTTGCAGCAAGGGCAATTTTTTCAGAATCTTCAGCAATTCTACTGCATAGCTCACCAAAGATTTTTATTTCTAAATTTATCGCAGCATCACGTGCTGTAAGTATTTTATTTTCTAGCTCTTTTAGCTCATCAGTGGTATAACGGCTACTATTTGCTAGGCTTTGCCTGTGAGTAAATAAGTCCAAATTTATTTTATGGTTAGCTGACACCTCAATATAGTAGCCAAGTATGTTGTTATGCAATATTTTGAGCGCTACAATGCCAGTTAAATCTCTGTAAGTTTCACGTAGTTTGTTTATTAATTTATTGCTATTATTTAATACGTAGGATAGCTCAGATAATTCCTGATTATACTCAGGGTTGATAAATCCACCCTCTTTTATACTATGAACGTTATTATCAAGCACTGCTTTGTTTAGAAGCTCAAACAGTTCTTGATGATTACCTGAGTGTTTATGTATAATATCGAGCTCATTTTCGTTACAATCTGTTATCTCAGTGCTTGACCATGCTTCTTTTTGCTTAGATTCCAGCGTCACGCGCTGGAATGACATCTTAGATAATAGTCCAGATAACATCTGAATCTTACCAAGCCCTATTTTCAGCAAGTATATATCTTTTGGTGAACCTCGTCCCAGCATTAAGCGCGATAATGATCTTTCAATATCTGGAATATTGGATAATATTTCCCGGACTTTGTCGCGCGATTTTTGATCTTTCACAAAAAATTCGACAGTGTTGAGTCTTAAATTAATCGCTTTGGAGCAAGAAAGCGGTGATGCAAGCATTTGTTTTAAGAGACGGCCACCGGACGCTGTTACCGTATGATCAATAACTGAAATTAGAGAGCCTTTCTTTTCGCCAAACTGAGTTGAAAATAGTTCAAGATTTCTTCTTGCTGAGGCATCAATAAGCATAAAATTTTGCTGCCTATAGATTTTAGGAAATTCAAGTCTTGGAACAGAGCCTCTTTGTGTCACCCTTACATATTCAAGCAACGCACCACATGCAATTATCTCTACCTTGCTAAAATTTCCTATCACTCCAAGCTCTCTAATCTTATAAAATTCACATAGTGTTCTATGAGATTTATTATACTCAAAAAAGCTTTGAGCATGCTGAGTAATTGATATTTTATAGTTTTTTAAGATCGCTCTAACTTTGTCGTCCTCGATGAGCTTTTCAGAGATCAATAATTCTCTTGGTGAGATGCGTAATAAATCGCTATCCAAATTTTTCAAAATTGTTATAGTATGAAAAAATTTTCCTGTCGATAATTCGAGCCAACCAATTGCATATTCCTCATCTTCTTTGGCTATAGCTGCAAGATAGTTGTTACTTTTATCCTCTAATAACGAGTCCTCAATAATTGTACCTGGAGTTACAATTCGCACTACATCACGTTTTACTATAGATTTATAACCACGCCTTTTTGCCTCATCTGCTGTTTCTAATTGATCACAAACTGCAACTTTAAATCCTAAATCTATTAATTTATGCAAATAAGTCTCGCTACTATGTGCTGGAACCCCGCACATTGGTATTTCTTGGCCGTTTGAATTTCCTCTTTTTGTTAGCACTATGTTCAATAATTTTGCAGCTTGAATTGCGTCATCAAAAAACAACTCATAGAAGTCTCCCATTCTATAAAATAGTAGGTGATCTTTATAACTGGCTTTCAAATTTAAATATTGCTCCATCACCGGAGTGTTTTTTTCTTTTATAAAATCCATAATATATACTATATTAATAATAGTTTAATTGATTGAATGTTACTATTGTATGTAAGTATTATATGAATAACATAAAACTCAAATAGGTGTATAGGGAGTATTTTATGGCACAGCAAGAAAATAATAATAGATCTCTTTCGAAACTCAGTTTCCGGTGGCAATTTTGTTGTCGATGCTGAGCTACGCTTCTCAAGTACATTCAAGTATTCTGCAGTGCTCGCTTGCACCTCTCCTAAAAATTTCTGATCATAAATAGATCTTGCATCACTCTAATTCAAAGAAAAATCAGTTGATGTCATTTCAGCGCGTGACGCTGGAATCCAGGTTTTTCTTACTGGATCCTACGGTCAAGCCATAGGATGACAGAAACGGTAAACCTTATCTGCGTTAGCTATATTGTATGCCAACAATGCTCAATTAGATTCAAGTCTGATGAACATGTTGGCAAATATAGAGCAAGTGGCAGCCAGCTATTTCTACTAACTTTTTTGTTGATTAACCTACAATTGAGGGTGTTTTGGCACCTCTTTGATCATTAGAAGCAAATGTATCCCACAATACAGTTCCTACGGCAGTCAACGTACCCTTTCCTGAATTTTCTTTTTTCTTTGCAGAAATTTCCTTTGCTGTATAAAATATGAGAATTGAGGCACTTAGTACGGCACCTAGTATAAATATTCCTCCCATAATTGGACTAATAACTGAATCATCAAAAAAGGGATTAATTGGATCCTTTTTAGTATATAATAACCATCCAAGCAATGAGAAAACCACAGTCATACAAACTTAAAGTAACGAACGCAAAACCGTTTAAATCGCTTTGCGATGTGTGAATTTTTCTGTGTGGATAGGGAACTTGCTGTGTTTGTGACTTATTAACGTGTGCTTCACCTTTAACTTGTTTTGCTTCTTTTACTATTGTGTAGGTAAAGCATTTTAAATGTTCATCAGCGAGTTGCTTATCATCTTTATAAATCTCCCCATCAAACTTGATTTTCAGCGCATCTTCACTTACTTCGCAGCTATGTACTTTACTTAAAATATATTTATACTTTGCGTCGTCTATTTCTATTTTAATTGTAAGCGGAGAACCATCTTCAATTTGTTTCTTGAGTTCTTCTGCTTTTTGTCTATCAAGATGAAATTCTAGAAAAAAAGGCAAATATTTTTTATACTTAAATATTATTTTACGGCATATGTTACCTACATTATTAGTATCTATGATTATAGTATTTTTATCAGCATTTTCATTTAAATTTTGAATCGTCAATCTTAATGTATGAGTAGGTTGATTATTAAGCATATCTATTACCTATTTAATATTATTATTATATATTTCAACATTAACTAATATTTTAACAATTATCAACCATAGATTGTTCAAAAAGAACTCAAACAAGCAAGAGGCTTAATAGCGCATACTAATTTCTCTTTTTATCTTATGTACATTAATTAAGTGTAGGGCGTATACTATCCAGACTATTAAAAAAAATGTAGCGCAAAATATAAACATTATGACTAATGGTAATAATAAAGAACCTTCTATAGCTATTCCCCCTTTTCTCAGAATGCTTGCTGGCTGATGGAGGGTAGCCCACAAATTCACAGAAAATTTTACTATAGGAATATTCATAGCACTGAAAATGGCAAATACAGCAGCCGATTTTTCAGCTCGTGCTTCATTGTCAAAAGCGCTCCGCAATGAAAGATACCCAATATATAGAAAAAACAGAATCAACATCGAGGTTAGTCTTGCGTCCCACACCCACCAAGTACCCCAAGTTCCTTTTCCCCAGATGCTACCGGTAATTAGGCATATTGCAGAAAAAACTACTCCTATAGGGGCAGCAGCGTGAGCTAAAACGCTGGTAATGCTATTTCTCCACACTAATGAAATAAAGCTTAAGGATGCAATTAACCCATATATTCCAAGAGAAAGCCATGCAGCAGGCACATGGAGATACATAACACGCACAATTTCACCTTGTTTATAATCTTCGGGGGAAAAAAACAAGGATAAAAATATACCCACAAAAAAACATGTAAAGCAAATAGGTCCAAGCCAAAATAGTGATTTTTTTGCAAAGGAGGAAAAATTTGCTGGTTTTAATAAAAACATTAAAAAAAACCTCTTATAACTTTCTTGAAACGAGTTTTAAACTTCTGGAATGTCATGACATTATTAATTCGTTTATCGAGAAATGACATAGTATCTTCAAAATTTTCGGAATAATCCCTAACAAAAAATAGCACTGTGCTTAAGTAAACTCCGGCTAGTATTACTCGTTTTGTGTAGTAATTAAAATCAGTTGATTGATCATTTATACCGTACCAGATTTCACTAACAGTTTTATATAAAAGTTTACTGGCAAAATATGTATTTTTTGGTAATATGGAAAACGATAAAATGTTTTTTAAAAATTCTCTATGGTTTGGTAGTTTAGCATAGTTCAAAAGACATATTTGAACTGCCAATTTTATTCGTTCACGTATTTTCATGTTCTCTAAGTAAGAGCTTTCCAGCTCAAGCTTCATCTCATCGTTTAAATTTTCCGCTATATATTCTAAAGCGCTATATATTCCGTTTTGAAATTTACAGAAGCTGTCAGTTAAATTAAGCTCCGTGCATACTGTTAATAGAGTTTCATCGCTTATCCCTTCAAACGGAATGACTCTGATTAATTTATCTATTATGAGCTTTATTTCATCACTTTCTACCATATACTCAATTAAGCAGTATGCTTGATTGTAAACGAATCCTTCAACTTTTCAAACATATTACAAAAAGCTTCACCGCGCTCTTCAAAATTTTTCCACTGATCAAAAGAAGAACACGCGGGTGAGAGTAATATAGTTACTTCTTCTTTAGCACTTAAAGCGTCTTTATAAGCAAACTCAAAGGCATTTTTTAAATTACCGCATTGTATAAAATTCACCTTATCTTCTAAAGTATCTGCAAAAACTTTAGATGATTCTCCAATCAGATAAGCTTTTTTAATTCTTGTAAAATATCTGCTTAACGACTCTATGCCACCTTCTTTACTTCTTCCCCCCACAATCCAGTATATGTTTTCATAAGATAGAATTGCTTTTTCGCTGGATTCAGCATTAGTTGCTTTGCTATCATTCACAAACAGCATATTTTTTATTTTTCCAAGTAGTTCGTTTCTATGCTTTAATCCCGAAAAAGACTCTATTCCACTGATAATATTACTGCTATTTATTCCAAGTGTTTTACATACAGCATATGCAGCCGCTATGTTTTCTGCATTGGAAATTAGATTTATTTTTGCATCGCTTAAAGGCATACCTTCCAACCTCTTGTCATCCCAGTGCTTTACACTGGGATCCATGCTTTCCATTTTTTTCACCTCAGTGCCACGCAAACACTCTTCTATAAAAGCTTTCCCTGATATTGGCACTTTATTTCCAGAAAAATTATTAAATATCCTAGCAGTGACCTCATTATCGCACCATATTACTGCTGTTTTACTGCCATTAATTAGCTTTAATTTAGCTGCTATATAATTTTCCATGCTTCCATGCCTATCTATATGATCTGCTGTTATATTAAGCAATACAGAAATATCTATATTAATTGCATCCACCTGCTCCAGTTGAAAGGAAGAAAGCTCAATTACATAAATTTCAGCATTTTCATCAAGATCCAAAACAGGAGTTCCTAAATTTCCACCAACAGCCACATTTTTCCCTACAGTACTTAATATATGCCCTATCAGTGACGTGGTAGTTGATTTACCGTTTGTGCCCGTTATCCCGACTATTTTTTGTTTTTCAGTTCTAGCTTCAAGAAATAGTTCAATGTCAGACTTTATTTTACAATTAAAAGCTCTTGCTAATTTGACTATCCAATGCTGTTGTGGATATGAAACTGGAATTCCAGGGCTTAGAATCAGTGCATTAATTTTTTTCCAGTCATATTCTCTTGGATGGATGAAATTGCACCCTTGATACGCCATTTTTACATTTTCTATCTGTTCTGCATTATCATCCCATGCATATGCTTCTGCTTCGTTCTTTATTAAGGCATTAATAACGGATAAACCAGTTTTACCAAGGCCGAAAACTGCAACATTTTGGTTTTTGTATTTGTTTGCTTGCACCGCAAGAAGATAAAACTATTTCATTTAAGAATATTATATAAATCAAAGTTCTGTCAAATGACGCTGCTTTTTCTAAGCAGATTTGCCACAAGTGCGCTTGGAGGGATTCGAACCCACGACCTTTGCCTCCGGAGGGCAACGCTCTATCCAACTGAGCTACAAGCGCATATTACTTCAGAGTCAATGCACACATTTACTTACGCACAATTGAACTTAGTGATAATACTAGTTTTTATTACTGAAATAAAGAAAAGAAGAATTTATAGCTCTTCTATTTTTCCTTAAGTTGAAGCCATTGGCTGAACGGATACAGAAAACCTCATTTGAGTTAGCTGTATACAATAGACCATCTTATGGATAGTCTAATTATATTCATTTACCTTTCTATAAAAGATTTATCAACTGTCGCAAGAATAGGCGTGAACAGAAACGACAATAAAGTGCGAGATTGAGTCACTACATATACTTCCGCAGGCATGCCAGGATATAGATACACATTCTTGAACTGTGCAAGCTCTGATTTTGGTATTACTACACGTACCGAGTAATAACGGCCTAACCTTGGATCATCAAGAGCATCAGGGGAGATATGACTTACTATGCCGTTAATTAAACTTAAACGACGTGCACTATATGCGCTTAGACGTACTTTAACTTTTAGCCCTTCTAATCCATCAATAGAAACTATATTACTGTCTTTCCTTTGTGCTGTTATTATCTCTTCTATATTTCTAGTTTGAATTTTAGCATCTATTATTAAATCATCATCAGATGGTACTACGCTCATGATTGGAACACCAGACTGTATAACACCACCTTCAGTGTGATATTTTATATCTGTGACAATTCCATCTTGAGGAGACTTTATTACAGTGCGTGCCAACGAATCTTCAGCAACCATAAACCTTTCTTTCAAGTCTGCAATATTTGTACCGACTTCTTTTAGTTCTGCATTTGCTCTTTCTTGAGAGTCATTTGTTATGTTAATAATTTCTAACTCATTTTCGCCAATTCTTTGTTGTACTTGAGATATGGCAGCACGGTAGTGTCCGACCCTACCTTCAATTTCAGCAAATTGCTTTTCTAAAACTAAAATATGAGGTCTACCTATATGACCACTTTCAAGTAATTGCCTCTTTGTTTCCAATTCTTCGATTATTAAATCGTATTGTTTATGAGCTGCATCAAGTTGAGAATTTAACCCATCTAATTCGTCATGCAATTGTCTTATACGCTGCTGCAATATTTCTGTCTTCCCTAATATACTCTTTCGTTGAGAATCAAATAATTTTACTTGATTCTTCACTACTTTGTTCACAAGCTCTTCGTTAGGCAGTAATTTTTTCACTTCATCAGGAAATTCAAGCACATCCAAACCACCTCTAATTGCAAGCAGCCTTGCTTCTGTTGCCAAAAATGACAATAACTTCTCTTTGATAATACTTAAATTTGCTTTTTCATTTACATCGCTTAATAAAACTAGTGGTTCGTCCTTCTTCACTACCTGGCCTTCTTTTACTAGAATCCTACTTATTATACCGCCACCTAAGTGCTGAACTATTTTTCTGCTTGAGGATACAGCAACTTCTCCGCTTGCATGAACTGCACCATCAATTGGAGCAACGGCAGACCAAACTCCTCCTATTCCAAAAAATATAAGTATGACCATAAGACCAAAAAATAACGGGCCCCATGTTACACTAAGGACTTCATTTACGTTTTTACTTTCACGCCTTGTAATGAAACTTATTATTCCATCGATCAATACAAGTGTTTTATCTATAAATTTTGAATGCTTCTTTTTTTTACTTTTCATTTTTTGTGCATTGACGTTGTCGCTATGGCCAAGTAGGCCTGTTAAAGAAAACCCAGTTTTTAATTTACTTATCATAATATTACTGCAAATTCACGTTAATGTAAAATAACATATGAAAACAAAGAATCTATGATTTCAGCACTGCTATTTTGCTATATAACATCATAATAAACTATTTAGTAATGATTACGGCTGGCTGCTCTATGCCATAAAAAAATCTTTAAATTTTCTCTTTACTTGCATTGATACATTGCATTTTTGGGGGTATCAATAATTTTTTAACTTATGGAGGCTATATGCACAATCCAAGCGAAGTTATAACTTACATTCCAGGTAAAAGTGTAATCTCTAGTACTAATCCAAGCAATAACACTTTTGTTAGACCTGAACTTCTTCTTGAAGATGATGAGTCATGGAAAAAGTTCTTTTCTGGTAAAATAATCAAGACAGAACCAACCAAGCATATACATATTGTTGATGATAGATGTAGGTATCATGCTAATGATGAAAATAAATATAACGGTCAACGTATTACTACTCAATTTCTGAGAAAATAAAAGAAGAAATATCTAACAATATAAAATCTGCCAATGAAGATATTAATGTAAAATATATAGAAGTTAAAGCAAGCAGAAATCCAGATACTAAAATTGCTGAACCTGTAGTGAGACTTGTGTTGGATAATAACAGCATATGAAGTAGCAAGTGGGTCATTCGCAGTTATTCTGGGGTGGTATGTTGAAGGAAAGGAATGTATTGTGAGATTTAATGTTCATGATAATGGTTCTGTTAAGCTTGTTGGGCACAACGGTGTTTCAGAAGAAGAGTTAATTGCACATAAGGTAAAAGTAGGAAGGCAATATGAAGCGAAACCTTTGCATGAAGTATTGGTGCAGCAGTTGAAACAAAAAAGCTCTGGTCTCAAAATTCACAAGAAACAAGTGAGAAAATAGCAGCAATTAATCCACAGTCAAGTGTTACAGAGCCGAAGCCGTCGAAGGCCAAAGAATTGCCAGAGCATGATCCATTACAGAAGAAGAAGCAAGCTCTAGATGCCCAGGTTCAGGGTAAATAATAAGAAAAAAGTGTAAGTTGCCCAGTCAACTTACACTACCGGTAACCGTTTTACGCGTTCCTTAACTCTATAAAAAAGTCTTTTAGTAAAGAAGAGCATTCTGTTTCTAGTATTCCACCATAAACCTCAGGCTTATGGCTGCAAAACTGAAATATTTTAGGACCATTTTCAATCCCCCCCCCTTTTGGGTTATGTGAACCGAAATATAGCCCTCTAATTCTTGCAAAAGAGATAGCTTGAGCACACATCGGGCATGGCTCTAATGTTACATACACATCACAGTCATAAAGCATTGGATTTGAAACACATTTACAAGCCTCTCTTATTGCTAATATTTCAGCATGAGCAGTTGGGTCTCTGAGTGTAATAGTCATGTTATATACGGAGGCAATTATGTTATCTTTATTTACTATTACTGCACCTATTGGCACTTCACCTTTTTCTTTAGCAATATTAGCTTGCTCTATCGCAAGCTTCATGTATTGATAGTCAAACATTTATCGATCATTGCAACAAGCACAACCACGATTAAATCTGTTCCCAGTTCTTACTCTTAGATTATAATTACCATTTGGATAATTAGAAGATGGTTCATTATTATTTTCATCAGTATCTTTATCAGTACTAGCGTAAGTATGTTCTATTGCAACTCTACTTAATTCTTTCTTTAAATCACGCTCACTTTCTTTTCCTTCTGAATATTTTTTTACTTCTGGTTTAAAGTTTTTTGTTCCCTCTATATAATTTGCTTTTTCTGTGTCTTCTGTAATCAGCGTTATATCTCTTACAGCTTTATCATCTAATTTATCACCACTAGCATTAACACCTACGTGGTGTAATAACGGTCTTATATATTCATATAAACTTATAATATCATCTAACATTTAACCCTCTTTATTAACCTTACCTGCTAAAATCTATCAGGTTTTTATTTTTTTATCAACTGCTGCTTTAATAAACGACACAAAAAGAGGGTGCGGTGAAAAGGGTTTCGATTTTAGTTCTGGGTGAAACTGAACACCGATAAACCATGGATGATCTTTTAATTCCACTGTTTCTATGAACGTTCCATCCTCTGATATGCCACTACATATCAGTCCATTTTTCTCTAAATTATCTTTATAGTCTGAGTTTATAATGTATCTATGCCTATGCCTTTCTGAAATAGTAGCATTTTTATATGCACTCATTATTTTAGAGTCTGCAGCTATATTAAAATTATATGCACCAAGTCTCATAGTTCCGCCAAGGTCAGCATTTTTAACATTAGCTAACTTAACTATATGATGTTCGAGAGTATGAGATTCCTCAGTACAAAATTCTTCAGAGTGTGCATCTTTAAGACCAGCAACATTTCTAGCAAGCTCAATTACTGCTAGCTGCATGCCAAGGCATATTCACAAAAATGGAATATTATTAACACGTGCATAATTAATCGCTAAAATTTTACCTTCTATTCCACTATCACCAAAGCCTCCTGGTACAAGAATTGCGTGAGAATTCTGCAGTTGCTCCTCTATAGTTTTCTCACTTAATACTCTTGAGTTAACCCAATTTATTTTTGCTTTTACTTTGTTACTAATCGCTCCATGAGTTAATGCTTCAATTAGCGATTTATACGCATCTGGAAATTCAGTATATTTTCCTACTATCGATACAGTAACTTCTTGTGTCGGATTTTGAATAGAATTTACTATTTTATGCCATTCAGTCAGGTTTGGTTTTGGTTTGCTTAAATAAAAATGCTCTAAGATTTGTGTATCGAGTCCACACTGATTATAAAGAACTGGTAACTCATATATATGACTCACATCGGGAGCAGGAATCACGTTAGACAAAGAAACATTACATAGATTAGCTATTTTTTCTCTCTGATGATCAGAAATTTCTTTTTCGCTACGGCATAATATAATATCTAGCTGCAAACCAGCAAAATTTAACTCTCTAACTGAATGCTGTGTAGGTTTTGTTTTTAGTTCTTGTGCTGCAGCAAGATATGGTATTAAAGTTAAGTGGATAAGGATAACCCTTTGTTTTCCGAGTTTGTAACCAATTTGACGTATGGCTTCCAAAAACGGCTGACTTTCTATGTCACCTACAGTTCCACCTATTTCACATATTACAAAATCTAAGCCTTCTGTGTTATTAAAAACAAATGACTTAATCAGATCAGTTACATGAGGAATGATTTGTACGGTTTTACCCAGATAATCACCATGCCTTTCTTTCTTTAACAACTCATGATACACCTTACCGGTGGTGATATTATCATCTTTTCTTGCTTCAATTCCAGTAAAACGCTCATAATGTCCAAGATCCAAATCAGTTTCAGCACCATCTTCTGTTACAAATACCTCTCCGTGTTGGGTTGGACTCATCGTTCCAGGATCAATATTTAGATATGGATCAAGTTTTCTAATGCGTACTTTTAATCCATGAGCCTGAAGTAGGGCTCCAATGCTTGAAGAAACTAGTCCCTTTCCAAGTGAGGATACAACACCACCTGTAACAAAGATAAATTTTTCTTCTTTCATTAGTTTTCAAATGGAACGGAAGAGGATTCTCTTTCTTGTTTTTTTTCTAATATAATCTTTTCTGCAATCGATTCTTTATGTACGTTTTTTGACCATAACCCTGACAATAGCAGCGTATTTATAATAAATAATCCCACAACTGCAGCTGTAATTTTGCTTAGAGGATCTGCAGAGGATTTTATAGGTACCATTGAATTAAGCCCCTGTTGTGAACTACTAAAACCGCTGAGAGAACTGCTTCCCGGTGGTTGTAAAAGTACCAAAAGAACTAGAATAACAACTAATACTATTTGAAATATACTTAATACCGCTATGGACATTACAAATATGGCGAAAATAAAATTTTAAAAGCACAAGGTGTGCAAGTCAAGTGTTTAAAAATAGACCTTGCATAACCCAGTTGCAGGTGGCAATTTTATCGTTTAAACTTAATCGTTTAAACTTAATTGTGCTCCTCAAATACATTCGAGTATTCTGCGGTGCGATTCTCCTAAAAATTTCTCATCATAAACAGGTTCTGCAGGAGATTTATTAAATTGGCATATTAGTTGCTTACAAAATAAATGTTCGTACGGTTGTGTGTAACGTTACTTGCATAACAACTTAAATTGCTTAATTTAACCATAAACTTGACTTAGGAGAACCTTATTTGAGTTAGATATGCAACGCAAAAATGGGTAGCAGAAATCAAGTTAATATATACTCAATAGTTATGCTATATCTAGCTAAATAAAACTAACATAGTCTGAAGTTAGTATGGGTCAAGAAAATCGCTATTTGCTAAATTTACATTACAATAGTAAACATTCAAGACAACATAACCCCCACATAAACTATGAAATAGCTGAAAATAAGTATTTATTAGCATTATATGATAAGTCGTTCTATAGCCTTTATGGAGCTGGTGGACAAGAGAAAGGAACATATTATGGCACAATTACAACTAGCTGCTACTCTTTTGATGGAACGGAATTTAAATTTTTAATAGTATACCCTGGGTTAGTAGCGCTTTACCAGATCGTATTGAAGCTAACTTTGTACTAGGTCAAGTTGTGCTTGAAGCAGGTAAGAAACTTCTCCTACATAATACTTCAAGAGGCATTCAATTGTTAGTGTATGATACGACTACAAAAAAAATTGAGCACGAAAATGTATATGGTTATTTCAGCGAAGGCATTACCGGAAATTTAATTCAAGATTGTATTAAAAAATTGAAAGTTAAAAGTGTTAGAGCAATAGACTCGAGTATTGTTTCAATTGGAAAATATAACAATGCTATAACCATTCCACAGTACGATATAAAAGAAAACAGAGGTGGAGGGCTTGATGGCAGTAAATATTACTTATTAGATCGCAATCGTGCTACTGGTGAAGTAGAATTAAAGGAATTTGATCTTCGATCCGGCAGATCAGCTTCATCTGTATCAGGACGGTTGGCTAATACAACAACTTTAGCTCAAGAGACTGATTTTGGTAGATCTAGTGATAGGTATGAATATCACCTATGGAGTGGTAACCCATTTACTGGAGCAGGGGAGGTGAAAGGCAAACTATTAGAGGATATGAGAATAACACTTTTAGGGAAAGTGGTGATTTTAAATATTACTTTTCACAGAGCAGCGGAAAAGAAATTTCTGATCCAAATTTGCGTTCATATTGTCAAATGCCAGGTAATTGCAAAATGAATTCTCTGAATCTTATTCCGAACATGAAAACTCTCTTAAAAAGTATGATAGTTTCTGCAGATGTTGCCGATTTCGCAAATACTCCAGCTAATGGTTTTATCGAATTAGTGGCTGAAGAATTATTTGTTAAAAAAGCGACTCAACTGGGAAGAGAAATAGTAAATACTGAGTTATTAAGTAAGGAGAAACCGCTATCTTTAGCAATAGTAGGTTGGCTTCAGGAGGTACTAAAGAGAGATCAAGGTTTCAAAGATGAAATAAAAGGCGAAAAAGGTGAAAGCCCAAGCGCTCGTGATGTTGCAGCTGAATTAATTGCTGGCCCTAATTTACAAACATTAAAAGCGGAGGTTCAGGACAACCTGCTTTGCAGACTGCTGTTGCAAATGAAGTTGCTGGTAGTCTTGTAACAAGCGATTTATTTATACAGAAAGTACTTCTAAAAGAAATGATAGATAGAGGAGATAGGACTCATACTAAGAAGACACTAGCTGATAAAGTAAAAGAGAAATTAGCAGATGATAGTGGCTTTCAACAAGTAATTAAGGGTGCAGATGGTGCTCGTGGTCCAGCAGGTCAGCCAGGCAGAGATGGTGCTCGTGGTCCTGAGGGACCAGTAGGTCCAAGAGGTGATCCAGGTCCACAAGTGCCAGTAGGTCCGCAAGGTCCAGAGGGTAAAAGAGGAGAAATAGGCAAGCAAGGTAATACGGGTCCTGCAGGACCAACGGGTCCAACAGGTTCACAAGGTCAATCTGGTAGAGATGGTAGTAATGGAAAAGATGCAAACCCAGCGGAAATTGCCAAGGTATTAGTTACTACTAAAAAAACTGAATTGGGTACAGCAGTGCTTGATACAACTGGTAGTAATGGTAAAAATCTTGCAACTCAGGTTGCAGATAAAGTGAGTCTCAATCCTCAAGATCTTAAAAATAAATTGACTCAGAAAAATTTACTGATGGAGTGGCAAATCGGCTAACTGCAAATGAAGCAAAAAAGCTTATAGAAGATACGATAAAAAAATGATAAGTGATGCTACAAAACAATCTTGATCCTGATGCGTTTAAAAAATATGAAAAATTCGCAGAACAGCTTGCTAAGTCTCTTATGGAAAAATGCGCAGTTAGCAATGTTAATGCGAGTGCTATCATACAGAATAAAGTGAGTGAATGGGGACTTGCTAAATACCTTTTAATGCACAGTAATTTAAATAGACAAGATACTGCACTGGCGCTCACAAAAGAAAAAATTCCTCCTGAGAAATTAATTGAATATTTACTTGATGCAGCTAAGTTAAGGAATGATCAAAATAAATCACAAAATGTTGTTAATATCATGGCTAATGATTTTTTAGCTAATAAAGCTGCCGAACTTGAACAAGCTGTGCTTAGTGCAGATGTAGGAAATATTATACCCAGCCGAGTTGCTGAGGATATGAATTTGCAAAATTCAATTGCAGCAGAGCTGAGAAAAGATCCGGGAAATGCAATAGGTCCAGTGGGTCCAAGAGGATACCAAGGTAGACACGTACACAGAGGTGTTGATGGTGAACAAGGTCCAAAAGGTGATGAAGGTGATCCTGGAAAAGATGGTATGCCAGGTACAGTAGGCCCAGAAGGTGAAAGAGGCCTTCGTGGCTTTCAAGGCCAGCATGGACACAGAGGTCAAGATGGTGAACAAGGTCCAAAAGGTGATGAAGGTGATTCTGGAATAGATGGTATGCAAGGTCCAGTAGGTCCGCAAGGTCCAGAGGGTGAAAGAGGTCCACGTGGTCCCCAAGGCCAGCATGGACGAAAAAGCAAAGAATCTTCGAATAGTTTAGAAAGTGAAGCAAGTGACTTAATTCTGGAATATAGATCAGAAAGAAATGTAAAAGCAGAACCTATATTTAAGCTAGTAGCCGGAGACTCTTACTCCGGAAGTAAGCAAGAAGCAAAAATTACATGTGAAGTACAAGGAAAAGAGGTTGTAGTTGCAGCTTTTTCACAATTAGGATTTTTCTTTAGAAATGACGAATTATATATACGCAATCACATAACAGCCCATAACTTGCATATTCCAAAAGATTTTCATTTTCTGACAGTTGTTGAAAATGGTCTTAGCGATTATAGATTGGCTTTATGTAATCATTTGGGAAATTTGCTTTTCGATTATAAAAAATATGATAGAGAATATCAGAATCTGCCTGAAGAATATAAATTAATTAATCCAAAATGTGTCAAAGGTTCAGCGGATATTGATGTAAGTGAATATTATTTCCATACATATGCACCACAATTTGCTATAAGAAAAGATGGCAATGATGGACAATTCTCCGAACATTACGGGGCTGATGTCTATGAAGTTCAAAAGAATGAAAAGGTAGGAGCTTTAATTGATGAAATTGGCTTTTTTGAAAATGAAAAGTTTTATTATATCAATAATCATCATGGATCTACTACAGAACTCAACCCTGAAGAACTAAGTATTGTAATAAATGATTATGAAAGCAATTTTCAAATTAATGATCATAGCATTCACCCTTTGATGCTAGACTATAGTTACCTGACCTACTGGGCTATTTAAGTTAGCAAATTAGCAAAAAAGTTTATAACTTTGCAGAAGCTAAGCCGCAGAAAAATCTTGCAATACCTCCAAAAAAAGTTTTTACCCTTTCAAAATAAGTAGCAGGCTCTTCAGGAATTTCTATATCATCTGTTACAGCATATATGATTGAATCTATAAATACATCTGTTATTAACTCTCTTAACTTTTCTTTCATGCAACCTCTCTGAATATGCTGACCATAATCATCATAAAATTTTATGTAAATCTCTTTAAACACGAATTCTTTTATCTTTTCTCTTATGCAAGAAATATTATTTCTTACCTCATCACTTGTATTGCTTAAATCTACTACAGAACCAGATAAATATAAGTTGTCAAAATTTTCTTTTAGTGTTTTGATTTTATAGTAATGCTTATTTACATACTTTTCAAAAAACCTTTTAGTAATGTCACGAGATAATTCCCCTATCAGGTTAGGCTCTAACTGAGCTTCAAAGTTATTTTTTGCTTCAAGGCCTCTTAATGCATAGATAATACGATTGAGCATTCCAGGACCGCATTGACGGTTACTTTCTTCAAAACGAACTAATAATATAGATTTTAATAGCTCGACATCTGTATCGTTCTGTCTAGCTGCTGTTAAAACTAAATTGACTGCTTGCGTCAACGTTAAATCAGTTTGAGAATCTTGCCAATTTACCCATGATCCCGTTTCGTAACCGTCTAATCTTAAATAAGGCGCTATCATCTCTTTTTGCTGATTTGTTAAGCTACTTATGTAGTTCTTAAATTCCTCATCCAACTCGTTTGATGGAACTCCATGTTTATCTTTTAGTTCTTTAGCACACTTGATAACACTGCGCTCAAAGCTACTTGTATGAACACTCTGATCGCCGGCTCCTACGTCACTCACATTGAATAAAAAGCTTAGCTGGTGAACGTTCAATCCAAGGGGTGAAAAAAGTTTTACTAGTGGGTATTTTATTAATTCAAGAAGGACTACTGGAATTAATAATATAGCGTTTATAAGTGGAAGAAATATATGGATACCTGCTGCTCTAGCTCCCAAAATCATTCTATAAAGCTCAGAGACTTTTGATGCACAATACAAGAAAGGTAACTGAACACCATATATTAAATATATGGAAAAAAACAAAACTTTATCTTTTAATCCTATTGTTGGGTCATTGTACACTTCAGAAAAAATGTTAGTATAACTATTTTCGTTCTTAAAAGACTGGTAGCTATTCATAACCTTTTCTGTAAAAGAAGTACATAATACACTTATTCCATAAGCTAGAAAAAAAGCAGTAACTGAAACTGCAATCGTTCCGAGGACAGCCAGCATTTCACTTGAAGTTTTAGCAAGAAAAAATGCAGCAAGTTTATTAAGTAAAAGCTCAAGTAAGTAGTCAAGTAAAGCTATCGCTACAGCAAAAGAAACAAATTGCAGGATATAACCACAAATAACTAGAAATTGTTTTAACATTTTTTTACACTTTAAAAGTTACCTAATCTACTGAGCTATTTAAGTTAGCAAAAAAGTTTATAACTTTGCAGAAGCTAAGCCGCAGAAAATCTTGCAATACCTCCAAAAAAAATTTTTACCTTTTCAAAATAAGTAGCAGGCTCTTCAGGAGTTTCTATATTCTCTATGACATAAGCTACTGCCTCTTTTATATCATTACTCGTAATTAATTCCTTCAGTTTTCGTTTTATTGGTCCTCTTCCAACTTCTTGACCATATCTATTATAATAATCTACATATAACGTATTGAAAACAAATTGCCTTGCCTCTTCTATCAAATTTTCTACGCTGTTTTTTGCTTGAAGATCCATATCACTTTCAGAATAAAAATTATCAAAATTGTCCTTTAAAGCTCTTATCTTTTTATTATTGCAATTTCTGATAAATTCCTCTGTAATACTCGTCATTCTTCCATACACTTGATCGTTTACTTCAGCTGTGAAATTATTCCTTGCTTCAAGGGAACTCAGTGAGTAGATAATGCGATTGAACATTCCAAGATTGCATGCACCATTTCCTTCTTGTAAACGCATAACCAACATGCATTTTAGTAACTCAATATCCAAATTTTGACGTCTTGCAGCAGCTAAAACTAGATTTGCAGCTTGTGTTAAAGTTAACTGAATCCTTGACTCTCGCCAAGTTGCTCTGTTAGAACCATTAAAATTAAGATATAGTTGTAATAGTTCCCTTTGTGCACGACTGAACTCATCTGAGTTATTTATGTAACCTGCAAGCTCATGGTCCAATATATTTGGCTGAGCTCCAAAATTTTGCTTTAACCACATAGCGCATTGAAGGACGCTATATTCGAAACTACCTGTATGGACACTCTGACTGCCGGTTCCTATACCACTCACATTAAATAAAAAGCTTAGCTGTTGAACGTTCAATCCAAGAGGTGAAAAGAGTTTTACTAGTGGGTATTTTATTAATTCAAGAAGAACTACTGGAATTAATAATATAGCATTTACAAGCGGAAGAAATATATGGATACTTGCTGCTCTAGCTCTTAAAATCATTCTATAAAGCTCAGAGACTTTTGATGCACAATACAAGAAAGGTAACTGAACACCATATATTAAATATATGGAAAAAAACAAAACTTTATCTTTTAATCCTATTGTTGGATCGTTGTACACCTCAGAAAAAGTGTTAGTATCACTATTTTCGTTCTTGAAAGATTGGTAACTGTTCATAATCTTTCCTGTGAAAGAAGCACATACTGAACTTACTCCATAAGCTAGAAAAACAGCAGCAATTAAAACTGTACAAGTTCCTAAGAAAGCCAGTACCTTGCTTGAAGTTTTAGCAAGAAAAAACGCATCAAGCTTATCAATTAGCAGATTAAATAAAAATCCAAATAAAACCATCGCTGCAAAAACAAAAACGAATAACAGGATACAACCACAAATAACTAGAAATTGTCTTAACATTTTTTATAGCCCCTCACTTAATGATTTATTAATCATTCTACTTATGGCATAAATTCGAAAGAAAAGCAAGTTCTTTTAAAAAATTGGTTGAATTTTTTAGTTAGAGTTATATTGTTAATTTAGATAAAAATTAACAATTCATTGTGTCAAGTAGGATAGGTTTTTTAGCTGTTTTTGCTTTAGTTATTAGTAGTCAGATTGGCTCTGGAATTTTCATGCTTCCAGTTAGCCTTGCGCCATATGGTGTGTATAGTCTTGTCAGTTGGGTAATCTCAGGATTAGGCGCTATATCACTTTCTCTAGTTTTTGCTCTACTTTGTGCAAAATTCCCAGAAACTGGTGGTCCACATGTCTATGTAAAACATGCTTTTGGCGCTACTGCAGCTTTTTTTGTCGGTTGGACTTATTGGGTAATTTCATGGGTCAGCACAACAGCAGTAATTGTTGCAAGCATTGGCTACCTAACTCCACTATTTAGTACAGATATTCAAAATATACGCCTATTTTTAGAACTGTTATTGTTTGTGATTATCACGCTAATAAATTTAAGAGGTGTAACAGCTGCTGGATCGGTTGAGCTTGTGTTGATGATTATTAAAATCACTGCATTGCTTGCTATACCAATTGTAGGATTGCTTTTTTTTGAGAGAAGTAATTTTATCGTAAGTGAAGAAGTATCAAATCTTACCATATCTCAAATTCTTGCGCGATCTACACTCCTAACTCTATGGTGTTTTGTTGGGCTTGAGTCAGCAACAGCTCCTGCTGGTTCAGTTAATAATCCAAGCAAGACTATACCAAGAGCCCTAGTGCTTGGTACGATTTGTGTTGCTGTTATATATTTCATCAATAGCCTTTCAATTATGGGGTTAATAAATGGCAATGATTTAATAAACTCAAAAGCGCCATATGTTGATATGATAAAAATGATCCTTCCTGGAAGCTGGTATTTAATTATTTCTGTGATAGCTTCTATTGTTTGTATTAGCAGTTTAAATGCTTGGGTACTGGCTAGCGGACAGGTTGCTCTTGGGCTTGCAGAAGATAAGTTCATGCCACAATTTTTCACTCAAAGAAATAAATATGACTCTCCTTTCTGGGGCATAATAACTAGCTCACTAGGTAGTGCAATTTTATTGATCCTCACATCGAGGAACAATTTTGCTAAGCAAATAACATCGATTATAGACTTTTCTGTGATCTCATTTTTATTTATATACCTTGCTTGCAGCCTTGCTTTTTTCAAAATTACTATAGAGGAAAAAAACTATTTCAAATTTTTAATTGGAAGTATAGCTATAGCTTTTTCCTGTTGGATAATATCTGAAACTTCCATTAATACTCTATTAATCGCAAGCTTATTTACCGCAGGTGGCGTACCCATTTATCTGTTTTGGTACTGCAAACAAGAAAATTATGCTAATAGTAGGTCACTTTCGCAATAGGTATGGTCAGGCTCACAACTGTGCGAACATTGCGTTTTTAGGGCCAGTGGTATGCAAAAATGATGGCATCCCTGATTGCTAAAATAAATGTTTGTACAGTTGTGATAGGATAACTAAATCTCTTTTAAAGCTCAATTTCTAATGTAAATTTTATTTACGAAGCAGTTCTCCTCTGCCTCGTAAATGTTTTCTATACTTTTGCTAAAGTACGGCTTTAGTGTTAGGTGGGAGCCCCCATACCTTAATGTTGTAAAATAGCTAGTGGTTCCTTACCAGTATGCTGAGTGAAATCTGCATCATCAAACTTAGTAACTACTTTCGCACAAACTTGTGCAATACAACAAATAACCAGAGTTCCCAAGAAGCACCAACAGCTGCGCTACCAAAAACTGCTGCAGCGATTGTTCCAATAGCAGCATCTTTAGCTATCACTCCGCCTATTAAAGCAAACAATACCGAACTTACAACCGCACCATTAATGATATAATTGTACTTTTGTGTATTGATATTAGACCTATTGTATAACTCAGTTTCTGATGGCAATTTTGTCGTTGCAACTTGATTGTGCTTCTCAAATACATTCGAGTGTTTTGCGTGCGATTCTCCTAAAAATTTCTCACCATGAACAGGTTCTGCGAGAGATCTATTGTCTTTTTGAGGTGATGGTTCTGCAACTGTGCTCCTCAAATACATTCGAGTATTCTGTATGCGATTCTCCTAAAAACTTCTCATCGTGAACAGGTTCTGCGAGAGATTTATTGTCTTTTTGAGGTGATGGTTCTGCATAAGATTTATTAGTAGCATGGTTTTGTGTAGTATCTTGACTGTGCTCCTCAAATACATTCGAGTATTCTGTGTGCGATTCTCCTAAAAACTTATCATCGTGAACAGGTTCTGAGAGAGGTTTATTGTCTTTTTGAGGTGATGGTTCTGCATAAGATTCATTAGTAGCATGGTTTTGTGAAGTATCTTGACTGTGCTCCTCAAATACATTCGAGTATTTTGCGTGCAATTCTCCTAAAATTTTCTCATCATGAACAGGTTCTGCGAGAGATACCGTCTTTATTGTCAACAAATTATTTAGCTAAAAAAAATAAAAAGTAACAAAAAGTTTTAATTTAGGCTGATACCTTCTATAAATCAGTGTAATTGTGTATAAGTACTTTCAGTTTGTGTGGCGTACTTATAAACAGTTACACTGATTTTTTACTGTGCCTTCTTATTTTATGAGAATTGTTTTACAAAGTTACTAAGCAACTCTGTTAAAGTCAATGTGAGAGGCAGTGCATCAGTTATACGTTCAGCGAATCTATCTCTTATAAAACAAGCAGCAATTTTGAGTAACCAAGTAATAAAGATACTCAAGAACATCTAAAGTTTAGTACAAATGACAAAATATATTCTCTCAATTGATGGTGGTGGAATAAGAGGAATTATTCCAGCAATGATATTATCCAGAATAGAGAAAAAAAACGGGTAAACCTATTTCTCAAATTTTTGATTTATTGGTGGGTACTTCAACTGGTGGTACTATTGTAGCAGGACTATGTAAAAAAGATAGCAAAGGAAAGCTACAATATTCAGCTGATGACGTGGTTAATCTTTATCAGGAGTACGGACCTTATATTTTTAAGTCTTCATTTCTAAGAAGATCAATATTTTCTTGGATTAACGGTGCACAATACCCCAGTGAAAATATTGAGTATGTACTTCATAAATATTTTGGCGATGATATCCTTAAAAACACTTTAAGCAATGTGTTGATTACGAGTTACGATATTCACAATAACTGCCCATTTTTCTTCAAAGGTTGGAAAGAGGATAGAAATTTTATTAAATTAAGGGACGTATTAAGAGCAGAAACTGCAGCACCTACTTACTTTGCACCTAAATATTTAAAAGTCAACCAAACGGTACTGGCAGATCATCTCATTCCATTAAATACCTCAGATTGAAAAGATTTGGCAAAATATCCTGGATTAAGCCATTGATAAACGTAATGTTTGCCTCTGGACTAGATTGTGTAAATTATCAGCTAGACCAGATTATTAACAATAGCTATATCAGAATTCAATCGCAGCTAAAAATAGCATCAACGGAGATGACAATACAACATACGAAAATATCAAGTGTTTAAAAAAGAAGCACAAATGATGATTGAATGTAATCAAAAAGCAATAGATAAATTCTGTACAGTAGTATCATAAACTTTAACCTTTTAATCTAGAACTCGCATTTTTGGACGTTTCCTTTTAAGCTTCAGTAAACCTCCTAACTCTATAGTTCTTTATATGATCTGGATTAAAAGCCTTCCTTGAACTTAAAACACCAAAAACTATATTGAGTAATTTACGCATTGCAGCTCCCACAACGGCTATATTATGCTTGCCTTTTTCCTTCAACCTTTCGCAGTAAGTCTTAATAATAGGGTTGTGATTTTTAGCTACTATAGCAGGAAAATAAAGAGCCTTACGCAATGTCCGTGAACCTGATTTACTTAGCCCAGGCTTGGCATATACAGATGAACCTGATGTAATATTTTTTGGTATAGTTCCTGAATATGCTGCTAATTGTCTAGCATTTATAAAGGCTTTTATATCAGGAATTTCAGCTAAAATAGCTATTGCTGATTCCTCTCCTATTCCTGGAATAGTCAATAGGAATTAAAAATCTTCCAACAATTCTTTGTGTTGTTCTAATAGTTCACGCGTGGAGTTTTTTATTGTTTCTATTGATTGTTCTATGGTCATTGCTAGGTTTTCCCAAACATTTACAACTTCTTCAGGCAGTCTCTCTTTCTTTTCCAAATGATTATTTACTAATGTTAATTTATCTTTTGACGCATCTGAACAACGATAAAGATGTTTTAATTTTCTCTTTTCAGGAGGAGGTGGTGCCCAATGAGAAGGTTCCTGTCTTTGACAATAATCTGCAATAATCTCTGCATCAGACTAGTCATTCTTTTGCCGTGCAAGCTTACTTTTTGCATAAAAACTTATGAGAGCTGGGTTTACAACACTAACAAAATATCCGGCGTTGTAAAGGAATTCAGCCAAAGCTTCACTATAACAACCAGTGTATTCCATGAAAGCTTTTACTTCTTCTACGTTATGTTTTTGTAGAAAGTCCAGCAGACCTTGAAATCCAGTATCATCATTTTAAATTTCCTTTTCCTAGCTTCACGTTTCCTTTTTTACTTATAAACGAAAGAAAAACATCAAAGCGTTCTTTTGAAACATCTATACCAAGAAAGTTGTTATCATATATAACTCCATACGTTACTATTTAAAATGAAAAGTAAGGCTTACCTTGTGAATACAGAATTAGAACCATTGAGGTCTTTCTAAGATACCGTCCAGCCTATACTTTTGAGAAGGGAACTCTTATCTTGTTAACAGATTTTACATCTAAATTACGACTCAGAGTTCTTCCCTTCTCTACCTAATGCTTAAGCTTAAAACATTAGATGCTTTTTACAAGATACAAGTTATGACATTCACAACAACTGCCCTTTCTTTTTCAAGATCTGGAAGGAGGATAGAAATTTTATTAAGCTAACAGATGCACTAAGAGCCACAACTGCAGCACCAACATATTTTGCACCTAAATATCTGAAAATCAATGACACTGAAAGGGTTTTAGTGGATGGAGGCGTATTTGCCAATAATCCAGCCGCCTGCGCATATGCAAACAGCAAGAAACTCTTTCCTAATGATGATATAGTTCTTCTATCTATTGGAACAGGAAGATAAATTAGTAGAATAAATAACTCAAAGAGATTAGGAAAGATAGGATGGGTAAAACCATTAATAAGTGTTATGTTTGCTTCAGGGCTTGACTGCGTTGATTATCAGCTAGAACAAGTTATTGGTGATAAATACATAAGAATTTAATCTCAACTTACTGTGGCATCAATAGAAATGGATAATGTTACTCATAAGAACATTAAAGATCTTAAGCAAGAAGCACAAACGATGATTGAATGTAATCAAGAAACAATCGATAAATTCTGTATATGTTTTTTCTCCAAATAGTGAGCTTCATCCAAATTGATAAAGTTTGTTATTATACGTTTTTTGGATTTAGCAGTGTCGTTACCATAAGAATTGCTTTTTTAATTGCAAAAGTTTTTAATATATGGTATAATAAGGCTAATTTAGGATAAGGATTTATATATGAGTATTGCAGTAAATCTCAATGAAGAGTTAATTAAGTCAGCAAGACTCACTCTACTTTACAGAGTCGCTCTGTGCAACAGCAAATTGAATATTGGGCTAAGGTTGGTAAAGTTGTTTAAGAAAATCCTGAATTAAGCTACAGTATAGTTAAAGAAATTTTATTAGGTCTTGAAGATATTAAAGCAAGCAATGTTGAAGAATACAAACCTGTGTGACTGTGAAAACTCTTGTCACTAATACTTTTAAGCGGTCGATGAAAAAATTGTATAGTAATCAATTACCTAAACTTAAAGAGGCTATTACGCAAATCCAAAACAATCCATATGTTGTGAGCCTAAATTGGGCGACCTAGCAGGTGTTTATGTATACAAGTTCTTCATTTTCAATCAACTTAATTTACTCGCTTATCCTTACAATGAACAAGATAGCGAAATAACTCTACTTGCTTTTGCTTCGCATGAAAATTTTTATAGAGACTTGAAGAAGCAAGTTAAAGATATCATCTAGCTTTTACCTTTTATAAAAAAACATAATTCAATAGGATATAGGCACATTTTAAAAACTAAATCTTTATAATGAGATAGCTAGTTGTTTCATCTATATTTCCTGCATTAGCTGCAAAAATTCCAACCATCAATTTCCACAATAATTTTCTTATTAGCTAATTGATTTGTTTTGTCTGATTACAAATAGGTAGAATCGCTCTATTAAATTCTTACACTTGACTCAAGGCAATAGATAAGTTTTGCTAAATAGCAGGTAAGTCACATCAGTGTTAAACATCATCTTAGCTTTAATATATTATATATATACTATAATATCTTCATATGCCTTAATATTTAATTAATGCACAATTGCTAATTGTAAAAATAGCTTGTATTTCGTGTAAAATTAGAATATATTAAAAATAACAACAAGTAAATATATCATTTTTATCTGTTGTTGAAGAGGCCAAATTTTTGGAGGGTTACTATGATAAGTAAAAAAATTACAGTCTTACATGGTGAAAAATTCAGTCCATTTTTGATCGCCGTAGATTGTTCAAAGGAATTTTCAGAGCTATAGTAGGTCCAAAAGGTTTACAACGTGAAGATTTTAAAACCGCTATAAAGAATACAATAAATACTTTTTTGAGGGGGTTTGATAAGGTAAAACCTAAAAACAAAAGACTTGAAGGTAAAAAAGCTGAAGTGCCTTCCCCTCAAAATGCCTTGTTCTACCTAAGTAAATTTGAAAAAGAAGGACTTAGTTATTTTAATAACAGAAAATCCTTAATTTATCTAGAACTTCCAAGCCCATTTATAGTCAGAGTTCTAACGTCCTAGGGCGCTAGCAACAAATTACAGACTTTAATAGTGGGGGTTAATATGGATATCGAAAAATCTTTGGATTTAGTAGCTAGTAGATTTCATAGATGTAGAAGGTTTAAAGCTTTTCTACACTTATTTACTCAGAGCGTGTTTGGTGTATGGTCCTTACATTTTGCTGCTAAATATGGATACAAAAAGATCATTCAATTTCTCATAGAAAATAATGTAGAAGTTAATGCGCAGGATAGAAAACTCAATACGGCTGTTCACTTTGCTGCTAGACATAGTCATAAAGGAATCTTAGAAATTCTGATCAGCAGTGGTGCTAGCATTAACATTAAAAACATCAATGGCAGCACACCATTACATTATTCTGCTAAAAATGGCTTTGCAGACATACTTCAAGCACTTGTTAAAAATAAAGTAAATGTAAATTGTGAAGATCTTAAAGGCAATATACCATTACATTTAGCTGCCGAAGGTCACTACGATGAAATTGTGAAAATGCTTATACGGCATGGAGGACATGTTAATACTATAAATAAAAAATGCGATACTCCCCTACATATAGCTGTTTCTTCTGATAACGAAAGAACTGTGGAAATTCTTTTACAAAACGGTGCAGACGTTAATTCAACTTGTGTTCGCGATTGTACCCCTCTGCACATCTCAACTATGGGACAAAATATAAAGATTACGGAACTACTGTTACAAAGACAAGCAAACGTTCATTTAAATTCTATTGTAAGGATGGCAAAACAGCACTAACCGCTCTTGATATTGCAACTACAAATCACAACAAAGAAATTATGCAACTGTTGCTGAATTATGGAGCTAAATTTAAATAGAGAGGTATAAATTATGACAAAGAAGATTATAGCAAATGGCAATAATGTTAAAACGGAGTTGTTAAATCTTATAAAAAGTATAATTGAGGAAAACGGTTGGACACAAAAAGACGCTGCGAATGCGCTGGAACTTACCCAGTCAAAGGTATCCTTGATTGTAAACTTGAAAATCAGAGAGTTCAGCTTAGAAAAAGTTCTCAAGCTTGTATCTATGTTGAACTACGAAGTGGAAATTGTAGCGAGAAAAACTACTAATCTAAATGTGAATTAATGTGGGGTGTATATGACAAATCGAGATCTAATGCAAAAAATCAAGCATCATAACGTGTTATATTATCAGGAAAATCAGCCTGAAATAACAGATGCGGAGTATACAGATGCGGAGTATGATGAACTGAAGCGCAAAGCAATTGAAACAGGAGAGGAAGTTCAAGTAGGTGCTGAGCCTGACGGTAAATTTAATAAGGTAACGCACTTCAGTCCAATGCTGTCTTTAGATAATGCCTATGATCAGAACGACTTGGAAAAGTTTTTGGCCAAGGTAAAAAAGCTTCTGAATACTCATGAATTAGAAATTGTATGTGAATTGAAAATTGACGGATTATCGTTCTCTGCTATATATGAGAATGGAAAATTGATCAAGGCAGCAACCCGTGGAAATGGCTATGAAGGCGAGGATATTACTCGCAATATGGCAACTATAAAAGGTTTTCCAAAGATTTTACATGGTGTTAAAGGCAGATTGGAAGTGAGAGGAGAAGTATATATCAGCAACAGTGATTTTCTTAAGTTGAATGAAAATAATGACTTCTTGCTTACTAGGTGGAAAGGAAAAAACCCAATATGAGGTGCTAGATAAGCTTGAAAAACTTGGTTTTTGTGTTAATCAACATAGATTTTTGGCAAAAAGCCCAGATGAAATTCTGGAGTTCTATGATAAGATATATGATTGTCGCTGTAGTCTGGGGTATGAAATTGATGGAGTGGTACTCAAACTAAACAGCCTAGAGCTGCACAACAGGTTAGGCAATACTAATACGGCTCCTCGATGGGCAATAGCTTATAAATTTCCTGCAGCTTGTGGAAAAACTAAACTCAAAAAAATAGTTATTCAAGTCGGTCGTACGGTAGTTTTAACGCCAATAGCAGAACTCGAACCAATAAACATAGAAGGCGTTTTGGTTAGTAGGGCAAGCCTGCACAACTATGATAAAATAAAACGCAAGGATATAAGAGAGGGAGACATTGTAACTGTCATTAGAGCGGGTGACGTAATACCTTATATTGCTGAAGTTGATAAAAGCTTCCGTTCTTTAGATGCACCTGAGTTTGAATTTCCTAAAGTTTGCCCAGAATGCGGTAGTGGTGCGGTACACAAAGTTGAGGATGAAGCTGCTGTGAGGTGCACAAATGAATTTACCTGCAAAGCTCAGGCAATTGAGAAGTTAAAATATTTTATTTCCCAGGAAGCTTTTGACATAGTTGGCCTCGCCGATAAGCAGATCGAGTTTTTCTATAATATTGGCCTAATTCAGCAAGTTCCAGATATCTTCACGCTAGAAGAAAAATTAAAAGAATTTGACTTGGAAGCATATAATGGATGGGAACAAAAATCGATAGCAAACTTGTTGAGTTCAATCAATATTAGAAGGACAATCAGCCTTGATAGATTTATATGTTCATTGGGAATTAGGTTTATAGGTGAGTATGTTGCCAAATTACTTGCACATCACTACAGGTCCTTTGACAATTGGTACAAATCTATGCTTCAGTTATCAACTAGTAGCAAAGCCTTTTCTGAGTTAGTAAATACCAATAGGGTGGGAGAAAAAATAGTAGAATCATTAAGATCATTTTTTGCTGAAGAATGTAATGTTGAAATGTTAAACAACCTAGTGTCTCATTTGCAAATTTTATCTACTGCTACTTCTAATAACAACGCTATTCTGAATAACAAAACCATCGTATTTACCGGGGAGTTATTAAATATGAGCAGGAATGAAGCAAAGGCAAAGGCTGAATCTCTTGGAGCACATGTTTCGTCTAGTGTATCGAGTAAAATCTACTTTTTAGTAGTAGGTCAAAACCCCGGGTCAAAATATAAGAAAGCACTTAACCTTGGAGTAAAGATACTAAGTGAGGGCGAGTGGTGCAAAATTCTATCTAATTAATTATGGTGGATTGATATAAAATTTCTGCTAATTTAATATTAATTTTGGCATAAGAATCATATGAATGAAAATATTAAATGTTGCTGACGCTAACACAAAAGAAGCATTGGTACAAATGATAAGTAAAGCAATAGATAACAACCAATGGAGTAGTAAAAAAGCCGCTCATGCTCTACAGGCAGCTACCACAGATATTTATAACATTAAAATGTTAAAGGCTAAAAATTTATCATTAGGTAGGCTTTTGATTTTTCTAGTGAGATTAGACTATAAGGTGATAATTACCATAAAGGGTAAAGAAGTAGTAAAAGAGATTTCTTGTCTTTAATATGTAACAGATCTATTTGGCTACAGCAATATTCTAGAGAAACCAGATAACTGAAGATCAAGCTGGTTTAGGTTTTTGTGGCTTTTTCTTTTTTGGTAGCTGTTGAAAGTTCTGATGCTTAAATTTCTTTGTTTCTTTTCTTGCAGAGCTAATATCCCTTCTTTTATTATATTGTTGAAAATTTCTAGGCTTTAATATTCTAGTTTTCTCTCCTACTAACTCATCACTTCCTGCTTTTAGTTTTTTGATTTCCCGTCTTGCTAGAGCATCAGCTTCCTCATTATACTTATCGCCATTATGCGCTTTAACCCATCTCCAGTCGATATCATGCTGAAAAGTAGCGGTATATAACTCTTCCCACAACTCCACGTTTTTTACTGGCTTTTTATCAGCTGTCTTCCAACCATTTATTTTCCATTTTTTAATCCAGATAGTTATTCCATGTTTAATATATAAACTGTCAGTGTGTAAAGTAACCTTGCAGGGAGTTTTCAGCTCTTTTAACCCATTAATTGCTGCCTTTGACTCCATCCTATTATTAGTAGTGTATCGTTCACCACCAGAAATACTTTTCTTACTTGATACATCGCTACTATACATAAGCATAGCTGCCCAACCGCCGGGGCCAGAATTTCCGAAACATGCTCCATCTGTGTATATTATAACTTTCTTTTTGTCCATACTAATTAAGCTATATTTTAATTATAGAGCATGCCACTAAAAATGTTGATAGTTATTTTTGAGTTTTTTATCATATAAAATGTAAGGGGTTAGCAAACCTATTCTCTCAGTGTTAGATAACCGTATTTGAGCTTATAGGCTCGTGTTTTCACTAGGAAGCCACCTCTCATATTCCATTGTGCAACAGAAAATAATTAGATCCCCATATTAACGTTTTAGAGGTATCTACAGAGGCATCTATAAAAAAGATCAAAATGACCAGCCGAGTCCAAAACGGCGTTATAAGCTCATATGAGACAGTCCTCCTAAAACCTAACACTATTAATACTCTAAATTAGATGTATCACTACTACTTTCAAGAGAATTACAACCAAAAAGAAATATGTATTCTAAGCTATTGAATATTTTGCATTACCTTCTTTCAAACCACTTCTCAATGTCACTCAATTTCATTTCTACATAAGTAGGACATCCATGATTGCACTGACCAGAGTATGGTGTCTTTTCCATTTGTCTTAGTAGCTCATTCATTTCTTCTATTTTCATTTCTCTTCCAGCTCTAATTGATCCATAGCAAGCTACTGTAGCCAAGATTTTGTTTATTCTATCTTCTATAGGTAGCGTGTCTTCTATTTCCAATAACCTACCAATTATATCTAGCAACATTTCTTTTACATTTACATCAACTAATATTGCAGGTATTTCTTTCGCTATTACCTTATCATTTTCTGCACTAATTTAAATTTTAAAACCAATTTCAAACAACCTATCTCTATATTTTTCTACCATTTCCATTCCCTCTTGATTCTTAACTTCCACTACTTCCGATATTAGCAATGCTTGCCTTTTTATCTCTGACTTTTTCTTTAAACTCTCATATATAAGCCTTTCGTGCGCTGCATGTTGATCCACTACAATCAGCTTATCTTTTGCTTCAGCAATAATATAAGTATTATAGACCTGAAAACATGCCTGCCCTAACGGATAATTCTCTATCAACTCTATGTATTCTCTGCCTGTTCTCGTTCCAGGACTATAGCTGTACTGTTTGAAAAAGATTCTCTTGTTAAAGAAGCTGGAGCTATAAATTCTTTCATTAATAAACCTTCAAAGTTACTTGGCCTTTTCTCATAGAATTCTCTTTCATTTTCTGTGCCTTTTTTATCAATAACAGGCTCACCTTTTAATATCAATCCCTCCTCCAGTAAATCAGATACTGGCTTTTCACCTCTTATTATAGCTGACAATGCTTTAATTATCCCTCTTGTTACTATTTCATATATGCGTTTCTTATCCTGAAACCTTACTTCTGTTTTATTTGGATGTACATTCACATCTACTTGATCATATGGTATTTCTAGATGCAATACTACTAGTGGATATCTATTAGCTGGTATTAAATCATGGTATGCATACTTCATTGCACCTATGAGTAAGCTGTCTTTTATTGGCTTTTTATTAACAAAAGTATAGATCATATCAGATTTACCTCTATTTATAGTTGGTTTACAGATATGACCTGTAAGTTTGATGCTTTTTTCTTCCTCACATACTTCAAGAGAATTATCTTTAAATTCCTTTTCTACTTAACATAATCTACTAAATAGAGAAGGCTGTTTAGCATACTCCAAAAGCTTTTTATTTTCTGATATTAGAGTAAACCCAATATCGTTGTTAATTATTGCTAAGTTATTAATAATATCAACAACATGCTGAGTTTCAGCACGCTCAGACTTCAGAAACTTTAATCTATTGGGAGTTGCAAAAAATAGGTCACGGACTTCAATTTCTGTACCTCTTACAAGCAAATATGGAGCTAAGTTTTCTACTCTTTCTCCACCTTAGTAGTATACTGACCATGCTTCCTCGGCTCCTTTTGCTTTAGACGATAATTTTATTCTACTCACTGCTGCAATTGACGGTAATGCCTCTCCTCTAAAACCTAGGTGTTTTATCTCGATTAAGTCATCATCACTACTCAATTTGGACGTTGCATGACGCATAAATGCTAGCTCTATTTCTTCTTTTTTGATTCCAATACCATCATCAACAATAGTAATGAAATTACGCCCATCAGCTTCGATTTTTATCTCTATTTTTTCACTTTGAGCATCAATTGCATTTTCTACCAATTCTTTTACCACACTTGCAGGCCTTTCTATTACTTCTCCTGCTGCTATGCGATTTATAGTCTTTGTATCTAATAGGATGATTGCCATTCATATTCTCATTTTACTATATTACAGTTTATACTATATAAGTGGTTTTGCAAATGTGATGGAGATCTACTTTTCTAGCCTTGTATGCATTTTTAACTATTGAATATTTTGAATTAATAGTGTATCATTATTAATGGTTTTTCAGATATCTTGGTTATGGCTATTTCTAAATTTTTGGATCCTAAAAATGACATTGCCTTCCGCCGCGTCTTTGGCTCTACAAGCAACAAAGACATACTTATCCACTTTCTTAATGACATACTAAATCTTACTGGTGTCAATCAGATTACAGATGTTTCCTTTTCAAGCCCTATTCAAGACCCAGTTATTGCTTCTCAAAAACAGAGCATTGTTGATGTCCTCTGTACTGACTCTACAGGTATTCAATTTATCTGCGAAATGCAAGTCGCTAAAACTACTGGCTTTGAAAAACGTGCTCAATATTATGCTGCTAAAGCCTATTTAAGTCAAGCTCATAAGGGAGATGAATACCATAATCTCAAAGAAGTTATCTTTATTGCCATTTGTGATTTCATCTTATTCCCTGGTAAGCTAGCTTATAAATCTGATCACGTAACGCTAGACAAAATGACTTATCAACACAATCTCAAAGACTTTAGTTTTACTTTTATAGAGTTGCCAAAATTTAAAAAGAATAAGGAAAATCAATTAGTAAATATAGTTGAAAAATGGATTTATTTTTTTAAATATGCTGAAGAAACGAGCGAAGAGGATTTAAAGAAAATAATTGGTAGTGACATAATCATAGGTAGGGCTTATAGTGAGTTAAATCAATTCAATTGGACTAAAGAAGAACGTTTTGCTTATGATCAAGCTAAGAAACGTACTGACGATCACCTTTCTACACTTAAAGAAAAATTTAATGAAGGCATCCAAATCGGCGAAGAACGGGGCATCCAAATCGGCGAAGAAAAAGGCGAGATGAAAGCTAAAATAGCAGTTGCAAAAAATCTCCTTATAGCTTGTGTACCAATCGATACCATATCCCAATCCACAGGCCTATCTGCCGATGAAATACAAAAACTGCAAGAGGAAAATGCTCTTTAGCGCGAATATTGTGTAAATAACTCAAGCATTATTCGTTTGTAGCAGTTGTTTCACTAACCTTTTTCTTGCATCTCCTAGATTAGCCGGCTTAATCTCAATTTCCTGTTTATCATTCCTTAATACTGTAACTGGACATTTGGGTTTTTTATTTTCCTACCTTTTTCTGTTGTAATTGTTTCTATACGATATACTTGCTATATTAGTTATTATTATATAATATAGATCGATATGCGCATATATGTTAATAGTTCATTAGCATTTGCCGCCGTATATTTAGATATAGTGTAATTGTATAGAGGGTTTATGATTAAGAAAACAACAGTTCATCTCAAAAAATTACTTAAACAGTTGTTAAACAAAATAGCTGATCTCCACTATCACTACAAAGTTTAATACAAAAGAAGCTTGATTTTGGAGGGTAATTATGCGTAAATTAGAAAAAGAACTGCAGAAACTGCAACAAAACTCATTTCATGGGATTAATGAAAAAGATGAAGATGGTAATACAACACTGCATTTTGCAGCAGTATTTTCTAGTGCAAAAATAGTAAAATTACTAATAGAAAAAGGAGCAGATGTTAATATTAAAAACAGCAAAGGGGAAACACCATTGTATAAGGCTTCATATCGAGGAAGGAGAAAAAGTGTAAAAGAGATAATAAAGGCGGGAGCGGATGTTAATGCAAGAGATAATAACGAATCTGCGCCACTACATCATGTAGCTAGGTCAGGTTCCAGAGGAAATATAAAAGGTAAAATAAAAGAGTTAATTAATGCGGGAGCAGCGATAAATGCGCAGAATAATACACAAAGAACTCCATTACATGAAGGAGTACAAGATATAGAAAGCATAAAAACGCTGATACAGGTAGGAAGTGACATAAATCTGGCTGATGAAAATGGGCATACGGCATTGCATTATGCATGCATGGGAAGCGACGAAAGAGTAGTAGAGATGCTTATACAAGCAGGAGCAAATGTTGATGCAATAAATGAATATGGCATGAAACCTATATCTTATGCTGAAATGGAAAAGAAGAGAGAAATAATAGAAAAGCTTAATAACCAAGAAAGAAAAGAACTAAGTGAAATAGGAAAAGATTATAAGAACGTAAACCCAAGAGATGTGTATAAAGAAAAGCTAAAAGAAATAGAAAGTAAATTATATGAGGGTATAAATGAAAAAAATAAAGATGGAGAAACAATATTGTATTTAGCAGTGAGATATGGAAGTGCAGAGAAGGTAAAGGAGTTAATAGAAAGAGGAGCTGATATAAACATAGGGGATAATAGAGGAAAAAAGGTACTACACTATGCAGCGGTATTAAAAAAAATAAAAAAGGTAAAGATATTGATAGAAAAGGGAGCAAATGTAAATGCAACCTGCAATAATAAGGAGACACCGCTACATTCTGCCTGCTTAGCTGGTGCAATTGATGTGGTAAAAGTGCTGATAAAAGCAGGAGCAGATATTAATGCGTTAATATACTTGGTGAGAGTCCCCTCTACTACGCGAGAAGAAAAGTAAAGATAGAAAATTTACTGCGGAAGAAAGGGGGTAAATTTATAGATAACCAAGTGTCTGACAAAATAAATGATATGGGTAAAAGAGCGCTAGATGTCTTGGAAAGAGCCACCTTAATGAAGCTAAAAGGAAAAGTTGTAAGTTTAAATGAAATAAAAAAGAGAGATAAATCATTAATAAGAAAGGATTCATTAGAGATATGCAAGGAAACCATCGATATAGGAAAAATAATTAAGAAGAATTTGGATAAAGGAGAAGATGTTTAGGGAATGTACTATATATATTGTTTGTAGAGATGATTATTACCAGATCATAATAAGTTTTTTATAAAAATTCTTAAATAGTTAACTCTATTTTATCAACCTTATTCCTAATTTTTCTTAACTTGATGCGTATTTAACACTCCCACTCCCGAACAACTCACTGATGCACAGTATCCTTTCAGTTGAAAATTATTCATCTATTTTCTGCTGCTCAACTGAAAGAATATGCTTTATTAGCGAATGGATAACACTTCGTGACTCCTCATCTGTAATCTTTCTATATTCTTTCACGAATTTTAACATTTCTTCACCATCTACGTTGCTATTATCATAATCAAACGTCTTTTTTTCACAGTGTAGCTCTGCTGCATTTTCAGAAATATTTGTTAAGAAATATGATATATCAACTAATAAAGCTTCTGCTAATTTGTGCAATTTATCAACTACAATACGAGTTACCCCAGTCTCATATTTTTGTACCTGTTGTTGTGAAATGCCAGCTTTTTTCGCTAAGTCTGCTTGGCTTAAACCACAAATTATCCTTCGTTCCCTTATTTTTTTCCCCACTTGTATATCAACGGAAGAGGGTTGTGAATTGTCAGTGCTCATTCAATTTCAAAGTTAAAATGTTAAAATAATTTTGTGCAAGTTGCTATGAGAAATTATGAAAACTGGGACAAAAACTTGGTTAATGAATAAACAAAATCACGTGATTTTTTACTTTTTATTTTGCTATATTCTTTTAATACATCTTCACTCTCTTCATCCCATGAATCTGTCGGCTCTATATGCACATCAGTAAAGAAACTTAGGATATCAACTGATAAAGCTTTCGCCAACTCACATAATCTACTAATCAAAACCTGGTTTGAGCCATTTTCATATCTCTGTATTTGTGTGTATGTAACACCCACTTTTTCTCCAAGCTGAGTTTGATTAAGTCCACGGAGTAACCTAAAGCGTTTTATTTTTTTTCCTAACTGTATACTAAAGCTCAACATACTAGTTTAATATTTGCTGCAATTGCTTTACCAATTCACTAGCTAAGTCAGTTACTTTGATATATTTTTCTTCTATTTCTCTCATCTCATTTTCCCATCTTTCTAAGCTTTCTTTGTCTGCTTTTCCACTTGCGAGTTCTAACTTTAATCTTCTAACCTTATATTCTAGCTCTTCGAATTTTCTATATTTTCCTAATAGGTCTATCATATTATTAATTTCTTCACGTAACTCTTCCATATCCTCTGCTATCAAAGAAAGTAGCAACAAATCTATTTGATAATTTATTTCACTTTGAGCCACAAATAGCTTTATCAGGTCAATTGTAGTTTTTTCACTAACTCTTGCTTCACACACAAAATGATAAAATATTAACTTCTTCTGAAGATAATTTTCCATGTCTTTTGTAAGATTCGGTTTTAACTCTTCATAAAACTTTTGCAATAATATTTCTAGCTCTTTCAAGTATTTAAGGTCTATCCTTCTGATATCATCAGCTCCTATATCCCTTATTTTGTTTGTGCATTTCCCATAAATTGATATTTCTAATTCTATTAGACGTTCTAAAAAAATGCTTTCTGGAACAAGTATCTTAAACAAATGTTTAAGTATCTCTAAATCATTTGACTTTATTGCTTGATACAGTGCTTTTTCCCTATCTTCTCTCACATCATATAATTCTGAGGAGTCACCTGTACTAAATAGATAATTTACACTACCTTCAGGAGTATAAGTGACTATATTTACGTTTCGAAATGGATTAGACAACTCGATTGACTCTTTGCCTATTATTTCCTCTATCACAACTGCAGCTCTGCTTAACATTTTTGCTTGGTTAATTTCTTGAGTATCTTTAATCGCCTCTTTAGCTCTAACCAGTATCTGATTATAAAGTTCTTGTCTTTCCTTATCATTTAGCCCTTGGCAATAATGCTTTAGCTGCTCACCGACATACAACAAACATTCCATTTCTCACACCCCTTTATTCTATGGCAGATTATGTTCTTTAAAGCTGAAATAACCTGTTTCTGTTACAATTACATGATCCACAAATTCTATCCCTAATTTCATGCATGTCAAAGCTAAATCTGAAGTACTTGCTATATCTTCCTTTGTAGGTTTGAGATCTCCACTGGGATGATTATGTGCGATTATAATAGACGTTGAATCAAGAAGTAATGCCATTTTTATTATCCCTCTTATGTCAAATAGTAATCTGTCCATAGTTCCAGAGTCTTGAATGTACTCATGTATTAAATGATAACTTTGGTTTAGATACATTACTCGTAAGTTCTCTTTTCTTGATTGTCCTATTGCTAATTTCAAATGATCCCTTAGTTTAACTTCATTATCAATAATCGGTAACTCTTTTAACTTACCTCTTAATATTCTGTCTAGGATTTCTTTGATGAAAAAAATTCTCGCAATCATTGAATCGTTCATTCCCGAATTTACGCTGATAAGTTGGTGATAATCTGAGTTTATTGCTCCTCCCATACTACCAAAGAAATGAATCAACTTTTCTGCAATAGCTATACTTTTTGCCACGCGTTGTCCTGAACACATAGCTAATCCCAGTAGCTCATGATCCTCTACTCCATCTTTGCCTGATAATACTATTTTTTATAGTTTTTCTCTTTCATTTTTTCTATTATTCATAAAATTCCTCATTCATTAATGACTAAACTGTTTTAAACGTTTACTGCGGTTTTTACGCAGTGACCGGTATGAAGCCATGGATTTTCCAGAAGATCAAGTCGTTTTTGAATATTTTTGATGTTTTATTTATTAATGATAATAGTAAATATATTATACCCTTATTCCTATTACAGTTGACAAATAAAAAAATTGCTCTTTGATGGTTAATAATGTATAATTGTTGATGGTTTTTAAGGTATCTGGGTCATGGCTATTTCCAAGTTTCTCGATGTTCGAAACGGTATAGCATTTAAGAAAATCTTTGGTAGTAAAAAGAATAAGGAAATTCTAATCCATTTTCTTAATGATGTCCTAATAAATGATACATTAGCACCACTGAAATTAAATCCAATTCAAGAAGTTAGGTTTTTAACCACTATTCAAGATCCTGATATTGCTGCTAAGAAACAGAGCATTGTTGACGTTTTGTGCAAAGACAATAAGGGTGCACAGTATATAATAGAGATGCAGGTTTCCAAAACAAAAGATTTCGAAAAACGAGCTCAATATTATGCTGCTAAAGCTTATAAAAATCAAGCTGATAAGGGTGATCAGTATCATGACTTAAAAGAAATTATCTTCATTGCTATAGCAGATTACATAGTATTTCCAGAGAAAGCTGAATACCTATCGTATCATTCTATTCTTGACATGAACACTTATAAAAATAACTTAAAGGATTTCTGTTTCGTGTTTATCGGATTACCTAAATTTTCAAAGACCAGAGAAGATCAGCTAAGCAACATAGTAGAAGAGTGGGTGTATTTTTTCAGATATGCTGCTGAAACCAGAGAGAGTGACTTAGAGAAAATAATAGGTAGTGATGAGATTATCAAGAGAGCATATAAGGCACTAGACCGCTTCAACTGGACAGATATAGGACTTAGAACCTATGAGCAAGAAACAAAGCGTCTTCTTGATGAACAAGCTATCTTAGAACAAAAACTTGATGATGCTACTGAAAAAGGTAGACTGGAAGGCATCAAAATCGGCGAGGAGAGGGGCGAAAAGCAGACTAAAATAGTAGCGGCAAAAAACCTACTTAAGGCTGATGTCTCCATTGATGTTATCTCCCATACAACAGGACTTTCTGTAGGTGAAATTGCACAACTTCAGAAAGAAACAGACTGATATCTTTGTGACTCTTTTGATGGATTATTTATTGTTACATTACTAAAATAATGATTAGGATTATCATCTGCTTTGCTATTATTCTCCGACAGTTGGCTTTTTTGCTTACTACTAATTACAGCAGTCAAAAAATATCCTATTAATTGCTTCATAGAAAACCTAAGCTCTGGGCTACGTTTTTGTTCTGCCTCCTTAACTTCTCGACTTGAACCTTTAAAAGGAATTGCTTTGGTTGCTTGCACTACCTCTTTTACATTTTTGCTATTTTTTAAGTTATCAAGGTATTCTCTAGCTGTCATGCTTACTTCTTTTTTATCTAAACAATCCAGAAATTTTTCGCTATTTAACTTCATATCAGCATTAATAAGCAACGGTACGCTACTTTTTACATTAATTTTAGTTCCGAAGTCATATAATTGTACTCTGGATACTTCTTGACCATTAATTTTAATAAGACCAAGCTCTTTATCTTGTTTTGCAAGAAGTTGTCGTTCTGTTTGTATTTCTCTTGTTAAGGTTTGCTTATCTTTATCAGCTAATAGGTCATTAGCTTGATTAACATTAAAGTGTTCAATGAGAAAGCCTTTTTCTCCCATTTCATAGCCAGCAAATTCTATTCCTTTTTCCACAACTTGCATAAGCTGATCAACGCTTTTTAGCTCAGAAATAAATGCCGCATTGCTATCAAAATACGCGTAATTATCACCTATTCTGTAAATGGCTACAACATGCTTACTTGTTACTAAGTGAAGAGCAAAATCATCATTAATTTCAGCTATATAATTTGACAAATCACTAAGCATTTTATAACTCCTACTATGAGTTAAACTTGAAGGCAAAGTGCTCGTAACACAACCTACCTGCTCTTCAAAATTACTAAGCAGTTTACTAAAAGTAAAAGCCTCTTTTTCTTCCCTTTTAGATATCTGCTTACCTTGAGCTATACGCTCATAAATTTCAGCTGAAGTTTTTAGAGTATTCAAAAATGATTTATCTTTGTATAAAGATAAAGCTTGAGATAAACCACAAGTAATTGCTACACATTTACCATTAATATTAACTCCTCGCTTTTCAAAAGAAGGCAAATAAAGGCCTTGTCTTACTAACTCAATAGATGCATTTGGAAAGCTGCTAGATACAAACTGCAAAAGTGCTGCCTGTTGCTCTTTATTGAAATGTGATAACTGTGCACCAAGAGGCGCTAAGTATTCTAATAGTAAGCGACTGATTTCAGGATTATTCTGATTGTTTATAATAAAAGACATGCCACTATTAGGATCATTAGCATCACCAGAACGAGCTCTACCAGCATTAGTATTAACGTCTTGAAGTTCCCTTGAGATCTCTCTTCTCAGACCTTTAAAGTACTCTTCATTTCTAAGATTATTTTGATCAACTATATTATTCAGGCCTGGAACATTTGATGTAAGAGAATTACGCATGTCATCTAACAGACCTCTACCTTGTAAAACCTCATCAATATCTCTAGCATTTTCCAATGCCCAGAAGCCACAATTATATCCATCTCTTTGCTGTACTAACCGATTACCTTGCTGATCAATAAGAATATTCTGGAGAGTAACATTATTATCTTTTAAAACTTGTCTAACACTATTTAGAACATTACGACCAAGTGAGTCAGCATAGTACCCAATATAATTCCCATTTCGGTAATCAATCACTAATGTGACCCAATGATCACCACCTAAATTAACAATTAAAATTGACCTTCGAGGTCCTACATCTCTCTCCTTCTTAAAATTTTCAATATGAGTTTTCAAAACACCGACCTGATTACTGCTAATACCCATAATATGAAACCGCATTTCATTCTCAACTGGGAATTATATCTTTGTGCCCTTGCAACATAAGGTATATCATGCTGTTGAAGCCAATAACGATAATAGTTATTATTTGTTGCAAAATCTAGTGTAATTAGATCATTAACATCTTGTATGCTATTACCATCTCCAAGAATATTGTTTATTCGTTCTAATATTCCTTGTGCAGGAGGAGAAGTATGTGCAGTTCCATCTGCACCAGACCTTAGCTTTCTTATGACCAGTTCTTTATTACCTTCAAGATAACGAATCGCAACCCATCGATTATTATCTAGATCAAATAATGGTATCGAGCTCTGCCTTCGATTGTTTTGAAAATGATCTATTAATCTTTGGCGAGTCTCATCTGATAACAGATTCGCTGGTGGATTTTCATCAATAACACTTTCAGGTCCCACTAGTCCTCCTGACCTTAAGTCTCGACCACGACGATCAAGTCTATGTACATACAACTGTGGAATAGATATAAGGTCTTCTGCTCTCTGTGCACCTCTATTAAATACAGCATAAGATAAAACTACCTCATTTCCAGAAGTAATGGATATATATCCTCTTTGCTTGTTCATAAGTTCTGTTATTTGATATTTTGCTTTATTCTCCTTTTGTGCTATTTCTCCTGCATTACTAGCAAATCTTAATATATATCCAATTGGATGAGTATCTGTATCACTTTCTGTAGGTTGTCTTAATAATAAAAGATCTAATCCCTGTTCTGTAACTTGTGTGATTATTACCCTTTCTCCTTCTTCTTCCCTCCCCCTTTTCAAACTATATGTTTGACCAACTTTATACGTAGCAAGCACTTTATAAGAATTATCACTAGCATAAAATGTACCATGTAGTATAGAACGAAACCTGTACTCGCCATTTACATCTATTATCGTATTACCATTCATATTCTCTGGCATTAATACTCTAAAATAGCTCTGAATAATTCTTGATGCTGACCTCTATCTTGCCAGCCATCATTCATAAATTGATTCAAAGTATTATGTACATTTTCAGCGTTAGGCACTTCTATAAGATTACCATCAAAAGAAGCATATCTATTTTTATGTAGGTAAAGATTAGGCGAATTAAATCTATTTAATACAACATTTAGTTCATATTGATTATTAAGTATGCATGTAACTCTATTCATAGCACCATTATAACCTGGTGGTAGAGCGATGGCTTTTATTGATCGTATATCATGGGGTTTTCTAATATCAAGTATAACTATAGGAAAACCTTGAGCACGGAAGACCATAGTTAAAGCATGTCTTCTTAAATCCTCATTATAATATCTAAATATGTACTTTTTTAGACGTACTTGATCTTCTCCCTCTCTTAGCTCTAAATATTCTCTTGTAAAAGTACTATTCCCAAAAGCAAAACCAGTTATACAATCAAATATTCTGTCATAATTCTCTGCATTTCTTGGTATTTCAGTAGGAAGATGTTAAAGCAAGAAATCTCTAATATTTTCTCTAGTTTCTTCATTCTCTACACACTCAAATAACCTTTGTACTAAAGGAAATCTACTCTGTTGAAGCCTTACTGTATCAATCCTAAAAGGAATTAGATTTAAATTAAAATTTAATCCAACATAAACAGCATCTCTTGATCCAGTATGGACGGATATAAATGAAGATTAACCTTTCAGCGTGACCTATGGCAAGGGCTAATGCAGTATTGGACAATGTTCCCTCTGTAGCAAGATTAATTAACAATAGGAACGTTTTCTCTTTCTGCTTGACGACGTACAAGAAAAGCAACATGTGAATTTCTAGAAGACAACTCAAGGTCAATATCTATTGTGTAGAGATGACTAAATTTGCTAAAAACCCTAAGAAAAATCCGTAGCCTTCGGATTCTCTATTGCGATTGTGAATACCATTACTTAGTGCATTTCCATAACCACGATAGGTATTAGTTATATATCTTAAAATATCTTCTCTGAGAGAATCGCTTACATTTTTTCTGTCATCACTTGCTAGCATCTCCATAAAGTTGTCAATTCTTTGTTGACCTTGTGCTACTTGTTCAAAATTGACCAATTGTTCAAAATTGACCAACCTATCAAGCATTCCGTATTGACGTTGGTTGAGTTGCATAGCTTCTATTTCCTTAACTGTCAATCGGTTATTTCCTAAAAGTTGCCTCAGAAGATTAACCTCAGATGCTGAATATTTGGCAAATCTATTTCCACCTCTAAAATTTTTTTCACGAATCACTTCAAATGCTGTTGCAATTTCCTCCCCCTGACTCTTGCCCTTTCCGTGCATGTACACTTTATACTGCTCAAAATGTAGATTTTCTTTTAAGGATTTATCTTTTTTAATGATCTCACGTTCTATCGAATTTCTTTCTCTTTCACTAAACCTCGCACCAAAACTATTACAGGAATCACAAATGCTATAACACTTAACAATTCGCTGTTTACCATGAAATTTATTAGTCAAAACAGCAACCTTTAGGTTTCCTGTATCCCTATCAACACCATGATTATCAAAACGAAAATAGACCCTCTCATTGTCATCTAAGATACCAGCATTATGTGCAGTAGCAAACATACTAGAAAAGAAGGCAGGAAGGAAACGACCTGTACCAAAATAATACGGGAAAGATGGACACCGATCTAAAAAAGTTCAAATTCTTGTCTAAAACCTTCAAGATCTCCATCAACTAAACTTCTAACTAAAGCCACAAAATACCTCTCTATTTGCTAAGACCAAAAAAAACACTTACACCAAGAGCTCATGATTGGACTACTTGGAGCCACTAAGCGTAAAGATGCTTTTTTTCTTATGAGAACCAGAAGCACCACTCACATCAGGAGATTCAAACCTGGATTGCGGAACATCACCAGAACCATTAAGCGGCAAAGACGTTTTCTTACTACCATGAGCTTGAGATCGTATCCGTAGATCATACCTAGGGCCATCACCCCCAGGACCAGGAAGTATCTCTAGCTCAGAAAATAATTCTTTCGCCAAATCACCGTAGTCTATACCTTCTTCCATTCCTGGTTCACCACATAACCGAAGTTGCTCTGTTATGCTTTCCTTAAAAAAATCAAATTTTTCAGGAAAGCAATTTTTGGCAAACAACATTATATCTAATATTTCTTTTTTTGTGTCAGGCTTACAACCATCTTCTCGTTTCCAATGAACTATCAACCTTGCAAGTATACCCTTTATAGGCACTCTACCATTTAAAGTATTAATAATAACAGCCTTTTTATATTCACCCAGGCTGCTACACTCCCAAATGTTCATAATAATAGATCTAGCTTGAACACTTGATTCAGGATTTTTTAACATTACATCTGAAAGTGATGAAAGAAGGAGTTTATACTCTTCCTGTGAGAATATTTTATTTGAATGATCTCCTCCTGCTGAAAATTCTTCATAACACCAGCACTTTACTAAATCATGAACTGTATCAAAAAAACACAAATCTATTAATTCACCAAAAAGAGCATATACTCCCCTATCTTTCTGTAATAATTTTTGTAACAGAGTACCTTTATCAGCTATATTCCTTACACAAAAATCTGAAATAAGAGCATCTTCCTCGATAGCTTGAACGCGAGACAGGGAAATTATAGCTTCTGTAAGCTTCTTCTCCTTATCTTTTTCTTCCAGCTGATTATAAAATATTCTACCCCTTCACTCCACTTAAGCTTTACAGCACTATCAAAACCTTCTATTGCATTATTAGGTTGCTTGAATTCTCCAGACTCTTTGTCTATCCAGAAATTGAACACACGGCCTTTCCTCCCAATGCCACTCAAAAGTGAGTTTCGTATGTGTTTGTCAGTTATAAGATTGCCACTACCATCAAGTTCACCAGAAGAAAAACTATTTTTGTGAGATTCAAATCTTTTTTGAAAGAGTGGAAGAATTTTATCCACCACAAAGTAACTACAAGCTATTTCACATCTGCGAAGTGGATTATCGATTTCCTCTATTTTTCTGCAGTCAACTTTTGTCCTAGGGTAGTATTATTCAATCTTGTACCTGACCAACAGCCCTCATCTTGAAAAACATTACACAAAAACTCCAGCTTATCATCCTTAAAGGATTTTATGTGCTCTATATAAGCTTCAAACCACCTTTTAATAGCTAACTTCCTTCCAGCAGCGACACCTGGATCTGTATGCTTAATAACACTCTGTAACTTATTAGGTACTGCAGCACGAAGCTTTGTTTCTCTTGGCACTGCACCTCCTATGTAAAAAAATCTACTGCGTTATGCGAGAATTAGAATAAAATAGCAACACTAAAATTAACAAAAACTTTATAAAAAACATTTTCCATATTTTAGTTCCTAGTTTTTTAATATTATGGTGACGCTCACTGTTGCAACCAATACTGATAATTGCCTTTATTCTGCGTCATTTTCAAAAATTTGCTTACTATATTACTGGTCAAGATTATCTGAACGTTTAAAGTGCTTTAAGATGGATCTCTGTTGCAAGGCTTATTCCTTTAGTGGATTAACAAACTCTTCTTCTTTTTTTAGATAATCTGTTGGATGTTGTGTTTTTAGCATAGAGACACCATATAACTTTCGTTATTAAAACCCACTATGCTAAGCCTGGCTATATAATAATAGGAGCAATTAACAGTGCAAGATATTTTATTTATGTTTTGGCATTTATTTTCATGTTATTTTTTACGTTTTTGTGTTGCAAATCAGTGCTAATAAAAAAGTTGATATTGACTACTTTACTTACTTTACAAATTTCGCTTTTTCTATAAATTTGCCTTAATTTTTTTCTCAGTTCTCCGATAGGTATGTACTAAATTTAATACCGCATACCATAAAAACATAAGGAATTAAGCAACTTTCAGCCATTTTACATAACGTTTGCGAGAGGAAGTTTTATTTGTATCGTAACCTCCGCCATTTGCTATGTCCGAACCATTCTTTATACCAATTTTAGCATAACCCACAATCTCTGTATTATTAGCTTTTGGCCTATTTAGACATATAACAACATACCCAATTATTTTTTCATAATCCATTAATACCATTTTCATAACACATTACGGAAAATCTTCTCAAAAAGATACCTACTTTTTTCGCTTTTTTGAGCAAGTCAATAAGTAAATATTTAAAAACTTTACTTCGCTAAAGAAAATACTTTTCTTAAAAAAATATTTAACTTGAATTTATGGATAGGTATACGGCCTCTTTATCCTACGAAGTTTTCTGTGATTATTCATTAACCTTTAAAGAACAAAATTATACCAGAAATGGTAAAAAAACTTACTTGTTACAAATAACCCAACCTATTATAACATTATAGGGTATTATTATGGATAATAGGAGGTTAGAGTGCCAAATTTTTTTACTAAGTCGTTTGAAGAGCAAATAAAGACAGCTATTGATAATAATGATCCAAAATTAGTACAAGTTCTTTTGGGACCAAAATATTGTCAGCTTTGGCAATACTGGCAAGCACATTCAATGATATCTTACATTATGTTATTTACAGAGCGAAGGATACAGTGTACTTTGCCGTTAAAAATGATTGAAAAGCAAAATGAAATACTATCACAAGCATCACAATACTAAAAAATAGAAAACAAGCATTAGAAAACAAAGAAACAGTTGGCCCGCTACAAGGTAATGTGTCAAATTTACAAGATTTAGTTTTACAATTGCATAGAGAGGCAAGAGATATAGCAGAAGAGCACAAAGAAATTTTTTCAAAACCAGATGATTTACCAATGACCTATAATTTGGGCTCTACTACTTCTAATGCTATTATAGCATACGCTCCTACAAAATATGTAAATAATACATTAAATAATGTGCGTGCTATAAATAAATCAAATTTTATAGAAGGCTGCAATGAACTTATTAATCAAGTGGAAGGAATGATAACAAATGATATCTGAAAACAAACTAACCTATCTAATAGGGCAGAGTATTACTTAAACGAAGTAAATCATTATTTGGGCGGTGATAAAGGTGAAGTTTTAGATCAAGCTGCAGAGCATATGCCAGCAAGACATTCTAACGCTATGAGGAAATGTTTATCAATTGTTAGAGTTGCTATTAGTGGAATGCAATATATTAATGATTTAAATAATGATCCAAATAGTGTACGATGCATAGATTCTAAGATAAAAGAGATAAACAACATATCTAATAAGCTTAATGGTACTTTAGCAACAAAACAAAAGTTAGATGAAGGATTGAGCAAAGCACGAGAAACATTAAATTATAAAGCTTTAGATAGAATAAATCCCGATCAGATAACTGATAATGAATTTGCCCATATAATGTATGAAAAACTTCTGGACCACTATATTCGCAATACAGGAACAAGTAGCTTATTGTATGAAGATATTAAAAATAATGATTATCAAGTTGTAAGAAATAAAATTTTGAAACAGATCAATAATGTAGATGTTGACATGATGGCTACGCTTTTAGAATATGCAATAGGAAAAGGCGATAAAGCTGATGTTAAGGTGGTTAGCACGTTAATTATCAACCTTGCTCATGTTCATAATCTTTGTGAGGGTTTATTATCAAATTGTGAAAATGAAGAAGTAAGAAATCTTCGCATAAAATCTCGTAGTACAATACTTATCGATGTTCATGATAGCTTATTTAATTTTGATGATGAATTAGTAAATTTAGTATCATTGTTTCCAACTAAAAGTGGTAAATTTAGTAGAAAGAATAGCGAGGACGTAATCACCCTTATAGGGTCAGAAGGTAAATATGATGATATGGTAAAAAAACTTAATGACCTGAAGAAGGAGTTAGATAATAAAAAAACAATATGGGAGAATCAATGTAACCGTGATGCATGTACGCAATATATGATTGGATTTTTACTGGACTTAATGAGGCACAGCATATGACTATCAATAGTCAGCTTATGGAGTTACAGAGGCGAGCTCTATATGCAGATAGGTTTGCTGATGAAGGAATTATGTATGATTATCTTACAAAGCCGAAATCTACAAGCAATGATAAAGAAGTAAATGAGTATATAGAACGTTTGTATTTTACATATGACAAAAATTGGAAAGCTCCAGAAAGGAATGCTACCTTCAGTACTGACCTTACCCAGAAAAAGTGGAGAGGAAGTTAAGCCATTTTTGTCATGAAAATGATGCATCAAATTTTTCAGGAATACAATAATTAGTTGTAGAATGTCTACGCTGTTTGTTATAAAAAATTTCTATGTACTCAAATATAGCAGTTCTAGTTTGTTGAGCAGAGTGTTGCGAGGTGTCAATAAGAAGCTCACGTTTGAGTGAGATGAAAAAGCTTTCCGAAACGGCATTATCGCAGCAACAACCCTTGTGACTCATGCTGGAAATGATGTTTTTTGCACTCAGTAAAAATTGATAATTTTTAGAGGTATATTGCGAACCTTGATCACTATGAAATAGCAGATTTTTAGCGGGTTTGCGCCTATCAACAGCCATAAATAAAGCATCTATAACTAATCGCTTGTACTACTCATTGACCAGCCAACTACCATACGTGAATATAGGTCAATTATTGCTGCCAAATATAGCCAGCCATCCTTAGTTTTTATGTATAGTTACCCATACTTTATTTGGCCGATCAGTAGTAAAGTTTTGGTCCAATATATTAGGAGTTATAACCCTATTGTCAGTCTGCTGTTTTTTGCTTTCGCCTCAGTCTAGCTTGAATACCATTTTTTTGCAGATATCCTGCACTGTTTTGATGTTGCAATTTTTGCCTAAAGCTTTTAGTTCAGCATGAATTTTAGGTGCCCCATATCTACAATTAGATGCTTGGTATATTTTTTGAATATCTGATAGAAGCTGCTCCCTTGTTGATTCTTTGCTGCTTTTCTTCTTACTAGTCCATTTGTAGTAGACGCTAGCAGATACTTTCAAAACCCTTCATAACTCCTGTATTTTGTAGTAGTTTCTATGCTTTTTGATAAATAAATATTTTACTCTTTGTGACTTGCAAAATATCCCAGGGCTTTTTTTTAAAATGTCTCTTTCTCTAGTAACTCTTGCTTCTTTAATTCAAACCTCTCTTTGTCATATGGTTCTAATTTACCCTTGCCAGGAAATGCTTCTTCTATTGATCCTTTTTCGTTATATTTTTTTATCCATTCACTCAGCGTACTGTTATCTATTCCTAAATCTTTAGCTATTTTGTTTGCTGACTACCCCGTTTCCTTTACCAACTTTATTGCCTCTAATTTAAACTCCACTGTGTACTTTTTTCTGTTACTTACCATAATAAACCCCTCATAATTATGTTTTATTTTACCTCAAAAATGGCTTAACTTCCTCTCCACTTTTTCTGGGTAAGGTCAGTTCTGTCTTTTAACTCTATTTGGGAAGGGAGCAAAATCTATGGATCGGCCTTATTGGCATAAGTTGGGGTTCAGCTTCACCTTCCCTGCAAGACACTTTAGCTATAATGCCTTACTTTTTACAGATACAAGTTGGGGTTATTAGTAGATACTATGAACAGTAAAAAGGGTATCTGAAAAATTGTGAGCTTGAACTATAAGTTGATCAAGTATTAAACTGCTACACTTATCTTCCTTACGATGACTTTCTCCAAGAGCAACTGTTCTATCCCGTTCTATTTTATCTCTTGATTCTCTATTTGCTTGAGCACTATCAATCTCGCCTTCATGAAAACATGCAAGATTAGAGCAGTTTGTTTTTCTATAATCATGCACAACCAGGCATAAAGCTGACACTGCAAGTATAGCAGAACCTATAACGATGGATAATCCTATATTATTGGCTAAAATATTTTGATAAAAATGCTGCACAGTATCAATTCCACCAATTGCATATAAAGCTGAAGGAATTATAAGATTTGCAACAATCACACCAGTTAACAGCATTACAGGTAATGGCCTATCGTTTATTACTGACCCTATTTTGCTAGTTCTGTTGATCACCTTTTCATCAATATCAATAAAGTTGTTTCTAGATTTCCAAATATTAAATGTAAAATTTGAGTGAGTTCCGTTACTATACTCTAACCTAACAGATTTTATGATTTTATTCCCCGGTTGACACTCGAACACTTTATCTAGAATCATATTTGCATCTGCATTTTTTGCTTGTATTTGAAATTCGCGAGTGTTCTTAAATTGGCTAACTGCACAAGCCATACCAATTGTAAATAAAGAAAAAGCTATGGCGCTTGGTACAGTGATAAATTTTGGATTATTCGTGATAAACGCAATAAATTTTGCATGATCTTGTAAGTACGTGTAAGCAGAATATGCTGCCAGGGATGCTGTAATCATAGCTGCACTTACTACAGGAATTACAAACTCTTTTTCCTTTACTGCATGCCTTACTTTCGGCCAGAACCTATCTTCATCTATTATACTTACACTGCCTCTGCTACCATTATCTGGAATTAGTGGCTTCTCACTACCGTCTGTAGGCGTGCGAGAATCATAGCTCAATGTTTCATCAAAATTTTTAATTAAACCTATCATGGCTTCTTCGCTGCTTTTTAAAGGTGTACTATATTTCGATTCCTCAGAACCCACAGAATCTGACCTACGAGGTGGAGTTGAGGGCACACCACTATCTAAGCTCTTTTTTGGAGATTTTGTTTCTGGATTGATAGCTGCATATATATGTTCTGCTTCATCATTAGTTGACGCTACTTCATCTTCAAGACCATCAAAGGGATTCGAGGAATCTTCAGATCTTGATCCTCCATCCTCATCCTTTATTTTCCTAGGTGCTGCTTTAGGAAGATTACCTTTTGACACTTCACTATCTTCTTTTATTGGTTCGTGAGAAACTTCATTACTATTTTTTACTGAATCTGGCATAATTTACCCTCTAAAACTGATTATCATGCTGTGTTGATTAAAGCATAGTTATTAAAATATAGTAAACAATGGCGTTATCTTGTTAATAACTCACCAAAGGAGTTTATTATAAAAACTGTTTATCAAAAATTCTTTCACTTAGAGAGTAATCCTCATCAAAAAGCAGAGTGACTGTATTTTCTTGGTCCTTTTGTACTTTCAATTTTGTTATATCATGAAATTCTTTATAGTCTGCAACTATGATCGCAGGGCGATTTTTAGAGTCATTAATATTAATTTGTACTATCGTATCATTTGGAATTAGTGCCCCACTCCAGTGTCTTGGAAAATAACTATTGATGGTGGTTAGTGCTAATAGATTTGAATTCAATGGCAAAATTGAGCCACCAGCAGAAAAATTATATGCGGTGCTGCCTGTGGGAGTAGATAATATTATTCCATCCCCTCTCAGTTTTTCTACTTTTAACTTACCATTTATAGTAATGCTCATATCTACTATTTGATTTGCTTTTCTAAAAACATATACTTCGTTCACAGCTGTATAGTGATATTCTTTACCATTTACATCTGTAGCTTCCATTTTTAGTAAAGTTAACTGAGCTGAAATTGCTCGCCCTATATGTCTTACTAGATCTTTACTGGTACTGAAACATTTATTCATTAAAAACCCGACATTGCCAGTATTTATCCCATAAACATGCATGTTTTTGTTGTGCATAACATAATTATGGAGAGTGCGAAGCATAAAGCCATCTCCACCAACCACTATAAGCAAATCAACTTTAGATTTACTCTCATCTGTACACTCTTCTACATTGATGTAGTCTAGTTTTTTTAATAATTTTGATATTTCTTGCGGTTTTGGTAAATTAGAAGCAGCATACCCTATATTTTTATATTTATGCATACTTAAACACTCTCTTAGAAAGAAACTGGCTTAAAAGATATCCCCATACTTATCGTTAAATTTAGCCATTTTGCTAGTTTTGCTTGCTGAACCACTCATCAAGCTTCCAGTCCATGCAGGATGAGTAAGAGGGTCCCTATCAAGTTTTATCCTCTCACCTTCTTCCCCGTAGGTTGAGCGGGTTTCAAACTCTTGACCATCTGTCATAATTATTATAACTTTATGATAATTAATTTCTGCCATTGCTAATCTATAAAATTCAGTTAGTTGTTATTATACACGTCTTAGTTCCCTAAATCAATAAAAACATTGACAAAAATAAACAAAATAGTATAATTAATACAAAATTAAAGGAAATTATGATTTTCGCTTTTCCAGGCCAGGGCTCGCAATTTGTCGGAATGGGAAAGGACCTATACGATGAGTTCGATGTTGCTAAACAAACATTTGATGAAGTAGATGAAATACTTGGCAGAAAATTGTCTAATATGATCTTCGATGGTTCTATCGAAGAATTAACTCTCACAGAAAATGCACAGCCAGCTATAATGGCTGTGTCGATTGCAACACTGCGCGTTATGAAGCACATATTTGGCCCATCTTTTTTTTCTGATTATGGAGTTAAGTATGTTTGCGGGCATTCAGTAGGTGAGTACACAGCATTGTGCGCTGCAGGTGCACTAACACTTGAATCTACAGTTAAGTTACTAAAAATTCGCAGCGAGGCAATGCATGGGGCCTCTCTAAAGTGCAATGGTGGAATGGTTGCATTGCTTGGTGCTGAAATAAATGAAGTAGAAGATGTATTAAAATCAGCTAAAATTGATGCAATTTGCGAGATCGCAAATGATAATGGTGGCAAGCAAGTGGTAGTCAGCGGCACTATGGAGGCACTTGAAATGCTGCATAGTTTATTTCACAATTCAAATGTAAAAAGGTTAATAAAATTACAAGTCAGCGGACCTTTTCATTCTTCCTTTATGAAACCTGCAGATGAAAAAGTTTTAGGATTTTTAAAAGGTATTAAAGTAAATCGTCCTGCGATCTCTTTTATATCAAATGTTACAGGCAAGGAAGAAAACGACCCCGAAATTATAAAGCTTCTGCTTGCTAAACAAATTATAAGCAGAGTAAGATGGAGAGAAATGATCTTATATATAGTAGGAAATGGAGTTAGTAATTTTGTTGAAATAGGACCAAATAAAGTTTTATCCAACTTAATAAAAAGAATTGATCAATCTCTTAATGTGAAAAGCATAAATAGCACAAGTGATATTAATAGCTTTCTTAATAAACCACCGGCATTAGAAACACAAATTTGCAATTTAAGCTGAAAGCTATTAAAAGCTTGGCTCAGGATGTTTGATAATTGGCCCATAATGTCTGATATTATGACTTCTTGGCTCTGCTATCATTGTATTGATGCATTGAAGCATCAAGCTAGTTGGAACAGCAACAGAGTCACGCTGCTTGTCACACACCTTAGAGAGCGTACGCTGTTCTTCCAATCCCCTTATAACTGCATCAAGCTGATACATACCTTAGAAAGTATATGCTGCTCTTCCAACCCACTTACAACTGCTTCACACTGCTTATAACTCTCTTCATTAGGATGGAATTCTCTCTCAAGAGCATCTTCAATCAGATTCTCTGTTGCTCTATCACAAAAGTCATATAACTTGTACAAATAATCAACAATATACCAATGAATCCTATTATCATCTAATAAGCACTCAATAGTAATACCTTTAATGTAGTCCTTTTTATGCAGAAGTACAGCTAATCTCATATTTCTCTCTACTTTTAATTCAGAACTCCCATTTTTGTATAAAGACACAACCTGATCACCAGAAAGTTGACTATCATTTACTATCGTTTTTAATACCAAAAAATCAGTAGCATTTATTCGATCAATTGTTTCTTGATTGCTTAATATTTCCTTGATATCAGAGCTGACAAATTTTTTCAGAATCAAGTAAAAATATTAACTGATCCTCGTTAATATAGTTAAGTCCATTGAATGCTTCTTGGCTGCTTAATATTCGTTCGATGTCCCAGTTATTAAATTTGCGAGAGTTAAGCATACATGTTAACCTGTCCTCGTTAGTAATAGAGTTTAGTCTAATAACTGCTTCTTGATTGCTTAATATTCGTTCGATATTCAAGCCGCTAAGCTTGCGAGAATTAAGCATGAGCTCTACTTCTTCTTATTAATATAGTTAAGTCCATTGAATGCCTTTTGATTGCTTAATATTCTTGTGATCTCATAGCCGCTAAACTTGCGTTAAGTATAGGTATTAACCTATCCTTGTTAGTAGTAGAGTTAAGTCTATTAACTGCTGCTTGATCGCTTAATATTTCCATGATCCCATAGCTGCTAAATTTTTCAGAATCAAGTAAAAATATTAACTGATCCTCGTTAATATAGTTAAGTCCGTTGAATGCTTCTTGATTATTTAATATCTCCTTGATATTGCGTCCGTAGAATTTATTAGAGTTAAGTATAAGTGCTAACCTACCCTTGCTAATAGAATTAAGTCTATCAATCATCTCTTGACTGTTTCTTGATTGCTTAATATTTCCTTGACATCATAGCGGTCAAGCTTGTTAGAGTTAAGTATAAGTGCTAACCTACCCTTGCTAATAGAATTAAGTCTATTAAACACCTCTTGGTTGCTTAATATTTCCTTGATATCATATTTATCCAGTTTGTTAGAAGTAGATATACGCTCTATTTATTCTTGTGAATGGAATTAAGTCTATCAACCACCTCTTGATTGTTTTATATTTTCGTGATATCATGGTTGCCAAACTTGTCAGAATTAAGTATAAGTATTAACGTACTCTCATTAATGAAATTAAATCTATCAGCTGCTTCTTGATTCTTTAATATCTCTATGATATAATGAACGCCAAATTTTTTAGCATTAAGTATAAGCTCCAACTTCTTCTTACTAATGGACTTAAGTCTATTAACTACTTCTTGATTGCTTAATATTGTTTTGATATAATCGCCGCTGAATTTACTTAAAATAAGTTTTAAGTTATTCTCATGAATGGAGCTAAGTCCATTAACTATTTCTTTATTGTTTAATATTGTCCTAATATCATCGATATCAAGCTTATCACAATCATATATCAGCATGAGCCCCTTAATGCCAAGCTTACTGACTGTGAATTCTAAATCTTTTTCGCATATAAATAAGTCCAAAACACGTGAAGGTTCTATACCTTCTTTCTTTAATTCTTTGGACAATTTATTATTAAGTGCTTTTTTTATAACTCCAATAGCGTAACCCAAGATTACAGGAAGTATTGCTGCCATAAAAATGACTGAAAAGAGGAAAGAAATAGAGCTGTAATAGGTGGTACAACACCACTCATTATACAAATCAAACTCATTTCAATAAAAATAAAAGGCACAACCATAGCGATAAAGTTTAAGAGGTATGAAAAATACTGTATAAAATTATTACCTATTAAACCTATACGTCTATCTCTCCATTCCATAAGTTCTGTGATTATTCTCCCTATACTCATACCTACTCCAATATAAATATCTTTACTGTAGTATAAAACATTTTATGTATAAAAGTCAAGTTATACCTTGACCGGTGTGAAGGTTCAACAGCCTATGCATTATTTATTAAATTAAGCAACACTTCTTAATAAGCCACCTGCATGAGAAACACAAATTTGCAATTTAAGCTGAAAGCTATTGCAAGCTTGGCTCGGTATGTTTAATTGGTGATAACACTCGTCCTGTTATCATCTGCTCTAGGCATAGGAATCTTAATCTAGTTGGAACAGGGTTACGCTGCTCATCACTTTCCTTATTAATGAATTCTCTGCGCAGACAATCTTTTATTTCATACTCTGTTTCTTTATCAAAGCCAGATATCCCACACAAATAATCAGCAACATCTTGATGAATCTCATCATTTAATAAGTGATCAGTAGTAATACTTTTAATGTGGCCCTTTTCATGCAGAAGTACAGCTAATTTCATATTTTTCTCTATTTTTACTTCAAAACTCTTATCTTTATATAAAGACACAATATGATCACCAGAAAGTTGACTACAATCCACTATCGTTTCTAATACCGAAAAACTAGTAACCCCAGTTGCGGATTAGCCAACGAAGTAAAGCTTAGAAATTCAGGGCTTTTTCAGCTGCATAGAGTATGAAACCAGCGTAGAAAAATGTGCACTAAAAAATTTATCGGTGATCTGTGGCGAGTGTGCTCAATCTCAAATTTATTTTTTAGAGAGCCAAAAACTGTCTCAATAATCGATCCTTTTCTCAACAAAATCTTCTCATTTAGCGTCATTAATGAGTTTTTCATACCCTTTTTTATGCTGGTTACGAGCTTTAATCCTCTATCGAATAATTCGTGAAAAAGATCTTTTTTGATGTATCCTTTATCTCCAAATAGTAATCCGGTGAGTTTTTTCGTTAAATTTGGTACAGGTTTTCTATCATCAACGTTGCCTTTTGTCAGCGTAAGTGCTTGAATTTTTCCTATTTCGTTGATCACTAAGTGCAATTTAAAACCAAAAAAACAGCCATAAGTGCTCTTGCTAATTTCCGCCAAACCATTGAAAACTTTGTTCCTTGAGATTCTTTTTGGATGGCAAAAGGCGATTGAAGTGGCGTCTATGTAGGAAAACCCGGTCATTTTTGCTTGCTCACAGAACCATTGTAAAAGTAGTACTAAATACCACAGAATCCGCGGTTTTAGCGCAATAAATCTGGTATATGAAGGCAATTTTGGAAACGCTGATTTACATAATAATCTTAAATAATGCATATAAAAAATTTTAAAATTGTCGCACTTGGATTGGTAGTAAAGTAGAATTATAGTTAGAATCTATGAATACGTAATTTCCGTCGTCCTGGTTGGTTTTTTGCCACTTTGCAGGAGTTTTTCTGCAAAATTTTTTCAACTAAATTGCAAAAATCATCGATCAGGCAAAATAATTCTGTTATATTTTTATTCATGGGTAGCCTCCTATTAACGTTTAAAATATTGTGGAGTCTACTCTATTTTCCTGGCTTTTTTATCAATTTCTAATCCGCAACTGGGGTTAATAGCATTTATTCGATTAATTATTTCTTGATTACTTAATATCTCTTTAGATATTCCGTCCATAGAATTTATCAGACTTAAGTATAATATTTTGTTGAAATTTGTTTCTTGGCTTGCATATTTTTGATTTATCAAGATGTTTTCAATGTTAGATATGCTGCAAAATTGGGGCAAAACTTCTTCTATGGTGGTCTGTAATTCCATGAAGATGAATAGCAGCTATATGTTCTTTTGTTCCGTATCCCTTATTTCTATACCAGTTATATTGAGGATGACTGTTATGCAATTCTTGCATTAGCTGGTCTCTTGTAACTTTTGCGATAATTGAAGCTGATGCAATTGATATGCTCAAATTATCACCGTTTATTATAGGTCTTACTTGATATTTTGCTTGAAACGATTGATTGCCATCAACTAAAACATAATCCAGCTCTAAGTTTAAATCTGTTAATGCTCGCTCCATCGAAAGTTTCGTTGCTTGTAATATATTGTATGAATTTATTTCTTCTACACTTGCTATTCCTATTCCGAATTTTGCAACTGACGTTATTTTCTCATAAAGGATCTGCCGTGACTTAGGAGCCAATTTTTTCGAGTCCTTAATTCCATCAATAGGTATATTTCTGTCAGTAAATACCACAGCACGTTATTTTCTCATAAAGGATCTGCCGTGACTTAGGAGCCAATTTTTTCGAGTCCTTAATTCCATCAATAGGTATATTTCTGTCAGTAAATACCACAGCTGCAGATATTACTGGACCAGCTAGCGGTCCTCTTCCCACTTCATCCACTCCTGCTATTAATCCTGATAAATTATTTTCTAATGTAAAGTCTGGATATGTCATAAATTTTATAATAAGAAAGTTATAGCACTAACTGAAGAGATGATAGAAATAATCCAAAATCTCATAACTATTGTGTTTTCTGACCACCCTTTCTTTTCAAAGTGGTGATGAATTGGAGACATAAGAAAAATTCTTTCTCCTTTACCATATTTAAACTTTGTATATTTAAAATATGATACTTGAATAATTACAGATAAAGTTTCTATCACAAAAATTACTCCAATCAGAGCCAGAAGCATTTCTCTTTTTATAAGAATGCTAATTAGCCCTAGAGCTGAACCTATTGATAAGCTACCAACATCACCCATAAATATTTTTGCTGGATGTTTATTGAACCATAAAAAGCTCAAAATAGCACCTATAAAGCTTGCACAGAATAAAATAATGTTTATATTTGCTTCAGTTATGTATGCAATTAACCCTAAAGCAGAAAGAGATGTGATCATTTGTGTTGCAGCAAGCCCATCCAGTCCATCTGTAATATTAACAGCGTTAGAGGATCCAACTATTACAAATGCAGCAAAGGGAATATAAAAGTAGCCAAAGTTAATTATTATTTCTTTAAATAGATATGTTTTTCCAAAATTTTCAACATAGTAACCTTTAAGCATAAACACACTAATCAAAGTTATAATAAATTGGATTAATATTTTTATTTTTGCATTTAAGCCAAAATGGTTATTTGCTTTTAATTTCAAATAATCGTCAATAAATCCAAGCAAAGCAAAGGAGATGGTAGTGAATATAAGCAACAAGATCTCTGGAGTTAGTTGTGCCAGAAGTAAAATTGGAAACAAAGAAGAAATTAGTATTATTACTCCTCCCATAGTAGGAGTGTTTTTTTTTGTCATGAAATGGATTTTTGTTATATCTAATCTAATTGGTTGCCCGTTTTTGTTTATTTTATTTAAGAATTTTATAAAATAAGGAAAAATAACAAATCCAGAGGCAAAGGAAATCAAAAATATTTTTATAGCTAAATTCATCTAATGCTCATGAATTCCAAAGTGTAATAGAATTAGACCTCTTTTGAAACCTATTTATGATCAGAAATTTTTAGGAGAATCGCAGATGACCACCGCAGAATACTCGAATGTATTTGAGGAGCGTAGCTCAGCATCGACAACAAAATTGCCATTAGAAATTGAGTTTCGAAAGAAGCCTATATCTAAGATAGAATGGAGTATTTTTTTTTGCTGAAGATCAACGACAAGCTCTCAGTCTCTTAAAGTCTTCTTCAGCATGATATGAAGAACGTGTAAGTGGACTGGATGCAACTACTAAAAATCCTTTAGAGTAGGCAACATATTTATAATGTTCAAACTCTTCTGGAGTAACATATCGATCAAGTTTTGCGTGATTTGGAGTTGGCTGTAAGTATTGGCCGATTGTAATAAAATCAATTTCAGCGCTGCGTAAATCATCCATAACTTGCAGCACCTCTTCCTTTGTTTCTCCAAGACCAACCATCAGACCTGATTTTGTGAAAAGCTTAGGATTTATTTGCTTTACCATCTTGAGTAGATATAACGAATGAAAGTAACGTGCTCGTGGCCTTATTCTTGCATACAGTCTTGGAACTGTTTCAATATTGTGGTTATAAACATCCGGTGAAGCAGTTGCAATTGATTCAAATGCCCCCTCCTTGTTCAAAAAATCAGGAGTTAAAATTTCTATTGTTGTATCTGGGGCTGTCTTTCTAATTTCCTCTATACATTTTATGAACTGATTTGCACCTCCGTCTGGCAAATCATCACGATCAACAGATGTAATAACAACATGCTTCAAATTTAATTTTTTTATAGCCTTTGCTAAATTTTCTGGTTCATGAGGATCTAGTTTGTCTGGAATACCAGTTGCAACATTGCAAAATGCACAAGCACGAGTACAAACAGAACCAAGAATCATTACAGTTGCGTGACGCTTATTCCAGCACTCACCAATATTCGGGCACGCAGCCTCTTCACATACTGTATGCAAATTATGCAGCTTGACAATATTTAAAGTTTCATTGAATACTTCACCGGTCGGAGCTTTTGCCCTTAACCATTGAGGCTTGTTATGCATCTGAAACAGCTGACCCTATTTCCTGCTTCGGTAAAGCTTTCTTTCCCATTTGCTGACTTTCTTGCTGCTTTACCAAAATTTTCTTTAATCTTCTTTTTAATTTTTGTGCTTCTCCACTTAATTTAGCTGTTCTTGTATTGAGTAAAAAAGCATCAAGATCACCTTTGTAATCTATTGTTCTTAATGTTCTCGTTGCCACACGAAACCTGAATTTTTTGCCCAATATTTCACTTGCCAACGTCACCTTATGTAAATTTAGAAGAAAAGTACGCCTTGTTTTACGATTTGAATGTGATACCTTATTACCAAAAGATTTTTTCCTATTTGTTAAATCACAAACTCTACTCACTGCAATGTACCGATTACTATATATAGTTAGGTTACATTATATAGCGAAATAGTCAATACTTTCTTGCTTAATTTTTATACCATATACTGCCTTATAACCAAAAAATATCGTAATTTTTTCTATTATTAGAGAAATCATATGCTGAATCTCCAGCGCTTTACTGCCATTTGTCACCACCAGATGCAGCACACCTGAATTTATATTCTGTGCATATGAAATTTTCTTCGGCTTTGTATACTCTGCTATTTCTTCTCCCACTATATTTCTCCAGTGTAAAATAAGACGTATTTCATTTTTACCCATCTTATTTTTCATGCATTTTAGTGTGTAATTTTCAATAATAGATTTTAATTTCTTTGGTCCGCTGTGTTTTAGCATTTTTGGTATTAATCAGATTTCTCTATGATTACTACATAATATTAAAGTACACAATCGGAATTTAATGTGAAAACCTTGGGACAAAAATTTACTAAAAATTAAACATCATATACGTATATTATTATAGTTTTAGTTGTGAGATAAATGCTGAGGTAAAATCATGAATCAGGTCATCAATGCGTTAAGAAATTTTCCATTATGTCTGCCAAGGACAAAAAAAATACAACACGAGCAAAAAATTGCAATAAACCTCTATACTATTTTAGGATTTAGGGATTCAAAAGATTTTGAAAATAAGGTCAATACTTTTAATAGTAGTAATGTAAAGGACAATGCACAGTGTATTCAGCTAAGAAATGAATTGTTTTATAAATTTGAAAAACAGGTTAAGAAAGATAAGCTTAAAAATAATACTGCTGCAAAAAGTATAAGCATTACTGCAGGTGAATCTAATGACGTTGAAAATAGATTAAGTAATGTACTAACGTTGAATCAGCAAGCGCAAGATTTTCTTGATAAGCAACACAAGAACAATATCACGCTCAATGCGATTGACTCAGGTGTGATAGTTATCGATATACAATTAAAGCGACCTCACGCTAAAAAATCAAAGACTCTTACTTCTAATAAACAAGATTTTGAAGAAGTTTTAGAATATATAACACAACTAGAAAGCAAAATAGGGATTACACTGGAGGAACTAAGTGAGTGCGGCAAGCATTCTCTGAAAATTTTTCTTCTGCGCTATACTAAACAGTTGGATAAAGAATACCCTCAATTACGAAAGGAAAGAAGGAATGCTATCAGAGTACTTGTAAGTGACGAATTGAGAGATCTATATGATAAATCTGTGCAAACTGGCAATCTGTCTTCTATGCCTTCATATCAAGCATGTAAAGAATTGTTACAAAAATCAGAAAACTCAGCTTTTGACTTTCATGGAAAATCTCAGCACTTAGATGTATTACAGAACGAGCAGCAGATTAGTGGCAAAATTAAAGCACCTATAATTTGTTTACAAAATGAAATAAATATTCAGCACGATAAAGAAGACAAGCTTGATACAAAGCAAAAAGAATTAGAAGAAGATTTAAAGCACATGAAAAAGCTGAAAGCCATAACCAACTCAGTTTATAAGATTGCTGAACATAACGTAGCAATCTCAAACTGTAAAGATTTTCAAAACTCTTATCTGAAAGAAAAAGAAGAACATCCTTTAAGAAGCTCATATTGTCAGAAAATGATTGATATATTCCGAAAAAACATTCAAGGCTATCAAGCACAAATTGATCACATATTCTCTTCAGTGCAAGAAGCATTTGCTTGTATATCACAAAAAACTAAAAATTTGCCCGATATGAAAAATTTCCAAGCAATAATAAATGATGTGCATAAAGAGCATGATATTCAGCAAATTACAAAAGCAGTGAAATCAGCTTTATGCTCTCTGGCAAATGTGCGTAATCAAATAGTTAGCCAGAATAGTGGTTTTTTATCAGATTCAAGTGTTTATCAGCATGTCAACACAGGAACTGAGGTTACTAGGATGTGAGTTCACTGGATCTCTTGCAGAACTGACCTTACCCAGAAAAAGTGGAGAGGAAGTTAAGCCATTTTTGAGGTAAAATAAAACATGATTATGAGGGGTTTATTATGGTAAGTAACCGAAAAAAGTACACAGTGGAGTTTAAATTAGAGGCAATAAAGTTGGTAAAGGAAACGGGGTAGTCAGCAAACAAAATAGCTAAAGATTTAGGAATAGATAACAGTACGCTGAGTGAATGGATAAAAAAATATAACGAAAAAGGATCAATAGAAGAAGCATTTCCTGGCAAGGGTAAATTAGAACCATATGACAAAGAGAGGTTTGAATTAAAGAAGCAAGAGTTACTAGAGAAAGAGACATTTTAAAAAAAGCCCTGGGATATTTTGCAAGTCACAAAGAGTAAAATATTTATTTATCAAAAAGCATAGAAACTACTACAAAATACAGGAGTTATGAAGGGTTTTGAAAGTATCTGCTAGCGTCTACTACAAATGGACTAGTAAGAAGAAAAGCAGCAAAGAATCAACAAGGGAGCAGCTTCTATCAGATATTCAAAAAATATACCAAGCATCTAATTGTAGATATGGGGCACCTAAAATTCATGCTGAACTAAAAGCTTTAGGCAAAAATTGCAACATCAAAACAGTGCAGGATATCATGCAAAAAAATGGTATTCAAGCTAGACTGAGGCGAAAGCAAAAAACAGCAGACTGACAATAGGGTTATAACTCCTAATATATTGGACCAAAACTTTACTACTGATCGGCCAAATAAAGTATGGGTAACTATACATAAAAACTAAGGATGGCTGGCTATATTTGGCAGCAATAATTGACCTATATTCACGTATGGTAGTTGGCTGGTCAATGAGTAGTACAAGCGATTAGTTATAGATGCTTTATTTATGGCTGTTGATAGGCGCAAACCCGCTAAAAATCTGCTATTTCATAGTGATCAAGGTTCGCAATATACCTCTAAAAATTATCAATTTTTACTGAGTGCAAAAAACATCATTTCCAGCATGAGTCACAAGGGTTGTTGCTACGATAATGCCGTTTCGGAAAGCTTTTTCATCTCACTCAAACGTGAGCTTCTTATTGACACCTCGCAACACTCTGCTCAATAAACTAGAACTGCTATATTTGAGTACATAGAATTTTTTATAACAAACAGCGTAGACATTCTACAATTAATTATTGTATTCCTGAAAAATTTGATGCATCATTTTCATGACAAAAATGGCTTAACTTCCTTTCCACTTTTTCTGGGTAAGGTCACTCTACTACAATATTTGCTAGCCTCAGCGGGTTCTCATCATCAAAATTCTTAAGTAGCTCTATCGCAGACTTCTTCTATCGCAACTGCAACTTCACTTAGCTTTTTTAGCTGTCAATATCATTACTTTCAATTGCATCTTTTGCTTCTTCAAGTACCTGCCTATAAAGCTCTTGTTTCTCTTTGTTATCCAAACTTTACAGTGTTCTTTTACTTGCAGAGATGTCAATAATAGCAATTCCATACTTACCTGATATTTAACTACAGCAACCCTACAATAACTGATTTTCAACAAAGCTGAAGTAATTTTTTTCTGTCACAATTATATGATCTGCTAGTTCTATTTCCATACTGCTGCATGCAAGTGCTAAGGTTTTAGTTAAACTTTCATCGTATTGTGAAGGTTTTGCATTTCCTCCCGGATGATTGTGAGCGATAATCATTCCTATTGCCCCAACTAACAACGCTCTTTTCATTACTTCTCTTGGATATATTGGTACATTATCCAACGTTTCCTCTTGAATATACTCATCGATGATACGAGATTTTTTATTCAAATAAATAACACGAAAACTTTCTCTGTTTGGTTGAGCTATTTTATTTTTAAGTATTCTATCAATTTTTTCTGATTCTCAACTATTGGCAGCTCTTTCAAATCTTCTTTAAGCATTTTCTCAATTGCCTCACGTATGCAGAATATGGTTGCAATAGCCCGAGTCATTCATGCCAGTTACACTTTTAAGCTCATGAAAGTCAGCACTAATCACCTTGCCAATTCTCTTGAATAGCTCTAACAATCTTTCAGCAACTTCTTTGCTTTTCCCATTATTGAATGAAGAATATAGAATAAACTCCACCAGCTCAAAATCAAATACTGACGACCTACCTTTGCTTGCTAATACTCTTTTTTCCAGTTCTTTTTTTCTTTTGTTTTCACTATTATTCATAAAAATTACCTATTAATTAACGACTAAACAAATTCAATTATTTACTCTGCTTTTTTGGCAGTGGTGGGTATGAAGCCATGGATTTTCCAGAAGATCAAGTCATTTTTGAATATTTTTTGATGTTTTATTTATTAATAATAATGGGAAATATATTAGTCGTTTGTTCCTATTGCAGCTGGCAACAAAAAAATTGAACTCTTATGATTAATAATGTATAACCACCGATGATTTTGGAGCTTCTTGATTAGTGCGTCAAGAGAAACGTTTAGAATATAGTTGGTGAAAATTCAACCTATTTAATTATGGATTGCGCAAAGTTGGCATAGGTCGAAGGGTTTAAAAATTCCTGGAAATATTACCATCATTTATTTACGCCATATTCTCCAGAATTGAATCCTGTAGAAGCGCTACCCAAGAAATTCACCTGACTTAACAAATAAGTGGCCTAGCGTAATTAGACTAATGGGTTTATCTTCGTTATCCATTACTAACCAAACTCCATCGTTATCATGATCAACGATCTCAACTGGTCTAAATACCACGTAATTAGCATCATCAACAATCTTTATTCCAAGAACGCCTTCATCACTAAAACTTAAAGCGAAAGATGGCACTTTATATGCAAATTTTTCACCCAAGGGCAGTTTTATATTTGCAGTTAACCCCTGTAAGGATATCATTTCATTATTATCCACTTTTATTTCCACTCTATAAGATTCAGTTCTGGATTCAGCTATCTTGCTAATAAAACTTACTTCACCTGTCAATTCCTTTCCATCTAGTAAATTTATTTGAGCTATACTGCCTAATTTTATTTTGCTTACTTCATTTTCTGAAGCATATAGTACAATAAGAATTTTATCAAAATCTACTACTTCTGCTATTTTTTGTCCAGCGGCAACAAAATCTCCTTCATTTGCGTTGATTTTATCAATATGCCCATCTATTGGGGACTTAACCACAGTATTTTCCAAATCTAGTTCCAGTCTTTTTAAGTCTGTTTTTGCACTTTGCAATGCAGTAAAAGCTGCTTCTAATTGCACTTGTGCCCTATACCCTTTCTTATTGAGCTGGCTGGAAGCATTGTATTCAGTTTCACGCTGATTTAACACAACTTTAGCCCTTTTAATTTGCTCAACTTTATCATCATCTTCTATTTTTAATACCACATCATCTTTTTTCACCTTATTGCCATCACATAAACAAACGGCAGTAACTTTACCATTTATTTTGGAAGTGATGCTTGCTCTATGAATAGGGTTTACTATACCGGAAAAACTTGAGTATATAATGCGATTTTGTGGTACACATTCCTCAGTTTTAACTGAAAAACTGTTAATTGTGTTATTATTGCTAGCAAGATCTTTTTTTGTAAACATGCTATTTATGAGAAACAGCAGTATAAGAACAATACTAGAAGCGATAGCAACTTTGCTCCTAACTTTTAAGCCATGAAATTTATTAATAAATTTCTTTAAAAAAGATTTCATGAATCAGGTTTTTTAAACTATGAAGTCATTATAATATAAACATACTAATTTTTATATTACAGTTTACTCAAATTAAAGTTGATCCTTTCTATTCTATCATCTTATCTGTGTGATTCATAGAGGCTATTACAACTGATATGCCAGATCAGTCTGAACTATTACATTTTTTCTTGGGTTTAACTTCTCCTTCCATATCTGGTAGCCTGCTAATACCGTGCCTTTGCAAACAACGATTCAAACTAGAGCGAGTTAAGTGTGTAATAGCTGCTTAAAACCTTAGCTTCAGAACTACCTGTTTAATATTCGTTTTACAAAACCATAGTAATAGCACGTCTTTTCATTGAAACGTCACTTAAATAAGTCATAGGCTTAGCCGCATTTTGGTTACCATAATATATTTCATCAAATTTACTTATTGCCTTTTCAAGCGATTCTTCAACAGATCTTAGCCTTTTCCTCATAATCCTATCCTTGGAAAATGAGCCTACTGAATATCCTTGCTTTTCCTTTGCATATCTTCTAATAGCAAGATTAGCTAACATTGCAGCACTATTTACCATTTCACTATTTATTACTGGTAGTGCTATGTTTCGATTTTCAGCTTGACCCTCTGTTGCAGGCATGCTAAGACTAGCATTATTTTGAGCATAAAAAACCTCATCTCTGCAGCTTGTTGGTTAAACCACTGGCCTACAGAACCCTTAATCCAGCCAGCTAAATCATTTACCCACGATGATGGCTTATTTGCTCCACTTGTAACTTGATTATTCTTTATGCTAAACATAGTATCATTTTGGGCATGAAAAGGTGCTTGATCATCTCCTTTAATTCCATTTTCATTTCTACGCTTTCGTTCTGCTCTACTTGTATTTGTAGTAAAATTGAAGATAGAATTATAAGTTGCATTTCTATACTGACTTGACTGCTCTGTAAGAGCACTTGCACTATCTATTTTTTCCATCTCATTTTTTAGTAATATTTCTTTATCAATAAATTTAATAGATAATGTCTCCATTTTTGGTTCTTGATAGAAACCATTGAAAGAAATGGTACAGAATTCATTATTTGTTAAGTTACGGTTAAAGGCATTAGTTATTACTAAATCATTTTCTGAACGGGCAAAAATATAATTGCCTGCTTTTTTTGGTATTACTAATTTACTTTTTTCTTCTATGTCTCTAGATGTTATAACAATAATCTTTTTATCTTCACCAAAAACCAAAGGTAGTGGTCTTAAATCAAACTCTTCTATCTTCATAGGTGCATTATTTAGAATGACAAGCAGCCTTTCATGCCAATTGGTTATCAATGTATTCTTTAATCTGATGCACACCACATCATGCCTTGTTGTTCGTGAAAGTATTTCTGATATATCATCTACTTGATCATAATACATCAGAAGTAATAAATCCTTGCCTTCTACTTCAGTTTTTACTTTAATCTCTCTACTTAAATCATTCACTATTTGTTGTTTTATTTGGCACAAATCTAAAGTGTCTATCAAGTTTTCTGAATCAATATCATAAATCACCACTTCAGGTATAGGCAATTTGCTTTCATCTAACGTTTTATAACCAGAAGTAATTACAAATATATTTTCACCGCCATTACCAACTAAATGACTTTTGCAATAAGGGTTATTGTGAAGTACATCACGATTTCCGTGTCCTATAGTAGCGGTTTCATTATTAAGCAGTGATTGTACAAAAATATACATCTCGAGTCTATTTGCTATAGGAGGATAATTATTGATAATTTCACCAATAGACTTATTACTGTTTTGTACTGCATATAAATTCTTTCTTCCTACTTTTATTTCAGTACTATCTTTTAAGGTATAGAAAGCACTATTAGCATTATCATACGAAATAGTTATGTTAAATTTGCTGTCGAGATTATTATAGTCTGCCAAATAGCTAGACTGTGAAGGTGTCAAGAAACTTAGCACAACATTGCTAGTATTGAATTCAATACTCTTTATATCAGGAAGAGTATAGTTAATCCAAAATCTATGATTACTTATGATTACTTTGTAAGCTTGTGAGTAGATTAACCTCTACCGCTCCTTCTCCAGGTAATATGGTATAACTAAGGCTTCCTTTATGTGCATAACTGTGTACAGAAGTGTTAGGTCTAACAATTAACTGTATTTTGTAGGAACAGTTAGGTAAAGGTGGTATAACTACAATATCTGACTCACTATAGCTTTTTCCTCCTCTACTATCCACATACTCTGTCTCACAACTACAATATATCACATCTTTTTCTGATTTTCTTGCAAGAATTCTGTTTACTTGTCTTACTCCAAGAGAATTATCGCCAGAGTCTTCGTGCTTTATGTAACCTGCATATAATTCAACTAAAACATACTGTTTTCCTAAAGCAAACTCACCTAAATCTATGGTATCAGTTCCCCCTTTCCATCAATATCACCCGTAATGTTATTTCCCTGTATGGAGAAGATGTCATCTTTATCTCCTCCATGCAGCTCCTTAAATCCATCATCATCAACTAAGAAAATATTGCTACTATCTTTAAATCCTTTTGCACGGTCATTTCCTTTATCTAAAGCAACTAAAGTGTAATTTCCTGTTCTATTATGGGAATATTTTATACCAATTGTATTTTCACAATAATATGTTCCTTCACTTGGAGCTAATTCATCATCTCCTTTTGGTAAGCAGAATAGCTCTCCTTCACTTGGGTTATCTGGTCTTGCTCTACTCCATTTTATACCAGTCATTTTTTTATCAAGTAGAACTGTATTATTCAAATCTACCTGGAATTTAGTTGTACATTTCTCCTGTTGTGCTTTTCCTGGAAAAATAGTACAAGGTAAAGGGCCGCATAGCTTAGTAGGTTCCCACGTTGGTACTATCTCAACTGCTTTGCAACTATCTATTACTGATTTGCCAGTAGGAAAAACATACATTTTAATATCACGATGTTGCTTTAAATACTCAAGTCCTTGATTAACCAATTGGTTATTAATCTGTTTTTCTTCTATTAATTCTTCTACGTATGGTTCAGGTTTTAACCCTATAAAAGCACGCAACCCTTCAACGAACCTTTCATTTCCTGTTAAGTGAATAATCTCATCAATTTTATCAACTCTCTTTACTGCTAAGTAAATATCAGTTCCAATAAAACTATCGCTCCTATCGTTGCTCCAATAGGCCCTGTTCCTGTTATAGATGATACTTCTGCAATCACTGAAAGAGCTTCAGCAACCTCAACTCCTATTTCTGCAGCATCAACCGTTAAATAAACTCTATCTCCTATTATACTAGCAAGCGCCTCTTCTGTACCATTGTTATAAGCTTTGATTTGATTTATTAAATCATAAGCAACAAAAGCTGAAGTTCCACGAGCAAGAAAAGGTGATGCTGCTCCTAAAGATCTGCCAAGCATTAGTTTACCATCTGCAATCAATCCTGCTCCTTTAAGAGATGCGGTTCTGCAACTTTAGCAAACCCTTGACCACCTGCAATGAAGCCAACGTTAATTGCGACTCCTCGGTAATCACCATTAAAAAATCAGCTAAAACGTTTTTAGCCATCATTCCATGCATAAGATATGCTAGATATTCTTTCCGCTTTTTCTAAGTGATTCATTATTTTTTGATTACTAATAAGCTCATTAACTAGACCTTGAAATTTACCCGTAACTTTCACTTGGCTTGCTAGTTGAACTAAACCTGCAGTTTTTCTTCTGGTAGATCTTTTATGTAATCAATGAACTTTTCACTATCGATTTCAATTTTACTTGGATTTCTTGATTCTTCCTTCTCTTCATTAAATTGATCAATGTCTTCCCAGGAAAACTCACATTTTTCACTTTTAGTGTCTATTTTTCTTTTAGTTACATTATTAAGACATAAAAGCATACGCTTACTTTGTGATGGTTCATCATCTTCTAAATCGGAAAAATTATCATCTTTTCTTGGATCCGTATTTGTATCTTGCGAACCAGAAGGTCCTGTTATTTCTGGATTCATAGATGCAAATTTTGTATGCATACTAGAACGAGCGTGGTGAAGCACAGAATCTATAAATTGTTTTTTATTTACATATTCTGGTAAATTACTTATGTGTTCTAGAAGATCAATTACTTCTACTTTATTATCAGCACTTGCTGCAGCGTATAGGATAGTTATGAGCATACCTTTGTGTATAGTTGTAACGTCATTACCAAGGTTCTTAGCATCATTGAAAAATTTTTCAAATGTATGTACGTAGTTATTACCCTGTAATGTTTGTACAATAGAACGAGTATAATCAAACATGAAATCTATTTGTGGTACTTTGTTATTATACTCTGGTAATTTACTATAATATTCCCAAAGTTTGTTTACCATTATACGATTGTCAGAAACGATTACCTGATAAATGGAACCGCTTATAATACTTATTTGTAAAAATGAGGAATAACTATCAAAACTTTTGGCATTATTAAAAAACTTATCAAGCAAGTCTATGTAATTATCACCATTATTATAGCTGAACCCTATAAAACTTTCTCTTATAAATAGAGCTAAAAAAGCATTAGGATTACTTGTTATACATACAGCTTGAATTCGTTCATCAAGAGTAAATAGATCACCAACAGTAGCGTAATGTAAAAGCTGGAATAACATTTGAATGTTGTTACTGCTTATCACTTCTTGAAAAATGTTGTAGTTATTCACTTTCAACATTTTTTTTGTTCTTCATTACCACCAATTGCATAAGCATATTTCCAAACCCATTCAAGCACCTCTGTATTTCCAGAGTATGTTATTTCACTCACAACACCATATTCACTTGATTGCAACATATTTTGATGTGGTATGTTAATTTTACTAATATGCTCCAGTATCCAATCTAGTATCCTTATGTGTCCCAAACGTACTGCTTCTTTAAAATTACTATAATAGTTATTTACGTTTAGTATATTCGCCTGCTTATTAGGTTCCTTAGTACTATTCCAGAGCAAATTTAGTGCTTCTATATCATCACTGCTAACTATTTTACCAATTATCTGTTCGGCTAATTCCTTCTCAGCTCCATCACTTTCTAATGCAGTTAATATGTCTTCAATAACTCTAGAGCCAAATTTATTTATAATACGGTTCCATATTAGTACGTGTCCTTTTGATCTTTTTAATATGTCTAATCTTATTTTACCATCACTAGCATGATCCAAAAACCATTTTACTACCTCATCTGAGCTATGTTCACCAAGTGTATTATCATAATCCTTTGTATTGAACAGGGCTGATTGTTCATTGCTGGCGTGCCCCCAGAACCAATCTAACACATTTACTTTTCCATGAACTGCTGCTTGTTGAAAAAGCAAAATATCCGTGCTTTCTAACCATGTTGCGCTTTGTGTTACTATCAGAATACTTCCATAGCCAACTTAACGTTTCTACATCTCCTCTAACCGCAGCTACAGAAAAACTATCACGCTGCACTGCTTCCCTAAACATACTACGTTTCACTTGAGAGGAAAAAAGCTCAGACTTCCAGATCAAATTTGCTAAACCTACACGTCCTTCATCTAAAGCTTCAAGAAAAGCAAACTTTAATATATCTAATCCACCTAGCTTCCCTCCTTCTTCTCTTATAAAACGATTCGTAAAACTTTCTAATCCCTTACCCACAGCACTACGAAGTATTGAATAATGAAGTTTTTTCATTGCATCTGGCTTACTTGCATCAATTACTCCTCTTTCGTCTATAAAGGCTAGTAGCCTGGATATTTGTGTAAATAATTGATCTTGTGCACCATCGTTCTTTTTTGTACTTGCAATTAATAAATCTGTTAGTCGTATATCTTGATAGGTCTATCAATTTGAAATAGGCTGCTTATTTGATTATGTGGTAATGTAGTTTCTTTAAACTCATTTCCAGTTAAAAAATTGAAACGAGCTTTTCTGTATCGCTCAGATTTAGGTGTGCTAATTCTTGGTACATACTTACCACATCTATACCAGCATTGCTAACCTGAATATTTCCTGTTTGAATATCGTTGCCAATTTTGTTTAGGTACATTTCAATATTAGCTCTAGAAATATTTTGTCCGCTGCTTTTAATGATTTGTACTACTGCACTAAAAGAACGAAAAACACTTCCTTATGAAGCAAGCATTTCTTCTAGAACATCGAACATGGAATTATGCACCTTGCTAGGAAAAGGAACCTTGTCAAGTTCATCTAGCAAGTTGGATTTCAATATCTGGAATAGCTCTTCTCTTATATTGTTATCACCTAACAGCATGTAATTTATCAACATGTCTCTTATATCTGGACTCGGATTATTCCCATCTAAATTTAAAAGAAGTACTAAAATCCTTTCAATTGCTATTTTTCTGCTTACTAAATTTGATAAAGTTTGAACACTGTTATGCATATGCCTCTATTTCCCATATTTAGATTAAATATCTTAGATATCTGAATAGTACAACAACAATTTGAAACTAAGCGAAGCAGTGCTGATAAAAAATCTTTTATTGACTTTGTGTGATTTGCACAACTTTTTTGTTCTCTGTTCTCAATTGGGCATGGACATTTATGTAAATAAATATTACTTAAAACACGTGAATTATAGCCACTTTTAACTATTTTACATAACGCAACAGAGAGCAAGTTCTTTTCGTATAGTAACCTCCACCAAAGCATGTCCGCAGACTTATTTATATACTAAATTTAGCATAATATAAAACCCTCTAAAACAGCCAACTTTCATCTTGAATAAACAAGGTGTTTTACTTTCAAATCTTTTCTCAATTATATAGGGTATTTTCTTGCAAATTTTAGAAATAAGTGAAAGTAAATAATTAAATTGTGCGTGACGTTGGAGAGAGATGTGTTTTTGCTAGAATTGAGCTCTCTGAACAAAATAATCTTATTTCTTTATCGCTTTGCTTATAATCTTATGCTATGCTAATCTTAGAATGTCTTACTAGGAGATGTTAACATGAATTATTATAAAATACTAGAAATAAGTCCAGAGGCTACCTCAGATGAAGTAAAAAAAGCTTATCAAACATTAATATTGAAAAATCATCCTGATAAATTTCCACCTCAAAAAAGAGAAACATATAATAAACTATCGGAAAAGAAGCGTAAAGGTGATCTTTTGTCTGAGTCTGAGTTGAAGGAATCACAAGACCTTATAATGCCGTTCTTAAAAATTCAAAAAGCATATAAATTGCTATCTGATCCGGAAAAAAGAAAACGATACGATGAAAGTGGTTACCAAGAAAATACAGTGAAGCTTGATGATTTATTTGAAGAATACATAAGAAAAGAACATATGGTTTTTTGTATCAATTGCCATCTATCTTTTGTTGATGATAGCGAAATTTCAGCTATTGCAGCGTTTCAAAAAGAATGGCCACAGGCACACTAACCGTAAAAGGCCTTTTCATTAATATCAACAACATCTTTTTTTTCTATTGATTGTTCTACTAAATTCACATTTTCTTTTCTAGCAGCAGCCTGCACAGCGGTACAATCTAAAACACTCTTTGGTTTCTCGCAACGTTATAGTCTTGAATGTCAATTTTTGCTCCTTTTTTTACTAAAATATCTATCATTTCATTATCTACTTCCCAAAATGTAGCATGGTGCAAAGGTGCTTTTCCTTCATTATCTTGGACATTAATATCAATAGCTTCTTCTGTTAAGAGCCTACTTATAACCTCATTGTGGCCATGAAAGACAGCATAGTGTAATGGTGTCTTTCCGTTTTCATCTTTTACATTAATATCAATAGATTTTTCTTCCAACAGTATATTCAGAATATCAAGATTATTGTACTTAGCAGCACAGTGTAATGAAGTTTTGCCCTTTTTATCTCCAATATCTGGATCCGCTCCCGCCTCTAAAAATAAATACACTGCCAAAATATTACGTGTTGCCATTTTCTCCAACACTGTTCTTTTTTCTTCTCCTCTTCTTAGGTTAAGTACTACTTGCAGGTCTGGATCATTTTTATTAGCATTTAAAAATTCTTCAAGCTGCTTAATACCAGCACGATCATAAAGAAAATCTATGGTTATAGATTTCTAAATAACTACAATTAATGCTACTCAGCGCTATTAATAATCCCTGATCTAGCTTATGTTGATTTTCTGTTAATACTACTTCCTCCGCAAGCCATTCAACTATTTTCTCTCCCCACACTAAATCAAGAATTGTTTCCTGCTGAAAGTCCATAACACTGTACTCATTTTCCTTTTCTAACTCCTCTACTTCTCCATTTTCTGTATTCCATTCAGCTTCTAACTGATCCCACTCTTCATTACCTGAAAGTCCTTTATCGTACAAAACTCTACTATTAAACGTATTGTTCTCTGATAAAATTGGACTTTCTGGTATTAAATTTGACTGCTTGACTTGCGTGTTTTCTTTATTATAAAGAGTTGTGATTAACCATATTTCCTCCAGCTTTTAATATACTAAATTCAATATATCAGTATAAGTATATATTTTCTATTAATAAAGATTTTTTAATTTACAACTTAGGCGATTTCTTTTCTTACCTTAATGAATCGAATAAATTGTTTAACTAACTCCTTTCTTTCACCCACTAAATCATTTGATTTTATATATTTCTCTTCAATCTCGTTCATCTCTCTTTCTCGTTCTTCAATGCTGTCCTTAATAATCTCAGCAGAATATTTGCTTTTTCTACTTGCAAGTTCTGATTTTAACCTTCTGACTTTATATTCAGGCTCAGCAAATTTTTCATATTTCTTTAAAAGCTCGATCATATTATTGATGCCAGCTTTTTTCTCCAGTTTCTTTAAAAGCTCGATCATATTATTGATGCCAGCTTTTTTCTCCAGTACTTCTAAATTCTCCGCAATTAAAGAAAGTAGAAGCTTGTCTATTTGATAATTGATGTCTGTTTGAGCTTTAAATAGGCCAATTATTACCTCTATATCAATATGCTTTTTGACAGTAAGTTAAAATTACTGCATAAGAAACGATAAAAACTTAATTTCTTCGCTAGATAATTTTCCATATCTTTTGACAGCTTTGGCTTTATCTCTTTATAAGACTTGGATAACGACTCTTCCAGTTCATTTAAGAAGTTTTGATCTACTTCCTTAGGATCTTCAGGTAGTAGGATTATTAGTAAATGTTTAATGATTTCAACGTCATTCGATTTTATTGCCTGATACAGTGCTTTTTCTCTATCTCCCTTTACATCGTACAATTCTGATGAATTACTTAAGCTGAATAAATAGTTTACTTCACCATTTTCTTGAGGATAAACCACAATATTCACTTCTCTTAAAGGATGATCATCGCTAAACTCCTTCAGCAATTCTTGCTCAGTTGTTTCTTCTATTGCCACAGCTGCTTTACTTAGCTTTTTAAGCTGATCTATATCACTACTTTCTTTTTCAAGCAAAATTTTTGCTTCTTTTAGTAGCTTTATATAGTTAGCGATTTTTTCTTCATCGCTTAGTGCTAGGAAGTATTGTTTCAGTTGTTTAGGACTATACGACAAAAACTCCATTGCTTTACCTTAATTTTACTATTACAGTAACCCATTCTCATGAAAACTGAAACAATTTTCTTTTCCACAGAGAGCTGAATTTCTAAAAATCTTTTTACAAGGTTGTGAAAAAGGGTGAACTTCAGATCCCCCTTTTCAATTTTAGTTGTCACATTAAGCCATTATCATAAAAACTAAAGTGACTTTTACCTGTGACTATTATGTGGTGGTCGATTAATTTAATTTTTACACCTTCACATGCTGCAGCTAAATCTATTGTATTTTTTTCATCTTCCTCTGATGGCTTCGGATCTCGGCTTGGATGATTGTGTGCTACTATAGCAGACTTTGCTCCTACCGCCAAACCTATTTTGACTATTTCACTGATGTAAAAAGGTGTGCTATTCACAGTTCCGATATTTTGAACATACTCATGCACCAAACGGCTACCTGTATCCAAGTATATCACTCTTAAGCCTTCTTTTCTGAAATGCCCTATTGTTGCTTTCAAGTACTCTACTAGCTTTTCCGTATTATCCATAATCGGTAATGCTTCTAACTCGCCTTTTAACATTCTTTTTATAATTTCTTTCACGCATTGAATACTTTCTACTGCTGAGTCATTCATTCCTGCAACGATCTTTAGCTCATAAAGATCAGCACTAATTACTTTTCCCACACTATTGAACAGCGCTATTAGTTTCTCTGCAACATTTCTGCTTTCTCCTTTTTCGCATACAGAATATAGTACAATCTCCAACAACTCATGATCAAGCACAGCACCTTTGTCTGATAGAATTCTAGTTTCTAATTTTTCTCTTCTTTTATTCTCACTATTACTCATAAAAACCTCCAAGGTCAACATTATATACAAATTCAGCGCCAGCTTTATGACGCAGTAGTTCTCGAGGAATCACCCTTTTGAACTCCAAATTTGCATGTTGTCTGTGTTGCTTGTGAAACCAGCGTAGAAAAAATGTGCACTAAAAAATTTATCGGTGATCTGTGGCGAGTGTGCTCAATCTCAAATTTATTTTTTAGAGAGCCAAAAACTGTCTCAATAATCGATCTTTTTCTCAACAAAATCTTCTCATTTAGCGTCATTAATGAGTTTTTCATACCCTTTTTTATGCTGGTTACGAGCTTTAATCCTCTATCGAATAATTCGTGAAAAAGATCTTTTTTGATGTATCCTTTATCTCCAAATAGTAATCCGGTGAGTTTTTTCGTTAAATTTGGTACAGGTTTTCTATCATCAACGTTGCCTTTTGTCAGCGTAAGTGCTTGAATTTTTCCTATTTCGTTGATCACTAAGTGCAATTTAAAACCAAAAAAACAGCCATAAGTGCTCTTGCTAATTTCCGCCAAACCATTGAAAACTTTGTTCCTTGAGATTCTTTTTGGATGGCAAAAGGCGATTGAAGTGGCGTCTATGTAGGAAAACCCGGTCATTTTTGCTTGCTCACAGAACCATTGTAAAAGTAGTACTAAATACCACAGAATCCGCGGTTTTAGCGCAATAAATCTGGTATATGAAGGCAATTTTGGAAACGCTGATTTACATAATAATCTTAAATAATGCATATAAAAAATTTTAAAATTGTCGCACTTGGATTGGTAGTAAAGTAGAATTATAGTTAGAATCTATGAATACGTAATTTCCGTCGTCCTGGTTGGTTTTTTGCCACTTTGCAGGAGTTTTTCTGCAAAATTTTTTCAACTAAATTGCAAACTCCTACGACAATGTTACAAAAAATAATATAGAATTCAAAAGCATAATTCCTAGGGGACTACTGAGTTCAAGGGCGGGTTGTGTGTGATCTTTATTTTAGTGATTTTTACTTAGATATAATTAGCTAACTCTCTGGTAACGCTTCAGCAATTTGTGAGATTGCTAACTTCTGCACAAAAAAAATTTATATGCCAATAAAAATATAAAGAAGGTGGCTGAGTTTCTTATAGGTAGAAATGCTAGCGTCAATGCTTTAAGCAAAGACGATTTCTGCCGTTCTGGCACACCTCCGCACATTGCTGTTGCAAGTGGTAACGAAGAGATGGCAAAGTTACTTATAGGTAAAGGAGCAAATGTTAATGCTGTAAGCAACAATTGGTTTCTTTCTGGTACGCCCCTTCATTTTGCTATTCATGAAGGCAGAGTGGAGTTGGCGAAGCATTTAATAGGCCTTGAGAACGTTAATGTTAAGACTACAGATAACAATAGTAATGTACCTTTACATCTTGCCGCGGGAGATTCTCTCTTATTAGAGGTAGTTGACCTTCTTCTCCAGAAAGATGCAAGTAGTGTTAATTTTACAAATACGGAGAATTGGACTCCTCTACATGTTGCATCTAAAGCAGGTAATCTAAATGCTATTAAGTCTTTGATCGGAGAAAATGCTGAGATCAAAGCAAAAACCGACAAGGGTTATACCCCTTTACACGTTGCCGCTAGTGAAGTTAGGTTTGATGTAGTAAAATACCTTATAGATTGTCGTGCTGAGGTTAAAGTTAAAGCTGATGATCAATCAATACCTTTAGATTTAGCTGAAAAAAATAATGTAGATCAGGTTAACAGAGAAAAAGTTATAAAGCTTCTAGTAGAAAAGTTAGCTGAGTTAGATAATATTCCACCGCTACATTGGGTTGTCAAGCATCGTCCATTAGAGGTAGTGAAGCTGTTCATGGGTAGCGATTACAATATTAATGCTAAAGTAGGAGATAATAAAAGCAGATATTTTAAGTGGACGCCTTTGCACTTTGCCGTTGAGAGAGGTAGCTATGATATAGTTAAACTTTTAATTGACCATGAAGCTGGTGTTGATGTTCAAAATGTACAGGGTCGTACACCACTGCATGATGCCGTTCAAGGTGATAAGTTACAAATTGTTCAGCTTCTTACAAGTAAGGCAGATATTAATGCTAAAAACGACAGAGGTGAGGCACCTTTACATGTTGCTGCAGAAAATGGTTACACTGGCATAGTGAATTTTCTTGTTATTACTAATAAAGAAAATATTAACGTTGATGGTAAAAACATTAATAATGAAACACCATTACATTTAGCTGCTAAAAAAGGTAATTTAGCAGTAGTTAAGACTTTAATAGCTGATGGAGCCGAGACTGAAGCCAAAGATCAAGTTGGTAGAACACCATTAAAAGTTGCAGAAGAAACAGGAGATCTTGCAAAAGATGTAGTAGCTTGTCTAAAGGATGTAGTAGCCTGTAAACTAGTACGTCATCGCCGTGACGTTGACATAAGCAGCTTGGTTGTACAAACGTCTGAGAGAGGTAGGTTACCCTATGTAGGTTACCAAACTCATCAAATACAGCATGCTGAGGGTCAAAATAATGCTGTTACTAATGTGCCGTAGCAATGCTTTAGTTTCAGTAGACATTTCACGTTCTTTCCAAGCCCTCCATCGTTAAATTCCGTATAATCAATTTGAGTAGTTATATCAGAGATCGTACCAGTATCAAATCTATTGGTAGCCTTTGGTAAATCTGGTTTCCATGTGGAAACAGCTCCAGTTCCTTCAAAAGGCAAGTAACGTTCGTCGTTAAAGTTAAGCTCAAATAAACCGCTATCTTGATCACCCTTTGAAATAGCAATTTCTTGGTTTAGCTGCCAATTTTCTCTTAAGACACTATTTTCTGGCCTTGAAGCATCTGCTTCTCCAAGCAGGAATTTTACTGCGTTAATATTAGGTTTTAAAACTATTTTATTACTTGTTTGTTGCAAACTAGCATGAATGTTCTCATAGGGGCCAACAACTATAGGAATAGTAATTTTTATACTTTTTATTTTACGGCAATAATGACCTGGAAAATCCAAATCAAACAATTCTTCTGCGAACGAAAACTCACAACTACCCTCAGTCCTAAGTTTATGCAGTGCTCTAGGGTCTAGCTGTCCTAGAGAAACTATCTTAGTAATCTCAAGAGCTCTTTTATTTTTTTCGTGATAACTTTTAGCCATTTGTTCCAGTATAAATTTTAAACTATTACCAGCAAGCAACCCTTCTTTGAAGCTATTCCATGAGCTATTGGTAATGAATACTCTATCATCGTTAAGTTCGTATTGATAAGTTTTTTCCACTTGTTTTGCAACTTCCAGGACCATTTTATAAGCTTGAAAGTATATACTTGTTATCTGTCCTTTCATCCAATTATATAATTCCTGGTTAGTAAATTTGCTTCTAAAGAACTCCTCTTTCTCTTTAATTTGTTCTATAGATTTTTCATGAACTTTAAGATCTTGCTCGGCATTTTTTTGATTTATTTCATTTGCTTTTATTTGATGGCTAACTTGTTCAGTATCACGAGTCGCCATAGTTTTCTGCAAATCCCAGTCTTGATCACGTCTTTCACAGCTTGCTTTCATATTAGTCATGCTCGCTTGTACATCTACAACAGATGCAGACGAATCAAAAACATTTGCACCTTCTGAAATAGCAAAGCCAGGATGAAAACACCCAGCGGCAAGGCCAAATACTGTTGGTGCTAGATGTGCTGTTCCTGCAACTGCTCTAATAGGAATAGCTGTTGTATGTACAATAAATGCATCATTAGATAATTTCATCGCATAGCTTTCAAGATCAGACCAACCCTTGTCAATCAACTTCTCATAATGGGATTTACGATTTTCCGCACTTAGTAAACTTTGATCCAGAGCGCTTTTTTCTTCCTTCAGTGCCTCTATAGCTTTTTCTTTAATAAATGTCATTAATTTGGAAATCATCCCTTCTTGTTTGTTATAGAGAATATTCAACGCTTCAGCATCTCTTTTTTCGAGAACTCCAAGCAACTCTGAACCAAGCTGTATTACAGTTTCAACTACCGATTTTGCATAGTTAATCATATAGCTAAAGCGGTAATGTAGTAGTTGACCCACAGGTATTTTTACAGCGCTACCACTACCACTGCTTGCACTTGCATAAGCTTGTTTTCTCTCATTATATTTTTTACTAATTCCCTTATCCTTACTAGCTTCTCTAATCTCTTCATCATTCTTTGCAAGGCTTTTTTCAATATATTCCTCAGTAAAAGATTCACTAATGTTGCTTTCAGTAAGAGTAAGAGGTACTGCACTACTCTCCTTATTTGTAACATTACTTTCAAAAATGTTTTTAGTAAGTTGAAGAACAAGCTTATCTTTTTCTTCCTTGTTTATGTCGCAAGGCAGATTCGGAGCATTATCCTCTTGATCAATGTGGTGAGAATCATTAAGAAAGCGCCCTGTTTATTTTCATCAGTAACCAAATCTTCGTCAAGAGTAAATAAATTAGCTGATTTTACTCCTGTCTCATCTGATATCACATCCATTTTGCCTATGGTAATTACAATAAGCTTTTCTGTACCTTTTACCTTTACTCCTTTTTCTTCATGTTGTTCTGTAAGATAAAAAGCTGCTACTTTTTTCCAGTACAGCTTATTTGCTTCTACTTCATTTATAGTATTAGTTGTCGTTTTTTCACCATTCTCTACCTTTGTTATCTCTTTTGCCATTGTAATGGGTTTTACCTTTATATTGCTTGCCAACTCTTGTTGTGCTAACCAACTGCCACTTGGTCTTTGGAATATATAATTAATTGTTACCTCAGGAGAATCAGACAGTGATAAGCTTGTATTGCCACCTGTGCCAGTAGTATTAATTTCTTTCTTTTCATTTTTTTGTACCCAAAATAGAAACAACCTATCGAATGCATAAATTGGAGTTACAGTTTCCGCTGGAATTGATGCCTTTATTTCTTCCCAAGCAGTCCAGTAGTAGATTTTTTGCCTTATACCTCCGTCAAAAATAGCTGTGCGATAGTAATACATATACGGCTTAGCAAGCGTACGTCCAATAATGAACAAAGTGTTTTTTTCTATTCCTGAAACCTTATCTACTACTTTTTCAAAGTAGCTATCTACTATTTTTAGACTTGCTACTTGTTCAAAGTCTTCAAAGTATTTTACGTAGGCATTACTTACTGATTCATCTGTGATATTTCCCTGCATTAAAGTACCCTGTAACGTTTTATACTCTGGAGTTGCAATACTACGTAAAGTTGGATCTAAATAATTTTCAGGATACAATTTTATCTTATTACTTGCCTCCCATTCGTGGTAACTAGATAACCATTTCCATTTCTCCTTATTTAAGTCTTTTATTGTTATTTCCTTTTCTAATCTCATCATACAGCGATGAATATAAAGTTGGACGCTATTTAATGCTGCTTTTAAAGGTGAAATTTTTGTACAATCGCTCATCTCAACATCTATCAGTAGATATGAGTATAAATTCCTCATATTTCCTAGCTTTAATTCATGTATCATGTACCTTGATAGAACATCTCGCTTCTGCTGCGCTATATGCTCTTCTGCTCTAGCTTCTTCTCTTGCCGATAATTTTAAATTATTCAACACATTAGTATATTTTTTCCATTGATAGTCACTATCTATTTTTAATTTGTACAACTCTTTTAATTTAAGCAAAACTGCACTGTTAATTCCTGAGCGGGTTATTATGTCCATGATAGATTTAATCTTTGTTAAAGAAGCATTTCCTATTCTTGCATTTTTTATATTTTCCAATGCCTCTTTATTCCAGTTAGTCAGCTGTACCATTTTTTCTATAATTTCACCTTCTGTATGCATAGATTCGTTTAACCAATCCATATACCCTGATAAAGTAAGGCTACCATTAGAAAACGCATCCCTTAATATTTTGTAGTTCACAAGGCTCCTAATTTGCTCTAATTACCACTTACTCTGCAAGTTATAAGAATTACAATGTTTCGTAATATGATTTATATCATCTGCTCCAAGTTTCAGTGCTGTAAACACATCAATATTATGAAGAAGAAGTTCCTCAACTTTTTTAGTCTCAGCTGAAGAAGGTTCATACTTCTCTGTAAAATTATAAGCAGCATCCAACATACTTGGTTGTATTTCTTTATGTTTATACATTACATCATAAAAGTTATATTTAAGATCTACTTCGCCTTGTAAGGAACTGATCAAATTTTTAATCTTATCAACAGTAGAATCAATATCGTCCAATACTTGCTATTCATAGCAGGCATGATTCCTACCAACGGATCTATTGGATTGAGAGCTGTAGACTTCTTAAAATATTTTGAATAGATGGAATTTTTTCTTGTATTTTCTAAATCGCTTTTCCTCCATCCGGTTAACTCAACAATTTTGTCTATAAAGTCGCTTTCCTTATAATCGTTTTTATACCACTCAGTATATTGGGATAAATCTATCTTATTACCAACAAACTCACTCTTTAATTTTTCATAACGTACAATGTCTTGAATTTGTTGATCTGCTTGCAAGTTGTAGTCCAATCCATAAGTTCTCTTATACTTCGCAATGCTGTTTTGTACATCATCTGCTGAAATTTTAAGTGCTGCAAATATGGCGATATTGCGAAGAAACAGAGACTCTGTGATAAAAGGCGAAGGTTGCTTGAACCTTTGCGTAAATCCATATACTATATTTAGTATGTCATCCGATAGTATATCATCCAAGTATACTTGAATATGTTTGTATACTGCATTAAAAAGACTTTCTTTATTTTTTTGCTCTACTAACTCTTGTATTTTGTTTGCTTCTTCTTCATGGGATGAATTAATTAACTTACTAACTTGTCCAGCAGTCATCGAACTATTTTTTAGCCATTTATCTAGCTATATAACGAGCTCTATGTGATTGCCTACTTTCGAGCTGTTTTTTAGCCATTCATCTAACTTTATGACATCTATACTGTCTACTTTCAACTCGTCAACACCTAACAGTGATAACAGCTTTATTAGATGTGCTATTGATACACCCATTAACCTTGCCAGCAAGACTTGTTTATGTACCTTAAAAAGTAATGACTTGCCAGTTTGATTACTTGAGTCCTTACTATTATCGTATTCAATTAGAGAAGCTAATTCATTACTGTTGATGCCTATTTGGCTATTTGCACTACAATAAGCTCTTGCAGCTTTCTACAATTAGTATACAGCTTTGATAATATATCTTGCGAGCATGATTCAACTATCTTGGTTACTGGTTGCTTAAATTTCTTTTGTAGATGCCACATTCTCACTATTTGCTGAACAGAATTTGCATTGATTTCTTTTTCACCAATGTTTATCAATGCTTTACCAAGTTCTTCAAATGACCAGCCAAGTTTCTTTTTTAGAAAGATGAAGCGATATAAAAACCATAATGCCTGACGGTTATGAAAGTATGTATCACCAAAGTGAATGGTCTGATTTTTTTGTCTATAGCAAGTTTTTCTGAGCCTTCAAGTTCCTTGATTTTATTATAGCTGTCAAGCAATGATTTTAGTTCATTTAAATCCACACCAGTCTTAGCAACAAAATTATCAACCTTTTTTAGCTCATCTAAATATTCAATTCCTTATACATCTTTGAAAGAAAGCTCTATTATATTTGTAGAAGTTATAGTGTTATAGTCTTCGTCAGATGGCTCTAAGCCTTTTAACGTAGTATCAATATCTTTGACAAAATGTCTACTATTTTAGCTATAGGTTGTTTAAACCTCTTGTGTAGATTTTTTATTCTTGATATTTGTTTCATCAAGTCTTCATCAATTTCCTTTTTGTTAATAGCAATAAGTACATTACTTAGTTCCTCAAATGACCAGTTAAGTTTGTTGGTAAGAAGGATGAAGCGGGTAAGAATCTTAGTGTTTCATCATCACGGCCATCAATAAGGCTATCAATAATGTTTATCGTTACCTCTTTTTCATCGAATTGCTTTGGCAAGAGATACCGTCTTTATTGTCAACAAATTATTTAGCTAAAAAGAATAAAAAGTAACAAAAAGTTTTAATTTAGGCTGATACCTTCTATAAATCAGTGTAACTGTGTATAAGTACTTTCAGTTTGTGTGGCGTACTTATAAACAGTTACACTGATTTTTTACTGTGCCTTCTTATTTTATGAGAATTGTTTTACAAAGTTACTAAGCAACTCTGTTAAAGTCAATGTGAGAGGCAGTGCATCAGTTATACGTTCAGCGAATCTATCTCTTATAAAACAAGCAACAATTTTGAGTAACCAGGTAATAAAGATACTCAAGAACATCTAAAGTTTAGTACAAATGACAAAATATATTCTCTCAATTGATGGTGGTGGAATAAGAGGAATTATTCCAGCAATGATATTATCCGGAATAGAGAAAAAACGGGTAAACCTATTTCTCAAATTTTTGATTTATTGGTGGGTACTTCAACTGGTGGTACTATTGTAGCAGGACTATGTAAAAAAGATAGCAAAGGAAAGCTACAATATTCAGCTGATGACGTGGTTAATCTTTATCAGGAGTACGGACCTTATATTTTTAAGTCTTCATTTCTAAGAAAATCAATATTTTCTTGGATTAACGGTGCACAATACCCCAGTGAAAATATTGAGTATGTACTTCATAAATATTTTGGCGATGATATCCTTAAAAACACTTTAAGTAATGTGTTGATTACGAGTTACGATATTCACAATAACTGCCCATTTTTCTTCAAAAGTTGGAAAGAGGATAGAAATTTTATTAAATTAAGGGATGTATTAAGAGCAGCAACTGCAACACCTACTTACTTTGCACCTAAATATTTAAAAGTCAACCAAAAGGAAATGGTATTAATAGATGGAGGAGTTTTTGCCAATAATACAGCAGCATGTAGCTATGCAAGCAGCAGAAAGCTATTTCCTAACGATGATGTAGTACTTCTGTCCATCGGTACTGGCAGATCGTCTCATTCCATTAAATACCTCAGATTGAAAAGATTTGGCAAAATATCCTGGATTAAGCCATTGATAAACGTAATGTTTGCCTCTGGACTAGATTGTGTAAATTATCAGCTAGACCAGATTATTAACAATAGCTATATCAGAATTCAATCGCAGCTAAAAATAGCATCAACGGAGATGACAATACAACATACGAAAATATCAAGTGTTTAAAAAAAGAAGCACAAATGATGATTGAATGTAATCAAAAAGCAATAGATAAATTCTGTACAGTAGTATCATAAACTTTAACCTTTTAATCTAGAACTCGCATTTTTGGACGTTTCCTTTTAAGCTTCAGTAAACCTCCTAACTCTATAGTTCTTTATATGATCTGGATTAAAAGCCTTCCTTGAACTTAAAACACCAAAAACTATATTGAGTAATTTACGCATTGCAGCTCCCACAACGGCCATATTATGCTTGCCTTTTTCCTTCAACCTTTCGCAGTAAGTCTTAATAATAGGGTTGTGATTTTTAGCTACTATAGCAGGAAAATAAAGAGCCTTACGCAATGTCCGTGAACCTGATTTACTTAGCCCAGGCTTGGCATATACAGATGAACCTGATGTAATATTTTTTGGTATAGTTCCTGAATATGCTGCTAATTGTCTAGCATTTATAAAGGCTTTTATATCAGGAATTTCAGCTAAAATAGCTATTGCTGATTCCTCTCCTATTCCTGGAATAGTCAATAGGAATTAAAAATCTTCCAACAATTCTTTGTGTTGTTCTAATAGTTCACGCGTGGAGTTTTTTATTGTTTCTATTGATTGTTCTATGGTCATTGCTAGGTTTTCCCAAACATTTACAACTTCTTCAGGCAGTCTCTCTTTCTTTTCCAAATGATTATTTACTAATGTTAATTTATCTTTTGACGCATCTGAACAACGATAAAGATGTTTTAATTTTCTCTTTTCAGGAGGAGGTGGTGCCCAATGAGAAGGTTCCTGTCTTTGACAATAATCTGCAATAATCTCTGCATCAGACTAGTCATTCTTTTGCCGTGCAAGCTTACTTTTTGCATAAAAACTTATGAGAGCTGGGTTTACAACACTAACAAAATATCCGGCGTTGTAAAGGAATTCAGCCAAAGCTTCACTATAACAACCAGTGTATTCCATGAAAGCTTTTACTTCTTCTACGTTATGTTTTTGTAGAAAGTCCAGCAGACCTTGAAATCCAGTATCATCATTTTAAATTTCCTTTTCCTAGCTTCACGTTTTCCTTTTTTACTTATAAACGAAAGAAAAACATCAAAGCGTTCTTTTGAAACATCTATACCAAGAAAGTTGTTATCATATATAACTCCATACGTTACTATTTAAAATGAAAAGTAAGGCTTACCTTGTGAATACAGAATTAGAACCATTGAGGTCTTTCTAAGATACCGTCCAGCCTATACTTTTGAGAAGGGAACTCTTATCTTGTTAACAGATTTTATATCTAAGTTACGACTCAGAGTTCTTCCCTTCTCCACCTGATGCTTAACCTTAAAACATTAGATGCTTTTTACAAGATACAAGGTCTATTTACTCAACAGATAAATTCTCTAGAGAAAATTTTTGATTTGGATAGAGTGTAAATATAATACTTCCATGTCCAAACTGTATGTTTTGCAATCATTTATCTGCTGCTGTTTCGCTGCTCTTTGATCTGTAGTCCATGAAAAAGTCACGCAATTTTCAGTTACAGAATGCACTCTGAGATCTTGAGTATTTGTGAATAATTTTCCATTTACCCATATTTTCCATGTATCTGGAGAAAGGTATAGAATTGAATCTAAACTCACTACTTTGGAATTGAAATTATCCGTAATCTCTTCTTGTATAGCCCTTGAAGACTGTAAGTTAAATTTTTCCATTTCATAGATCATCTTATTAACTGATTCTTCATCAAAAAAAATGCTTTTCATACCGTCGTACTCTGATAAAACATCAAAGTCGTTTTCTATCGCTTCTCGTATTATATCATCTTTATCCACATAATCTGGTTTGCGATGATTAATAAAAAAACATTCTCGTGCACGTAAATTTACTATATCAAAAAAAGAACTATCGATTTCTTGATTATTTGTCTTAAAAGCACTTTCAAAGTATTTTTTTTCTATAATCATCCCATTTGCAGAATGATGGCAAACCATCTCATCTTCGCCTTGCTTTTCTATATATAGACATAAATTTTCACGATTGAATCCAAATATTTTATGCTCAATGAAGTTCCCACTACCAATAAATTGTGTGCAAGAATACTTTTTACAAATCCCTATATTCTCTGCAATGTCCTCGCACTCGCAATACGCACTAACACTGAAAAATAACACAATAAAAATAAGGAGCGGATTTATATACATTTTATTTACTTAGTAGAATGTACCAGTCAAAAATCATATTAGCTCTTACTACTTCGATCATATTACCATTTAAAATTTGATCCACAGTTGGAACATCAATATCTTTTACTTTGTTTATAACGATAGATTTTATCATAACATAACCAGGCAACCTTGGAATAGATTGTAAAAATAAAAATATGTGTTTATCAGTGATTGAGCTAAAATTTAGGTGCACTTCACTTTTTATTACTTTTGTGTGTTCGCTTTTGTAAGGAATATTAGTTTCTTCAGGTGTAGAAATGAATATTTCAGGTTCAAGTATGAAGTATTTTTTATACAGTTTATTGAGCTCAAAGTTTAAATTTGCAATGTATTTGCTACTGTGTATTCTTGAAGAAGAAACTTTTTTCCATAAATTTAAATTTTTATTTAGGACAATTTCTTTTTTTTGAATTTCAACAATCTGTGAATTAATGAAGCTTATTTTATCAATAAAATTTTGATTTTTGCTATAAATTCCGTTATTGCAAATGATGACATATGTTAACAGCCCAGTTAATCCAAAAAAGATTAATAAGTATACTATAAAGTGAATTATTGCTTTTCTTTTTAGCTGACAAATATCCATTAATTTACATTACCTCTCTTATTTCAATACCAATATACGTATTTGGTTTTTCATCATGTGGCGATATAGAAATGTTAACGTCCTTAGTGCGAAAATTGCTGTATAGTTTGTTTTGTAACTGGCTATAACTATGAGTAATATTTTGATCAGACTGGAAATTAAAGTTTAAAATTGTAGTAATAGAATTTTTTATTTCATTATAGCTCCATTTAAATGACTGAAGCTCTATGTAAGGTACTTTTAATTCTTCGGCGTACTTAACTTGTGCAAGAGGAGAATATTCTACTTTTGATAGCATATTATTTATGTTAATGAAATCATAGATTTCCTCTGTTTTTTTTATGTTATAGCTTTGGCTAATTTTTAGCAATTTATTATTTAAGGTTTGTTCTTTTACTGATAATTTATCAGCAGCGAGAAAATTTGAACGCAAGTTCAACAAATAGAAGATATTCATTACGATCAAAATTAAGGCAAAGTATGTAAAAACTCTAGAAGAGTTAAAATATAAGGAACCGAATAAATGAAATTCTTTAGTTTTTTTTGTATTGAAAACAGCTATTGGCTTATTCTTAAAGCTGTGAAACAAAATCACTGTATCACAGAAATTGTCAGTTTCACTGATAGCTAATTCTGACCCTAATAATTTTCCTAGCTCATATGGAGTTAGTATCTTAACATCATTTTCTGAAAACTTTATAACCGATAAACTGGTTTTAATATCTTCTGGTACTATCATGCAAAGATCCACACGATTATTTTTTTTAAAGCCAAATTTAGTTAAAGACTGAATGGTATTTCGCACTTCTTGATATATTCCACCCGCAATCACTCCAGGTAACCTTTCATTACCAAACTGTGTTAATAGCGTAAATACCATCTTATTATTTTTTAGAACAACTTGCCTATAACCTCCTGTTTTGGTTGCAACAACTATAACTTGCCAAATACTGTTATGTAAAATTCCCTTTATTGCATTAACTACCTCAATAGGGAACATTAATATACCTTTGAAATTAGAACCCACTTCAATAAGCATATTTAGCCAATATTCTATAAGATTATCTGCTTTCGATGAAACACAAAGGTAATGCCAATAATTGCTAGGCTCGTTTGGCCTTGCAACTAAGAAGGCTGAATTTATATCATAATTGCGGGTAAAATGACCCATTTTTGCCTTTACTGATAGATGAGCACTAACTCTACTTACACCTGGAATCGACTGTAAAGTGTAATTCTGATCTGTGTGGTTAAGCACTAAGTACAAAGGAGCTTTTTTGTCAGATAAAAGACACAGCTTTAGCTCAGAAGTTGCATTATCATTTATATTCTGAATAAAATACCTTTTATTTAAAGTATTATTCTTAAAATATAATAATATCACCCCCTCTTCTCCAATCAAAAGCATAAACCTGCTTTTGGGCTTTAGACCAAACATATTAAAAATTTATGTACTAATTTAGAATTAAAAATGTAATTTATTGAAATTTACTAAACACTGGATGAAATATTATCTTTTTATTTTGATTAATTAGATTCCTTGCATAACTATAATTCAAAGAAAAATCACTACCCCATCTTGATGTCATTCCAGCGCGTGACGCTGGAATCCAGGTTTTTCTTACTAGATTCCAGTATCAAGTACTGGGATGACACCTGGTTATGCAAGAAGTCTATTAAAAATCGTTAGTTAGACAACTTGTTTTCCTATTCTATTACTGGGTTCATCAGGCTCTTCTACATCACTAAATTTGCTTCTTACTGCATCATACGCTTGCATTCCAGGTGTTAAAGCTAATGCAGCAGTCCAAATAAAAGCTGAAAAAATATAACTTAAAACTGTGTTAACAAATTGAGCAGCTGTTATACTATGAGTATCTGCCTTAAATGATAGCATATTTGAATAATTTACCAGCGCTTCTGTATTTTGTTGCAAGATAAGCTTTGCTGGCAAGTATGATAAATATGCAAAGATTAAATAAAGAGGCTGAAAAACCATATTAGCCAATGTTAATATGAAATAAAATATCATACCAGGGTTATCATTATCCCTTTTTCCAATATAAGACAGCTTGGCAGAAGATGATGCAGTATCCTTTACTTTGCGCCAAACACTGTATCTTTTACTGAACCTATAACGCTATCAATATAATGAACGGATTTATAAAAACTATTTTGTGGAACTAAATGTCCATTTTTTTTTATTCCAGGGACAATTCCATACTTAACGTATTTTTTAAAATTTTTATATATACTTAACATATCCTTCTTTTAATTAATAGTCATATAATTGTTATAGATTAATTTATAATTATTGCAACCTAATTTAGAATAGCATGCATTTTATTCAATTTTAACAGATATGGCTTGAGATACTCACCAGTAACACTCTTTGGTATATTCATTACTTCTTCTGGAGTGCCAGCTGCAACCACTTCTCCACCTTTTATTCCTCCCTCTGGGCCAATGTCTATTATATAATCTGCAGTTTTTATAACATGCAAGTTATGCTCAATAACTATCACTGTATTTCCCTTGTTAACTAACTCGTGGAATATCTTGAGTAAATTATTTATATCTTCAAAATGCAATCCAGTTGTTGGCTCATCTAAAATATATAGAGTCCTTCCTGTGGATCGTTTTGATAGCTCTTTGGAAAGTTTTATTCTCTGTGCCTCACCACCTGAAAGTGTTGTTGATGATTGGCCGAGTTTTATATACCCAAGTCCTACTTCCTGTAAAGAAACTAATTTTTCTTGAATTATCGTAAGGTTCTTAAAAAAGTCACAAGCTTGATCTATTGTCATGTCAAGCACATCAGATATTGACTTTCCTTGATAAGTCACTTCTAAAGTTTCTCTGTTGTATCTTCGTCCTCTGCATTGCTCACATTTTACGTATACATCTGGTAAAAAATGCATCTCTATTTTTAAATGTCCGTCACCCCTGCAGGCTTCACACCTTCCCCCTTTTGTATTAAATGAAAATCGACCTATATTATATCCCCTTGTTTTTGATTCTGAAAGACCAGCAAACCAATTTCTTATGTGAGTAAAAATACCAACATAAGTTGCTGGGTTTGAGGCCGGAGTTCTGCCAATTGGTGATTGATCAACTTCAATAACTTTATCTATATACTCTAAACCTGTAATCTTATTACATTTGCCATATCTTGTAGATGAGTTGTGTATTTTATGTGCCGAATATTTATACAATGTTTCTATAACCAAGCTTGATTTTCCTCCACCTGATATACCAGTTACACAGATAAGATTTCCTAAGGGGAATTTCACATCTATATTTTTTAAATTATTTTCACATGCACTGATGACCTTTATGAATTTATCTGTCTGCACTCTTCTTTTTGGCACAGAAATCATTTTTTTTCCGCTTAAATATTGCCCTGTTATGCTACTCAGGCTTTCCTGAATCTGCCTTGGCACCCCTTCTGAAACTACCTTTCCACCATTTACACCAGCACCTGGTCCTATATCTATAACGTGGTCAGCAGCCATTATTGTATCCTCATCGTGCTCAACAACAATAACAGTGTTACCCATATCTCTCAGATTTTTAAGTGTGTTTATTAATCGATCATTATCACGTTGGTGCAATCCAATTGAAGGTTCATCAAGGACATACAGCACTCCCGTTAAACCAGAACCAATTTGTGAAGCAAGTCTGATTCTTTGGCTCTCGCCGCCAGATAGTGTGTTTGATTCACGATCAATTGTTAGATAATTTAGCCCTACGTCTTTTAAGAACGTCAGTCTTTTTATTATCTCACTTAATATTTTATTTGAAATTTGTTTTTGTTGCTCTGTAAGTTTTTCTGGTAGATTTTTAAACCAGTAAAGGGATTCATCAACACTTAATCTGACTACTTCTCCTATATGCCTGTCACCAATTTTTACTGTGAGCGCTTCTTTTCTCAATCTAAAACCACCACATTCTTTGCAATTGGCTAAGGAACAATAATGTTCTACAAGCTCTTCATTATATTCCATCTGATCTTCTAACATCGGGGCTAGGCCATGAAACTCACTTGAGCCAAAAAGTATTAAGTCTTTTACTTCCTGATCTATGCTCTTCCATGGAACGTCAAGACTAAATTTGTATTTCTCTGCTAATAAAAAAATAGCGTTCTTAAGAAACCCGGACTTTGTTTGCATTTTATGAAGCACTGGTCCAACTGGTATTAATGCACCCTCTGATATCGAAAGTGTTTCGTCAGGAACTATTAGTTTTATGTCAACGCTCAATTTTTTTCCAAGACCATTACACAAGCTACACGCTCCATAAGGACTGTTAAAAGAAAATATTCTTGGTTCTATTTCTTCAAGTGTAAATCCAGACTCAGGACATGCAAAGTTTTCTGAAAAAGTTAAAATCTCACCATTTTTATGCCCTGAATTATGACCATCAGGCAATTCTACTATCTCCACATATATTAAACCATTACCAATCTTTAGTGCTGACTCTATACTGCTTGGTAAACGATTCCCTATATCATCTGAGATTGATACTCTATCTACAATAACTGATATGTTATGCTTCTTATTCTTATCTAGTTGAGGTAAATCATCTATGTTATATACCTCTTTATCTACCTTTAGCCTAGCATAACCTTGTTTTTTAATCTCCAGTATTTCTTTTAAATGCTCTCCCTTTCTTCCACGAACAATAGGCGCAAGTATATACAATTTCGTTACTATAGGTAATGCAACTATTGCATCTACAATCTGAGATATAGTTTGCTTTGTTATTGGCAATCCAGTCGCAGGTGAATAAGGAATCCCTATTCGAGCGTATATTAAACGTAAATAGTCATAAATTTCCGTAACAGTTCCAACGGTTGATCTTGGATTTTTTGAAATAGATTTTTGGTTAATAGATATTGCGGGTGAGAGTCCAGTAATTGATTCAACACCTGGCTTATCTTGAATATTAAGAAACTGCCGCGCATAAGCTGATAGACTTTCTACATATCGGCGTTGCCCCTCCGCGTAAATTGTATCGAACGCCAGACTTGACTTACCAGAACCACTCAATCCAGTTATCACAACTAGTTTATTTTTTGGTATATCAACGTCTATACCTTGCAAGTTATGCTCCCTTGCATTTTTAACTCTTATGAAATTATCCATCAATTATACCATAATTAGTATTTTCAAATTTATTTTAGCCTAAAAACATACAAACTTATAGAAGTATATTATAGGACTTCTCGTATGACTACGATTTAAATAAAAAATTACAGGCTCTGGAAACCTGTTAAGCAATTTTTTGTATCATAAAAGATCTTCCTTTCAGTGATATTTTTCATTATAATTGAGAAGTTTTGAATAGAGCATGTTGTTAATGAGCGGAAAGGTAAAGCAAATTCTAAGTTGCTATGAGAGTGAAAATCCAGGTGTGAAAACAAATCTCACTCGTATACTTATGTATGGTAAGCTTGCTGGTACCGGGCAGTTAGTGATTTTACCAGTAGATCAGGGATTTGAACATGGACCAATAAAAAGCTTTGAAGTTAATCCTGATGCTTATGATCCGCATTATCACTTTCAGCTTGCGATTGATTCTGGCGTCAGCGCATATGCTGCTCCGCTTGGTATGATTGAGGCTGGAGCTTCAACTTACGCAGGTCTGCTTCCACTTATTTTAAAGCTCAATAGTTCTAATTCTTTACATTCAAAGGATCTGACTTCTGATCAAGCAGTAACTTCTTCTGTAAAAGATGCACTTCGCCTGGGTTGCGTTGCTGTTGGCTTTACAATATATCCTGGTTCTGCTAAGTGTTTTGATATGATTGAGGAAGCTCGTGAAATTATTGCTGAAGCCAAGTCTTATGGCCTTGCTGTAGTGTTATGGTCCTATCCACGTGGTGAAGGTATTTCAAAAGAAGGCGAGGTAGCAGTAGATACTATTTCTTATGCTGCACATATTGCAGCTTTGCTTGGTGCTAACATAATAAAAGTGAAACTTCCAACACAACGCTCAGAAAAAGAAAAAATAGAACCGCAAAATATTGAATCGCTGTCTAAAAGAATTGAGTATATTAAAAAATCTTGCTTTGCAGGAAGAAGAATAGTAGTTTTTTCTGGTGGCGAAGCAAAAGCAGTTGATGATATATATAACGAAGCAAAAGAGATAAAGCTAGGTGGTGGTAATGGTTCAATTATTGGACGTAACACTTTTAAACGGAAAAGAGAAGATGCTTTATCTGTGCTAAAAGATATAATAGATATCTACGCAACATAAAACACGGCTGGGTGGCAGAATGGCTTATGCTGAGGACTGCAAATCCTTTTATACCGGTTCAATTCCGGTCCCGGCCTCTTTTTTACTTCTGATACTTCCACTTGGTGTGTCAACACACCCATTACATATATCCATATAGATTAGTGGTAAAAAGTAAGTAGGTAAGATATGCTAAAAAGATAATATATAGAATAACTTTAAGGTGGCATGGTTAACCTTTTGGAATTCTATAAAAACAAGATCTAATATTTCCAAAGTGCGATGGCGAATTATGAAACCTGAGAGTTTTGTACATAGCTACAGATATTAAATCTCTTCCAAAATCCACTTTTGCAATTCCAGGTTGTAAATTTAAGCAGCAAAAACTTTGACCGTTAATTAAGATGGTCAATAGTATCCTTTTAAGTAAACTCGAAGCACAGAATTAAAAAAAATCAGAAAAACGCAACGCACATACGACAGCAAAATTAAGCATGCATGTATACCTACATGCGCTGAAGGAGATACGTTACATTTTTACTGAAATTTGGAAAATGTCTGCAGACGAAGATAAATTTTGAGCTCGAGAAATATCTCTATTTTTTATTATAATGAGGTTTACAAATATGCGGAAGTAAATTTTGTACACATACTAGGCAAAGTCACATATTAGGCTTCCTTAAAGGGCCATGTTAAGTTTATACTAGCACTAAATAATTGTAGTTTTGATGAAAGCATTGTATGTGTGTCAATCCTGTGGACATAGCACAGGTAGGTGGGTAGGCAGATGTATCGCATGCGATAATTGGGACACTGTTGTTGAAGAGGTAGTAGTAAAAATCGACAAAAAGAACATATCCACACCAATTTTAATAAAAGAATTATCAGATAGCGATATTATTACTCCAGAACGTTTTTTAACGGGAATAGAAGAACTTGATAGAGTTTTTGGTGGAGTTATTGTTCGGGGAGCTAGCATTTTAATCGGTGGTGAACCTGGCATTGGAAAATCTACCCTCTTGCTAAGAATAGCAGCAAACGCTACACAATCTTCTTCTTTTGAATGTCTTTATGTATCCGGTGAAGAGTCTCTAGAACAGGTGAGTTTAAGAGCAAAACGTCTAAAAATAAATGAACCTAGGATAAAACTATTATCTACGGTCTCTTCCGCTGACATAGTTTCAATAATAAGAGAGAATAAAAATATTAAATTCTTAATTATTGATTCTATACAAACCATGTATGATAGCAGAATTACATCAGCGCCGGGCACTGTCACTCAAGTGCGAACTTGCGCTCATGAATTGACCGTGCTTGCTAAACAATATGGAATTTCTCTCTTAATAGTTGGTCATATTACTAAAGATGGACAAATAGCTGGCCCTAAAACTCTGGAACATATGGTAGATACAGTATTATACTTTGAAGGTGACAACAGCAATCAATATCGCATTCTACGCACTATCAAAAATAGATTTGGTCCTGCAAATGAAATAGGTGTTTTTGAAATGTCAGAAGCTGGTTTGATACCTGTTGAGAATCCTTCGTCGTTATTTCTTATGGGAAATGGAACTGAAAACAGAGAAATAATCGGCAGTGCTGTTTTTGCAGGAATTGAGGGCTCAAGGCCTATCCTAATGGAAGTGCAAGCATTAATAGCAGGAACTAATATGGCAACCCCAAGAAGAGCGGTAGTTGGATGGGACATTAATCGACTAGCTATGATAATTGCAGTGCTAAATGAGCGTTGTGAAATGTTTTTGCACGATAAAGAAGTATACTTAAATATCTCAGGAGGGTTAAAAATACAAGAACCATCAGCTGATCTTGCAGTTGCTGCTTCCTTCATTTCAAGTATAGTAAATTTGCCTTTGCCAGCTTCTACAATTGTCTGTGGTGAAGTTGCACTTTCGGGAGAAATTAGAAACATTTCACATGCTGATTTAAGATTAAAAGAAGCACAAAAATTGGGATTTAAAAAAGCAATCATGCCAAAAAATGGAAACTACTCCTCTAATGGTATTGAAATAATAAAGCTCGGTCATGTAAGAGAATTAAAAAGAATTTTTAGCGACACATAACGGCAAAGGCGATTTTCCAATACGCTCCTAACATTTAAAATAAGAGCGTATTTGTATATTATGCAGTTTGAGTTTGCTTCTCACCAAAGCACTTATCTACTGCTAGATTAGTGAGATATCCTACTCCGCTACCCACTACTCCTCCTGCAATTGCTCCAGCAGCACCCAGAGCTAGATATAATGCTACATCACCAACAACTGCACATACAGCTATAATTAGCCCATCCTCTTGAAGAGATTCCAAGAAATTGGTGGTTGTTATTTTTTGTGTTGCCATTATTAGGTATAATTGGCTGTGTAGATCCACTAGATTGAGGTATTTTTTTAGGAGGAATTATAATGCCTGCAAATGGTGATGTTGGTTGCTTACGTTGTGCATTAAATTGATTATCATTTTTTGTTTTCTCATCGTCCTTTACATGCTTAGCAAACAATTTTATAAGCTCAGTGTTTGCACTCTTTTGAACAATTTTTAATGCATTTGGCCAATTTCCTACTTCAAGACTAGGATCAGCTCCAGCATTTGATAGTAGACCTATAATATTAACAGCATTAGGTTTATCATAAAATCGACATATTTCCTGCAAAACTATTGCATAACCGCCCGGTAATACTAAGTTAGGACTAACTTTATACTTAAAGAGTAGTTCTTTGACAAGATCAATTTTGCCTTTTTTACAAGATTCTACTAGCATCTTATCTTTTTCCTCAGTAGAAGCATGATCCAAAAGTGTTTCTGTAACTTCTGCGTTATACTCCTCATTAACAATTCCATACGGAACTTTGTCAGAAGAAAAACATTCACCATTGCTAATGTTAGCCTTGTGTAATAGGAGTAATTTTACAGCTTCAATTTGGTTACCACTAGCAGCTCTAAATAATGGATTACGTGAAAATGCATCAAGTTTATTAACGTCAGCTTCATGTTGCAAAAGAATTTCAATTAAGTCTGTACGGCCATGCTGAGAGGCTATGAGCATAGGAGTGGTGCCTATTTGATCACAGATATTGATATTTATAAGCTCTGTATATGCAGAAGCAGTACCTACAATTGAATTTGTTGCTATATTAACATTCTGTGATAGAATCTCTTCAAGACATTCTTTCCAACCTTCATTAGGATATTCACAAGCGTTTTTAACAATGTAATGCAGTGGTGCTTTGTCCTCAATACCAGCATTTCCATGTCGTTCTTTTATATTAAGATTTTTGACTCTTGGCAGTAATATTTTTGCGTCTTCTATAAATCTACCTGCAAGAGCAATAAATAGATTAACCTCTTCTCCTCTCAAGTGTGAACCAAAAATACCTCCCATCAAATCATTGACCCAATCATCATTAGGTTGTTGGCTGATGAATTCTTCACTTATCCTACCTGTTAATAGTCCAAATGCCACATTTGTTTCTTTCATTTTTACTTCTGCATCTTTTCGCTCTTTTTCGCTGCTATTCATCCATTTATCAGGATGCCACTTGAGTGCATGTATTCTATACGCCTTTTTAACTTCTTGTTCATTTGCACTTTCTTCTAATCCTAATACTTTAAGTGCATCTTTACGTGTCCTGGTACCATACCCTTCTCCTTAATTATATTATATCTACCACAATGTCATTATGATAAATTAACCTATATTAGTCAAGCAAATAGAGTTATAAACTCCCCAAAACCATGCTAAACTCAACCTCTATGACAAAGGCAATTGATATATTATTACCACTTCCAATCAATCAATTATTTTCATATGCAATTGAAGAAAATACTGAAGTTTTAATTGGAGATTACGTTATAGTGCCATTTGGTAAAAAGCGCCTAATTGGAATAGTTTGGAAATATAGTGATAAAAACGATCGAAAATTAAAATTCATTGAGCAAAAGATAGATTTACCAAGTGTCAGCCCAAAGTTAATGGCATTTGCAGAGTGGGTTGCACGATATAATGTAATACCGCTTGGCATGCTTGCAAAAGTAATAATGGGAGGTGTGCTAAAGGTAAATAACGTAGATAAATTGGTATGCGCAGAACAGGAGCAAGAGATCAGTGAAATAAATTACCAATTAAATGCTGAGCAGCAGGCAGCAAGTAACAGAATAATAAGTAGCCTGAATAAATATTCAGTTACTCTACTGGACGGTGAAACAGGGTCTGGAAAGACAGAAGTGTACCTTTCTGTGATTGCAGAGGTGATTAAAGGCGTTGTTGATTCACAGATTCTGATACTTCTACCTGAAATTGTTTTAACGTCGCAATTAGTCAATCGCATTCGTCAACAAATCTCAGGAAACATAGCTGAATGGCACTCTGGGCTTACGCCAAAAGTCCGTCGTAATAATTGGCTTAACATAGCAAACGGCAGTGCGCAAATAATTATCGGGGCAAGGTCAGCACTTTTTTTGCCTTATAAAAACTTAAAGTTAATCGTTATTGATGAAGAGCATGATTCATCTTTTAAACAGGAGCAGGGCGTTATCTATAATGCAAGAGATATGTCTATAGTCCTGGCTAAAATTGAAAATATTCCAATTGTTTTATCATCAGCAACGCCACTGCTTGAAACTGTTCATCATGTTAAAAGTGGTGATTATAACTGTGTAAGGCTTACCAAAAGGTTTGGTGACGCTGAATTACCACTAATTAAAGTGGTAGATATGAGAAATAGTAAGAAATGGATTTCCACTGAACTTTTTGAGCATATTAATAAAACCATAGAAAAAAAACAGCAAGTTATGCTATTTTTAAACCGTCGAGGATACGCTCAACTCGCAGTTTGTAAAAAGTGTGGATATAAAGTTCCTTGTTTAAACTGCGCCACTTGGCTAACTTATCATAAGAAAAAAAATATTCTCTTATGTCATCATTGTTCTTATCGCTCAATACTTCCAGAAAAATGTCCAAATTGTCAAACTGATAAATCACTATTTTTTTATGGTATTGGCATTGAGAAATTGCTTGAAGAAGCAGTAAAGTTAATACCAAATGCAAAAACTGCGATTATAAGCAGTGATCAAAAGGCAGTGAATAATATAATTGATTTAGTGCTGAAAGAAGAGGTGAACGTTATAATTGGTACGCAAATAATTGCTAAGGGGCATAACTTTCCAAGGTTAACACTGGTTGGAGTCATAAATGCAGATCTGAGCTTAGAAAATTCAGACTTAAGAGCAGCAGAAAAGACATATCAGTTATTACACCAAGTGTCAGGAAGATCTGGAAGGTTCAGTGAGAAAGGCATGGTGATAATCCAAACTAATAACCCTGAGAGTTCTGTTATAAAAGCGTTGCAACACCAGAAACGTGATCTATTTTACAATACCGAGCTTGAATCAAGACGTGGAGCGCAAATGCCGCCGTTCAGCAGATTAATAGCGCTGATAATTTCAGGAAAAAATCAGATAGCAACACAAAAAGCAGCAAATGAAATAGTAAAGCACATTCCACATGGTGAGGAATTAGGAATCTTCGGTCCTTCGCCGTCTGCTATAAGCTTTTTAAACAATCAGTATCGGTATAGAATATTACTGAAAATTTACAACAAGCACAGTCTATTTGTACAAAAAAACTTAGGAGATTGGATCAACAACTGTAAATTAAATTCTAGTATAAGTGTATTAATAGATGTTGATCCTGTCAGTTTTTTTTAACCTTAACTCTTAGTGGCTTTATGCCTTTAAATACGAATACCCGCTTGGCTAGATGATATTGGATCACCAAACGCATTCATATGTGCAGGTGGAGATTGCATCAATCGTGTACAACTTAAACCCTGTGATATTTTACTATGTACTCTGTCAGTGCTTTTCATTGCAGTATTAACGTTGTTTTGTGGTACTACTGTACCGCCAATCACATTCATATGTGTAGGAAGGGATGTCATCTTACCTGCCAAATCTAGTTGTCCATTCTGAGTTTTATCGTGTGTACCAAGTGAGATTGTATAAGGCACTACCATAGTTTGTGTATCGTCAACAGAACATCCATTTTCAACACCCTGAGCTTTGCTTGAAATTGGATTACCAGATAGATCTATCGGACCAAGAGGCAATCCTTCTTCCATATACTTCTTCGCCCGCTCAGTTTGAATTCTCTTTTGCTCTTCTGCGGATATTCCTACATTCTGCTCTTCATTATTTGATGTACTTTCAACTTTCAAATCTTTGTCCTGTTGTGTAACATCACCTTTCAAATCTTTATCAGCTACAGTGTTAAAAACCATGAAAGCCAAAAAGCAGATGCTCATAAAAATTAAGAAAGCAATGGCTAACTTAAGATTGATTAAGAGTAAATATATAGAAAACAAGAAAACCGCAGTAATCATGGTAGCTGTGATAATTTTCTTTTCTCTACTGTTTGCAAATAACATAATATAACCTTAATATATTCTAAAATTACTATACAACTAGTATATCAATTTTTTAACGTGTTTGCAACTTTTAATAGATTTTAATCCATAATGTAAATATTTTAAATTTATATTAGTGTTAATTAATATATAACGTATCCGGGATATAATATTGTACAGGAACTTGAATATTCAATAAAATGCTAACATGAAAAGCTTGCTTGTAGAGAGGAATAGGACGGTAATATTACTATTGATAATAATTTTCATGTTTGGTTCTTATGCTTATGTAAAAATGCCAAGAGAAAGCAATCCTGATATACAAATTCCTGTAATCAGTGTATTTGTCGGGCTCAATGGAATTTCAGTTGAAGATGGTGAGAAATTATTGGCCATTCCTATAGAAAACGAATTAAGAGCTATAGTAAGGAGTTAGAGAATTAAAGGCACTTGCAACCAATAATGGTGCTCACATAATACTCAAATTCGGCACGGAGTATGACAATAAAGAGGTACTGGATAACGTCCGGTCAAAGCTCTCAAACATAAAATCTAAATTACCCGTTGAAGCAGAGTATCCAATAATCAGTGAAATAAATTTGAGCTTATTTCCGATACTCAATGTTGGATTAATTGGTAATCTGCCAGAAAGAACTTTAGCTGAAATAGCCCGCAAATTAAAGAAGGAAGTAGAGTCTCTACCAAACGTCTTAAAAGTTGAAGTTGCAGGTATGCGTAAAGAAACGGTGGAAGTTACAATTGAGCCAGCAGTCCTTACAAAATATAATATTCAATCAAGTGAAATATTTCATGCTATATCAAGCAATAATCGATTAATTGGAGCGGGATCACTGGAAACCGATACAGGTAAATATTCAATCAAAATATCAGGATTATTAAAGGATATAGAGGATATTATGAGTATTCCTATAAGATCTCAAGATCATGCGACCTTAAAGATAAAGGATATAGCAAAGGTATACCCTACATTTGAAGATCATGAAGGGTTTGCTCGCATTAATGGATTGTCTAGTGTGGTGCTAGAAATTTCAAAACGTAACGGAAAGAACATAATAGATACAGTAAATCAGGTAAAATTCTTAATGGATAAGGCCAAAGATCAGCTACCAGAGAATTTAAAAGTGGTATATTTAAATGATCAATCAAAAAATGTCCGTGATGTGCTGGATGATCTGGAAAATGGTATAATATTTGCTGTATTGCTGATATTGATCATAATAATGCTATCTATGGGAACAAGAATTGCTATTCTTGTGGCACTTTCAATACCAGGATCATTTTTAATTGGAATCATAGCTCTTTATTTAATGGGTATTACTTTAAATATAGTTGTACTCTTTAGTTTAATCATGGCTGTTGGCATGATGGTTGATGATGCAATTGTAATAAGTGAATATGCAGATAGAAAAATGATCTGCGGAATGGGTAAAGTAGAAGCTTTTCACACTTCGGTTTGTGATATGTTTTACCCGGTTGTATCGTCAACGCTGACTAAATTAGCAGTGTTTTTTCCTCTGTTATTTTGGCCGGATATCGTCGGCAAATTCATGCAATATATACCTATTACGATAATTTTAACTTTAACAGGATCGCTCATTATGGCTTTGGTTTTTATACCAACGCTTGGTGCAATATTTGGCAAGCCATCTGTGACATCACAAGAAGAAATAAAGAAAATGAACGCAATAGAAGATGGAGAGATAGAAAATGCCGGACCTATAATTAAGGCTTATGTACGCATGTTAGGTAAGGTTCTTGATCATCCTAAAATATTTGTATCTGCTACAGTGTGTATCTTGCTTTCATTTAGCGTGCTATACTTTGCTTTTGGCCCTGGAGTAAAATTTTTTCCAAAAATTGATCCTGATAACATTTTAATTAGTGTAAGAGCAAAGGAAAGCTTATCAGCTAAAGAGAGAGATTCCATTCTTAAAGAAGTAGAAAAGCACCTTATGAATGTTGAAAAAGAAATTCATGTTTCTTATGCAAGATCAGGAGCATTTTCAGATAGCATTATCGCTAAAATTCAAGTGGAGCTTACAGATTGGCGTTTCAGGCGTAAAGCTAAGCAGATATTAGCCGACTTAAGAAAAAGCGTACAGAATATTAAGGGAGTAGTCATTGATGTGCAAGAAGAAAAGATGGGAACATCTGCAGACAAGCCAATACAAATTAACCTAAGCGGAAATGCAAATAGCCTAGACCTTGCAGTAGAAGAAGCGCTAAGAATCATGAATCAACCTTCATCAGGGTTTATAAACGTTCAAGATAGTAGATCATCACCTGAAATAGAGTGGAATATGAATATCGATAAAAGCAGGGCAGCAAGCTCTGGGGTAAGCATTGCAACTATTGGTGATTTTATAAAAATGGTAACAAGTGGAGTATTAATTGGAAAATACAGGCCAAACAACCTTGATGAAGAAATTGACATTACACTTCGTTTCCCTGGAAAATATCGTAGTATGAAGACTATAGACAGCCTTTTTATCAATACAGTTAATGGGCCGTACCCTATGAGCTATATAGTAAAATATGCTCCAGAAAAAAAGATAAACAAATTAAGCAGAATTGATGGATCACGCACGGTCACAATTTCTGCTGACGTTGATGCTGGTTATTTGGTGGATGAAAGAATCAGATTTATTCAAAATTCAATTACTTCAGAGCTGGATAAAGGAATAAAGGTTGCTTTTAAGGGAGATAAAGAAGACCAACAAAAATCCGGAACATTTTTGCTACAGGCTTTTATATTAGCAATTACATTAATGATATTAATATTAGTTACACAATTTAATAACATATATCACACATTTATCGTAATGACGGCTATCTTTTTATCTACTACATGTGTCTTTTTTGTTTTTTTCTTTACTCAACAGGTTTTTGTCATCGTTATGTGCGGAGTTGGAATAATTGCCTTAGCGGGAATTATAGTAAACAATAACATATTATTACTGGATGCTTTTCAGCATCAAGTCAAAATACACAAGAATGATATTAAACGATGTGTAATAAATGCTTCGATTTCTCGTGTAAGACCAATATTACTCACTGTTGCAACCACAGTGCTTGGTTTGATACCTATGATCACCAGATTGAATATTAACTTTTTCACACTGCAAATTACTTATGATGCACCATCAAGCCAATGGTGGGTTGACATTTCAGCAACCATTGCAAGTGGAATATTAGTTGCAACAGCTCTGACTTTATTTTTTACACCTGCACTGCTTGTAATGCAAAAAAAGTAAATTGGACGTATCAGTTCAGACAATGGTGTCAACTTAAGAGCCTACATTAGCAAACTCTCTTAAAGATATGATGGCGTTGATGCTTATCCACTTTACTTAAATTAATAATCTATTTTTACCAAGTATAGGCCATAAGGAGGTGCGGTAACACCAGCAGCACTTCTTCTGTGTTGATCGATTATTTGTTTCATTTCTTGTGGGTCAGCTTTATTCTTTCCAAATTCAACTAAGGTACCCACAATAATCCTTACCTGATTATGCAGAAAGGACAATGCAGATATTTTTATGTATATGTAGCTACCGTCTTGCGTTATATCAATATCATCAATTGTTTTAACTGGATTTTTAGCTTGACAATCTTTTGAACGAAAGCTTGAAAGGTCATGCTTTCCAACCAGATATTTAGCAGCTTCACGCATGATATTTACATCAAGTGGATTAAATATTTGCCATATATAACCAGCTTCCAGAGCTGCTGGAGCATAACGATTCACTATTTTATATTCATAATGTCTTTTTTTTGCTGAAAAGCGTGCATGAAATGTATCATTTACAATTTCTGCATTAAGTATCACTATTGGAATCGATTTTAAGTGATAATTTATTGCATTTCTTATTCTGTAAAGCCCAAATTCCTTTTGCATATCAAAATGAGCAACTTGTCCCATAGCATGAACTCCAGCATCAGTTCTGCCTCCACAGTATAATGTAACTTTTTCACCACTGAAATTGAATACGGCATTTTCTATTATTTCTTGAATTGAATTGGTGGAATGTTGTTGCTTCTGCCAGCCAGAAAAACCACTGCCATTATATTCTATTGTTATCTTATACCGCACTTTAATTTAGTTTAAATGGAGTTTTTTAATATTCTTTCCATTATATTCGTAAGAGACTAGCTTTTCCTCACCAGTATCCATATTTTTTATTTTAATTTTCTCGTTACTTAGCTCCTTATCACCAAAAATTAATGCAGTTTTAGCATTTGCTTGATTTGCTTTCTTCATTCGTGTTTTAAGTGTTCCGCTATGCTCGTAATTAATATGTAAACCATTTTTTCGTAGTTCGTTAGCAAGTATAAGAGTGTGGTCCTCAGCCTCTTTTCCAATTGGAATTAAACAAATAGGCCTTTCTTCTTTTTGAGAATAACTGATTAACTCCATTATACGTTCAATGCCGCCTGCAAATCCTATTGCTGGAGTATCTTTTCCTCCCATTAAAGCCACTAAGTTATCATATCTTCCTCCTGCAAAGATTGCTCCCTGGGAACCTAAATCTTTCGTGACAAACTCAAATACCGTATGACAATAATAGTCCAGACCTCGAACTAGTTTATCATTTACATTATAAGGTATGCTTAGAGCTTGCAATCCGTTTAGTATTTGATCGAAAAAACATGAAGACTCTTTCGTATAATAATCACTAATTTTAGGTGCACTCAAAATTATCTCTTTATCTCTTTCATTTTTGGAATCTAGTATTCTTAGTGGGTTTTTAATTAACCTATTTTGGCTATCTTCTGATAGGTCATTTTTATACTTTTCAAAATATGATATCAGAGCCTTTCTGTAATTAATTATTGTTTCGCTATCACCTAAGGAATTAATCTCTAATCTCACGTTCTTATCTATATCAAACTCAGTAAGTAAGTGCTGAGCAAGTGCGATTAATTCAATATCTGCCTTTGAATCCTCTATACCAAAAACCTCAAAATTTATTTGATGGAATTGTCTCTGTCTTCCTTTTTGCGGCCTTTCATAGCGAAATGCTGGCCCTGTTGAAAATAATTTTACAGGCAATTGCAATTTTTTTTCAATTAGTAATCGCACTATAGCTGCGGTGAATTCAGGACGCAAAGTTATGCTTTTTCCACCTTTATCATCAAAGCTATACATTTCTTTAGTGATAATATCCGAAGTATCACCTAAGGTTTTTGTAAAGACTTCTGTGTATTCAAATATTGGAGTTTCTGCAGATAAAAAACCATACAAGCTAGAGATCTCATTTGCTACTTTCTGGACGTACTTAAACTTATACCATTCATCAAATAAAATATCTTTTGTACCTCTAACTGTTTGATTAGTCATGGAATTAATTTACAGTTTCTATGCCAGCAACTTCTGGTATATGGTAGTTCAGCATATTCTCTACCCCTTGTTTTAGGGTAATTGCAGCGCTTGGGCACCCAGAACATGCCCCTTGTAATTCAACATATACTATTCCATCTTTATAACCACGGAATTTGATATCACCGCCATCTTGAGCAACTGCGGGTTTTATGTAATTTTCCATTAGCTCTTTTATTCTTTCCACAATTTCTATGTCATTTTCATCAAAAAACTCCTCTTTTGGTTCACTTATAACATCTTCACCATCATCCAATGCCTTACCACCAGAAGTAAAATGTTCCATGATGGTAGTCAAAACTTCTACTTTCAATACATCCCAATTAATTCCTTCAGATTTTGCAACTGAAATAAAATCATGACCAAAAAATACCCTTACTACGTTTTCAATCTGAAAAAGATTTACTGCTAATCTTGAGTTCTTTACTTCATTCACATTTGAAAAATCGGCAGTTTCTCCTTCGCTAGAATTTCAAAACCAGGAAGAAACTTCAGGGTGTTTGGGTTTGGTGTTTCTTCAATTTGAATGAACATATTATTTACCACAGCAATTATATTTGCTACTATTTAACCATAAAACGATAAAAAAATATACATGTCATTCATTTTATTTCTTCTTTTACTATTCACAATAATTATTTTTGTTTTACCTACTCTCTTTATATTTATCGTTTTTCTTACAAAAAGAAAGAAGATAAATGCAACAATGAATTCTATAGTAGATGGTTTATTGAATGAGCTGAATAATAGTAAGAAACCTACTACTAGCAGTGGTAATATGTCTCGGGATGAGGCATTAAGAATATTGAACCTTAAACCTGAAGCAGACGAAACTGAAATCAACAGAGCATATCAAAATTTAATGAAATCCCTTCACCCAGATAAGGGAGGCTCAGAGTACCTTGCACAAAAGTTAAATGCAGCACGTGATAAATTATTAAAGAAGTAGTTTTCAATTTTTAACTTTATGGTAAAGTTAGACCTCTTTCAAAACTTGATTTATAATCAGAAATTTTTAGGAAAGGTGCAAGCGAGCATCGCAGAATAATCGAATGTATTTGAGGAACGTAGCTCAGCAGCAACCATCTCCTGGTGTTAAATGCAGGAGGTGTGTTAAAAGGATATTAAGTTTTATATCAGGATAATAATAAAGCTGTTAGATGAATATCTTGATTTTTTCATAAAAATGTTTGATAATTAAATAGTTATAATATTTATGTGAGGGAATAAAATGACTATAACACTGATGTATCGTTTTGAGAACAGCAGCTATAAAATTGAATCCTTTGATGATGTCAGTAAATTAGTAGATTTTTTAAAGAAAAATACTAATATTACTTTACTTGAGTTAGGTTGGAATAATCTTGGAAAAGAAGGTGCAGAAGCGTTAGTTCCAGCCTTAAAAGAAATGAAAAATCTTACTTCACTTTATTTAAATGGAAATAACCTTGAAAAAGAAGACGCGCAAAAGTTAGCAATGATCTTCCAGGTTGTAAAGTATACGTAGATGGAAAATCCTATACTGCACAAAACCATGCTACTAATGAATCTTATGCAGAACCATCACCTCAAAAAGACAATAGATCTTGTATCATATGCATGAGCTCCTGCAAGTAATTGCAGCATATAGTCTGTTTTTGCTACATCATCACTCCATTTGCCTAACTCAGTTGTAAAAATTCCATGACCAAAGTAATTATTTTTTCTGCTGAGTACTCCAAATATAAAGGGTATTGAACCTGGATCAACCATATTTCGCTTTCTTACTTCTTTCATAATCGAAGAGCCGCTTGGAACATCATTTATACTACGGAACTTGTCCACTAAACCTTTAAGACCGCTTATATTGTCATTACCGATACTATTTATTGCAGAAATATTTGCTTCTTTTCGTGTATCAAGCAGTGATAAATTTGCTACACCTTTTTCATCTATTCTCTTTAATGATTGTTTTTCCGATTCGGAAATAGCAGCTAAAGCCTTAGTTTCATTGGAGTTTAAGTTATTTAAATGTGAGTTTGCGCTATTTAGGAGCTCACTGAGTTTTACATCAGTTATTTGCACAATATCCGAAACTGCACTTTTATCGACTATTGATTCAAGTGCTTTGGCAAGGTAAGCTAACTGATCTGGAGTACTATTTTCCGCTAAACTTTTTAGCCTTTTCTGTAGAGCATCAATTATTTCTTTTACTGTTTTCATCTGGACAATATTGAAAATTGCCTTTTTATCTGAAATTGATTCAAGAGATTTAGCAAGGTACGCAAGCTGATCTGGTGTACTATTTTCAGCTAAGTTTTTAATTCTTTTATGTAAAGCGTTAATTGCACTTGAGATACGGTCATTTATTGACCCATAAATTTAAAAAAGTTTCAAAACAAAAACGTTCAAAATTATTCTTTAGCTGGTTATGTTCATCTTCTCTTTTTGTCATATCCTCATTCACTTTTTCTATGGTTGTGCGAATACGTACCACATCTTGAACTGCAATATTGTCTGGATGAGGTAAAGGGTACCCTCTTTCTGTTCTCTCTTCTGACATTTTCAGGTAACAATGACTCGTAAATTTTTCACTTTAGGGCGATATTGCACTGTACCACTGAGCATTAATTTCACTCTGGTTTCATTGGCATTAAAATTCGTTAGTGTATGAATCCTTTCTACCCAATTTTCCCCTATTGGCTTTCCTGTTATTAAATTAACTAGCTGCCATTCTTCTTTTTTTTCTGCGCTTTGCACATAAGCTTTAACATCTGCAGTTCCTGGTATTAATGCATCATAGGTGATAGTAATTTTCGTGTTTGGTCCTGCTGAAATGCTTCTGGTGACATAATCTGCAGACTCTGTAATATTTCCTAAAACAAGCTGTAAACCAGGATAAAGTACCGTACTTCTCTCTTTTGAACCTTTTAAAGTCGCTTTTACTGTAAGTTCCCCTGAAAGCCTTGAACGCAGCTCTAGTGGCAGGTTATCAGAGAGAAAATGCTCTTCTCCTTCTTTCTCGGTTAAAATAAACTCAGCATTAGTATCAAATGCAACTTTCTCAACATTTGCGAGTAGCATTAAGTCTGAAGTGTTATTTGCTTTAATTTTACCAAGATTAATCGTTGTGGAATTCTCAGTAAATTTTGCAGCAATTAGCCTAAAAGTTAGATCTAAATTTGATGAGGAGTCCAGGTACTTGCATTGCTTGATGAAAGGAGTATTCCAACCTGATATGGCTGACTTGTCACCCATCTGCTGTTTACACTATCATATTTGCTAAGCTCTGCTACTTTTACTGCGGTATCTGCATCATCTGTAAGTAAAACAATCGCATATTCCCTGCCAGCCTCACACCAAACTGGTGACCAAGTAATGCGTGTTGCTGTACCGTTTATACTAATGCTTTCTGATTCAACGTAACTTTCAGCAATAACAACCTGCGATGGCATCCCAATAGCCGTTTCACGAATCTGTACAACAACACGCTTTGCACCTCTGTCCGTAAACCATAAATCAATTCCTCCTATATGCCTGTTTTCATTCAAAGTAAATGTTTGGGCTAAAGGATCAATACATATTGTGCTAATTACTCTTCTTCTTTCTTCTGTAGTAATTGTACCTTTTCCAGTGTATGTTGCTTCACTATAACTTCCTTTGTGCAAATGAATTGCACTAATTTTGTACCGGCTGGAATGTTCTTTGGTACTGTAAATTTTCCTTTTATTTTTCCTTTGTTATTTGCGATTAACATTATTTACACCGCTATAGCTTTAATGGCGATTCCGTCAAATTTCAGTTCCTTAAGCTTTTCATTCGGAAAAAATCCTTCAATTTCAAATTCTTGAGTTGCTTCTCTCATAAACTCAGCTTCTCTGGTAATGCTTGATAAAAATTCTGAACTTCGTATACTAAACCATTTTGTAATAGGACTATTCCAATTAGTTTTAATTTCTGTAAAATGGTCTACATTTTTATTAATTGTAACTTTGGCAGGTACTGGATCAAAAGCCTGATATGGATTTATCTTCATATCTTTGGTCTGCAAAAGTTGTTCAAGCACAGGCTCAAGTTCATATGGCAAGAGGTACAGCTCTGTACTTTTATCAACATCAACAACTTTTGCTTCAATTGGTAAAGTAAGCTCTTTGTTTACGATTGCAGCAGTCTGTTTTATTCCTTGATCGCGCATATCATCATCGAAAAACGGATCAACAAACATTCCTTTCTTGCTAGTTGGGTCTCTTTAATTTGCATCATTTTTAAGGCTCTCTTGCGCAACTAGTGCATCATGAGCTAGAGCTAGTTGGCCAGAAGGAGCTTTTGGAATAGATGGCCGCCAAGGATGTGCTATGCCTTTTATTCTTCTTACCGCTCCTTTGGCATCTATGGTGATTAAATAATAACGCGGCATTTTCCAGGTATAATCAACCAATACCATAGTGCCATCGACTGCCCCTTTTATTTTACCTCCTTCTTCATTTAAATACTCTGGAGTTGTGTGAGCTCTAGCTCTATAGGTTATTTCATAACTGCTTCCGGGGGATGGCTCTTTTCCAGGTAATGACCAATCAACAACACCTGCCTGCAACTTGTACTCTACACTATTTTCATAGATAACATTGCCTTGTTTAATTTGAATGATTTCAAGTACTGATGAATCTGGTATTGGGTCTTTTACTCCCGAATATGAACCATGGGTCATTATAATAGTTCTTTGTACAGTAATATCTACTCTCTTAATTTCGCTAACTGGAGGATCATTAACTTTTGATTCCATTACTCTTTGGCCGTCACCTGAAAGTTATGTGATTCTGATACAACGGTTTTTATATCTGGATCTTCATCAAAATAAACACGAAGACTGTGAGGAAGTTCAATTTCGTAGCCATCAACGTGGGCTTTACCCTCATTTATTACAAATAACTGTTTTTTTCCACTTTCTCCTTTTCCTTCTTCAGTGTGTAAAAACATTACTTCCAATCCATTTACCACGTATGAACCATTAGCTTCACGATCATAGCGAGCAAGAGCAGTTGTAACTACATTTGCTTGTGGTGGTGCAGAATGCTGAATCAGTACTCCATTTTCAATGTTATAGATTGGGTAAAATTCTCCATTGATAGAACTACTAAGAATACCATCTGCCTGAAATCCCCAAATAATATCAGCTTTAAGTCTCGCTGCCCCTACCTCCTGATAATTACGAGTACCAACTGCAGGATCGCGTAGTGTTGGATCTTCAAGTTCAGTAATAGTTGATTCAAGGTAATAAACACCAATACGAACTGTGGTATTTAAAAGAATTGTAAACTCTGCTTTTTCTACCTCTCTTACACATCCACGAAGATAGATTTTTCCCGATTCAAGCGTAACCTTTCCGCTTTCAGAATCTATTATACAGCCAGCTCCGCTTATAATATCGCCATCTTTGAATATCGCATCTCCAATACTTTTTAATTTTGAAAGTGCATAATCTTGAGCTTCATTTAACTCTGCTGATTGTAGTCCTCTACCTGATAAAAATAAACTTCTTCCGTATTTTTTATCTTTATTAAAGCGGTTATAATAACTGTCTAAGCTCATTTCTATTTAAAACTATAAAAAAATCATTATTTCTTAAAAATTCACCTGTGAATTTTTAGAACGTTACTACGCGGCAGTCCTAATAAGCGGAACAGTGTGCTCTAAAACCAACAAAATCCCAGGATCAACAATATCCTGTGGTTCAAAATATCTCTGTCCTTCTGGAAGTTCTTTTTTTACTTTAGTACCAACCATAACTCCTAATTCTCGTATTACTTGATTTGCTGCATCCGTGAAATCGAAGGTAGTTTTGAGATATAAGATCTATTATATAGAAATTTTATCATGCATAAAATCTAGACAGACCAAATACATCTCTGTAGATTCGGACCTACTTGATTTCGGCTTAAAGTATTTTACCGTTTTAAATATTTTTTTTAGCTCGTTACAAAAGTCTTTATCAGATTCTCCTTGAAAGATCTTTGTTATAAACTTGCCACCATGATTTAAAAAATGTTTTGCAAAATTCAAGGCTGCTTCACATAAAAGCATAATCCTTATGTGATCTAACGACTGTAAACCACAAGCTTCAGGAGCCATATCAGATAAAATAACATCAAATTTTTTGCCCTGGAATTTTTCTTTTAAAATTTCAAGCTCATCAATAATATTGCATTGTATAAGCTCTACACCATCTATCCCATCTATTGGCTTTATGTCAATAGCAGATAAGATTGTGCCCTTGCTTGATGCAACTTGCGACCATCCACCAGGGTAGGCACCAAGATCAATAACTTTCTGCCCTTTTTGGAATAATTTAAATTTTTCATCTATCTCTATCAGCTTATATGCAGAACGTGACCTATAGCCATCTTTGTTAGCTTTCTTCGCATATGGATCGTTTAATTGACGATGTAACCACCTTGTTGAAGATAATTTTCTGCCTTTAGCTGTTTTTACTCTCGCTTTTATCTCTGATACCTTTAAAAAATTACTTCTTTATTATATCTTTTAGTTCTTTTTCAACCACTTCTTTTACTAATTCATATAAATGCTTATTTGGCCACTCTGAGATTTCTGATTTTAAAAGAGACATAACTAATTCTTCCACAGTTGTTAAAACAGGTTTGTTTTGTTGTTGCTTCTGCAGCTCACTTTGCATCTTTCCAAGCAAGGCTTTGATGTCCTCCATGTTTTCTTTTAAAATCAGCTGATCATTATTTTCCGAGTAAAAGCCATTTCCACCAGTTTTGTGATTATTTGTATCTTGATAAGGTTCACTTTCTTCTTTTAAACTATAGCCACTGCTATCTAGTTGCTCGTTTTGCTTGCCATTTTAGTAAATCTCGCTTTCACCTTTTTCATACTCGTCATGCTCTCCTTCATGTTCCTCTTCATATTCTTCTTCTAAATGCAAAATATCTTCTACATCTGCCTCTTGTTGTTTTATACCACCATTTTTGCCAGATATAGCTTTCTTGATATCTTCTAAAATATCTTTTACAGAATGATTATTTTGTTCATCACTCATATATTAATACCATTAAATTTAGAGATTTATATTATTTATCATAAAAAGCAATTTATAAGCACTAAGGACATAGCTACTTTTTGCGTCAGCTAAATCGGAACGCGCTTTGAAAAGAGCATCCTCAATGTCTAAAAGGTCAGATGTACTCTTTAAATTTAAGCTTACTTCTTGTTCAACTCCTTCCAACGCTAAAGCTGCTGCTTTTTCTGCCTCTTGGCTTGCCTTAATCACTGCCTTTGCAGTAAGAATATTGTTCCAAGTGTTCACAACCATTTGTTCTATATTCTTTACTGCTTCGTAGTAATCATAAGTGGATTTTTTTACATCCATTTTTGCTTTACCGAGGCTAAAAACATTCATTCCTCTTTTGAAAATTGGAACGTCAAGAGTAAAGCCAATGCTTATTTTTGGCACCTTATCCAATCTTATAACCATATCATTCCCTTCAAAATTTGCATTCACGCCTAAATTTAAAGAAGGTAGCCACTTAGAGTATTCAGCAAGAACTTCCATATTTGCAGCTTTTTTCTGATATATCACTGCTTTTAGAGATAAATTTTTAGTTCTTGCTAGCTCTAAACATTCATGTAACTCTGGCGTAGAAGGTAATTTTTCATCAGCTTCAGAAAGTCCTTCAGGATCTTCACCAACTAAGTCAAAATAGGCAATTTTCGCTAGTTTTAGCTTACCTTCAGCATCAACTCTTTCAGACACTGAAGATGAAAATTTTGCTGTTGCAAGTGAAACTTCAGTATTTGTTACCTCGCCAAGTGAAAAACGTTTTTTCATAGCTGATAAATGCTCCAAAGAAACACGCTCCCTGTGCTCTCTGAGCTTTAATAATTCTATTCTTTGCAGAACAGTAACATATGCTTTTACTGTTTCAAGCGCAACTTCTTGCTTTACTTGATGAAATCGCATTTTTTCTGCTTTTAAAGGGTGACTTGATTTACTAAATGTTGCAAAAGTTCCACCACCGCCAATTATCCTTTGGCTTAAGTGAAGACCTTTTGCTGGTTGGTTATTATTTTTATTAGTAACAACATTAAACTTCTCATCAAATGTATACTGCAAACTAATGTCAGGCAAAAAACCAGCCAATCCATTGGATTTTAGGTATTTCTCTGAGCTCTTATATTGGTAAAATTGAGATTTTATTTTTGAGCTATTTTTAATAGCTTTATCAATCGCTTCCTCTAAATTGATTGCATAACAGTTTATGGCACTTAAAACAACCACAAATAGAACAAACAAACGAAACACTCTGCTCTCCTTACATGTACGGACTGCACTGTTAATTTACTAGCACACATTGCTTTAATAATCAATCACTAATGTCTTGACACTATTGATGAATTAAGTATATAGTAGCATGCTGTTGTTTAGCTAAATTATAATGAAGACATTCTTCTTAAAAGAAAAAGAGATTAATAAAAAGTGGTTCATAATAGATGCAGAAGGGTTAGTGGTAGGAAGGCTTGCAGCATTTGTAGCAACGCTATTGCGTGGAAAGCATAAACCTGAGTATACGCCTCATATGGACTGTGGTGATAATGTAATCATTATAAACGCACAAAAGGTTCGTTTTACTGGAAAGAAGCTTAAGGACAAGATTTATTATAGACATACAGGTTATCCTGGTAGCCTAAAACAAACTACTCCTGGCAATATTTTAAATGGTAAATTCCCTGAGCGTGTAGTAGAAATGGCAGTAAAAAGAATGCTTGATGATGGCCCTATGGCACGTAAGCGTTTTGGAAATTTATATGTTTATCCTGGTCCAGAGCACAAGCATCAGGGGCAGCAACCTGAAAAAATAGACTTTGGCTCTTTAAACCATAAAAATAAAAAATAGTGGAGGAGAAATGAGTAGTTCTGTAACAAATCAACCAGAAAAAAATACCAAACCAAAAATTGATTCTCTTGGTCGCTTGTATGCTACAGGTAGAAGAAAAGAAGCTGTAGCGAGAGTATGGATAAAGCCAGGAAGTGGAAAATTTAGCATTAATAAAAAAGATAGTTTGCTAAGTTATTTTAAAAGAGAGTCTGTATGCCAAATAGTCAAAGCTCCGTTTATTATAACTTCCATGTTAGATAAATATGACGTTTTTGCAACTGTAAAGGGCGGTGGGTTGTCTGGCCAAGCAGGTGCGTTAGCTCATGGCATAAGCAGGGCTTTAGATAGTATAAGCGAAGATCTGCACTCTTTATTGCGTCAAAATGGATTCTTGACTCGAGATTCACGTGTTGTTGAGCGTAAAAAGTATGGGCAACATAAAGCTCGTAAGAAATGCCAATTTTCTAAGAGATAATTGCGATGTTTTTATTACATACATTTTTGCAAGGATATGCAACTATTTCTAGTTTTAGAATAAATTTAGTTGACTATAGTTATTAACGTAATATGCTATCTGTGTAATTTTTTTCAATATTAAAGGTAATTTATGAGTAAAGAAGATATAGTAAATCAGTTAAAGGATTCTTGTGATAATCAAAATATAGAGGTAACAAAGTCTGACTTAAGCAAAGTTCATGATTTATTTATGGAAATCATAAAAGGTGCTTTAGATACGGTAGGTGAAATACGCTTGCATGGTATCGGTACGCTCTGTGTTAAAATAACTAAAGAAAGACAGTGTCTCAATCCTCAAACAAAAGCGAAGATGACTGTTCCTGCAAAGAAAAGAGTGAAATTTAAATCAAGTCAAACCATCTTAAATGCTTTAAATAAGAAGGAAAAGGCAGAAGCAGGAGCTAAGTAAATATTATCGTTTTCATTGTTTTTACTGCATCGTACAAGCCACGAAACAGAGCCTCACTAATTAAATAGTGGCCTATATTAAGGGCTGAGATGTGAGGTATGTTTTTTATTCTTTTAGCGTATTCGAAAGTTATGCCATGTCCTGCATGGCATTCCATCCTTATTTTATTAACGTATTCTGCTGCTTTAACAATTAACTGAAATTTTTCTTCTGATGGGTTATCACAATAATCTCCTGTGTGAATTTCTACTATATCTGGTTTTTGTTCCAGCTGCTCAAAGCATTTTAATTGATTAATATTTGGATCGATAAATAATGAGACTTTTATACCAGAGTCATGCATTTCCTTTATTGTGTTTGATAATTTATCACTCATATTCAGAATATCCAAACCACCTTCAGTTGTTAGCTCTTCTCTTTTTTCTGGAACTATACACACAGAGTAGGGCTTTACTTTTTTTGCTATTTCAAGCATTTCCTTCGTTGCAGCAATTTCAAGGTTTAATTCAGTATCAATGTTATTTTTAAGCTTATATACATCTTCATCTTTGATATGCCTTCTATCTTCTCTTAAGTGAACAGTAATAAAATCAGCTCCTGCTTTAATAGCAATTTTCGCAGCATTCAAAGGATCTGGGTATAATGTTCCTCGTGCATTGCGAAGGGTTGCAATGTGATCAATATTAACGCCTAGTTTTATAACTTACCTCAAATTAAATTTACCTTTTTACAAAAATTTTATCAGCAACACGCACGTCAATTACGCTCCAATCACTGAATATAAAATCGGTTGTATTTTGCAAATAGTTTAAATAATCCCATGCACTGTAAGGATTATCCTCAGGAAGTTTTAATGTAGTGCCATTATCAAGTATAACATTCCATCTCCTATTACCTACATGAACAAAAGAAGCGATCTTGTTGCTTAATTGAGCTTTACTCTCCAATAAATCTTTAACAAATTTGATATTTGATAATGAGCTTTGTCCTGAAATTACAGGGAGATTTTCTATTGAATAATCATCCATTATTACTTTGCCCTCAGAGTCAATTATGGAAGTTTTTTTATTATCTTTCCAGATAGCAAAAGGCCTATGTTCATCTATGTCAATGCGTAAAGTATTAGGTAAAATTCTATGAACGCTAACATGTTTTATCCATTTGCTTGCAGATTGTATGTTATTCATCAGTTTTGAAAGCGACACATATACGATTGGCTGCGTTCTATCTACCTGATTTATAATATCTTTCTCGTTTGTGAAATTATTACCAGTAACAATAATTTCATCAATTGTAAATCCACTGTTAAGTAGAAGATTAGATGTGTACTCGCTACACAGGGTAAAATAGTAATTAAAGCGACTTATTATTTTATCAAGTGAGCTGTATAGCACTAATGTAAGAAAAAGTGCAGTAATGATAAAAAAAGTACACTTGCGCAGAAAACGCCTTTGACTTCTAGTAACACTGCTCAACATTTATTAAATCTCTGACTTCTTTTTTTACAAATTATCTTCAACAATAATTTGTACTAATTTATTAAAATCAATTCCTTTTGTCAATTTTGCAATTTCTGGTACTAATGATAATTCAGTCAAACCAGGATGTGTATTAATTTCAAGCATTTCCAAAGTCCCATTTTGTGGATTATAACGAAAATCTGAGCGAGAAATAGTTTTACATTCCAAAAATTGATGGACCTTCAGCGCATATTCTAAAGTTTTTTTATATATATCATCCGGAATTTTAGGAGGGAATATATGCTCCGCAAATCCGTTTGTATATTTTGCCTCATAATCATAAAATTTGTTTTTAGGCCTTATTTCTATAGTGCCGATCGCCTTATTGAGTAACACAGCAGTATGTAGTTCTATGCCCGGTATATATTCTTCAATAATCATTTTCTCCATAATGATAGGGTTATCTGGAGCATATACAGAGGATATCATCCCAGTGCTTGACATCGAACATTGTAGTTGTAAACGTCCCCCTCCCACTGAAGATGTCATCCCAGTGCTCCGACACTGGGATCCAGTAGGCTTTGCCTGCAAATAATTCTTACATTTTTCATGGAAGTACAAACCAAAAGGAGAATAATGGATGCTGGATCCCAGTGTCAAGCACTGGGATGACACCATCTTGTAGGTAGCTGGATTTGAAAACGTAATGTTCGATTGAGATGACAAACAGTCTTTTTTCAATTTTAAGTAGTCCTCATATGAAAAAATAATATGCACTCCAATGCTAGAACCTTCATTAATTGGTTTCAAAACATACGGATAATCAATTTTAATATTATTTTTCAATATATCTTCTCTACTAATTACGTAACCTTTTGGTGTATTAACGCCAAGAGACTGAAATATATATTTGGACATTGCTTTATTTATAGCAATAGCAGAGGCCATTACTCCAGAATGAGTATATTTTATCCCTAAAATTTCTAATAAACCTTGAACACATCCATCTTCTCCATAAGAGCCATGAAGAGCGATAAAAGCAAGGTCAGGATTAATTTTTTTAAGTTTCTCAGCGATATCTTTATCAACATCTACTTCTACTGTATTGTATGACAGATTATCAAGAGCTTTTTTTACTGCTTTTCCACTCATAAGTGATACTTTGCGCTCGTTAGAAAGCCCACCACTTAGAATCGCTATAGTTTTAGACACAGAAACAATACACTTTACTATATGTTATACGTAAAAGGCTTCCTTATCTCCAGTGGATTTTTGCTATAAAATAACCTTTAGCTCAAAAGCATCAATTTTTTATTCTTCAGTTAATGCTTTGTATTTTATTTCCACGCTCCTGATACCACCCCGCCTTTGGAATTCCCGCCTAGAGGTCCAGCTTGAGTTTCCTTCATTTCTCTGTAACTTGGTAATGTGTAATATTTTACATGTAGCAAAGTTAGTATTGCAGTCGAAGCAGCAAGAATGCTAAAAGCTGCAGTAACAAAAACAGGCTGAGCCATCACAGCAGCAGCTATTAACAATCCTGTAGCAATCACTCCAAAGCCATCTTTTCCTAATGAGCCAAGAAAAACTTGCCTATTTTCTTTATATTTAGATTACTCTGATGTATTAGCATCACCACCAGCTGCAGGCGTTTCTGCATTTACGTGATTCAATAATAAATGAGCTCCTTGAGTATTTCCCTGAATAGTAGCAAGGTTCGAAGCCTTAGATTTTTCTGTTTCATTAAACTCATTACTCTCCAAGAGTATCCTTATCACATCAGATTGTTTACTTATTGCAGCTATATCTAACAGATTACGGGAAGCAGTATTCTTAAGACTATTGATTTCTATTTCCGAACACGCAAGTAATTTAACAGCTTCTAAAAACATATCACGATTATTTGAAATACCTGATCCTTCTGAACGAATAGCATCTGCAAATAAATCAAAGATTTTTATATCTATACCTATCTCTCTTGTTAATTCATTGTAAAATTCTTGAGGTTGTATATTAGGATTTTTAGCAAGAATTTCTTCTATCTTTGTGTATGATATAGTGGATTGAGTACCCATAGAATTTACTTTTGCTGGCGTACCTTCTCATTTTCTTCATCATTTATCGCATTAACTGTTTGTTCTTGTTGAGGTAGGCTATATCCATCCCCAAGGAGAAGATACTTAAGAACTTGATTTTCATTTTCATCTGCGAGCCTCAGAAGTGCATTCCCTAATAAATCACCATCTTCACATCTTTCTTGAAGATTTAATCCCTTTCTTAATTTCTTTTTTAGGTCTTCCAAACTCGTTATTTGCTCAAATTTAATAATTCTCGCTGCATTTAGGTATAACTCACCAATCTGATCATTATTATATAGCATGGTCTCCTCTTGTAATAAAATATAATCTATTGTACTAATTTTTAAAGAATCAATCAAGTACTAGTTGCAGCTTTGCTGGGTATGCCGTATATTAAATAATTTTTTGGATACTCTCAAACAAATGATGGAAGATTTAGCTTACAAGTTAGTTAAAGTCACTGAAGCTGCAGCAATTGCTTCATACAAATTGGCGGGCTTGGGTGATGAAAAGAAAGCTGATCAAGCTGCAGTGGATGCAATGAGAACAGTTCTAAATTCCATGGAGATAGACGGTACGATAGTAATTGGTGAAGGTGAAAGAGATGAAGCTCCGATGCTATACATTGGAGAAAAAATTAGCGCTGGAAGTGGACCTGAAATTGATATTGCTGTTGATCCACTGGAAGGTACAACACTTTGTGCTCACTATAAGCAAGGGGCAATAACTGTTCTTGCTGCAGCAAAAAAAGGTAATTTTTTACACGCACCCGATGTCTATATGGAAAAGATAGCTGTAGGAAAGCGCCTGCCAGAAGGGATTGTGTCGCTTAAAAATAGCATTGAAGAAAATTTAGATAATTTGCTCAGGACAAAAAACTGCAAAGCAAACGACATTATAGTAACTATTCTTAAACGTGAGAGACATAACGAACTAATAGAAAAAGTTAGAAAATTCGGAGCAAAAGTTAAATTAATAGACGATGGTGATGTTGCTGCTGTGGTTTCACTAATAAATGGAGATCATGACATGTATGTTGGAACAGGAGGGGCGCCAGAAGGAGTGCTGGCAGCCGCAGCACTTAGCTCAATAGGCGGGCAAATGGAAGGTAAGCTAATCTTTGACACAGACCAATTAAAAGAAAGAGCAAAAAAGCTAAATATCCATGACACAGAAAAAATTTATACTATAAAAGATATGGTAAAAGGAGATGCAGTATTTATTGCAACTGGTGTAACAAATGGAGAGCTTGTAAAAGGAGTTAAATTGAGCGAAAATGCTAATTCAACTGACTCATTAATAATATTACCTGGTAAGGTAGTAAGAATACAATCATCTTTCTGAAGAAATCTAATAGCGGAGTAATACAGCTCCCCAAGTTAATCCTGCACCTATTGAAATCAGCGACACAAGATCTCCAGATTTTATTTTTGGCTCTTGAAGTGCATAATCAAGTGCCAGTGGAATTGATGCGGCTGAGGTGTTTGCATGCTTATCAACTGTGTTAATAACCTTTTCCATCGGAAGCCCCAACTTTTTTGTTACTGTTTCAATAATACGAACATTTGCTTGATGCGGAATCAGCCAATCTACCTTTTCAATCTCTAAATTGTTGTCTCTTAGCACACTTTTTAGCAAATTTTCCAATTTATCTACCGCATGCTTAAACACTTCTCTACCATTCATGCATATTTTTCCTGCATCTACAGAAGATGATACACCTCCACTTGTACATAATATATCTGTATTGCCATCGGAATATAAATTAGCTGATATGATACAATTATCACCTATTCCAGACTTTATGACCACCGCACCAGCACCATCTCCAAAAAGTATGCAGGTTGATCTGTCCTTCCAATCAACAATTCTAGACATTGTTTCAGCACCGATAACGAGTGCATGTTTTATTTGACCATTAGATTTCATGAGTGAATCAGCAACTGTCAACGCATATATAAAGCCAGAACACGCAGCTTGAACATCAAAAGCAAATGCACTTTTGCACCCTAATTTGTTTTGCACGATTGTTGCGCAACTAGGAAAAGTTCTATCAGGTGTTGTTGTTGCAACTATTATTAAATCAACTTCATTTGCTGAAATTTTAGCTTTTTCTATGGCACTTTTTGCTGCATTTACAGCTAAATCAGATGTTAACTCCTCTTCAGCCGCTATATGCCTTTGACTTATTCCAGTTCTTTGTTTTATCCATTCATCACTTGTATCAACTATTAATGCTATATCATCATTGCTGAGTGCTTTTTTTGGCAAATAAGATCCTGTACTTAATATGAAATTTTTATTCAATGTTGCTTACCTCACTAATTATCTTTTTATTGAGATTTTGGCTTATGGCATTTACTGCAAATTTGATGGCATGTGCAAAAGAAACGGCATCTGAGTTTCCATGGCTTTTAATGACAACGCCATTTAATCCTAAAAACATTGCTCCACTTCTGACCTTAGGATTAAAGCGCATTAATGCTTTCTTTAATTTAAATTTTAAAAGCAGACCAAGGAATTTTGCTATCCAGGAACTGGACAACTCTCCCTTTATTAAATCCAGAAAGGTACTTGCAGTAGCTTCAGCCGTTTTGAGCATCACATTTCCAACAAATCCATCTGCAGCGATAACATCTATGCTGCCCTCTAAAAACTCACTTGCCTCTATATAACCTCTAAAATTAATATTCGTAGCATTCTTAAGTAACTCAAAAGCCCCGCGCACTGAGTCAGTGCCTTTCACCTCCTCTGTGCCAATATTGAGTAAAGCAACCTCAGGATTATCAACTTTAAGTGAGATTTTTGCGAATATACTTCCCATTAATGCAAATTGAAACAATGAATCAGCATTACAATCAACATTTGCACCAAGATCAAGCAATGCAAAACTTTTTGCTTTAGTGGGACAGATAGACACAATAGCAGGGCGATAAATCCTTGGTAGCACTCCTAAAATAATTCTGGAAATCGCCATCAGCGCACCAGTATTGCCTGAAGACACAATTCCAGAAGTTTTACCTTGCGCTACAGATTCAATGGCAAGCCTCATACTCGAGTCCTTACGATGTCTCAGTGCAAAAGATGGCTTATCATTTGCAAGAACATTATCAGAGCAGTGGGTAAGCTCGGAATTATTTTTTAATTTATCATATTTTTTAAGCAAAGAAGATATTTTTCCCTTATCTCCATAAATATGAAAAAATACATTAATATTGGAATCAATAAGATTATTTAAAAAAAAGTCAGCGCCTTCTATCACTGAAAGAGGTGCAAAATCGCCACCCATGGCATCAAGTGCTATATCTATGTTATTATTGGTTGTTGATAACATAACATAATATTCAGGTTATTCTGCTTGTTGTTTAATAAAAACTCGCTTTCCTTTGTAACTTCCATCAACTGCCATACTATGAGGCAACATAAACTCTCCAGTCGTCGAACATACTATTATGTTTTTAGGTTTAATAGCATGGTGAGAACGATGTATATCACGCCGTGACTTAGACTTTTTTCTTTTAGGAACTGCCAAAATCTCCTCCAATTCTACAAATTAAACTTATTAGTAACATATTTTCTAAAAGGAGTAAATAGATGTAAAGAATTAAAACAGTCACTACTCAAAAATATAGAGATCTAATAAATAGGAAATCTATTACAAAGCTTTTCCACCTTATCTTTCACTTCTTTTTCAATAGATGAGCTATTTCCATTCACAAGGCCATTAATTACTTGATTTATCAGATTAGATATTTCTTTGAACTCCTCAGCGCCAAGCCCTCGCGTTGTTTCAGAAGCAGAACCAAGACGTAACCCGGAAGTAATCATTGGTTTCTCTGTATCAAATGGTATAGCATTTTTATTGAAAACAATGCCAGCTCTCTCAAGGCTATCTACCACTGCTTTACCGGTCAATTTTTTCTGCCTTAAATCTACCAACACTATATGACAGTCAGTGCCACCGGTTACAATGTCCAGTCCATGGCTTTTTAGTCCTTGCGCTAGCACTTTTGCATTTTCTACAACTTTTTTGGCATAAAATTTAAATTCTGGTACCAATGCTTCTTTAAATGCAACAGCTTTTGCTGCTATAACATGCATGAGCGGTCCACCTTGAAGTCCTGGAAACACTGCGGATTGAATTTTTTTATGTATCGCTTCATCATTTGTCATGACGATTCCACCACGTGGACCACGCAGAGTTTTGTGTGTTGTAGAAGTGATAACATGCGCATGTTTAACAGGAGATGGATATTCTCCAGCCGCAATAAGCCCTGCGTAGTGAGCGACGTCTGCTAATAAGTAAGCACCAACTTTATCTGCAATTTCCCGAAAGCGTTTGAAATCAATTTTTCTTGGGTAAGTTGAAGCACCAGCTATAATTAATTTTGGCTTATGCTTTAACGCCAGCTTTTCCACCTCATCCATGTCCAGCAAATAAGTATCTTTATTAACTTCATATTGGACAGACTTAAACCATTTACCAGAAAGGCTGGGGGCCGCACCATGGGTTAGATGTCCACCGCAATCGAGCGAAAGGCCAAGTATTGTATCACCAGGAGTAAGCAACGAGGCGAATACTGCTTGATTTGCTTGAGATCCGGAATGAGGTTGAACATTTGCAAATTTAACACCAAACAGCTTGCACAGTCTCTCTACTGCAAGGCTTTCAATTTTATCCACATGCTCGCAACCACAATAATACCTTTTACCTGAATATCCTTCTGCATATTTATTAGTTAAAATAGAGCCTTGTGCTTCCATCACTGCTTTACTTGCAAAATTTTCTGACGCAATTAACTGCAATTGTGATTTTTGACGTGCCAATTCCATTTCTATGGACTGATAAACCTCATTATCAAAAGATTTTAAACTACTTTTAGAGCAACTAAAACTGAGAGCTTTTTTTAAGATATTAAACATAGAGAAACCTCGCTGATTGAATCTACTTAAATTATATTGAGATCCTTATTTACCGGAAGTAATTTTTTGCAGGTGTTATTGCTAAGATTTATAGTAAATTAATCTGTCAACACATAAAGCTCCAGGGAGTTTGCTATTGACTATTTACACCAAATAGTATAATATATTAAATAAATATTTAAATTTTTAAATACGTTATATAATTAATATATTAATAATTTGGAGTGAATTATGTTAACACCAGAACAGGCTACAAAGCAGCTTCATGAAGCTGCTAGAAAAGGCGATAATGATAGAGTAAAATATTTAATAAGCAAAGGAGCAAGCGTTAATGCTGCAGATATGTATGGCAGGACACCACTTTATATTGCCTCTCAAGATGGTTGCCTTGGAGTTGTTCGGACACTTCTGGAAAAGAATGCTGATGTTGATGCTGAAGATAATTATGGCTGGACACCACTTCTTGCTGCTTCTCGAGGTAACCACCTTGAAATTGTTAAGGCACTTCTCGAGAAAAATGCTGATGTTAATTTAGTAACCCGTGCTGGCACACCACTGCTTTTTGCTGCTGAACGTGGGCATGTTGAAGTTGTTAAAGAGCTTTGGAAGCATGGTGCTGATGTCAATGCTGAAGATAAGTATGGCAATAGACCGCTTCTTGTTGCTTCTAAAGGTGGTCACCTTAAAGTTGTTAAGGTGCTTCCCAATAAAGGTGCTGATGTTAATGCAAAAAAGTATGAAGTGACAGCGCTTCTTGCTGCTTCTCAAAATAACCATATTGAAATTGTTAAAGAGCTTCTGAATCGTGGTGCTAAGGTTGATGCTAAAGATAAGGATGGCCGGACACCACTTTATGTTACTTTTTATTATGGTCAACTTGAAGTTGCTAAGGCGCTTCTCGATAAAAATGCTGATGTTAATGCTCCAGATAGAAACAGATTAACCCCTTTACGTCTTGCTTTTAGTGAAAAGGCCTCACAACTTGTCTTTGAGCACTTAATTGAAAAGAACAAGGATAAACCTAACTGACTAGAGGGAAAGCATTTAACACTTTGGGAACAGTGCAAAGAGAAGTTACTTACTGAGCAAAAGCAGGAAGCTGACAAACTATTGGTGCCACTCAGCAATCTCAGTACAGCAAATGTTGAAGCTGGGAAACAAAGAGAAAATAGTTTTAATGACCTATAATCTGAGTTTCTTTCATGTCACCCAACCTGGAATCCATCATATGGATTCCAGATTTATTGGGTTACGTTAGTTGCTTATCCTGCTTCTTTAACCATAAGAATCCAAAAGTAGCTATCAGCAAACATACAGGAATAATGGAGGTTGCTTTTATTAGCAGCTCAGCACCGTATATAGGATTTCCTTGTATTACTGTTTTATCCCAATATAAATCTATCATTTTTGCAATTCCAGTATGAAAGAAATAGCCAAAAATCATGACGACCATATTAGATACAGCGGTAGCAAGGCCCACCAGGTTATTGCCCACATAACTTATAGCTTTATAGATTGTAATCACCTGATATCCAGAGGCAAAACCTACGACGAAAAGCACAGGTAACACAATATATACGCCACCTATTTGAGCAAAAAGCAATAAGAAACCGGCAACCATTGCAATTGAACAAGCGATGATTATTTCACAGTGCTTATCCTGATATTTCTCCAGCAGATACGCTAAGAAAAATGAACCAGCTCCCATACCTATAAAAACTACAGAAGAAAGTGAAGATGCTAAGTCTTCTGTCATTGTATATACTTCACATAAGAATGCTTTTATCCAACCGTCAGCAAAACCTTCCAATGGACCAACCATTAAGCCGCCAAAAAAGCTGATTAAAAGAATATGTTTATTAAAAAGCACGGTTTTTAGGTCTTTTACGCTAACTTTCTCTCCTTGAGCGTTGCTGCTTGGTGTTATGAAGAACAACAGTAGAGCAAGAAGACAACCAAATGCTGAGAAAGTGTAAATCACGTAACTCCAGCCAAATTTATTTAGTAAGAAATCCAGCGGCAACCCACCATAAATAGCTCCTAATAACCCTATTATTATAGATAAACTTGCCATTCTTGCTGATTTTTCTTGTGAAAAATACATGCTTGCAACTTTAAAAAGCCCAATTGCTGAGGCAGATGATCCAACACCAACAATTATTCTGCCGATTATTGAATAACTCCACTCATCAAAGCATATAAGAGGTAATGTTCCAGTAAATGTTAAAACAATACACGCAGGCAAAACAAATTTTGGCCCGAATCTGTCAAGGAAAAGGCCAATAGGTATATGAGCAAGTGTATAACCTATGTAGTATATACCGCCAAATTGGCCTACATCTGTAACGCTTATATTAAATTTTGTAATTAATTCAGGTGCGATTATGTTGGGGATTACGCGTAATATATATTGATATGCATAAAACAACGATGCCAATAGCCATATTAAAAAATTTCTCTGCAACATTTCCGTACCTCAAAACTTAGAATTATAAGTATTTTGGTTATAAAAACAACGTCTAAAGCCATATATTATAGGTATAAGTAGAAATATCTAATTGATTTATTAAATTATTATCAATATAATTAAACATTTAGATGAGGTAATAATGGAAGACATAAATAATAATTTTAGTAATTATACTACCATTCATGATTTTTTTCAGAACAATGGAGTAGGTGACTACAGAATTCAGTGTAATTATGGTGGTGTAACATATGTAACTGATGGGTATATACACGCTGGAAACAAATTTTGGAGTGATAATTTTATAGATTCGCACTTTAATAGAGAAATAAAAATGGACCCTCAAATTCCACTTTTAGCTAAGGAATATGCTGGCAATAAATTGCCAATGTCAATGCTGCTGGACAAAGATATAATCAAGATAACAGAATGTCAAAAAAAGACAAAGTCTGTAGAAACAGAAAACGAATCAGGTGATTTAGTGCGTAGCAAGCAAAAGCGCATAAAGTGTTTTACAACAAAGCTTTCGTATGATGATGTACACATTTATAATAATGATAAAACTTCAACATTTAGTTTTGAACATAGTGCTGCAAATGATCCAAATTACCACTTGGAGGTAACATTTACAAAAATTAATGACAACAAACCAGGATTTTGGCAAAAGCTTGGACATATGTTTTCATAGGAATTAATAGAGATCAAGCATATTACAATACTTTTGATCTCTACTAATCATTTAACTTTAAAGCCTGAATGAAAGCATTTTGAGGAATATCCACATTCCCGATTGAATGTAATCTTTTCTTACCCTTTTTCTGCTTCTCCAGAAGTTTCATCCTTCGTGTTACATCACCACCATAGAGCTTAGCTGTGACGTCCTTTCTATAGGGATTGATCGTTTCTCTAGCAATAATCTTGCCCCCTACTGCTGCTTGAATTGCAATCTTATATTGTTGACGTGGTATTAGATCCTGCAAGCGCGCACATATTTCACGTCCTCTTTTTTCCGCTCTGCTTTTGTGAACTACACAAGCTAAAGCATCAACCGGCTCTCCATTAATCAAAAAGCTCAATTCATCTATTTGACTTTCATTATAATGAGAAATTTCCCAGTCTAAACTTGCATATCCTTTGGAAATTGATTTTAGCCTGTCATAAAAATCAAAGACAACTTCAGATAGTGGTAATTTATATTTCAAGAGTGCTGTTGTGGTATTACCCATATATGACAAATCTTCCTGCTCTCCTCTCCTTTCCTCACATAAAGATAAAATGTCACCTAAATATTGATCAGGGACCATAATCGTTGCAGTGATCCATGGTTCCTCTACCATTTCGATTTTAGTGGGGTCTGGCATATCGCTTGGGTTGTGTATACTCAGGACTTCTTCACTACTACGTGTCTTCACTCTATATATAACACTTGGCGCAGTTGCTGTGAGATCCAGGTCAAATTCCCTTTCAAGCCTCTCTTGAATAACCTCTAAGTGCAACATTCCTAAAAAACCGCAACGAAATCCATAGCCAAGCGCATTTGAAGTTTCAGCTTCAAAAGTGAAGCTAGCGTCGTTCAAATGTAACTTTTCTAGAGCTTCTCTTAAATATTTAAAATCATCTGTTTGGTTAGGAAAAATACTGCAAAATACTACAGGATGCACTTCTTTAAATCCAGGCAATACCTCACTGCAAGGCCTTTTTTCCTCAGTGATAGTGTCACCAACCCTGCAGTCCGCTACCTCTTTCATTGAAGCAGTTATAAAACCAACTTCACCTGCTGCAAGCTCACCTGTCATTACTTTTTTAGGAGTGAATATACCAATATTATCCACTTGATATGCAGCGTTATTGGACATCATGACAATTTTCATGCCTTTTTTTAATACTCCGTTTTTAATCCGCACTAAAATTACTACTCCTAAGTAAGTATCATACCAACTATCAACCAATATTGCTTGTAGAGGAGCATTTACATCACCTTGCGGGGCGGGAAGTTTTTGTACAATAGCTTCAAGCACATCTTTAATTCCAATTCCTGTTTTAGCTGATATCAAAACCGACTCACTTGCATCAATACCGATTACTTCCTCAACTTGAAGTTTCACTTTTTCTGGATCTGCAGCAGGAAGATCAACTTTATTAAGCACAACTATTACTTCGTGATTATTATCAATTGCCTTATACACATTTGCAAGGGTCTGTGCCTCGACTCCCTGACTACTATCTACAACCAAAAGAGAGCCCTCACATGCCGCCAAACTACGGCTTACCTCGTATGAAAAGTCAACATGTCCTGGTGTATCCATAAGATTCAAACAATATTGTTTTCCATCACTTGCTGTATAATTGAGTCTGACTGTTTGTGCTTTTATTGTAATCCCGCGCTCACGCTCTATATCCATTGAATCAAGTATCTGGTTTGTCATCTCTCTTGCTTCAAGACCATTGCACTCTTCTATTAAACGATCAGCAAGCGTTGATTTACCATGATCTATGTGCGCTATTATTGCAAAATTTCTTATATTACTCATTGGCTGCGACTTTTCTATTGTGTAAGTATACCTATTTTACCGTCATCAGAGCAATTATTTACTTATCGTTTAATAATTTAAACATACCGACTAGCTCTCAGATAAACAGCAGGATTTATAGGGACACAAGCCTTTTATTTTGCTAGCTAGCAGGGTTAGGCACTGTGGAGCAACTTACCCCACAGCTTAATTCGTTTAGAATCCACCCATTCCACCCATTCCGCCTGCACCCATAGGAGATGAAGAATTATCATCTTTATTTGGAATATTCACTATAATAGCTTCAGTGGTAATGAGCATAATTGCAATAGATAACGCCGTTTCAAAAGCAACACGTGCTACTTTTGCTGGATCAATTACACCAGATGCAAATGCATTAGCATAGTTCATAGCTTCAACGTTATAAATCAGCTCTTGGTCATTTTGTTTTAACAAATAATCAACCACAACAGCAGATTCTAACCCTGCATTCTCAACTATTTTTCTAATTGGAGCGCTTAGAACTTTCTTGACAATGCTTATCCCTATTTGTTCTTCATCACTTCCACCTTTTAGTTTTTCAAGAACAGATGAAGCATAAAGAAGAGCAACTCCGCCACCTGGCACTATACCTTCTTCAATTGCAGCTCTGGTTGCGTGTAGGGCATCCTCTACTCTGTCTCTACGTTCTTTAACTTCCACTTCAGTTGCTCCACCAACTTTCAGCACTGCAACACCACCTGATAGCTTTGCTAAACGCTCCCTTAGCTTTTCTTTATCATAGTCAGAAGTTGAAGTTTCAATTTGAGATTTAATTTGCTCAATTCTAGCCTTTACGCCCTCTGAATCACTATTTTCACTAACAATTGTAGTGTTGTCTTTAGTGATTCTGACATTTTTAGCGGCACCAAGATCTTCAAGAGTTAAATCTTCCATCTTGATTCCAAGTTCATCTTTTATGACGTACTTAGCACCAGTTAAAGTTGCGATATCTTCTAGCATTTCTTTTCTTCTGTCACCAAAACCTGGAGCTTTTACAGCAGCAATTTTTAAACCACCACGCAATTTGTTAATCACCAAAGTGCTTAATGCCTCACCTTCGACATCTTCGGCGATAATGAGTAAGGGCCTACCAGATTTAACAACAGCTTCAAGAATAGGAAGCAATGGTTGTATTATATTTAGTTTTTTCTCTGCAATTAAGAGATATGGACTCTCAAGCTCCACTATCATTTTTTCATTATTTGTAATAAAGTATGGAGAAAGATAACCACGATCAAATTGCATACCAGTAGTAAGCTCAACTTCTAACTCCTTAGAGCCTTTACTTTCTTCAACAGTAATCACTCCTTCTTTGCCAACTTTTTTAACAGCATCAGCAATACTATTACCTATATCTTTATCGCCATTAGCAGAAATTGTAGCAATTTGCCCCAACTCATCTAGCTTATCTAAAGACACTGTACGTGACATAGATTTTATTTGTTTCAATACTTCTTCTTTTGCCTTTAATATGCCATTTTTAATAGCAATTCTGTTAACACCAGCAGAAATTGGCCTATAAGCCTCTTCTACCGTTTTACCAGCTAATATAGAGCATGTTGTTGTACCATCACCAACTTTTTCATTACATTGAGAAGTGCTTTGAATAAACATACTCATAAGAGCAGCAGATGTTGGATTTTCCGGCTTTAGAGTTTTTAATACATTATAACCATCTTTTGTAATCTTTAATGGACCATAAGCCTGATCAACCCCTATATTTAAACCCTTTGCTCCTAAAGTTGTTCCTGCTATTGAAGAAAATTGCCCTGCAGTTTCAAGAATAGCTCTGTGAAATTGCTCACCTGATATCACCATATTATTAGTCATCTATATACCTCTTTTAATAAAAAATTAATAAAATTATAATAAAACTATCCACAATGCACCTGTTGTGCTTTGTTTTAGTTTTGCAAAAATAAAATCCCTTACTTTATGATAGCAAGTATATCAGATTCTTTCATTATAATGAGTTTTTCATCATTGTGTTCTATTTCTGTCCCAGCCCACTGACGATAAAATACTTTATCTCCAGGTTTCACAGTTAAAGCTACACGCTCCCCATTTGAATTACGCGAACCCGCGCCAATCACTATAACCTCACCTTTAGTAGGCTTCTTCTCAGCACTTGACGGTAACATAATTCCACCTTGCTTTTCTTCACTGATAGGTTTTATCAGCACGCTGTCATCCAGCACAATTAAGCTTACATTTGACATTTGTTTTTCCTCATCAATAAATCAATTCATTAGTTATATATATACTAGCAAGTCTGATTTCAAGAGCTACAAATTTTAAAACATACAATGGAGAGTAATTTTTTAATTTGATATAATAGAGCTGAAAATTTATGTAGAAGTTTATGAGTTATATACCCTTAATAAATCGTAGTGTTATCTTATTATATGGACCGGATACTAGGGATTTTTTGCAAGGTATTATAACAAATGATATAAATAAATTGAGCACACAAAAATCTATTTATTCACTATTACTTAATTCACAGGGAAAATATTTATACGATTTTTTTCTCATTAAGCATGATAAATATATTTATTTAGAATGTGAAAATATCTATGTCCAGGAGATAATTGAAAAATTCAATTTACTAAAAACTTATCTGAGAGTGAAGATCAAAGATGTGAGCTCATTATACAAGGTTGGGGTTTTACTTAATTCAAATTTAGATGAATGTAGTAATGAATCACAGATTATCTTTTCAGATCCAAGACATGCAGCATTAGAAGTGAGAATAATACATAAAGGCGAAATAAAAGAGCCTATTGAAGATTTTAAGAGATTTGAGGAAATCAGAATTAAAAATCTTGTTCCAGATGGTGCAAAAGATATGGTGCAGAATTCATCATTTCCATTACAGTATTTAATCGATAAGATAAACGGTATAAGCTTTAATAAGGGATGTTATATAGGCCAAGAAGTTACAAATCGAATGAGCAGGCAGGAAATCTTCAGAAAGAGGCTTTATCTTGTTAAAGGAGATAACATACTTTCAGAAATTGGTACCAAGATAATAAACAATGATAATGAAGAAGTAGGGGAGTTGCGCTCTAGTGTTAATAATGTTGGCCTTGCATTGCTAAACACTGCAAAAAGTCATGCAGATTTATATGCTGGGAGAGTTAAGATAGATGTGGTCTGTTAGATTTTTTGTGTAGTTACGATTCAATTAGCAACTCCAATGATCTTATATCAAAAACACCATGTATCAAGATTTTATGTTTATTATAGAACCTATGTAACGCACCCATTTTTGCGCTATTTATTCAATTGCTGGCAAACAATGACAAAAGATAGACCATAGGTTTATTATTTCTCATGGAAGAAATATATTGTCATAATAAGAAAAATAGTATATTATTTTGCTGAATATAATATATCATTTACAAAGGGATAATAATGACAACTGAAGAAAAGAGACCTATTTATGATAAGGGATTTTTAGAAGAATCACAGATGAGCACCGCAAAATCCTCGGAAGAGGACAATCAATTTTCTAGGTCTAATGAGGTACACCTAATATTTTTTCACGGAATAGGTGATAATCATGAAAGAGCAACTATGGATTGTGAAGCTACACAAAAAAATTTCTCTCAATCTACTAAGGCTAAGTTTTATGCTCATGCATATAAATATCCAATAGCATTTCAGTATTACCTTATCTTCTTTGTAGCTAGTCTTTTATTTCTAATAGCATCCGTACTAGCACCAGTTACAATGATATTGTGTAACCCTTCAATTATGATGGTCGGGTTGGCAATTTTAGCAGCTTTAAGTTGTATTGCTTTATCTATTTCACTTCTTGTTATTCCATTTTTTAATAAAGATCAAAATTTATTTAAATCTTCAATAGATAAGATTGATCAATTAATAGACGAAGGTGTAAAACCAGAAAATATCATACTTGTGGGTCATTCCTTTCGCGGAGTAGCTGAATCAGCGGTTTTAAAACACTTTGCAGATGAAGGTGTGACACTTGGAGGCGCCTTTTTTAATAGCGCTTTTAGTTCATTTGAAGTAGCTATAAAAAACTTTCCTCTGCCTCAAACAAAAATCTTAAGTATGTTACCACCATCTCTTTTCAAAAAATTATTAAAAGCTTTAGATTTAGATTTTGATGTAGCAAAGGATATAATAAAATTACAAAATGAAGGGTTAGGCACGCAAATAGTAGTTGCTAATAACAAAGATGATGAATTAATACCACAGGCTGCACAATTGATACATTCAATAAATCATTGTCCATCTTCTATTATAACTATTGATGAAAAGGGGGATCATAACCATTTTAGCGAAGCACTTCTTAATAAATCAAACACTTTGATTAATGGAAAAATCGATTATATTAATTGTACCATGAGTAAGTAAAATAAGCTGTATATTTTTCAGTAAATTTACTATGCTAGAAACATGCAGAAACGTCATGTAACAATTTGTTTGATATTGCTATTTATAATTGGCGCATTATTTGCAATGCGCCCTATGATTTTTCCGTGTCTGGCATCTATTGTTGCAGCATATTTATTCAATCCACTAGTGGTAAAGTTTGAGAAGTGTAAAATACCGCGTTTATATTCAGTAGTTTTCATAATACTTGTTTTACTGATAATTTTTATACTAATTTTCACATTTATTTTGCCTGTTATATATGTTCAAATTGCTTCGATATTAAATCTCATAATAAGTAAAGCACCTTCGTTACAAAATAAAGTAATTCCATTCATATTAGAGTTTTTAAAAATAAAGATCGATAATAGTTTATTAGTCTATTTATCCAAGAATTTAGAAGAGGATTATAGCGATTACGTAGCTTATTTTATCAATGCTATTGGTTTTGCAAGTGATTTAATCATTCAAGCATTAAATTCAAGCTTCAGTCTATTTTCATTAATAGTGATTACTCCTGTGATATTCTTTTATGTGCTACGTGACTGGCCTTTAATTGTTAAAAAAGCTGATAATTTAATACCTATTCCTTATAAAAAGCAAGTTGCAGATTATTTTTCTAAGGTAGATTTTATTATATCTAATTACCTTAGAGGGCAAGTAAATGTATGTATTGTAATGATGATATTTTACTCTATAGGCCTTACTATATTAGGGTTAAAACATTCTATCGCTATTGGAATTTTATCAGGAGCATTAACATTTATACCCTATGTAGGACCTTTATTATATGCCACTATTGGGCTTTTAAGTGCTGTCATTCAATTCAGTGGATGGTTTGAAAGTGTTGCCGTTTTGCTGTTATTTTGCGTTGGACAATTTATAGATTCAAATATACTAGTTCCTTGGTTGATAGGAAAAAAGGTTAATATATATTCAGCTGTTATTATTCTTGGAATTACTATCTGCACTGCATATTTTGGGTTCGTAGGCATGTTGCTTTTTATTCCGATAATTGCAATATTCAATGTATCAATGGAATTTGTAATCAATAAATATTTTAATAGTGAGTTTTATAAGAACGGCTAATGTGCAGTTAAATTTATTTAATAGTAATACAATTGACTATAATCAGCAAAATTACATTATTTTAGATGAGAATAGGCATATATATAATTTATTAATTAATGATTCGTCTTGGAAATGCTTGATTCTTTTTGGACCTAAAAATTCTGGAAAAACCCACCTTGCTCATGTTTGGCAATCAGCAAATGGAGCAATTTTTATCAATGAAAATAACTTCATAAGTGATATCAGGTATAGCGATGCTTTTATTTTGGAAGATGTACACAATGTAAAAGACGAGGAAATGTTATTACATTGTTATAATTATATAAAAGAAAATAACAAGAGATTGTTAATTACTTCTTCTTTTTCACCCAAAAATCTTAATTTCAAGTTAAATGATTTAAGATCGCGAATATTGTCAACACTGAGTGTAAAAATTCCACCTGCAAGTGAAGAATTGTTGAGAATTATGCTAATTAAAAGATTTTCGGATAAACAGCTAAAAGTTGATTTAAAAGTGATAAACTACATCTTAACAAGAACAGAGCGCTCTTTTTATGGAGTGAACAAAATTATGGAAGAAATAGAAAGTAGGCCTATAGGGTCAAATATCACCATTCCTCTAATTAGTGCTTTATTTAAAAAGGATGCCATGTAACATAAAATTGACTGTGTAATAGATACCGTCTTTATTGTCAACAAATTATTTAGCTAAAAAGAATAAAAAGTAACAAAAAGTTTTAATTTAGGCTGATACCTTCTATAAATCAGTGTAACTGTGTATAAGTACTTTCAGTTTGTGTGGCGTACTTATAAACAGTTACACTGATTTTTTACTGTGCCTTCTTATTTTATGAGAATTGTTTTACAAAGTTACTAAGCAACTCTGTTAAAGTCAATGTGAGAGGCAGTGCATCAGTTATACGTTCAGCGAATCTATCTCTTATAAAACAAGCAACAATTTTGAGTAACCAGGTAATAAAGATACTCAAGAACATCTAAAGTTTAGTACAAATGACAAAATATATTCTCTCAATTGATGGTGGTGGAATAAGAGGAATTATTCCAGCAATGATATTATCCGGAATAGAGAAAAAACGGGTAAACCTATTTCTCAAATTTTTGATTTATTGGTGGGTACTTCAACTGGTGGTACTATTGTAGCAGGACTATGTAAAAAAGATAGCAAAGGAAAGCTACAATATTCAGCTGATGACGTGGTTAATCTTTATCAGGAGTACGGACCTTATATTTTTAAGTCTTCATTTCTAAGAAAATCAATATTTTCTTGGATTAACGGTGCACAATACCCCAGTGAAAATATTGAGTATGTACTTCATAAATATTTTGGCGATGATATCCTTAAAAACACTTTAAGTAATGTGTTGATTACGAGTTACGATATTCACAATAACTGCCCATTTTTCTTCAAAAGTTGGAAAGAGGATAGAAATTTTATTAAATTAAGGGATGTATTAAGAGCAGCAACTGCAACACCTACTTACTTTGCACCTAAATATTTAAAAGTCAACCAAAAGGAAATGGTATTAATAGATGGAGGAGTTTTTGCCAATAATACAGCAGCATGTAGCTATGCAAGCAGCAGAAAGCTATTTCCTAACGATGATGTAGTACTTCTGTCCATCGGTACTGGCAGATCGTCTCATTCCATTAAATACCTCAGATTGAAAAGATTTGGCAAAATATCCTGGATTAAGCCATTGATAAACGTAATGTTTGCCTCTGGACTAGATTGTGTAAATTATCAGCTAGACCAGATTATTAACAATAGCTATATCAGAATTCAATCGCAGCTAAAAATAGCATCAACGGAGATGACAATACAACATACGAAAATATCAAGTGTTTAAAAAAAGAAGCACAAATGATGATTGAATGTAATCAAAAAGCAATAGATAAATTCTGTACAGTAGTATCATAAACTTTAACCTTTTAATCTAGAACTCGCATTTTTGGACGTTTCCTTTTAAGCTTCAGTAAACCTCCTAACTCTATAGTTCTTTATATGATCTGGATTAAAAGCCTTCCTTGAACTTAAAACACCAAAAACTATATTGAGTAATTTACGCATTGCAGCTCCCACAACGGCCATATTATGCTTGCCTTTTTCCTTCAACCTTTCGCAGTAAGTCTTAATAATAGGGTTGTGATTTTTAGCTACTATAGCAGGAAAATAAAGAGCCTTACGCAATGTCCGTGAACCTGATTTACTTAGCCCAGGCTTGGCATATACAGATGAACCTGATGTAATATTTTTTGGTATAGTTCCTGAATATGCTGCTAATTGTCTAGCATTTATAAAGGCTTTTATATCAGGAATTTCAGCTAAAATAGCTATTGCTGATTCCTCTCCTATTCCTGGAATAGTCAATAGGAATTAAAAATCTTCCAACAATTCTTTGTGTTGTTCTAATAGTTCACGCGTGGAGTTTTTTATTGTTTCTATTGATTGTTCTATGGTCATTGCTAGGTTTTCCCAAACATTTACAACTTCTTCAGGCAGTCTCTCTTTCTTTTCCAAATGATTATTTACTAATGTTAATTTATCTTTTGACGCATCTGAACAACGATAAAGATGTTTTAATTTTCTCTTTTCAGGAGGAGGTGGTGCCCAATGAGAAGGTTCCTGTCTTTGACAATAATCTGCAATAATCTCTGCATCAGACTAGTCATTCTTTTGCCGTGCAAGCTTACTTTTTGCATAAAAACTTATGAGAGCTGGGTTTACAACACTAACAAAATATCCAGCGTTGTAAAGGAATTCAGCCAAAGCTTCACTATAACAACCAGTGTATTCCATGAAAGCTTTTACTTCTTCTACGTTATGTTTTTGTAGAAAGTCCAGCAGACCTTGAAATCCAGTATCATCATTTTAAATTTCCTTTTCCTAGCTTCACGTTTTCCTTTTTTACTTATAAACGAAAGAAAAACATCAAAGCGTTCTTTTGAAACATCTATACCAAGAAAGTTGTTATCATATATAACTCCATACGTTACTATTTAAAATGAAAAGTAAGGCTTACCTTGTGAATACAGAATTAGAACCATTGAGGTCTTTCTAAGATACCGTCCAGCCTATACTTTTGAGAAGGGAACTCTTATCTTGTTAACAGATTTTATATCTAAGTTACGACTCAGAGTTCTTCCCTTCTCCACCTAATGCTTAAGCTTAAAACATTAGATGCTTTTTACAAGATACAAGGTCTAATGGTGTCAACTTAAGGCAGCGATTGTATAGCCGTGATAAATATAGATAAGCCTAGCTATAACGCAATCATATCTTGTTGACACCATTGCATGAACGGATGCAAATAAGTATTTTATTATCAAGCTGAAATACTCATATCCAATTTTTCACATGCACGTTTTATTACATAATCAGCGTTAATATTAAAATGCTTATATAGCGTTTTATAAGGGGCTGACTCTCCAAAGCTTTTCATGCCGATAAATATACCATTTGAACCTATGTATTTGTGCCAACCCATTTCACTTCCCGCTTCAATTGCAATTTTGATGCTATCATTATTTAATATACTCTCTTTATACATATCATTCTGCTCGTCAAAAAGTTTTGTACAAGGCATAGAAATTACCCTGACACCTACTTTCATCCCTTGCAATTTTCTATGCGCTTCTATTGCAATTTCTACTTCAGATCCAGTAGCAAATATAGTTATTTCCAATTTTCCTGAATGCTCACATAGAATATACGCACCAAACTTTGATAAATTAGCAGATTGATCGTTATTTGCGTGGAACTTACGTACGTAACTTACATTTTGCCTTGAAAGTGCAAATAATGCTGGAGATTCCTTTTTCTCCAATGCAATGCTAATACATTCTAAAGTCTCAATTGCATCAGCTGGTCTAAAAACATAGAGATTTGGTATTGCGCGCAAAGAAGCTAAATGCTCTACTGGTTGATGAGTTGGACCATCTTCACCTGCTCCAATGGAATCGTGAGTCATGATATAGAAAACCTGCTGTTTCATTAAAGCTGATAGGCGTATAGAGGGGCGGCAATAATCAGAAAAAACTAAAAAAGTTCCACCATAAGGAATCACTCCACCATGTAATGCCATTCCATTCATACATGCTGCCATTGCATGTTCTCTTACCCCATAGTAAACAAGAGAGCCATCGTAATTATTGCTATCTATTACTTGCATATGTTTATATTTAATGCAATTTGATCCAGTAAGATCTGCAGATCCACCAATTAATTCTGGCATAGATTGTGTTAACCTTTCCATTACTTTACCAAAAGAATGGCGAGTGGCTTCATTTGGCATTAATTCATGTATTTGTTTCTTTAGATCAGCTAAAATACTATCAATATTATCTGGCAAACGCCTATCAAGCCTCCTTTTGAGCTCTGTGTTACCCTCTAATACCTGATTGTAACTCTTTTTTGCCCTTTCAATCGTTTTTTCCCACGCATTTTTCACATCTTCTGGTACATGAAATGGCTCATCATTCCAATTTAATTCTTTTTTCATTTTCTTCACGTCTTCTTCCGTAAAAGCACCACTATGAGCAGAAGATGTGCCAGCACGGCTTGAAAACTTACCAATAATGGTTTTACAACAAATCAGTGTAGGTTTATCTGATTTTTGTGCTTGCTCTATTGCAACAGAAATAGCATCAAAATTATGTCCGTCAATTCTACTTACATTCCATCCATATGATGAAAAACGTTTTTCTACATCATCAGAACAGAAGAGGCTGACAGCACCATCTATAGAAATGCCGTTATCATCAAATAAAGCAATGATTTTTTTTAACTTAAGATGTCCAGCAAGTGATGCTGCTTCATGACTGATACCCTCCATAAGACATCCATCACCGAGCGTTACATAAGTGTAATGATTAACTAGGTCACTTCCAAACTGTTTATTAAGTATCGATTCTGTAAGCGCCATGCCAACAGCATAAGCGAGTCCTTCTCCTAATGGGCCTGTTGTTGCTTCCACCCCAGGAGTAAGGCCATACTCTGGATGGCCAGAAGTTTTTGAACCTAGCTGTCTGAAGTTTTGTATCTCACCTATACTAATGTAACCAGTCAAATATAATATTGAATATAGAAGCATTGATCCATGACCGCCTGATAAAATAAAACGATCTCTATTAAACCACTGTGGATCATCTGGATTGTGGTTTAAAAACTTAGAAAATAAGACAGTTGCAACATCTGCCATTCCAAGAGGCATCCCTGGATGCCCTGATTTAGCTTTTTGCACTGCATCAATTGATAAAAAACGAATGGCATTTGCCATAGACTCTAAAGTTGAATGATTCATGTATTAAATGGAAAACTTAAAAATGAAGTATAAAGAATTATATTAGCAAAAACAAGTTGACACTCAATGCTAAAATCTTTAATAATCGAGAGTTAAATTGTAAGAATTTTTGTATGACAACTGTTATAACCAGAAAATATAGAATCAGTCGTAGACTTGGTGTAAACTTATGGGGTAGAGCTAAAGATCCAGTAAATAAAAGAAAATACCCTCCAGGCCAACACGGTATTCTTGGATTCAAGAAGCAGTCTGATTTTGGTAAGCAGTTTGCTGCACATAAGAAATTTAAGTTTTACTATGCAATTTCAAGTAAGCAAATGAGACGTACATTTTTAGATGCTTATAATAAGAAAGGTGATACAGCCGATAATTTTATTGGTATTTTAGAATCAAGATTGAGCTCTGTTTTATATCACTCTGGTCTTGTACCAACGATTTATGCAGCAAAGCAGCTCATATCTCACAAGCATGTTGAAGTTAATGGTAAGATTGTTAACATATCAAGTTATCGAGTTAGGCCAGGTAATATAGTAAGAATAATAGCAAAAGCAGCAAAAATTCCTGCGGTAGTAGAAGCTGTGCAAAAGCAAGAGCGCAAGGCTCCAGATTACTTGGAGGTAAATGTTGCAGAGCTTTCGGTAAAATGTCTGAGAGTGCCTCAATATTCTGAAGTTCCCTACTCGGCGGATATGGGAGTTTATTTAGTAGTAGGATTCTACTCTAAATAATTAAAAAGAGCCCGTGTGGCGGAATCGGTAGACGCAGCGGACTTAAAATCCGTGGGTTTTGCGACCTTGGGAGTTCAAGTCTCCCCATGGGCACCAACCAATTTGATATAAATAAATATGAAATGGCTTGATATAGAAGATATTGCAGAAGCACTGGAAGAAAAATTTCCTGATGAGGATATAATCAGTATTAGATTTACTGAACTTAAGAAGAAAATTTTAAGCTTAGAGAATTTTGATGATGACAAAAATCGCTGTAATGAAAAAATACTTGAAGCTATTCAAGCAGCTTGGATTGAAGAAAGATCGTAAGTAAAGAAAGGCCACCGCACTGCGGTGGCCTTTTATTTTAACTTTAAGGTCGAGAAAAATAGGACTTTTTACTTCAGTGTTTAAAGCTTTGTGTTTTGGTTGGCTTGATGAGTGTTCAGTATAAATACTATTCACAGAACTATTAGGCAACTCATTGTTAAGAAGTTTATCACATCTCTCAACCATGTAGTCGTACAAAGCAGCCATCTGTTGCTCGTTTAATTGATTACTTAATGTTGCAGGACTTGATGTAGTACTGTTTATATCACCCATACTAACTTTCGGTAAAGCATTAACTACTGGTGTGCCTGGTTTTACCTCTGAAAAAGGAATGGGCCTAAATACTTTAGCAAATTCAGGTTCTCCCAATCCATTGAATGGCTGTGTGCTCACAGTTTGCACAGGCCCCGCAGGTTCTTGAGTAAATTTTTGCTCAGTAGCAGTTGGTGCGGCCGTACTTTTTGCTGTTTGGTAAGTAGAGCTTGATATAGTACTTTCTTTGCTATCCATATTAGAACTTTGCAGTGCAACCCACTGTCTTGTACGTTCTGCATTTTCTGCTGTTTTGTAAGTAGAGCTTAAGATAATAAATTTTGCATCACTTTGGACCCCTGAATCAATGCTTACTTCATCATCTTCTACTTCAGTATTGGCTGCTGCTTCTATCTTAGCTGCTGTTTTTTTCTGGACAACTCTGCTGGTTTTCCTTCGAGTTTGTTAAGCTAAGCTCATCATCAATACCAATCTCAATATTAAGTGGCTTTTCAATACCACTATCTTTTGAAACAATGGATTTAACCCAATTGGTCACTTTTTTGATTTTTTTATTTCCTGCAGCAATAGTATGTTCCATGCTGTGTTTAACTACATTATAAGCACCTATAGCCTTATCAGTTACAGCAGCAATAACATGTCCTACTCTGTCTTTAGCTGCGTTATAAGCACCTATAATCTTATCAGCTGCTATACCAATAACATGTTTAAACTTGCCAATTATTGAAGAATTATGTTTCTCAAATAATCTTGGAAGCACTTTATTATCTAGAATGTCTTCTTCCTGTACTTCTTTACGCGCTTGACGTTCTTGAGATTTTTCATCGCGATAAAACATTTTTGTAAGCGCTTGATTACCTAGAATTTCTTCCTGTTGTCTTTCTTTACGCGTTTGACGTTCTTGAACTTTCTCACTAATATTAAACAATCTTGGAAGTGCTTCATTATCTAAATTTTTCCCATTGCTCTTTTTGACGTGCTTGGCGTTCTTCACGTTTCTTTTTATCATCTTCTACACTCCTTTTTAAAGCATCTAGTTCTGCGTTTAGTTCTTTATAAGTTTTCATATTAACTCCATTTATTAAATAATATAATTAAATTATAAACCATATTATTCGTCGTACAATTGAATGTAAATTCTACTGTACATAGAAGTAACGGATGTTAATAGAAAATCAATAACTACATTTTTTTATAAAAACATAGCCAACGAGCGAGCTTTTTCTGGTTTTTATGAATATAACTCCAGTAAATTTTGCTTTGATTAAATCAGAGCGTAAGTTTTTTTGGATTTATACATAATTCTATCAGAAGCTTTGTAACTGCGATTGCAGAGAACATCGAACACAAAATTCCTACTGATAAAGTAATAGCAAAACCTTTAATTGCTCCACTACCAATTATGAACATTATTCCTGCAGCAATTAATGTTGTGATATTTGAGTCCAAGATTGTTTTTATAGCGTTTTTAAACCCTTCTTCAATAGCACGCTCCGCTCTTTTTCCTGATTTGATCTCTTCGCGAATGCGCTCAAATATTAAAACATTTGCATCAACTGACATACCAACCGTGAGTGCAATACCTGCAATTCCTGGTAAAGTTAATGTAGATTCAAGCAAAGTGAGAATTAACAATATAAAGATCACATTCAAAATCAGCGCAACAGAAGCTAGTAAACCTAATTTACCGTAAGTAATAATTATAAACAAAGCAACGGCTATTATAGAAATTATTGCTGCCATTTCTCCTGCTTTTATTGACTCTTCTCCAAGGCTTGGACCTATGTTTTTTTCCTCAATGATTTTAAGTGGTGCTGGTAGTGCTCCTGATTTTAAGAGTATCGAAAGTTCGCTCGCTTGTTTTTCAGTAAAATTACCGCTGATTTCTCCTTCTCCATTTAAAATTGGCTCGCGTATTGTCGGCACAGTCAGGATTATGTTATCCAAAACAATAGCAAAAGGCTTTCCAACGTTTTCTTTGGTAATTTTTGCAAATTTTTTGCTTGCTGTGTTGTTAAATTTAAAATGTACCGTTGGTTTGCATAAAGAACCAAACCTAACTGATGTATTTACTAATGAATCCCCGCCTATTTCAGTTTTACGGAATATTGGGTAGGAGTTACCTAGTGGATCCTTGAGTAAAACTGTTGTTTCATTATCTATATCTTGTATTTTTTCTACATTATTATTCATCAAGTGAAAAGCTAGCTTAGCTGTTCTACCAAGTAGTGATTTTATTTGTTCGGTGTTTTCCGCCCCTGGAACTTGTACTAGTATTTTGTTTTGACCTTGTCTTTGAACACCAACTTCCTTTGTTCCGAGCTTATCCAGACGTCGCTGTACATTGCTTATTGACTCTGCAACTACTTCACTAATTAAAGAGTTTTTATAGTGGGGTTTATATGAAATGGAAATCGAAAAATCTTTTTTATTTAGCTCTAAATTTGGATTTATCTTATTGATTAATTCTAGCGCTTTTTTATAATCATCAGCATTGCTTAGAGTGACAACACCATTTTGCACATTAGACTCGATCTTTTTTGCTAACAAAGCTTCCCTTATCTCATCAGTCAGCATTCCCAATTTTTCTTTAAAATAGAAATCTAAATCTACGTTGAGTAGCAAGGATGCCCCTCCCTTTAGATCAAGACCTAAGTTTATTTTCTTTTTTGAAATAAAAAACTCATTATCAAAAAAATTTGGTAATATTAAATATAAAGAAAATAGACAGATGAGTAATACTGAAAACGATTTAACTACTAATCTATTGGACATAAATTATAAATTTAAGATTACAATATGATTGTAAACTAATTTTGCGCGCTATTTAAGTTAAAATTTGAATATATGTTAGTTAGAATAGGTACAAGAGGAAGCGACCTTGCAATTGCTCAAGCTTTGGAGGTAAAGCAGGAGCTACTTAATCATTTTCCTACTTTATCCATTGAGATCATTAAAATAAAAACTTCCGGAGATAAACACGCTAATGCAAATCTTGCTGAAATAGGAGGTAAAGGGTTATTTATTAAGGAGATTGAAACTGCATTACTTGAGAATAATATAGATATAGCAGTTCATTCATTAAAGGACGTTCCTGCATTTTTTTCAGAAGATCTGATAATTCCTTGTATTTTAAAAAGGTTAAATCCTCGTGATGTATTTATTTCTCACCGATACACAAGCCTTGAGTCTTTACCAAATCAAGCAAAAATCGCTACTTCTTCAATAAGGAGAAAGGTTCAGCTACTAAATTTTAGATCAGATTTAAATGTAGTACCGTTGCGCGGAAATGTGACAACTAGATTGCAAAATCAAAGTTTTGACGGAATAATTCTAGCTGAAGCAGGATTGATAAGATTAGAAAAGAGCCATTTAATTACAGAAGTGTTGTCACCAAAAATTATGCTAAGCGCGGTAGGGCAAGGAGCAATTTGTGTGCAGTGCAGAAAAAATGACATAAAAGTTATCGATATTTTAGAAAAAATTAATAATAAAGAGTCTTTTATATTAACAAAATCAGAACGTAGTTTTATGAAGACAGTTAATGGTTCATGCTTTACGCCACTTGCAGCTCTAGCTGAATTTATAACCAGGCCGCCTATGATACATCTTCGTTGTATGCTGGCAGACGAAAAGAGTATATACTTCACTGAGCGCACTTCTTATATAGAAGATGCAGAAGATATCGGTATGGATGCAGGATTAGAATTGAAATCAAGATGCTTGTAAGTTTACCTAAAGTACGTGGAATTTATCGCTATAATGTCTCAATGTCTAAAATGACGTGGTTAAGTGTCGGTGGACAAGCTGATGTATTATTTAAACCGTGTGATATCGATGATCTGACGCACCTAGTTAGAGATTTTGAATTGCCGATTAACGTTATTGGTGCAACATCTAATATAATAGTACGAGATAATGGTATTAGAGGAATCACAATAAAATTAGGTAAAGGGTTCGCATATATCAAGTATCAAGGTGATGACTCCATTATTGCTGGTGGTTCTGCACTTCTTAGCAATCTTGCTTATTTTGCAAGAGATCAGCAAATTAGTGGTTTGGAATTCTTAGCTGGAATTCCAGGTACGGTCGGTGGTGGAATAGAGATGAATGCTGGTGCATATGGTAGTGATATTGCAAGCATTGTACAATCTATAAAAGCAGTGAATTTAGAAAATGGGAATCTATATACATTTTCTAATAAAGAAATGGGATATTTTTACCGTGGACATAGCTTAAAAGATAGATGGATTTTTGTTGAAGCTGAATTCAAGGGGGTAAATTCAAAGTATGAGTCTATACTACAAAAACTAACAGAAGTTATTGCTAAAAAAAACAAAAGTCAGCCAACAAGAGGGAAAACTGCCGGGTGTATATTTAAAAATCCGAAAGACCATCAAGCGTGGAAATTGATTGACGAATCTGGCTGTAGAGAATTCAGTATGGGAGGTGCTAAAATTTCTACAAAGCACTGCAACTTTTTACTAAATTATAATAATGCGACTGCAGCTGATTTGGAGAATCTTGGTAATCAAGTTCGAGACATGGTAAAAAATAAATTTAATATCAATCTTGAGTGGGAGATAAGAGTCATTGGAAATTAGATCCCTTGCAGAACCTATTTATGACGAGAAATTCTTGAGAGAATCGCAACAATTACTCATAGTAAAACATGGTTAACCATTAGAAACAGAATCTTCATCTTTAAGAATATTTTCTTCAGCAGAATCAGGATCTTCAATTTTTGCAACTGAGACAACCTTTTCGTTATTTTCTGTCTTAAATAAAGTCACTCCTTGAGTGCTGCGTCCTGCAATTCTAATATCATTCACTGAAATGCGAATCAATTTTCCCTTGTCAGTAATCAACATGATATTATCATCTTGCTCAACTGGAAAGCTAGCCGCAACATTTCCGTTTCTGTTAGTAGTCAGTATATCGGTAATGCCAACACCCCCTCTATTGGTTATTCTATATTCATATGCAGAAGTTCTTTTACCAAAACCATTTTCAGTGATGGTTAATATAAATTCTTCGTTTGTTGCAAGCTTTAAGAACAGTTCATTATCAATTCCCAGATCGTTCAACGTTTTATCAAGCTTAGAATTTATAGAATCACTACTTGCAGTTTCTAATCTTTTTGCAAGTGGAACTTTTAAGTATAATTCTTTTATATCTGTTGTAACTTCTATACCATTTAACACCGTCATAGATATCACACTATCACCTTTTGCAAGTTTAATACCCCTTACGCCGTCTGAACTTCTACTTTTAAATTGACGAACATCACTTGCAACGAACCTTATACTTTTGCCAAATTTCGTTGAAAGAAAAACGTGATCAATCTCATCACACACTTTTACCGATATTAACTGATCTCCTTCATCAAGCTTTATAGCTATCTTTCCATTGCTTGGAATATAATGAAAATCCGCTAAAGAATTACGTCTTATATTTCCCCGAGCAGTGGCAAAAACTATATTTTGATTATCATCATTTTCACTTGGTAATGGCATAATATTAGTTATTGTCTCACCTTCAGCAAGAGAAAATATATTAACTAACGCTCTTCCACGTGCGTTTGGCTCTGCAAGTGGTAATTTATAAACTTTCAACCTATAAACTCGACCGATGTTAGAAAAGAATAAAAGGCTCGTATGAGTATTGCCAACAAATAACTTGGTAATTACATCTTCTTCCTTCAATCCTTGCCCTAGCTTTCCTTTTCCACCGCGACGCTGAGTTCTATAGTGTGAAAGTTTTACACGTTTGATATAGCCGTTCATAGTGACAGTGACTACCATATCCTCTTGCGGAATGAGGTCTTCAGCTTCAATGTCCGTATCTGATTCTTCTATTGTCGTTTTTCGTGGTACAGCAAACCTATTCTTTATTTCTTGTAAATTATTTTTTATTTCTTTCATCATTTTTTCTTTCGAGCCAAGAAAAGCAATGTATTCCTTTATCATATCGATCATTGATTTCAGCTCAGCTTCTAATTTGTTTTTCTCAAGACCTGTTAAACGTTGCAGTTTCATATCGAGAATCGCTTTTGTTTGCAGCTCAGTTAACTTGTACACCCCATCTTTCAAAAAGCTTGTGCTGTCTGAGATTAATTCAATGATGTTGCTTATTTCATCTGAAGTTCTCCATTCTTTGTTTAAAAGTTCTTTAGTTGCTTCTGCAGGATCTTTTGCGCCTCGGATGATTTTTATTACTTCATCTATACTCAAAACTGCAATGTAGAGTCCTATATATACATGAGCTCTTTCTCTTGTTTTTCTTAAGCGAAATTCTGTTCTTCTGGTTAATACTTCCTTTCTAAAATCAACAAATGCAGCTATGATTTCCTTTAATGACATAAGAGCTGGTCTATTGTTATTCAACACTAGTGTATTAACACTAAAACTACTTTTTAAAGGTGTTAGTCCTAGTATTTGATTCAATATAAACTCAGCTTCTGCATTTCTTCTGAGATCAACAACTACTCTGATACCAGATTTATCAGATTCATCTCTTATCTCTGTTATACCTTCAATTCTTTTTTCTTTTACAAGCTCACCTATCTTCTCAATTAATTTTACTTTATTTACTTGGTAAGGTATTTCATCAATCACTATTGCTCGTCTATCTTGCGGCAAGTCTTCTATATGAGTTTTGCCTTGCATGACGATGGAACCGCGGCCAGTTGAAAATGCGGACCCTATCCCCGCTCTGCCAAGAATCACACCACCTGTTGGAAAATCTGGTCCTGGTATTACCTCTAGTAATTCATCCAGAGTAACCTCAGGATTATCTATGTATAGAATGCAAGCATCAATTATTTCACCGAGATTGTGAGAAGGAATATTGGTTGCCATACCAACTGCAACCCCACTTGCACCATTAACCAGCAAGTTTGGAAATTCTGCAGGCAACACAACTGGCTCAGTTTCGTTGCCATCATAGTTTGGCCTAAAATCAACTGTGTCTTCATCAATATCATTAAGTAAAAAATGTGACACTCTATGCAGCCTTGCCTCAGTGTACCTCATTGAAGCAGGTGGATCTCCATCTATTGAGCCAAAGTTACCTTGTCCATCGATAAGCGGCAAAAGAAGTGAAAAATCCTGAGCCATTCTAACTAATGAATCATAGATTGCTGCATCACCATGTGGGTGATATTTCCCCATCACGTCCCCTACAATCCTAGCTGCTTTTTTGTATGGCTTACCAGCATCATACCCCGCCCTTGACATTGCATATAATATCCGCCTATGAACAGGTTTAAATCCATCGCGGACATCTGGTATTGCACGGCTTATTATCACGCTCATTGCGTAAGAAAGGTAGGAGTCTTCTAATTCTTTTACTATCGAGATTGGTATTATGTTATCTTGCATGCTCTGTATTTTGACCACAGTAATTATAATATTAACATTTAATTAAGTAAATGGTCAATGGAAAATAAGGTAAAAGTGGAAATCGCTTTATATCAATAAACAACCTTTTTATTAAATACTTTACTAATCTATATAAATAAGTTATTATACAAGTATATTAATAAGTGAGAAAAGATTATGCCAGGTGAAACTTACTATGAAATATTAGAAATTAGAGAAAATGCTTCCCAAAGCAAGATAAGAGAAGCTTACAAAAAACTCGCACTGAAATTGCACCCTGATAAAAATCTTAGTAATATACAAGAAGCAACAGAAAAATTCAAAGAAATTAAGAAAATATATGAGACTTTATATGACCCAAGCAAGAGAGCATTATATGATGAAGAGTTAAAGAAAGTACAACAAGAGGAGTTGAAGAGAGCACAGCAATTGAAACCTGTTTGGTTCGATGTAGAGTCTCCAGTAGAATCTTTTACTGGAAGGAAAGAAGAATTAAAAGATCTGCATAGCAAAATGCAAGGTGCATCAAATGCTAGTAGGACAACAGTTATTACTGGGCTTGGAGGAATAGGGAAAAGCGAACTTGCTAGAGAGTATGCCTATCAATATTACAAACACTATGATGGTAATATGATATGGATAAACGCTGAAAGTTATGAAACTCTTGTTAAATCTTTTCGTACACTAGCTAGGAACGAATTGAAAATAAAAACTGAAACTGCGGAAGGAAAAGAAAGAGATATTAGCTCAATTGTTCGGAATGTATATGAATATTTTGGTGATAGAAAAAGTCTATTCATTTTTGATAATGCAACACAGATGAGGTCTACTGAAAAAGGGAATAATGGCATTATGGATTTTTTACCATTTTGTTTACGTCCTGTTTATAATAAACCTTATATTCTTATTACTTCTTGTAATCAGAAGTGGAATAAAATAGAAAAGTTACCATTAAGTGGATTTCATGAGAAAGAGGCTACGGAACTAATAAAAAGAGAGTTAGAAATCACAGATAGTTCACAAGACAGGAAAATAAAACAATTAGCAGAAACATTGGGGTATTTTCCTTTAGCTTTGCAACAAGCAATAGACTATATTGAAGATCGGAGAATAACTGGAGAGTTTGAAGTTAGCGATTACTTAAAGGAATATGATAGTGAAGCAAAAAAATTGTTAAACTTTACGGTATTTCATCTTTGTAGCTCCTACACTCAAACAGCTTTCACAGTTTGGAAAGTTACACTTGATAAAATCAAAGATGAAAAAGAATATGGAAAGCAAGCTTTAGAAATTCTGGATGTTATGGCTTATTTTTCTCATAAAGAAAATATCAGTAGAGAAATATTTTTAAATCTTGTTAATGGTGATGATAGGAAATTAAAGCGCTCTGTTAGATTGCCCGTAAAGTGCTCAATGGTCAATGGTGAACAATGCCAGAGTATATTAAGTGTTAATAAGCTAGTACAAGATGTACTGCAATTAAAGTTAAAAGAACAAGGGAAAGAAGAGGAAGTTTTAAGTAAAGCTTTAGACTTACTGAAAAAGCTTTTGCAAGAAGGGAAATTTGACAAAGCTTTTAGCCACGCTGAATCTGTCCTTGACCATGCAAGCGCATATAAAGGATTAAAAAAGAAATGTGAAGAAGTTAAATCTCTTTTGCTACCAAGATACCGTCTTTATTGTTAACAAATTATTTAGCTAAAAAGAATAAAAAGTAACAAAAAGTTTTAATTTAGGCTGATACCTTCTATAAATCAGTGTAACTGTGTATAAGTACTTTCAGTTTGTGTGGCGTACTTATAAACAGTTACACTGATTTTTTACTGTGCCTTCTTATTTTATGAGAATTGTTTTACAAAGTTACTAAGCAACTCTGTTAAAGTCAATGTGAGAGGCAGTGCATCAGTTATACGTTCAGCGAATCTATCTCTTATAAAACAAGCAACAATTTTGAGTAACCAGGTAATAAAGATACTCAAGAACATCTAAAGTTTAGTACAAATGACAAAATATATTCTCTCAATTGATGGTGGTGGAATAAGAGGAATTATTCCAGCAATGATATTATCCGGAATAGAGAAAAAACGGGTAAACCTATTTCTCAAATTTTTGATTTATTGGTGGGTACTTCAACTGGTGGTACTATTGTAGCAGGACTATGTAAAAAAGATAGCAAAGGAAAGCTACAATATTCAGCTGATGACGTGGTTAATCTTTATCAGGAGTACGGACCTTATATTTTTAAGTCTTCATTTCTAAGAAAATCAATATTTTCTTGGATTAACGGTGCACAATACCCCAGTGAAAATATTGAGTATGTACTTCATAAATATTTTGGCGATGATATCCTTAAAAACACTTTAAGTAATGTGTTGATTACGAGTTACGATATTCACAATAACTGCCCATTTTTCTTCAAAAGTTGGAAAGAGGATAGAAATTTTATTAAATTAAGGGATGTATTAAGAGCAGCAACTGCAACACCTACTTACTTTGCACCTAAATATTTAAAAGTCAACCAAAAGGAAATGGTATTAATAGATGGAGGAGTTTTTGCCAATAATACAGCAGCATGTAGCTATGCAAGCAGCAGAAAGCTATTTCCTAACGATGATGTAGTACTTCTGTCCATCGGTACTGGCAGATCGTCTCATTCCATTAAATACCTCAGATTGAAAAGATTTGGCAAAATATCCTGGATTAAGCCATTGATAAACGTAATGTTTGCCTCTGGACTAGATTGTGTAAATTATCAGCTAGACCAGATTATTAACAATAGCTATATCAGAATTCAATCGCAGCTAAAAATAGCATCAACGGAGATGACAATACAACATACGAAAATATCAAGTGTTTAAAAAAAGAAGCACAAATGATGATTGAATGTAATCAAAAAGCAATAGATAAATTCTGTACAGTAGTATCATAAACTTTAACCTTTTAATCTAGAACTCGCATTTTTGGACGTTTCCTTTTAAGCTTCAGTAAACCTCCTAACTCTATAGTTCTTTATATGATCTGGATTAAAAGCCTTCCTTGAACTTAAAACACCAAAAACTATATTGAGTAATTTACGCATTGCAGCTCCCACAACGGCCATATTATGCTTGCCTTTTTCCTTCAACCTTTCGCAGTAAGTCTTAATAATAGGGTTGTGATTTTTAGCTACTATAGCAGGAAAATAAAGAGCCTTACGCAATGTCCGTGAACCTGATTTACTTAGCCCAGGCTTGGCATATACAGATGAACCTGATGTAATATTTTTTGGTATAGTTCCTGAATATGCTGCTAATTGTCTAGCATTTATAAAGGCTTTTATATCAGGAATTTCAGCTAAAATAGCTATTGCTGATTCCTCTCCTATTCCTGGAATAGTCAATAGGAATTAAAAATCTTCCAACAATTCTTTGTGTTGTTCTAATAGTTCACGCGTGGAGTTTTTTATTGTTTCTATTGATTGTTCTATGGTCATTGCTAGGTTTTCCCAAACATTTACAACTTCTTCAGGCAGTCTCTCTTTCTTTTCCAAATGATTATTTACTAATGTTAATTTATCTTTTGACGCATCTGAACAACGATAAAGATGTTTTAATTTTCTCTTTTCAGGAGGAGGTGGTGCCCAATGAGAAGGTTCCTGTCTTTGACAATAATCTGCAATAATCTCTGCATCAGACTAGTCATTCTTTTGCCGTGCAAGCTTACTTTTTGCATAAAAACTTATGAGAGCTGGGTTTACAACACTAACAAAATATCCGGCGTTGTAAAGGAATTCAGCCAAAGCTTCACTATAACAACCAGTGTATTCCATGAAAGCTTTTACTTCTTCTACGTTATGTTTTTGTAGAAAGTCCAGCAGACCTTGAAATCCAGTATCATCATTTTAAATTTCCTTTTCCTAGCTTCACGTTTTCCTTTTTTACTTATAAACGAAAGAAAAACATCAAAGCGTTCTTTTGAAACATCTATACCAAGAAAGTTGTTATCATATATAACTCCATACGTTACTATTTAAAATGAAAAGTAAGGCTTACCTTGTGAATACAGAATTAGAACCATTGAGGTCTTTCTAAGATACCGTCCAGCCTATACTTTTGAGAAGGGAACTCTTATCTTGTTAACAGATTTTATATCTAAGTTACGACTCAGAGTTCTTCCCTTCTCCACCTAATGCTTAAGCTTAAAACATTAGATGCTTTTTACAAGATACAAGGTCTATTCACAGGGCCTAGATATCTGCTACTATAGCTTGAGTTGAGAGTAATAAATGTGTGTATAAGCCAATCCAAAGGGTATAAGACTGCAGCGTTGATAGTTGCGGCTGGAGTAGGCAGCAGGTGCAACACTTCAATTCCTAAACAGTACATAAAAATTGCGGATAAACCCATTCTATTTCATATTGTAAAAAAATTTCTCGAGAATCAATATATAGATTATGTAAAGGTGGTAATTAACAAAGATCATGAAGATTCTTATAATGAAGTAATTTCATCAATTACAGATGCTAAGTTGCTGAACTATGTATATGGGGGAACAAGCAGGAAAAATTCAGTTAGGTTAGGACTTGAGGCATTGAAAAAAGATAACCCAGATTTTGTCATAATACATGATGCCTGTAGGCCTTTTGTATCTAGTGCTTTAATAGATAAGCTAATTCAATCCATGAATGGTGGTCAATACACAGGAATAGTGCCAACTGTAAAAATTGAAGACACTGTATCGTTAGTGAATGAGAACTTTATCGAATCTGCAGTTTCGAGAGAAAAGTTATATGCTATACAAACTCCACAAATTTTTAAATTTAAAGAATTATTATTATATCATTGTCAATCACCGGATGAATTTACTGATGATTCATCTTTGGTGATGGAGCATAAAAAGCACGTTGTAACTACTCACGGTGAGAAAAGCAACTTTAAACTAACAACTCAAGAGGATATCCATATGGCAAGACTTCTTTTTGAAAAGCCAAAATTCCGTATTGGTGCTGGTTATGATATACATAAATTTATCAATGCTCAAAATGAGACTAATTGTTTTATAAAAATTTGTGGTATAGAAGTTAAACACAATAGGGCAATAGAAGCTCATTCAGATGGCGATGTTGCAATTCACGCAATAGTTGATGCAATATTAGGAGCTCTTGGATATGGCGATATAGGTGATCATTTTCCTTCTCATTCTTCTGAGTGGAAAGACTGTAATTCACTTCATTTTCTCGAATTTGCCGTTGAAAAAGCAAAAGAAAAACAATACAGCGTATCCAATTTAGATATTACTATCGTGTGTGAAGAGCCGGTAATATCACCTTATAAAGTTAAAATGAAGAAATTTATCTCTAAGGTATTGGAAATTAGTGATGAACTTGTAAATATCAAAGCAACTACTGCAGAAAAATTAGGCTCTATTGGCAGAAAGGAGGGTATAGCTGCATATGCTTCTGTGCTACTATGTAAATAGCTAACATTTTAATTGATGCTGGCTATTAGATATATAGTCCCAGAGTATAATGGTATGGGTTAAGTATAAATAATTCAGGAGGTTTTGTCCACTGATCACATATGAACTCATAAGGAGTAAGACCTTTGAGAATTTTGAGTCGTTTTGCATAATTGTAAGCCATAATGAAGCTATAAAGCTGCTCTTTAAGTTGCTGATTAGATTTGTAGTAGTATTTCTTAACTGTAGCGTCTTTAATGGTCCTATTTATACGCCTAACCTGAATATTCGTCCATAGCTGTACACCTAAGATGACAAACAATAATTAAGAAATTCATAAAAAGTTTCACGTGAAATGTTTTATAAGTTTCTTAACCATTACTTGATATTGGGGTGAAATCCTGTATTTGATAACTTATCAAATACAATGTTCGAATAGCCGTGATTGTGAACTTGACTTTTCACACGCTGGTATATATAAATTTTATATAATTAGTATCAAATATGCCTGATCTTAAAACAATGACGCTGAATTTTGGACCACAGCATCCAGCTGCGCATGGAGTTCTGCGTCTTGTTTTAGAGATGGATGGAGAAGTAGTTGAAAGGGCTGATCCTCACATTGGACTTTTACACCGCGGTACTGAAAAGCTAATAGAACACAAAACGTACCTTCAAGCCTTGCCTTATTTTGATCGCCTTGACTATGTCTCACCAATGTCACAGGAGCACGCGTATTCACTATGTGTAGAAAAATTACTGCAGTGCGAAATTCCAATAAGAGCAAAATACCTGCGTGTATTATTTTGTGAGCTGACAAGAATATTGAATCATCTGCTAAACATCTCTTCACAAGCACTTGATGTTGGAGCAATGACACCTCTACTCTGGCTATTTGAAGAAAGAGAAAAAATATTGGAATTTTATGAAAGAGCATCAGGGGCAAGATTTCATGCAGCTTACATCAGGCCTGGTGGAATTGCAGCAGATATTCCAGAGGGCTTAACTGAGGATATAGCAAAATTTATAGAGCAATTTCCAAAATATATAGACGATGTTGATGAACTTCTAACAGAAAACAGAATATGGAAGCAGCGTACTGTAGGAATAAGTGAAGTATCAATCCAGCAAGCTCTTGATTGGGGCTTCAGTGGACCAATGTTGCGTGCTGCAGGGCTTGCCTGGGATCTGCGAAAAAGCCAACCATATGAAATATATGATCAACTAGATTTTGATATACCAATTGGCCAAAATGGTGATTGCTATGACCGTTATTTAGTAAGAATGGCGGAAATTAGGCAGTCAATTAGCCTGGTAAAACAGTGCATAGAGAAAATGCCTAATGGACCAGTAAAAACTGACGATAGGAAAATTTCTGCGCCTCCAAGAGAGGAGATGAAGATGTCTATGGAAGCTCTAATCCATCATTTTAAGCTTTATTCAGAAGGGTACCATGTACCAAAAGGTGAGGCTTACGCTGCTGTTGAAGCACCAAAAGGTGAATTTGGAGTATACATAGTTTCAGATGGTACTAATAAGCCATATAGGTGTCGAATAAGAGCACCTGGCTTTGCACATTTACAAGCTTTAGATTTTATGTCAAAAGGACATATGCTTGCTGATGTTTCAGCAATTATCGGATCACTGGATATAGTTTTTGGTGAGGTTGATAGATAGTTACGTAGAGACTCTTTTACACTTTTTATTTTGCAGCAAGTCTGTAAAATTAAAGCTAGATGATTTCATCATAATGAAATTGTGATGAATGATAAAGAGACTTAACAGTTGCAGTTAATATTTATCAATGATAAAACATTAATAATCGTTGTATATTTTGGGTGTTATGGTTCATTTATTATTTATTGCGTTATTGTTTTTTTATAGTGGTGGTATATATGCAAAGCAGGAGCCACGCTCAATTGCTGCCGACAATCATATAAAGGTAATGAATTATAATCCGCAAGCTGTACATAAATATACTGGTTTTTATGGTTATCAATCTAGTATATTATTCGAGCCTGGTGAAACAATACAAAACCTTTCAATGGGCGACCCAACCGGATGGCAACTTCTCCCTCAAGGTAATAGATTATTTATTAAGCCTATAGATGATATTGCTGACACTAATGCAACTATAATTACTAATAAAAGGGTTTACTACTTTGAATTTCTTGCTGAAGAAGCAACTGGTCTTGATGATCCAAGATTAGCGTATGAAGTGAGATTTCTTTACCCATTATTTAATAGTGATGAAATATACACGACCAATAATGGTGGTATTTTTGAACAAGCTAGCCACACTATAATTCCGGATATAAACGATATTGAAGTTGTAAAAAAAGGATTAAATTTTAATTACTCAATCTCACATGTTAAAGGAAGCCAGTCAATTATACCAATTAAGGTTTTTGATGATGGAAAATTCACTTACCTACAATTTAATAAAGTAAACTCTGATTTTCCAGCAGTTTTTATGGTTGACTCTAAAGGGTATGAATCTTTAACAAACTTCCGTACGGTTGATGATTATCTCATAATCGAAAGAGTAGGTTCAGTATTTACCTTAAGAAATGGTTCAAGCACGGTTTGCTTATTTAACGAAAAAATGCCTTTCAAAAAAAGGTAAATCATATATGATTATTTTTGATCAAGGATAATCATATATTCATTAGGGTCAATATAACCTAAAGCATTTTTCGCCTGTTCATCAAGCAAGTCTAAATCCAAACTCTTTTCATATAAGCCGAGTATTTTATTACTCAATTTTTCCTTTTCAAAATGAACGCTCTTGAGCAAAATTTTATTATATTCTATTTCTTGTTTTAAGCTCATTAATGCTAATAAGACCCGCTTGCCTGTGATCGCGCTAACACCGAAATACAACGTAAGAAAAGAAATAAATAGAAATATAACTAAGTAGATTAGTTTCTTCTTTCTTTGAGACATAAACATCAATATGTAAAAACCCAAAGAATGTATAACATGAAAAAGTGAATAAAAAACTATGAACCTTGACGCGCTTTACATCTTGGCTTTACTTTATTTACAATGTAAACCTTACCACCCCTTTTTACAACTTTACAATTTTTATCTCTGTTACGGTGAGATTTCAGTGATCCTTTGACCTTCATATCTATAGTAAGAATTAAATTACTTTAGATTATGATGACTTATTACACATTAGTCAATTGATTAAATTTCCTATTAAAATATTGTATAATAGTTGCTGAAACTTCTTCTATTGATTTTTTTGTTACATCAATGATTATCCAATTATTTTGCATAAAGAGTTCTTCTGCATCTCTAATTTCCTTTTCCACTTTTCCACGTTCTGCATACACATTGTTATTTTCATTCTTAATTGAAGTCAGTCTATTTTTACGTATTTCCACCAATCTGCTAGCATCTATCGTTAACCCTATCGTCAGCTTGTTTTTTAACTTTGCTAAATCAACATAAAAAGGTATATCACCAACAAAAGGAATATTGGCAACTTTATAACCACGATAAGCTAAATATGTACTTGTAGGAGATTTTGATGTGCGTGAAACGCCAACTAAAATGATATCAGCCTTTTCAATATCTTGAATATTTTGCCCATCGTCGTGATTAATAGTATAATTTATTGCTTCTATACGCTTAAAATATTCATTATTTATTTCCGTGTGTAAGTCAAGCTTTTCATCTTTCTCGATTTCAAGGTAGGATGAAATTTCTCTAATGATATGCGATAATATTGCTCTATAAGGAATTTTTAATTCTTCACAATGATCTTTTAGGCATTGCCTAAGCTCATCATCGGTAATAGTACAAATAACAAAGTTATACTCGTCGCTTTTCTTCTTAATTTCATCTAAAATCTCATTAACTTTCTCTTTTTCTTTTACAAAGGACCAAACATATTGAACTGTTTCTATAGAACTAAAATGCTTTAAAGCTGATTTTGCAACTGATATAACAGTTTCACCACTTGAATCGGATACTAAATGTAGATTAAGTGTCTTTTGAGTCATTTTGTTGATTAGATCTTTTTTGATTCATATTGCATACAGCAAGATGATAGTATGAATTTAAATAATCTACCATATGAAAATTTACAAGTGCCTATTTCTCTTCTTTGTTCATATCAATATACAATTTTTCTTTTTTGAAGGTGACGTAGAATTAGAAGAATGAGCTTGAGCTTCGGAAACGGAAGCTTGGACGAGCTGAGGATTAGGAACTTGAGCTTCTGAAGCAGAAGCCTGAACAATCTGAGAACTAGGAGCCCGAGCTGTTAGGTCAGGAACTTGTAAAAAACGACACTTAGCAGTCATACCACACAGGTCTTGCAGCTCTTGCAGCTCTTGACCATAAGAATAAGAAGAACGAACTCGAGCTGTTGAATCAGGAGCTTGAGAAGGTCCAGCTTCTTGAGGCATTGGCAACACTGCTCTCACAGGCGGTTTAGGCTTAGGAGCTTGTTTCACGGGAGGAGCAAGCATAGTAACAATATCATTATATCCTTTTTCCTTAGCATAAGTATCTAAATTTTGTATTCCTTTAGCACAGTCAAGGTTAACAAGATTACTTATATTTGCTCCATATCTAAGCAAAATCACAGGCCTATCATGATGGTTCGCTTGCACAGCTTTGGCTAGCGGGGAAAAGCCTTCTTTATTGAGCATATTCGGATTACCTCTATGTTCTAAGAGGATTTCTAGTGATTTTGGATTTCCGTACCTTGCTGCCACATGTAAAGGAGTTTCACCTTCCTGATTCTGCAAATTAGGGTTAGCTCCATTTTTTACAAGGAAACCAACTATTTCTCTGTGACTTACAAAAGTTCCTTCTGCAGCAATATGTAATGGCGTACCGCCGAGAGCGTCTTGCTTATTAACGTCCACACCTTTTTCTACTAAACGCTTTACTTCTTTAAAATTCCCCGTTCTGGCATAGTGAAATAAAGTATCGGAAACATCGAAAGCCTTCTGTCTTAGTTCAATTCCTTGATCCTTCACCCTCAAAGCTATCTGATTATCTCTGGCTTTCGCCAACGATGCTTCTTGGCTTAATTGTTGCACATCCTGTGCACTTGCTCCTAAAGCAGCCTTAGCATTAGCAAGGTCTTCTAACATTCTAGTAAAAGTAGGATTACTATTTCCTAATGTCTCCTCTGTAGGAGTTATAGCTTTTTCAAGGTAAAATTTCTGATTTTTATAATCTTTCAAAACACCATAAGCATCTGCTAATCCTCTCAATGCCTGACCTAATTGAAGATGGTTAACGAAAGTTTTATTACTAGAGTAATTTTCCTCTTTTTCTTTTAAGGTTTCATATAACCTTTTAAGACTTTCAAGAGCCTTTAATTCATTAAACACTTCCAATGTTTTTCTTGTAATTGGGTCATTGGGGCCAAGGCGCTTTTCCTGAATAGCTAAAGCTTTTTTATAAAATTCTGCTGCATTCCGATAATCACCTAAAGCATAGTAAGAAACACCCAAACCTTGAAGTGGGCTAGATATTGAAATATCATCGCCCTTAGGGTAAAGTTTCTTCTTAGTTTCCAACTCTTTTGTATATGACCATATTGCTCCTTCAAAATTTCCCAAGTTACGATAAAGATCACCCAAATCACTATACTCTTCAGCTGTTTCAATACTGTCAGGATTATTTTTTATTTGTATATCCAAATATTTTTGACGTATTTCTAGTTCTTCTGTATATAACTCTTCAGCTTTTTCTTCATTTCCTAAAAAACGATAATCACCTGCCAGGTTATCTAAAACTACAGCTGCTGCTATGTCAGCATTTCCATAAAATTTCTTGTAAATAGTAACAGCATTTTCGTGCTTTTGACATGCTTGCTCTAAGTATTCCTTTTTTTGATCATTTATTGTCTCTTTTTTTGCCAAGCCATAATAAATATTACCTAACTCATTGAATATTTTACCTACTTCAATATGGCTATTACCACAAATGTCCTTATAGATCGGCAAAGCTTCATCAAATGATTTCAATGACTTTTCATGATTATTTAAACCTCGATAAACCCTGCCGAGATTACCAAGTACTGTAGCCACTCTAAAGCTTTTAGTTTCCTCGATTTTTTTAAAGACAGGCAAAGCCTTATTAAAATATACTTCTGCTTTTTGATACTGTTCTAAAGCATGACAAACGCTACCAAGGTTATTACATAATTCAGCAAATTCAACATCTATTGCTTGATCAGAGTATTTCAGACCCTCAATAATCTTTAAAGCTTTCTCATATTCTTCCTTTGCTTTTTCAGCTTCCTTTAAATTAAAGTAGGCATTACCCAGTTCATGAAGTGCTTTAGCTGTCTCTAGATGATTATTATCTCCATAACTCCTCCTGTTTACTTCTACTGCTTTTTTAACGTATTCTTCTTGTTTTTGATAATTCTCTAATTTACTAAAAGTTTTAGCTAAACCTATTAAGATAGTTGCCACTCTCGGGCTCTCTTCACCATAATCCCTAATTGCATCTAGTAAATCCTTCGCTAATCGTGATCTTTCTATACGTGCTGATTTCTGTATTGCTTGTCTTGTTAGTATGTTTTGATGTTGGCCAGAAGGCCCTGGATCTGCCCTTCTTCCTTCTCTTAAAGTTTGATTTTTAGTTCTGTGCATAATTACCCCCCTTAAATTATTACGCTTATTTAGACATGTTGATTAATAGCTTATGCAAAATTCAAAAAAATGTCAAGTAATTATTTTTCATATACAACTTATACTTCATGTTATTTAATAATTCCTGTACAATGTTGAAAATTCAATTAACGTACAATGAAAATAATAATAGGTAGCGCTAGCAGAGAGTTAGGAGGATCAATAGCAAGCAAACTGAATATCCAACCATCTCTTATTCAAGTCTCAAAATTTGCTGATGGTGAGATAAATGTAGAGGTAGAAGACAATTTATGTAATGAAGAAGTATATATGGTGCAATCTGTTTCTCCTCCTGTAAACGAGAACCTCACAGAACTTTTACTTATAACCGACGCAATAAAAAGACAGGGAGCTAGAAAAATAACACTCATAATTCCTTATTACGGATATAGCCGCCAAGATAGAATTATAAAAAGTCAGAATATGCAATCTGCTCTGAGTTCTAAACTGGTTGCAGATCTTATCAAAGCTGCAGGAGCAGATAGTGTTGCAATCATTGATCTGCATTCAAGTCAAATTGAAGGTTTTTTTGATATCCCTGTAGCTAACTTGAGTTGTCTTGAAGTGCTTGTTCAATCCATACAAAAAGAAGATCTAGCAATAGTTGCACCAGATGTTGGGGCAATTAACAGAGCGCGTGCTTTTGCAAAAGTGCTAGAACAAAAGCAACATACAGAATTAAGCAATAAGATTGTTGTGATTGATAAATATAGAGAGAAGGCAGGTACCTCTCAAATAATGAATGTTATAGGAGAAGTTACAAATAAAAATTGTGTAATAGTTGATGATATAGTTGATTCTGGTGGAACATTGTGTAATGCTGCTGCTGCATTGGAAGATAATGGGGCAAAATCCGTAGTAGCTTGCATCACACATGGAGTTCTTTCAGGAAATACTATCAACAAAATTTCTTCTTCTGTATTGGATAAATTAGTGATTACTGATACTATATTTTACAAATCTGCACAAATTGATAAAATAGAGGTTATTTCAGTTGCAGATGTTTTAGTGAATTTTATTCAAGGAGGTGAGTATGCCAGCTAAATCAACAGAAGATGTAATTACTTCATTAATAGAATTTGTTAGCAAGAGAAAAATAACAATTACTAAAGAAGAAATGCTAAAGATTGCACAGCTTGTAAGGATTAAGCTATCTGATGATGAGATCACATATTACTCAAAAGAGTTAACAATGTTAGATTGGATACATGGCATTCTACTTCAAGTTAACACTGAAGGCGTTTCACCGATACGCTATGGTAGTATAGATAAAGACATCCATGTACGTGACGACATTGTTAATTCTCAAAATATGAAGGGAGAAATATTGTCAAATACAAAATCTGAGTACGGATATTTTGTAGTACCAAAAGCCATTAATGATTAAATTATCTTGTTCCAAAAACAAGAAAAACATTCTAAGTAGAATATAATCCCATAACCTTAAATTAGCCGATTTAAAGAAAATACCAGATTCACGGTGACAAAAGTTTTGCAAATAATAATTTATGATTTGATCCGCAACTTTACTAACATTACGTTTTTAGGTCAATTGTCCTAAAAATGTCATCCCTGTATTTGGTTGCTTATAAAATAAATGCTCGTACAGTCATAAGCTTTACCATAAAATAAGATAAATTTATTTTTAATATTTTATTAATTCTCTTGCAACTGTTAATATATTAATAGTAGTAAAGAAATACATAGTACAGATAATAGTTTTGGTATTTATTATGATATAGTTGCAAAATTAGATAGATTAGCTAATGCTAGACTAATAAGCCAGTTTAGAGAAGAATTCAATAAACTTTCTTCGTATCATAAAGAACGGTACAAGCAAGAGAGAATAGGCAAAAATGCGTGTTCTATATCTTACATAATAAATGTAACAAAAGATGTAAAAATATTTAATGAGCTGTTAAAAGATGCTAAAAGTACAGATTTTGCATTTAATACACTAGGTTGCGTTGATTATAAGTGTACTTTATTTAAAATTCTATTTAACCAGTTAAAACAACATAAAGATAAATATATAGAATATGTTAAAAGAAAAAATGGCGCTTCAGCTATGTCTGGCATACTAGATGCAACAAAAGATGTCGGAATATTTAATGAGTTGCTTCAAACAGATCAAGATTTTGCATTTAATACACTAGATTGTACTAGCCATACGCCTACTCTATTTAAAATTCTATTTAACCAGTTAAAACAACATGAAGGTGAGTATATACAAAATGTTAAAAGAAAAAATAACGCTTCAGCTATGTCTGCCATACTAAATGCAACAAAAGACGTTCAGTCTGAACTAACCAATGTAACACAAGCTTTTAAAATATTTAATGAGCTGTTAAAAGATGATGAAGATAAAGGTACAGACCTTGCATTTAATACATTAGATCGTGCTAGTCATACGCCTACTCTATTTAACATTCTATTTAATCAGTTAAAACAATATGAAGATAAATATATAAAATATGTTAAAAGAAAAAATAGCGCTTCAGCTATGTCTGCCATACTAAATGTAATACAGGATGATGATATATCTATTGGTATATTTAACGAGTTGCTTCAAACAAAAAAAGACTTTGCATTTAATACACTAGATCGTACTGGTACTATACCTACTCTATTTAAAATTCTATTTAATCAGTTAAAACAATATGAGAGTGAATATATAGAATATGTTAAAAGGAAAAATAGTGCTTTAGCTATGTCTGCCATACTAAATGCAACAAAAGATGTTGAATCTGATATATTAAATGTAACACAAGCTGATAAAATATTTAATGAATTGCTTCAAATAGATCAAGATTTTGCATTTAATACACTAGATGACATTACCCCTAAGTGAACTTTATTTAAAACTCTATTTGATAAACTAGATGCTCAGACAAAGGCAGATTATAAAATACACTTACAGAGGAAAACAACTGTTCTGGCTAAATCCACTCTAAGAAATTTCTATTCAGATGATAAAAGGAGTTCTGGGCAGCCTAATGAGCAAAAGAATGAGGATGAATTTCTATTACAAGAGGCAATAAAGGTTTCATCATATAATCAAGAGCAGTTTAAAAACTTTGCATCACAACTTGAAGGATGTTTTTCATCAATAATGGACCCTATAGTAGAAACTGTAGATAATGCTATACCAAAAGAGCGTATATCAAACAGTTCAGAAAATGAATCAAATTCTCAGGATTTGTGGTCAACATTAGAAGAATTAGAGGATAAATTACCTGATGAGTTAAGGCCTTGTAAAAATCAGCAATCAAATAAAAGAAAATCAGCTACTGCAATATTAGACGAGTTTCATGCAAAGGAATACAGATTGGAAGGGGTAAGTGTAGAGCCAGCAACAAATCGCCAGCGCGATAGCTAAAATTTGTGAAAAAGATCGATCAGATTCTCATAGAATACAACTAAATATATGCCTTTTATTAGGTAATACCTCAATTTACACAACCTTTGGTAAGAAAAAATCAATATGTTCAGGGTAAATTGACTTCAATATCTGCAAATTTATATACAAAAATTTAATAGAAATGTTTACAGGCCCAGAAAAAAGAATAACACAGATTGTTACTGAACATTGGAAAAAATTAATAGAACCGAAGAACAATTTGCCAGAAAGAGATTTAATAGAATTTAAGAACGAGTTGCCAGAAAGAGATTTAATAGATAAGTCAGACATAATGGACTCATGGCAACATTGCTTTATCATTGAGGTCAAGGAGCAGGGCTACGTTTGTGAAGATGCAGGAGAAAGAGTCGTTGAATTTTATGGTTTTGAGAAAAAAATGCTCATTGATAGCAAATATCAAACAGGTGCACCATTTCTACGGTTATATACAATAGATGCCGTGCTTGACAAATTTGATTCGGTTGTAGAAAACGAAGAGCCAGTTTTGGATGCGGAGGAAAGCGAAAGTATTAAAATGAGGCAAGTGCTTTTGCCACTTGGAAATCAAGAAAAAGTTACCCATATATTGGGTGTCATTACATTTAAATACGTTTAAACTTTTTTAATATAAAATTTTAATTTGATCATTTAATAAAATCTGGTTACTATTGAAAGAATAAAATGTATTTTAAATATGAAGAAAAGAAAATTGAAAACTAAATCTTCTGTTAAAAAGCGGTTTAAGTTAACGGCTAGTGGTAAGGTCGTTTCTACCCAATCGGGCAAAAGGCATGGCATGGTGAAAAGAAGCAAGTCTAATATTCGTAATCAACGTGGTACAACAATTCTTGGCCATTCTGATTCGCGCATAGTTAAGCTTTATATGCCTTATGGTATTTAATTTAAGATGGAGGTAAAATAAAATGGCTCGTGTAAAACGTGGAGTCACTACTCATGATCGTCACAAAAAAGTATTAAAGCTGGCGAAAGGCTATAGAGGACGTGCAAAGAATTGTTATAGAATTGCTTTACAAAGAGTTGAGAAAGCATTGCAATATGCTTACAGAGACAGAAGAAATCGCAAGCGTGATTTTCGCAGTTTGTGGATAATACGTGTTAATGCAGCAGTAAGAGAGCATGGCCTTACTTATGGTAGATTTATGCATGGCCTTAAGCTTTCTGGAATTTACTTAAACAGGAAAATTCTGGCTGAAATGGCTGTAAACCACAAAGATGATTTTGCTAAGTTAGTAGAAAATGTGAATGGTGCATTAGCGATTTAATAAAGGCTAACAGCATGAGAATAATTTTCATGGGTTCACCAGAGTTTGCTGTTAGCTCATTAAATTTGCTACTGAAGTCACAGGATAAGATAGTAGCGGTATATACTAAAGCTCCCAAGCCTTCAGGTCGGGGACAAAAGCTAACAAAATCACCAGTGCATATCATTGCTGAGAAAAATAATATCACAATATGTACTCCTTCCTCTCTCAAGTCTTCAGCAGAACAGGAAAAGTTCAAAAATTTTAAACCTGATGTTGCAGTTGTTGCTGCATATGGGCTTATACTTTCCAAGGAGATCTTGAATATTCCAAAATTTGGCTGTATAAATATCCACCCTTCACTATTACCAAGATGGCGTGGTGCAGCTCCAATACAGCACACAATGTTAGCCGGAGATCAAGAAACAGGTGTGAGCATCATGCAATTGAATGAAGGATTAGATTCAGGCCCTATATTAAAACAAAAAAAGTTGCTTATTGAAAAGGATGATAATTATAAGTCATTGCATAATAAATTATCTGAATTAGGTAGCAAGTTATTGTTAGAAGTTTTAAATGAAATTGAAAAACAGACTCCTATAGAACAGAAAGATAGTAATGCATGTTATGCTAATAAAATAGAAGATTACCAGATTTATGCAAGCGACTCTTGTGAAACTGCTTATCAAAAAGTTAAAGGATTTTATCCTAAAGCTTTTTTAAAAATAGAAGGTAAGCGCATAAGGATACTGGATGCTGATTCTGAAATAAATTCATCTTTAGAGGGAAAAGGAAGAATTACTAATAATTATATGCATATAGATCTCAAAGGTGGCGCGTTAATTCCTAAAACTGTGCAAATGGAGGGGAGAAAATCCTGTAATATTGAAGATTTTACTCGTGGATTAAAATTTAATATGGAAGGAAAATCTATAGAGTGATAGGGCTATATAGCTCACTCGAGTGTAACCGTTCACGCAATGGCGTCAACTTAAGAAAAAATGGCAGCGATTGTATAGCCGCAATAAAGTGGATAAGCCTAAACGCCATCATGTTTCAGAAGGGTTTGCTAATGCAGGCTCTTAAAAGGTCTATTTATAAGCTACTGCACTCTTTTTATCCATACGTGCTATCTATTTACCTACGTTCAAATAATTTCTCAATATCACTCAATTGCATTTCTATATAAGTAGGCCTTCCATGGTTACATTGTCCAGAATATGGCGTATCTTCCATTTGTCTAAGTAATGTGTTCATTTCCTCTAGCTTCATCTCTCTACCTGCTCTTATTGAGCCATGGCAAGATATAGCAGCTAATATCTTGTTTATTTTATCCTCTACAGGTAATGTATCTTCTATCTCCACTAACCTATCGATTATGTCAATTAGCATTTCCCTTACATTTATATTACCTAAAATTGCCGGAATTTCTTTCACTATTACTATAGATTCTGACGTTACTTCAATATCAAAACCCATTTTGCAAAGCTTGTCTTTATGCTTTTCAATCATTTCCATCTCTGCTTGACTGTTAATTTCAATCATCTCGGGAATAAGCAGTGACTGCTTCTTTATACATGACTTTTCTGTTACATTTTTCATATATTCATAAACTAGCCTCTCGTGCGCTGCATGCTGATCAACTATTATCAAATTATCTTTTGCTTGTGCAATGATATAAGTATTGTATACCTGACAACGTGCAAATCCAAGTGGATGATCTTCTATCAAGCCAATTTGTTCTGATTTCTCTTTTTCAAGCGCTATTGCCTCAGTCTGTCCTGATAAGATCTGCAGAGAAGAATAGTTGTATTGCTGTGATTGTTCTGACAAATTTTCTACTTTTACATCAGGTGAAGCAAATTCTCTAATTAGTAAGTTTTCAAAAGGACTTCGACTTGATCTTGCTTCATAGAATTCCTTTTTGGTATTAGACTGATTGAAAAAATCTGATGCTTGATAACTTGGATCCATTTTCTGAGATTCAGTGTGTACTACACCAAACGTCCCTACCCTAGTTGACAATGCCTTAATTAGCCCTCTTGTAACTATTTCATATATAAGCTTCTTATTCTGAAACCTTACCTCAGACTTATTTGGATGCACATTCACATCAACTTGATCATAAGGAATTTCCAAATGTAACGCTACAAAAGGATATCTATTATTTGGAATCAAATCATGATATGCATATCTAATTGCTCCAATAAGCAGATTATCTTTGATTGGCCTGCCATTAACGAATGTGTAAATCATGGTGGACTTGCCACGATTTATGGTTGGCTTGCAGATATATCCAGTAAGCTTAATATTAGAGCTATTATCTTCTTCGTAAATTTTTAGAGAATTATTCTGAAATTCTTTCTCTATTTCACATAGCCTATTAAATAATGAAGCTTGTTTGGCATATTTTAAAAGTTTTTTATTATCTGCAATAAGAGTAAACTCTATGTGATAATTGATCATCGCTAGATTATTTATGATATCAACAATGCTTTGAGTTTCTACCCTTTCAGTTTTTAGAAATTTTAATCTATTTGGAGTGGTAAAAAACAAATCACAAACCTCAACTTGTGTACCATATGATAAAGAGCAAGGAATAACTCCCCCTATTTTCTCTCCACCTTCATAACTTATTGACCATGCTTCATTTATTTCGTTTGCTCTTGATGACAATTTTGTTCTACTTACTGCTGCAATTGAAGGCAATGCCTCACCTCTAAAACCCAAATGCTTAATCTCTATTAAATCGTCATCATTTCTAAGTTTAGAAGTTGCATGGCGCATAAATGCAAGCTCTAAGTCATTTTTTTCTATTCCACAACCATTATCTATTATGATAATAAGATTGCGCCCTCCACTTTCTATTCTTATTTCTATCTCTGTACTTTTTGCATCAATTGCATTCTCCACTAATTCTTTGACAATACTTGCAGGTCTTTCTATTACTTCTCCAGCTGCTATGCGGTTTATAGTTTTAGTGTCTAAAAGAGTTATTGCCATAAATCTATTATAATGATGGTTTTTCTTTTACTGAGTTAGTTTGTTGTTCTCTCCACTTTTTTAATCTACCTGCAATTTCATTATTTGAAATCGCAAGTATAGATGCAGCAGTGATTGCAGCATTGTATGCTCCACTTTCTCCTATAGACATAGTTGCCACCGGAACACCTTTGGGCATTTGCACTATAGACAATAGACTATCCAAACCATTTAGCTGTTTGCTATGTATTGGAACGCCTATTACAGGTAAATAAGTGAGTGATGCAACCATACCAGGCAAATGAGCTGCACCACCTGCACCAGCTATTATCACCTTAAAGCCATTTTCCTGTGCAGACTTAGCAAACTCAAAAAGCCTTTCTGGTGTTCTATGTGCAGACACTATAGACACATCATGCGAAATTTGTAAAGATTGTAATATATTTATAGCACAAGTCATGGTCTCGTAATCTGATTCACTTCCCATAATAACGGCAACATCATTTTTTTTTGTCATATTTAATATTCTTATTATTAAATGATTTTTCAACGATAGTATTAAAAAGCAACAAATATTTGAACTACATGATAAATACGACATATGGAATGAATTATTCCACGTTAAAGTAGAATTTTTAATTACTTAAATAAACATCTATATTAAGATACAAAGTTATAAATCTCTTATATAAGGAGAACTTTAAAAGCAATTTTTTTAAATTTTAAGCCTTATAATTGAAACTTATTCTTGCTATGAATGATTTTTCTTGATAAAATATAACTTAAGATTGCTAGGAAAATAGTGAAAATATCAATATATACTTAATTTGAAGTTTTAAATATTAATATTATATAATTTAAGCATAAGTTATATAATATTAATATTTAAGTATATTTAAATATTTTAAAATTAATTGGTATGTGGGCGTATTGAGGAAGTATTATGGAAATAATATCATTAAATGATTTAGGCAGTGTAAAAATAAAAACAAAATTACTTGATATAATAAATAAAATCATAGAAAAGAGTCAATGGACTCAATCTGTTGCAGAAGAAAAATTGGGTGTTGATCAGCCTAAAATATCACAAATTAAAAATAATAAAATAGATGGCTTTTCTTTAGCAAGACTATTGGGATTTCTTATAAAACTGATCATAAAATAACCATTACAGTGGCACAAAACCAAGACGCACGATCTAAGGAAGAAAAAGTTAAACGTGAAGATGTAGTTCAAGAAGGGTAAATCTTAAAAAGTACACAATTGACATTCAATTTTTTTGCGCTATATTTGGAATATTATTAAGGTAGTACCTATGAGTGAATCTGTTGTAGAGAAATGTATAGAGCAGGTTAGCAATCGCTTTAAATTAGTTTTATTAGCTAGCCAAAGAGCTCAAGATTTAAATACTGGAGCAAGTAACCCAACTCAGGTGACCAAGCTTAAAGGTCATAAAAACACCATAATTTCTTTATGTGAGATAGCAGAAAAGCAAGTTGATACCCATGAGTTGTTTTACCTTTTGGTAGGCAGGTGTAAAGAATATATGAAAGGAAGTACGGGAAGCATTAATACTGGTGATGTAAGTAAGCTAGAAAAGTTTTTGAATTTTTTTAATGATTCATTTAATTCAAATAGAGAGAATACTGATATTCAAAGTGATGGAATAGAAGATGAAGGTGAGGATATAACAGATATTCAAGATAGTGATGAAGTAGAGGATGAAAGTGAGGGTATAACAGATATCCAAGGTAGTGACGAAATAGATGAAGACGAAAGTGAAGATGAAAATGAAGAATAAGTTGATATAAAAATTTTGTAATTACAAATGGTATATCATGCTATTATTTATGCACTGTTATTTTGCATTGGCATGATGTTATACCTTATACTTTCTAAGTCAAGTGATGTATATAATAAAATTGTCGCATTTAATAATTTTTCAACGCAAGTAGTTTTACTTATAGCAGCAGTATCTATCACTTTTGATAATTTATTTTTACTTGACATAGCATTATTATATGCTAGCGTCAGTTTTATATCAACTGTAGCACTAATGAGATTGATGTTATTTAGATAATTCATGATAGGGTACATTTTTATATTTTTAGGTATATGTTTGATAATGATCTCAAATATAGGTGTAATTCGATTTCCTGATTTTTATACTAGATTAAACGCATCAGGCATTACAGACTCAAGCGGAGCAGCACTGTTGTTAATCGGTTTTGGTTTGCAAAATGCATTTTCAATCAACACTATTAAAATAATACTGCTAATTTTTATAATATGGGTTGCTAATTCAACTAATAGCTATGTTTTAGCGCACACTTATTATAAGAGAAAACACTAAAAATGGATTGATATGATAGAAATTCTAAATGCAATATTGCTTTTACTGTTGTTGGTAGTAACGGTTTTTATAGCATTATCAAGAAATTTAGTTGTAAGCGCTATTTTAATGTGTTCATTCAGCTCGATCATTGCACTGATATATCTAATTATGAGCGCGCCTGACGTTGCAATTACTGAAGCTTCAGTTGGTGCAGCGCTAAGCACAGTATTCACATTTGCTGCACTTTCTTTAATAAAAAACCATAAGGTAAACGTATCGCACAATCCTATAATACTTTCTTTTACGCTGTTTTTGGTTGTATTTCTTTCACATTTTATAATTCAATTACCTGATTTTGGTGATCCTAACGCTCCAATACATCAACATATCGCTCCTTACCATATAGAAAATACTGAAAGAGCCATAGGCATTCCTAATGTAGTTACTGCTGTGCTGGCAAGTTTTCGTGGTTATGATACATTTGGTGAAACTATAGTAGTTTTTACAGCAGCACTTTGCATAACATTAATATTGAAAGAAGAAGAAAATGATTAAAGATCCAATATTAAATGTGGTAACATTTTTTATGGTACCATTTATCATCTTATTTGGCTTATACATACAGTTTCATGGTGAATATACTCCAGGAGGTGGTTTTCAAGCAGGAATAATTATTGCATCTGGAATCATACTGTATTCAATTCTATTTGGAGTGTCAGCCACTTTAAAAGCAATACCTTACTCTGTGATTAGATTCATTAGCGTACTGGGTATTTTAATTTACTGTGGAACGGGAATTGCAGGAATTTTGCTTGGTCAAAATTTTTTATCCTATAACGCACTTTCGTCCAGTGGTGTAACCGGTCAAAAATTTGGCATTTTTTTAGTGGAAATAGGCGTAGCACTTACTGTTTGTGCATCTATGCTAAATATATATATAAATTTTGCTTATAGAAAAAGATAATGATTTTTATAATAGTTATTGTATTAATGGTAATGGGTTTATATATTATCATAAATGATAGGAACTTAATAAAAAAAATGATAGGGATAAACATTTTTCAGGCATCTGTTTTATTATTTTACATATCGCTGGGGTATATAGAAGATGCCATGCCTCCTATACTAGTATCGAATTTTTCTTTATATAGCAACCCTATACCTCACGTTTTAATGCTTACAGCAATAGTTGTGGGAGTTGCAACATTTTCAGTTGGATTATCAATATCAGTAAAAATAGACAAAAAATATGGAGAGATTGATCAGAACTAAGTGTATATGAATTAACAATATCTTAAGTTATATGAGATATAAAGAGCCACAAGCTGAAATTATAGACTTGCTTGTTGGTAATTTATCTGCTAATTAAAAATAAAATTTTAAACTATAAAGGTAATGATGTCAACTACTAATGATACACAAGATGAGAAAAAGGTTATTAAAGTTCTTGTAGCAAAAGGTGTAAAAAGAGGTGGTTTTGTTACTTATGATGACATAAGTAACACTCTAAATGATACTCTATCAGATGAGAAATTTTCAGATGAAAAATTTTCAACTGATCTTATAGATAACACTATATCTCTATTGCAAGATTCTGGAATTAATGTTCTCGAAAATAATGAAGATGAGGAAGATGTGACATCTGCTAATGATGACAGTAAGCTTGATGATGAAGATACATCTTCAGGTTCAATTACAACTTTAGTACAAAATGATGACCCAGTCAGAGTGTATTTAAGAGATATGAGTTCTGTAAAACTTTTGTCAAGAGCGGACGAAATTAAAATAGCCAAAAAAATCGAATCAGAAAAGCACAATATGCTGCGTGCCATAATTGAGATATCGACAACATTAAATGTGGTAAAAGCGTGGCGTGATGATTTAAGTAATGGAGACCTTCTGCTAAGAGAAATCATAGATTTAGATGCAATCTATAACTCTGACTTCAATGTTATACCTAAAGAAGATAGCGAAGAAGATGCTGATTATATTTCTCCAGATATAAAAGACGATGGGTATTGTAGTGGTGATGAGACAAAGGATAAAAAAAGCGAAGAAGATGCTGATTATATTTCCCCAGGTATAAAGGACGATGGGTATTGTAGTGATGATGAGACAAAAAATAAAAAAAACGAACAAAGCAGTGATGATGATGAAGGAAGTGACAATGATGATACAAATTCGGCCAACCTAAATGTTTCTATTCTAGAAATGGAAAGTGACTTATTGCCCAAAGTTATAGCTGCATTAGATGAAATAATTGATTTAACAAATAAAGCATTCGCATTAAAGCAAAGTTCTAAAAATTCCTCTTATAATTTAGAGTGTGAAGAAATATATAATCAAATATGGTCTATAGCGCTGCAGATTAAGTTAAGTGATTCCGCTATTGCCAAAATTACACAAGAGCTTTACGAGACAAATAAGTCTATTATGCTCGAAGAAGCTGGTCTTATCTCCGAAGCGAAAAAGTATAGCATCGATAGAAACAATTTTTACGAAGTTTATAATAACATTTTTTTCAAACATGATTTGAAAAAAATAGGACTTTTAGGAACTAGTACTCACTTTACAGATGCATTAAAAAAGAAATTTGTAAAATTTATAGAAGGTAGTTTTGAAATTATATCTAAAGCTTTAAATAATATTAATCAGTATGCACAGAAAGACGATGTGCAAATGTTTAAAGAATTCATCAAAAGAATACAAAAGCATGAGCGAGAGATCTCTGAAGCAAAGCAAGAGATGATTAAAGCTAACTTGAGGCTTGTAGTTTCTATTGCTAAGAAATACTCAAATAGAGGATTGGCACTGCTTGATTTAATTCAAGAAGGAAATATTGGATTAATGAAAGCAGTAGATAAATTTGACTATAAACGTGGATATAAATTCTCAACTTACGGCACTTGGTGGGTAAGACAATCAATAACCAGAGCTATACCTGAACAATCAAAAGTGGTTAGAATACCAGTTCATATGGTAGAGATTATCAGCAAGATCAATAGAGCATTAAGGAAAATGACTCACGAGATGGGAAGAGAGCCAACATTAGAGGAATTGAGCGTTGAACTGACAATGCCAGTTGATAGGATACGTAAAGTTATGAAAATAGCAAGAGATCCAGTAAGTCTTGAAGCTCCAACAGGAAAAGATGATAGCAGCACTTTTGGTGATTGCATAGAAGATAAGCGCGTTTCAAAACCAGAAGATGCAGCAATATTAGCTGATTTACGCGGTATTACTACTAATGTGCTTGCAACTTTAACACCAAAAGAAGAAAGAATCTTAAGAATGCGTTTTGGTCTTGGTAAAGATGGTAAAGAGCATACTCTTGAAGAAGTTGGAAGAATTTTTAATGTGACGCGTGAAAGAATTAGGCAAATAGAAGCAAAAGCTCTCCGCAAATTAAGGCATCCAAGTCGCGCTAGAAAGTTAAGAGGGTTCTTTTAAACTGTAAAGAAGTGGGGAGTGTTAAATAAACCATACGCGTCAAGTTAAGGAAAATTAGGAGCAAAGTTAATAAAATAGAATTAACTATTTAAATATTTTTGTAAAGATTTATTATAATCTGGTGACAATCATCTCTACAAATAACATAGAAAACTCAACTTACACTTGCGAATTTCCTTAACTTGACGCGTATGATTTATTTAACACTCCCATACTCCCCTATGTCTCAGCTCGACATTTTCTTCCCTGGAAAACTTAACAACCATCACCTATAAGGTGATGAGTTAAATTCTAATCAATTTGAAATTGATCATTATCGTGAACAGGCTCACCTTCCTGTATTGAGATATACTCTTGTATCACTTTATCTGTGATAGTACCAGAACTTACTGCCAAGTATCCTCTGGCCCACAAGTGTCTTCCCCAAAATTGTTTTCGTAAACTCGCGAAATCCTGCATTAGCAAACTTGAGTTCGTTCCCTTCAAAAGTTGTACAATCTTACTAACGCTTTGCTGTAGTTTATACGATATAAACATATGGATATGATCTACTGCAACCTTACCTGAGATAATTTGGATCTAATTTTCCATGGCAATCTGCCTTAATAGCTCTCTAACTCTAACAACAATTTGCCCTACCAGCACCCTTTTGCGGTATTTTGGAATCCATACCAAGTGTACTTTCATATCGTATTTAGAGTGTGCATTGTACCCATAACGTTGCATACGCGACTATTATAACTTGTCCTTCGCCTCAAGGCGAGGGGTTTTACAATCCCCGAAGGGGGACACTAAAAATTGAGCTAAGCTAAAAATGCGGTTTGACATAGTTTATTTAACGCATCCGAGCTGATGTTTTATCTTGAGAAAACCCTCCTTGAATAGAATTTAAAAATTTAAAATCTGATGAGATAACAGCTACAGTATTTAAAGGTTTTACATCTTGCAACTTTGTTCCAATTTGTTCAGCAAAAAATGCAACCCTTTCTTGTTTTGATGGATTATTATCTGCACAGTGCCTTGCTTGAGCCTGAGCTTGATCTTGAGCTTGCTCTTGAGTTGAAGTAGAAACTATTGGAGTTAAGATGCATTCATAAATATCTGATATTACTTTTAGTTTCTCCTGCTTTTTCAATTAGTTAATTACTAATTGTGCGTTTTTTAGCGCAGGGTTATTTTCTGATTGTGCTGAATAGTATGCAGCTTGTGCTAGTGAAAGCAAATCAGGCTTAGGAAGGTTATCATTAGCAACATTTTTAAAAAAATCACACTCCTGGCCCATATAATATAATTGGACAGCATTACCAACTACTCCTCCTATTTGCGTAGTATAGGTAATAACGTCATCAACATTGTTCAAATCAAGCTCATCTTTGTTACTTAGACTATCATATAGGCCACAAATTTTCTCTACTTTTGATTGATTATTTTCGCCAGGGCAAAGTGTATCAAATGTTTTAAGCAGCATACCATCATTATATAGTGGCATTACAACATTACTTAATAACTCTAGAAAAATTGGGTTTTTTACACAAGAACTCATATGTTCTGTGTAATATGAGTAATTCGACTTTCCAAGTTCACGATAATAATTATTATTCATCACTTTGTTAAAGCCTTCAGCTATTCTGCCTATTCATATAGCTTTTCCTACATCATAATTTCCAACGATACTTTTATATACTAATACCTTATTAACTATGCCATCATAATACTTATCATGTCTTACACCGTTCTCTTGATGGGACAATATTTTTTCCAATTCAGCTTTTTTGGTTTCAAGGTCTGATTTTTTCTTTACAACTTCTTCAAGCCTTGTTTTTTCTGTTTACAGTTTTTCAAAGTCACCTTTTATTTCTTTCAGTAGAGCCTGATTATCTTCTTCAGTATGGTCATTACTTTCTGTGTTTGTCAGTCTTTCAATATCCCCGCGCAAATTTTCTACAACATTTTCGATTTCTGTTTTGTTATCTTTAGGTTGATTTTTTTCAACCATTTTTCTTTTTAGTGCTACAAAGGCATTATTTTGAGTTGGTGCAGTATAATGGCTTCTGCCAGAATTGCGTGATGTGCTAGAACCAGCTATCAAACTTTCGATCTTTTCTTTCATTGATTCAAAATCTTCTATTTGTTCTTGCAGTTCCTTAAGTTTCTCTAAACTTGCTCCATCCTCCTTCTCGATTTTTTGAAGTTTTTGTTTTATCTCTTCAAAGAGTTTTTCATTATAGGCTCTTTGTTCATTGATTATATCTTCCATGACTTTTGGATCTATTGTTTTCTTCTCTATATTTTCTTTCTTTGTCATTACTCCTATAAATCTTGCTTCACGATTCAGTTGTTCATATAATTCCTCTTGATCTGATAACTTATTCTCTAGTGCATCTTTCTCTTCCTTAAGTGTTCTGCATTCCAAATCAGAGTAAATACGGGGTATAATACGTTCTCTCTCTTCTTCCAGCTGCTGCTTTCGATTTTGCTTGCATGATATTTCTGCATTTTGCTTTACTTTTTCATATTCAGACGATCTTTTATCTTGAATCAAATTACATTTTTTTTCCAGCTCGATGTGCTGTTTTTCAAGATCTATTCTCAAGAATATTACACGCCTTATTATACGATAAAGTTTCACAAATAATCTCTTTATAATATTGCCTTTTATTTCTAATTTTTTGCTAATATCTTCTTTATGTTTGTTATTAAGAAAGATTTTTGCTTCAGATTCATTGATACTAGTTTGAATATCCCTTAATTTATTAGTAGCATCAATATATTCTTGATCGGCATCCTGAATTTTCTTATCATGACTGCCAAGTTCACTTTTACTTATAACAGTATCAATTTTGGATTGGACATCTTTGATCTTATCCCTAATATCGGCGATTTTATAGTTAATAGCTCGTTTACCTACAACTATACCTTTTCTTTTTAGCTGACTTTCTATACTAGAAGTGACATATTCTAAAACTTTGGCAAGGTAATCTTGTGTTTCTTTAGCATTGTGGCGTTTATTATTATATACTGTCTCAAATGAAGAAACCACTTGCTCAATAATCTCGGCTGCTAAGTCATCAATTTCTGCAAATTCTGGTTATTTTTTATCTTGCCAGACACCCTATCTTTGATGAGCTTATCTATAGTCTTTAGAATTTCATCGCCAAGTTCTTCTGGAGATTTTTTATTATTTTCCTCCATAACTTTATTATAAGCATCTATATAATTTCCTTTCTGCAGTAACTCAATATCAAACTTAAGTTTTTCACTTGAGTGGCAGAATAAAGTTGAAAGCCTTACACGGTTTAAACATCTAAGTCTTCCAGGGCCCTGAATAAGTTGTGGCGGATCATTAATAAAGCTAGACTTATCATCAACAAGCATCACAGTATGTAGCAAGTCTATAGCGTTAAACCCTTGTATTCTACTTTCCCTTTCTATGTTTTTACTTGGGTCATATTGCTCGTCAGCACAGTGACCAACAAGACCCATGCGTAGCTTTGCATCATGGTCTTGATCATTTCTTTCTATATATCTGTTATTATCCGAAAATAATCTCAATGCAGACAAGGAGTATTTTTCCCTGTTTGAAAATTCAGTTTTAATCCTTCTGAAATTTGTCATTAATTCACTTTTTGCATTTTCTACTGCTTGCTTCAGTGCTGCATATTCGACTCTTTTCTCTTGAAAGGCAATTTTTGATTGTATGAAACTTATTTCATTCGCAAATCTTTTTTAGTATCTTCGTCTAATGTATCTGTGATATTATATGAGCAAGGAATAATTGCCTCTTTCCAGTAATAATATCCATCAGGTATTTTACGTTCTAAGCAGTTTTTTTGATCTACAAGTGGCCCTATATTATCATCGTAATGCTGCCTTCTCACTTGTTCCGCTTCTTCCAGCTTTTTGTACGATTCATTACATTCCTTTTCTATTGTAGTTATGTTGCCATCTTCTTTATTTGCATCTTTGATCTCATAAGTATCTTTTAAATGTTGAAAGATACTAGCATCTTTTTTTTGGCTAAATGTAAGGTTAGTGTAACCTATAATTCCAAAAAGCCCCAAAATATAATCTTCATCGTTTGGAACATTATTCAACGGCATCAAAGTGTGAAGTTTCTTGTCTTGATTCCAGTTTCTTACCAGCTTTGTAAAGAGATCGTTATTTTTGTCTTTCTTGTCTTTTAAAATACTAATTACGGATTGCATTTGCTGAGTAATTCCTCTTGCTGTGGCATTACTCTTAATGCCTTGCTCTGCAACATATTCCATTAAATTAGGAGTGTTATTGAGCGCTGTTTTAACTTTATTAACTAACCCCTCTAAGTCTGAAAATCTTTCTTCATCCAGTTCGCTTCTTGAGAGTCCAGTTAAACAAGAAAGTGTATTTTCGATTACACCATGCATAACACGGAATGCAGAGTAATCATGAATTTCGCTTTTATAATCCAAATTACTGTTAACAACTTCCCTTATTATTGCACTATTATTACTTCCGTACACCTCATTAAGATGTTCTATTATTGTATCACGCTTTTGGCCCACTGTGCCACTATGATTTCCACTATTACTTTCATCTGTAAATATATTATGAGTAGCTTTCTTTCTGAGTTTGCTTTTTAGGTCAGCGGTTTCAGCTAAAATAAGCGCTGACTCGCCAATCACGCTTTGAATATTATAAAATATATATTTTTCTATATCTTTTCTTAATCCTTCACCTGTTAGGGTTGTTTGTGGCTCATGATAAAAAGATAGCTTTCCTTCTTCTGGTTTTTCATTAAAAGTTACAGCTTTTTCAAGCTCTTCAATGTAGTTATCAACTAAATCCCCTTTTTGTTTTTGATGAATTTAAATTCTAAAGGCCCATAGGCACCAGATTTCATCCTATCCCTTAAAGAAAGAGTTTTTAGTAAGCCATCAATTTCTTAAACATAGTTATAGATCTGTGTTGAAGGTGTGGCACTTAAGAACAATGTAGGACAAAGTGTGGATAAGAGTTGCATACGGATTTTGTGTAACTCTTCCTCTATTACTCTATGCTCTTCGTCAAAAGAGAAAGATATAGGCCTTGTAACATCAAGTTCAAACTTTGATGATTAATTGTGACCCGACCATTTTCAATTTTATATTCCTTATCGTCAAATTTAATTTTATCTGCAAGGATCACAAAATCCTTACCATCTATATTTATTTTCCCATTTTTTATTTCAAATTTTGTATCTCCAATGTTTAGAGATTCTATAACACCAGGGAGCTGTTCAAGGCCCATTGCCTTTAAAAACTTGTCCCAATCATCCATTAGACCTTTGGTGGTTAATATAGAACATCCTTTCTTATCACTTATTTCATTTAATTCAATATCACTAATGTCAGCATCAGACAGGTGCTTTTTCCAATCACCACGCTTTTGTGTTACAAGGCTGTCATCAGGAGCTATAGACACATAACGTGTACCCATTAATCGCGCTGGTATATATTCAAGAATCAGCTCTATATATGTTTTTCCAGTTCCTGTAGCAAGCGCGAATTCTTTAGTTGGATTCCCCCATTTTTCTAAGTGCTCTATCGTTTCTTTAATATATGATAAATGCTGCGTGAATATTGAAATTTTGCCAGGTCCACCTATTGTTGTATTTTTTTCACCTTTAATTGTGACACTAAATACATTATCACCTTTTTCATTCTTCCTAATTGTTAATTCGTGCTGTGCACAAAGGGTTAATAGATCTTCAGTTATATAATCTTTTGTACCTTTAATATCTACTCGAGAATTATCTTCAGAAAATTTAGTAGTATATGTATTATTATTTTGTTTTGTTAAAGTTACATCAACTTTTTTTCACCTACTGTTATATTACCTTTTATTTCATTTTCATTGTTATTGTTTATTAAGGCTGCTATTTGTGCTTTAATATATTCGATTTTAGAAGTTTTAACATTTAACTCAGTTGATAGCAAAACGCCAAGATAGGTCTTTTTTAATCCATTTATATTGTTATTTTTTGCAATATCATTAAATTTTGTAAATATTTGCGCAGATAAATTCCCCATATTGTTTACCTTGGTTAATATAATATTAATATTTTTAAATAATACATTAGACAATTTAAATTGTCAATAATAAGCACTAATATCTTAATGTTAGCATAAAAATTACAAGGATGAAGCTCTGCGCAATAAGAGGTAAAAAGTATATAGATACCCCAGTTGCGGATTAAAAAGTGGTGAATAAGCTAGGAAAATAGGGTAAACTCCAAAATATCGCGTTTTCAATATAGGAAGTCAACCATGAAAAAAGATATTACTGAGCTCTACTGATGAAAAATACTTTATATTTTTCTGTCGAGAATGTTTGTCGCGTCGTCGATGAAAGTTTTGCAGAAAAATTCCTGCAAAACGGTAAAAAACCTACTAGAATACCAGAAATTACGCACTCCGAAATTCTTACCATAATTTTACTTTATCAACAATCTAGATGTAAGGATTTTAAATCTTTCTATACACGTTATGTGAAAGCACTTTCTTTATCTGAGTTTCTTGCCATCATACAGTAGATTTATTAGGCTAAAACAGCGGGTTTTGTGGTATGTAGCGCTTCTTTTTCTTTGTTATTGTCATTAACAGCTTCAAGTAAGCTATCTATTATCTAACAGCTTTTTGTTATAGCTCTTTCCAAATCAGTCCGAATCATACAAGAATTTACCCTATTAGGAATATTTGGTGTGAGCATTACAATTAGTTTAATTATTAAACTATAAGGTTAAAAAGTCAACTTTTCATCAAAGAATGTCTTTATAAAGAAAAAATCCCTTCTTTAGCGTAATAAAGTTTTTAAATGTTTACTTATTGACTTGCTCAAAAAAGCAGAAAAGGTAGGTACCTTTTTGAGAAGCATTTCCATAAAAGAAAGATTATAAAAAGAAAAGCACAAAAATACAGCAACAAAATTAAGCATGCTGGTATATATTTAAATAAGCCAAAAGTTAGGTAATACAGGGATTGCGGGTTATGCTAAAATTGGTATAAAGAATGGTTAAAACATAGTAAATGGCTGTATCGTTGATATAATGAAAAATATTTCCCCTTCTTGAAGAAATTTGTTATATTCATTTTGGTTACTGACTTCCATTTTGACTGGCATATTTTGCCTTTGACAGATCAAATGCCTGTTTATAGTGAGTTTTATCAGTAACTACCAGTTTTTTCCCTCAGAGCTATGCAACAAAATCGTGTCATCCCAGTACTTGATACTGGGACTGTACAGCTAAATGGTTTTTTTTCCATTACCCTTCATATCTTCCACTGCATTTAATGAATTTATCTTAGGTAGAATTGCGCTGTTATTAAAATTCATATAAAAATTATTTAATACCTCTTCATTATTATATGAGTAACCACTATCCTCATACTCAACATAAGAAAAGGCAGGGCTTGATATAAAAGTTAGTAATAATGTTGCTACTCCTGTTTTTAACAGTGATGCTACATTTAATATTTTCATAAGTAACTCAAAATTATTAACATACTAATATTTTATCTATATGCATTAATAATACAAGTAAAAATTTTATATTCGCATTAAATTCCCTTTTAAGTTGTAGATATTGTAAAAATTGGTGTTGCATACAGTACTTGAGAAGCGATGGAATTAAATTTTGGGATGACAGATGAAGCTATACAAGAATGCTAGCTAACGCATATGAAACTAAAGTTGATTATCCTTCTTTACAGGTTGAGTTCTTCCTGTAAGAGAGAATTGGCCACATCAGGATTTGCTTTTCCTTTTGTTAGCTTCATAATTTCACCAATAAAAAATCCATAAAGCTTGACTTTACCACTTTTATATTCACGGACTTTATCTTGATTAGCATCAATAACTTTTTTAATGATTTCAGCTATTTGTCCTTTGTCAGTTATTTGTTTAAGATTTTTCTCTTCAATAACCATAGAAGCAGTTTTTCCAGTTTCAAACATGATATCAAACACTTGTTTTGCAAGTTTAGTAGAGATTGTTTCATCAACAATAAAATCTAGTAGCTCAGATAATTCCTTGGCTTTAACCGGAGAACTAGTGATGTTAATTCCGGCTTTATTTAAACGACCAAAAAGCTCTACAGTTAGCCAGGTTACTACAATTTTTGTATCATGTTTTTTGATTAATTCCTCAAAATAATCAGCAATTGGCTTATCGGAAGTAATGACATCTGCATCGTATTCACTTATCCCTAGTGTTTCAATATACCGTTGTTTTTTTTGTTCCGATAGCTCAGGTAAGGATGATTGAATTGAATCGATCTTCTCCTGAGTTATTTCAACCGGCAGTAAATCAGGTTCGGGAAAATACATATAGTCGCTTGCGTCTTCTTTACTACGCATCACTTTTGTTTTTTCTAAATCGATATCAAACAATAAGGTATCCTGACTTATTTCTCCTCCATTTTCTAAAATATCAATTTGCCTTTGTATCTCATAATCTATGGCTTGAGTAATATAACGTATTGAGTTCAGATTTTTTATCTCGCAGCGAGTTCCAAGGGTTTTACTACCCTTTCTGCGAACGGAAACATTTGCATCACAGCGAAGCGATCCTTTTTCCATATCTCCGTCACATGATCCTATGTAACGTAGAATCTGCCTTAATTTTTTTACAAACTCTGCAGCTTCTGTAGAAGATTCAATATCTGGCTCAGAAACAATTTCCATTAAAGCAACTCCTGCACGATTTAAATCGACATAAGTTTTACTTTCTTCATGAGTGCTTTTTCCTGCGTCTTGCTCTAAGTGAATCCTTGCAATCCTCACCTCTTTTTTGCCAATATCTTTGCTATTATTGATAAATATCCTGCCATTTTTAACTATTGGCTCAAAAAATTGAGTTATTTGATAACCCTGTGGCAAATCAGGATAAAAATAATTCTTCCGATCAAAGTACGAATTTTTATTAATTTCTGCAGACAACGCAATACCCGTACGTATGGCTTGCTCTATGCAGTAGTAATTTAATATTGGTAGTGTACCAGGCATTGCAGCATCAACTAGTGAAACTTGAGTGTTGTGTTCAGCACCAAACTCAGTTGATGAACTAGAAAATAATTTCGTGTTGGAAGAAATTTGTGCGTGTACCTCAAGCCCAATGACCGCTTCCCAGTCCTCTTTTGTCATTTATTTTGCTATACGATAATTATATAATTCTGCAAAATTTGATAAAAAAGTCAAAGCAAAACCAATATTTAAAAAAATTATTAAAAATTTTATCTATATAGTTAGGATTTAAGTAAAGCTTGACTTAGTACACTATCATTAACTATAATTTAATATATTATTAATAGTTAAGGTACATTTATGAGTGAAATAGATTTTTGCCAATCTTCAAGCTTGGAAGATTATAATAACACAGGTATTGCTACAAGGTGTTTTGATGATGGTATATTTACCATTGAAGATGCTTTTAATCAACACACTGGAGCTTGCGCCGCAAATATTACAATGCGAGATGAAAATGATGTTATATTCACTTTATTTATTAATGGACATCTTGATGAAGCTAGCGTTAATGAAGAAGGTAAACTAACAGCAAAGTATATTATAGAAGCAAAGGTGGAAGGGGATATAGAAAAGATTATATCTTTCCAAGGATATGATATGGAACATTTACCTCGCAAGAGTGCATAAAAACTACAACGACTTCTAGAATAGCTTCTTTTGATTAATCATAAGAAGCTATTTTATGTATTACAATAGGCTTAAAGTCTTCTTAGGATAATAATAATCTTAACTCAGTTGGCATTTCTAAAAGGGTTGAAAGGAATTTTATTAGGATAAGATTGTCGAATTTCTTAAGTTGTGTTAACTTAATCTGAGCAAAAATATCTTGGTATCAATGTTAACAGAAAAATATAACTTCAAAGAGATTGAAAATAAATATAATGTACTATGGGAAGGCAGTAAGGTTTACAAGTGGCACGGCACAAAAAATAACACTTTTACTATCGACACACCTCCGCCTACTATATCAGGAAAATTGCACATAGGTCACATATTTAGCTACTGTCATACGGACTTCATCGCAAGATTTCAAAGAATGCTAGGGAAGGAGGTCTTTTATCCAATTGGCTTTGATGATAATGGACTTCCAACTGAAAGATTAGTTGAGCAAACTCACAAAGTTCGTGCTAAGGAAGTTGGCAGAGAGAAATTCATAGAAATGTGCCATGAGGTAATTAATCATTCAAAACAAGAGTTCAAGGAATTATTTAAAGCTGTGGGAATCAGTTATGACTGGGATTTAGAGTATCACACGATCAGCAAAGAAACTATAACGCTTTCTCAAATGTCATTTATTGATCTATATAACAAAGGGTATGTTTATAGAAAAATGCAGCCTATTCTTTGGGATACGGTTGATAAAACTGCAATTGCACAATCAGAGATGGAAGATAAAATTTTTGAGTCGTCATTAAATACAATAGCTTTTTCAACTGAAGAGAATGAAAAAATTCATATTGCAACTACGCGTTCTGAGTTACTTACTGCATGTGTTGCAGTGTTTTGTCATCCAGAAGATACGCGCTACACACACCTTATTGGAAAAAAAGCTATAGTACCAATCACGGAAGAGAAAGTTCCAATAATTGCTGATGATAAAGTAAAGATTGATAAGGGTACTGGACTTGTGATGTGCTGTACATTTGGCGATGAACTGGATATGTATTGGCACACAAAACACAAACTACCAACAAAAATCATCATTGATCAGGATGGAAGAATAAATCTATATAATGTCATTGATGCTGAAATCTATAATGAAATAAATGGACTAAAAATCAAAGAAGCAAGAAAAAAAGTAATTGAAATTTTGACTAGAGAAGGATTGCTTATTGAAAGCACTAATATTTCTCATTCTGTTAAATGTGCAGAAAGGTCAGGCGCCCTACTTGAAATATTGCCCACGTATCAATGGTTCGTTAAAACTTTAGACCAAAAAGAACAAATATTAGAGAAAGTTCAAGAGTGTAATTGGTACCCAAGTAACATGTGTAAGCGCATGGAAGTATGGATAGAGGGATTAAATTGGGATTGGTGTGTTTCAAGGCAGCGCTATTTTGGAGTGCCGTTTCCGGTGTGGTATTCAAAGCGCAAAGGTGAGGAAGGTAAAATTATTCTACCTGAGATTAAAAATTTGCCTATAGATCCACTAAAGGACTTGCCTGAGGGATATAGTAGAGAGGAAATTACTCCAGATCAAGATGTTATGGACACCTGGGCAACAAGTGCAATCACTCCTCAATTAAATGCGCTGGCAGTAAATAATGAATTTGGTCTGCCAAATAATCGCTATGATGTAATATTTCCTGCAGACTTAAGGAGCCAAAGCCATGAAATAATAAGGACTTGGGCTTTTTATACAATATTAAAAGCACATTATCACGCTGATTCAGTGCCATGGAAAAATATCATGATAAGCGGCTGGTGTTTGGCTGATGATAAAAAGAAAATGAGTAAATCAAAAGGTAATATCATCACACCACATTCAATACTTGAGATATATGGAGCTGATATAGTGCGTTATTGGGCAGCAAACTCAAGACTTGGAGTTGATACGGTTTACTCTGAAAATATATTCAAGATCGGAAAACGTTTAGTCACGAAATTATGGAATGCCAGCAAATTTGCTTCTATGTTTGTAAAGAAACACCAGGAATTAAGCACAGATTCTATAAGTGAGACTATAGATAAGTGGATACTATCTAAGTTACATAAGGTGGTAGAAAAAGCAACAAGTAACCTTTCACAATTTGAATACTGTGAAGCCTTGGAGGCAATAGAAGAATTCTTCTGGAAAAATTTTTGTGATAACTACCTGGAGTTAGTAAAAAAACGCGCGTATGGGGAGGAGGTAAGTAAAGAAGCGAATTTAAGTGCTAAGCAATGTTTGGCATATGTATTAAATGTTATTCTCAGATTGTTTGCACCTTTTTTGCCTTACGTTACAGAGGAAGTATATCATCAATTATACAGTTATAATTCTATACATAATCAAGGTGGCTGGCCAAATTTAGAAGAACTTACTTATGATAAATATTCTGAAGAAATGGGAGACGATTGCGTACAGATATTGAATTTGGTGAGAAAAATAAAGGCAGATAATAATGTTTCAGTTAAGCATTTAATCAAAAAATTAACGATAAAGGTAAGTAGTCAAACGAGTAAGTTGGATCTGTCTGCACAAAATGATTTACAGACAGTTTGTAATGCAGAAGTAATTGAGTGGAGGGAGAAAGCTCCGTCTTACACTGAAAATGAGGGTGGAAAATTTGTTGTAAGTTCGGTTGAGTAGATTCTCTACAAAACTAGCAAAAAGGTAGGCAATGAACTTCTTTACCCTTTACCAATTTTAAAAGAAGCCTATTATTGCAACAAGCTACATTAAAAAAATGTTTAAGAGTATATTCACATTTAGTTTTTTTACAGCTATCTCAAGAGTGGCCGGGTTAGTGCGAGATGTATTAATTGCAATTGTTATTGGCGCAACTTCTCTTGCGGATATATTTTTTTCCTCATTTCGCTTTGCTAATTTGTTTCGTGCATTTTTTGCAGAGGGAGCATTTACTGCTTCTTTTATACCATTATATTCAGCGGAGTCGCATGATAACAAAAAAGCATTTAATTTTGCAAGTAGTGTTATATCTATCACATTTATCATTCTGATAGTTTTTTGCCTTGTCATGCAAATCTTTTTTCCTTACATGATTAAAGTTTTTGCTCCTGGCTTTGATCAAAGTAAATTTGCTCTTACCGTAACCCTATCAAGAGTTATGCTGCCTTATATAATTTTTGTTTCAGTTGCAGCACTAATTGGAGGAATGTTGCAAGTCAAACAACATTTTGCTTCAACAGCCATTGCACCGATCATTTTGAACCTCTGTTTGATTGTCAGTTTATTCGTACCTTATATTGAAACTCCAGCACATAATCTTTCTATAGCTGTGCTAACAGGAGGAGTTTTGCAGCTATTGTTGATGCTAATCAGCTCATATAAACTGAAGACAGCTTTTTCTTTCAGCCTGAAATTAAGCAATGAAGTTAGGTTGTTTTTTAAGCGCGTAATACCTGCAATTCTCAACAATTGCGTAACTCAAATAAGCGTATGGATCGATACAATCATGGCAAGCTTCATACCAAATGCAGTTTCTTATATATATTATGCCGAAAGACTAAATCAGTTACCACAGGGAGTAATTGGCACTGCAATTAGTACAGTGCTCCTTCCTTTAATTTCAAAGCAAATGGATGACACTAAAAGTATAATTGAAATACAAAATAAAGCTCTCAGCATGGGGTTAATGCTGATAATACCAATAACCGCTGCGTTTATTATTATTCCTGATGTAATTTTATCGACACTTTTTTCCTACGGTGAATTTGACTACTATGCAGTGCAGCAGACCGTTCCTACATTAATAGCGTTTTCTCTTTCTTTACCAGCGTTTATTATAAATAAAGTCTTACTAACAACATTTTTTGCTAGAGGAAATCTGAAAATACCAACTATATTTTCATTAATATGCCTGATAATTAATGTGGTGCTAAACTTTTTATTGATGAATAAGTATCAGCATATAGGGATTGCAGTTGCAACTTCCACTTCTACTTGGGTAAATTGTGTGTTATTGATTAATTATTTAATAATAAATAGAATATATAGAGTTAGTAAAACACTGTTGATAAATATCATAAAGACCTTTATAGCTACCATAGTTATGTCATTATTTCTTCAAGTTTTTAACACTTTGTCAGCAACCTTATTTTTTGATGAGATATTGCTTCGTGTTGTTTATTTAGCATCTTTAACAATTTTTAGTATTATTATTTATTTTGGTACTTTTTATCTAGTCTTGAGAGGAGATTTTGGCAGCGTTGAACATGTGTAAATTATGAAATTTTCTGTATATGCCATATTGGTGATTTCGCTAATATTAATTCTTGGTCATGTTACTGTAGTTTTTAAGAATTGGAATAGCTATAGGGGAAATATCATACAAGAGTTAGAGAAGAAATATGATGCTAAAATACATATTGGAGGAAAAGTTGAAGTTTCACTGATTACTCCAAAGTTAACTATTCACAATGTTTACATACAATACAATGAAAATAACAATCAAGAGCAAAAGTTATCAGATTTAGTTAGCATAAATAAAATTGAGATAAAACCATCTATTCTACCAATACTTTCATTTTCCCTTCAGGCAAAATCAATTACATTATCTGGTATAAAGAGCAATAAAAAAAACTTACTTCATGTTATAAATACAAAGGCAAGTAGCAATATAATTGACGTAATAATAAAAGATGGTCAAATCAACTTAAAAGACGATTTTTCCGATTATAGAAGTATTATTAATATAAAAGAAGTCTCGATAAGAAAAAACAAGCACGTTTTTGGTGAAATAAAGGTTGGTGATAATGATTATTATTTTGGGGGAAAGATTGACATTACAAAGCAAAATGTACGAATTGATATTGAATCAGACTTCATAAATTTATTATTTACAGGTAATAAAAATCAAGATGAGCTTCGTGGTTATTCATCACTTAAAATAAATAATAGCTCAAATTCAATTAATGATTTTTCAAAAATTGCTAACCTAAACTTCCTTGGCAACATAGTTCCTAGCGAAAATATTGCAGTATCATCCAACATTAGCATAACTAAAGAAGGTCTAAAAGTGACTGATATAGAAATTGACTCTCAAAGCATGAAGGCAAATGGTACAATACAGAATAATAGAGAAAGCGGCCACACTGATGTCAATATTAGCTTTAGTAAGATTGATTTTGACTTAACGCGCAATAATTTAAAGAATGCTGCTGATACTAAAGATATTTTGGAGTGTTTTAGAGAGGCTATACCAAATAACCTTAGCTTAAATATGAATATAGAAGCTTCTGAAATAAAATATCGAAGTAAAATACTAAATAATTTTCGTACTATACTAAAATTTGCTGACGGCAAAGCAAAAGTTGATACGCTGCTAAAATTTCCTGGAATTGATAATATCTCTTATTTATCGGGAGAGATTTCAAATAATCGTTCTATGTCTGAGTTCAATGGTAATTTACTAATAGAAGGAAATGATTTTGAATCATTTACCCTTTGCTTTTTTCCTTCTATAAAGACACAGGAAGACAAAAAGAGTCAATTTACGCTTCGATCTAAGTTACATTTTGCACCGAGAATATTAGCTATTTCAGATATTACATTGGTAAGTGATGAGCAATTTTGGGAAGGATCGGTTAAAGCAAATCACACAAAAAAACACAATACTATTGATGGCAGACTGAGCATACAAAAGCTTAATATGGATAGGTATAATTATAATTTATTTAGCAATTTATCTAAAATAGAGTGGCTAAAAAGTCTTAAATACGATGTAAAAATAAATACTCACATTAGCGATTTCATATTAAATGATACCAAAATTAAAGACTTAAACTTTTTATTAAAAGCAGAAAAGGGTAAGTTAGTTGCAGACAAATTGAAGCTATCAAGTAAAGATTTTGATATTACCGGCGATGCAAAAATATTGGCAGATGCAAAATACACTAAACCTCTAGTAGAAGTTAACCTTAACGGTAGTAAATTCGATGGAAAAATCTTTAAGTTACCTAATTTAATCGAAGTGAAAAAAAATGCAAGAAATGATATAGATCAAATTCAATGGTCAGTAGAGAAATTTAAATTTTTGGATGCTAAGGAAGTATTTGATGCAAATATACAAATTAACGCTACGGAATTTATAATTAAAAAGAATATTTTAAAAGACTTTAATTTAGATGTAATGATAAGAAACAATGCAATTGCTGTCAGACAAATAAATTACGCATTAGAAGAACAAGGACAAGTATCTTTTCAAGGTTATTTAAGGCCAGATTCAATGTATACAAAGTTTTTTGTTGCAAATTTAGACACCAAAAGAATTAACAAGTTTTTGGGTGCCAATAATTTAAAAGGTCAAATTAGCTTAAGCGGTTCAATTAAAGCTCAAGGAAAGAGCTTTCAAGCTTGGGCTAATAATTTATCTGGAGAGATAAATTTGCAAACTCAGGGAATTGAATTTGCCAACGCAGATTTTAATTCATTTATTACTAATTTGTTAAGCAGTAATAATAAATCCGAAATTTCTACATTTGCTCATACTGATATATATAATGGCAGCACATTTTTTGAAAATGTGATTGGGAAAGCAAATATAAACAACGGCATATGCTCCGCTAGCTTACAATTTGGCATTGACAAAGCATCAGGATCAATCTCATCTAATTTCATGCTATCTAATTTTACTTTAGCTTCTGTGTTCAGGTTCTTTTTTATTCCTATGGGTCACAGCAATCCAATTTATGTAGATATGCACTTAGATGGTCCTATTTGGCGTCCTAAAATGAGTTTTGATATAGATCAAATATTTATTACTTTGATTGGCAAGAGAAATAGCTAAATATGCTTTTTAGAAATTTTCCACACTCAGAAGGATAACGTTTGAAAGCAAATAAAAAATCTTGATATATTGTGAAATAAAGGTGATATAATGTATGTATTGCTTGACTATAATCAAGCTAAATTAAATATCAATATTTTACAATGGAGGTTAAAATGAGTTTAGGACCATGGCAGTTGTTTCTAGTCTTACTAATAATATTAGTGCTTTTTGGTGCGGGCAGATTACCGCAAGTTATGGGTGATTTAGGAAGAGGTATTAAGAACCTAAAACAGGAACTTAAAGATTCGGATAATGCATCATCAAACGAACCAGATCGTTAGCGTGCTTATAATATAAATAGTGGTATACATTTAAATGTATGCCATTATTATCATTGGGTCTAATACACCTAAAAGTATACATTCAGAGGAGCGACTAGGAAGCAATAGCCAGTAGGTTTTTAAAGGGATTAAGTTGTTTTTTCTTCCAAGTCAAGTACAATGAAATTATCCGCTTAACAAATCTGTTTCCGCGCTCTAGCTGCGTAAAATATGAAACTTGTATCCGTTCAGCCAATGGCGTCAACTTAAGGAAAAATATCAGAGATGATGTGTAAAGTTTGTCTCTGACCACTAAGCTCTCCAGAGAGTAAGTATAGCAAGAAACAGCACTTTTGTTTCTATTTTATTTCAACAAAAAAACTTAAGATGTGTACTTTTTAGAGGATACATGCAGATTCGAACAAGGCCTAATCTAAACACATAAGAGTAGTGTTACCACCAAAAGCTGTAGTGTTTACACTCACAACTTTTTCCGTAGAGAAACGCTGTAAATAGTTAGGACCTCCAGCTTTTGGTCCAGTTCCGGATAATCCTCTGCCACCAAATGGCTGCATACCAACTGCTGCACCTATTTGATTACGATTGATATACACATTTCCAACTGATATTTTTTTGCTTATTAAATCAATTTGACTCTGTATACGACTCTGCAAAGAAAATGTGAGTCCATATCCTGTATTATTTATGTCGTTAATCACTTCATCTAGATTTGATTTATTAAAACGTATAATATGTAAGATAGGGCCGAATACCTCTTGTTTTAATTGCGAGATTTTTTGTATCTCATAAACATATGGAGGGAAGAAGTAACCGTTTTGAGTATTTGTATCTATCGGCACTTTAAATAAAAGATTTGAATCTTTATCCTCTGACATTTTTTCTGTATGTTGAATCAACATATCACGAGATTCTCTATCAATAATTGGACCAATATCTGTGCTAAGCTGCATTGGATCACCAATCTTTAATTCCTGTGCTGCACCATTTATCATTTTTATTTGCTTTTCTGCTATATCTTCTTGAATAAATAACACCCTAAGAGCAGAGCAGCGTTGCCCGCTACTACGAAATGCAGAGAGCAAAACATCCATTGTTACTTGCTCCAGGAGAGCTGAACTGTCAACGGCCATGGCGTTTAATCCACCGGTTTCAGCAATAAGTGGCACAATAGGCCCATCTCTTTTAGCTAGCATTCTGTTAATGATTTGAGCAGTTTGTGTTGAACCAGTAAAAGCTACACCTGCAACTCTATTATCTGGTATTAATGTTTTACCTAAATTCCTACCATCTCCTGGAATAAGGTGCAATACGTTTTTTGGTATACCAGCTTCATGTAATATTTTCACCGTTTCATAAGCAATAATAGGTGTCTGTTCTGCTGGTTTTGCTAGCACTGTATTGCCCGCTGCAAGCGCAGCCGAAACCTGCCCAATGAAGATGGCTAGTGGAAAATTCCATGGAGATATACATAAGAAAACCCCTCTTCCTTCAAAAAAGATAAAATTATCTTCACCTGCAGGGCCTGGCAATTTTTTCCAATTATTCAGTTCATTTTTTATTATCGATGCATAATAACGCAGAAAGTCAACTGCTTCTCTTATCTCTGCTATTGCATCAGATAAAATTTTTCCTGCTTCTACTATAAGAATATAAATCAACTCTTTCATTCTTTCTTCGAGCAAATCTGCAGCTTTTTCAAGACATTTAGCACGCTCCTCTGCTGGAACATTTTGCCATTCTTGAAAGGCACTATGTGCTATTTCAAGAGCATTCAAAGCTTGAGTATTCGTTGTATTTGTCACTTCCCCTATTACACCCTGCAAATATGCAGGATTAACTACTTCGGCAAAGCTTAAATCACCAAATAACCCTTTTCCGTCAATTATTGGCCCAACCTGCCATTTTTTATCACTGAAACTCTTTATATCATTTGCAAATTGTGAAACTATGACCGAGTCGCTAATATCCATACCTAGGGAATTTTTTCTTTCTGGCATTGAAATGTCTTGAGGGAGAAGAATGCTTGGGTGAGGTTCGTATTCTAAATTTTTAGCTTTCTCCAGTGGATCTGAAACCAAATCTTCAATTTTTACATTAGGGTCATTTATTTGATTAACAAATGAACTGTTAGCTCCATTTTCAAGTAGGCGTCTAATAAGATATGGTAACAGGTCACTATGCTTACCAACTGGTGCATATATACGGCAGTTAATATTTGTTGCAAGCTCTGACATTACATAATCATACAAATCTTTACCCATTCCATGTAAGCGCTGAAACTCGAACCCTGGATGATTTTTGTCAGCAAATTCCATAATAGCAGCAAAAGTATACGCATTGTGAGTTCCAAAGCATGGATAAAAAGTGTTTGGTTTGCTCAAAAGTTTTTGTGCACAGGCTAAATAGCATACGTCAGTATAGCTTTTCCTTGTAAACACCGAATAACCAATTAACCCTAATTCTTGCGTACGCTTGATTTCTGAGTCCCAATATGCTCCTTTTACAAGCCTGACCATAATCTTATGCTTTGAGCGAATCGCAACATCTTCAACAAAATCAAGAGCAGATAAAGCGCGTTTTTGATAAGCTTGAACAGCAAGACCAAATCCTTCCCAATCGTTAAGTGACTTATCAAGGCGAAGCTGCTCAAATAAGACTAACGACATTTCAAGTCTTTCTGACTCCTCTGCATCAATGCATAGGGAAATATTATATTTTTTTGCTTCTTGACAGAGCTCTAACACTCTAGTCCTAAGCTCTTCAGCTATATTATCAAATTGGTTAAATTCATAACGTGGATGTAAAGCAGATAATTTTATTGAAACTCCATGAGACTTAAAACAATCATTTACCTCAGTTGACTCTCCTATAGCCTTTATTGAGTGCATATATGAGTCAAAATATTCTTTTGCATCATCGGCTGTGTGTGCAGCTTCACCAAGCATATCAAAAGAGCATAAATATTTGCTATTATCTGATTTTGCATTTTCTAATGCTTTTGCTATAGTTTCTCCAATGACAAAGTGCTTACCAATCATCAACATTGCTTGCTTTACTGCTTTGCGAATTATTGGCTCTCCGAGATTCTTAAGCATCTTGGAAATTGCTTGATAAAACCTTGAATCCCCTTCACTATTTCTCAGCACACTGCTGCCTATCATTAAGCCCCATGTAGAAGCATTAACAAACAACGAAGATGTATTTCCTAGGTATTTACTCCACGCTTGGTTAGCAATTTTATCTTTGATCAACTCATCAATTGTATAGTTATCCGGTATTCTAAGTAATGATTCAGCAAGGCACATCAGAGCAATTCCCTCATCATTGGAGAGAGAATATTTCTGCATGAAGGAGTCTATAACCCCTAATTTATTACCTTTAATTTTCTCAATAACTTGTTTCGCAATATTATAAATTCTATTTTTTGATTCAGCAGAAATTTCTGATTTTTCTACAAGATAGCGTATGTAGCTTTTTTCATCAGTACGATAATATCCTTGCAGACGCTTTCTTAATTCATTAGGTTCTTGCATAGAGCCGATCATATGTAATTATCCCCAAAAACACTATGAGTAAGGCTTATTATATCACAACTTCGTATAGAATAAATGACTATTTATTTAGACACTGCCTAAATAAATGTAAGCAAAATGATAGTCTTGCAGGAATCAATGTAATCCATCCTCTTGATTCCTCTAAAATTTTGTTCACATGTGCTAAAGTAGTAATTATACTTCTCCTTTAAAGTACAGATAAAAAATAATTTAAGAGAATGATAAATAGTATTCTAACACTCCTTTCCTTTCCTTTTTTTATTACTGAAGATTACCTTCTAATAACTGCGATGGTACCTCTCTTGAGTTCACTAGTCATTTTTTTATGGCCAAAAGTAAGCAATGGCAATGGCATTACCATTGCCTCTTCTATACTGCTGTTTATTTACGTGTGCCTGTGCACTTTATGTTGGACATATGGAAATTGCCCTCAATTTATCTTGATTGATTTTGGTAACAACCTACATATTAGTTTAAAGTTAGAATATGTAGGACTAATATTTAGTTTATTAATATCTTTTTTATGGATGTTAACCAGTATATATGCGATATGGTACATGCAAAATAATTACCCTGAAGGTAATCACGCAAAATTTTTGGGTTTTATATCTATATCTATTAGTTGCGCAATGTTTATTGCTTTTTCTGGGGATTTACTAACTACATTTGTTTTTTACGAACTGCTTACTGTAAGCACTTATCCTTTAGTCACTTACAATTCAACAAATGAATCAGTAATGGCAGGACGTTACTATTTTGGCGTGTTATTTTTTTCTTCTCTAGTGCTCTTTTTTCCCGCTATAGGATTGTTATATAACGAATTTCATACCTTAGATTTTTTAGTCGGTGGAATATTTAAGTTCGATACGTCACTCACCACTTTTGTTGCAATATCCTTTGCTATGCTGATTTATGGAATAGGAAAAGCTGCATTAATGCCTATGCATTTTTGGTTGCCAAAAGCAATGGTTGCGCCAACCCCTTTGAGTGCATTATTACACGCTGTTGCCGTTGTGAAATCTGGAGCTTTTATTATTATAAAAATTATATTATATACTTTCGGCATTGATAATTTGCAGCGTTTTGGAGAGCAAAATTGGTTTGTGGGAGGATGGTTGACGTATGCCGCAGGATTTACCATAGTTATGGCTTCACTTATTGCATTAAAGCAGAAGGAGCTAAAAAAATTGCTCGCTTACTCTACCGTCTCGCAATTATCATACATTATATTATTCGCTTCAGTTTTTAATGAGCTTGGCATTAATGTTGCAATTTTTCAATTGGTATGTCATGCGTTTGCAAAAATCACTTTGTTTTTTGTTGCAGGCATAATAATAACCAAAACCGGTGAAAAGTACATAGATAGAATGCACGGTATAGGGCAAAGTATGCCAATAACTATGATAGCATTTACTGTGGGAGCGCTTTCCATGATAGGCGTACCACCTGCTCCAACTTTTTGGAGTAAATTCCTAATATTTCAAGCTGTTTTTAATTCTGGTAATGTAGCACTTTCTACATTTGTAACGCTAGTGTTAATCGTCAGCACTTTACTTAATGCCCTATATTTTTTACCGATAATTTATAATGCCTTTTTTTCAAAGTCTTCTCAGAATTGCTTTATTAAAAGGACACCTATTTTCCTTATTTTACCGCCAGCTATTACATCTATATGCACTTTGGTTATGTTCTGCTGTTATCAAATTGTGTTTTAAAATTGATTTTACCTTATTATTGTACCTTGAAAATTAAACAGAGAAGGAAATTGCAGAAAGAGCTTGTAAAAAATTAGATTTCCTGCATAACTTTCATTCAGAGAAAAATCATTACCACAGTCTCAAATTTTGTAGATACTATCCGGAAGTTCAAAGGCCCGTTAGGACCTTTATTATTGATTTATTTAACAGATTGACCAGCTGCTTGAGGTTGTTTAGTGCTTAAGCTACTAATTGTACTACTAACTTTTTCAAATGTTTCCCAACCTATGCCTGTTGAAAGTCCAAACGCAAATATTCCCACAATTAATAAGGGAAGTCCAGCAGCAAGACATCCATACGCACAAAACGCCGCACCAGCCAACACTGATAATCCGCCAACAACTTTAAATGCTACATCGTGCTTAGCAACGAATTTACCAAAAGAAGTTACAGATTCACATTCAGTTGCTTTATTAATCAACATGTCTGCATACTCTGGGTATTGCTTTTTTAAGGAATCTTCATCTTCTAGTATACTCTTATTTTGCGCCCATATTTTCACACCTTCTTTAAAACTCTTTGCATACAAGAAGTTTAAAAGCCCTTGATTTTCTTGCTTGAGCTTTATGAGCTCTTCTGTCCACTTAATCCAATAAGTGTTGAATTCGTCTTGTAATTCCTTTGGTAATTTCTCTTGATTGAAATTAGGTCGTCTTGCACTTGGATTTTGTGATCACTTATGCTTTATAAGAAGAAATTTTGCACATTCAGATGTTTTTCATATGTTGCCCAAAAAAGTGGTGTGAAACCATCTTCATCTTTAGCATCAATATCAGCACCATTGTTTATAAGAGATTCAACATCATTAAGATTACCTTTAAATGCTGCCCAATGAAATGGTGTGAAATCATCTGTTTTCCTCTCAAGAAGATTCATAACTTTCTGACTATCTGTAAATGCTGTCCATCTAGCCCAACTAAGTGGTGTTTTGCCATTTTCGTCCTCAACATTAACATCAGCACCCTTTTTTATAAGAGATTTAGCAGCAACCAGATTACCTGCAAGTGCTTCCCAATGAAGTGGTGTGAAGTCCTTTATCCTCTCACTCAGAGGTTTCGCAACATCCAGATGACCTTCACGTGATGCCAAAAGAAGAGGTGCCAAGCATTTTTTGCCCTGAGCATTAATATCAGTATCGTTGTTTATAAGACATTCCACAACATCCAGATGACCTCCAAACGCTGCCCAATGAAGTGGCGTGTAACCATCTTCATCTTTAGCATTAATATTAGCATTATTGCTTATAAGACATTCCACAACGTTCAGATCACCTACAAGTGCTGCAAAATGAAGTGATGTGAAATCATGTTCATCTTTAGCGTTAATATCAGCAGCATCATTTATAAGAGATTCCACAACACCCAGATTACCTGCAAGTGCTTCCCAATGAAGTGGTGTGAAGTCCTTTATCCTCTCACTAAGAAATTTCGCAACACCCAGATGACCATTACGTGCTGCCAAATGAAGTGGTGTTAATTTAGTGTTACTCTTAACATGAACATCAGTACTTTTGCTTACAATAAATTCCACAACATCCAGACGACCTTCAAACGCTGCCTCATGAAGTGGTGTTAAACCATATTTACCTTTAGCATTAACATCAGCACCTTTTTCTATAAGATATTTAACAACTTTCAGATTACCTCCCAATGCTGCCTCATGAAGTGGCGTGCGGTCATGTTTGTTCTTAGCATTACATTAATATCCACATTTTTACTCTCACTAAGAAATTTCACAACATTCAGATGACCTCCAAATGCTGCCAAATGAAGTAATGTGTTGTCATCTTTGTCCTTAGCATGAACATCAGCACCTTTTTCTATGAGAAACTCTGCCACGTCTTTCTTGCCACGCATAGCTGCCTCATGAAGTGGTGTGTGGTCATGTTTGCCCTTAGCATTAATATCTGCATTTTTGCTCTCACTAAGAAATTTCACAACATCCAGACTACCTGCAAATTCTGCCAAATGAAGTGGTGTGTCACCATATTTATCTTTAGCGTTAATATCAGCATTATTGTCTATAAGGCACTTCACAACACTTAGACAACCTTCAGGTGCTGCCAAATGAAGTGGTGTGCAATCATCTCCATCTTTAGCATTAATATTCGCATTTTTTCTTATGAGAAGTTTCACAACATTCAGATGACCTTCACGTACTGCCCAATAAAGTGGTGTGAAGCCAGATGTGTCCTTAGCGTTAACATTAGCACCTTTGCCTATTGCATCTTCAGCACTTTCTAAATCGTCATTTCTAACAGCATCAAAAAGCTGTTTTTTTAATTTGTCTTGTTCTACTCCAGTCATAATTTACTCCTATAATTATACTAATTTAATAATATATCCTAAATATATAATAATATTAACTTATTTAGCAATAAATATCAATTGTTAAGTTCATCACCATCTGGTAAGGGGTGAAGGCCAAATGCCTCTCGCTTTTCATTGAGCGTCATAAAACTTGCTTTTTCTACGTATTTCCATAATTTTTGCCTTTTTTCCATGAGAATTTCTATTGAATCTTTATCATAAGATAGGCATAAATCTGTGCCAAATTTTGGCACTAGCCAAGAGTTCAAATGACAAATAATGTTTTCTAATATCGGTAAAACTGTTTGTTCCCACAGAGCAAGGCGCGCCTCTACTAAATTGCTGTAAGTGTTGTCACCTGGTGTGCCAAGTAACTGTGGTGGCACTCCAAAGGCAAGCGCAACATCACGAGCTGAGCTATGTTTAGATTCGATGAAATCCATGTCTCTTGGCGAGAGACTCATTTCTTTCCACTCCAAACCTCCTTCAGCAATATCGGCCTTCCTGAATTAATAGAGCCGGAATAGCGATCATTTATCTGCTCTTTTAAGAGTTGATATTGCTCTTGGCTTAAACTTCCACCTAGACGCTCATATAATTATATGTTACGATAATTTTTTCCATTAGGTGTAATAAAATGCAACATAAAGAAATAACAGTAAGGATAAAGAAATTGTCACATGGTGATGATCTACCTCTACCATCATATGCAACTGTACAGAGTGCTGGCATGGATCTTTATGCTGCAGTAGAAACCACCCTAACTTTAAAGCCTATGGAAAGGTCCCTTATTCCAACAGGAGTTGTGGCTGCAATACCAGAAGCTTTTGAAGGGCAAATTCGTCCACGTTCTGGACTGGCTGCAAAACATGGGGTAACTGTGCTTAATGCTCCTGGAACTATAGACTCTGACTACAGAGGTGAAATTAAAGTGTGTCTAATTAATCTTAGCGATCAACCATATGAAATAAAAAGAGGTGATAGGATAGCACAAATTTTAATTAGTCCTGTACATAGAGTAATTTGGAATGAAATGGAAGAAGTTTTGGAAGAAGAGACAGAACGGAGTGTAAGTGGCTTTGGTTCAAGCGGAAGTTGATCTGTTTATGCGCTTTAAAAATCTAGAAAAGTAATTGATCATATCATAATAAAATAGAAAGTTGCAGATCTACCAATTAGAGATAAAAACCATCACAAACCAGAGTGGACAAGTAGCTTCTTATATGCTAAAGTAAGCATGTTATTTTAAAGTGAGGGGCAATAAATATGTTAAGTGTATCTAAAGAGCGTTTGTTTAGTGCTATTGATAACGCTGATTTGAAAGAGTTTGCAGCAGCGTTGGAAAATGGCGCTGATGTTAATGCTTTTGATGATGTGGGAAATACACCTTTGATGAATATTATCTCAGCATGGGCAATAGATGGAGATAATGAAGAAATGTATAAAGGCATGGTAGATTTACTTCTTAGTAGTACAAATATTAACGTTAATGTCCAAAACAGAGAACAGAGTAATACTGCTTTCACATGGCTATCTCCTTTAAAAACCTAGATGTAGTAAAGCTATTACTAGAACACCCAGATATAGATTTTTATATTAGAAATAATTATGAAGTTAGAGCAGAAATGTATGATATACCATAAGCTACACAGTGAATAGGTATAATTGCACTGCATTGGAATACGCAAGAAAACTGGGTACTGATGAGATTAAGGAAGAAATTGAGAAAAAAATTGAAAATGGAATTTACAAGCATAGCGTATTGTTGTACAAAGTTAAATTTTTGCTAAAAGCGAGTCCTCATATAGCTAAAGCCCTTATTGTAACTGAATTAGATGCTATTTTAGTAGCAAGTATAATAGGATCGTTAAGTACGTTATTAATATTGTATGCTACTTTTGCTATTAGTATTCCTTTATATCTTCTCAATAAATTTATCTATAAGAATTGTGTTACAAATAGATATTTTGATAAAAGAAAAGAGATATTACTCTGCGGGTTAGGGTCTTTATATTACATTTACTTAATGGCTGGCATATACTGTGGTAAAGGGTATTTTTTTGCCTCATAACTGCTGTTTATTGTTGGCACTCCTCTAATTTTATTAGAGGAAGTAAGTTCTGCTATTTTCAGTATAGTGAATGTGTGCCAATCTTCTGAGGTACTTTTTCCAGCTTTTTTGGGTGGTATAATAGGGTTTATGTTAGAACATATGTTATTAGTATGCACGTTAGCATATATTATAACAAACAAAAATCCAGAAGGGCCAAGCAGACCTGCAGAAGGTCACGAAACTCACTGTTTGCCAAATAACTCCCTTGCTGATTTAGCATTAGAAGGACAACAGAATATTAGGGATAGTAGTTATGAGTTTTATTGAGAGTTTTCCTAAAACCTCTAAATATGCTTCTTTTAGATAACCTAAATTCAAGCGCAAAACATCTTTGTCTAGCTTTTGTAACCATTCAGCCAATGATGTCAACTTAAGGGAAATGTGTCACTCACTAAAACAAGGTCTATCTGGACAAAATTAATAGCAGAAATTGATCTTCTATAAAACATTTTGTATACTTTAATATAGTAATAATATTTATGGAGAATAAAATGAATATAACGCTTTCTTATTATGTTGATAACATTCAAAAAGATAAGTCATTTAAAAATATAAGTGAGTTGGTAAATTTTATACAAGAAGAGGCTAATATTGGAGAATATAAATTTCAATCGTGTAATTTAAATCATATTGTTCTTGAAGAAGAAGATACAAAAGCATTAGCTACAGTTTTAGAAAAGATGACGAATCTTCAGCAGCTTGATTTAAGCCTTAGCCTTTTTGACAAAGCATTAGTTCCAGTCCTAGCAAAGATGACAAATCTTCGGGTGCTTAAATTAAGCCGTGGCTTTTTTAGAATTGCAGGTGCAAAAGGATTAGCTACATTCCTAGAAAAAATGACAAATCTTCAAGAGTTTTATTTAAGCGATAACTTTTTTGGAGAAGAAGATCCAAAAGGATTAGCTATAGCACTAGAAAAGATGACAAATCTCCAAAAATTTTATTTAAGCAGTAGCTTTTTTCGAGAAGAAGGTGCAAAAGCATTTGCTAAAGCCCTAGAAAAGATGACAAATCTTCGGCATCTTGATTTAAGCTATAACTCTTTTGGAGAAGAAGGTAAAAAGGCACTAGTTTCAGTCTTAGAAAAGATGACAAATCTTCGGGTGCTTAATTTAATAGGTAGTAACATTGCAAAAGAAACTTTGCAAGAATTGAAAAATAAGATTCCATACTGCAAAATATCTACAGGAATTGAATATGAAAAAGAAGCTGATCTGGTTGATCTGATAGAAGACTGTCTAAAAGTTGGTTTGGTAGTAGGGGTTTGTATAGGCCTCGCAATAGCATATTACGCAGAAATTCCTATTGGAATAGTTGCTGGATTTGTGCTTAGTAGTGCATTGCTTGTGTTAGCAGGTTATGTTATTGCAGAAGTTAGTGATAAAGTAAGTGAAGAAAAAGCAAAAAATCCAGGTACAAATACGTTTACTGCACTTAAGAACGTTTTAACTCTTAGATGGCTAATGTCTGAGGCTCAACGGGAGGCTTAGTTATTTATAGAATCAAGGTTTTTAATCTGGTTAGTTAATATTAAAGAGTTGTTCTTTAGGTATCTCTCTGCAAGCTTTGCAAGTCTTTTTGGATTATTTAAATAGCTCCACTCTGCTTGCAAAACTTGCATATCGTTCCTTGCTAAATTAATCTCATTTTTTATTTTTATTAACTCTCTATTTAATGATTGCGTGTGCAACTTCACTTGAAATAGCACGATAACACTCAAAAAAAATGTAATTATCGAGATCATCAAGAAAATTTTCATTATAACCTTTCAATAGCTCTTAGTTTTGCCGAACGTGAACGTGGGTTCGCGCTTATTTCTTCTTCGCTTGCTTTAATTACTTTTTTATTTATAAGAGAAAATGCCTTGCGATTGTCAAGTCCTGGCTCACATAACCCTTTGAAGAAATTTTTAACTATACGATCCTCTAAAGAATGGAAAGTGACAACAATTAATCTGCTACCGCTTTTGTTTAAAATTTCAGATGCAGCTTTAATGCCTTTTTCCAACTCGCCCAACTCATCATTCACCCATATCCTGACTGCTTGAAACGTTCTTGTTGCAGGATCGATTTTGCTCTTTCCGCGAAATACAACAGAACGTACAATATTTGCAAGTTCAAACGTAGTTTTAATTGGCTTTTTTTTTCGCACATTTACTATTGCTCTTGCAATTTTGCGAGAATGGCGTTCACCACCAAAATTATATATGGTATTTGCAATTTCTTCTTCGCGTAAAGTATTAACAAATGTTGAGGCATTTATATGAGAAGAATTATCCATGCTCATATCAAGCGGACCGTCGTGTAAAAACGAGAATCCTCTTTCCCCGTCATCAATTTGCGTTGATGAAACTCCGATGTCAAACACTACACCATCCACTCCGTTTGATGTCATTCCAGCTCGTGACGCTGGAATCCAGTTATTTTTTTTCTGGATCCCAGTATCAAGTACTGGGATGACAGGAGATGGCTCAATGCTGCTCAGTATATTTTTAATATTACTAAATCTATCGATAAAAAGCTCTACCTTACCTGGATATTTAGTATTTAGATCATTATGGAATTTAGTAACTGTTTCATCTCTATCAATTCCGTATACTTTGCAATTCGCTGATTCCAATATCGCTTTGCTGTAACCTCCAGCTCCAAATGTAGCATCAACATATACACCACCGTCCTGTGGTGATAGCAGTGAAAGCATTTCCTTTAGTAAAACAGGTGTGTGTATCATACATATTCGTCAAGAAATTTTATAAAAACTATACCTTACAAAGGCAAATTAGCAATTTATTGATATTAAAATGCTTAAAAGATTTACTGAAGAGTATTACTGGTATAGTATTTACACAATATTTACGTTCTTTTGTCATATCTGACAAGTGATTAGGCGAGGTGTAAAAAGATTATGCAACAAATAACCAAAGTAATATTATCAAGTTTAGTTTGTAACACCTTATTGTGGTATGATCATATGCTTTTTGGTCACTTGATAAGCATAATTGGTAGTGTATTTTTTCCCTCCAGTGATCAATTAACTAGCATACTAAAAGCTTTTGGAGTATTTGCAGTGGGTTTTCTAATGAGGCCAATCGGCGCTGCTATATTTGGTCACATAGGTGATAAATATGGAAGAAGAGTTGCTTTGCTGATTTCTATTATACTGGTGACTCTATCAGCTGTATTAATTGCTTTTGTGCCTGGATATCAAACCATTGGAATCTTTGCATCAATCTTGGTAGTGTGCTTAAGGTTACTGCAAGGTATATCGCTTGGAGGAGAAGCAGGAAGTGCACCATTCTTAATAGAGCACGCTCCTCAAAATAAGAAAGGATTTTTTGGAAGTATTGAAAGTTTTGAGCGCAATTTTTGGCTCGGTACTGAGCCTTGTAGTAGTGTTAATATGCAAAAAAGTATCTGATTTTGAATCATGGGGGTGGAGGTTACATTTCATTTTCAGTTTAGTAATGGGATTAATTAGTATATATGCAAGGTATGTGCTTGATGAAAGCCCAGAGTATAAAAAACAAGAAAAGCCATCAGAGCTGCCATTAAAGGAATTATTAAGAGATTATAAAAAAACCTTTCTGATATCCATTGGAGTGGATATAGTTGAAAATTCATCTCTTTATATATATTTAGTATTTTTTAGTGTACTTGCAGGAGCGGTAAATTCTTATCTTAATCATGCCATAGAAATATTAAGCCAAATTGTACTGGGGGGATTAACAATATTATGCGCAATACTTTCCGATAGAATAGGAAGAGAAAAGGTTATGAAATTTGCGTTTTTAGCTTTTGTGATAGTCAATTACCCGGTTTTTTCAATGTTATGTAGCGGTAATTTCTTGTTAATTATCTTGGCACATACCTTGTTTATGATCCCAATAGCTGCATCGCTTGAGCCTGTAAGTGCATTGATGTGTGAATTATTTCCTACAAAAGTTCGATATAGTGGGTTTGGTTTATCACGAAATATAGCTGCTGGTTTTTTTGGCGGCCTTGCTCCTTTTATATGCACAATGATTACTAGAACTACAGGGCAAGAAACCTCAGCAAGTTTCTATATGATCTCCTGCGCATTAATTGGACTGATTGCTATATCACAAATACAATACTCTTTTCTGGAAAATAGACAAAACATTAAAGAATTTTAGTATCCGTTCAGCCAATGGTGGAGGTTTTGGATTATGCTAGATTTAGTATAAAAGTGGATCCAAAGACAGGATATGGCGGACGGAATGGGATTCGAACCCATGGTACGCTTTAATGTACGTCAGTTTTCAAGACTGGTGCCTTAAACCGCTCGGCCATCCGTCCACTTATTTTTTATCACAATATCAGATTTTAAGCAATCTATAAAAACTCATTTTCCAACACAAAAGCTGCTGAAGATAGTATCTAGTATCTCCTCAATACTTATAATTCCAGTGATTTTCTCAAGTTCAAGTGCAGCAAGTCTTAAATCTTCAGCTATTAATTCAATTGGATTATTGATATTCAAATGCTGCAAATATTCCAGGGCTTTCTGCGTATAATTCCTATGTCTTTGCCGAGTGATTACTGGAATTTCTCTGTCATGTCCAAATTTTTCTTCTGCTCTTTCTTTAATTAAAGAGATTAATTTATCTGTTCCAGTTCCTTTTAAAATAGAAATAGGAAGTAAATTTATATCACCAATTTGTATGTTTTGATCATCAATAATATCATCAACTTTACTGAGTACATAAATAGTATCACTATCTGCGGCGCTCCAATTCAGGCTATAACGCTGCTTAAACGGAAGTAATTGTATTCTCAGATCAGCTTCAGAAGAGCGTCTTCTTGCACGATTTATACCCTCTGACTCTATTGAATCTGAGCTTTCACGAATTCCAGCAGTATCAGAAAGGATTATAGGATATCCACCAATATCAATGTGAGCTTCAAGAACATCTCTGGTTGTGCCTGCATATTCGGAAACTATAGCAATATCACGCTTAGCTAAGAAGTTGAATAATGTTGATTTACCGACATTTGGCTCTCCAGTTATTACAATATGTAACCCCTCGCGCAGTCTTTCACCTCGCCTGTTATCATTCAAATGTTCTTGTATTGACTTGATGAGTGCTTGGACTTCATTATTAATTTTTTCCAATTCACCTTGTTCTGTGGTAATATCGTCTGGAAAATCTATGTATGCCTCAATTCTAGCCTGCATACTGATTAATTTTTCCCTCCAGTTGTTATATAATCTTTCCAATTCACCGGACATTTGCTTAATTGCTTGCTTCGCCTGCATTTTTGTCTCGGCATCGAGCAGGTCTGCAATTCCCTCTATTTGCGTTAAATCAAATTTACCATTGAGAAAAGCCCTACGTGAAAACTCTCCAGGTTCAGCCATTACAAAGATTTTTGATAATTCCTCTAGAATTATTTTAATTACAGCTTTGCTTCCATGCACTTGCAGTTCTACCACATCTTCGCCAGTGAAACTATTGGGCGCAGGAAAGTAAATGATTATTCCATTGTCTATTAGCTGACTCGAATCATCATATAAATCAACTAAAGTAGCAAATCTTGGTGTAATGTCCTTCTTAATACTAAAATGACCTAAAGTTTTTAATGCATTGCTGCCTGAAATTCTAATTACCGCAACTCCTGATTTACCAAATACAGTCGATAAAGCGAAAATAGTTTTATTTGTGTTAGTCATTTTGCATACAAGTTAGTTTATTCCTTAGTAATTTTATACTAAAATGACAGAATCATCTAATTTGAAAATAGATCTATTTCAAATAACTATGTTGCTAATTTTTCATTAAAAAGGATATTTTAAAAGTAAAGTTGACTAATTTAATTGATAATTAAAAAATATGTGTTAATTTATTTAATTAAATTGAGATTTTATGAAGCAGGATTATAGTGTTTTGATAAAGGAAGGACAAGAGCATCTTGATAATGGTGATTTCAAAAATGCTATAAAAATAGGTAAAGAACTTGAAAATATGGGCTGTCCAGATGGATATGAAATTCAAGCTGAAGCCTATAGAGAACTTGGTCAGGAAGAAGAAGTAATAAAAATCTTAGAAAAAGGTATTCGAGTATTTCAAGACTCTCCTACGTTTTTGGCAATGCTTGGTGATTTCAAATGTGATCTTGGTCATTACGAAGAAGCTATAGATTGCTATGAGGATGCGCTTAAAATTAAAAGCTCTGATACTGTTTCTTTATTGTATATACATTATAACTATGCCCTTACTGTTAAATAGAGTCTCTAGAATTGATAAAGCAATACAAAAACTAAAATTGATAATTTCTGATCCTGATGTTAAACAAACAGAGAGAAGTTTTATTGAATTGTGCTATGGGTTATTGATAGACTCATATAATAAATGTCAAAGCTATGATGAAGCAGTTCAGGTTTTCAATCATTTTATTGCAAAATATGATGACAATCAACATGGTGAAGAACTGCCATATTTGTACTCAAAATTTATGACAACACTTATGCATATCGGAGAGATTGAAAAAGTCTTAGATCCTTTAGAAAGATTGCCATTTGCAGAGCCAGGACTATATGAAACGCAAGCTGAAATCTGTAAAGAATTTAATAAGGCAGAAGAAGCAGTTAAAATCTTAGAACAAGGTGTTCAAATATTTTAAGAATCCTGGAGTTTATGGGAATTATTAGGCAATCATAACTCTGATCTTGGTAATTATGAAAAAGCTATAAATTGCTATGAAAGTGGATTAAATACTGAGAATCCAAATAAGCTGGCTCTTTATTATAATTACGCTAGCGTTTTATCTCGCCTTGGAAAAACAAATAAAGCGCTTGAGAAGTTGGAGCTTATTACTAAAAATACTGATTTGATAGAGGAGGATGTAGGTCTTTTAACACTATGTAACAGCTTGTTAATTAATTTACATAATAAACTTGAGAATTATGATAGGGCGATTGAAATATTTAACGAATTTGCTGCTAAACATCAGGTTGATCAAGACGAGTACTATGAGGAGTTGTCGAGTTGTATTCATCTTTCGCATTTGCACTATGGAAATTAGGATACGTAGATGATGCATTAGAAGTGTCATTAGAAGCAATATTTTTCAATAAACATAACATGAATGCTTTGAGTAATCTACGAAGAATTAGAGATAATGGAGATTATCAAAAATCAAAGTACATGCGCATTCTAATTCATAGCAACAAGCTTCCTAGCGAACAAATCGGAGAAGGCTTTTATTTATCTTATGACGTAGTGGCTGATAATGAAGAGGAAGCTCTTAGGTTTATTATAGAGTTTGAACCAAAGAATATAAGAAAAAACATAAAAATTGAAGAAGTAGAAACACTTGAAGCACCAAAGCAACCAAAAGGAGTATATAGCATTGGAATATACCACATTTATTAATGGTAAAATAGACCTTGTATCTTGTAAAAGCATCTGGTGTTTTAAGCTTAAGCATTAGATGGAGAAGGAAGGTACTTTGAATAGACCTTAGATATAAAATCTGTGCAAGAGATAAGAGCTTTCTTCTCAAAAGTAGAGGTTGGACGGTATCTTAGAAAGGCCTAAAATTCTGTATTCACAAGGTTAGCCTTACTTTTCATTTTTAATAGTAATGCATGGAGTTACATATGATCAGCAATTTTTTGGGCATAGATATTTCAAAAGAACGTTTTGATGTTTTTCTTTCATTCGTAAGCACAAAAGGAAGACGCAAAACTAGAAAAAGGAGTTTTAAAAACGATGATAATGGGTTTCAAGGTCTGCTGGACTTCCTACAAAAACATAACGTAGAAGAAGTGAGAGCCTGCATGGAAGCTACTGACTGCTACAGTGAAGCTTTGGCTGAATTTCTACACAATGCTGGACATTTTGTTAGTGTAAATAAATCCCTATTGCATAAAATCTTATGCAAGGAGTAAGCTTATACGACAAAAGAACAACCAGACTGATGCAGAGATTATTGCCAAAGACAGGAACCTTCTCGTTGGATGCCACCTTCTCATGAAAAGAAAAAATTAAAGCATCTTTATCGTTGCTCAAATGCGTTAAAAGATGAATTAACATTAGCAAACAATCATCTAAAAAAAAAAGAAAGACTGCCTGAGGAAGTTGTAAATACTTGGGAAAATCTAGCAACGAACATATAACAATCAATAGAAACAATAAAAAACTCCATATGTGAATTTTTAAAACAATACAAAGAGTTGTTGGAAGATTTTCAACTCTTACTGACTATTCCAGGAATAGGAGAAGAATCAGCAATAGCTATTTTAGCTGAAATTCCTGACATAAAAGCTTTTGTAAATGACAGGCAATTGGCGGCATATGCTGGCACTATACCACAAAATATAACATCAGGTTCATCTGTACATGCAAAGCCTAGATCAAGCATAATATGGCCGTTGTGGGAGCTGCAATGCGTAGTTGCTCCATATTGTTTTTGGCGTTTTAAGTTCAAAAAAGGCGTTTGATCCAGATCATATAAAGAACTATAGAGCTAGAAGGTCAGCTGAAATTTAAGATAAAAAAATAATTCATTTTTCTTGTTGACTCGCAAGACGGTATCTCCTGCAGAACCTGTTTATGATGAGAAATTTTATCGTTTAAACTTGATTGTGTTCCTCAAATACATTCGAGTATTCTGCGGTGCGATTCTCCTAAAAATTTCTCATCATAAACAGGTTCTGCAAGGGGTCTATTGATTCTGGTCAGCCAAGTAGACCATGTTCTGCACTAACCTTCTCATCATGAGCGGTGATAAAGTGGGATAATGGTGCATAGTCATTATCTATATTAAAAGATGCTTTTAAATTAGGCAAATAGTTAAGTCTTAGAAATTCTGCTACGTCACCTGATCCTGAATTTCAGCAACTAATAAATGATCTTCCAGCAATTTTGCTTGTTCTATATTACCCCTGTAAACCGCTATATCCAATGGTGTTTTGCAATTTTTATTTGTGAAATTAAGATCACACCCTGCATCTATAAGATCCCTTACTACTTCTACTATGTTCTCTATATTGCCGTCTTTGATAACCAAATGTAGTGGTGTGTTTCCATCATTATCTTCTACCTTTGCATTAGCTCCCTCCTCTATGAGAAATTTTAATACTTCTTTTTGCTTGTCTTTATGCAGAGCAGATAAATGCAAAGGGGTTCTACCATTACCGTCTCTTGCTTCGATATTGGCTCTATTATTTACCAAAAATTCTACCATATCTTTTGTATGCGCTCCTTGATCAGCCCAATTTAAATAAGCCATTCCGTTGCTATCCTTAATATTAGCATTATTCTTGATAAGAATTTCTGCTATATCTTGTTTGTTAGAAGTTTTTATAGTCAAGTCCAAAGGGGTATATCCGTTATCATCTGTGGAATTAACGTTAGCTTCATCGTTTATCGACTGCTGAACCTTGCTTGCATCAGACGTTTTAATTGCATCAAACAATAACTGATCTTTTTGTAATTGAGCCTTTAATAGCGGCATTACTTCTTCTTTATTTTTGCTGAAGAATTCTGTGCATATAAGTGGTGTCCAACCATAATTGTTTTTGGCATTAACATCAGCCCCTGCTTCTATAAGAACTTTTACTAATTCAACCTTAATTTCAATACCTGGAACTCTGGTAGTAGCTAAATGTAAAGGAGAGAATAGATCATCATCCTTAAAATTAACATTAGCTCCTGCCTCTATAAGGGTCCTTGCTACTTCTGCACACTTTCCTAGAGAAAGACGAGCAGTATGCCATAAAGGAGTATGTCCCCTGTTGTCGATAAAATCAACATTAGCTCCCTGTTGTATATAATTTTTAACTTGTTCTAAATCTCCCCTTTGGCAAGCATAAGTAAACTGTTTATTTAATTCTTGTGTACTTTGATTAACTTCCATAAATTACTCCGACTAAACTATAATATAGTTCATACTATATAGATCATCGGTTAAAAAATATTATATTATGGAAAATCTAATAAAAAATATCAGCAATTTATGCTATGAGCCCCTCTACCCTACAGCAAAAATTTCTACCAGAGTCGCTTTAAATTTTCATGCAAATAGGTCTAATTCTGCAAATTCTTCTATACAATCAATAACTTTAGAATGAGGAAATTGATTTTTAAACCAGGTATATTGACGTTTTGCATAATGTCTTGTATTAATTTGTGCAACGTCTATCGCTTCTTTCAAAGTGATCTCACCGTTCAGATATTTTATAATTTCTGGAACTCCATGAGCTTTCATTGCTGGCAGATGTGGAGGTAAATTCATGCTGAACAATTTTTTTACCTCATCAATTACTCCATTTTCAACCATTGAAACAAAGCGAGAGTTTATTCTCTTATATATATCTTCACGTTTGGGTAAAATTGTATACATTTTCAACTCGCTGAATAAAGGAGGATGTCTATTTTCTTCCTGCCATACAAAAATTGATTTCCCAGTCTCAAGAACAACTTCAAGCGCCCTTGAAAGACGATGCGAGTCATTAATAAATATTTTACCTTGAATTTTTGAGTCTTTATTTAGTACTAACTGATAGAATTCTTCTTTACTTAAATTTTTATTCAACTCATTTACATTTTTTCTTATTTCTTGGCTTATCTGTGGCATTGCTGACAGGCCTTTAATTAAGCTGCTGATATAAAGACCGCTTCCACCGGTAATTAAGGGAACTCGTAAATTTTCTAGCGTATTGTTTACTTCCTTTTCTAAATCTTTCGACCACAATCCTACAGAGTAACTTTCCTCTGCTGAAACATACCCATACAATTTATGAAATTTCTCTTGTTTCCCCGGTTGAGCAGTAATTATTGGAATTTCTTTATATATTTGCTTTGAGTCGCAGTTTATAATATCAACATTATTATATCTTTTTATCAAATTATCACATAATTCTGATTTACCTGAAGCAGTAATTCCTGTAATAATTATTACGTTACTTTTCATTTATATTAATTTAATTAACATATGGTAAAGTATAGTAAAAATTTAGCCAATCTAAATTTGGAGATTTTATGACAGAAAATGACGATAACAATTCATTTGCCAAGCGCTTTGCTCAAAAGAAATCTGATGAGGAAGGCGGATCAGGTGGAGAAGGTGGAGGATTTGCCAGCAAATATTCATCTGGAAACACCAAAGAGCAGGCACTGGGGACAAAAGGCACAATTTCTGCATTAGCTGGTAAAGGACCTGCTCCTCAAGAGGTTCATTCTGAAACTGGTACTGTAAAGAGTAAAAGTAAAACTGCTAATGATAGATCTCATGCAGAAGCTACAAGAAGAAGCAGATCAGACCTTATATATTTAGTCCGTGGTAAAGATCGTGGAAAATCAGCATGGCACTATGTATTGGTTGATAAAGATAAAAGAGAAATGTTTCTTGCAAAAAGCAGAACTGGTGCTATGGATGTTGCAGATTATGGAGAGATTCTATATTCAGGATGGGGTGAAGACCCTCCACAAGACATAGTGGACAAAATCAATGAAGAATTTGGGTTGTAATAGTAGTCAATAGATCCACGCAAAATCGATTTATGATGAGAGATTTTTAGGAGAAATGCACAAGATACTTAAAGTGGTATCTGTTCGGTAAAAATTTCAAGGGCAAATGAGATTTTAAGCAAGAGTTTTTTTGTTTAGTGGGAGCCTATTTTCAAATTCATCAATTAAGATTTTCATATCTTGTGGTAAATCAGAAATAAATTCCATATATTTTTTATTTTTTGGATGATATAAACCTAATTTATAAGCGTGCAGTGCTTGTCTATTAAAATTGCAAATGAAATTAGAATTCTTTGCATATTTTTCAGTCTTACTACTATTTTTACCATACACCTGGTCGCCTACTATAGAATGCCCTATGTGACTCATATGTACTCGTATTTGGTGCGTTCTTCCTGTTTCTAAGATACACTTAACTAAACTTGCCTGCCCTATAATTTTTTGTGCCAAATAATGAGTAATCGCTAGCTTGCCTGCAGTTCTTGTTATACACATCATTTCTCTATTGCTACGCTTTGGGGCGATATTACTTTCTATAGTTCCCCCCTGAGAAGACAATATTCCCCAAGCAACTACTAAATATTCCCTCTTTATTTCACGATTTGATAGTGCTGTGGATAAAAAATTATGAGACTCCTCATTTTTAGCAACCACAATTAACCCACTGGTATCTTTATCAAGTCTGTGAACGATGCCCGGCCTTGCATGATCATACGGAATTTTCCCTAAATGAGCAATAACTGCATTTAAAAGCGTATTATCTCCTGTTCCGCTACCTGGATGAACAGTTAACCCACTTTGTTTATTGAGTATTATAATATCTTCATCTTCATAAACTATATCAAGTTTGATGTCATAATTAGGTTTAATTAATGTAGTTTCATTGCGAGGAACAATATGTACTGTATATTCCTCGCCTGATTTTATTATGCGATCATTATCAACTACTGAATTACCAAATAATTTTACTTGCCCACTGCGTATTAGCTTTTGCACTTTACTGCGTGATATACTAAACTTGTTAGCTATATAGCTATCTAATCTTGATTTCTTTTCGTCACTGTTGATGCTTAAGATCGTTACTGTACTATCTACACAACACATGCTGCTGTAGAATTGCTGAATGAATATTTTTAAGATCAAATGCTTCATCAACTTGAAGACTACCATCTTTATCCACGTTACAAGTTATCAGAGGATCATCTTTTCGGGAAATTTTAACTCGATTGTTAAAACTTCTTGGTGTTGTACTAACATTTTCATTCTTGCTATTTTTTCCTTTTAGCTCTGTAGACCCTAACACAAAAAGCAAAAAGTCATTTAGTTTGCCGTTGAGTTTCTCTTGCCGCTTACTTGCTTCTTCTTTTTGAGAGTGCTCCTTTTCCATTTTTACATTTTCTTCTTTTAGCTTGCTTGTTCTTGCCCGTGATTTTAATCGCTCATTTTCTATTTTTGCTAATATTTCTTCATTTCGTTGAGCACGAAGCGCATCCTCAGAAGAGCTAGTTTCAGAACCTAAACCACTATCAGTTTCGCTTGGTTGAGTATGTTTAACTACTTCTTCTTTCATGTATTTTGATAACTCTTCTTTTAGTTTATCTAGTGATTGCTTTAACTCTGTTACAGTTACACAACTGTGTGCATCATGAAAATCCGCATCATTATCACTTTCTGCTCCATTATTACTACTACTTTGGCCATTTTGACGTTGTTGATCATTAGCTTCCTTACTTATGGGTGCGTTAGACAATCTCACCTCACTAAAGCCTGCGTTAATTAATCCTGCCAATCTTCCTGGTTGTAATCTAGCTAATCTATCTTCTAAAGTCACTGCTAGCTTCTTGAAATCAATTACTGTATCCATTAGATTTTCCATATCTATTTCACTCAGTTTATTTTTTACATCTCCACTAACTTCTTTACATAGTTTATTTACACTTGTAGTAATGCCCTGCAAACAATTGGTTATTTCACGAATAACATCATTTTTTACTTCTTCTAAATTACCTTTGATATCTTTTTCCAGAGTATCAAGCAAAGCCTTTATATTACTTTTTATACTCTCTAAAAAATTGTTAATATTTTCATTAAATTGTCTCCTACACATTGATCTCATTTAATTCTTTATTTTCTGCTTTCTGCTTATTTACATATTTTACAATAAGAGAAGCGACAAAAGCTATTACAAGAACAGAAGAAACAAAAGCATAGGTTGAAATTAATGTTGGATTAAAAGCAGCTGTAATGAAACTAATGTCACCTTTAGTTATTACTAATACGCTAAGGTAAGATAGAGAAAATTGAGACCAAAAAATCACCATTGCTATGGGTAGTGTATTATCTGCAGAACGTTCCTTTATCTCAAGCCAAATTTGCTTAGGTAAACCAATAACGCCATCAATTTTGGTTTATGAGTTATATTAATCTTAAATGGGTCCTGCGTGTTTCCGTTTCCATTAGTGTTTTCGCTCATAAAATCTCCTATATTAACAACTTAATTATATACGGATATTGCCCTAAAATCAAGCCTTTTAACTTTAGAGATAGCTAACTTTTCCTAAAAAAGTGGTAAACACTGTATCTCTTCATAACAGGACTATGCAGAAAGCTCATTCGATAATAAAATTGGTAGATTTTGAGTTTGTTACACTAATGACCACTTATTGCTACATAAAAGAACTAAAATTGCATAATTTTCGCAACTACACGCATTTTGAGCTGAATTCAGATGGCACTTCTGTTGTTATCACTGGAAAAAATGGTGTTGGTAAAACCAATATACTTGAGGCAATTTCACTGCTTGCAAAAAGTAATGGAATGAAAAAGGCAAAAGCAAGTGAAATGCAAAATAGATTTAATCATCAAGAAGATTGGGTAGTTCACTATGATTTTTTTAATGGCGTGGATTTTAATTCTATCGGAATTGCAAGAAGTATTAATAAAAAATTAATAAAAATTGATGGTAAGGTAGAGCCAAGCTATTCATCTTTATACAAGATATCCAATGTAATATGGCTAACTCCACAAATGGATCAAGTTCTGCTTGATTCTCCGAGTGATAGATTAAAATTTTTAGATCGAATAGTCTCATTATTTGAAGAAAACTACACTTGCTGTTATGTGAAATATAGAAAAGCCAGAAGCGAGAGGAGTAAATTGCTAAGAGAAAAGATCTTAGATGAAATTTGGCTATCTAGCCTTGAGAAGATTATGGCTGACAATGCAGTTAGTATTTTACATATGCGATTATCTGTTTTGAAAACACTACAGGATACAATTGACAATCACTCCTCTGAATTTTTTCCAAAAGCAAATGAATTTTTTCCAAAAGCAAATTTAAAGCTTCGCAGCCAAGTTAATTTAATCGATACTGCAGAATATATTGAGAATCAATTTAAAACTAACAGAAAGAAGGACATGCTAACAGGCAGAGTAAATTTTGGCGTACATAATGATAACTTACAGGTTTTTTATAAAAAAGATAATACACCAATAAACTTGTGCTCCACAGGAGAACAAAAATTGTTACTACTTTCTATTATTTTATCCAGTGTGAAGGCAAGATGTATTCACCACAATAAAGCACCAATCCTTTTACTTGATGATATAATGTCTTACCTTGATAAGCACTACAGAGAAGCACTAATCAAAGAGGTCCTAAATATCAAATGTCAAGCTTGGATAACTGATATAAATAAAGAGAATTTTAATGACTATCGCAGCTCTTTTGAATTTTTTGATCTGAAAACCCCAATTCTGGGTGTTGCCTAAAAACAATAGACCATCTTATGGATAGTCTAAAGCCAGCTTCAAGAGTTTATTTTATCTCTTTTCTTCAGATTGAAGCTTGAAATTAACATATAGAATACTTATCTTTAAAGCTTAAGTGTTTAGCTATGTATATGAGCAAAAAGGATTACTATGAGCTATTGGGGGTAGATAGGAACGCCTCTATTGATGAGATAAAAAAGGCTTATAAAAAATTAGCATTGAAATACCATCCAGATAAAAACCCTGGTAATAAAGAAGCAGAAGAGAAGTTTAAAGAAATAGCAGGTGCATATGAAGTTTTATCAGATTCTGATAAAAAAGCGGCTTACGATCGTTATGGACATGATGGTGCTTCTGCTGGTGGTGGGTTTGACTTTAGCCAAGGCTTTAGCTCTGCAGGAGACTTTAGCGATATATTCAATGATTTTTTTGGAGGTGGTTTTGGTGGTGGTGCAAGCAGATCAAGAACAAGAAGGAGTGCAGCAAGTCAAGGAGTAGCTGGAGCAGATCTACGTTATGATCTTGAAATTACCTTAGAAGATGCATTTAAAGGAATACAGGCTCCTATACATTATGCAACAAATGTAAAATGTGACGCATGTCAAGGTACAGGCAGTGAAGGAGCAATTAAACCTGTTCAATGTCACACTTGCCAAGGAAGCGGTCGAGTAAGAACTCAGCAAGGCTTTTTTACTATAGAAAGAACATGTGGTACATGTTATGGAGAGGGGGAAATCATAAAAAATAAATGTAATAAGTGTGGTGGTAACGGACGTAAAAGAGGTGAAGTAAATATATCCGTCTCGATTCCAAAAGGTGTAGAGGAGGGCACTAAAGTAAAAGTAAGTGATAAAGGGGAAGCTGGAGCAAAGGGTGGAGAAAACGGAAATTTATACGTATATGTAAAAATAGCTCCACACAAGACCTTTGCTAGGAATAAGTCAGATTTACATTGCAAAGTCCCTGTGGGAATGATTCGAGCTACTCTTGGTGGCGAAATTGAGGTGCAGTCAATTGATGGTGCTAAAATAAAAGTAAAAGTTCCAGAGGGAACTCAAACAAATACTAAGCTGCGTTGTAAAGATAAGGGTATGCCATATATGAATTCAAGTGCTAGAGGAGATTTATATGTACAGGTTATAGTTGAAACTTTAAATCCGAAATCTTTAACTAAAAAGCAGATTGAGTTATTAAAGGCGCTTGAAGAAGAGGAGAATAAAGGGGAATCGGAAGGATTATTCAGCAAGATAAAAAAAAAATAAGAGAATTGATAAAATAGCAGCATAGGGTGGGCTGTGATACATGTAGCATTCCTATTGTCCTTTAACTTTTTATTTACAATCGCGGACATTTTTCCTTAAATTGATGCCATTGCCTAAATAGATATGAAATATATTTCATACTAATTGTAATATAATTAATAATCGTTATGTATAATTAAGCATATTTATAATTAATGGAGTTGAAGATGGGACCAAGTGGTGGAGAAAATACTGATGCAGCAAAGACAGACATTAGTAAAAGACTTGCTACTCTAATATTAGAAAATAATAGGAAAAAAACCAGCTTTAGCAAACAAACTTCTACGTAAGCTTGAATCAAAAAATTCGAATCTTAAAATCACGAATGCTGGAGAAACACCTACTAACAGAGTGAGTAATGAGGAATTGGTTGAAGAATTAGTTAAAGATGAAGAACTTCTAAAGACTATTGCAAATCACTTGCAAGAAAATCCAGAAGAATTAGCAGAGCTTCTAGAGCAAGCAAAAAAAGTAGATGGTATGGAGAAAAAGCTTATTGCTTTAGATAAAAAGTTTTCAATTGGTAATGATGTAACTATATTGCTGTCTTTAGCTACAGGTACGCTATCAGGTTTTGCGATTGCAGGACCAGTAGGCGGAATAATTGGTGTGCTAGCAGCAGCAGTTCTAATGTTTGCGGCCTTGTTTTTAAATAGAGGAGAAATAAAAGAGAGTGCAAAGAATGTACAACAAGATTTTCAAGATATGTGGAAAGGAATAGGTCAATCACTTGAAAACTTTATTAATAAACTACTCACGAGGTTTTTCACATGCAGAACAGCTTCATTCAGATGTTGCAAATGAAGATGCTCAGGAGAGATATAATAAGGCAGGGAATCCACTTCCTGATGATGTCGCTCTTGTAGGCCAATATCTTTTGAATAAGGATGGATTTCAGGCTTTAAAAAGCTTAATTATTAAGAACAAGGGAGCAATTACTGTAGAAAATGAAAACAAAGAACAAGTTAAATTAACATTAGAAGACTTAAAAACACTGAAAAATGTAGGCAAGGATAAGTCTCAAGAGGCGAAGGATATATTTGACAAACAATTAGACAAATTTAAATTATTAATGACTGAAGCTAACAAAGACGTTAGAGCACAAGCTGAGGCAACACAAGATTTAGTTCATATTTATAAAGGGGATGGATCAAAGGGATACTCAGAAACACCTACACCAAGTTCAGCAGGATACTCTGGTTCGATTGCAAATACTGCACTTCTAAAAGATGTTGGTGATGAAAATCGTAGCGCTGTGAAAAATTTATTAAAAAATGTTTCTGAACTGAGAGATACTGGAACAGATAACGGATTTAGAAAGGATTTCCATAAATTCGCACAAGACTCTCATCAATTAGACACTTTAGTATTGGAGGCAAAAGGAAGCAAGTTGGAAAGAAATGCAATGGAAGGTTTAGCTAAAAAATTAAAGGAACTAACTCCTGACCAAATCACAGCACTTAACGCTAAAGTTGATGAATTGAAGGAAGAACAATCGAAAGGGCCAAAAATGCAAAAGGATAACGTTAAGACTCCTGAGCCACATGCACCACAAGAAAGAACAGCAGGCATACCTGATCGTTAATCTATAAAAAACGTGAAACTTCAAGTTGTATAGCATATCATATAATAGTCCAAACGGATCATATGAAAGCAGAATCAATAGCTAGGAGGAAAGATTTAAAGAGGGGCTTGCTCTATTTTTTTAGAAAAAGGGCTATAGGCGAAATACCTTTTAAGCATCAACCCTTAAAAAAATAGGTGTAGGTTTAGGTAATGTAACACCTGAACTTACACATGCGTTACACAGGGATTTAAAATTACGCTGCTCTTTTGGAATTTGTAATTGATCAAGAATCATCCCTGCGGATTTTGGCACAATTGGTTGCAGTAAAATTCCAATTATTCTGATGTATTGCAGCAATTTGTAAATTACTAGATTCATACGTTCTTTATCAATTTTACTCAATGTCCACGGTGCACTTTTATCTATATAAGCGTTAGCTTCAGAAGATATGTTGAGAATCAAAAGTATAATCTGATTGAATTCATACTTTGCTAGATGATTTGTCACTTGATCGAGTATAGTTTTGCAATTTGGTAAACTTTCTTCACCCTTCAGTAGATTCACATCGATTACTGGTACAATACCGGAACATTGCTTATGCAAAAATGAAATCGTTCTTTGCGCTAAATTGCCAATATTGTTTGCAAGCTCTGAATTTATACGACTGATCATATTTTTTTTACTGAAATCACCATCCTGACCAAAACTTGCTTCCCTCAGGAGAAAATAACGTAGCTGATCAACGCCAAATTCTGTGGCAAGGCTAATAGGATCTATAACATTTCCAAGAGATTTAGATATCTTTTCTCCCTCATTTAACCACCAACCATGAACTGCAACCTGTTTTGGCAGTGGCAAGCCCGCAGCCAATAAAATTGCAGGCCAAAACACAGCATGAAAACGCAATATATCTTTACCAACCACATGAACATTGTGGCAATTATCGCTCGCCCAAAATTGCTTATATCCTTTATCCTCAACATTAGGAAAATTTACTGAGGTAATATAGTTAGTTAACGCATCTACCCACACATAAATCACATGCTTATCATTGTTTGGTACTTTTATTCCCCAACTAAAACTAGTGCGAGAAATTGAAAGGTCAGTTAGTCCCGATTTGACAAATGATACAACTTCATTTTTTCTGCTCTCAGGAAAAATAAAATTTGGCTGATTTTCATATAATTCAAGCAACTTATTCTGCCAATTTGATAAACGAAAAAAGTAACTTTCTTCTTTTACCCACTCAACCTCAGCGCCAGTTGGTGCTTTACCATCTATTAACCCTGATTCTTGGTAAAATGCCTCATCACGAACTGAATACCAACCTGAGTAAGAGTCCAGATATATTTGCCCTTTCTCTTCTAGTATATTCCATAGAGCTGTGACCGCCTTTTCATGGCGCTCTTCTGTGGTACGAATAAAATCGTCATATTCAAAATTCAAAAATTTAGCTAATTCTTTGAACGTAATACTTACCTCATCAGTAAATTCTTTTGGTTGCATTCCTTTTGCTTTAGCTGCTTTATCAATCTTTTGCCCATGCTCATCTGTGCCGGTGGTCAATTTAACGTTTTTCCCAGATAATTTCATGAATCTTGCTACCACATCACATATAAGGGAGGTATAGGCATGGCCAATATGTGGCTTATCATTTACATAATATATTGGTGTTGTTATATAAAGATTATCAGACTTATTCATACTGTCAGTATATAGAATTTTAATGCTACTTATATTAGCAGGAAAAATCAAATTTTTTCAGCGAAAGAGCCAAAATGTATAGCATTTAATCCCTTTATTTTATGAGATTTTCAATCTGCAGCAGACCCACACCCAGAACCACAACTGTACGAGCATTACGTTTATTTGAGTTTAAAAAATGTATATGATAGCGTTATTTCACTTAAATCTTTTGTGTTACTATCATTAATTATTTCAGGGTCTATATAAAAGGAGACAGGCATTGCCGCTTTTTGCCTTGGTAGTAAAGTTTGCTCATTAAAACAGAAGCACGCGATTTTATTGAAATATTTACCAGCTTTAAAAGGTGTCACGTTATATACTGCCATGCCAAACGTAGGTTGGTCAGATAGGCTTTTTGCATAGTAAAAAGCTAAACTTTGTTCTCCTATATTAACATCGATATAATTAGTTTCTGATTTAAATTCCCAGGGTAAATCTGACATTATATCAGCATTAAAATACACTCTAATCTTTTGATTAGTTGCATTCGTTATTGCATTAGTTACTTTTTTTGTTGTGCCACCGTATCCAGTAACTTTACAAAAGACGCTATATAGTGGGACAGATGCATACGAGAGGCAAAGCATTGCCACCACTAGGGATACCAAAAAGAAAACTATAGAATTTTTATCACCCTTCTTTAAAAAGGAGAACATCTAATCTTTATTATTAAATAAATTTAGTAATCTAAGCAAATTAAGAAATATATTAATAAAGTCAAAGTAAAGATTAGTTGCACCCATTATAGCTAGTTTAGTTGTTGCAACCTCTGAGCCATCATTATATCTGTAATAAACATCTTTAATTTTTTGAGCATCATATGCAGTCATCAAGGTAAACACTATTACTGATATGAATGATATCGCAAAGTGAAGCGGACTGCTTCCTAAAAATAAATTCACTATCGATGCGATCAACAAACCCCAGATTCCCATAATCAAAAAAGAACCCATACTAGATAGATCTCTTTTCGTGCTATTACCATATAGAGCCATAGAGCCGAACATAATTGATGTAATGAAAAATGCCCTTGCTATATTTTCTGCAGTATAAACTATAAAGATGTACGATAAGGAAAGTCCCATCAATACCGAAAATAAAAAGAATATGGAGACTGTAGACTGAGCACTTAAATGCTGAAGTCTATAAGACATGTAAAATACTAGCCCAACAGGGGATAGCATAACTACAAGCGATATAACAGGATTAGAATGAACTACATTAAAAAGACCGAAAAACACAGTAAAAAATGCAACAAGGCCTGTAACACCCAGAGCCAAAGCCATATAATTGTATACCTTAGCTAAATAACTCCTGAGTCCAGCGCTATAGTAAACACCTTGCGAGCGGATATCTTGCTCATTTCTCATATAAGACATATAAACTCCTAAAACGATCTCCTAACTGAAGCATTATAATATAAAATGACACTTTTATCAAGTAGAAAATCATTTAATTGTGGGTAACTTAATTTTATTGATTGATCATATTAATATAAACGAAATGTAATACTATTGCTGCTGCATTTGAAACGTTTAAACTATCAATTGCGTTTGACATTGGTATTTTTAAAAGATGGTCACAATTTTCTTTAACTAACCTCCGCATTCCTTTTTCCTCAGAGCCCAGTATAATCACCCTTTTTTGTCCAAAAATTTTTACTGCATGCATGTTCTCCTTAGCACTACAATCAAGCCCATAGAACCAATAATCATTTTCTTTCAAATATTTCATAGTGTTCACTATATTTGTAACGTATATTAGTGGAACAATTTCTAATGCACCACTTGCTGCTTTTGCAATAGATGCATTTTCACTCGATGAGTGATCATTAGGCAGAATTAATGCATCGACATTAAAGCAAGCTGATGTTCTTAAAATAGACCCTATATTATTTGTATCGGTTATTTGATCTAAAATGACAATAGTGGAATTTTCAGCTCCATTTTTAACAATGTCTTCGATAGAAAAACGGTTAGAGATAGGAGCGACTTTCAAAGCAATACCCTGATGGTTACAATCTTTAGGTAAGGTATTATTTAACGTTTTATTTTCTACTATTTTAGCTTTAATACTTCGATTTTTTGCACATTCTGTAATTTCTTTTTCAAACTCGTTATAGGAGTTTTCTGTTACTAATAGCTCTATACATTTTCTATTTTCATTTTTTAACGCTGAGACACAAGTGTGCTTTCCATACAACCAAAAATTCTCGTTATTCTTTGACAGTTTCATCTTGAGCGTTTATTAATTACAGGTCAGAATGTTTTCTATATAGTTTAAGTATACAACATTTTTGTTTACAATGATATCCTTTAACTAATGCGTTTATGCCCGATGATGAACCGGATTGGCAGAAGAATGTAAAACCAATAAAATGCGATAAAATTATTATAAAAGTCGATCAAAAAATTAATATAAAGCCTTTAGATCATAAAAAGCATGATAATTTTTCTAATGCAACAGGAAACTTATTTGATACCAATTCATCATATTCTATTGATTACAATACAAAATCAAAGATCGATAGAGGAAAATATTTCATAAGTGATAGATTAGATTTACATGGTTATAACATGGAGGATGCTTGCTATAAATTTACAGACTTTATTATTAAAAATTATCAAGTAGGTAATAGATGCGTTCTAGTGATTACAGGGTATGGTAGCGCAACAAATAAGGCAGAAACTATCAAAAGTAACTTATATAAATGGTTAAATGATATTAAAATTCAGCATATGATTCTATATCATCAACAAGCTAAGGAAAAACATGGCGGCAAAGGGGCCTTTTATGTCTTATTACGTAGAAATAAAGATGATAGATTGCTTGCATAGCTGGAATTCAGGTTTTTCTTACTGGATCGCAGTATCAAGTGCTGAAATGATACCTGGTTATGTAAGAAGTCTAATCTCTTTCGAGCTAGATCTAGCATTATAAGTATTTTAATTGTTTATATGTAGAAATACAGAAATATGAACAATTTTGAGACAAGCATATGAATAGATGTAATCAAGAAGATAATAGCATAAAATTGGTGAAAGGCACATCAATCGGTAGTAGTAATATGTATAGAGCTAAGTTAATTGATAGCTCTGGTAGAGAAATTGCTTCCACTAAAGTTAATTTTACTACAGAAGGTGATGCCTTGGGATCAAAAGCTCCCTGTTTTTTGTTGAATTTAATAATGTATTATATATAAATATAAATGGAAAATATATACAATTTAATAATGATTTAGTTAGCATAACAAAAACATCCGGTGGATATGGTGTTAACATTGATTATGGAGATGAAACATTTTCAGCTATTCTTCTAGAAAAAGATTTAGATATTCTGTCTCAAGATGAAGATTACATTAATGTGCGATTTGAAGTTGGTGAACCAAGATATCTTGCTCAAAAATATTTAAATTTCTCACACCAAGTCAAGGTAATTGATGCTGAATCCGGAGAAGATATAGGTGTTTTAGATGATAGGCATAATATGTTTAGCATATTAGGCGATAACGATATATTTCTTATTACACACGGCAGTGAACCAGTAAAGCATAATCACGATGACATAAGTAGAATTAAAAAAGTTCAAGGTAAATATGTTTTAGATGTTAATAACCAATATGGTATGGTACCTGAGAACCAGATTAAATTTTCAAAGAATGGGAAAAAATGGTAGATTCTTATTTTCATCAAGCAAATGATAACGAGGAAGAAATGCAAGATGACATGCTTCCTGTCATGAATGATCAGGAATTTGATGTTAATAAATTTGTTGATTTAATATGGGATAAAATTTTTGATGGAACATTAAATGCAGGAACAAGTCACGGTATCGCATTAAATTCTAGAGTATATTATGGTGAAGAAGGTTATCAAAAAAGTGGGCCTCATCAAATAACCGTAGAAAAAGCTAATCAAATACTTGATGAAAGTGGTATTCATTATACTCTGTCAAACGTAGATTTGAACGCTTTGATTTAAAGAAGCGTTGTATTAGAAAGTAATCAGTAGTCTAAACAATGGTTAGCTGTTAGGTATATGGGGTGTAAGTTTGCTGATTTATACAAAGATAGAGAATTATTAAACCTTACATATAATAATGCAAAAGGGTTAACTGCTGAGAGCGAGTCTTTTGCATTATTACTTGACATATTTAAGTGTAGAAAGTGTAGAAGAAGATTACACCTTTCAAAATTTCAGTAGATTGATTTTAAAATTAAATAAAAGTGAACGAGGAACTATCAATGTTGTATTGACTACTATCGTCAACTACTTCGATGTGTTTTAAAATATTTTTTGTATTCTGAATAAAATCTTTAGTTGCTGCCAGATTACCTCCAACGTGGTCATCGTTAATGACCTTTTGCTGTATACTTTTTTGAATTATAGGATCCTCTATTTTATGGTCTGTCCATCTAACTAATTCCTGAGCTTTGGTTTTTTCGATGTCTCTTTTCCATTCGTCATATGTTCTTGGCTTTGTCCTTCCAAATAGTGTGCCTTTACACTCACCATACTCACTAAATAGATTTTCATTACAAATCTTATCATCCCTATAGTAAAATTTATTTACATCAAATTCATAACCATTATTGTGAAGATTTTTATAAATATCATTAATTCCTTGTTTGTTCGATGCAGATTCTTTTTGATATCTGCTGATACAATTTGGTATCTCTTTGTTACAATTGACTGTCATACTTTGCTCCTTAAATAATACTAATTATAGTATATAGCTATTAATTTTTTATAATTTAAATCGCAATATTACCAGATAGATTGTTAATTATTTTGTGCTAAATATGAAAACAACATTTGTAAACAAAGTTTGCTGGATCTAAGTGTCAGGCTACTAGGATGACACCATTTGGAAGCAATTTGCCTTAAAGAGGTAATGTTCGTACAGTTGTTAGGTGGCCCTGGGTATTACCACAAAAAAACATTTGCAAATTTCTTTTTTACCTGCTAATCATGCAGGTAATCAGACACAATTTCTCCTAATTTCGCACTTCAATTAAGTGCGAAATAGGGAGATTTTTAAATATTTTATAAATTTACAAAATTCTTATATAGAAAAATTACTTTATTCAAGGTAAGATAAAAAAGCAGAAATAAATCAGTGATGGTTAGTGTTTTTGTAATGAGAATCGTATATGGTGCATATAATTGAATTCGAAGAGGACTTGTGGACATTACACCGGCAATTAAAAAAGAATTAAAACAAAGTGTGCTATATACTTGCTTAGAAAAGTGTAAAAGTGCATTTTGGTTTATTTTTTGGTTTAGTTCAGGCATTAACCTATTAATGTTATTTCTACCGCTTTATACCTCTCAAGTGCTTGACCGAGTGATATCAAGTGAAAGTGTGTCAACATTAACTATGTTAACAATTATCACTTTATCTGCATTCGCGTGTTCTGCAATGCTTGAAACGTGTCGATATTTGGCCATGGCAAAAATCGGTGATTGGATTGATAAAACAGCAACGCCAGATTTGATAATAAAATCTATTAGATTAACATCAGTGCAAAGCTCAACCTCAAGTGGTGAAGCAGTGCGGGATCTTGGAGTAATAAAAAACTTTATTACTGGAAATGGTATATTTTCACTATTTGATTCTCCATGGTCACTGATCTATTTGGTTGTAATCTTTATGATACACACTTCCACAGGATTTATAGCTATTGTTGGAATAATTGTATTAGTTTCTACGGCTATATGGAATGAAATCGCCACTAAACGCATATTACAAGAAACTAACGAGGAAACGATACGAAATATTAATGCAATAGATGTTGCAACAAGAAATGCTGAAGTAGTTGAAGCTATGGGTATGGCAGAATACATAGTCTCTGATTGGTGCAAAAGAAATGATATAAATCGCGCAATGCAAATAAAAGCACAAAATCGCTCCAATGTTATCACAGGAATAACTAAGTTTTTGCGTTCAACTTTGCAGATATCAGTAATAGGTACAGGTGCACTGCTTGCAATTACAGCCCACAAGACTGCGGGTACCATCATTGCAGCTTCAATTCTAATGGGTAGGGTACTTGCACCATTTGATGCAGCAGTTCACACTTGGAAATTCTTAAATCAGGCTAGAATGTCATATGGAAGATTGACAAGGCTTATATTAACATCTCCAAAAAGGGAACAGACGATGGCTTTACCAGAGCCAGAAGGGAGATTGGAGTTTGAGAGAGTATTTTTTACCCCTTATGGAAGTAATAAACCAACAATAAAGGGCATATCATTTATGATAGAGCCTGGAGATGTAGTTGGTGTAATAGGAGCAAGTGCTTCTGGTAAATCAACGATCGCAAAACTCACTGTTGGGGTATGGAAACCGATATCCGGCGTTGTGAGATTAGATGGTGCCGATGTATATACATGGAATAGAGAGAATTTTGGTAATTATGTTGGCTATTTACCTCAAGATATTGAACTATTTAACACTAGCGTAAAAGCTAATATTGCCCGCATGAGGCCAGATCCAAATCCTGAAGAAATAATAAAAGCGGCAAAAATTGCTGGAATACATGAACTGATATTAAGCTTACCAAATGGGTATGATACAACAGTAGGGGGGCCAGGAGGAGTGACGCTTTCTGGTGGTCAAAAGCAGCTTCTTGGTCTTGCTAGAGCTTTTTATGGCAAAATAAAACTTTTAGTACTTGATGAGCCGAACGCGAATTTGGATAGCAATGGAGAGGCATGTTTAGTTAATGCAATTGATATTGCAAGGAAGCAAAATACCACTACTGTTATCATAACTCACAAGCTACCATTGTTATCTGTGGTTGATAAGGTAATTTTAATGTCCGATGGTATCATATACGCTGCTGGCCCAAGAGATGAAATTTTAAATAAGCTAATTACCCCATCCTCAAATGCTACAGAAGATGAGCGAAATACCACAAAAACCAAACGCTCCTCAGCAAATGGTTGATACATTTGATGGATGTAGGGTCTAAAGGAGCTGGGATAAAGTTGTTTGCATTGCGGGAGGCAAGCGACTCACTGCAATTAAAAATAGACTTCTTTCGAAACTCAATTTCTAATGGCAATCTTGTTGTCGAAGCTGAGCTACGCTCCTCAAATACATTCGAGTATTCTGCGGTGCTCGCTTGCACTCCTCCTAAAAATTTCTTACCATAAATAGGTTTCAAAAGAAGTATAATGGCCAAGCTAAACCACAAAAAAATTTATTCAAATAAAGAAGGTGGATATAGGGAAAATTCGACATACTATAAAAATGTGCGCATAAGGTAAAGTATTTGAAAATAGCTTTTGCAAACTATGGCTACGTATGGAAAAACATGGTGGGGAGAAAGATGGCTTAAATTTCTCAATAGAATGAGTGATAACAATCGACTGTCGCGTGGTAGAAATTATGCCAATACAGGAAGAGTGTCCAATATTAAAATTAATGGTAACATCATCATAGCCGAAGTTTATGGTTCAGGTGAATCATATAAAGTTGAATTTATACTTAATGAGTTTGGTAAATCAGAACAACAGACCATTCTTCAGATTATTGAAACTTCTCCTGCTATATTATCTAAATTGATGAAAAAACAATTACCAGTAAGCTTGTTTGATGAGCTTAGCAGTTCTGGTATTAAACTATTTCCTTCAAAATTAAGAGAAATACATCCAAGATGTAATTGTCCTGATTCAGTTATCCCTTGTAAACACATTGCTGCTGTTATCTATCTTATTGCTGCAGAAATTGATAAAAACCCTTTTATGATCTTTCAAATTCATAATTGTAACTTATCAGCGATTATCGATAACTTGGATAAGGAAAGGCAAGAAAATGCTCAGAAAATTTTAAAGATAGATGACCTATTCAAGGTACGTTCTCAACCCAAAGTACAGACAATTTTCAAGCAAGCAGACATTGATTCTTCAATTATCCCAAGCCTTGCTAGTTGTATCAACCAAGTTCTAAAGGACGGTCCATCTTTTTTTGAAAGGAGTTTTCATCAGATTTTACAAGTTGTATATAAACATTGGCAAAAGTACCCTACGGGAAAGCAAGAGTACCGTCTGCAATCTTCTAGAAAGAAGTTATCTGAGGAGGAGCTATTTACTAAAATATGGGGAAATATTGAGAATTGGAAAACCTTTCAACTATTTATTGATGGTCAATACAACTTGACGCAGATCTATACTGGAGAGGTGAGTGCATTTACTATAAACTATCATTCAGCAAAATTTTTAGCATACTTCTTAGATAATATTCCCAGCTCTATGCTGCATAAGCTTAATCCTGAGCTACGCTTCATGCATATGATATCACAATTTGCACGTGTACTCATGGAAAAGTCAGCTTTAATACCGCAAATGCTGCAGAATGCACAAGATAAGTTTATGATTAGATGGATTCCTGCGCTATTTAACGTTTCGGTCAAAGAAACCCATGACAAAATATCATCTATGTGTCCATCACAGTTAGTACAGTATAAGGGTGTTACTTTGAGCTCAGAGGAGCAGGTAAATATAGCTATGTCTTTCATTTTTCTGGGGTATATGACAGACAATTTGCCTACAGCATTTGATAGATACAAAAATAAGTACGTTTTTGAGTTATTTTTTACCGATAAGCAATATAGGCTTGATGAATTAGCGATAATGAACTACCTCAAGCAATCAATCTTTGGCTATCACGGCTTTATTTAACAGATAGAACGTACACCATTTATCTGGTGGTAGAAGATTATCACGAGGGATTCGAGCTTAATGTACGAATATCACTAGATAATGCTACGCCAACAGTCAAATTAAATAAAGTGCTTTCCAAACAAAACACAAAGTTAAAATTGAGTATTTTATCTGATCTTGCCCTTTTATTCGAGTATATACCAAAATTGGAGAGGTCAATCAATGGATTATTTTCAATCTTGATGACTTTGCACCGCTATTCCTCGATATTTTACCAGTACTGAAAGTAATGGGCATAGTTGTGATTTTGCCAAAATCTTTACAAAGAATTCTCAACCCGGAATTGAATCTAAATTTGTCTGCTAAAGATGAGGATTGTGTGAGCTTTTTAGCACTTGAAAGCCTGCTGGAATTTGATTGGCAAGTGGCAATAAGTAATAGGAAATTAAGTATTGCTGAGTTTAAAAAGCTTATCAGAGACTCAAGCAGTCTTGTGCGCATCGTTGATCGGTGTGTGCTCTTGGATGATAAAGAAATGGAAGCCTTCCTAAAAAAGCTTGATAAGTTGCCGAATCGTTTAAATCAGGCAGAGGTTATGCAAGCTGCACTAACAGGTGAGCTTGATGAGGCTAAAGTAGCATTAGATAAGCAACTGACTGATTTATTCAATAAGTTTAATACTTATAAACCTGTTATGGTACCAAGCAACTTAGCTGCACAGCTACGACCGTATCAAGAGTGGGAGTTTAGTTGGTTGATGCAGAATATAGAAGCAGGTTTTGGCAGCATAATTGCCGACGATATGGGCCTTGGTAAAACTGACCTTACCCAGAAAAAGTAGACAGGTAGTTAAGGCGTTTTTGAAGTAAAATAAAATATTATTTCAAAGAGGTATGGCATAACAAAAAGAAGAGAATACACGACAGAATTTAAAATTGAAGCTATAAAACTTGTAAAAGAAACAGGTCAACCAGCAAAAAATAGCAAGAGATTTAGGTATGAGTGGAGATTTATTAAGCAGATGGGTAAGAAAATATAATGAAAAAATGTCTGGAGCAGATGCATTTCCAGGCAAAGGAAAGTTATCTCCTTATGACAAAGAAAGGTTTGATTTAAAGAAAGAAATAGCAAGAGTAACTAGGGAAAGAGACATTTTAAAAAAGCCCTGGGATATTTTGCCAGCCAAAAGGAGTAAAATATTCTTTTATAAAAAAGCATAGAAGCAACTATTCAATACAGGAATTATGTAGGTTTTTAAATGTATCTGCTTGTGGTTATTATAAATGGGTTACTCAAGAGAAAAGCAATAAAGAATTAATAAGAGAGAAGCTTCTAGCAGATATTCAAAAAATATATCAAGCACCGCAATGCAGGTATATAGCTCCTAAAATTCATGCTGAATTGAAAGCAATAGGCAAAAATTATAACATCAAAACAGTGCAAGATGTAATGCAAAAAAATGGCATTCAAGCTAAGCTTAGACGAAGATTCAAGGTCAAAAAACAGCAAACAGACAATAGGGTTATAACTCCAAATATCCTGGATCAAAACTTCACTACTGATCAGCCAAACAAAGTGTGGGTAACCGATATCACTTATATAAAAACCAAGGAAGGTTGGCTATACTTGGCAGCAATAATTGACCTATATTCACGCATGGTAGTTGGTTGGTCAATGAGCCACACAATGGCTAAACAACTAGTTGTGGATGCTTTGTTGATAGCTGTTAATAAGCGCAAACCCACCAAATCTACTATTACATAGCGATCAAGGGGCACAATATACTTCAAAAAATTATCAATATCTACTGGATACAAAAAATGTCATATCTAGCATGAGTCATAAAGGTTGTTGTTATGATAATTCTCCTGCAGAAGGCTTTTTCAGCTCACTCAAAAGAGAGCTACTTATTGATACTTCACAACATTCTGCTCAACAAGCTAGAACTGCCATATTTGAGTACATTGAAATTTTTTATAATAAATAACGACATCATTCTACTATTAACTATTGCATTCCTGAACTTTTTGATCCATCATTTTCATGACAAAAACGTCTTAACTACCTGTCTACTTTTTCTGGGTAAGGTCATACTTGCGTTTGGACTTTCAACAGGCAAAGGCTGGGAAATGTGTGAGGGAGTAGTTAGTAGTAAAATTAACAAGCCAAACACTAAACAGCCTGCACAAACCGCTGAAGCTACTATCCCAACAACCACTTTCTGATAGAAGAATGAGAAATTGACTAGAAAGGGCCTGATTTTATTATAATTTTGTGAGTCTGACTGTACAAGAAAAGAAAATTAGGCCTTTTCAGTTTTTTTTTTGCTATAATAATGAGATTGTACAATTAGTCAAAAGTAATGCTTAGAAATTTCCTGCTGATTTTTATATTTACAGTATTTATGCCACTTTCAAATGCTGAAGCAAGAAAGTATATTAGAATTGTTGGATCTTCCACTGTTTTTCCTTTTATCTCATTTATTGCCGAGGAATTTAATCGTGTATTTTCTTTTAAGACTCCAGTTGTGGAGTCAATAGGAAGTGGATCAGGTTTCAAAATTTTTTGCTCTGGTATTGGTAATGATACACCCGATATTACTACATCATCTCGGCCTATCAAAGAAGTAGAAAGAGAATTATGTGAGCGGAATAAAGTTACTGAAATAGTAGAGATTATAATTGGTTATGACGGGCTTGTCGTTGCAAATTCAAATCAAAGTTATAGATTTGACTTCACAAAAAAAGATTTATTTGAAACCTTATCTGCATATTCTCAAGAAAATAATAAGCTAGTGCAAAACAGTAAAAAGTTTTGGTCTGATATAAATCCAAGTTTACCAAAAACAGAAATTGAGATTTATGGTCCATATAAAAATACAGGTACGTATGAGACTTTAATTAATTCTGTCATGCTTGATCAATATTCATGCATGAATTCAAAGATTTTCAAAGAGACTTATCAAAATACAGAAGAAAGAAAAAAAGCATGTAGTAACATAAGAGATGATGGAAGATATATAGAAGTTGGAATTAATGAAAACATCATAATACAAAAATTAAAAAGTAATAAAAATGCTTTGGGAATATTCAGCTTTAGCTTTTTAATGAGAAATCAAGATAAAATGCAAGGAAGCACAATTGCAGGAATTGAACCAAATTATGAAAATATCTCATCAGGACAATATATATTAGCAAGGCCTTTATATCTTTATATAAAAAAACAGCATCTTAACACTATTGATGGACTGAAAGAATTTATTAGAGAAATTATAGATGCAATTAATACTGAAAGTGGATATCTCTTTAGACTTGGTCTGATTCCACTTCCAAAAGAAGATACAGAAAAAGTTTCAGCAAATGTGCGTGATATAGCTAACTAAATTTGGCACTATCAATATATTCCCTAATCTTTTTTAAGTCCTCCCAAGCTAAACGTTTTTGCAAAGGTTGACGCAATAAGTAAGCCGGATGAAATATAGCGGCTATAGTAACTGGATTAGATAAGTATTGATTAGTATATGTATAAAACTTTCCACGTAAATTTGATATAGTTTTTGTGTTATCAAGAAGGCTATAGCAAGCTATTCCTCCAACTAAAACTAAGATTTGCGGCTCAACCAGTGCAATGTGCTTTTCTACAAACGGCCTGCACATGTCAAGTTCTAGATCTGTTGGTTTTCTGTTACCAGGTGGACGCCAAAATACAGTATTGCTTATGTATACTTTTGTGCGATCAAGATTAATTGCATTTAACATTTTATCAAGTAACATTCCACTTGCACCGCAAAATGGTATTCCTTGAAGATCTTCATTTGCCCCTGGGGCTTCACCAATGAGCATAATTTTTGCATTTGGATTACCATCTGAAAATACAGTATTAGTAGCAGTTTTTTTTATTTCACATCCTGCAAAAAGCTTAACTGCATTCCTTAGCCCATCAACACTAGTGCATTTACTTGCGAGCTTTCTTGCTTCAATTATCCAGTCACTTGGAAACATGGATTGCTGCTCTTTTTTCTCGGACTCAACATCAACCACTTGGGTTATAGAGGACTGTATTGACTTATTAGCTTTCTTACTTTCCAATTTTTCTTCCTCTTCACCTTCTTCTAGTGTACAATCAACACCAATTTCACTATAGAATTTCAATGTTTCTAAATCTTCATTGCTCATAGTTCCTTTTAATTTTTTGTGCTTTTTTTATAGCCATATCATACTTCAGTTTGGATAAATGTCTAATATATAATATGCCATTTAGATGATCCAGTTCATGTTGAATACATCTTGCGAGCCAGCCTTTTGCTTTTACTATTTTTTCCTCATTGTTTAGATCTTTATATTTCACAGTTAAATATTTTGGACGTTGAATCTCATGACTTTGTTCAGGAATTGAAAGACACCCCTCTGTGAGAATTACTTTCTCATCAGACAATTCTGTAATTTCTGGATTGATCATACAAAAAGATCCTGTTGACTGATATCCTGGCTGTTCTTCTTGATATTCAGGTGGTATGCAGATGATAAAAACCCTCTTTAACACTCCAATTTGTACTGCAGCAAGACCAAGACCATTTGCATGATCTACAGTTTCGAACATGTTATTTACTAATTCTTTAACTTTATCGTTTATGTCTGTTATTTCACTTGCACGTGTGACTAACCTTTCATCAGGAGCAATTACAATTGGTAATTTTGGCATAAATTTTGTTTTATGTTTTGTTTTTTTACTTTGTCTAGGTATATTAAAATGTTGCTACATATTTACCGTAGAAATACGGGGTTTGTCAAGCAAGTCTAACTTAAATGAAATTACGTAATAAGGTCAGTGAATGTATTCTGCAGTAATAGTAAAACCAAAAAGGAACGTTTTCGCTGTCCTGGATGTAGGTACAACAAAGATTATTTGTTTAATTGTAAAAATTAATGGAAACTTTAGTTGTAAAATAGCAGGTACAGGTTATAAGGTTGCAGAAGGTATAAACGGAGGCTCAATAGTAAATGCAAAGCAGGCAATCTATTCTATTTCATCGACTATAGGATTAGCTGAACAAGTGTCAGGAGAAACAATAGATCAGATATATGTAAATTTCTCTGGTTGCAATATCTCATCTTTTAATGTCTACAATGAAATCATAGCGTCTAATCATGAAATCTCTGATCGAGATATAAAACGCGTAGTTTTTCAAACATTCGAAAAATATATTGAAGAAAATGTTATAATTCACAATATACCACTAAAATATCACTTAGACGACATGAGTGACATAAAAGAGGTTAGTGGATTATACGGAAAAAAACTATCTGTTGATGTTAATGTTGTTACTGCTTCACGTCCTGCATTAACTAATCTTGAAAATTGTATAGCAAATAATGGCGGATTAAGTATGGCAGGTTGTATTGCCTCTGCCTATTCTTCTGGGCTCTCATGCCTTAGCGCAGATGAGAAAGAGCTAGGTACTGCAATAGTTGACATAGGAGGCGGATGCACGTCAATTGGAATTTTTAAAAGAGAAAAACTTATATATGCAAACAGTATTCCTATTGGTGGCACTCACATCACTCGAGATGTTGCTTATGGGCTATGTACAAGCATAGAAAATGCAGAACGTATAAAAATACTATATGGAAGCACAATTGTTACTTCGATTGATGAGGATGAATATATTACAGTTGAAAATAATGAAAGTGACGAACCTACTCAAGTGTTAAAGTCTGAACTCATTAACATCATAAGGCCAAGAGTTGAGGAAATACTTGAAATGGTAAGAGAACAATTTCAGGAGCAAAAAGATCCAATTAATAAAGTAGTGATCACAGGAGGAACGAGTCAATTAGCGAGCATGAAGGAAATTGCAGGCTATATATTTAATAAGCAAGTCCGTATTGGATATCCTGAATCACTCAGTGGTCTTGACGGTGAATATGACAAAAACCCTATGTTCTCGTCTGCTTCAGGCTCTATAAAGCTGATAATTGACACTTTTTATAGAACTAATTCTGGGATATTTGGCCAAGAGGGTAAAATAAGCAAATTATACAATTGGGTAAAGTCAAAAGTTACAGTTTGATTTAGCCAAATGAAGTTTTGATATTTGTAAAAGGAAATATTATGAATAAAGAAAATTGTTTTAAGATTGATAAATTGGTTCGTGATCATACACCTGAAATTATGCGCTCCCATGGAATGGTTGTTTATTATAGAATAATGGAAAAAGATGAATACGTTGAACGTCTCAAAAATAAGCTTTTAGAAGAAGCAAAGGAAGTTATTGCCTCTAAAACTCCAGATGAAACCCTTGAAGAGCTAGCTGATTTAGTTGAAGTTATACATGCACTAGGCAAAGAAAGTGGACTCTCAATAGAACAAATTGAAGAAAAGCGCATTTCTAAAAGACAAGAGATAGGCAGCTTTGATAATCGTATCTATATTGATTATTATCTTATTAAAGACAGCTGAAATAATATAATTTACGTTATTGAATGTTTTGAATTGAAGTTAAAACATGGTATAATTGTGTTGTAGTGTACATACTTGCCCTATTTTAAATTTTTACTGGGAGTTTTCTTATGGATATAAAAAACCAAATTTCTTAGTTAATAAAGCAACAATTTCACATTGAGTATAGCGGATCTTTTGATCTATCTTTTCTTTTAGTTTGTGCTATGCATGAGCAAGCTGCAAATGAAATATCTGATTCTATTGCTTCGTGCATAGTCCATAGAGGAGATTGTCAAATTGCATATCAACAAATTGCAGAGTCTTTTTATATTACATCAGAGGAGATTGAACGATGTGATATTGAAACTATTAAAAATAAAATAAAAAAAGCAAGCGAAAGAGAGATAAAGGAAGGTGATATTGATAAAGGCGGTGAGTCTAACAAGATACCGTCTTTATTGTCAACAAATTATTTAACTAAAAAGAATAAAAAGTAACAAAAAGTTTTAATTTAGGCTGATACCTTCTATAAATCAGTGTAACTGTGTATAAGTACTTTCAGTTTGTGTGGCGTACTTATAAACAGTTACACTGATTTTTTACTGTGCCTTCTTATTTTATGAGAATTGTTTTACAAAGTTACTAAGCAACTCTGTTAAAGTCAATGTGAGAGGCAGTGCATCAGTTATACGTTCAGCGAATCTATCTCTTATAAAACAAGCAACAATTTTGAGTAACCAGGTAATAAAGATACTCAAGAACATCTAAAGTTTAGTACAAATGACAAAATATATTCTCTCAATTGATGGTGGTGGAATAAGAGGAATTATTCCAGCAATGATATTATCCGGAATAGAGAAAAAACGGGTAAACCTATTTCTCAAATTTTTGATTTATTGGTGGGTACTTCAACTGGTGGTACTATTGTAGCAGGACTATGTAAAAAAGATAGCAAAGGAAAGCTACAATATTCAGCTGATGACGTGGTTAATCTTTATCAGGAGTACGGACCTTATATTTTTAAGTCTTCATTTCTAAGAAAATCAATATTTTCTTGGATTAACGGTGCACAATACCCCAGTGAAAATATTGAGTATGTACTTCATAAATATTTTGGCGATGATATCCTTAAAAACACTTTAAGTAATGTGTTGATTACGAGTTACGATATTCACAATAACTGCCCATTTTTCTTCAAAAGTTGGAAAGAGGATAGAAATTTTATTAAATTAAGGGATGTATTAAGAGCAGCAACTGCAACACCTACTTACTTTGCACCTAAATATTTAAAAGTCAACCAAAAGGAAATGGTATTAATAGATGGAGGAGTTTTTGCCAATAATACAGCAGCATGTAGCTATGCAAGCAGCAGAAAGCTATTTCCTAACGATGATGTAGTACTTCTGTCCATCGGTACTGGCAGATCGTCTCATTCCATTAAATACCTCAGATTGAAAAGATTTGGCAAAATATCCTGGATTAAGCCATTGATAAACGTAATGTTTGCCTCTGGACTAGATTGTGTAAATTATCAGCTAGACCAGATTATTAACAATAGCTATATCAGAATTCAATCGCAGCTAAAAATAGCATCAACGGAGATGACAATACAACATACGAAAATATCAAGTGTTTAAAAAAGAAGCACAAATGATGATTGAATGTAATCAAAAAGCAATAGATAAATTCTGTACAGTAGTATCATAAACTTTAACCTTTTAATCTAGAACTCGCATTTTTGGACGTTTCCTTTTAAGCTTCAGTAAACCTCCTAACTCTATAGTTCTTTATATGATCTGGATTAAAAGCCTTCCTTGAACTTAAAACACCAAAAACTATATTGAGTAATTTACGCATTGCAGCTCCCACAACGGCCATATTATGCTTGCCTTTTTCCTTCAACCTTTCGCAGTAAGTCTTAATAATAGGGTTGTGATTTTTAGCTACTATAGCAGGAAAATAAAGAGCCTTACGCAATGTCCGTGAACCTGATTTACTTAGCCCAGGCTTGGCATATACAGATGAACCTGATGTAATATTTTTTGGTATAGTTCCTGAATATGCTGCTAATTGTCTAGCATTTATAAAGGCTTTTATATCAGGAATTTCAGCTAAAATAGCTATTGCTGATTCCTCTCCTATTCCTGGAATAGTCAATAGGAATTAAAAATCTTCCAACAATTCTTTGTGTTGTTCTAATAGTTCACGCGTGGAGTTTTTTATTGTTTCTATTGATTGTTCTATGGTCATTGCTAGGTTTTCCCAAACATTTACAACTTCTTCAGGCAGTCTCTCTTTCTTTTCCAAATGATTATTTACTAATGTTAATTTATCTTTTGACGCATCTGAACAACGATAAAGATGTTTTAATTTTCTCTTTTCAGGAGGAGGTGGTGCCCAATGAGAAGGTTCCTGTCTTTGACAATAATCTGCAATAATCTCTGCATCAGACTAGTCATTCTTTTGCCGTGCAAGCTTACTTTTTGCATAAAAACTTATGAGAGCTGGGTTTACAACACTAACAAAATATCCGGCGTTGTAAAGGAATTCAGCCAAAGCTTCACTATAACAACCAGTGTATTCCATGAAAGCTTTTACTTCTTCTACGTTATGTTTTTGTAGAAAGTCCAGCAGACCTTGAAATCCAGTATCATCATTTTAAATTTCCTTTTCCTAGCTTCACGTTTTCCTTTTTTACTTATAAACGAAAGAAAAACATCAAAGCGTTCTTTTGAAACATCTATACCAAGAAAGTTGTTATCATATATAACTCCATACGTTACTATTTAAAATGAAAAGTAAGGCTTACCTTGTGAATACAGAATTAGAACCATTGAGGTCTTTCTAAGATACCGTCCAGCCTATACTTTTGAGAAGGGAACTCTTATCTTGTTAACAGATTTTATATCTAAGTTACGACTCAGAGTTCTTCCCTTCTCCACCTAATGCTTAAGCTTAAAACATTAGATGCTTTTTACAAGATACAAGATAAGATAAGGATTTAGGAGGATAAAGTGCCAGCAGCATATAGTATAGCTTTTCTTTCATCTTCTCTACTATTATAAGAAGAGCTATACAACCTTTAATATATAGTTATGCAAGGGATCTATTGATTTCCTTTAAAACTAAACTCTGGGATAAAATTTCATATAAGCTAAATTATGCTAAACAGACCACTTCATGGAGAGTCTATCATTTTTTTGTTAAGTTATTGTCATTAATTCTTTCATTCCACTGATCCTCAGTCAAAATTTCCACACCTAATTCTAACGCTTTTTTGTATTTTGGTCCTGGCTTTTTTCCAACAATTAGGTAGTCGGTTTTTGTAGAAAGATTGGAGCTGACTTTTGCACCAAGAGATTCAGCTCTTACCTTTGCCTCACGTCTGCTCATGGTCAGTGACGTTCCAGTAAACACTACAATTTTGTTGCTCAAAGTAGAATTAGTAGAATTGATTTTAACTGAAAGAATTTTTAGATGACCAGCAAGGTCATTTATTCCTTGTATATTGCGCTCCTCTGAGAAAAACAGTTTTAGCGATTCGGACATTTTTTTTCCAATACCATCTATGCCTTCCAGTTCAGAAAAAACCTCCTTATTATTCTTTAATCTAGTCATAGAGCTGTACCAGTAATCGTAAGATGTATAATAATTTGCAAGCATTTTAGCCGCTCCTTGACCGATAAATCTAATACCTAAGGAAAATATAAATCGATCCAGAGCTATTGTTCTTCTGTTTTGTATTGAATCCAATAAATTGGTTATTGATTTTTCTCCCCAGCGATCTTGATCTTGCAGATTAAATTCATTTAATTTCTTTTCTAAAGTAAAGATATCAGGGATTTGCCTTATCAGGCCAAGGTCATAAAAAAACCTTATCTGCTTCTCACCGAGCCCATCAATGTCGAAGGCATCTTTAGATAAAAAGTGCTTTAGTTTTTCTATTATCTGAGCTTTGCAGATAAATTCTCCAGAGCATCTTATGGCTGCCTCTCCTTCAATTTGACTTACTGTGCTACCACACTCAGGGCATGTTTCAGGAAATAAGAATTCAGCTGAATCTACAGAACGCGAATCTTTATCCACCTCGATAACCTGGGGTATTACATCACCTGCTCTTTTAATTGTTACAATATCACCTTCTCTTATATCTTTACGCTTTATCTCATCTTTATTATGCAAACTTGCTCTACTAACCAGCACTCCACCAACGTTGACTGGGACTAAATTTGCAACAGGAGTTAAAACTCCTGTTCTGCCAACTTGTATAAATATTCTATTCAATTTCGTTTTTGCACATCTTGCAGGAAATTTATATGCAAGTGCAGAGCGTGGTGCCCTGTTAGTATTTCCCAAACGGTTTTGTAGTACGAAATCGTTCACTTTAAAAACTACTCCATCAATATCGTAGTCCAAATCATAACGATAATTATAAGCTTCATCATAAAATTTAAGCATTTCATTCAAGTTTTTAGCTAAGAAGCTATGCTCATTTACGCAAAAGCCTAGTGCTTTAAGTTTACTTAATACACTACCTTGACTCTCATCTTCTGCACCAAGAAGAAAATATGCAAAATATTTCAGTGGCCTGCTAGCTGTAACGCTTGAGTCTAATTGCCGTAGAGAGCCAGCAGCTGCATTGCGTGGGTTAGCAAATTCATTAGTTTCATTGAATTTCAAAAAATCACTGTTACTAATATATATTTCTCCTCTAATTTCTAATCTACCTCGCACATTCTGTAAAATCTTAGGAAAGTCCTTTATTGTTGCAACATTATGCGTTACATTCTCTCCCACAAAGCCATTACCTCTTGTTGCAGCCTTAATAAACCTACCATCTTCATAAATCGCAGAAAATGACAATCCATCAATTTTTAGCTCACATAATATTTCTATTAGGTCCGCATTTAAAAACCTTTTTACCTTAGATAAAAACCTTTCTACTCCTTCTTCATCATAAGTGTTCTCAAGAGAAAGCATGGGTTCTTGGTGTGTTACTTTAGAAAACCTTTCATCAGGTGCTGCACCAACGCTCTCTTGTGCTTTATCGACTTCTGGCAGTTGTTTTTCTATTTCAGCAACCTTATGCTTAAGCTCATCATATTCAGCATCAGTAATTTCAGGATTATCTTTCTGGTAATATAAAACGTTATGGTAATTTATTTGATTTTGCAGCTTAATGAGCTCCTCTTTCATTTGCCTAAATCGATCATGCATAAATTACAACTTACAGATTAATATAAATATTGGGTTACATCAATCACAACGTCAAATTTTTTTATGCACTATCTAATGCTATCTATGGGAAATTGCTGAACAAAGATGTAAAATACAAACTCTGGCAGAGGATATAAAATTTTTAAGATTGTATCAATTGATAATAAATGAATCTTGCACTTTTTATTAGTTATTGATATCATGAACAAAAAGGTCGGGGCGTGGCGCAGCCTGGTAGCGCACTTGGTTTGGGACCAAGGGGTCGGGAGTTCAAATCTCTCCGCCCCGATTCAATTAAAGCTTTCGTAATTAAAATCTCTAAGAATTGTTATATTCAAGTGCTTGAATTTATAAAGTAATTGACAATGTTAATTTTCTAATTTATAAATAAATCTTTGACAAAACGGAGGTGTAGAATTTGATTGAAGTATCAGTTCATCATGGTGATGTAGACAGGGCTCTTCCAGTATTAAAGAAAATGATTCAAAAGGAAGGGAAAGGGCTAAAAATGAAAAAGCAATATCATGAAAAAAAATCAGAAAAGACAGCAAAAAAGAAAGCCGAAGCTAGGAAAAAGAGGCATCAACAAGATTGTAGAAGGCAACGTTACGGTTGGTAGTTCTAATAGTTTATTATTGGTTATTTTATGAATATTCACGAGTATCAAGCAAAGGAGATTTTGCATAAGTTTCATGTTCCAGTACCAAAGGGTTTTACTGTTACATCAGAAGATGAAGTAAAGTTACAAGTAAATCAGTTAAAGTCTGATATACTTGCAGTAAAAGCTCAAATTCATGCGGGTGGAAGAGGTAAAGCAGGCGGCGTCAAGCTCGCAAAGTCAATCGAGGAAGCGCAGCAATTTACAAAAAATATGCTGGGTATGACTTTGATAACTCATCAAACAGGTCCAAGTGGACAAAAAGTAAGAAGAGTTTGCATCGAAGAAGGTTCAAGTATTAAAGAGGAATATTACTTAAGTTTAGTAATTGATCCAAGGTTAAGTAGACCAACTTTTATATTCTCGTCAGAAGGTGGGATGGATATTGAAGAAGTGGCAAAAAATTCTCCTGGAAAAATTGTGAAAATTGATATAGATCCCGCTACTGGTTTTACTAGTTTTGATAGTAGTATATTAAAATCGAACTTTGACCTTGATGCAGGGAAAATAGAAAAGATAAAAGATGTTGCAAAAAATATATATGCTGCGTTTATTGCAACTGATGCTAATCAAATTGAAATTAATCCATTGGTTGAGACAAATTCTGGAGATTTTATTGCATTGGATGCTAAAATCAACTTTGATGACAATGCTTTATATCGTCATCCAGAAATTTTAGAACTTCGTGACTACGATGAAGAAGTAAAAGAGGAGATAGAAGCCTCAAAATATGGATTAAGCTATATCAAAATGGATGGTAACATTGGATGTATGGTAAATGGTGCAGGTCTTGCCATGGCAACAATGGACATAATAAAATACTATGGAGCGGAGCCAGCCAACTTTTTAGATGTTGGTGGTGGAGCAAGCAAAGAGACTGTAACTGAAGCGTTTAAAATCATATTATCTGATAGTAACGTAAAAGGAATTTTGGTTAATATATTTGGTGGTATAATGCGTTGTGATATCATCGCAAGCGGCATTGTTAAAGCTGAAAAAGAAATGAGCATTGAAGTTCCTTTAGTAGTTAGATTATCTGGTACAAATTTCGAAGAAGGGAAAAAGATATTAGAAGAATCAGGATTGAATATTATTGCTGCAGATGAGCTGAGTGATGCTGCACAGAAGATTGTAAAAGAGGTAAAGTAGAACATGTCCGTTTTAGTAAATAAGAATACAAGATTAATATGTCAGGGATTCACTGGTGCACAGGGTACGTTTCATTCAGAGCAGGCGATTAGTTATGGAACTCTTATGGTTGGTGGGGTGACTCCTAAAAAGGGTGGTAGCACTCACCTTGGCTTGCCAGTTTTTAACACTGTAGCAGAAGCTAAAGAAAGAACTGATGCAAATGCCACTGTAATATACGTACCAGCTAAATTTGCTGCAGACGCGATACTTGAAGCAATAGATGCAAAAATAGAGTTGATAGTTTGTATCACAGAGGGCATTCCTATACTTGATATGGTGAAAGTTAAGCGTGCGCTTATTGATTCAAATAGTCGATTAATTGGCCCTAACTGCCCTGGAATTATCACGCCTGAGGAATGTAAGATAGGAATTATGCCTGGGCATATTCATAAGTGTGGACATATAGGGATTATGTCTCGTTCTGGAACTTTAACTTATGAAGCAGTGGCTCAAACAACTGCTGTTGGTCTTGGTCAATCTACATGCATAGGAATAGGTGGAGATCCTGTTCACGGCATGACATTTGTTGATTGTATGGAGCTCTTTCTAAAAGATGACGATACTCATGGTATTGTAGTTATTGGTGAAATAGGTGGAAATGAGGAAGAAGATGTAGCAAATTTTGTAAAATCAGAGAAAACTAAAAAGCCGATTGTTGGTTTTGTAGCAGGGCAAACAGCGCCTCCAGGTAGACGTATGGGGCACGCTGGAGCAATTATTTCCTCCAGTGGAGGAAGTGCTGGTGCAAAGCTAGAGGTTATGAAAAGCGCTGGAATTGTAACCGCAGAAACTCCTGCAGTAATAGGTCAAAAAGTATTAGAAGTTATGGGTCAGGCTTAACTTTCAATAATCGTTATGGTGTCATTCGGCTTTGTTTCATCGCTCTGTGGATAGTAGGTAACACGCAATAAATTCACTAGGCTATCTCAAATTTAGCTATACCTATTTCAGTAAATTTATTCAGCAAATAGCATTTGAGTAGCAGTTCTTTCTCACGATTGATCTCTGATTTGTTCCTAAAACTGAACCCAAATATACTTTTCAGCCGCCAGAAGAAAACTTCTACATAAGCTCTATTTCCATAATTTACATCTCTTTTCCATAGCTGTCGCCCATCCTCGCCGAGCTTATTATATGACTTTAGAAGTTTTCTTGTTTGGTCATGATAGTGATATTTGCGATCTTTACTGTTTACTCCGCTGTGCTTGGGAGTATTATTGTAAATGCTAATGCTCGCGCTATCTATAGCAATCTCAATATTTTCTATATTATTTTTATCATATCTTCGATCATTAATTTTTATGTTAAGCTTTTTAAATCTTCTGGAAGCCTGTGAGTAGCTGATAACTTGCAAACTTTTCCTTACTTGCTCAAGGTATCCTGCTATAAATTCTACCGTTTGTCTCAGATCTATTCTAAATAAATAAGTTATTATGTGAATCAAATCACGATTTATCGCTATAAATATTGTTTTCACCGGCCATTTTTGGACTATTTTCGTACCAATTTTCTATGGTGTCGTTGACATAATGAAAAATATTTCCTTTTTTTGAAGAAGTTTGTTATATTCGTAACAGTTACTGACTTTTATTTTGATTGGCATATTTTTCCTTTGACAGATTAAATATCTATTTTATAGTGAATTTCGTCAGTAACTGCAAGTTCTTTTTACCTGAGCAATGCAACAAAGCCGGATGACATCCTGTGTTTTGAGCTGAATTGCTTATAAAGTACAATGTTCGTACTGTAATTACGCAAGAGATACCGTCTTGCGAGTCAACAAGAAAAATGAATTATTTTTTGATCTTAAATTTCAGCTGATCTTCTAGCTCTATAGTTCTTTATATGATCTGGATCAAAGGCCTTTTTTGAACTTAAAACGCCAAAAACAATATGGAGCAACTTACGCATTGCAGCTCCCACAACGGCCATATTATGCCTGCTTTTCTCTTTTAACCTTTTACAAAAGGTCATGATAATAGGATTGTGATTTTTAGCTACTATGGCAGGAAAGTAAATCACCTTGCGTAATATCTGTGAGCCTGATTTACTTAATCTAGGCTTTGCATGTACAGATGAACCTGATGTTATATTTTGTGGTATAGTGCCAGCATATGCCGCCAATTGCCTGTCATTTACAAAAGCTTTTATGTCAGGAATTTCAGCTAAAATAGTGCTGATTCTTCTCCTATTCCTGGAATAGTCAGTAAGAGTTGAAGATCTTCCAACAACTCTTTGTATTGTTTTAAAAATTCACATATGGAGTTTTTTATTGTTTCTATTGATTGTTCTATGTTCATTGCTAGATTTTCCCAAGCATTTACAACTTCCTCAGGCAGTCTTTCTTTTTTTTCTAGATGATTGTTTGCTAATGTTAATTCATCTTTTAACGCATTTGAGCAACGATAAAGATGCTTTAATTTTTTCTTTTCATGAGAAGGTGGCGTCCAACGAGAAGGTTCCTGTCTTTGGCAATAATCTGCTATAATCTCTGCATCAGTCTGGTTGTTCTTTTGTCGTATAAGCTTACTCCTTGCATAAGATTTTATGCAATAGGGATTTATTACACTAACAAAATGTCCAGCATTGTGTAGAAATTCAGCCAAAGCTTCACTGTAGCAGTCAGCAGCTTCCTGCAGGCTCTCACTTCTTCTACGTTATGTTTTTGTAAGAAGTCCAGCAGACCTTGAAACCCATTATCATCGTTTTTAAAACTCCTTTTTCTAGTTTTGCGTTTTCCTTTTGTGCTTACGAATGAAAGAAAAACATCAAAACGTTCTTTTGAAATATCTATGCCCAAAAAATTGCTGATCATATGTAACTCCATGCATTACTATTAAAAATGAAAAGTAAGGCTAATAACTTTGTGAATACAGAATTTTAGGCCTTTCTAAGATACCGTCCAGCCTCTACTTTTGAGAAGAAAGCTCTTATCTCTTGCACAGATTTTATATCTAAGGTCTATTTCAAAGTACCTTCCTTCTCCATCTAATGCTTAAGCTTAAAACACCAGATGCTTTTGACAAGATACAAGGTCTATTTTACCAAAACCAAGAAAATATTCCAGATTTTCTAGCTAAAAGACTTAGTGGAATAGGTACAACTGATACATCCCAATTCTCAGCGCCACACTTATGTGTTCCTGGTACTATCGATTGTAGAATTGTACTCGCACCAAAAAATACAGTAGTAAATGTACCAAGTGCAAAAAGCACAGGCCAGGACATTCCGCCAAATATTGAGAGCAAAGATGCGCCAATTATCACTAGTGTAATTATTGGCCCACCTATATTATGAAGATAGTAAATCATATGACACATCACCCATTCTGTTTCATCCGTTACTTTAGACTTATAAAATGTTGAATCAGGAGGTGAAAATGGCGAACCATTAGCGTTTGCATCAAATGCAAAAAATAAAGCTAAAACTACAAGCAGCAAGAATTTTTTCATTACGGTCTGTTACATTTTTTTGTACCTTGATTATTAATCATTTTTATTGAATTTTAGAAAATACTAAAAAGATAATAATCATACTAATTTTATGAAAATAAAAACTTACAGCACTCAGCACTTTATAGCGCATACATTTGTCTAGCTGTGGTTTTATGGGTTCTTTGAACTTTTCAGGTACTCTTCACATGGTTAATTTGAAATTTTGTTCACAGAACCTAGTATAATTTAATTTATTGTCCTAATAATTCTGTTGTAATCTTGTCTTTAATTGTATTCCTGACACCAGGATCAAGAGTCTCTATTAATTGGTTATTAATACTTTTATTAATACTGCTTGAATCTTTTATCATTTCCTCAATAAGACTATCTACTTTACTTCCGGTAATTTCACCTAGTATAGGTTTAATCCTTGCATAACCAGGTGCACCCTTACTGTAATTTTTACCACTACCATTTTGGTCAATACATCCACCTGCACCGTGCTTACCACTACTATTCACGTTATTACTGTCTAAGTTATCACATCTCATTGATTCGTATTTTATTTGACCATTTTCTATATAAGCTACTTGCTTATCTTTATCTTTAGTATGTTCTACTTTGGCAATTTTTATTTCTTGAGTTTCTCCTTGCACTAAATTTCTATGAACTTTTGTTTCTTTATATTTTTTTCCCCCATATGTCCTGTGCTTACCTCCACCTGCAACGGTAACTAATGGCTGGCAGTCTTGTTTTTGTAAATTACACATCTCTACTAGGGTTGGGCCTCCATCTTTATTTGGTTCATAACCTTCCTGACCGCCACCTCCCTCTGTTACCTTAACACGGATAATAGGGTATCTAGAGTCAACTTTTAACTTAGCTTTTATATAATCTCCAGGCATCCCTGATCTGGTTTCTCTAGAGCTAGCTTTGCCTCTAATATGACCTGCTTCACCACCTCCCCATGCTTCTATTTCAACATAATCGTATACTGATAAATCATCTGTATAACCATCTCCAAGGTCATAAGGTTTCTGTAGCTCATTTTCCAATGTTTCCTTCTTATGCTTAAGCTGTGTTTCAATTATTTTCTTCAAATTTTCTGTTAAGCCCGATAGGTCAAACCTACATAATTTATTTGCATAAAAGACTTCAGATTTATTTACTTTTGTTAATTGATCTTTTAATCGTATACCTTTTTGTATTTTACCATTCTCATCTTTATAAGATGCTTCCTCATATCTTAAATAAAATGGCTTATTATCTTTCTTATTCTCATATTGCGTAGAGCGACTGCATTGACCATTAGAGCAAACGCAACCATCTTCATCTTCATTACATGGATTTGGATCTTTATACTCTCCATCTGTCAATTCATATGCTAACTTGCAATGACTCCAGTCCTGCTTTATGAGTAATTTTTTATCCTCATCCACAGTGCAATGGCTTTTTCCTTCATTTATCTTAGAAATGGATATATATCCTTGTTTATTGAATACAATTTCGTCCAATTCCCTCTGATCAAATCTTCCTAAAATATCAACTACTTTATTAGAAGGAAAATAATGAAATTTCTTTGATTCCTTTGAGAAAACAGCGTTATATTCAGTATATTGTGCACCTATTGATTTGAGTGATATAATTTCATTTCCTCTTTCCAAAAAAAACTCTTCTGGATCTGCCTTCCAGCCGGAAAGGCAAAGCATTTTGCTCTTGAGATTTTCTTCATATTTCACTTCTACTTCTGGTTGTCCTAAATTATCAAGTTTGCATTTTTTTAACTGCTCTTTGCCAAAATCCTTGAGAGCATAACTATCAGAACATTCTATTAAAATATCAGGAGTACATTTATACTCTTTTAGAATTTTAAACTGCTCATTATTGCTTAATATTTTTTCTAACATTCCACTGCTGCTTGTGTCAGCGGCAATTTGTTTTATGACCGGTTTTACTACTTTAAAAAATAATGGGCCAATGTGCTTTACAGAGTTATTGATATCAAAAGTACAGAAACCATCACTATACTTTCCACGTACTGTTCCGCAGGTATTGTTGCCCATCTTCATTTTTATTCTTAATGTATTGCTTGAGTTTCCACCTTGGTCTTTTACTATTTCAACTATTGTAGGCGCTGGAGCATGTGGTGCAGGAAAACAACGACTGAATTGTAAATTCTTACTTTCGTCGATGCCTTTAGTTCCGTGATATTCAGCATAAAGCTTATTTTTTTCTCTATAAGTCTTAAAATAATGTGTAACGCCGCCTTCTCCTAAAACAGAGTGCTCTTTAGCATTATCTTTTCCATATTGATCAGGAAAGTCTAATCTGCTTTCAATGCTATCATCTTGTAGATTGCCAACTATTACTTTTACTCTGGAATCAAAATAATCATTATCTTTATCTGCTATAGGCACAATCCTCACTTGTGTAGGCGACATTTCAAGCTGTTTACAAAAGGGAGGTGGGCCAGGTGCAAGTTGAATAGGAGCGCATTTTATTTTTTGCTGTCCCCTACTTCCCCATGTACAAGTATCACAAACATTTTCCATTTCACCAGGATAAAAAATATTTGCTCCTTGATCTACTCTAGCAAAGTATGCAGAAACACCTCTCATACACGCCCCTTTCTGGCTACAAGCACATATCTTAGGAGAATTAGCAAATTTTTCTTGTTCCTCTTGTGTTACTCCATTTGCCCATTCCCATGTAAGTCCTTTTGCAATTCCCCCTCGAATTTGACCTTCTTCAAGCATCCTATCTCCTTCCCAGTCAATAAAAACCGCAGCAGAAATTCCAGCTCCTGTACTTTGTGTTCCATATATTTGGCGACAAGAAGTTCCGCTATATAGATCATAACAATTACCACCTTCATAATCACAGACTTGAATCTTTGGATTGAAGTAACCCTCAACACCTTGGTCTCTTATTGTGTTTACCCTAATGTAATGATATAATTTTTCATCAACGGCAAGACTTCCAGCAAAACCAAGACTAAAAATTTTCAGAGCACCTTGTCCAGTTTTACTGGCTGCAACTTCAGCTCCGGTATTAGTCCGTGCAAGAGAGGGGCAGTCAGCATTCCCTTGATATGGAAAACTAAATATTAAACAGAGTATCAATAAAAAACTAAGCTTGCATTTTTCATAAAACACCGGTAACCATTGATTAACTTCTTCTCCTTTCTCTTTTATTGCTTCATACATGTATTTTATAGTCTCTTGATTAGCTGAAAGAACGTGTATTTCTTGCATATCTTTTAAATCCAAATTTAGAGTTACTAACCCTTTATATTGTTTTATTAAAAACAACCCCTTCTGAGTAGGTGTTTGAAGGATTATATTCAATTCCTCTTTAGATAAAGAAAACGCCTTCATATATAACCTATTTGCATTAATATTAGGCATTAAAATTCTTGTATCGATGTGCTTGTCTAAATATTGGGTAAATTTGCTTGCAAATGCTAGGTTTAAATTTTCTGTGCTTAGTATTACCACAACATTTAATTCCGTCATTCTTTGCATCCAGTTATCAAAATCCTCTTCCGTAGAAAAAATATTGCTTATTTCCCATGCTTCATCCAAAACAAGTATTGCAGGTGAACCATCACATCTTGACTCAAAAGAGTATAAAAAATAGTAAAGTACCACGGACATGCATTCTTTTTGCTTTGTCAAATTCGCGGTATTGATTGATATAATTTTTGCTTCCCAATTAATATCTTCTCCATCATTATCTTGGAACAAATAAGCAAATTCACCGTCACCGCACCACTTGCTTATCTTTCCACCTAATAAAATGAGCACTTCAGAAATCTGAGACATAGAACGTGATTCCTTTGGTATTGCAAATATAGAGTCTACAACCTTTTTTATATTGTCTTCTATATCTACTGCACTTGTATCATTTACCATTCTCTTAATAAGCTCGACCAACATACTGCGATTAGGGGCGTTATCTTCAACATTGAGTGGATTAAATTTTAAGCTCTTATCTTTATATTTTGGATCAACTATGTAATATTTACCTTTCACTGCTTTGGTAAAAATTATCGATTTTCCAGTGTTATCCAATACGACAATCCTAGGGTTGAATTTTCTTGACTCGGATAACAAAAAGTTAATAAGTGACGTCCTTCCAGAATTTGGAGCACCAAGTATTGTAGTGTGTCCGTTACTTTTCTTCCCGTGAAAGTTAAAAAAGTAAGGGTTATTTTCACTCGAGAAAAATACTGTTATCGCTTCTTTCCATCTTCCTCCTTTTAATGTTCCTGAAGTAAAATCATGTAGCATAGCAAAACTAGAAGCATATTTTGTTAGAATATTTTTTGGCTGGGTAACAAAAATAAAATTGCCAGGAAGTTTTGCCCAAAAATGATTCTCCATATGAAGATCAGTCCTAAACATCATTAAACCAATTAATGACATTATAGATGAAAGGTTATTAATACTTTCAGAAAGTGCACCTCTTTCTTCTGCAAATACTGTGAAAATAATTTTCTGCTGGCATATATTTGTACCAGGTGACTTTTCAGATTCTGCAGCCTCTGCTATTCCTGAATTTTGAAGCAAAGTGTTACCCTCACTAATTCTCAACATATTGATTTGTTTATTAAATCCTTTTACTGCCTTACCATTAGTGGAAAATATCATTATCTCTGTAATGATAAATTCAGAATTAAGCTGCAAACATCTATCTACGTCTCCCAAGGGAATTTCTCTGTATTCTTTGATGCTAAACACAGCACCAAATTTTTGCTGATTTTCAAAGACTGTTTTAAATATATTAAAACCAAATGCTATTTTTAAATTTCTGATGTGTTGAGACAAGTCTCTTTCATCTACTGGATAATCCTTATGTGTTAATGTTACAAGATAATGTAGAAACTCTATCATTTCAGAGTACATTTCACCTTCATGAACTCTAATTCCAAGTTTTTTAGCACCAAATGGCTTTAAATCAGCGTAAATTAAATCAACTACCTGTTCTAATTTCTTATGATTTTCACGTAAAGAGATCTTCTGCTTATTCTTTAGCTTACCAAAGAATAATGACTTACTAGCGTGCTTGCCAAAGTCACCGAGCAATATCACAATATACAGCTCATTTATATACCGTAATTTGCTATCTGTTAATCTACTAAGCCATGCTGAATGCAACATATCTGAAAAATCTTGAGTTTTGCTCCACTTTAAAGCCAATTTATTCCTTTTTCTTAGAGTATGAATCCAAACTGTAAAATAAGGGCTATCAATATTTTTTGAAATACTTTTTCTAATTTCAGTTCTGAGATCGCTGTAGTTATCAGTGGTAGAATAATCTTCTAATTTAATTATCTTTAATAACTCTCCCTGCTTAGTAAGGATAACATCTTCGTCGTAGTGACAAGCATAAGGAACAAAATCTAAATCGATATTTTCTAATAATGCTGAACCATTTTTTTTCTCAAATTTATGGTCAATTTTAGATGCTTTTAACTTCATACAGCATATTATATATATTTAATAAATATAATGAAAAAATATAAAAATGCTATGACCAACTAGTCTTCTTGTCGCTCTCTTTTTCTTGTGGCTTTAATATATCCTTGCCCAAATCTATGTTTTTTGAAAAATCAAAATTTTCCTTTACGTAATCTATTACTTTTTCTGTGCTGCCAAACATCATAACTAGTACACAAAACATTATAACAATGAAAATTAGACCCCTAAAGATTATTGCAAGCACCACTGCAGCTATACATAACCCTATGATCCCTGAAGGGCTTATATTTTCTACAGTATCCTTGAGTGAAAATGAAGAAATAAAATTCTTCACACTTTCTTTTATATCTGGTAGCTCATTGCTTAATGAATCTGCTTTACTAGGACATGAAATCAAAACCCAACTTAGCAACACGATCCAAGCTAATATTCTATTCAACTGAACACCCATCAACTAAACACTCTTAAAACATATCTAAATTATAACAACTTTTATATTACTAAACAATAGATCAATTTTCTTGTTCATTATAAGTAACACATATTTAAGTTTTTGCCACTGCTTTATCATCAATAAAAGGGCTAGAACTAGGGTATATTAATTCTCTTGAAGGAGGAGGTGTCTGCCATTCAATTACTATAGCTGCAATAAGGAATGTTATCCCTGCTAAGAATAACATTCCTGATTCCTTATCTGCTGCTGCAATAAAACAACATGCTGCTAAGCAGCAAATTGCTAAAGTAATGTTAGGATTTCTATCATTTGATTGCTTTTTAATAGGTGTGATTTCATTAATTGGTTCTTGTTCAGTCCTAATTGGTCCAATCTGTTCAAATTGTATTAGATCTTCTTGCACTTCAGGTTCTTGCTCTACTTGAAGTATTGGTGATCTCTTTTCATTTAACTTACCTTCACCATCTGATTGTATAGTATCATCTTCTTCTGCAGCACTTAATATTGAATTGAGACTTTCTGTGCTTGATGAAAAACTAACACTTCTTGTTCGAGGTTCCTGTGTTGTTTGAAGTGCTCCTGATTTTGCCTCACTTAATTTTGATACCTTAGAATTATATTCTTCTATTAGGGGATTAAAGCTATCTGCAATTTCTTCTACATGTTCAGCACTACCTGACGATACACTAGTATTTATTGTAGATTCTGAATTTTGTTCACTATTTGATCCAGACAGATCGACTCCACTATCTGAATCACCATGACTGTCAGGCTTTTCTTCTTGCTTCTTACTTTCCTCCCTCTGCTGACCTATTGTGCTTAAATTCTCTAATGTACTGCGACGTGATAGATTGGGGGAGTTGGCTGCTGCTGGCAAATTTCCTTCTAGCGGCCTGATCATTCCTTTCTGTGGCACGGCTTCTTCATCATCAGGAATTTTCTGTTCTACCTTTTTTTTACCTTTCCTAATACTTGTCCTAAAATTATTGCCAATTTTTTGCGTTCCACGCTTAATATTATTCCCAAGTTGCTTAATAGGACTACCACTTTCTTCCTTGTCCGTTTTTTTCGAATTTTCCTTACGTAACTCTGAGGCTTTATTCTCTCTAGGTGAACCTAAATTTTCAGCAGAATCTCTTAAAGGCGTATATTTCCCTTTTTGGCTTTCACCGGCAATCTGGCCTTTACTGGTTTTGCTAGGCGTGAGTATTTTAAACATACAACTCTCTTACATAATTGAATGTATAAATATCTTGATAACACTAATTTTCCATTAAAGTCAGTTTTGATATAAATTATTTATCTTAAATTATCTATTTCATTTTGTTATATAGACTTTCCAACCCAGACTTATAATTAGGATAGGTTAAGGAAATATTTAGGTCTTTCCTAATTTTAGCATTACTGACTTTTTTTGAGCCCAAATAAAAGCTCTGTGCGCAACTGGGTAGAGAAGAAATTTCAACTGATTCTGGTGGGCTAACATTTAAAAGCTTGGATGCATATGTTATCACTTCAGCCTGTGTAGCTGGTAAATCGTCTGCACAATTATATACTTCACCTGGTTTTATGGTTTGCATAGAAGAGAACAGAATATTTTCTATATCTTCAACATGAATACGAGAGAAAAAATGACCTTCTTTTTTCACATTTCTTGCTCTGCCAAGCTTTAAGTCAATCAGCACATTTCTGTCAGGCCCGTATATTCCAGCTAAACGGAAAATATGTACTGGTAATTTGCTGCTCAACCACTTCTTTTCTGCCTCAAGGCGCTTTATTCCTCTATTTTCTATAGGATTTGTTTCAGACTCTTCAGTTACCCAATTACCAGAATGGTCTCCATAAACACTTGTAGCAGACAAATAGCCAATCCATTTAACGTTTTGAATATATTCACCATACCTCTCCAGAACATCATCACCATCTGGCGGAATAGATATTAATATATGCGTTACATTTTTTAGCAGATTCGTATCAATATCATCATAGCCGTACAAATTGATATTTTGTACACTTTTGTTTCTTGATGTTCCACTAACTTGCCAATCCAAGTTTTGTGGGTCCTTTGTCATCCCAGTGCTTGACACTGGGATCCAGTGTTCATTACCTTTCCTTTGATTTGCATTTTTATGGAAAGTATAGGCAGGTAAAAGCTTCATGGATCCCAATGTTGAAGCACTGGGATGACACCATTTGATAGTTATATGGCCTAAGTTCAGTAATTTTCTCGATAAAAACTTAGCTACATAACCATAGCCAAAGCAAAATAAGTGCATATAAGCTAATCTTTGAAATTGTTTTTTATGAATTCCACTCCTAACCTTATTCCATCTTCATTGATCATATGCCCTAATCCACGAATAGGGTGTCCTTCAGCATTCACTCCGTTTTCTTTCAAAGCTTTAACTGCTGAATCAAGAGACGAAAAGGGCACAACATCATCAGCATCACCATGAATAACACACATGTTAGGCTTTGATTTAATTTCTTGTGCAACTTTTGTAGGCGAAAGAAACCTACCAGAGTATGAAACAACCGATGCGCAAGGTTGTGTGCGGGTAAGAGCTGTATGTATTGCAAGCATTGCACCTTGGGAAAAGCCAACTAAAGAAAGTTGTGAATCGCTGAGATCCAGCTCTTTCAACTTTGCATCAATAAAGTTATTGGCAATTAATGCAGCGTGCTTAACTCCATTATATAATGCATCTTCACTACGATCTTCTAAACTGAACCACCGATAACCATCTCCTATTTCTCTTTCAAATGGAGCGTTAGGAGCTACAAAATGTGAATTTAGTAAGGATCTGCTCATAATTTTAGCAAGATGAATGAAGTTATCACCACTTGAGCCCCAACCATGTAAAAAAACAATCAAATTTTTCTTACCCTTACTTGGGCAAATTTCCGGACCTTCAAGTTCTATCATTTGTTCTTGATTCATAATTTATTTCTATAATTTAGCATTATTTATAAAATTAGACTATCCAAAAAATTTAAGTATGTGAGAGCTTTTGCATGTTTGCTGGTTTTTTTAAGAGTTTTAATAAATTGATCTTAGCCAGCACCATAGCAAATTTGTTTATTCTACAATTTTACACATCTCACTTACTATCTCCTGCGCTACTTCTCTCACACTTTTGTTTGAGTTTTCTATCTCCAGAGAGTTAGGAGGTACAAATAAATCTCCCCTTCTCGTATTATTTGTATGAGCCAATCTCTTGTTTCCTCTTTCCTGTTTCAATTCAATGCGCTTTTGCAATGTAAGAAAATTGCATTTTAGCACTACAGGAAAGATTTTTGCATTAATTTTTTCGCTAAGCTTTACCACTAAGTTATACATCCTCATATCATGATCATTATTTTTTACTAGCTCATCAGTAAATATGTAATTTTTTGAGCTAACAGGGTAAGCCTCTATCGCTTGAAGCATAACTTGTGCAACTTCATACATTCTATCTTCAACATTTTGAGAAACACAACCACGTCTGAATGCATTATTATATATGGAGCAAACTTGAGCGTCTCTGGATAGATTGCTATTTACGATGAGTGCATCTATCATGCTTGATAATTCTATTGCTGTTGAGAGCTTGCCGCTACCTGAAAATCCAATAATATATACAAAAAATCCGGTTATCTGCTTCTTTACATTAATATTCATAATACTTCTTTTAACATTAAAATCTAAATTTATAGTAACATAAAACTTAGGCCCTGTGGACAAAATTTCAAACAAACCAGATGATATAATAGCTAACCCGAACAAGCTTTCCCTGAATTTTAAAATATAAAATCAATAGCAGCATTAATATCTGGCCAAAACTTTTCTTACCGCATGTTTAATTGTAAACTAAAAGTGCTCAATTGGATTCAAATCAGGCGAGTATGGCGGTAAAAATAACACTTTACACTCAGCATTTTCGATCAGAATTTTCGTTCTTATGGAAATTTGCATTATTGAGAATTATGATTTGCCCAGGATTTAATATAGAAAGGTGAATGAATTCATGACAATAGACCTTGCATAACTCAGTTTCTGATGGCAATTTTTTCGTTGAAACTTGATTGTGCTCCTCAAATACGTTCGAGTATTCTGTGGTGCTCATCTACGATTCTCCTAAAAATTTCTTATCATAAACAGATTCTGCAAGAGATCTAATGACCAATTTCAAGTTGATTAAATTTAACCTAATAAAAAAATCAACTTAATATATAACAATACAGTTGAAATCCTTACAACTAGAGCAAGCATGCTCCCATCGTTCATGTAGTTTATTACAACTTTTGCAGCTCCAATGGGAATCAGAAGAGGTCTTGTATTCAGAAGAGCAGTTATAATCAGGGCTTAGATTGTGTAATCTTTCTGCTCCATCGGGATTTAAGCTGATATAAAGCTTAGCTACCTGAGGATTTGGATTTATCTTATACTCTGTTTCTAATATTGCAGAGGCTTTTCTGAGCTTTCCAAGTTTTACATATAATTCTGCTTTTAAATAATTGATTGGCTGAAAGGCCCTATGGTGGCTTTGTGCTCTGAATACAGATTTTATCGCATCTTTCAAATTTCCTTTACTCTCATATTGCCTTGCTAATGCACAGTAAAAAATTGCAAACACTTCTCTCTGATCAAATGGAAGAAAAATATTATATCTAACAGCTTCCTTAAGTTTTATAATTGCGTTATTCCAATCCTCTTTTATTATAAAATACTCGATCTGAAATGGAATAGACAACACTTTGTCATTGATTGAGTGAGAGCAGTATTCTACAAATTTTTGAAAGGTAATTTTGTCTTTTTTTAGACTAGCGATTAATTTATGTGACACAAGCAAAGCTAAGTTGCGATTTTTACTTGCGATGCTTATTAAGTTATTAGTAAAAAAATTGTAATTTCCTGTTTTGCCTGCATTAAAGGTTTTTATCAAAAGTAACTTATCACTTTCCTCATTTAGGTTTTTAATTAATTTTTGAGCATTTTCTACATCACCTAAATCTAAGCTAAAAAGGATTTCAAAAAGAAGCAACTCTTCTTTACCTCGCCTTCTATTTTTTATATTAATAAATGTTGATGAAATAGATAAAAGGAGACGTGTAAATATAGTGAGTAAAAATAATAAGGCTACAGAGGTAAAAATAATAAAGTATAGATCAGCAATTATGGTGTAGTGACTTAGATCTAATTTTACTACCTCGCCACTTACTTTAACCCATATACCAAGTAAAAACGAAAGAGCGAAAATTATGAAATAAGTCATGAGATATGCTGTAATAAATGATCATATATTATTGAGATATTCTTAGAGGCAAGAATAAATCCATTCAGTTTGTTAATCCATGGCTTGAACTCAGAATGTGTTAAATTGCTTATTTCAGCGAGTGCACTTTGCCAATCCTTATCATTTATCGACTCTTCAATTTCTGCAAATTTTACTATTAATGGATTGTTTTTATTTTTTATCTTTATCCAGCTTGAAATAATTTTTTGAAACATCGTGCTTTGACTATAATTAATGTCATCAACAATTTTTTCAAAAGAGGAACTTAATTCATATAAGGTGCTTATATCTTTTAAGTTTTCTAATTCGTTAATCTGATTTTCTATTTCTGGATCGTCAAATTCTGATATTAGGGGTTTTATTGTATTAATATGGTTATCAAATGTTTTTTCTTGCAGCAATGAATTCTTCATTTTCACTACATGAAGCAGTAATTTTGCAAGATTCTTATATCTTGAGCTGCCGTCACCTGTTTGATCACATTGAGTGTGCATGCTCTTCTTAAGATCAAATATTTTTTTCTACTCTGGATTGGTTGACTTCAAGTAACATTCTAAACTCATCAATACTTTCTGATAAAGCTTTCATATTACTTTCATTCTCTTGCTGATTTATTCTTAAGACAATTATATTGTTAACTGTGATGTAGCCAGTAAATAACAGCACAATCAAGAACCAACCTACATTTTTTTGTTGAATGTCATTCATAACGCAGTATCTCTGCAGGATCTTGTGAAGCAGCTTGCAAAGCAGGAACAATTGTTGCTAAGAATGATAAAAACAATGCAAGAGCAGAAATGTCTACTACTTCTTGAGGAACTAACATCACCGGCAAACTTGAAAAAAAGTATATCATAGGATCAAAAAGCTTAACATTTGTTATACCCTCTAAGAACAATCTAATATTTTCAATATTAAGAGAAAAAACGACACCCATAATACAACCAAGACAGGTCCCTGTAAAACCTATTAATAAGCCACAGGTGCAAAATATACGCATAATACTTCCGCTTGTTGCACCAAATGTACGCATGATTGCAATTGCAGACTTCTTTTCTTGCACTATCATCATTAAATTCGAAACGATATTAAACGCTGCAACAACTATAATCAAAGTGAGAATTAAAAACATCACATTTCTTTCAGTTTTTAAAGCGTTAAAATAGTGACTTTGTTGGATTTCCCAACTTTCAGCATACATTCCTATCTCTTTTTCTATGGTGTTTGCTAGATTATTAGCTTTGGCAATATCGTCTACAATCACTTCTATATTCCTTATACTATCTTTGTAGCTAAAGAAGTCTTGTGCTAACTTCAAGGGCATATATATTAAAGTGCTATCATACTCAAACATTCCCATATTAAACACTCCAACGACTTTATATTTTTTCATTCGTGGCATTTCACCAAGGAGTGAATCGAATCCTTCGGGTAATACAAATGTTATTTCATCACCATAGTCAACATTCAAACTTTCTGCTAAATGTGATCCTATGATTATTCCTTCATCGAAATTTTTTGAATTGCCCACAATTATATTTTCTGTAAGGGCATTATTACTGAGTAAATTTTCTGTTGGTATGCCTCGTGCTATGGCTCCAGAGATTTTACCATTTGCTGTAATGATAACCTGATTACTAGTTACAGGAGTGGCTTTTAACACACCAGGAATTTCCTCAATATTCCTTGAAACTTCATGGTAATCTTGATTTAAATTCTTATCAAAATGGACATTAATATGACCATCAATACCGAGTATTGAATCAAGTAATTTTGCCCGAAAGCCGTTCATTAAAGACATTACCACTATGAGTGTTGCAACTCCAAGTGCAATGCCAATGATAGAAAATATTGTCATTGTAGAACAAAATCTAGCATTTTTTGCCCGCAGATAGCGTATAGCCATAGTGATTTCAAAGACAATAGACATATTTAACTTTATACAATGGAGTCATTATAAACTTTTCTCCTATAGTTTTCAAATATGACCTAAATTGATTACAGATATTGTTAAGGCAAGGGAGCATAGTAAAATATGCCCCCTTGTTTTGGCTTAATTTCAAACCTGTTTCATCAGTTACATTAAATTAGGTTTGGAGTAGTTATTGAATGAGACGTGGTAGTAGGATCTAAAACAACACTTTTTACCCTTTTTCGTATGTTTGAATTATGTATTTCTCCTTCTATTTCTAATTCTATTTTTATATTTTTTGGTGTCATACTCACTCCTAGTTTAGCTTGCATTTCTGTTGGTACAGATTTTACATCACTATCATCTTGATTTGCTAATGAATTTATAGTGAAATTCTCCTCATAAGTACCAGTAATCCGGAAAATACTTTACCACACTGAATATATAAAAGATATTCTGCTTTTTTTCCTGGATTTTTACTTTTTCTTACAAGCTCTTTTTGCTCTTCATCTAAGTTTAATAATAGCCTCTCATTTGCACAGGCTATACTAGCAGTAATGGAATGCTTACAGGATAGTGCTATTAGGATTAGTTAGTATATCTTTAGCTTGTGTTTTTATTTCTGCTGTTTTGTGAGTAAGCTCTTTATTTTTAGCTTCTATTTCTACTGTTTGATCAACAATAACATTATTTTTACTAGCTGCAACATATGATAGATCAATGATTATAGAAGAAAGTACAGCATAATCTATGATAAATAGAAGTCCAAAATCTAAAGCTGCAACCGAAGCTAGAAAAGCAATATAAGGCGCTGCAGCAAATACCCCAGATGTCAGCAAAACCAAAGTTGCTAAAGAGCCAGCTACAACGTATGGTGCGTTATCTCTACTAAATATACCTTTCATTATATACCTCACTATAAGTAATTATTTGCCCTAATTGTAACAAAGACGACAAAGAAGTCTACTTAAAAATCTGAATAGGTTTTTTGAAAAGCAGTTTTATGGCAAAACTTCACTTTAGCCTGAACTAAACTAGATAATGGATTCAGTAAAAATGCGTAACTAAGGGTTTAACTTTATACTGAACTTAGCTACACACATTATAAAAAGAGTTAAATAATTTTTGTATAAAAAAGATTCAGGAATAATGTGCTCTGCGTTTTTTTGCACGATAACCACGCAATGCATTTAATGCATATACAATAATAAGCAGAGATACACCTAATATTGATGAATAGGAAAATTTAAATATTAGATCTCTGATGTATATTGATAAACACTTGCCCATAGAAAACTTATACAGCAACCCAACACATACAACAGCACTATCAATTATTGAAGCAACAATTAGGGTAATATAATTCGATATATGAAAGTTGAATCTAGATTTTAGCTTTTCAAAGATAGTTATGCTTGAAAAAAGAGATGCTAGAATTGCAGTATACGAAATTAGTATCATCAAAGTAAAACTTTGCCATTTTAGAATAGATGCTAGTGCTGTACATATTATTAAACTTACAATAGCTTTTCTTTTTCCATAAAGTTCAACTATTGAATTTACAGCTAAGGCTGATCCAATAAACAAAGCAGCACAAATCATTAATTTGTTGGAAGTATTAAGTAAAAAAATATTAATGAACAAAAAGATCAACAAAATATACGTAACCATAACCTATAACAATATAATTTTATTTTGAACAAACACTAGCACATATCAAGAATTATCCACAAACATACCCATGAAAAAATTCTATACGTTAGGTACTCAGTTTATACTGCAGTCCAAGAACCTAAACCACAACACATCAAGGATACCAACAGCGTAATTACAAAAAGAGCTAGAAATGTACGGTCTATTTGACCAGAGCGGTATTGCAATGCCAGACCAGTTATTAACAAACCACAATAAACAAAAAAAAGATATTGAGAAATTGTCATGAGATGCCCGATCTTGTGATCAGCCGCAATTATTTTTTCCAGATTTTCAATATTTTGTGATTGTGTTTGGCCTTCCTTAACTTTTATTCCAACGCTCATTCCAAAAGAAAGGCTCAATAATAGGCTCAAAGCCATCGCTAGCAAAGTAGCACTAAATACTTTGCCTCGTGTATTAATAAAGTTAGCTGACTTAAATACTCTAACCCCCATAAAAATATATAACATAAGAGATAAAATTTACAATAACGGCAATATATAAACCATATGATACCTCAAAATTTATGCTAATATGATAATAGGGGTTTTTATGCCTTAAAGCAATACAAATTAAATAGTGACAGATAAGGAAACTGTTATCTATAAACTTTAAAAACTTGCTGTAGATTTTTTGCACTACTGTGGTATTATAAGCATTATATTTATAAAATTAAGCGTGTATGGATAAATCGGCATATGAAATCGTAGAACATGAGTATGATGTGGTAGTTGTAGGTGCAGGTGGAGCAGGCCTAAGGGCAACACTTGGAATGGCAGCTACTAATTTTTCAGTTGCTTGTATTTCGAAGATTTTTCCAACACGAAGTCATACAGTTGCCGCACAGGGTGGTATTAGCGCTGCTCTTGGTAATATGGGTGAGGATGATTGGCGTTGGCATGTATACGACACTATAAAAGGTTCAGACTGGCTTGGTGATCAGGATGCAATAGAGTATATGTGCAAAAACGCTGCAAAAGCTGTTATTGAACTTGAAAATTTTGGAGTACCTTTCTCTCGCACCGAAAATGGAAAAGTATATCAGCGGCCTTTTGGTGGAATGACAACTAATTTTGGCAAAGGAAAATCAGCTCAGCGTACTTGTGCAGCAGCAGATAAAACAGGACATGCGATTCTTCACACTTTGTATCAACAGTGCCTCAAATTCAATGCTGAATTTTTTGTTGAGTATTTCGTAATTGATTTAATTATGGATAGCGAAACTGGTGCATGTTGCGGAGTTCTTGCATGGTCGCTTTGTGATGGTACATTGCATAGATTTCGTGCACACTCTGTGGTTATGGCCACCGGTGGATATGGCCGTGTTTACTTTTCTGCAACAAGTGCACATACCTGTACAGGCGATGGTAATGGTATGATAGTGAGAGCGGGCTTACCACTTGAAGATATGGAGTTTGTCCAGTTTCATCCAACAGGAATATATGGATCTGGATGCTTAATGACAGAAGGGTGCCGCGGTGAAGGTGGTTATTTAGTGAACTCTGAGGGTGAAAAATTCATGGAGCGTTATGCGCCCAAAGTAAAAGACCTAGCTTCGCGCGATGTGGTAAGTCGTGCCATAACTATTGAAATTAGAAAGGGGAGGGGAGTTGGACCGAAAAAAGACCATATGTATTTAACAATAGCTCATCCTGATCCTGAGGTGATAAAGCTTAGGTTGCCAGGAATCAGCGAAACTGCAAAAACTTTTGCTGGAGTTGATGTCACTAAAGATCCGATACCCGTTATTCCGACTGTTCATTACAATATGGGAGGAATTCCAACTAATTATAATGGAGAAGTTATTACTTTAAATAAAGGTAAAGAGGAAGTAGTAGAAGGGTTATTTGCAATTGGAGAAGCCGCATGCGTTTCTGTGCATGGTGCAAATCGGCTTGGCTCTAACTCACTGCTTGATCTTGTGGTTTTTGGTAGGGCTGCAGCGCTAAGAGCAAAAGAAAAGGTAAAACCTAATGCACCACATAAAAAACTGCACTCTGATTGTACAGATTGGATAATAGATAGGTTCAATAAAATGCGTTTTGCTTCTGGTGATTTTAGAGTGGCAAAAATACGTAATGAAATGCAAAATACTATGCAAAAATATGCATCAGTGTTCCGTACTGCTGAAGTTTTAGAAGAAGGTAAAAAAGCTATAAAAGAAGTAGCGAAAGTGATGCCTGATATTTCACTTGAGGATCGTAGCATGATATGGAATAGTGATTTGGTTGAGGCATTGGAACTTGCTAATATGATTCCACAAGCAGTTATCACCATGGAATGTGCAGCTAATCGAGAAGAAAGTAGAGGTGCACATGCACGTGAGGATTTTCCAGAACGCGATGATAAAAATTGGATGAAGCATACAATAGCGTGGCTTGAAGAAAAGAAAGAAAAAATAAGTGTAAAAATCGATTATAAAAAAGTTGCTGACAAAACTTTGACTGACGAAATTAATTTTATTGCTCCGGAGAAGAGGGTTTATTAATTGAGAGAGAACTTAACCTGATATACTACCAGCTAAGCTTTCCACTTCAACTTCAGCAATATTCTTTATATTTAACACCTTTTTCTCTGTAATTTTACCGATACAAGAAAAAACTACATCCTTAAGCAATTCCTCAAATCTCTTCTGATTTTGTGGTGCCACAGTGACCAATATCCTACTTTGGGATTCAGAAAACATTATTATTTTTTCTTTTATATTTGTATTTTGTATTTTATCTACTGGCACTAATGAAAGGTCTATCTCAGCACCAAGATCACCTGCAATCAATGATTTTGCTAGAGCAACAATCAATCCTCCCAGATTTGGTGCAATTGCAGAAGCAACAATACCATTATTTATTGCCTTATTGTAACATTCATAGAGCTTTCTAGCATTTTTTGCATCAACTTTCGGTACATTATTATCACCTATTCCACTATATAACTGATATTCCGATCTACCAAGTTCATCGTAATTTGTGCCAAGTATATATACCAGATCCCCTGGCATTTTGACATCAAGCGAAACCGCATTTTCAATATTCTCTATAATGCCAATCGCTGAAATGAGCAACGAAGGCGGTGCAGATATCATCACTTCTTCGCCATTTTTATCATATCCCTTAAAGTCATTAAACATACTATCTTTGCCAGATATGAATGGCGTTTTAAATGCCGTTGCATAATCATAACAAGCCTCAACAGCTCTTTTTAACTGCCATAGCCTTTTTGGATTATAAGCATCACACCAGCAAAAATTATCAAGCAGTGCTAAGTGATTTATCTTTCCTCCTGCTGCTACGTAATTACGTATTGCAGTATCAATTGCACATGCTGCCATATGATAAGTGTCAATCTCTCCGTAGCTTGAGCCAAATCCCTGTGACTTCACAACACCTTTATTTGAAGAAAGAATAGGCCTTAAAACAACAGCTTCACTGCACACTCTACCCTTTCCTTGTAATGGCTTTAACACTGACGATCCTTGCACTTCATGGTCATATTGTGTCACTATAAACTCTTTACTGCATATATTGGGCCTGCTTAGCATTTCCTTTAGCTCAATAATGATGGTGTCATTCCAGTGCTTGACACTGGAATCCATTTCACTTTCAACTTCACTACTGGGCAAGTTTTGGTATAAAGTTTCAGATTTATCTGCAGATAAATCCTGCTGGATCCCAGTGTAAGCTACTTTGATGACAGGAGAAGAAATTTCAGGAATGATATCAGAAGGGTTAGGTTCTTTAGTCCATGTTTCTGTTTTTAAATGCACTTTAGGGTTACCATGGTGTAAAAATTCAGTTTCGATATCCATTATTGCCGGAAGCAAGGGGAGTCGAACCGTTGACCTCTTGCTATCATTAAACTCTCCAATAACGCTTAATTCCACATCATGTTTTTTCATGATCTGCTCAAATGCAGAAAGATTTTTTTGTGGAACTGCCAAAGTCATTCTTTCTTGCGACTCTGATATCCACATCTCCCATGGAGCCATATCACTATTTTTTAATAGGACTTTGCTTAAATCTACTTCAAATCCATTTTTTCCCATCTCACCAACAGATGATGAAAGTCCTCCTGCACCGTTGTCTGTTATTGCATTGTAAAGACCGAGTTCCCTTGCTTCAATCACTGCATAGGAAAGTTTTTTCTGGGTTATAGGATCACCAATTTGAACAACTGTTGAAGGGCTATCTCCCGACAATGCTTCTGAAGAAAACGTTGCGCCATGAATCCCATCTCTGCCAACTCTTCCCCCTATAATCACAATCTTATCACCATTTTTAGGTCCTTTAATATGTGAAGGCTCGTTATTTATATTGCGTGGAATAATCCCTACACTACCAACAAAAACTAACGGCTTTCCGCAAAATCTATCGTCAAAATATATAGATCCAAGTTGAGTTGGAATGCCAGAACAATTTCCACCAACGTTTACGCCACGAATAACCTCTTTCATTATATATTTAGGTGGCAGAATCTCATCCGTGCATTCTTTATCCCTATAAAGCTTACTTTTTGTTTCCTTAGCAAAACAAAAATAATAGGTATTCATCACAGGCTCCGCTCCCTTACCAAAGCCAACTATATCCCTATTTACTCCAAGCACCCCAGTCATTGCTCCGCCAAATGGGTCGAGTGCTGAAGGACTATTGTGAGTTTCAACTTTATCTACGATTAAATACTCATCATCAAAAATTATACCACCAGCATTATCAGAGAAAACTGACACACATATATCAGAATTTATCTCACGCGTTGCACGTTTTATGTAGTGTGCATACAGGCCATCTTCTATTTCATCAATAGGAGAACAAAAAATATTGTGTTTACAATGTTCAGACCAAGTCTGCGCTAAAGATTCAAGTTCAATATCATAGGGATTGCGGCCAAGTTTATTGAAATAGTCCTTTATTGCTCTCATTGCAAGTAATGAGAGTCCTAAAGTTCCATTGCCATCAATTCCCTCTCTGCTGATTTTCTCGAGCTCTTGGTCACTTACGTTAAGGTTAATAGATTTAGTATCATTCTTTGTTGTTCTACCACCTGTTACAACAGCTGTCATTCCAGTGCTTGACACTGGAATCCACTCTTCTTTTTTCTGGATCCCAGTATCATCCCCTGTCATCCCAGTGCTCCGACACTGGGATCCAGAGATTACAGCGTCACGCGCTGGAATGACACATCTTGATTTACCAAAGTATTTCCAATTATAATTGTCATTTTCTTTATGAATGAGTGTGCAATATTCAGTTATTGGGTTGAATTGATCTTTTATATATTCTTCGGTTGGTATGTTTCCTCTACCAAGAATTAATTTAGAACTTTTTGCGTTTATATAAACATCGTCACTGATATAACCTCTGCTTATTAGATATTCCCTAACCATTTGTTTTGCTGTATTTCCTGCATTATCAGTCATGCCAGGCAAAAAGCTTACCTCAAGTCCCCATTCTGCCTGTGGCTCTATGAGTTTATATTGAGTTTCCTCAAGGCTTTCATTGTAGAGGTAATAATGGCAATTCTGTATAACTTTGTTGTAAAATAGCTTGGAAATTTCTTCACATAATTCGATTGTCAACTCTTTACCTATGTAAATTGAGTAAACATCAACTGTCCATTCATGTGAGTACTTATTAAAAACTTCTATCCTTATGTTTGTCATGTAATTTAGTGTGAATTTTTATATATGATAACACGTTTTGATAAATGAGGCTCGTGGTTTTCACTTGACTTTTGATTAATAAAAGTTTATAATTTTAGTATAAGAGTTAATTTTTAAGCTAAAAATAGCATATGAGATGGATTCGTAACATTTTTAGCAGCATTTGGACAGGAATTACAAAAGGTTGGAATTGGTTTACAAGCAAGCTTAGTAATATGTTTGGCAGTAATAAAAAACCACAAAGCCCTGAAATTAAGGAAGAAGAAACTAAAACACCAAGCAAGCAAGAAAAAAAGGTTATTGAGACACCAGAGATTGCTGTTGATGAGCCATTAGTAGAAAATGGTACGAATGGTTCTGATTATCAAGCAGAAGTTGTTACACTAAAAAGAGAATTTACACCAAATGAGTATCTTGCTTTTGCTGTTGATGATAAGAGTTTGCACGAAGTTACAAGGTTAGTAAAAAGTGGAGTAGATGTTAATAAAGAAATATACAGCTGGTGGACCCCCTTGTGTGCTGCTTCTTATAGCGCAAATAAAGATCAAGTAAATTCAGAGCCTATAGTAAAGTTTTTGCTTAAAAATGGAGCAAGAGTTAATTTACCAAATTCGGATGGGTATTCCCCAATACATCTTGCTGCTCATAAGGGTAATGATATTATAATAGACACTTTAATAAAAAATAAAGCAGACCTTAACTTAAGAAATAAATCTGGAATGACTGCTCTACATTGCGCTGCTAAAGTATATTTTTATGCTCACAGTGGTCATGTAGAAGTGATTAAATCTTTAGTAGCAGCAACAGCAAAAGTTAACTTAATAGATAATGATAAAAAATCTCCTTTACATTACGCTGCTTCTAATGCAAATATAAAAGTGGTAAATGCGCTATTAGAGGCAGAAGAAATTAATTTGCATATAGTAGACGGAAACGGCAATACCGCATTACGTCTTGCTACTGAATCTCGTGGAGATAGTGCAGTGGAATGCAGCGAGCTTCTAATTAAATATATTGTACTTCGCAATCCTGAATTAAAACAGCCTAATTATATTCTTGATAATGTTGAATTATCCGAATTTTGGAATAACTGTCAGTCTGAAGTGCAGAAAATGAATACCAGCGAATCCGTTTTATATAAATTCTTAATAGCTAATGAAGTCCAGTTAGCTAATCGCGTATCTAGCTGCAATCTTTACACACATGAAAAGTTGTATATGAATGATTACCCTATATATTCTAGCATTATTCCTACTATGCTAAGAAATCAATATGATAAAGGAGTGAAAAGGAAAAATCTATTAGGTGAATGCCACATAGTTATGAAGGAAAAATCTATTAGGTGAATGCCAGATAGTTATGAAAGATTCTGATTTGGCAAAGTTACCTACAGAAATAAGAGATGGGATATGTAAATCCTTAACAAATATAGATTTGGAAAATTTGAGACAAGCAGCAGTACCACTTCCATGATTTTTTACTGGACTCTGCAAGAATTACTTCCGCACTTCAATAAATTTTGTACTAATTGCAGTAGAGATATTTCTAGAGTTTGAAATATATAGCTCACTCAAATAAGGTTGACTGTTTCTGTTACCCTATGGCTTCTGTACGAACATTGTATTTTAAAGAAATTTGGCCACAAAATACAGGATATCATCCCAATGTCAACGAATTACGTGACCTTTACAGATAATTTTCTCCCACTTTTCTGTGACTCTTTTTACTATCTCTTCACTCATTTCAATTTTCTTTCCCCATTCTCGTTTTGTTTCAGGTGAAATTTTATTTGTCGCATCAAAACCTATTTTACCTCCAAGTCCACTTTCAGGAGAAGCAAAATCTAAATAATCAATTGGTGCATTTTCTATAGTAATTGTATCACGCACAGGATCCATTCTTGTTGATATTGCCCACATAACTTCCTTCCAATCGCGTATATTGATATCATCATCAACAACTATAATAAATTTTGTATATAGAAACTGCTTCAAAGAAGAAAGAACCCCCATAACGATCCGTTTTGCATGGCCAGGGTAGGATTTTTTTATCGAAACTATCGCTATTCTGTATGAACAACCTTCAGGTGGTAGGTAAAAATCTACTATCTCTGGAAATTGATTAGCAAGTATTGGTACAAAAATTTCATTCAATGCCTCGCCAAGAATTGATGGCTCATCTGGCGGTTTACCAGTGAAAGTGCTTAGATAAATAGGATTTTTACGCATGGTAATTGCGGTAATGTTGAACTCAGGAAATTGTTCAACGGAGTTATAGTAACCGGTGTGGTCGCCATATGGACCTTCATCCTGATATCTGTCGAAACTGACGTAACCTTCAAGCACAATTTCGGTATGAGCTGGGACTTGAAGAGGGATGGTTTTGCAATTTACAAGTTCAAGAGGTTTCTTTCGTAACAATCCGGCAAATTGATATTCAGAAAGTGCTTCTGGAACTGGAGTTACAGCAGCAATGATCGTTGCAGGGTCACTACCTATCACAGCAGCAGCAGGAAATTTCATATCCTTTCCTTCTTCTTTCCATCGCTTATGGTGACTTGCACCGCCTCTGTGTGCAAGCCAGCGCATTAGTGTTGTTTTTTTATCTATAACTTGCATGCGGTATATTCCAAGGTTGAAATTATCCTGCTTACTGCCGGTTGGTCCTTTAGTTACCACAATTGGCCAAGTGATAAGTGGTGCAGGTTCATTTGGCCAGCACGTTTGAATAGGCAATAAATTTAAATCTATTTCATCTCCTGTTAATACTATCTCCTGACATGGGGCATTTTTGATAATTTTACTTCGCATAAAAAGTACAACCTTTAACAGAGGAAACATTTTTATAGCATCCATAAAATTTTTTGGAGGTTCGGGAGATTGTAAAAATGCTAAAAGCATTCCTAAGTCTCTTAGTTCACTCTGATTTATACCAAGTCCCAGTGCAATTCTATCTACGGTACCAAATAAATTCACTAGCACTGGAATTTTGTTCTCTCCGTGCTCTGTGATAACATTCTCAAAGATTATTGCAGGCCCTTTGTTCAATATCACTCTTCGGTGGATTTCTGTCATTTCAAGAATCGTTGAAACTTCTTCTTGTACCCTAATGAGATCGTTTTTCTCCTCTAAAGCTTTGATAAAATCACGCAAGTTATTGTACATACTTTTTATTTATGGATTCTAATTTTATATTCAACTTTATTAAAGAGATCTAATGATGCGAAATTTTGTACGATTTGAAAATATACAACTAATGCACGATCAAATTTTAAATTATTTTTTTATGGCAGTATCCTCTTTCTTATAGAGCTTACACCATACTTTTTTATTCGTTAATACGAAGAATACTGTAAGGATTATAAAATACGCTACTACTTTCAATCCAAGTTTGTGCCTGCGCTCCATTTCCGGTTCTGCTGCCCATTGTAAGAAATTTGTTACATCATAAGCCATATTTTCAACTGTAGCTTGCTTGTCACCATCGTACTGTACTAACCAATCAGACAACGGTGGTGCCATAGCTAACCTGCCTGCCGGGAAATATGGATTTAAATATAAACCATTTCCGTCATCTTCATCACTTGCGTATCCAGTAAGCAATGAATAAACATAATTTGCACCATCGTGCCTTGCTTTCACGATTAATGATAAATCAGGTGGAACAGCACTATTATTGCTTGCTGCTGCTGCCTCTTTTGAATCAAAAGGCGCAATAAAATAATCTGACGGTATTCCAGGCCTATCAAACATCTCACCTAAGTCATTTGGACCGTCTTTAACTTGATAAGAAGCTGCGATCTGTTTTACATCTTCTTCAGAAAAACCGATATCTTGTAAATTACGAAATGCCACTCTGTTCATTGAATGACAAGCAGCACAGACTTCTTTATATACCTTATAACCACGCTGAATTGATTCTCTATCAAATGATCCAGTAATGCCATCAAACTTCCAATCCATTTTTTTATTTGGTAACGGCTTAAATTCTTCAGCAGATACAAAGCTAGACAGAAATAATATGAAAAGCATTGCAAACACATTAGATCCAATGCACAACCATTGCTTTAGTAAATTTCGAATTGATGTCATCCCAATGCGTGACACACAACTGTACGAACGTTGTATTTTTAAGGCCATTTGCCCACAAAATGGTGTCATCCCAGTGCTCCGACACTGGGATCCAGTAGGCTTTGCCTGCAAATAATTTCTACATTTTTTATGAAAATGCAAACTAAGGGGGGAACAATGATTACTCGATCCCAGTGTCAAGCACTGTAATGACACCCTGACGGAGGGGAAACAACGTTCATACAGTTTAGTATGTGAAGCTTGGATGACAGGAAATTTTACAAAAGTTCTATTCCTAATCAGCATCACTTCATCTCCGGTATAGATCACTCAAGGTTTTTGGTTGCTTATTTGGCTTCTCATATTTACCAAGCAGTGGTAAAATTATTATAAAGTACGCAAAATAATAAAAAGTAGATATCCTACTCATAGTAATATATGGCTCTTTTACCTCTTGTCCACCGAGCCAAGCAAGAAGCACAAAATTCACTGCAAAAGCCCAGAAAAACTTTTTAAACAGAGGACGGTATTTACCACTTTTCACTTTTGATCTATCAAGCCAAGGTAAAAGAAACCAAACTAAAATAGAGCCAAGCATGGTTAACACACCGATGAGCTTGTATGGAATTGAACGCAACATTGCATAAAAAGGTAAGAAATACCACTCTGGTACTATATGTACAGGAGTCACCATAGGGTCAGCTTCTATATAATTGTCCGGATGGCCAAGATAATTAGGCGCGTAGAAAACAAAAGCAAATAGTACTACAAAAAATAAGCCAAAAGTTATACAGTCTTTCGCTATATAATAAGGATATAAAGGAATTGTATCCTTATCTGATTTTACCTCTATTCCACTTGGATTACCAGAACCGAACCTATGCAAAGCAATAACATGCAGCATAGCAAGCGCTACAATAATAAAAGGCAATAAATAATGCAGAGCAAAAAAGCGATTTAGCGTTGGATTATCAACAGAGAAGCCTCCCCATAGCCATATAACTATTTTATCACCAATTAAAGGTATAGCTGAAAATAAGTTAGTTATAACAGTTGCACCCCAAAAGCTCATCTGCCCATAAGGAAGAACATATCCCATAAAGGCAGTTGCCATCATTGCAAAAAATATGAATATGCCAACAAACCAAACCATCTCTCGCGGTCTTTTATAAGATCCATAATAAAGCCCACGCATTATATGGACATAAACAACCATAAAGAAAAGCGATGCTCCAACAGCGTGAGTATATCGTATCAGCCATCCATAATTCACATCACGCATTATGCGCTCTACGCTATTGAATGCATGATCAACATGTGGAGTGTAATGCATTGCAAGGAATATGCCTGTAATGATTTGCAAAATCAGTGCTATGCCAGCTAAGGAGCCAAAATTCCAAGCATAATTTAAATTTTTTGGAACTTGATAAGAAGCTGTATGTTTAAGAAAGGAAAATATAGGCAACCTATACTCTATCCAACCCAGTATACCTTTTCCTTCTTCTATTGTTGTATTTTTTTTACTATCACCCTGCATTTTACTGCTGTTTTATTTTTATTGTATCAGCTTATCCCAGACGCACAATAAAAAGTTTGAGTGAGAGTGTTTCACTACGTATTTCTTAAACTTGGACCTTTTGTTTGGTTAGCTTTTGGACCTTCTTTTTGACTAGCTTTAGGATCACTTAATTGTTTATCTGGATTCATTTTTCCAATTTTTTTTAGCTTTATTTCTTCAATTCTCTGATTAAGTTTTTCTTTCACAGTATCTATAATGCAAAAGATTTGAGCATGGAGCATACTCATAAGCTTTTGGAATATTTCAAAATCTGCTTGATCAGTGCTTTCACCTTTTTCCACAAGCTCTTTCATATCTTCTATTGAAAAATTTTCAATAATTCTATCTCTATTCTCATCTTTACTTCTACCTTTACTTGCATCTTTATTCCCATTTTTTATTAATCCTTCCATAGCCTTTTGTCCCACCTCATTTTTCACCATCTCTACTATCTCTCTTATTTTTCTTATGTCACCTAACTCTTTATTTAACATTATTAAGGCACTCTTTTCAGACATTCCTGGTACACTTGACAAATTTTGAATCTTTTCCTCAAAAAACCTTTCAAGTTTAGATAAGTTATTCTCTCTTGCTTGAGTGGTGCTTTTTATCATTTGTTTTGTTTTAACTGCTCCTGCTTTTATTTTTTCACCTAAGATTTTTATAACTTTCTTTGCAAAAAGCGCTCCAAAAATTAAAAGCACTACTAATACAACCATTGCAATAATTGGAGAAAGTATAATAATACCTGCTCCTATGATAATTTTCACGTGTATTTGCACTTGTAGATGAATGATTTTCACCAAGATATACCGCTCTTTTTTGGTTCGTAGATAGTGCTTTAAGAGCATCCGTCAACTTATCCAAATTAGCTTTGTTTATACTATTAGTTAATGTTTGGTTGTCATTAACACATTGTAACGCTAGTTCTATTGTTTTTTGATCAATCTCTTCAGATTCAAGGTTTTCAAACGCTTTGTTAATGAGCTCTATAAAATTTTCTTTCTTTACAGCTTTCTCTGAGCCTTGTTCATCAACAATTCTCAAGTTAAGCATGTCTATATTTATTTGTTCAACTGCATTTTTTATAAGTTCCAACAATTCTCTTTTTTTCTCTGGTGAAGATTTTGCAATGTTTTCTAATACATTTTTAGCAGCTTCTGTTGACTTGTGATCAGGCTGTAAAGGCTCATAGCTTTGTTGCATTACGGTGACAAATTATTTTGATTACAATTGTGTGCTTCTTGTTCTACATTCTATTCAATCATAGATCTTGTAATTGACCTGGACTTTCTGTTTTACTAGCTCCAGTATCATCTAATTTTTTGTGTGGACCTTTTCTTGCTCTTTTTTTTTAATTTTTTAACCTCCTCTTTCAAATCTTTAATCTGATTATTATCGAGTTTACTCAATTCTTTAGCCAATTCTGTTAAACCTTCACCTCCTGCTTTTTCTAATTTATTTAATTCTTCAAGCTCTAGTTTATAAGGTTCTTCTGATAATGCTTCATAAAAGTCCTGTCTAAATTCTTTATTAAGACCACCCTTCAACTCTGGACCCTTCCCTGCAATTGATTGCATAAATCTTTTACAGCTTTGCGTGTGTTATCATCTTGAATCTTCCCTAGCAATTCATTATTTGCAACCGAACCTGGATATAATGGTGAGCTAGGCGGAGGCGCTTGTCGGTTTTTACCCGCGTGTATTGCGTTTTGCATTCCCTCAATTCCTGTCCTCAATGTAATATTGTTTTTATGCATTATCGGTGCGAATCTACTTAACTCCTTACGGAATTCAGCTTTATCAATTCCAAACTGACCTTTGCTTTGTTTTTCTAACTTATTTAAATCTTCTAGTGTTAACTCAGTTTTATCAGGGTGATCTTTCCTTTATTAGGATCATCTGTTATATATTTCCTTAAAGCCGCTAATCCATCTTGATTCAAAAGATATTGTTCCACAAAAGCACATCATCTGTAAGCGGATTACCTTGATTCATCCTATCCTGAGCATCCTTGTTTGCAACATTTGAATAAAGCTTTTGTGCATTAGTTACACTTAATGGAATTTTACCTAAAATATCCTTTAGTAGGTCTTTTACTTTTTTTCCTATATCCTCCGCACCGCTCTTTATTTTATCTTTATATTTGTATGCAGCAAAGGCAAGTGCAGCTATTGCAACTAGTCCTGCTATTCCAGCTAAAACAAAGCCAATAGTCGGCCTGCCACTGCTAAACCTGCGCCTACTGCTCCTAAACCTACGCCTATTGCTCCTAAATTTGTACCAATTATGCCGCCTAAAATTCCACTAACTGGAACCGCAATCCCTAATATAGCAAGCGCTTTACCGAAGCTAATAGTCTTTTGCAGCATAGGTCTGTTTTGAGCAACCTTTTTAGCAAGAGTTTCCATTTCTTCTGGATGCCGTTCAAGATATGCCTTTGCAAGCTTCAGTGCTTGCGGATTTTTTTCTACAAACTCATCTGGGTTTTCTGGGTCAACAAGATTGACATTACTACTAATATCAGGTGATAACCCATCCCCAGCGTTTGTACCAGCTGTTACAAAAGATTCTAAGGTTTCATTTTTTGAGTATCTTCTTCACGTTCAGGGCTCATATCCAACTCCATTAATTACAAATATGCTTAATTATATATAATAATAGTTAATTATATTATAATTAACATGAGAACATTAATTTTCAAAAGAGTAAAGACTATTAGCTTACTTTTACGCAATATTGATTACTTTTAAACAGCAGCCTGACATTTTTTATCCCCTGGCTACGCAGTTTTGATGCAGCGGATTTTGCAGTATGAGCGTTCTTAAAAAACGCGATATATCCCTTACTTTCTGCAATATTTTGTTTCGGATGGCATTTTTGCATCTCTCTTTCGTATTGCTTTTTGTAATGAGGGGTATTTTGTATCAATTGCTCAGACATTTTTCTTAAATATTCAATTTTTACTTCTGTTAATCCGGATTTGTGAAATCCTAGAACTTTAGCTGCTTTTTCTGATAAATCTATTATTCTGCCATCAATAAAGGGGCCTCTGTCGTTTACTCTTATTGTAAGGCTTCTTCCATTTTTTAAGTTAGTAACGCGTACAAAACACGGTAGTGGCAATGTTTTATGCGCTGCAGAGATTAAGTGGCGATTAAACATCTCACCATTTGCTGTCAGTGTGCCGTGATCCTCTATACCATACCATGAAGCTATTCCTACCTCTTCATAATGTGTATAGTTTTTCGGGTGATAAGTGATGCCCTTTATAGCATAACTGCCACCAATTTTATAATGACCTACAGTGTTATTGGATCTACTATGTAAGTTACAGCTGCTTATAAAAACAAATACTAGGCATAAAAAAGCTATATTTTTTATCATTGTATTGGGCAAAAGGGTGTAAAGATTTTAAATTATACTATATTAAATTTAGTAATAGGTAAATATATTCTGAAAAGTATGAAAAAATCTCTAATACATATTATAGGAATAGGTGGAATTGGAATGAGCGCCATTGCTGAAATTCTTAAAAAGAATAATTATAAGGTGCAAGGCAGTGATGAGCAATCAAACGATAATGTGAATAGGTTAAAAAGCCTTGGTATAGAAATATATATCGGGCACAATGCTAATAATATTGAAAATGCTCAAATAGTTGTATATTCCTCTGCTATTAAATCAGGCAACGTTGAATTGCTTGCAGCAAAGAACAGCAATAAAATTATTCTTCATAGATCGGAAATACTTGCTGAAATTTTAAAAGACAAATATATCATCGCAGTGTCAGGATCAAGCGGAAAAACAACAACAACTGCAATGATTGCTTCTATTTTTGATTATTCTAGTAAGTCTCTTCCTGCTATCCCAGCGCTTCTGTACGAACAAAAGCCAGTTGCCCAAGAAACGGTGTCATCCCAGTGCGTGACACTGGGATCCAGCAGGCCTTTGCCTGTAAATAATTCCTACATTTTCCATGGAAGTGCAAATCAAAAGGAGAGTAAATGCACAGTAGATTCCAGCGTCACGCGCTGGAATGATACCGATATGGGTATTGATGCAACCGTGATTGTAGGAGGTATACTGAATTCATATCAAAGTAACACAAAACTTGGAATAGGTAACATTTTTCTGATTGAAGCTGATGAATCAGACGGAACTATGCTAAAAATCCCTGCTAATATTGCTGTTATAACCAGTATTAACGATGATCATATTGATTATTATGGTACATTTGATGACATAAAAAGTGCGTTTTCTCAATTTGTAAATAAAGCAGAGTGTGCGATTTTGCCAGATTCTATAGATATTAATTGCTCTGCAGAAAGTATTACATTCGGGTTTGGAGATAAAGATGTAAGAGCTATTAACATCCAGCAATGTTCCAACGGCATGAAGTTTGATGTGTTAATTTCCTCCACTCTTTTGTCATCTTATCACCCTTTGTCATCCCAGTGCGTGACACTGGGATCCAGAATTATAAAAGATGTAATATTGTCAAATGCGGTTGGGCTTCACAAAGTCAGCAATGCTCTTGCAGCGATCTCGGTTGCAGTAAGATTAGGAATCAACGAGGAAGATATCAGGAAAGGCCTTCTGGAATTTAAAGGAGTAGCAAGAAGGTTTTCTTTAATCGCTGAGATTAACGATGTCAAATTAATAGAGGATTATGCGCATCATCCAACTGAAATACAAGCGACTTTAACATCTGCATGTTCAATTACTAATGGAAAAATTATAGGGATTATTGAGCCACTTCGCTTTGCGCGAATTCTTAATTTTTTTCATGAATTTATAAAAATTTTTATGAAGTTTGACTATGTGATCCTTACTCCTGTTCATCCCCCTGAAGATAAACCTATTCCAGGCTATGATATTTCGGATATAGAAAAAGCTTTAATAAGTAATGGTTTTGATAATGTGAAAATTATGAATGACTCTATGTCAATTTCGCATTTTATTAGTAATTTTACAAATTCAGGTGATATAGCATTGTTTATTGGTGCTGGCAGTAACATAGCTAGATTAGCAAAAGAAACTGCGGGGTTTATGAAATAATAGACCTTATATCTAATAAAATTGTTGTAACCATTATTGTGGCAGTCGCACTGATTTTTCTTAAATTTTTAATAAAACCTTTCACGTGAAATGTTTTATTAGTTTCTTAACTACTGCTTGATTTGAAATAGATAGTAGGTTAGATTGCTGTTTAAATTGCGATGATGCAAGAAGTCTAATAATATTAGCTGTGGCTGTCAATTTATATAAAGATTTAATGCAATGCAAAAAATAATTACTAATATATTTGCAAGAGAAATTCTGGATAGCAGAGGTTACCCAACTGTTGAAGTAGATGTTGAGCTTTGTGATGGAGCGATAGGTAGAGCATCTGTACCTTCTGGAGCTTCAACTGGTAAACTTGAGGCCTTGGAGCTCAGAGACCAAGATGAAAAAAGATATTGTGGTAAAGGCGTGCTACAAGCTGTTCAAGCGATAAATGAAACAATATCAAATGAAGTGATTGGAATGTATGCAGCTGATCAAGCAAAAATTGACGGAGCTTTAATTGAGCTAGATGGAACAGAAAATAAATCTAAGTTTGGAGCAAACGCAATTTTAGGTGCGTCACTTGCAGTTGCAAAAGCAGCAGCAAACAGCTTCAATATACCGTTGTATAGATATTTGGGAGGAGTTCAGGCTTGCACTATGCCAGTGCCATTAATCAATATCATTAATGGTGGAGTGCATGCAGATAATAAGCTTGATTTTCAGGAATTTATGATTCTTCCAGTTAGAGCTGAGAGTTTTAGTGATGCAATCAGAATGTCTGCTGAAGTATTTCATAATTTATGCAACATTCTTAAGAAAAAAGGCTATAGCACAAATGTAGGGGACGAAGGTGGCTTTGCTCCAAATATTGAAAAAACCGAAGAAGCTCTTGATTTGATAATGCAAGCTATAGAATCTATTGGCTATTCTGTACCTGGTGACTTTGCACTTGGGCTTGATGTTGCTTCATCTACCTTTTATGAGGATAAAATTTATAAATTTGAAAATAGAGAACTTACTTCAGAAAAATTGGTTGAATACTATGCGGTTCTTGTTGCAAAATATCCGATAATTTCTATAGAGGATGCAATGAGTGAGGATGATTACGGTGGTTGGAAGCTAATTACCGAGAAGCTCGGAGATAAGATCCAATTAGTTGGAGATGATTTGTTTGTTACAAATGGTGAATTAATATGGAAAGGAATAGAGCAAAAAATGGCAAATGCTGTGCTAATAAAGCCAAATCAGATAGGAACACTCAGTGAAACCTTTAATGCAATTGAAATGGCGCAATCAAATGGATATAAGGCTGTTATTTCTCACCGCTCTGGTGAAACAGAAGATACAACAATATCCCATATTGCGGTTGCATCAAATTGTGGACAGATAAAAACTGGTTCACTTTCCCGTTCTGATAGGCTCGCAAAATATAATGAGCTAATTAGAATAGAAAGTTTACTTGGAAACGCTAGATATTATAATTGGCACTTATGAGCTTTATAGACGAGGTAAAACTTTTTCTCAAAGCAGGCGATGGCGGTGATGGATCTCCAAGTTTTCGTCGAGAAAAATTTGTTGAATTTGGTGGGCCAGATGGTGGTAATGGTGGTAGAGGCGGAAGTATAATTTTCACTACAGACCAGAACTTAAGTACTTTGCTTGACCTTCGTTATAGACAACACATAAAAGCCGAAAGTGGAAAAAATGGTTCAGGTGGAAATAGATATGGTGCTGCAGGAAAAGATGTCGTACTTAGAGTTCCAGTCGGTACACAAATAATTGATGAAGATGGAGATATAATAGCTGACCTTGATAAAATTGATAAGGAGTTTTTAGCAGCTCAAGGGGGGAGAGGAGGGCTTGGCAACACCAACTTTAAGTCATCTACCAATAAAGCCCCAAGGCACTTTACTTATGGCAAGCCAGGAGAAGAAAAATGTGTATTATTGAAACTAAAAGTTTTATCTGACGTTGGAATTATCGGTATGCCAAACGCAGGTAAATCCAGCTTTTTAGCTCGCTGTTCAAATTCAGATTCAAAAGTGGGTGATTACCCATTTACCACAATAAGACCTCATCTTGGCATTGCAAAAATAGACCATAGTGGAATTGTTATAGCAGACATTCCAGGCATAATTACCAACGCGCATTTAGGCGCCGGGCTTGGACATAAATTTTTAAAGCATATAGAAAGATGTAAAATATTATTGCACTTAGTTGATGTAGCACATGAGGATGTTATTTCAGCATATGAATGTACACATAATGAATTAAAGCTTTACGATAGCAGTCTTGCTGAAAAAGAGGAAATTGTTGTATTGAATAAATGTGATTTACAGACAGAGCAGGAAATTTTGGACAAAAAGAATAATCTAGCTAAGCATATTGGTAAGGAAATATTTTGTTTATCAATTGATGATGATTTACAGCCTATTTTGAGGTTATTAAACACTAAGTTGATTGAATTTAGCCCTAAAGAAACTGGTTCTTCTTATGATCCTTTTCGATAAAAGATTACAAACTCAAGAGTAAGCTACGGCAGTTTTGGGCCATCAGTTGAGGGAAGATGTTGGTCTGTGCAAGGTTCTGACAGGCTAGTTTTTGGAGGTAGCAACTCTGTTTTTAAATATTTACCATCTTTATCATATGATCCTTTTCAATAAAAGATTACAGACTCAAGAGTAAGCTACGGCAGTTTTGGGCCATCAGTAACTTCTCCTTCGGTCTGTATTTCAAACTCTCCAGTTTCTTTTTTTGCAGGTTTTTGCTTCAATTGTTCATTTTGTAGCTTGTCTAATCTCTGTTTAAGATCTGAGTTTTCTGCTATTGTCTGATTTAATTGCTCTATTTTTTGTCTTAATTCTTCTATAATTTGATTCTGTTGAACCATAGTAGTTTGCATATCTTGGTTATCTTCAGGTAATGCAGTTCCAGTCCCTACTTCACGCTGTTCTACGTTTGTTTGAGTTTTCGCATTACTATACTCAATTTTAGTGTAAGATCCTTCACCTGTTGTAGATTTCTGCTCTTCTTGTTGCCTTAGCTGATCTTCTAAAGCTTCCAGGACTTCTTTAGTATCTTTTACTTCTTTCTGAGCTTGCTCTAATTTCGTATTGATAGCGACTAATAGTTTTTTCTTAACTGTTGAGTCATTATTTAGTTTATCCCGCTATGATTGTAGCTTTGCAAATAACTTCTTACTTACAGTTCCATCTCTTAATTTATCAATTAGCTCATTATTTTCATTAAGTTCATCACGAATTTCTTTTAATTCTTCTTTAGCTCTCTGCAATTCTTTACTCAATTCTTGTATTTTCTGTTTTGATTGACTGTCTATACTTTCTATTTCCTTTTTAGCTTTCTCTAATTTTTCATTGATCTATGATATTTACCGATTTTTCTCCTTAACTTGTTTTGTTAATTTATTTCGTTGTATTTCATCCTTTTGAGCGAGTTCATTTTGTTTTTTTACGGACCTTAACGTAACTTCAAGTCCGTGAATTTCGTCTTTTAGCCTTTAGATCTCTTCATCTTTACCATCACCACTCATCTCATTAAGCAGTGATTTTCCATTAACATTAGGTTGTTGATTCTTTTTCCTCTCTTGCTCTAGATTATCTACCAATCTCCTGTGCTCATCTTTCAGATCTTTTAGCTGCTTTTGTAATTTTTCGTTAGTTTGCTGTAATTTGCTTTGTGATTCTGCAAGTTCTTCACCCTTACCATTCAAAGCGCTTGCTAGTGCTTGAATATCGTTTTTCAGTTCTTCATTTTCTGTTTTTAGACGTTCTTTCTCTTTTTCACTTTCATCAAACTGACTCTGTAATTCTTCATTTGCCTTCTTAATGCGATTAATTTCTTCTGTCAGTTTATTTATTTCGTTCTCTAATTTTCTAATTGTATTATCTCTATCCTTTAAATCTTCTTCTAACTTTCCTATTTTATCTTCCAATGCAGTAACCACAGCTTCATTTTCTTCACGCGCTTTATGTAGCTCAACTTCTTTCTTAGCCAGTTCACTTTCAAGTAATTTTACTTGTTCCTCCGATTCTTCTAACTGTAATCTATAGCCATCACCTTCTTCAGCTATTTGTTGATTAAGCTTATTTAATTTTTCGTTAACTTTTTTTAGTTGTGTATTTTCTTGCTCAAGTCCTTCTACTTTCTTATGTTTAACAGGTTCTTTTACACCGGCTGGTACTATGGTTTTACCAGCTTCTTGCTGATTATTTACATTTTGGCAAATGCTAGTGAAAGCTTGATATAAAGTTTCTCCATTTATGAATACTTCTGTATTTTGCTTTACCAGCTCCATCACTTTTTTTTCATCTGTTATTCCTCCAAGCTCTGGTTCACCAATAACCTCTTCTATCCCACGTGGACCTACTCTTAAAGTCATGCTGCAGTTTATAAGTTTGCCTTGGTCATCTTCAGCTTCCCAGTTAATAATCATACCACGAGGTTTAGAATTGGAAAAATCGTAATGCCTTTCATTCCCGTTTTTCCTTGTTACAGTAACTATACCATCTCCTCCAAAGATATATTTAGTATTTTTCCTGCAGGGATTGCTCTTAAAACACTGCTAGTTTCCACTGAAATTTGCTTGGAATTATCGCCTATCGGTCCCATTTCTAGGCTATTATCTGACTTTGGATAAATTAAGAACTCTTGATTCTCTGTTGATCCTTTCAGTTCTTTAACTGTGCTGTCTATCAACTTATTAAAATCTGCAAATTCCTTTTTCCATTTGAAATCTATATGATCTTGTATCTTCTGATCTTTAAGCAAATGACGTAAAAAATACCAAATAAGTTTATCTTTTTCCAATATATTAATAACATCTTGAAGAGTATTAACATTCTTAATAATGTCTAAAATACTTTGTATTGTTTTTTCATTAGTGTTTGGAATTTGACTTCCAGTTATAAATATGTTTTCACTATCTCCTAGCATAATATTACAATTTTTAATACTAATATTAAAATCTTATTATTTTAATCTTAAAAATTAATTAATATCAAAAGCCAAAAGAATGTTGGGGTCGATAAACCTTTTGTGGAATCAAAAGTAAGCACCGAATTCTTTTTAACTAAAAATTAGTATTTCTCAATTTATAATTTAAATAGTTAATAGGTTTATAGGTAAAAATATGACTACTCAAGAAACACCACAGGATAGATTTAATGTTGCCAGATCAAAATTTTTAAATGGTATGGTTGATGCAAGTTCTTCAAAGATTGGTGAACCAATCGACGCTCATCTAAGTGCTCATCAAGAAGGGCAAGAAGAGAGATTTAAGATGCCAAAGGAATATTGAGAATGGTAATACAAACTCTCCTAAGGTTGGTAAACCAATCGATGCTCCTAAAGAATTCAAACATAAAGTCAAAATGTCAGGTATTATTCACACATCTACAAGAAGGAATAACGTTGGCGATGGTCTGAATGAAGTACCAAGAAACGTAACAAAGAAAACTAATTCTTTTACTCCAATACAAAGAACTGATAGCACTTCTTCATTTTCAAGTATAGAAGATGCAAGTCTTGATACTTCAGCACATAATGTTAACGGCAGAAAGAAAGTAACGTTTGCTGATCCAAGAGAGTCTGTTGCTACTGGTCCAGAAGTAAAACAACAACTACCTGAAACTCAGCGTATTATAGATAATGCAGAGAAATTGTCAGATCTTCTTAATGCGAGTAAGAGCACTGTGCCATTTATTCCAAAGGAAAGAAATGATAGCGATGTTTCATCATGGAGCACTTCTAGCGTTGATTCTCAACAAGCTTCTTCAAATCAAGCAGAGATAGATAGAATGATGAGGAAAAATATCGAAGAGTTTTAGAAAAATTCTAATGCAGAATCTAAGAGATCAAATTCTCCGACTATTGATGATATGCTGTTTGAGGGAATAAATGACAAAACTCCATGCTTGGAACCACAAAAAAATGAAGTTGCATCAAGTGCAGGAGACGAATTGGAAACTGTAAAATTTCTAAAGACGCTAAGTAAAGGAGAAAGAGAAACACTTGGTTTTTCTTCTAAAAAGCCAAAAAATCGGAACTTAGTAAGGTGTAGTATTACACACGAATACAATATGATTAATCCTACCATGAAAAGAAATTCTGATAATAATGTTCCACTTAAACAAGAACCTATTCTTGAAAGAGATCGCATAACGCACGAGGTGAGCACAGAACCTGAGATGGAAAGAAGCTCTAGTAATAAGGTTTTACCTAGACAGGAATCTAATCGTGAAGTGTGCCGCATTACTAGAAAAAATGCTTTCAACAACAAACCTCCTTTATCAACGATTTTGGAAACTGATGTAGCAGATAGCAAAAAAGGTAGTGAAAAAGGTATATAGTAAAGACTGTTAATTTATATAATGAAGGGCATGTTATTAAATTAGCATGTCCTTTATTTGTTCTATAGATTTGCTGATTTTTGATTTATTATCTGTAAAAGCAATCAGAGAATCTTATAGCTTCTGCCACTCTTCTTGGCCATTTGCATGATTTAAAATCGCAGACTTATATTCATCTTCGATTTTTTCCAATGCTTTTTGGTTTGAAGAATTCAACTCTTGGTAAACATCAATGTTTATTGATTGTAATATTATCAAAAATGAAAATAAATGCGGAAGAAGCAATTCTTCCGCATCATAATTTAAAAAATAAAAAGTAACTTTTTTTATAGAACGCTCTATTATTCCCAGCGATAGCGACAAACTTTCTGCATAAAATATAAAGCTATTTATGATCAAATCTTTTGATTTTTTTGGTAATTTTGCTCCTTTGAATAATTCTTTTATAAAATCTACCACCGGCTGCTTTGGTAAGTGCAAAGAGAGATCAACAAAAGATTTTATATCAAAATTTGGCCCAAGTACTGTGCTAATTGCCTTTTGTACATTGCTTTTATCTTTACTAATAGAAATAACAAAAACTAGCCCATCTATATTGAGCATGTATTTTATGGATTCAAGAAATTCGACAATAAATTTAGGACGGCATATATCAAGATTATCTACCATAATATAAAGGTTTTTATTACCTCTAATTTTGTTAACTACAGCTTCTAATTGTGTTTTAAAATCTTTAATATTTTCTTCTCTTTTTGAAGGTTATTAAGTTCTCTCAGCACGGCACCAATATCTCTTTTATCAGCATCTTTGGTCGCTTCAAGTAATACAGAAAGCATAGAAAGTGGCGATTTACTTATTATCTTGCCTAGCGTATTTAAAGAAAATAACTCCTGATTTATGTTTTTGAACTGCTGTATTACGCTTCTTTTACTTGATATGAAGTAAACAAATCCTCAAAGAGAAAATTTAAAAAAGAAGGAAGTGCCTGATCAAGTGCGTTGATATCCCAAGCGCTATAATATCCTGCTATTTCATTCTGCTGTTTTAATTCTTTTACCCATTCTTTTTAAAAAAAAGTCTTACCCCATCCATCATATCCATCCAAAGAAATTATCATGAAAGATTCATCAATGGCTTTAATTATAGTGTTGAACTTACTTGAAAACTTCTTATATTGTAGATAATCATCTTGCCAAGCCACCACTTGAAGTGGTGGCACTGAACGATATAAGTTTTTTAAAGCACATAATTATTTCATTTTCTACTCATACTCTTGTCGCGAAGTAAGCGCCACTTTTAATGTTCCTTCATCAAGATAATCAATTTCTCCACCCATTGGTATGCCACAAGCAAGCCGAGATACCTTAACATTTATGTTCTTCAATGATTCAACTATATACTGCACAGTGACTTGACCTTCCAATGTTGGATTAATTGCAATGATTACCTCTCCAATTTTAGAATCTATAACTCTTTTTGGAATAGTGTCAAGGTTAAGTTCCTTTGGACCGATACCATTTATTGCAGATAACCTGCCACCTAAAATATGATAAAGACCGGAATATATATTGCCTTTTTCAAATGCCCATAAATCACCTAGTTCCTCCACCACACATAATAATTTAGTGTCTCGTTTTGGACTAACGCAAATGAAACACGGTGACTTTGTGTCTTGATTTCCACAAATTTCACATTCTATTATAACCTCTGCTAACTCTTTAATTAGTGATGCAAGCGGCAGCATCACTTTTTCTTTGTTTTGTAGGAGATGTATAACTAACCTGCGAGATGATGAAGGGCCTAAGCTTGGAAGCTTGGAGAAAGCATGAACTAGATTTTTTATGCTAGTATTCACTCAATAAATTAAGGCTGAATCATTAAATTATAGCACTTTAAGTACCATGAAGAAAGTGATTAAGTTAAAGATGAAATAAGGAATTATATAGGAAGATTATCATGCTTCTTCCATATCCTCTCTGTTTTTTTATTTTTTAGCAGTTCTAATGCTCTTTGAAAGTGATACCTTGTCTTACTGGGTTCTATAATATCATCAATATATCCATGTGATGCAGCAAAAAATGGATTAGCGAATTTTTCTTTATATTCCTTAATACGTGCTTCTTTGTCTTGTTCATTACGGAATACAATTTCAACTGCACTTTCAGAACCCATAACAGCTATCTCAGCAGTTGGCCAAGCATAATTTATATCACCTTTTAAGTGCTTTGAATTCATAACAATATATGCACCACCGTACGCTTTTCTAGTTATCAAGCTAATTTTCGGCACAGTTGCTTCAGCATATGCATAAAGCAATTTTGCTCCGTGTTGTATTATATTGCCATATTCTTGATTCGTGCCTGGCAAAAACCCAGGAACGTCAATAAGTGTAATGATAGGGATATTAAATGCATCACAAAATCTTACAAATCTTGCAGCTTTTCTTGAAGAATCAATGTCTAAACACCCAGCAAGATGTTTTGGTTGATTTGCAACAATGCCAACCGTACCACCGCCAATTCTACCAAAACCAGTTATAATATTACGAGCAAAATCAGGCTTTAATTCAAAGAATTTCCTTTCGTCGCAAATTTTCTCAATGAGCTCGTGCATATCATAAGGAGTGTTAGGGTTGGCTGGAATTAAGGTATTTAGAGATTCATCAATATAAACAGATTCTGCAAGCGGTCTATTGTCTGCTAAATCACAAGTTGGTATTGATTTTGGTGACTCTTGATTATTTGCTGGTAAGAAAGTAAAAAATTCTCGAACCTTAGATAGCATTTCAATATCATTTTTAAATGCAAGATCGGCTACGCCTGTTTTGCTTGTATGAATTTTAGCTCCACCAAGGCTCTCGTGGCTTACATCTTCGTAAGTAACTTTTTTAACTACATCAGGTCCGGTTATAAACATATATGAACTGTTTTCTACCATAAATGTAAAATCGGTTAATGCCGGAGAGTAAACTGCGCCTCCTGCACATGGTCCCATGATTAAAGAAATTTGCGGTATAACACCTGATGCATTTACGTTTCTTTGAAAAATTTCTCCGTAACCAGCAAGAGAATTTACTCCCTCTTGAATTCTTGCACCACCTGAATCATTTAGTCCAATAATTGGAACTCTGGCATTAATTGCCATATCCATAATTTTACATATCTTTTTTGCATGCGAAGCACCAAGTGAGCCACCAAAAACAGTGAAGTCTTGAGAGTAAACAAATACCTTTCTGCCATAAATGGTGCCATGGCCGATAACAACTCCGTCACCTAGAAAATTAGCATTTTGCATGCCAAAGTCAGTTGCATGATGCTTTACGAATTTATCGTATTCTTCAAATGAATTTTCATCGAGCAACACGCAAAACCTTTCTCTGGCAGTCAATTTTCCTTTTTCATGTTGCTTGTTAATTCTATCTGCACCTCCTCCTTTTTCAGCCTCTAATGCTTTATTTTGCAGATCTTCAAGTATTTTAAAATTTTGCATCAGCAGTATTTTTTTTAAGTATACATCACCTCGCTATTGTTTTCAGCAATAAAATTTTGGTGTTAACTTTCTGGATATTTATACTTTGGCTTTTAATCTAAATATGTTATAATGTAAAGTAGTAATTTAAAGGTAGTTTTATGAGTTATAATGAAAAAATTTTAGATCATTATGAAAATCCAAGAAACGTTGGTTCTCTGGATAAAAATAACCCAAATGTGGGCACTGGCCTTGTTGGCGCGCCTTCGTGTGGTGATGTAATGAAACTGCAGATAAAAGTCAATGAAAAGGGTATTATTGAAGATGCAAAATTTAAAACTTTTGGCTGTGGCTCTGCTATTGCTTCAAGCTCCCTGTTGACAGAGATGATAAAGGGAAGGACTATCGAAGATGTAACGCAGATAAAGAATACGGAAATAGTGAATGAGCTATCTTTGCCACCAGTGAAGATACACTGTTCAGTGCTTGCTGAAGATGCTATTAAAGCCGCTATTTATGATTATAATAGCAAGCAAAATAAAAACGTAGATGAGGAATCCGAAGATGAGGGGTATGGTTCTGAGAGTGAGAGAAACTAAATTGTAATGAGTGAATATCAGAGAGTAAACAAAAGTGAGGTTGTAAAAAATGATAGGAAACCTATCACTATAACTGCGAACGCAGTAAAGCAGGTTAGACATTTATTGGATAAAAAAAATAATAACTCAGACAGCACCAAAAAGCTTGAAGAAGACGATGAAGGATATGGATCTGAAGATGATAATAATGATTCTGATGGAGTTAATGCAATTGGCATTAGAGTTCTAATTAAGCAAAAAGGATGTTCCGGTCTAAAATATGATATTGAATATGCATATGATGTTCGCCCATTAGAGTCGATAGTCGAAGAAAGTTGCGATGATGGGCAAAAAATTAAAGTGTTGATCGACCCCAGGTCTGTTATGTTCATTCTTGGTTCTGAGATGGATTATATAGAAGAAAAATTTTCATCAGGTTTTGTTTTTAACAACCCTAATGAAAAAGGAAAATGTGGCTGTGGAGAGAGTTTTCATGTCTAGTAATTATTTTGCATTGTTTGATATTTCGCCAGCTTTCAATATAAGTTTTGACGAGCTAGAGCAAAAATACATTGAGCTCAGCAAGAAATTTCATCCTGATGTAAACAAAGGAAAGTTTGAGGATATAGCTAATATTAATAAGGCTTATGAAGTGCTAAAGTCGCCTTTAAAACGAGCCGAATATCTACTGGATTTTTTTGATGTTGAGAATAAAGGGGATTACTTAGATTCTAAGATACTAAACGAGTCGATGGAAATAAGGGAGTATTTACTGGACTGCGACGATCTGCAATTTGCAAATAGAATGATTGATGAGAAAATAAAAGACAGTATTAAAAACATCTCTAACGCTTTTACTAAAAAAAAATTTGGTGAAGCTGCTGCACAGGTAATGAGATTGAAATACCTATATAAGTCATCTGAGGAGATAAAGAAAAATGCGACCGATTCAAATCTCTGAACCAAAAAAATCACATTTGGGTGAAATAGTTTTTGGCATAGACCTTGGTACTACCAATTCTTTAATTGCCATGATAAATAAAGCTGGCAACGTGAAAATATTTGAAGATGAAAAGGGTAGGGGGCTTTTGACTTCTGTTGTTTCTTATGAAAACAATGCAATAAAGGTTGGCTATGACGCTGTTTCAAATGCGATTCACTCGATAAAGCGCTTAATGGGAAAAAGCGTTAATGAGTTAAATCAGGAAGACATTAATTTTGCAATAGATCATGAAAGCAAAAAAATTATTAGAATAAAATGCTCAGAAGAAAAGTACCTCACTCCTATTGAAATTTCTGCAGAGATATTGAAAGCTTTGCGTGAGAGGGTAAAAAAATCCACAGGAATGACGGTAAAAAGAGCAGTTATTACTGTGCCAGCTTACTTTGATGATTCAGCACGCAACGCAACTAGATATGCAGCAAAACTTGCAGGCATAGATGTGCTGCGCCTTGTGAATGAGCCAACTGCTGCTGCACTTTCCTATTCCATTGAAAAAAATAACAACAGCGGAATATATGCAGTTTATGACTTGGGCGGCGGGACATTCGATATTTCAATATTGAAGCTGCACCATGGGGTGTTTCAGGTGCTCGCAGTTGGAGGTGATACCAACCTTGGTGGTGACGATTTTGATAATTTATTAAGTTCTGTTATTTTTGATAAGTATAGAAAAAAAATAGCAGTCAAAAAAGATGTCATCCCAGTGCCTGGACACTGGGATCCAGAAGATTTAATTGCAAATGAGCATGTCAGGCAATTACGTAGTAAGAACTGGATTCCAGTGTCCGCTACTTGCATGACACCTTCTGCTGCACAAGCATTACAACCTGACACTGGTATGCGTACTGTAAAGGAATATCTAACTGAAAACGTTGAAGGTAGTTTCGAGTTTAACATAAACGGCGAGCTATTTAAATGCGAAATCACAAGAGAAGAATTTGAGCAAGCAATTGGTCCTTTAATAAATAGAACCATTAATATAGTAATTCGCACTATAAATGATATTGATCTGAAAATTGATGATATTAAAGGGATAATTCTAGCTGGTGGCTCAACTAGGGTGCCATTAGTTAAGGAATCACTAGCCAAACTTTTTGGCAATAAGATATTAGACGATGTCGATCCTGACAAGGCAGTTGTGTGCGGAGCGGCCTTACAAGCATATTATTTAAATTCAGATTCGAAAAGCAGAAATGTTCTTTTGGACGTTTTACCTCTGTCACTTGGTATAGAAACCATGGGTGGCATAGTTGAAAAAATCATACCAAGGAATACTCCGCTACCAGTTTCAGAAATAAAGGAATTTACAACTTATGTTGACGGACAAACTGCAATAAAAATGCATGTTTGCCAAGGAGAACGGGAAATGATAGATGATAATAAATCTCTAGCGCAATTTGAATTAAAGGGTATACCACCACTTCCTGCAGGTTCTGCAAGAATTGAAGTGGAGTTTAGAGTGGATGTGAATGGGATATTAACTGTTACTGCAAGGGAAAAAACTACTGGCATTGAACAAACCATTGAAATTAATGCAAGTTCTGGTTTAAGTGATTCTGATATTCAAAATATGGTCAACCAATCAATAGAAAGCTTTGATGAGGATATAAAATCTCGTTCTATTGCAGAAGCTAAGATTAAGGCTGATAAACTTATCTCTTTAATTGAAAAAGATAGATTTAAATAAAATTAACAGTGATATTACTGAGTTAGAAAATTTCTCCTTAGAACTTTATGAGTCAACAAGATAAACTTTTATCCACAAATCAGTAAATTCAAGCATACTTCCTACTTAACATAATCTTACTCATAGCTATATTCTTTATTATTTAAACTTAAAGTCTTGTGTAAGGTTTGTAGAATACATTTTCTTGTTATCTTGATCATAAAAAGTAAATTCATAATCATCTAGGTTCAATATTGCAAAACCAAAGCCGAAAACGTTCCTAACTTCGTGCGCCAAATAATTTTTGTCGTTTGGGTAATTAAATTCTACATTTTTATAGATTGGTTCTTGATCTTGAGCGTGCAATAATGCGCCACCATTGCCAACTATAATCTGGTCTGGAGCATTCGCCATTAATAGAATCTGAGCTATATGAATATGACCAGAAACTATAGCAGCAACGTTCTCTGGAAATTTATCCCCAAAAGCTTCGATTTGACCAAGATGACCATGGCTTGCTAATGCAAGAAATTTCTTTTTTGGAGATCGCCATAATGGCCTGTGAGTCAGAAACCATGTTGGTTTATCTTGTGTAAGTGCATTGAACTGCGCTTTAAAAGCGTCAACTTCACTTTTAGTTGCGAAGAGATCATCGCCGTATGAGGAATCAAATATAAAAAACTCCATTGGTCCAGTGTCAAGAGACCAACTAGAAACGAAATTTTCACATTTTTCGGGTGAAAAGGGATATGAATCTAGATACCTAAACCATCCTTCATGAGCTCTGTCACAACTTTCATGATTTCCTCGCACAAAAAGAAAAGTGGATTGCTGTGAGATATCTTTTGCAGGCTCAAACCAGTCAGCATACCAAGCTTCTTTATTATATCCATAAATATCACCGCATTTTTTTGCTGTTCTACATTTTGCCTTTCTATAGTGATAATCACCAACATGAATGATTAAATCTGGTTTGTGAAGAGCAATTGAATTCAAATTTTTTTTTAGGGGCCAACTATCCATTGAATTACATTCTTGTTGAAATAACATATTTACTCTGCAGCCTGTGTCGCCAATAAAAGCAATCTTATTAACTTGTTCTGGTAATACAGATATGTAAACATCATCAATGCGGATGTTCTGCGCACCTCTTTCTACCAAAAGCTCACAGACCCTTTCAATATGGTTATCATTATTAATCGAGCTACGATTCAGCATTTCTATACCTTCGCCATCAACGTAAGCAATAGGGCATGCATCGCTATCTACAATTGCACGTACACTTAATTTATTTTCCGGGATAACCTGGGACCATGTGTATAATATTTGTGCATTAATAGAGTGAAAGCCAGACGTAAAATATAAAATAAAAAAGATAAAAATACCAACTATATTCACTGCTATAGAAATCTAAGTTAAAAAATAGTACAAAATTTATTTTAAGTAGTTAAAACTTATAATCACAAAATTTACAACCATATTATAATGGGAATTTTTTAATTATCATATTGACACTTTTGGCAGAAAATCCTAGAATAATTAAGTAATTTGAAATAGTTATGTAAGAACTAGAATATAAAGTGCGGCCGTGGTGGAATTGGTAGACACGCAGCGTTGAGGTCGCTGTGGCCCACAAGGCCTTGGAAGTTCAAGTCTTCTCGGCCGCACCAATTTTTTATTATTAATATGGACAAAATACAATGGATAAGAAAAAAAATAAAGTAGAGAGGGCTATCAGCGAAATAAGGCGTGGCCAGCCTATTATGTTGTATGATGAACAAAATTATCTATTGTTTTCTGCTGTTGAAACTTTAGATAAGTTTTTATTTGATAAGTATAAGCGTATATCAGGGAATGCACTTCCTTCGACATCTATATTTGATGATGGTGATGATGTTCTAGAAAAAGATGAAGTTGTTCTAGAAAAAGGGAACGTTATGATAGAAGAATTAAGAGCGCTTGATAAGCACAAGAAGATGGCACTACTATCAAAGGTTGATCGTATAAGCGAGCTTCTCGATAAGCTTATAAAGAAGCATGGTATGTATGTCACTTTAACTGCAAATAAAGTGAGATATATGCTTAATAATGAGGAAGAGGGCAGCAAGCGCTTATTGATAAATAATTTCGATGAATTATTGAATTTAATAAATTGCACAGAAAAAGGTGAAGGAAAAGAATTACAACCCTCAAAACCAATAGATGATTATGCTGTTGTTCTGCTTAAATTGTCGGAGCTATTGCCGTATGGGTTAGTAGTTGATATGCTTTTCAAAAATAAACGTAAAATGCAAAACTGGTGTGAAGAAAATGATGTTATGCTGCTCAATACATCAGTTTTAAGTGATTTTGAACGGAATCAAAATGTATATGAAGTGTGTAGAACATCGTTATTCTTAAAGCAAACTCAAGAAGCAAATATTATATCTTACAGAGCCTATAGCGATGGAAAAGAGCATTATGCTATTATTATTGGTAATCCAGATACAGATAAAGAGCCGTTGGTAAGGATTCATTCTTCGTGCTACACAGGTGATTTATTGGACAGCCTAGCATGTGACTGTAGAAGCCAATTACATAAAGCAATACAGCTTATGAATGAAGCTGGAGGCGGTATTATATTATATTTGATTCAAGATGGAAGAGGTATAGGTCTAACTAACAAATTAAGGGCATATGATATGCAGAAGAAGTGCAGCCTTGATACTGTGGATGCAAACAGAATATTTGGCTTTGAAGATGATGAAAGGAGTTTTACTGTTGCAGCAGAAATGCTAAAAAAATTAAATATTAAAAAAATTAAACTACTTACAAATAATGGTAGAAAATTATCAGAATTAGAAAATAATGGTATAGAGGTTACAAAAAGATTGCCGCTTATTGTAGAGAGTAATAAATATAACGATTCATATATGAAAACGAAACTTGCAAAGCTTGGTCATAAATTAAGGATTTTTTAGCTTTTTTGTTGTAACTACTGCATTAGTTTGCTACGTTCACTAATATAAGTAAAGTTTTTAAGAATGTTTAGATTTTTTCAGCGGGAAAAGAGCACCGAATTACTCGACCAAGATATAAATTGGAGCGGAAGTCGTTATAGCTTAGTTATTGCCCAAAGGAACACTTTACTTTTATTATCGTTAATATTATTAGCAATAATTTCTGTAAGCATATTAGCCATATTCAAAATCAGCACTAGCAGAACCTTTGAGCCATTCGTTATCGAAATTGAGAAACAGTCGGGAATAGTTCATGTGGTTGATCCTGTTACGGTAAAGCAATATTCTGCAAATGAAGTATTAAACAATCATTTTATCTCAGAATATATAAAGGCAAGGGAGATTTTTGATCCATATCACTATAACTATAACTATTATACAAAAGTTAGATTATTTTCTTCATCTAATGTATATAATGAGTTTAGAAATTATATAAAGTCACAGAATTTGGATGACCTTTTTAATTTATATTCAGATTATGTCAAAAATGAATTTAGAATTCGTTCAATTCAAGCATTAGGTAATGATGCTCTTCAAGTGAGATTTACTGTAGAGTTTACAAAAAAGGATGGAAGCTCTATAAGAAAAAATAAGATAGTTATTATGTCATACAGGTATGCAGCACTTGAAATGGATAGCCAGCAGAGATATATAAATCCATTAGGATTTCAAGTTATTTCATATAGGGTAGACGATGAATATGTATAGAATATTATTAGTTTTAGCTTTACTGATGAGCAATAATGTCAGTGCATTTGTTGATAATTCTATTTCCGTTGATAGCAGAATAAAAACTTTTGTATATAGTCCTAATGAGGTATTTGCATTTGTTTTTAGTCAAGGTTATTACTCCTGTATTGAATTTGCAAAAGGTGAAAAAGTTAAAAATATTGCAGTTGGTGATGCAGCAAGCTGGCAAATTAACCCTTCAGACAATAAGCTGTTTATTATGCCATTTGAAGCTAGCGGCAAAACTAACATGATTATCACTACAACTAAAAAAAGAAACTATGTTTTTGATTTAATTGCAAGACCAAATTATAATAAACAGTCAGAAGATGATGATAAAAAAGTTAGCGATAAAAAAGGCAGCCACGATTATTCAGCCGAAAAGGATATGTCTTATATAATACGTTTTTATTATCCTCAAGATGAAGATGAGTTTGATATGGATGTGAAAGAATTTTCTCCATCTACTCAAGCTCAATATGTTTCAGATCAGCCGGAAAAAGTGATAGAAGAAAATGATACAAAATATAATTATACATACATAGATGACGGTGATAATGAAGATATTGTGCCGATTGAGTTATTTGACGACGGTTATTTAACATATTTCAAATTTAGGGATAACAATAAGATACCTCAAATTCTTATAGAATTGGGTGAAGTTAGGTCGCCTTGTAAGAGATTGTTGCTTGATGATTATATTATAATAAAAGGAGTGCATAAGAAGCTGTTTATGCGTTATGAAGATAACGAAGTTGAAATTATAAATAAGTCACTTTAGTTGTGGTACTATAATATGAGCAAAGAAAGGCATAACAACTCAGAAAATGAATCAGGGATAGAGGAAAAAGTAGTAACAGTTGGCTCTGTTAAAGGCCATAAAGCATTAATGCTCGTTATTTTAGTGCTGCTGATTGGGGGAGTATATTATTTCTATTTTGGCTCTTCTGAACCAGAGAGTGTAGTAATTATTACAAAAGAAGAAGTAAAACAAAATGTTGAAGAGTTAAAAGAGAAGCTGGAGAAAGTTCCAGAGAGTATAGATATTCCTGACAGAATAATCACTAATCCATTACCACCTTTACCTCCACTTCCTATTCCACCAATGATACCGGAAGTAAAGCAAATGAAAAAAGAAGAGGTAAAAAAAGAGGAGAAACCAAAAGAGGTGCCAGTATCCAGTGTTCCTATTCTTCCAAAACAAAATTTTCCTCATAGTAACTTACCTACAACCTTCCCTACCTCGTTGCCTTCAATAGGAGGTGGAGGCTATCCAAGGGAAAGACGTGGTGCGCAGATGTTAGCAATTTCAGGTGGTGGTGAAAAAAGTAGCAAGTCGATTGATGCTGTTTTATCTGATACTACAGCTCAATCCAGTAAGGCCACTAGAGTTGGTAAATTAGGACTTATGATTGTCCAAGGTAAGGTTATTGATGTTATTCTTGAAACTGCAATAAATTCTGATCTACAGGGAATTCTGCGTGCAGTGGTTAGCAGAGATGTATATGCAGAAACAGGCGATACAATTTTAATACCTAAAGGTTCAAGGTTAATAGGCGGTTATTTATTTGATTCAAACGTCGCAAGAGCTCGTGTAAACATAAATTGGAATAGATTAATTCTTCCTCACGGAATAGACATTGCTATTGCATCACCTGGTGTTGATGAACTTGGCAGAGCAGGAATAGGAGGAGTGGTTGACAATAAAATAGCAAGTGCTCTATTTTCTTCAATTTTACTTGCTGGTGTTTCAGTTGGTTCGGCTGTTGCAGGTCAGAAGGTTTCTAATTTTATTGATGCGTTAACTGCTACTGATATTGCAAGATCAATTACTGCAACTGAAATAGATATTTCACCTTTAAAAGAGATTATTGGTGAAGTAGGAAAAAGCATTAGCAGTGACAAATGGAAACTAGGACTGAGAGCTATTGAAAGCATTCGCAATGCTAAGGGCGATCAAGATTTACTGAAAATAATAAAAAAAGAGATAGCAAAAGCATTAGAAATTGATGATGAGAGTAAGATAAATATAAATTTTGAAGATATTGTGCCTTTATTAAAACAAACTCAAAAAAGAAACAAATCTGTTTATGAGACATCAATTGAAAAATCAATTGATGATTTTTATAAAGATATGCGAGATGTAGTCAACAGGCTTGTGGATAAAAAACCAACTATTTATGTTGATCAAGGCACTGCATTGAAAGTATTTGTTAATCAAGATATAGTATTTCCTCCACAAGCAATATTAAATCGATAAAATGAATCATGCTGCACTTGAAACGTATCTAGAGCCATTACAGGGTATATTTCAAGAAGAAGGCGTAAATGAAATATCAATAAATAAACCAAAGGAAGTATGGATTGAAAACCGCGGTGAGATTAGATGTGAAAAGCTGGAAATATTTGAACTTAATCACTTAAAATCTTTGGCTCGGTTAATTGCTCAAGCAACAGAACAAAAACTTAGTGAAGAAGCGCCTCTGCTTTCTGCAACATTACCAAATGGTTATCGTATACAAATAGTATTTCCACCTGCATGTGAATCTGATAAGGTGATTATGTCAATTCGTAAGCCTTCTAGTATGCAATTAGCATTTGATGATTATGAAAAAATGGGTGCTTTTTCTGAAACTGTTATAGAGGTGGTGGATAATCCAGTAGATCGCAATCTTGATTTACTATTAAAGCAAAAAAAAATAAGGGAATTTTTAGAATACGCTGTTAAAAATAAGAAAAATATCATAATCAGTGGTGGTACTTCAACAGGTAAAACCACTTTTACTAATGCAACGCTGCGTGTTATTCCAGCTGAAGAAAGGATTATTACGGTTGAAGATGCAAGGGAAATCGTTTTAAACGACCACCCCAATAAAGTGCACTTGATTGCCTCAAAAGGAGGGCAAGGTAGAGCAAAAGTAACTACTCAAGATCTAATAGAAGCATGTTTGCGTTTGAGGCCAGACAGGATAATAGTTGGTGAACTTCGTGGCGCTGAGGCTTTTAGTTTCCTTCGAGCAATAAATACCGGTCACCCTGGATCAATATCAACTCTTCATGCGGATAGCCCAGCAATGGCTCTTGAGCAAATAAAATTAATGGTTATGCAAGCAAATCTTGGAATTCCTCCGGATCAAATTATTCCATATATCAAAAATGTAATTGATATTGTTATTCAGCTAAAAAGAGCAAATAAGGGAAAGAGGTATATTTCAGAGATATTATTTACTAGATCTTCAAATGAAAATGCTTAAATTTATACATGATAAGAAAAATAGTTTATGAGTAATGGAAATCACTTACGCAATATTCTCATAGGAGGCACTGCAGCCTTTAGTGTATTAGAATTTTGCTTTTATTTATCAGGTATATTATTTTTTCTTCTTGTTGATGGTCCAGATGCTGTAGATTTTAAAGCAATTAATCCAAGCTTAACACCTTTTCCTCAAGCTCTTTGGCCAACAATTTTTGATCATATACAATACTGCTGGCATCATCCAGAATTATATAGCCTTGAACTAAAAATGAAATTGGTTATATCTTCTGCACTTCCTATTGCTATTTTAATGATTATTTTATGGAATTTGAGAGAAAGAATACTCGAATGGCGTCCATTTAAGAAAAAAGAGACGATACATGGAGATTCGAAGTGGGCATCAGAAAAAGACATACGGAAAGCTGGCTTAAGAAGTAAAAAAGGCTTGCTACTTGGTAAAGATAAGCGAGGTTACTTTATTGCTGATGGATTTCAACACGCATTATTGTTTGCACCAACTGGTTCTGGTAAGGGTGTTGGCTTTGTGATTCCTAATTTGCTATTTTGGTCTGAGTCAGCAATTGTGCATGACATTAAGTTAGAAAATTATGAAATAACAAGCGGTTGGCGAAAAAAGCAAGGACAAGAAGTGTTTGTATGGAATCCAGCACAACCAGATGGAGTAAGCCATTGTTATAATCCACTTGATTGGATTAGTAAAAAACCTGGGCAGATGGTTGACGATGTGCAGAAGATTGCCAATTTAATTATGCCAGAGCAAGATTTTTGGCAAAATGAAGCGAGAAGCTTATTTGTGGGAGTGGTATTGTACTTACTTGCTTCACCGGAAAAAATAAAATCTTTTGGCGAAGTTGTGCGTACAATGCGTAGCGATGACGTAGTTTACAATCTTGCAGTTGCTCTTGATACGATGGGTAAAATAATACACCCAGTTGGATATATGAACATTGCAGCCTTTTTACAAAAAGCTGATAAGGAAAGGTCAGGTGTTGTATCAACCATGAACTCATCACTTGAATTATGGGCAAACCCATTGATTGATACTGCAACTGCAACAAGTGATTTTAATATTTTGAATTTTAAAAAGAAAAGGGTTACAGTGTATGTTGGCCTAACCCCTGATAACTTAACTAGATTAAGGCCTCTCATGCAGGTTTTTTATCAGCAAGCAACCGAATTCTTATGTAGAAAAATACCATCAGGTGATGAGCCATACGGAGTGTTATTTCTAATGGATGAGTTTCCTACGCTTGGAAAAATGGAACAATTTCAAACAGGTATTGCTTATTTTCGTGGTTATAGAGTGAGACTATTCCTAATAGTCCAAGATACTGAACAACTTAAAGGAATATATGAAGAAGCAGGAATGAACTCCTTTTTATCAAATTCAACATATAGAATAACCTTTGCAGCAAATAACATTGAAACAGCGAACTTAATATCACAACTAATAGGAAACAAAACTGTAACACAGGAATCACTAAATAAACCTAAGTTTTTGGATTTAAATCCTGCTTCAAGGTCATTACATATCTCAGAGGTACAGAGAGCATTATTGCTGCCTCAAGAAATTATCATGTTGCCACGTGATGATCAGATAATTTTGATAGAATCAACTTACCCAATAAAATCAAAGAAGATTTTATATTATAGTGATAGCACTTTCACTAAAAGATTAATGAAAGAAACTTTTGTTCCAACACAAGAGCCATATGATCCTAATAAAGTTGTTTCTAGTGCTGCAAACAAAGATGAGATTGTTAATGATGGTAGTAATGCCCTTGAAGGACCTAATAAAACAGATGATTACTCTGTTGAAGCTAATAATAATGAAGATGTGGTATACGATGAATTTAAAGAAGAAGACGCTCAAAATGAGTTCGAATATGAAGACGATGATGATATTGATGATGAATTTGATGATGATGACGAAGAAATTAATGATGACGAAGAAGAAATTGATAATGATGGTGGCGAAAAAGAAATTTATGACGATGAACTAGAAGAGGAAGAAAGCAGAGATGACTTTGATGATGAAGATGAGTTTGAAAAAGATTATGATGGAGAAGATGAGGATGATGAAGAAATTCATAACGATGAACTAGAGGAGGAAGAAAGCAGAGATGACTTTGATGATGAAGATGAGGATAAAGATATTAATAATAAATCAAAGGGCGAGTGATAAAACTATTTCTAACGATTGACCTATTATACTTTATATCCTAGTTGCGGATGGCTTTGTTGCATCGTTCTTAATCAGCAACTTGGGTTATAAAAGTAATGAGTTGATTTGATAAATTAGACCTTAGTTAGCGATGCACTTCTATGTCATTTTGACTTTTATTAAGATGCAACCTAATATTTTTCATTGTGGTTAAGGTTACCAAGATGTATTATTAATTAGACTTAATTTTAGTAAAAAATGAAAGTAATAATTGCTATGATAATGTTATTGTGTAGTAATTGCACAATGGCGAGTGAACGGGTTAGCTTAGTAGAAAAAAAACTATCACAAGGATATGTAGCTCCGGTTCTAATAGGTGATAGTGTTATTCTAGTAGATAAGCATGGTGCCTTATATTCTTTTGATGTTAATAATTCAAGAGCACTCAATTGGAAATTACACGTTCAACATGAAAAAAAAATTGGCAACTTGGGTCTATCAGCTCATGGAGAAAATGTCTTTTTTATAGTGGATAATGTACTTCATGCAATAGATGCAAAGTCAGGTGAAATTTTCTGGGAGAGAGAATTAAGATCTCCCGTTAGAGGAAAGCCGGTAGTAACAAATGGCAAGTTAGCTGTGCTAACTGTTGATAATTATCTGAATGTCTTTGATGTGAAGGACGGTAGCTCTATTTGGACTCATCAAAATGGTATTAGTGAGGTTCGTGGCCTGTACTCTATATCTCCAGCGGTTTCTGAGGGTAAAATAATAGTTCCTTTTTCAAATGGCGAGTTAATGGCTTTTAATGAAGATGGTAAAAGGTTATGGAGTCAAAAGTTACTTACAAATCTCTTAGATACACAACTCACCGATATAACCACCACTCCAAGAGTGCTAGGTGACATTGTGATTTCTACAACCAATTCTTATATTTATAGTATTGATTTAAAGTCAGGGAATATTTTATGGTCAAAGCCGTTAAATGTAAAAAGCGTGTCGGATATTGAATCATATTATAGCCCAATGGTTCGCACACAAAAAGATGGCGGTAGAATTTTTATTATTACTAAAGATAATAAAATAATTGGTCTTGATATAAAAAGTGGAGAAGTAGCCTGGGAATCTGATTTAATAGAAAATACACAATTATTTGCTCCAATTGTTTATGCTCATACGTTATGGGTAACGAGTAATAAAGGTTCAATTCTAGCTTTTCCGGGATCTAAAAATAAAGGTAAAGTTGTTGCATTGCCTGGTAATGTATTTCACACTCCGGTATTTACTCGTGATAAAATATATGTGACAACTGATGGAAGTGGTGTTTATTCTTTAGAAAATAGGTTTGTGATTTATGACTGATGTTTATGATTTGATTGTTATAGGTGGTGGTCCAGGTGGTTATAAATGTGCTATTGCCGCTGCAAAGCTTGGGTTGAAGATTGCGTGTATAGATAAAAATAGTATATTTGGTGGCACATGTCTCAGAGTTGGGTGCATACCTTCCAAGGCGTTGCTTCACTCTTCTTATCAGTACTACCACGCAAAAAATAATTTATCGAAACTTGGTATAAAAATAAAAGATGCAAGTTTTGATTTGAATGAAATGTTAGGCTACAAGGATGCTAGGGTTCAAGAATTAGGGCAGGGGATAGACTACCTGTTTAACCTTTATAAAATCACAAAATTTAATGGGCTTGGAAAAATCACTGGTTTTGATCAAGGGAATTTTGAAATTTCAGTTGGAGATAAAGTACTCAAGACAAAAAATATAGTAATTGCGACAGGTTCTGATGTGGGTTCTCTGCCTGGAATTAATATTGATGAGAAAAATATTATTTCATCGGGTGGTGCACTATCTTTGCCTGAAGTGCCAAAAAAGCTTGTGGTGATTGGAGCAGGGGCAATAGGGCTTGAAATGTCATCTGTATGGAGCAGGTTAGGGTCTGAAGTTACTGTAATTGAATTTCTTGACAAAATTGCTGCAACAATGGATAGTGAGCTAAGTAGGGTTTTGCTTTCTAGTTTACAAAAACAGGGAATAAAGTTTTTGCTCGGCACTAAAGTTGAGGGAATAGAAAAAAATAGTGTGAAAATTTCCTCTATGAAAGATAATCAAACAAGCACAATAGAGACGAATAAAGTTTTGGTTTCAGTAGGGCGTAAGCCGTGTACTGATGGTCTTGGAATTGATGGTAAGATAGAGAAGGATAAGCACGGTTTTATTCAAGTGAATAATAAATACGAAACTAATGTTAAGGGAATATTTGCAATTGGTGATGTGATCGGTGGAGTGATGCTTGCTCATAAAGCGGAAGAAGAAGGAGTGGCAGTTGCAGAGGTAATCGCTGGACAATCACCTCACGTTGATTATGAAATTATACCATCGGTTATTTACACTCATCCCGCAGTCTCTTCTCTTGGTGAGACTGAAGAAGAGCTGAAGAACGACGGCCGTAAATATAAAATTGGTAAGTGTCAATTTGCTGCAAATGGCAGGGCAAAAATTACAGATGATGCTGAAGGATTCGTAAAAGTGCTGGTTTGTAGCACAACAGATACGATATTAGGTGTACATATTATTGGAGCGTATGCTGATACGTTAATCAATGAAGCAGCAGTTGCGATGGCATATGGCGCAGCAGCAGAGGATATATACAGAATTTGTCACTCTCATCCTGATATAAATGAAGCTTTTCGTGATGCATGCATCGATGCTTTCTTTAAGAAATAGGTGTGGACCTCAACTTAATCATAGAGAAATGGTGTGAATGGTTAAAATTTAATAGGTCTTATTCACCCAATACTTTAGAGTCTTATATGAGGGACTTGAGAGACTTGATAAGTTTCCTTAGTATGCATATTGCTGGAGAAGTGAATATCGGTACTTTAGAAAAATTGAGTGTACCGGAGCTCAGAAGTTGGCTTAGCTTTCGTTATTCAAGAGGTATAAACGCAAGATCTAATGCGCGAGCACTATCGGTTATTAGAAATTTTTTTAAGTATATAAAGAATAATCATGAAGTAAATAATGAAGCTGTGTTTTCTTTATCAAGACCAATTCAGAGGAAAACTCTTCCTAAAGCATTATCAATACCAGATATAAAAACCCTAGTGGAAAAAATGAAATTATCAGATCTAGATGATGAACCTTGGGTAATAAAAAGAGAAATTGCAATCATCGTGCTGCTCTACGGGGCAGGGCTGAGAATTAGCGAAGCGCTTGATCTGAGAATTAGTAATATCAATAGTGAAAATTTAATAATTACGGGTAAGGGAGGTAAACAAAGACAAATATTTATTCTTCCTGTAGTAAAGGAGTGTTTACAAGAATACGTAAAATCTTGTCCTTATCTTGGTCTGAATAACAAGGCAGAATACCTTTTTCTTGGTGTAAGAGGTAAGAAGTTGGGAAGAACATATGTTGCTAATCGCTTGCAAAAGATAAGAAGAGTTTTAAATTTGCCAGAAATTTTATCTCCACATGCATTTCGCCATAGTTTCGCCACTCATTTGCTTCAGAACAACGTTGATGTGAGGTCAATTCAAGAATTGCTTGGCCACTCAAGCTTAGAAATTACCCAAATTTACACTCATTTAAATTATCAAGATGTTTTTAATATGTATAAAAATTTTCAGCGAAGTTTAAAGGAGAAGCTAAAATCTTAAAAATAAACTAAAGGAATAGAAAAATTATCAAAAAATGCAGACTTGATATTCCAATAGATACCAAGGGAACGTGGGTATACACTACCTATAGGGGAGTGTTAAATAAACCACACGCGTCAAGTTAAGAAGCAAGGGTTAGAAAATTTGTAACCGCTCACGCAATGGCATCAACTTAAGGAAAAATATTAGCGATTGTACAGCTGCAATAAAGTACATAATCCTAAAGATCATCATGTTTTCAGGAGAGTTTGCTAATGCAGGCTCTTAAGTTGACACCATTGCGTGGACGGTTACAGGGAGAAGCTCTTGAGTTGACCACATTGTGGACAGACATGATGATAAGAGCTCCTTACCCTTAACTTAATTTAGAAGCTTCCTACAACCTCAAATTTTCCATGTTCGTCATGAATTACAACATGGCCAAGTTCTTCATTTTTTGCTAGTTTTTCAGCTTCTTTAACGGCCGTCTCTTTATCATCATAAATCGCAGGTTCATTTTTACTGCCCACTTCTTTTATCCTCCACTTACCGTCTGTCTTACTTGGTGTAACATGAAAGAAATGTTTTTCAACACCTTGTTTATTTGTGCCTTTTTGTCTATCAGTCATAAATACCTCCAAAAATTTTTGTTAAACTATAAATTAAGAAGTTAATTCTTCTTTTGCACTACGATAAGCTCTTTTTATCTTATCTGTGACCTGCCTAATTCTTTCAGCAACATGAAATCCTCCATGCTTGTCATGAATGATAACATATCCAAGCTCTACATTATTAGCTAAGTTATGAGCCTTGTTGACTGCATTCTCTTTATTATCAAAGACATATATCTCATTACCTGTAACTTCTCTGATAAACCACTGACCGTCAGAATCGTCATAGGTTACATGAAAATATTGCTTGTCCTTTTCTTTGTAAGTCATAAGTACCCTCCTAAATGAAAACTTTAGCTTATATTAATAAGCTTGCTTCTTATATACTGTAAAAACAACAAGCAAAGTCCCTAAAGAATAAAATAAATGCCAAGCTGCTACAGGAAAACTAAAAGCAAATTGATTTTCCCCATGCCGTACTTTACCTTTTTCTACCATAACATCCAGGTCCTTGGAATCGAGTTTACCATCACGATTCCGATCAAGCTTATAGTTATCTTTATTCTTTATTCTTTGTACCATTGAATATATCGGGGAATATATCTAAAGCCAGGCCTGCATGATAGAAGGCTATAGAAGATCCCACAATATAAGAAACAAACATACTATAAACAAGAATTTCCCTGTATTTATTAGCAAGAAAAAGTAAAGCAAACAGCAAAACGAAAAGATGAAGATGTCGTTGATAATTTGCGAGAATACAAGGCTCTTCGTGAAAGGAATACTGCAAAGTATACGATATCACAAGAGCAAGCAAACTTGCAAAAGTGAAGAGGAGACAAGAAAGCTGGAACTTGTCTAACTTATTAAATTTATCTGCAGAAGTCTTCATAACATCCTCCATAAATATAATAATGTAACCTTAGTATATAATGCGTGGACTAATATGCAAGTAAAAATACTCTTATTATATAATGCGTGGATTAATATGCAAGTAAAAATATCCCTATTTTAACATAATTTTTTTTACGGGAAATAAGCTATGAAGCAGTAGGAAATTATTGAAACCCAGATAGCATACCAAAGTATAAGCATGCCATTAGAATAATAATTGACAAAAATTCTATACTGGTTACTTGTATATGGAATTAATAGTGAAATTACTATGTACATCAGGCTTACTCTACTTACAGCGTTGTTCTTTTATCTTCTATTGCCCGCTGTTTGCTTTTCTAACGAAAAATTTGAATCAATAGGTAAAGGTTTTTATACCAGATTTTCTATCGGAAGTGCCGTATCCAATAATTTTCAAGATGCTGTTAAAGCACATACTGACACAGTAAATACCAGTCTAAATGTTGTTGCAGCAGCTTTACAAGGTAATGCTTTGGATATACTGAAAGAATTAGGGGAGAAAATTGTAGGTATCAGCAATTCCAAGCTTGAAGCTGATTTTCAATTTCTATATAGCTTGAGTTGGGGAATAAATAACTTTAATAAGTATTTTGCTGAAAGGTACGAAATTGAGACGGTTATGGACAAAATTAAGCTTTCTGATGGTAAAAAATTCTACGATAGGAGTATGGTGTCGTTAATGTCGAATATATATTATGAACCTATAATTCAAAGAATTCCTTTAGCCCCATATTTTGGCTTTGGATGTGGCTTAATTGTTATGAAGCGGGATTCTGATTTTCTCCTTGCTGATATTATTGCTGATTATAAACTAGCCGTTCAAGCTAAGTTTGGCGTTAATTATTCCATTGTGTCGTCATTAGAATCACCCAAGATTAGCCTTGGTTATCGCTATTTTTCTGCTATACCTCCATTTGGAGAAGTCAACCTCAAAATTCACGCTATTGAAGTGAATTTTGTTTGCAGCCTTTAGGTGTGCAGTTACTGCTGAGGAAAATATGGTGTCAAATAAAACTACACTTCTTTTGTTCATAAAAAAACCAACCTTACATTTTTATTCTGCTGCTTTGCAAATTAGGAGTTTAAATACTGTACAACCTCTAAATCAGCTGCAGCATCTATAACAGTTTTACCGTAATTATTCTTAGCATTAATGTTTGCACCCCTATTTACAAGAAACTTCACTACATCTAATTTGTCCGTTTTATATTGAAGCTTATTATAAGGTTCATCAGATGAGCCAGAAAATTGCGTAAGCGAACGAGATATTACTTAAAAGAGGTATCTAGATTTCCATCCAGGCTATTGGAGCTTCTCGAGTGGCAAAAAATATCATGAAATCCGAACCAATGATGTGAAAATTTTTGGAAGATCCTGAGAATACTCCACTTGGCTATTGTTTCTTAGTCGCTCTGCTAAACGGATAACAGTATAGGGAGCTTTTAAGAAGAAATCCCTGTTTATGCTAATGGCCGTGAGTTACTTTAACATCTTAAGCACCAAAACCTTACCAGTACTTTAATTCCAATATCAAACAAGCTTTGAAATTTTTGCTTTTTCTTTATTAGCTTTCAGTTTTTTTTATGATACCCCTTTCGGTTAAAATTTCTGTAATTGGCTTTCTTAGGTTTTTAATACACTTATAGAGCTGTTTAAGTTTTCCATCACTCTCCTTCGCGAGTTGTGCCCTATTGCTTTCTATGTAACTAACCATCTCTATGATTTTACGAATCAGTGTGTCAATACCCATATTACCTGAATCAGATATCATACCAGTCATAGATCCATCTAACATGCCACCAGCCATAAGTTGCTGAGACATTTGTATAAACGGTTTTAAAGTTTGATTAAGTAATTCAGGATCCTTAGCAAGCTTTTCTATTTGCTCTTTACAAGTATCCATACATTGCTTCATGAATTCATCTTCTTGTCCTTTATCTACCATAATTACACCTTTTTAAATATGCAATCTTTAATTGTACGTTGATTTTTTGTTTTACACAAGAAAAAACAATCATTGCCTTGCAGACTTATAGCTATTTGATTTTTTTTTCATCTCTTTTTTAACCTGGAGTCAGGGATTGTGTACCTCTTGTTATTTCCACATGATCCAATTCACTATCAGGAGATTGCATTAAACTATAAAAAGATGATTGTAAGTAAATGATATCTCTAACCCTATTCAAGAAATTAGAAAGATCAAAATCATATACAACATCTTGTGAGATCGGTATTTCGCGGTTATGCATCAATTCATAACCTAAGATTTCTATAAAAAAGATTGTTAAATCCAGCATTAAAGAACATACGCTTTTGTAAAAAGGTCCCTTATTGTCAGCCTTATTATATGCGGAATAACATTTTATTATACTTGAAACTAGAAGCAAAGTTGCCGCTATAAGAAAAAGATAATGCACTATAATTGGATCTAATAATGGTACGTAATAATCATCCTTACTGGCTTTTTTGTTACGGATAAACACTTCTTCAAAAAAGAATTGAGCACGAGAATTGGCACTTATTAATATATAAAGACACAACCCAATTATTGCCAACTGCTTAGCTATAACTTCTATTTTCTCTACATCTTGTTTAGGATTTTTGCTATTTTTCAGTAAATTGTCTATTGAATCAAGTAGCCCAAGTACGGTAGCAGGCAATATAGAAAGTTTCAGAATATTACACGTAACTTGTAATTTATATATATTGTTACTTGTAAAGCTACAATTAAGCTTTAACAATACCTCAATACATAAAATAACCCCTCTCAGGCCAAGCGTTAATATGTCAAATATAATTCTCTTCTTTGTTTTCCGTGTCACCTTACTTCCACGTAACAAAAACCCACACAATTAAAAGCCCTCCAGCCTAAATTGAAACTAGTATAATAAAAAGAACTCTTAAACACAATCAATCACTTTTAATTCAAAATAGGTTTTCCTTTTTACGCATTGTGTTAAAATTAATTATCGCATTACCCTATGTATGAAAAAGATAAAACTGGGGATATTAATTTCAGGTAGAGGGTCAAATATGCATGCTTTAATAAAAGCATGTAAAGATCAAAACTTTCCTGCGGAAGTTGTGTGCGTCATAACGAATAATAAAAAAGCCACTGGTTTAAAAACAGCAGAACAAGAAGAAATTCCAACATTTATCGTTAAGGATAAGCCTCTTGATGCCAATAGTATTCACGAAATATGTGTTCAGCATAAAGTTGATTTGATTTGTCTTGCAGGATTCATGAGACTTCTAAAGTCAGATTTTTTAAGTAAATGGAATAATAAAGTAATAAATATTCACCCCTCTCTACTTCCTGACTTTAAGGGCCTTAATGCACAAGAACAAGCCTTAAAAGCGGGAGTAAAAACAACAGGTTGTACGGTACATTATGTTTCTTCTGAAGTTGATGCTGGTGATATAATTACTCAAGCTGTTGTGCCAATTTTACAAGATGATAGTGTCCAAAGCCTATCAGAGCGCATTTTAACTGAGGAGCATAAATGTTATGTGAAAGCCGTAAGGTCCATAGCAGAAAGCTGGTTGCAAAATATTAGACTTCTTTAGAAACTAAATTTCTGATGGCAATTTCATCGTCGAAGATTGCTTGCGCTCCTCAAATACACTCAAGTATTCTGTGGTGCTCACCTTCTCTTCTCCTAGAACTTTCTTATCATAAATAGGTTTTTAAAGAGTCTATTAACCAATAGCTAATTAATTAAATTACAAATTTTTATACTCACGTAAGCTCTTTCTAGTTACAACAACTGTGCCTGAGATTTTGTCATGCCAAGTTTGACAGCGTTTATCAAAATTTGCCCATATGAATCCTAAAAATAATGGTACGATTGATAGGATGAAAGAGAAAAACCTTTTACTCGCCTGACTTAGCGTAATTTTTTCAAAAGTTTGTGCATTCACAACTCTGAGTCCAAGTAGTAATTTTCCAGGCGTGCCAGCAAATCTTACCCACATGCATGTTATATAGCTAAAAAGTATAACAAACTGAACTATTTGATTGAGAGTCATTAATTTTATAACCTTACCCCTTATCATCTTTTCTTCTTCAGAAAGTTGAACTTGCATTTGATATTTTGCAGCTGCTTGTCCCAATATTTTGCTATCTTCTGAATTTACAAAAAGATAATTCATAGCCTGGCTAAAAAACTGCAAAAGTAAGACAATTAGAATAAGATCAAATAATACTGACATATATCGTCTCAATCCCGTTACATAACATATTCCATTTTCATCTTTTTTTACCTTTTGAACAAAACTTGTAGAAGAAAAAATAGAAAGTACGCGGTTAAAAATTTTATGTAACATATATGCTTCTCAATACTATATACGTACCCCTGGCCGGACTTGAACCAGCACACTTTTGCAAGCAGCAGATTTTGAGTCTGCCGTGTCTACCATTCCACCACAGGGGCCTGAACTTTAATGCTATATGCAACACAGAATTAGTCAAATTTTATATGTCTTTCAAATCTAAATTAAATATTCTACAATAAACGAAAATTACCCTACAAATTCAAAATGAATAAATTAGCTAACTTACTGGACAAAGAGTTATCAAGCAATGTAGACAAAGAAATATGTAAGTTACCACACCATTTGGAAGCCGAACAAATGCTTATAGGAGCAATGATCCGTGATAACAGAATTTGCGACGCAGTTGAGGATACAATTACCGCAGAAAATTTCTATGATCCACTGCATCAAAGCATTTTTACACAAATATCTAAGACCAGAAAACACGGTATAGTGGCCAATGAGCTTAGCTTAAAAATGTTTTTTGAAAATGATAAAGCGTTTGCCGAATGCGGTGGAGCTAATTACTTAGGAAAGCTTGTAGCTAAAGCAAGCATTGCTCTTGATATCTATAGTTTGACTAGTATTATTCGCGATTCTTATCTAAGGAGATGCCTTATTAAGCTTGGGCAAGAAATAGTCGGTGATAGCTACAATTACGACATTGAAAATCCTGCTCAGATGCAGATTGAGCAAGCGATGACGAAATTGTTCAATTTAGCAGTAAAAAAACAAGGCGAAAAAACTTATATCAAGCTTGCAAGCTCAGTTAAAGATGTGATAGAGAAAGTCAATATGCTGAAGAATAATCCGGAAGCGCTTGGTATCACAACTGGTCTGCAGGATCTCAATCAACTTTTAGGTGGCTTGCAAAAATCTGATCTACTAATTTTAGCTGCAAGACCTTCCATGGGTAAAACGGCGCTTGCATTAAATATTGCACTTAGCGCTTGCAAAGTCTTGCAAACAAGAACAGATAAGCAGCCTCATGTAGCGTTCTTCTCACTTGAAATGTCAGCAGAGCAGTTAACCGCAAGGCTAATTACCATAGACTCAGGTATTAGTTATTACAAAGCTTTAACTGGAAAAATTAGCGATTTTGAATTGCATGAATTTATAGATGCTAGTACAAAATTGTCTGAGCTACCTTTTATCATAGATGACACACCTGCACTTTCAATTAGCGCTATTCGTACCAGAATACGTTTATTGTATCAAATATATAATATAGATGTGGTATTTATCGACTATTTGCAATTAATCAGAGGAACCACAAAAAGGAGTAACGAAAACAGAGTGCAGGAAATATCAGAAGTGACGCAAGGACTAAAAGCAATTGCCAAGGAGCTAAATATTCCTGTTATTGCGCTATCACAACTTTCTCGTTCTGTTGAACAAAGAGATGATAAGAAGCCACAGCTTTCTGATTTACGTGACTCAGGTAGCATAGAACAGGATGCAGATATAGTGATGTTCCTCTATAGAGAAGAATATTATGAGCTTAGAAAACAGCCAAATGAGGGTAGCAATAAGCATAGAGAATGGCAAGAAAAAATGGAAAAGATTAGGAATATTGCAGAGCTAGTTATCGCAAAACAGAGAAACGGACCTATTGGAAGTGTGAAGCTGTATTTCGATTCTAATCGAGGCGTGTTTAAAGACTATACTGAGAGGTATAGTTTATAATGACCTCTTTCGAAACTCGATTTCTAATGGTAATTTTGTTGTCGATGCTGAGCTACTCTCCTCAAATACATTCGAGTATTCTGCGGTGTTCGCTTGCATCTCTCCTAAAAATTTCTGATTATAAATAGGTTTCGAAAGAGGTCTAATCCTGTTAGTTTGCGTGATATTGACTTTTTACATAGTTTTAAGTACTTTGAATTGAGATTTGCAAAAATACATATGAACAACATTAGAATAGAATCAGATAGTTTAGGAGAGGTGAAGGTACCGGCTGAGCACTATTGGGGGGCGCAAACGCAGCGTTCTTTGGAAAATTTTAAAATTGGAACGGAGAAAACGCCAGAACCTTTAATTAAAGCAATGGCAATAGTAAAGCTTGCAGCAGCTAAAGTAAATATGAAGCATGGTGCCATAAATGAAAAAGTGGGGAATGCAATCTGCAAGGCTGCCCAGGAAATAATGGATGGAAAATTTGATAATGAATTTCCGCTCGTTGTGTGGCAGACAGGATCTGGTACACAGACTAATATGAATATGAATGAAGTAATCAGCAATCGTGCTATAGAGATTTTAGGTGGTAGCTTAGGTAGTAAGTCTCCAGTGCATCCAAATGATCACGTAAATTATGGTCAGTCATCTAATGACACCTTCCCCACAGCGATGCACATCTCTGCAGCAGAGCAGGTAAATGAATTACTTGTTCCCAATCTTGAAGAATTATACAAGGTACTGAATGATAAGGTTCAGGAGTTTAAAGATATAATAAAAGTAGGGCGCACTCACCTGCAGGATGCAACGCCTTTGACATTAGGCCAAGAATTCTCCGGCTATGCAGTGCAAATAAAAAAAGGTATAGAAAGAGTAAAGTCAACACTCAGTAATGTATACGAACTTGCACAAGGGGGAACCGCAGTTGGAACGGGGCTAAATTCTAAAAAAGGTTTCGACACAGATTTTGCTAAAGAAGTTGCAGAAATTACCAAGTTGCCATTTGTTTCATCAGGTAATAAGTTTGAAGCACTTGCAGCAAATGATGCATTGGTTGAATTAAGTGGTGCATTGAACACTATTGCAGTTAGCTTTATGAAAATTGCAAATGATATACGATTACTTGGTTCTGGTCCAAGATGTGGAGTTGGAGAAATAATATTACCAGAAAATGAGCCAGGTTCTTCAATTATGCCAGGCAAAGTGAATCCAACTCAGTGTGAAGCGGTAACAATGGTATGTGTGCAGGTTATGGGAAATCACGTTGCTATTACAATTGGTGGGTCAAATGGCCATTTTGAGTTGAATGTATTTAAACCAGTAATAATTTACAACGTCCTTCAATCTATTAGACTTTTAGCTGACGCAAGTTTAAATTTTACAGAAAAATGTGCTGTTGGTATCAAAGCAAATGAAGAAAGGATCAATAATTTACTGAACCAGTCGTTAATGTTGGTTACCATATTAAACACGCATATAGGATATGACAATGCAGCGAAAATAGCCAAACTTGCTTATAAAGAAAACATCACTCTAAAAGAAGCAGCGGTGAAGCTTGGCTTACTTACTGAAGAAAAATTTGATGAAATAGTTAAACCGGAAAAAATGGTGAATTTCTAGCCCATAAGGTGTAGCTTAAGGAAAAGGGATTTTGGGGAAAGTTTTCATCGCTGTTTACTTATTTTGTTATTTTCTTTATCATTCAAAAGCACAGCTTTAAATAAATGGAGGGGCAAGTTGTCAGCAATTGCTATTATTGATTTCGGTTCACAATTTACACAGCTTATTGCGAAACAAATCAGGGAAATGGGCGTTTATTCTGAAATATTCTCAGATAAAGTGGATTTTGAAACAATATCAAAATTTAATGGATTTATTCTCTCTGGGGGTCCACAGTCTGTAAATGGCAGTGGCTCTGAAAAGGCTGGAATAATGCATGATATTATAAAATTAAATGAAGTAAAAAATGTTCCTATACTTGGAATATGTTATGGACAACAGCTCATTTGCCATTATTTCGGAGCAAAAGTAAAAGAATGTTTTAAACAGGAATTTGGTAAGACTAAGATCAAGGTGCTAAAAGAATCTCCTATTATTAAGGATGTATGGGACAACAATTCAGAGGCAGATGTCTTGATGAATCATGCAGATAGTGTTGATTCCATACCGCAAGGGTTTACTGTTATCGCATCCAGTGTAATAAATCAAACAATTGCAGTAATTGCCAATGAAGAACGTAAGATTTATTGCACTCAGTTTCATCCTGAGGTAAAGCATACAGAGAATGGTAGCAAATTACTTTCCAATTTCTTGAGCATCGCAAATTATGAGAGAGATTGGACTATGAAGTCATTTATTGAAGAGCAGAAAGAAAAAATCAGAAGCTTAGTGGAAGGTAAAAAGGTGATTGCTGCTGTAAGTGGAGGCGTTGACTCAAGTGTTGCAGCGGCACTTACATACCGTGCAATAGGAGAACAATTACACTGTATTTTTATTGATACTGGGTTGCTTCGTAAGAATCAGAAGCAGAGTACCAGCAATATGCTGAAGGATATTTCAATACAATATATTGATAGATCAGATTTCTTTCTGAGTAAATTAAAGGGAATTACCGACCCAGAGGAAAAACGCAAAATTATTGGTAATACCTTTATTGAAGTATTTGAAGAAGAGGCAAAAAAAATAGAGGGTGTAGACTTTCTCATGCAAGGAACTATTTATTCTGATGTTATAGAATCGGGACATGCATCGGGTAATGCAAGTACAATTAAATCTCACCACAATGTTGGCGGGTTGCCAGAAACGATGAATCTAAAATTACTAGAGCCTTTACGTTACTTATTCAAAGATGAAGTGAGAAAGCTGGGGAAAGAAATGGGGCTCTCAGATGAGATAATATATCAACATCCATTTCCCGGACCTGCTCTTGCAGTTAGAATCATAGGTGAAGTTGATAAAGAAAAAGTAAAAACATTACAAGAAGTAGATGAAATATACATCACTATGATGAAAAATTACGAGCTATATGACAAGATATGGCAAGCTTTTGCTGTGTTGTTGCCGATAAAAACTGTAGGTGTTATGGGGGATAGTCGCACTTATGGATATGTTTGTGCTTTAAGGGCTGTAACGTCATCAGATGGCATGACAGCCGATGCATTTCCATTTGAAAGTAAGAGCCAGCATTCAGTAAAATTTTGGGACTTTTTACAAAATGTCAGTAATGCTATTGTCAATAAAGTTCCTGGAGTAAACAGAGTTGTGTATGATATAACTTCCAAACCTCCAGCAACCATTGAATGGGAGTAGATCACTTAAGACCGTTTCATTAGGAAAAAATTGTTATTTTAGTATGCTTTTAAAATCTATAATAAATTTTGGAGAGCAGTACGTTGCAAAAGCGATAAGGCTCATATTTCCAAAAGCATGCGTAAGTTGCGAGTGCATTATCGACAAAAACTTTGACCTATGTAGTGAATGTGCTGGAAAGATTAATTTTCTAATCAAACATTACTGCAACGTCTGTGGCTTTGTTATCACAAGCGATATTTATACATGTGGTAAGTGTATCATCAATCCTCCACCATTCAAAGTGCTAAGGTCAGTTTTTGCTTATGATGAGAGTTCTGAATTGACCCTTCTAATAAAGTTTTTCCGTTTGATTTTTTGCAATCAACATTCGCTTTTTTATCTTTATTTTTGTTTAAGAAAAGCATCAATGACTTATTTTTTTCATCATTAGTCTGCTGATTTGTCATGATATTCTCAAATTCTTGAAATAATTCTTTTGCGGTTTTAGTTCCTGGCATAATAATCTCCTATTAATTAATATATTGAGTATAATTTATAATAACATTATTATTGATTTTATTCAATAAACATATTATGTTAAGCTAATTTTTTGATATATATAGATGAATTTTCATATTCAGAGCGGTAATAATCATCCATTTGAATAGTTGCATTAACCGCAATTTTCTTTGACAGAGTCTGTTCTTTTATATACTCACTCCACTTATTTGCCGCCTCTTTGATCTTTTCATCCTCTGTTTTTATTATCACTTCAATATGGTCGGATATATGAAAATCTGCTTGTTTTCTGGTCTCCTGAATGAACCTTACAACATCTCGTGCAAGCCCTTCTAGGATTAATTCGTCACTCAAAGCAGTGTCCAATATCACAATTCCTCTGTTATTATCAAATACAGAAGAAAATTCGCTATTTGCTTTTAACAATAGCTCATACTCATCTTTTTCTATAGTGTAGTTTTCTGACTCATCTCCCACAAGTATCAAATTTTTTATCACTCCAGAAGCCTTTGAAGTGTTTATTTCAGACATGGTGTCATTCGAGTAGCTGACACTGGAATCCATCTTGTGTTCACTTTCACTATCCTGACGTAGAGTTTCAGGTTCATTTGCAGGCAAAGCCTGCTGGATCCCAGTGTCACGCACTGGGATGACATGAGGGGATTCTGGGATGACATCGGAGAGAGTTTCTTCAATTTTTCTCCACTTTTCCTGTTTAACATACTGAATTAGATTTTTGATCTTATCTGGCATTCTTTTTCCAAATTGAGAGAAATTTAATTTTAACTCTAGTGAAGCAACTTCCTTCAATTCGTTCACTATTTTTAATTCTTTTATGTTTACTTCGTCTTTTATCATTTCTTGATATTCATGCTCAAGAAAATCACAGGAAGATTTATGATAAACCGTCATGCTGCTCAGTGGTTGCCTGATACGTATATTGTAAGTACTTCTAATTGATAGAGCAGAATTGCATATTTCCCTTACCAAATCCATTTTGTTGATTAGCTCGCTATCGAATCTTTCTAATTGTGGAAAGTCAGCCAAATGAACCGATGATGTTTCTTGATATTTTAGCCCCTGCCATACAGCTTCCGTTATAATTGGCAATAAGGGAGCAGCAGCTTTTAGCGTGTAATGAAAAACTGTATACAGCACGTTGTAAGCATCAACTTTGTCTTTGTCAAGATCTTTTTTCCAAAAACGTTCACGACTGCGACGAATATACCAATTTTTCAGTACTTCGAATAAATCAACCAAAGCTTTGCATGCCTCCTGAGAGTTATAGTTATTCATGGAAGTTTGAATTTTTTGAACAGCCTCAAAGCATTTAGAAATCATATAGCGATCAATAGTGCTTTTATAATCCTTACAAATCTCAGCTTTTATTCCATCTGCATTTGCGTACATAGCAAAAAAGTGATAGCTATTCCATATAGGCTTTATCACATTTCTGAGCACATCGCGTATTGAATTTCCTTTCTTATCAAGTAACAAGTTGCCACCACAAACAATAGAGCCAGAAAGCATGAGGAAACGCAGAGCATCAGAACCATATTGATCAAAAACTTCCATGGGATCTGCATAATTGTTCAAACGCTTGGATAGCTTTTGTCCTTTTATATCCAAAACAACACCATGGCATATGCAATTCTTAAATGGCTCGCGATCAAAAAGAGCCGTGGACAATACAAATAATGTATAAAACCACCCTCTGGTTTGCGCTATGTATTCAGTTATAAAGTCCGCAGGAAAATTATTTTCGAACCACTCTTTGTTTTCAAATGGATAATGAACTTGTGCAAATGGCATAGAACCAGATTCAAACCAGCAGTCAAACACATCTGGCACACGGCGCATTGTTGATTTTCCGGTTGGGTCATCAGGGTTAGGCCTTGTTAAAGTGTCGATGAACGGCCTGTGTAGATCTTCTACTTTAACATTGAAGTCTTTTTCCAACTCTGCTATTGAACCGTATACATCAACCCTTGGGCATCTCGCATCATCTGATTTCCACACAGGTATTGGTGTTCCCCAGAAACGGTTACGTGAAATTGACCAATCACGCGCACCTTCAAGCCATTTTCCAAACTGACCATCTCTGATATGATTAGGAATCCAATTAACTCTCTTATTGAGTTCCATCATTCTATTCTTGAATTTTGTTACAGCAACATACCAAGAAGGCATAGTACGATAGATTAAAGGAGTATCAGTCCGCCAGCAGTGAGGATAATTGTGAATATATTGCTCAGTTTTAAACCAATTTCCTTGCTCTTTTAGCTTCTTTATTATCGTATCATTTGCATCAAAAACGTGAATACCTACAAAATCTGTAATCTCAGCAGTAAATTTACCACCATTGTCGATTGGACAAATAGCTGGAATATCATGGATCTGGCAGAGATTAAAGTCCTCTTCACCAAACCCAGGAGCAGTGTGCACAACACCAGTCCCATCTTCTTCTGTAACATAATCAGCAATTAGAACGTGAAATGCATTTTTCGTATTTTTAAAATAATCAAACAGTGGTTTATAAGAAAGTCCTTCAAGGTCATTCGCAGTAAGTTCAACGTTGCATTCTGCGTATTCAATGTTATTTTGTGTGCAATGGTTAGCAAATTTCTCTAAGTAGCTTGCAGCAAAGATGTAGATTTCATTAGGCTGGTTTGACGCAGCACCACCCATTGTCATCCCAGTGCTTGACGCTGGGATCAATTCTTTTTTATTTCTGGATTCCAGCGTCACGCGCTGGAATGAAACCGAAGAGTGAACTGACACTGCACAATACTTTATATCCTTTCCTATTGCTAAAGCCAGATTGCTGGGCAGTGTCCAAGGAGTTGTAGTCCAGGCAAGCAATTTACACTTTTGTTCATTATCTTTGAATTGTTTTGGCTTTTTAAGAAGCTCAAATGCAACTGTTACCGCTTTACTCGCCTTTTCTCTATAAGCGTTATCTAGCCTTGTTTCAAAATTAGATAATGGAGTCTCACATGCCCAGCTATAAGGAACAACTCGCACTGATTCATACATCAAACCTTTATCATAAAGCTGCTTAAATGCCCACATGACTGATTCCATGAATGACTTATCCATAGTCTTATAGTCATTGTGAAAATCTACCCATCTTGCTTGCCTGTTCACATACTTTTCCCATTCATAAGCAAATTTCATCACTGAAGTACGGCAATGGTTGTTGAATTTATCGATACCAAATTTTTCTATTTCAGTTCTGCCAGATATGCCAAGCTCCTTTTCAGCTCCCATTTCTGCAGGCAATCCATGGCAATCCCAGCCAAATCTGCGTTCAACTCTCTTTTGGAGCACAGTTTGATATCTTGCAAATGCATCTTTTATAAAGCCAGTTAGCAAGTGTCCATAGTGTGGTAGCCCATTTGCAAATGGAGGACCATCATAAAATACAAAACAATTATCCTTATAACGCCTCTCTACTGATTGCTCAAAGGTCTTTTTTTCTTGCCATAATTTTATTATCTCTTCCTCAATTGAGGCAAAATTAGGGCTGCTTATTGTATCAGGATAATACTTTAATTTCATGTTCATTTTAACTTAAGTAAAACCAAAGAATATATCGCTTTCCAGAAAATTACAAATTTTAGAAGAGTAAAATTTTGCTGATATAGTTATTAACTTATCAATACTTATTGACATTGCTATGCATTATATTGATATATTAATTATATTTATTGTAATTTATGGAGTAGTTATGTCTGATGAAGATAAAAACAACAATACATCTGATACTAAAAAAGAAGCCAAAAAATATAAATATACTGATAGTGGATTAGATATAAGTAGTAAAAAAGTGGTTTACGAAGGCAATAAACCTGGTAAAGTAGTTTCACCAAGGTTACAAGGAAAAAATAGAGGTAATATTACATTTTAAACCAATAAGTCTAAGTAACAAAGTGCTCCTGCATTTTTACAGGAGTACCTTCTCTCAACAGAGCCTTTTTCCACCTCAATATAAGAAAATTAGAGCTGTTAGTTGTATCTGGATAGTGTTTTAACTTCATACTCACTCTAACTTTAATTTGGTAAAGCTTATGGTATCCTTAAACACTTCAGGTATTATTTTTTACCACATTTTTCTAGTATATTTCTTGCATCATCACTTACATTTGGTATAACCTTCAACATAATCGCTTTAGCACCAAAAAACACACCACAAAACACCCCAAGAGCAAAAAGTGCTGGCCATGGCATTCTACCAAATATTGCAAGTAATGAAGCACCAATTATTACAACAGTCATAAGTGGCCCACCTATTCCCCAAATATAACCAATAATATTGCATATTACTTGAGTCGTATCATCCATTGACGCGTTACTAGGGTCAGCAGCATTTACATTCCCTGCAAAAGAAAAGAGTAACGTTACTACAAATATACTAAAAATTTTTTTATTACAGAGTTCATTTGCTTCACCTTTTAGTAATCTCACAAAACATTTACACTTATATTCATTCTAAAGCAAAGTTTATAATTTGTCCATACATTAAGTGTGACTACATAAATAATCCGCCGTTAATATTCAGCACGTGGCCTGTTATATACCTTGCTTCATCACTTGCCAAAAATAACACTCCAGCAGCTATTTCTTCTGGATTTCCCCTTCTGTTCAATGGGATATTCTCTAATATTTTTTCTTTTTGTCCATCACTTAGCACTGCGGTCATTTTAGTATCAATAAATCCAGGAGCTATACAATTTATTGTTACACTGCGTCCTGCAACTTCTTTTGCTATAGATTTGCTCATCGCTATCATACCGGCTTTAGATGCTGCATAGTTTGCTTGTCCTGCATTTCCTGTCAAGCCTATAATAGAGGAAATATTTATAATCCTTCCCCATTTATTTTTAAGTAATATTTTGCATGCTTCTCTATTGAGCTTAAATGTGGAGGTTAAATTAATATCAATTACTTTTTGCCATGCCTCATCTGTCATTCGTATTGCTGAGCTATCATGTGTGATACCTGCACTGCATATTAATCCATCAAAACCTTCCATTTCCTTACTTGCTTCGCTCACTAATTTATTTACCTCTTCCGTATTTGATAATTCACAAGGCAGCACATATATATTTTTTTCATATTCTTTAGCAACTTCCTCAAGGGCTTCTTTTTTTGTGCCAGAGATACACAAAATTGCTCCAGCTTTGTGCATTGCCCTTACAATTGCTTTTCCTATTCCACCTGAAGCACCAGTAACTAAGAGTTTTTTGCTATCTAATTTTAACATAATAAAATCACTTCATTTTATTTTGTTATTAACAAAATACTAGCCAATTAGCAATGATTTTCTTGGCACCTTTAAAAGTAGTGGTATTGCTAACTCAAATTAAGGGCAAAAAGCGCTAGGCTTTAGGCTTTGAATAACTTTACCACAAATCCTCTCTATTTTTGTTTATTTAGTTTTTTGCTTTACAATAAGTCTATAATTGTGTAACTATTATTATGTTAAATTAATATAAAATTATAAAATATTAAAAATAGGATAAATCGTATGACTACTACTATTACTATAGGTGCACTTATAACTCCATTAGAAAATGTAAATTCTCAGCTACAAGGTGAGTTTATAAAACTTAATCGCGATGAAGGTAAATTTGTAGAATCTAATCGTGAAGGAGAATTCATAATAGTAGAGAGCCGTAAATTTGTGACTGAAGGCAGGTTGGAACATTTAAAAAAACTAAAACAACTAGAAAGAGAATCTACTTATGCCGAGTTGAATGTTATGGTTGCTGCAAAAACCGCATTTGGAAAAACTTATGATATCGGTATGTGGAGTCACGTTTTAGCTCAAGCGGGATCTCATCATTTGGTTGCAGTGCCAGGTGATCAGCTAGTTGGTCAAGCAAAAAAAATGATAAGTGAGACATTTAACATTGATATTAAGACACCCAAAACTGTTCAAGAGCTTAAAGATGTGCTCAAAAATGCTACTAATGGCCCTGTAACGATCATAGTAACACATGATTTTCTCTTGCAACAAGAAAACGATCGACAATCTGAAGATCAAAAAAGTGAAAAGCCTAATATGTGGATTAGCATTGACGAAGCAGATAACATCAAACAGCCAAATGCTTTTGCAAATATGTGTAAGCTTAGCGAGGTATATCCCACAACATATCTAACTGCTACACCAAAAAGAAGGATTTTTAACAGATGTGGTAAGATTATTGCTCCTTCATGGTCAAATATACGCTGCATTGCAAGAACTATCAAAACAGTAAATGTTATCGCAAAAACCAACAAGAAAGAAAAATTTACTACAGCATTAGCAATCTACACCATTTTGACTTTAGTACCTGCTCTCATATTAATTCCTATTGTGATAGAACGTGTTTCTATGGGGTTTGCAGTAGCTGGTATCGCTTCAAATTTTGGCTTTATTCAATGCTTATCGATAGTTTACAGATGCTAGTCTCTATGGGGATTATTAGTATAATAGTGTTACCAATTACATGGATAATCAGCAAGGTCATCAATGTAGATCCACAGGACTTAATCTCAAGAATTGCTACTAATATATATAGCTTGGTAAACAATGAAAAATCCAGTCCAGCTCATGAATATGTTGAAGAGTGTGAAGAAGCTTTTAATTACGCCGAACGTGTTAATGTTGATGATTTATTAACGTCTGTAAGATGGAATATACAAAGCCCAATCGGAGAAAATGCTCTGATTTTAGCTGATGAAATAGATAATATAGTAAATCTTAATTTTGCACTGCATGGGGAAGATAATACAGTGTATGAGAATGGTAAAATATATATGCGTTATGAAGTTTATAATAAATTTAGACCTGAAGAAAAATCTTATAAAAACTATAGAATTGCGTTGCGTGAATCGAATTTTATAAACTGTGTTAAAAAACAATATTCCAACTTAACTAATAAGCAGCTATCTTAGCTAACACAAAAAGTGGATCTTAGTGGAACTACCAAGTATTTAAAGAATAGGGTAATGCATTCGACGATCGATCTTACACTTTCCTATTTAATGAATTGTTACAATATTACTTTAGATGAAGAAAGAAAAAAAGATTTAAATAAGCTAGTGGAAAGTGTGCAAGGCAAGGTTAAAGATGCTAGTGATAATGGTATCGTAAGCTTTCTAAAGAAAAAGGGTTTAGTGAGAAATTCGCTAGAAATGAACTTTTACCACAGATAAAAGCAGTGATTAGTGGATTAAAAGGAAGTAATAAAGACAGTAAAGAAGTTAATGATAAAAATCGTAAGTTAATAGTAGATAATTGGCATTTAAGTAAAGATTTACATGATCTAATAGAAAAAGGCGGTGTGCTGCATGATCTTAGTAGTTTCTGTGAAAAAAATAAATGTGTGTTTGCAGGGCTTGGAAAAAATAACCTTGGTATTAAAGAAAACGAACCTTTTTTCAAAATTACTCACAATAAAAGCGACGAAGGTAGTGATGAATATGGTGCTAAGTATTGTGAGTATGAAAAAGAAGATATAGATAACTTGGCTAAGTATGCATTAACAACAATTGTAGATGAATCAAAGGGACGTGGCTTCGATAGTGAATATAATCATGTTGCATCAATATTCACTGATTCATGCAGTCAATTTAATGATCCGTCTGAAGCTTTGCAAAATCTTGGAAGAAACAGAGAAAAAAATCCCAACAGACAGCCGTGGTTTTTTGCAGCTGCAAGCGAAAAAACAGAGGTATTAATAGAGGAAATTTTAGCAAAATTAAACAGTGACCCGAAAGATTTTTGCAAGAATATTTTGTTTCCTGCAAATGATAGATACAATGAGCTACTAATAGGTAGAATGGGAGTGGAACTCGGGGAAGCAATAGAAGATTACGTTAGCAAAAATGTTGATGCATTGGGAAACATTGATGAAATGGCGCTGAAAAATTTTTCCGAGAGTTTAATAAAGAAAACACATGAAAAATTGAATGGCATAAATGATTTTGATGCAGAAAAAACAAAAGAAAATTTAGACACGGTGTTAAAAAGCATAGCAGAGTATCTTCGTTCATATGAAGACAGAATAAGAAATAATGGAAAGTTATCTCTTGGAAATAGAGCGATTTTTTTTACTGCAGGTGTGGTTTTAAAAGTCTTTTATTATGCCTGGTATGCATTTGATTATATAATTTTTGTTGCTAAATCACTGACTTTAAATGAAAATGATAACGGAAAAAAAGTATTAGCATATGATCATGTGGTAAAAAATTATAACATTGAAAATGCATTGAGGTCTGAAAAAATCTTTGATGAAGCTCTTGAGATAGCTAAAAATATCTATCAAAAATTTAGAGAAGAATCTCATGACAATAGCAAACTTATAGAATGTATGGGAAAAATTGCCAATCTTTTCCAAAATAAAGTTTATATAAACGCATTGGATAAGTTACTTTCTCCATTTTTGCTAAAGAAGGAGAATGAAAAACATTTATCAACAATATTAAATACAATCTACCCTAATGAAGATAACAAGAGCAAATTAGATAAGATCATTGATTTTAAAAAGGCTTTAGAAAGCAAAAAGTGTGAAACGGTAGAGGATTTAGAAAATCAAAAGGCTGAAACGGCAGTAAGTAAGTATTGTCAAGGTGATAACTATGATAATACTGATCTATGCAAAATTCTTGGGTGGATAAAGGATATAAATAAAGAAGTTATTAAATGCCAAGTCTATTTTCATAATGTAGACCATTTTATCAAAATTGGTGAGCTAAAATTGAAGACAAATCATCATATGTTTAATGTTAGAGCTGTATACAGCAAAGAAACATTTTTTGAAAATTCTTATACACACCCTGTATTTATGCTTTTTGCATTGTTAATTTGTGTAGCAAGGTATTTTATCCTCACCACGTTAATCCCAGGACCACTTCGTTTTATTATGCCAGCAGTAGTTCCTCAGTTGGTAAGCTTGCTACTTATAGCATTGTACTGTTTTTATCCTGAAAAATTTAGAGAATTCCTGTTTGGTGCAAATATTACAAAAGATTCGCGTCCTGAAATCAATGAATTAGACTTAATAGGCAAACAATCTGAAGTTGGACATATGAATAAAATAGCTGATGACATATCCAGTGGCTTATATTCAATTGATGTACAGCAATTATCGAAGGTCCAGAAATTATCATCTCTGCAGCTTCCAGCATAGCTGATGAAAAATTAGCAAAAATAATGTTGGAGCTAAAATATTTTTAACATAGGCTTGAAAAATTCGCTATTGCAATAGCTCTAAAACATGCAGGTAGCCTGCATGTTCCCTTTATTTAAAGCGCCATTATAATATATCAGCCATGCAACAAAGCCGACCGAAATTGGAGTGATTATATTAAAATATTCGCTTTAGATGAGTATTTACCTAATTGCACAAATTCCCTTGCTGCTTCATTACATGCTGCTTATAATATATGATAGGTGTGATATAGGCTAGTGATGGTTAAAGAAATTAAAGAATTAGAGAAGATTATTGGCAGCGGTAATTTACTTGAGGTTTTGTTTATTTTTTTAGGTATTTTTCAGCATTTTAACTTGGGCCACAACAATGGCATTGATAGGAATTTTAAAAATTTATCAGAATTTATTGAAAAAGAAAAAGAGACGCTGGACAATTACTTCAAGCTAATGTTCTGCTTACAAGGACTATTTTTCATCTATATTCAAGCTTATAAAATTCTTGAAAAGAATGTTAATTTAAGCACTCACGAGGTAATTAATAAAATATATGAAAGGACTGAAAGATACAATTTAGTAAAGAATGAGGTTATAAACCAAGTAGGATTAATAGAAAATCAAAAAAATTAAAACTTCTTAACCTTGTGGGAAATCCAAAAGGAGAACCTATATTTACAACAGAAGAAGATTTTGAAGGTAAAATACTTACCAGCATCAGAAAGATGGTAAATAAAGAAAAGGATGAATCTCATAGAGAATTTACATTAAATAAATATGTTGTTGATTGCTATTATTCCATCCAAAAAGGAATAAAAGTAGATAAGCACACAGCGCTATTATTTTCTATTGGTAGTAACTATAAGAAACTTTCTAAGAGCTACAAAATATTAATAAAGAAAGAATATTTACCAATAATAGATAATCCGATTATTATTGAATATGTAAGTTACTTAGCCAAGTTACTGCAGAAGATTAGTCTAAAGAATATAGGCAACGTTATCAAATACACATTTGATCTTAAAGATATAGATGACTTCAATAGTTCAATCAATGGATTAAGAGAAGATAGAGAAGAAAATAATTTAGGTTTTTTATATCCTAAAAATCTCAAATCAACTTTGGAGTGTCTATTAGAAGAACAGGATAGTAAAAAATTTGAAAAAATAGTAACTAATCCTGAAAATGTGCACTATTTACCTTATAAAAAAATAGATTTAAATATATTTGATAATAATAAAAAAAGAGAAGAGTACAAAAATACAGTCTGTAAGCTTATTTTATGCGTATTTATGTTATCTGTTATGTTATGTGCGGCTGACTCTTTGTGTATGAAGCAAAAGCTATTTAACCCTATGAAAAATGTTTTACCACAAAACGATATTGCTAATTTGGTAATTGCTTCAGTACTAACTATAATGATAGTATATTCTTTATTTCAGTTATTAAAAACATCACAAAAACTGCCACCAAAGCAAGAGCCACCGTCAACAGCAGTTAATGGTGTAGCATTAGCAGAAAAAGAAGTATTAAATAATCACTCTGCACAAAACTCACTTAATTCCGTTGCCTAAAAATAATATAAATGTAGAAATTTTTAATTGAGTCCTGTACGATTTTTATTCTTAAGTGATTAGAGAATATATGGATTTAAGTAAAATAATAGCGGGGGAGGATTTTCCAAATAAAGTAAATGTTATAATCGAGATAAGTGCAAACTCCGAACCTGTAAAGTATGAATTTAATAAAGAGCTTGGATTATTGCAAGTTGATAGGTTTTTATCTACTTCCATGACTTATCCATGCAATTATGGATTTGTACCAAATACCTTAGCGGGTGATGGTGATCCTGTTGATGTTCTTGTATTAACTCAATTTCCCTTAAGATCAGGTGCTTTGATATCAGTGCGTCCAGTAGGTGCGTTGCTTACCAAAGATGAAAAGGGAGAAGATGAAAAAATACTTGCTGTTCCAGCTTCTGGCGTTGATAGCTATTATGATAATGTACAAAATTATTCTGATTTATCTAAAAATCTGCTTGATAAAATTACTCACTTTTTCTCACGCTACAAAGATCTAGAAAAAGGCAAAACAGTAACGATTGGAGAGTGGGTTGATGCAAAAAAAGCAAAGGAAATAATTAAAAAAGCATGCTCTTAAACACCTCAATTTCGGGGAAGTGCTATACCGTTCTTGCAAGTGATAAAACCCTCACTTCTTTTGCACCAGAGTTTAAAATTTCTTGAGAGCAAGATCGGGCAGTTGCTCCAGTTGTTACAACGTCATCAATCAATATCACAATTTTATTTTTGATGATTTCTCGATCAACTATACTAAAAACATTTTTTAAATTTTTTTCACGCTGCTTAAGTGAAAGACCAGCTTGAGGAGTTGTATGGCGGACACGCTTTATTGCAAGTGGAGCATAAGGTAAATAAGATAACTTATTTATTTCTTTTGAAAGCAGTGCTGCTTGATTGTATTTGCGCTTGAATAAGCGCATTTTATGTAGCGGTATATGAATTATAATGTCTGCATTTTTAAATATATCTGTATTAGCTTAATACATCCATTTTGCAAAAACCCTTACATAATTTAAGTTATCAAAAAATTTAAAATTGATAATCATGTTTTTACTATTCTCATGGTAAAAACAAATTAGAAAAATTGGAATTACTACTTAAGCTTGGAGCAAAAACAATAGACAATACAACTTCTTGGGAATATGTTTTTAATTATTCATATTCATACTCAAGTGTAATAAAATTAGTTACCAAATATTTTAAATACCCTGAAATTAACAAGTTATTTACTATAAGTAGATTATATGTATACTTATTTACTAAATTAATTTTAAAATGAAAAATGACCGAATTTAAATCGATCCGTAATATTGCAATCATTGCACACGTTGACCATGGTAAAACTACTTTGCTTGATAACATGCTGAAACAAAGTGGAACATTTCGTGAAAATCAAGAAGTTCAAGAACGTGTAATGGATAGCGGAGATCAAGAGCGTGAGCGCGGAATTACGATATTAGCAAAATGCACATCAATCATGTGGGGAGATGAAAAAATCAATATTATTGACACACCAGGACACGCAGATTTTGGAGGAGAAGTAGAGAGGGTGTTATGCATGGCAGATGGAGTGTTGTTGCTTGTTGATGCTGCAGAAGGCCCAATGCCACAAACTAAGTTTGTACTGTCAAAGGCATTAAAAGCAAATTTAAAGCCAATTGTAATAGTTAATAAAGTAGACCGACCAGATAGCAGAATTGATGAAGTGCTAAATGAAATATATGAATTGTTTTTTAATTTGGATGCAACAAATGAGCAGTTAGATTTTCCAGTACTCTATTCTTCTGGTAGAAATGGCTGGTGCGCAAAGGAACTAACAGATGAAAGAAAAGATTTATCGCCATTGTTTTCAACAATAGTAGATTATATAAAACCTGCTGCTTATGACCAAGATTCACATTTTGCTATGCTGGTTACTTTACTTGAGTCTGATAAATTTCTCGGCCGGATATTAACAGGAAAGGTTTATCAGGGTGTTGCGAAAGTTAACTCAGATCTTAAGGTGCTTGATCTGGAGGGTAAAGTGGTAGAACGAGGAAGATTAACAAAATTACTTTCATTTTCTGGATTAAAGCGTATTCCAGTTGAGCAAGCAGTAGCAGGGGATATTATTGCAATTGCAGGGCTTGAGAAAGCTTCAGTTTCAGATACCATTGCTGCACCAGAAGTTACTACTGCTATAAGTTCCACTCCTGTTGATCCACCAACAATGGCAATAACTCTGAGCGTTAATGATTCACCTTTTGCTGGTCAGGAGGGAACAAAACTAACTTCAACCGTTATAAAAGATCGTTTATATGCTGAAGCAGAGACTAATGTTGCAATTACTGTGACTCCAACACCAAGTGGCGAAGCATTTGAAGTCGGTGGACGCGGTGAGTTACAGCTTGGAGTATTAATTGAAAACATGAGAAGAGAAGGCTTTGAGCTTTCTGTTTCGCGTCCTCGGGTGTTATTTAAAGAAGAAGATGGGAAAAAACTTGAGCCTATAGAAGAAGTGGTAATTGACGTAGATGATGAATATAGTGGAATTATCATGGAGAAGCTCAGTTTTCGTAAAGGTGAAGTAACTGACATGAGGCCTTCTGGTAATGGAAGGACGAGGTTAACATTTTTAGTGCCATCAAGAGGATTGATTGGTTATCAGGGAGAATTTTTAACTGATTCTCGTGGTACAGGAATCATTAACCGTTTATTTCATAGCTATGCTCCACATAAGGGCCAAATTTCAGGTAGAAGAAATGGTGTATTAATTTCTACAGATAAGGGTGAAGCAGTTGCCTATGCAATTTTCAACCTGCAAGATAGGGGAATAATGTTTATTAAGCCTCAGGATAAAGTATATTGCGGTATGGTTGTTGGTCAACATAGCCGTGATAATGACTTGGAAATAAATGTACTAAAAGGTAAGCAATTAACAAATGTAAGGGCCTCAGGTAGTGATGAAGCTATCAAACTAACTCCGCCAAAAATAATGACATTGGAAGATATGATAGCTTATATAGATGATGATGAATTAGTAGAGGTAACACCAAAATCTATACGCTTGCGTAAGAAATTTCTTGATCCCAACGAACGCAAACGTGCTGGAAGAGCGAAAAAAGACTAGTAAATCAGAATTAGTATATGTCGCTGTTTTAGGCTGCTTACAGAAATTCATTATTTAGTTCTTTTTTATCTATATAGCTTGCTCAAATAAGGTTCTGTCATTTGATCCAAGTCTGGGCACTAGATGATGCCATCATGGTAATTGTTCAGATAATGGTGTCAACTTAAGGCCTCAATTAGCAAACTAAAAACATGATAGCGTTATAGCTAGGCTTATATACCTTATCGCGGTTATACAATAGACTATAATGAGTCCCATAAATTAGACCCCAAAAATTGGTTGATACTATATCAAACATCTCATGAAAAAGCTCTTTGCTTTATGTAGCTCTTATCTTCACACTAAAGTCCAGTAAGTTTTTCGGTTAAATTAGATTAACTATAGTCTATTTTAATCTAATTTTGTGAGTTTGATATGGAGCTAATAAAAATAGATAACAAAACAATAAGTGTAACTCATGCTGAAAAGGTATTGTTTCCAGAAAGTAATATAACTAAGAGTTATCTTATCAAATACTATATGGCTATTGCTGACCGTATGTTACCTTACATAAAAAATCGTCCTTTGACTATCCATTGTTTTCCTAATGGTATTGCGGAGGAAGGATTTTATCGCAGCATATCATGGAAAACGCTCCTGATTGGTTCAAAACGTGCGAATTAAAAAGAAAGATTGAGGGAACAGTAAAACATATTCTATGTAATGACAAAGAGAGCCTAATTTACTTAGTTAATTATAATACAATAGAGTTCCATAGGTGGTTAAGTACTATAGAAAATCCAGATATTTTAATTGTAGATATAGATGCACCTGACACCGGTTTTAGTGCAGCATGTAAAGCGGCTAAGCTACTAAAATTGCAACTAGAAAACAAAGGGTTTAAAACATATGTAATGTCTACAGGTTCATCTGGATTGCATGTATTCAGCCGCATCAAGCAAAAGATGAATTATGATCAAGTACATGATATGTTACACTATATTACTCCTAAGATTGCTAGAGAGCATGTAAATGAATTTACAGTAAATAAAAGTTTACGTAAAAGCCTAACTTATCTTGATATTTCTCGTAACGCTTATGGCCAAACAGCAATCGCACCATTTTCTATACGCGCTAAAGAGAAAGTACCAATAGCTACACCACTTGATTGGAAAGAACTGGATGATTTAACTCTTACTTCAAATAAATTTACCATAAATAATATTTTTGAACATTTAAATAAGCAAAAGTTTGTATGGTTATAAATACATTTTTCAATTGCATTAAATTTTTTCTGTACTATATATGTAATGAAGTTGGTTTTTGTATCAGCTTTATCATTTTTATTTAATAAGGGAGGTGGTATGAGTAACGTTAATCTTTGGAAAAGAGATTTATATCGTGATAATATAAATTATGTAGGATTACATAAAATCGCTAACCAGATGTTCAATAACTTTTTGAGAGAGTGGGATGTTTTTGGTAACAATGATGCATTATTACCAACTTGCGATTTTTATGAAACTGATAACAATTATCATTTATCCATGGAATTGCCAGGTATATCTAAAGAAGATATAGATGTTAGTATCTCAGGTGATACACTAAAAATCAAAGGTGAAAAAAAATATGAAAAAGAATCTGAAGATAAAAGTAAGAGGAAATATTATTGCTTAGAAAGATCGTATGGCTCATTTTATAGGTCTGTTAACTTGCCGTCTGATGTGGATAAAGACAATATAATTGTAAATTTTTCTAATGGAATATTGGAAATTACAATGCGAAAGTCAGCACAATCATCTATTAAAAAAATAAATATAAGTTAAATTTATAAGGTAGGGCTTCTTAGCTCTACCTTATACACATAAGTCAAAAAATTACTTGACATATTAAAATATCGCGCTAGGATCTGCACAATCACTTTTATATCTAATTTAGAAATAAAAGTGTTAGTCTTTTTATGGGAGGTATATATGACAACAGCTGGTGAACTATATACAAATGTTATGGACAAATTACGGTTTGAACCAGGCATTGATGAATCAAAGATAACGGTATAGTTGTATTGGGTGGTAAAGTTAAAAGTTATGCTGAAAAATATTCAGCTGAAAAGGCTGAAGAAAAACCTAGAAATGTTAAAGGTGTAGCTAATGAACTGGAGGTAGAACTTGCATCAACTTATAAGAGAAATGATGCTGATATAGTTAAGGCTGCTCTTAATGCTTTAGAGTGGAGTTTCTTTGTGCCTCATGAACAGATTAAAGTTGCTGTTGAAAATGGACATTTAACTTTAACTGGTGATGTTGAGTATAGTTACCAAAAGGAGCGTGCAAAAAAGGCTGTACAAGATTTGTACGGGGTGACGTACGTTACTAATAATATAAGAGTAAAATCGAGTGTTACAGTCAGTTCATTTGAAGTAAAAAATAAAATTACTAAGGAATTTGAACGTAATGCACGTATAGATGCTAGCAATATTCAAGTAGAAGTTGATGGAAGTAAAGTTACTCTAAATGGTAAAGTAAGAAACTTTGATGAAGATAAAGAAGCAGGAACTGCTGCGTGGTCTGTGCTTGGTGTTACTAATGCAATAGATAATTTGACTATTAGCTGGTAATAACTATTTGTAGGGCAAAATTGATTTTATCCAAAGTTTTTTAGGGGGTGTACAATGGCTAATAAAGAAAGAAACGGGCATTTTTTTCATGTAACTCACAACAAATTCGATAATAAGTGGCATGTTAAAGAGGTCAAAGGAAAAGAGGGCGAGATGACCACTTTTGATAGCAAAGAAGAAGCAGTCAAAAAAGCTGAAAGTTTAGCAAAAAAAGTAGATATGGGTCATGTGGTAATTCATAATGAGAGAGGAAGGTTTGAGGTCATTGAAAATTTTGAAGCAGTGAGTTAAGTGTTTAAAAGGGTAAAGAGTTATCTTTTTGGTAATTCTTTACCCAGGGATTAATTTTGTATAATTAATAAGTAGTACTAAAATTAGTGATTCTGAAAGATAATATGTCATTCTATTTACCCAAAAATTTCAGTAAAAATTGAGTTTCGAGAGAAGTTTATTGTTTCCTTGTTATAAACAGCTATTTAGGTTACATTGTAACCCATGAAAGATTTCAATTTAAAAAGGGAGATTAAGTTTTTTTCTTTCTCCTTTGTGAGTTTACTGATTATATGGATTATATTATCTGGTTATTTTGAAGCTTTTTTCATTTTGTGTGGTATATTTTCATCTATATTTACATTATTTATTTCAAGACGCTTAATCAGTGCTGAAGCAGCTTTATATCAAATTTTGGGTAATGCAAATGTACTGGTGCTTTTTAGGTTAGTAAGCTACATACCTTGGCTAATTTATCAAATAGTTCTATCCAGTATTTATGTAGCAAAAAGAATCCTACATTCTAAGCACAAACTTGAACCAATAATTATTCTTAAAAAATGTAAAGATCACAACGACGAAAGTATCACGTTATTTGCCAATTCAGTTACAATCACTCCAGGAACTTTAACTCTATACGTTGAAAAGAAACAACAAATATATTTATCTACTATATGTTTGCTAGATAAATCTCTTGAAAGTGGAGTCTCTGATATAGAAAATAAAATTCTAAAGACTTTACGTTCAACTAAGTGATTGTTTTAAACAGGTTGATAGCATCTTGATATTCTTTTACAAGACTTTCAAGCATCGCCTTCGGAAGATTATTATCAATAGAAGAACTTAGATAATCATATAAATCTTCTAACCTGTGAGTGTTTTTTTTCTTTTTACTACTAAATTTATATGGAAAAATATCTTCCATCACTTCAATAGAAATGGCCTTATTTAAGGATACATTTTCACTTGTTACACTAACCCTTGCTAAAACAGTTTTAGTTTCAGGAGCATCATTTGTTTCAAAGTCTGATAATTGAGTCATTTTAATAACATACAAAGTTACTATTTCTGATAAGCAATTGTTAGCATATTCACAACTTTTTACTACCTCCCATTTAGTAACCTGTGACTTACTTGCATTATTTGGTAATTTTTGCATTCAACTTTCTCCATTTAATCTAGTGAACAAATTATACTAAGATTTCATTAAGAAAATAATAACACGATCATGAAAGTGTATGCTTATAATGATATATTTACTAAAATTTAGATACTTTTAAACATTATAACATCCTCTCTTTTCGGGCTAGTTGAAATTGAGTTAATTGGTACCCCTACTAATTCTTGTATCCTCTCTATATATTGTATCAAGTTAGTAGGTAAGTTTTCGGTTGACCTTTTTCCTTGAGTGCTTTCTTTCCAACCAGTTAATTCTTCATATACTGGCGCTAATTCTTCTTGTATTGAGTGTGATGCAGGTAGGTAGTCGTATTCCTTACCGTTATGCTTATATCCAACACATATTTTAATTTTCTCAAAAGAGTCAAGGATATCCAATTTAGTTAAAACAATGCTTGAAACTCCAGAAAGCTGCACTGCTTGACGCACTAAAACCGCATCAAACCATCCACAACGTCTTTTTCTACTGCTAACTGTTCCAAGCTCTTTGCCTTTGGTAAACAAAGCTTCTCCTATTTCATTTTTTTGTTCTGTGGGAAATGGACCATTGCCAACTCTTGTTGTATAAGCTTTCGCTATTCCAATAACATGAGCATTAGCGGATAATCCTGATCCTGTTATTGCTTGAGATGCCACAGTGTTACTTGAGGTAACAAAAGGATACGTTCCATGATCTATATCTAAAAATGTACCTTGTGCCCCCTCAAATATTACTTTCTTACCTTCTTTTGTACAATTATTGAGCATTTTCCATACTGATTTTTTATACGGAAGAATTTTTTCTGAAATTTCTTGAATTTCCTTTATCACCTCTTCTTTTGCAATTATCTCGTGATTTAGTCCTTTTCTAATCGCATTATGATAATCAAGTAAAACATCTACTCTCTTACTCAGCTCATCTTTATTTTCCAAGTCGCAGAGACGTATAACTCTTCTTCCAACTTTATCTTCATAGCACGGACCTATACCTTTATTTGTTGTACCGATTTTATGATTTTCATTTAGATTTTCGAATAACCCTTCCTTCTTTTTGTGCACACTTAGTATTAATGGACAGCTTTCAGATATCATTAAATTACCATGATTTATATCTATCCCTTTTGCTTTCAATGACTCTATTTCTGAAATCAAGGCATGTGGATCAAGTGCAACACCATTTCCTATAATAGATATTTTTCCAGGTCTTAAAACAGCAGAAGGCAATAGGTTTAATTTATAAACCTCATCATTCGCCACTATGGTATGTCCGGCGTTATTTCCACCTTGAAACCTTACAACCACATACGCATTTTCAGAAAGGTAATCCACTATTTTGCCTTTACCTTCATCACCCCACTGTAGACCAACAATTACAATATTATTCATCACTATTTTTGAATTAATATGTAAATATTAATGCAGCACACCAGAAATTACAAGGAGCAATTTCTTAACCAGGTGGCTGACTAAAATTCTCTTATTAAAAACTATTGACACGCTAATTAGATATGATATCTTATCTTTATAAGTTATCTTATAATGTAAGTTATGACATTAATTAATAAGATAGAATTCCAAAACGGATGGTTACATACGAAAAATACTTGCATTGGAATAACAATATTTTTCATATATGCTATATCTGCAATACCAATAAGCGCTGCTCTTTATGTAGCATCATTTCACATTTTTGGATATGAAGCTATTAACAAAATTACAAGTAAGCTTCCAGAATTTATGCACATTTTCACAGGCGTTAATGTAGATCATAAAATCAATTCAAGAATTTTACTTTGCTATAGCTTGTTTGGTGATCACTACGATACTTATTGGCTATGCACTTGATAAGGTGAATCAAAATTCTAAAAAGATAGGTGAAAATAATTACAAGGCAAGCATTATTAATATAGAAGAGAAACAAACCATTTTATATCTAAGCGAAGAAAGCTCATCTGAAGGTGAAGTTTATGTTAAACTAAAGAAAAAATATCCTGATGGCTGTATAGTAAAAAGTAAAAGCGGAGAAAAAATCGTCACACTTAAATATATACCAGAAGAAGGTAATAATGGCCACAAATATAAAGTTATAGAATATCAAAACACAAGCAATTCTGACACAAGCAATCCTGAAATGACAAAAGAAGACTTTAAAGAAGATTTTTTCGAAAGAAACAAAACACAAAGAAGAGATGTTAGTATATACAGCATAAGTCCTGCTACATTAAGCAACATAGTGATCAACCCTCACTCACAAAAAAAGATCTAAAAATTCAACATGCTTTTAATAGATTCATCCACAAGACCTTTTTGTGACAAGAAATTCTTAGAAGGAGCTGCAACAACCACTTCCGAAAAGTTCGTTGAAAGAATGCTCTCAATATTTTTGACTGCACGTTTAGATAATCAGAACCCTGTTCAGAAATTACAGAATTTAGTTGCTATTTCTGCTTAGTTAGAAATACTCCGTGAACGGTTACTGTTTACTTTTGCTCATCATACGATCAAAAATTCCAAGTACCCTTTTTAGCAAGCTAGGAGTTAGCGACGAGATAAAGTTAACGGACACATTATTGTTTTTATCATCTCCGCTTGCTTTGTAATCTATTGATATCACTCCTCTACTTTTACCACCTGTAAGAAGTTTGCCAATTATAGGTATTTTACATAATGATTGATTAATTGAATATGCTGGTATCACTTGCCCTTCAACTTGAAATTTATAGTCCAAAATATCAATTTTACCACTTGTGCTGATGCCCAAGTCTGCTCCTTCAAGCCAAGATTCTTCGATTTCAATTATATCATTTTTATATAAAAAAGGAGCATTGAATTTATAAAAATGCATACCCTCATTTTTTATAGCATTCATAATACCAGGCAGTGAAGACATAGATAATAAAGTAGTTAGTAAAGGAGCATCTTTAATATAGAGATCAGCAATGGATAACATACCGTAATGCTCTTCATTTTCTCTCTGAGAAGATAAATAAAAAGACAATTTACCATTTTTTACTGACTTACTTATCCCAATAGAACGCAAAAATACCCCTGCATTATCGGCGTATATTTCTAGTCCTATTCCACTATATTTTGCAAGTACCTTGCTGTTATCTTCCAGAAATTGCCCTGTAAATTCGCTACCGTCACAATTTCCTTTAGTACAGGTTAGACTTAATTTGGGATATTTAATTGTGATATTCTCTTTCATTATCACATTTTCAACGTTCATACTGATTTCTATGTCGCTAGTTGTTTTGTTACTATCTTGACCAAGCGAATCTAAAATATCGCTTAAATTGATTTTCTCTCCATCAATAACTATATAGATCTTTTCTGTATTTGATTTAATATTTATATTAAAATCATTATCATATAGTTTAAGATTATTAGAATTTAAATATAAAATTTTATTTTCTTTTCTTCCACTGAATTGTATGTCCACATTATTCCCTACAACGTCCAACTTCTCAATTGATAAATTATCTACGCCCTTTAGATCTACAGAAAATGCAACTTTGGTGTGATCTTCAAAATGATTTTTCCATCCTAAATAACTTGAGCTTGATTTTAGTTCCGATAAATCTACAGTACCATTAATGTATCCTGTTTTATCCTCGCTTATGGAAGATTCCACATTTGCATTAACATATCCGCTAAGATTTTTATCAAGGTTAAGTATTTCAGCAGGCAAATCTCCATTTAATTTCCAAGTGAAATTTTTATTGTCATCGCTGCTCTTGAGGTCAAATGACAGTTGTGTATTATTTACTATACCACTGCTATTTAAATCTATAAAATTGCTGCCAAAATTAAGCTTGATGTCATAATTACCAATGCTTGCGTTGTAAATATTTAAATCTTCAATTTTGGAGCGAAATTCAGCTAAAAAGTCTACTTCTTTATCATCATCAGCATTTAGATTAAAAATTTTAAATTTGAATACAGATTTTGCTGTTCCATTTATATCGTCTTCCGTAACACCTAATATATCATCTAGCTTAAATTTTACAGGCTCATATAAGCCATAAGCATCACTCACAGCTTGACCGTGAATAGTGAGAACTGAGTCGTCTTTATCGACAGAGTTCATTTCAATATTACCATTTTCGATAGTAAAATTTTGAAACCTGCCACTGTTTAAAGTGATTTTTAGATTGTTACTCTTTAAAATTAACTTACCACTCAACTCCTGTACACGTTCAAAATCATCATCAAATTTTACGCTGCCATTTTCTATATCAGAAACAACTATGATATTTGATAAATCATCATTAATTAAATCATTAACTTTACCGTTAAAGCTTAAAACTGTATTTACAATATCCCCTGCAATATTTTCACAGTACCATTTTTTAAGATTGTCGTTTACCACGCCATCTGGTACATAAGTACATAAATCCTTTGCCTCAAATTTACTAATGTTCATTCTCAGTAATGCATGGCTCGTGTTCAAATTCATTTTACCAACTAACGAGAGCATTGTATCATTCAATTTAAAATTGAAATTTTTTATGTTAATGTTCCTATCGCTATACGTTAAATTTGCGTTGACATTAGTTAAAGCTCGATTTTTATCATAGTGATTTTCTGTATTTAATACGTATATATTTCCATCTGTAAGCTCACTTTTTTTATTGATCTTTAATGAAAAATTTCCTTTAAATCCTATGTTTTTATTTAAGTTATAGCTTTTCACTAACGCGGAAAATTCACTAAATAGCCTTACTTTCAGATTATGAAATGTTCCATATACGTTTAATAAATCATTTCGATTTTTTATTGTAACTGATAAATTATTGAGAAATCCTGTATTGCCTTTTGCATGTACATTAATATTCAGAACGTTGAAATCTTCTCGCTTTCCTATATATAATTTATCAATGAAAGACTCATCTTTTGTGTTTTGATTTATGGTAATGTTATTAAGCTCGATTTTTGATCCTGCATTTACAGAAAAAAAGAATTCTCTTACAGCTTGTAATGGATTTACCAAATTTAAATTCACGTCAGCTTCTTCTTGATTGACGTGTATGTTCACATTATCAGCTAAAATCTGAGAAAATTTTGCGCTAGCTTTAAATAGATTTAGTTTAAAATAAATAAAAAATTCAGGAATTTCTATAGCAAAATCAGGACTGATTATTACCAAATCAGTGATAGCTAAATACGGATCATCGCCATTATTTTGCCAAATAATTGATGTGTCTTTCATGTTAATATTCGAAGCAGCAAACATTTTCGATATTTTATGCTTTACATAAAAATCCACGTAATTGATATTAATTTCTAAATAGTCTTTACTTTTTAGAAAAATGAAAAATGAGAGTATAATAAAAAAAATTATAGAAAATGATATAACAATTTTTTTAAGCATCGGCGATTGCTTGTCTTGCTAACCTATCAGCTTCCTCATTATATTTATCGCCATTATGCCCCCTGACCCACTGCCAATCAATTTCATGCTGCGCAGCATACTTATCTAATTCTTGCCACAATTCCATATTTTTTACTGATTTTTTATTGCTTGTTCTCCAGCCATTTGTTTTCCAAGTGTGTATCCATTTTGTAATTCCATGTTTAACATAAAGGCTATCTGTATATAAAATAATATTGCAAGAAATTTTTAATGCTTTTAGCCCATTGATCACCGCTGTTAACTCCATTTTACTATTTGTGGTATTTTCTTCTCTACCACATAGATCTTTCCTATGGTCTTGGAATAACATGACAGCTGACCACCCTCCAACTCCAGGATTGCCAGAACATGCTCCATCTGTATATATAATCACTTTTCTCTTATTCATGCTTGCTGATGAAGTTTACTAAAGTATATTAGAGTTTTATTAATTTCAGAAAGTAAAATTGATAACTCGGTTGAGTTTCCGTTCAGGCTACATAAATCTACAAATATTGATGTTTTAATAGAAATATAAATGATTTAAACCATAAACTCTTCAACCAACATAGCTACTGGATTTTCTATATAATATTTAAAGGCATTTAAAAATTTTGCCCCTAATGCTCCATCAACAGTTCTATGATCAACAGAAAGTGTAACTGTCATTATTTCTGCTATATCCACTTTTTCATTAACAACAATTGGACGTTTTTCAGACGCACCAACAGCCATTATGCAAGATTGTGGTGGATTGATTATAGCACTGAAAGTCTTAATACCAAACATACCCAAATTAGAAATAGTAAATCCTCCACCTTGAAACTCCTCTGGCTTTAATTTGCCAGACTTTGCTCTACTTACTAAATCTTTTATCTCTTTTGATATAGACGAAATACCCTTCTTGTCAGCGTTTTTTACTATAGGCGTAATTAAACCATCATCAAGAGCCACAGCAATTGAGATATCTATATTTGAATACTTCAATATTTTATTGTTCGCCCACGAAGAATTTATATCAGGAAATCTTTTCATACCAAGTGCAACAGCCTTAATAACCAAGTCGTTAATGGTCACTTTACTATTCTCACTTGCTGAGTTAATTTCATTTTTCAGCGATATTAGCTTATCAACTTGGCAATCTACAGTTAAATAAAAATGCGGAATATTTTGTTTTGCTTCTACTAAACGCTGAGCTATAACTTGACGTATGTTGCTCGTCTCAATTGTGACATCCTCTTTAAATCTTTCACAACCTTTAACTTGTATATTACTATTTACATCAAGTGATTCCAGCACATCGGCTTTAATTATTCGACCATATGGACCGGTACCTGTCAGATGTTTTACATTAATCCCTTCATTCTCAGCTATTTTTTTAGCTAATGGACTTATCTTTATTCTATCCGTGTTATTTTTATCTATTGATATAGTTGATTTTTGATTACCTTCTGTTGCTTCTTTAGCTTCTTTCTTGACCTCATTTTCAACACTAGAAGAGCTAGTGTAACTATTAAGTACGTTTACATCTTCCCCTTCTTCCAGAATCAAAGCTATCAGCTGATTAATGGGTATACCACTTGCTCCCTCAGGTATCAGAATTTTTCCCATCACCCCTTCATCTACGGATTCAAGTTCCATTATGGCCTTATCAGTCTCTATCTCAGCAATCACATCACCGATTTCAACTTTATCTTGTTCTCTTTTATGCCATTTTACTATTTTTCCTCCAGTTTTACTCATTGTTGGAGAAAGAGCGGGCATTAATATTTCTATAGGCATTTATTGTTTACAAAAGTCTATTCAATTTTTAATTTACTCTTTACCTTATGTCAATCTAATCGTAAGTATATGACGAACAAGTTCATTATTATGTTTCTTTTGCTGTTAAATTTTAGTGTATTTGCTAATAATTTCGTTTCAATAAAATCAAATAAAATTAATATGAGAACAGGGCCAGGCTTTCATTATCCTGTTAAGTGGGTATATACCTGTAAAAACCTGCCACTTAAAGTAATGGAAGAGTTTGAAACTTGGAAAAAAGTCTGTGATATTGATGAAGATTGTGGATGGATAAAAAACAATTTACTCAGCAGTAAACATTATTCAATGATAAAAGAAGATACTTTCGGGTATAAAAAGCAGAATTTTGATAGCAAAATTATCATGAAAATAGACAAGCTTGTTATAATGAAGGTAGAAAAATGTGATAAAGAATGGTGCTTACTTTCTGCTTCAAAGTGCAGAGCATGGGTACAGAAAGAACATATATATGGAGTTGATTAATAACGATGACATCATTCTACTATAGTATTTTTAAGTTGAGTGATAAATTACTGTAATAGAAAGATATGTTTGAAGTTTATCATTCAGTAAATTAATAAAATATTTAGACAAACAGCTTAATATATTACAATATAGATAAAAAATGTATTATGCTAAACATATCATTTAAGACCATATTGTTAATTACTTTATCTTTCTTGCTTACCAGTTGTGGGTTTAGCTCTCAGTTGAAAAATTCATATACTCACCTTGCGTTAGAAAAACATGCTAAATCTAATAGTCAGCCTGCTTATATTGGGACAGCTTATGATGTTCATGATATACATAATGTGTTATTTAGTGATTTTCTTATAATAGGGAAATCATCACTTACAGCTAAGCAAGGAAATGCCAGTGACTACACTAGTTACGGCAAAAAGATTGGTGCAGATGTAGTAATTGTATCATTCCAAAATAAGCAAAGAGTCACAGAATATTTTACATTAAACTCATCAAATAAAGACGATATAATAATAACTGAAGATACAGTACTCAAAAAAGATGGATACGGTAGAGAAATTAAGAGCAAAAAAATTATTGTACGAAAAGATCAAGATACATATATACCATATACTGTAACTTATTTTGATTAGAAGGATAGGTGTAGTGCACAAGCTCCATGGTAGTACACTCAACAGGATTTCACACTCGATCAAAAAGATAGTGCGGATCAATATTTAGGTGATTGGATAATTTCTCAAACATGTAAGATGGAAATATATTCTACAGAGAGTGAGTATTTAGGGTTCGTATGCGGACCAAGCTGCAAAGAAAAATCAAAGATAAATAAAATGCTTACTTGGCAAGACGGAGACATAAAATTACGTATTAACAAACAATCAAAGCAGGGATTTTATTTAAATAAGGATAAGAACCCCATATTGATTAAAGCTCAAATCAATAAATCTAATTATCTTGAATTAATGGATCAAAATACTAATCAAGTAATAATTTATTTTCAGAAAGGCTAAGCAGCACAAGGATATCTGCACTAATAACTACGGTTCTGTGCATCAAGGATAGTAAGAACTACCATTGTCATTTCGTTCTTGTGAAGAAAAGCACCCTTTTATCTTTTCAACTACAGGAGAGACTATATATTCATTCACTTTCTCAGTGACTTTAAATGTTGCTGCCAATATAGCCAAAGCTACAAAAAGACCTATAACTGGCGATAACATTCCTATTGCTGCACCTGCTGAAACTGTTCCGGTTGTTATACCATAAGCACTTGCAGCAGTAACAAGACCCACACCAATTGCAGCACTTGCAGCTGTTACGCAGCTAAAAAAGAGTAAAAGACCTTTGTAACCATCATCACCAATTTCACCCTTTCTAAAGAGCTCAGATGCTAAGTACCATATATAGCATGCTGTAACTAATGCTGGAAGTACGGTACCAATAATTCCACCCATAACTAACTGAAATTTTTATAATCCTTCCCCCTAGTTTTTGTGAAGAGGAGTGCTCTTTTACTTTTTCGATTACAGTAGATTCTATATCCTCACTTACTTCTTCAGCTGCTATAGCCAAAGCTGCAAAAAAACCTATAACTGGTGATAACATTCCTATCACTGCACCTGCTAAAACTGTTCCGGTTGTTATACCATAAGCACTTGCAGCAGCAACAATCATAACACCAACTGTAGCACTTACAGCTACTGCACAACCTAAACAGAATAATTCATTTTTATAATTATCATCCTCAATCTCACCTTCTTTACAGATGTCATATAACAATTTTCCCATGTAGTAAATCATACATAATGCTGGAAATGCAGTACCAATAATTCCACCTACGACCAAAGGTGTAAATTGGTAAAGCTTAATCCAAAAGCTGTCAGCGCACCTACACTTGCTGATATTCCTGAATATATCAAAAAATCTTTCTTTTTCGACATTTTATTCCTTACACTAAATAAATTAATATGCTAGTGCTAGCATATTAATTTATAACTGTAAAGCGATTTTTTCTGTTTTAGAATTACTGATTAATCTTATAATGTGGGCTTATATGTTGTTTTATTTAGAATGAATAAGCCTGCAATGCTCTTTTCTATACTATTTGCAGTTATTGCCTATTATTTAAGTAGTGAAGTTATATTTGAGGTAGCAAAGCTATTAAGTGATGTATTTATCAGCTTATTGAAATTGATAAGCTTACCTTTAGTTTTTCTTTCTATAGTTTCTACGATTTCTGGCCTGAAAGATTCAATTGAAATAAAAGCTTTAGTTAAGAAAACATTATTTTATACCCTACTTACAACCATTACAGCAGCATTTGTTGCGTTGTCTTTTTATTTGTTAATAGATCCGGTAAGAAAAAATTTCATAAATAATACAATAGAAAGCGTGAATGGCAGCAGTCATAACTACTTTTCATATTTAAAATCGCTCATTCCTTCAAATTTTGTGCAAGTTTTCCTTGAGAATAACATTATTGGCAGCATATTGATCGCTTTCTTGATGGGCGGAGCTATAATTTCACTTGCAAAAGAGAAGCAGGATATATTACACCAAGTATTCTCCGCACTTTTTGATACATTGCTTAAGATTGCTCAAACGTTGCTAAGGTTTATTCCCCTTGCTGTGTGGTCATTTATTACATGCTTTTTATATGAACTAAAAGGTGGTAATGAGCTTTATAGCCTTTTGTGGTATTTTGTTTGCATAATGTCTGCAAATTTTGTACAAGCATTTTTGATTTTACCGTTAATTATGTGGTATAAAGGTATATCACCAATTCAAACGTTAAAAGGTGTTACGCCAGCACTAACACTAGCATTTTTCTCTAAATCATCCAGCGCAACATTGCCAACAACCATAGACTGCGTGCAGAATAAGCTAAATGTACCAAAGAAAATTTCGTCTTTTGTTTTACCAATATGCACAACAATCAACATGAATGCATGTGCTGCATTTATATTGATTACTGTTATGTTTGTTGCAAAAATGAATGGATATGCTTTTTCTCTAAGTGAGATGTTTATATGGATATTCTTAGCTACAGGAGCTGCAATTGGCAATGCTGGAGTGCCAATGGGATGCTATTTTATGGCAACCAGTTATCTCGTATCAATGGACATCCCTTTACATATAATGGGACTTATTTTGCCTATTTACACAATTATTGATATGTTTGAGACTGCAATAAATGTTTGGTCAGACGTTTGTGTTACCCGAATAATTGATAAAGAATATAGCAGTGAGACTTAAAACGTAATAAAATGACATTGAATGAAAATAACCAGATAATAAAAGAATTTGAGGAAAGTAAGGCAATCTTGCGCGGACATTTCGTGCTATCCTCTGGACTGCATAGTGATACATATATCCAATGCGCCAAGATTTTCGAGAGTCCAAATAGGGCAATGAAAGTTTGTGCATTACTAGCCGAGAAGATAAGAAAAGAACTTGTTGAATCCATAGATTTAATATTAGCACCAGCAATCGGTGGAATAATTGTTGGTTATGAGATTGGTGGGCAGCTTGGAATAAAAACTATGTTTTGCGAGCGTGTGAGTGGTAAATTTGAACTGCGTCGTGGATTTGAAATCAAAAAAGGTGAGAAAATATTGATTGTTGAAGATGTTATCACAACGGGCAAGTCTTCACTTGAAGTAGTGAAGTGTGCAGAAGAAAACGGTGGCCAAATTATCGCTGAGGCTTCTTTGATAAAGAGAAGTAACGAAACTAAATTACCTTTTCCTGTGATAGCTTTAATTGAGCTCAACATTAAAAACTACAGCGAAAAAGAACTCCCTGATAAATTGAAACAATTACCAATAACTAAGCCAGGAAGCAGAGAATATTTAAGCTCTGATCTAAAATAACTTTTTTCAATTAAAAATTGAAAAAATGTGTTAACTTTCTAGTTAAAATACACGATTAATAAATCATATATTAAAAATTAGTAAATATTATGAGTGAAAAAACACAAAGGAGCAGCTTTTTATTGCTGTTCAAGAAGGAAAAAAAGAAAAAGTCGAAAAGCTGCTGCAAACAAACCCAGCAATAAGTGCTGATGAAGCAGATGAGAAAGGAGAGACTCTTTTGCATTATGCTGCTGCACTTGACCAAGTGGAAGTAGCAAAGTTTTTAGTAAACATAGGAGCGAAGATTAATGCAGAAGATAATGATGGCGGTACTCCACTATATGTTGCCACTTCGTTTGGAAGCATAAATGTAGCAAAATTTCTAATAGAAAAAGTAGAAGAATTTCCAATAAAAAAAGTAAAAGCATATGTTAATAAAGCAGATAATATACATGGTTATACACCATTACATATTGCTATTATAAATATATATATAAATGACTGCTCAGAGGTAGTGCAGCTTTTGCTAGAGAAAGGAGCAGATCTTACGTTAAAAGATAAGTACGACAAAACACCGATGTACTACCTTTGCAATTCTTTCCAAAAAAATCGACAAATAAATGTACAACCAAATGTGAGAGACACGATAATACAATGCGCTAAAATCGGATGTACAGGATTATTAACTGGTGCCATTACACTAATAATATTTTCTCAATTTATTGAATTGCCTCCATCTATTTCTGCAGAATCAGCAATAGTTTTTAGTGTAATAGGTAAAATAGCTTTTAGTGCAATAGGAGCAACAGCATTGGCTGCTACTATTGCTGTGCATATATGATGTTAAAACCAAGCACTGAAATGCAAATAGACAATAATGTGGAAGAACATACATCTCACAAAAGAGTGTATTCAATGACTGGAGGAATCTGAAATTGGAATGATAAGAATAAAAGGTAGAGCTAACTCTACCTTTTACTAAACTAAGAATTACCTAGTAGGAGTAGAAGCAACAACAGGAGCACCAAAAACTTTTGTTACAACTTGATCTGCTAACATGTCTGCTACATTAGTCTTTTACTCACCCTTTAAAACTTCAAGAGTTTTGCTGCTTACTGCAATATTTAGTGGCTTATCAGCCATTTTCAATGCTTCTTTCATTCCAGGAAGGTCAGTTTTACAACTACACTAGTTAATTCTACCTTATGTTTAGAATCACCAGCAGCACCATCAGAAAGAGCAGTATGCTTAATTTAACTTCAACATCTTTACCATTAATGAATGCGTGTAAAGTTACTTCACTTTGATTTACACTAAATGTTTTATAAGCATCAGCTGAAAGTTGTAAGTATAGTGTTTCTGTTTCTTGACCTTGACCTTTAACAGTTACACTAATAATAGAAACTTAGTTTTAGTTCTTTTTGAACATTATTAGTAAGCACTCCAAGTACACTGTTATTTTCAGCTACTTTAATAGCTTCTTGTTTGGCCACCTCTATCTGCCTATTAATATGAATTCGGCACAGTGAGCCTATTATAAGGAATGCAGCAACAACACCAAAAAGCGCTGGTGTAAACCCTGATAATACAAGTGCAGTACCGAGGTAGCCAAGGAATGCTGGATTAAAAGCTGCAGCTCCTGCAATTACGCCTATTGCAAAACCTATAGCAGGTAAGATATTGGCTTTGTTGTACGTTCCGTCTTGATTTTTTAGAAAACCTAACATAAATTCCTCCTTAAATAAGAGATTAATAAAAATTTAATATATTTCAATAGTAATGAATAATACATATTAAGTCAATAATTTTTTTATATTATATCTTAATAAGTATATGTTTAAGCCAAAAAATTACTTCCCTGCTGCTGAAAATCATCTATAGTTAAGTATATGACTCATGGTTGGCTTAATCTAGATAAACCAATAGGAATTAGTTCTACGCAGGCTGTTACTCGCATTAAAAAGATTTTTGGCGTTAAAAAAGCTGGGCATTTGGGAACGCTTGACCCTTTAGCAACAGGTGTTTTACCAATTGCTCTTGGAGAGGCAACGAAAACTATACCCTATCTATCTTGCAATTTAAAAGCGTATGATTTCACGGTAAAGTGGGGAGAGCAGCGCACTACAGATGACTTAGATGGTGAGATTATTAAAACCAGTTCTGTAAAGCCTGAGTATAATCAAATAGACTGCGCGATGAAAAATTTTATAGGTAAGAAGATCATTCAAACTCCTCCCCAATTTTCAGCAATAAAAATCAATGGAGTCAGATCTTATAAGTTAGCAAGGAGAGGACAAAATGTTAATATAAAACCAAGAATCGTGCAAATACATGAGCTAAAATTGATTTCCGTGAATTTTGAGAATAATAGTGCTGATTTTTCCACGGTGTGTGGTGATGGTGTCTATGTTAGGTCTGTTGCTCGAGACCTTGGCACTGCATTAAATTGTTTTGGGTATGTTGCAAAGCTAAGGAGGACCATGGTAGGTAATTTTAAAGAAGTTGAAACAATAACAATTGATCAGCTTACACAGAAAGGTAACATTATCCCTATTACATCAATTTTAGAGCCTATGCTCAAAATCGAAATTTCATTGGAAGATGCAAGGGAAATTAGAAATGGTAAGGAAATTACATTAAATTACTTGCGTAATTTTGAGAATCATGATATTTGTTGTGTAGTAGTTGGTAGTGTACCTATTGCGATCTGTAGTTTTATTTATGGTTGTGTGAAGCCGATTCGTGTTTTTAATATTTGTTGTGAGGTTTAGATGTCGATAACATCCGAGAAGAAAAAGAGCTTAATTAATGTATATGCAGTTAAAGAAGGGGATACTGGTTCATCTTTTGTACAGTGTGCGATTTTGACTGAAAGAATTAGCAATTTAACTGAACACTTTAAAGTGCATAAGCATGATCATCACTCTAAGCGCGGTCTACTTATTTTGATAGGTAGAAGACGTAAGTACTTAAATTATATAAAGCGTAAGTTTGGTATTGAGGTCTGTCAAGAATTAATAGAAAGATTAGGCATTAGAAAATAATAGAGGAATTCATTATGTTTAAAATCACAAGAAAATTTATAGAATGGGGAGGTCGTGCCCTATCTTTAGAAACAGGAAAAATAGCACGACAAGCTCATGGTTCAGTTGTTGTAAATTACGGCGATACTTCTATATTAGTAACCGTTGTACATAAGAAGAAGGAAGAAAACATTGATTTCTTACCTTTAAATGTGCAATTTATTGCAAAAAGTTATGCTATGGGTAAAATCCCTGGAGGTTTCTTCAAAAGAGAGGGTAAACCATCAGACAGAGAAACTTTAATTTCAAGATTAATAGACAGGAGCATTAGGCCACTATTTCCAGCAGGCTTTCACGATGAAATTAGTGTAATATGTAATTTATTAACTTACGATACAATTAATCCCCCTGAGGTGCCAGCATTAATTGGTACTGTTGCTGCTCTTGCAATTTCTGGAGTGCCTTTTCATTCGCTTATAGCCGGTGCTATGGTTGGGTGTGATGAAAATAACAATTACATACTAAACCCTTCTGCGCAAGAAATGAAGGAAAGTGGTCTAGATTTATTTTTATCTGGTAATGAAAATTCAATCTTAATGGTTGAATCAGAAGTCAAAGAGCTTTCTGAAGAAAACGTTTTAAATTCGATAAAATTTGGTCATGACCATCTTCAGCCTGTTATTAAACTCATAAAAGAATTTGCTGATGCAGTTGGCAATGAGCAGAAGGAATTTTCTTCTGTTGATACATCTGATATTGTTCGCGAGTTTGAAAAGTTTAGTAAAGATTTCGAAGAAGCATATTCAAAAACGGTAAAACAAGAGCGTGTACAATCTTTGGAATCCATTCGGAACAATGTAGTAAATACTCTTGTTGAAGTTGGAAAAGATGAAGAATTAGTTACGTGTGCATTAAAAAACTTTGAAAGAGCTTTAGTGCGTGAAGTAATTAAAAAGAAAGGGAGCAGAATAGATGGTCGTAAAAACGATGAGATACGTCAAATAGAAATTGAAGTTGACTGTTTATTTAGAACTCATGGCTCTGCGCTTTTTACTAGAGGTAACACTCAGGCACTGGTTGTTACTGCACTTGGCACTACGCAAGATGAACAGATTGTAGATGATATTGAAGGTGATAGACGTGAGCATTTCATGCTGCATTATAACTTTCCTCCATTTGCTGTCGGCGAAGCTGCTGCTGCTCGTGCACCAGGAAGAAGAGAAATCGGTCATGGAAAGCTTGCTTGGAAAGCAATTCATCCTGTTCTGCCTGATAAATCTGAATTTCCTTATACTATAAGGGTAGTATCTGAAATTTTGGAGTCTGATGGTTCTTCTTCTATGGCGACGGTTTGTGGAACGTCACTTGCTCTAATGGATACAGGTGTGCCAATAAAAGCTCCAGTTGCTGGAATTGCTATGGGCCTAATTAAAGATAAAGATGAATACATTATTCTCTCTGATATATTAGGTGATGAAGATTATCTGGGTGATATGGATTTTAAAGTAGCAGGAACTAGTGAGGGGATCACAGCACTGCAAATGGATATGAAAATAACCGGTATTGACTTTGAAATCCTTGAGAAGTCTTTAGAACAAGCAAAAGCTGGTAGGTTGCATATCCTAGAGAGAATGAATGCCATAATCTCAGAACATAGTAAAGATGTAAAAGATCATGCGCCAAGAATGGTATCATTTTATATAGATAGAGATAAAATTCCTGCAGCAATTGGCACTAAAGGAAAGAATATACGTAGTATCTGTGAAAGAAGCAATGCAAAAATTGAAATAGCAGATGATGGTAAAGTTTCTGTTTTTGCTATGAGCAACACCGAGGCTGAAATTGCAAAAAGCATGATGATTGATTCAATAACAGAGGTAGAGCAGGGTGAAATAGTTGATGCTAAGGTTGTAAAAATAGAAAAATCTATTGTAGAGCTTGAATTTTTAAATGGAAGAAAGGGAAAAATGCACATAAGTGAGATTGCTAATGAGCATATAGATTCCATAGAGAGCATATTAAATCAAGGCGATGCTTTCAAAGCACTAGTAATCGATTTTGAAAAAGGAGGATGCCCAAAATTATCGAGGCGCCGAGTTAATCAAGAAACTGGTGAATTTTTTGAAGGCGAGCTTTACAATGAAGAAAGAAGAGATGGTCAAAATAACAGGGATAATTATAATAATAATTCATTCAGAAAGCCTAACCATAAGAGAGCTCCTCGTTCTGGTTTTAGCAATAGAAATAATAGACCAAAGTTCGGTAATGGTGATTCGTCATCAGGTTTTTATTAAAACTCTTCTTAATTAAGCACTTGTAGTTTTATGCAAGTGCTTAGTGTGAGATGCGTAACGGTTCATGTTATAAAATAGTCATTATGTGAGGATGTGTAACCGTTCAGGCAATGACGTCAACTTAAGCGCCTGCATTAGCAAACTCTCCTAAAAACATGATGGCGTTTAGGCTTGCCCACTTTATTGCGGCTATACAATCACCAATATCTTTCTTTAAGTTGACGCCATTGGCTGAACGGTTACGATATTTTTAACTGCACGTTTGAATAATCAGAACCCTGTCCAGAAATTACAGAATTTAGTCGCTATCCCTGCCTAGTTGGAAAATACTCTGTGAACGGTTACATAATTTCTTACTCTATGCAGCCAAAGAAGCCCATAATTTCAACATCTTACTTTGCTGCTTAATCCGAAACTGGGGTTAACTAAGCAGTTAATTTTTCTAACCTACATTTTAATCGAGAAACAATAGGGTGGTTATACTTTTCGAAAATAGGTATAGCCCTCTCAAGTAGCTCTTTTTGTTTGTTATGATTACCTAAATCTCCATAAGCAGTACCTAAATTTGCTAATGTTTTAGCAACTTCAAAATGATCAGGGCCATAATGTCTTTCTTTGATTACTAAAGCCTTCTCTAGCAACTCCTTTTGTTTATTATAATCACCTAAATCCCCTTGAACATCACCTAAGCTATCAAGTGTCCTAGCAACCTAAAAATGATTAAGACCATAATGTCTTTCTTTGATTACTAAAGCTCTCTCTAGCAACTCCTTTTGCTTATTAGGATTACCTAAAAACCTATAGGCGCAATCCAAGTTTATCAGTAATTTAGCGACTTCAATGTGATAGAGTCCGTAATGTTCTTCTAAGATTGGTAAAGCCCTCTCTAGCAACTCTTTTACTCTTTTAGGATTCCCTAGATCAGCATATCCATTAGACATCATGAACAATAAACCTGCAAGATAATGCGTTTCTATTTCTTGTCTATCTTCAGGTTTTCTTGCCAACCAATCATCCAAATGTGTCAAAAATGCTTCAAAATGTGGTAACAATTGCCTTTTCTTCACGTAATCTTCTAATCTATAACCACCATAAGGAAAATCTTCCTTTAATAAATGGGAAGATCTACCTATAATCTCTTCTTCCCTGCCTTGTTATTTTAAATTTATTCTTGTTACTTGCTGTACTAGCCTATGTATACTAAACATACCTTGTGCCAGTTCTATCACTGAATACTGCTTTAGCAGCTGGATAATAGCTCCTAATTTTCTTTCACTAGTATCTGACAATTTTAAAAATGTTTTAGTAGGTATATTGTCTGGTGCAAAATAGGTTATTATATCTAAAACATCTAAAGCTTGTTGCCATATTTTTTGTTTTTCTTTATCTTATCAATGGTAACTTTCCATGTCGTAAAGGTTGTTTTAGTGTATAAATGACTACTATCATCTTGAAACGGAAAATCAAGTAGCTCTTTTTCTTTCTCTTTGTATTCTTTTAAATAATCATTAATCGTAAATCCTCTCTCATGACTTACATTTTTTACTTCTTCATCTGCTTGTCTAATATATGTTACTGCTTGTTGCAACGCCAATGGAAAACGTTGTAGTGTTTCTGCCAACCTTGCTACATTTTGATCTTGTGCATTATCTTTTATTTTTAAAGCCTTTTTAATAAATTCTATAGCTTCTGGTTCATTAAATATGCCTAGCTGTATTACCTTAATATTGCCCCATACCTGGTTACGAGAGGTAATAAGGATATAAGGCTTATTAGCATCAGTTGGTAATTTGGACAAAAAATCATCAATACCTTTTTCTTCTTCTGTAGTTCTATATCTCTCAGCGTTGTCAAAGATAAAAAGGCTTCTTTGCTTAACAAAATATCTGTACACATCTTCAACTATAGATTTGATCTCTTTTAGTTTTCCATTGCCATCTTCCATAACAATATTTAACTTGTCTTTAGCTAATCTAGTAAAAGATTGTACAAGAGTTTCATAGTTCTCAGCATTTATCCATATAACATTACTATCATAATCTTGACTATGTTTTTGAATATATTTCCTAATTAACTCACTTTTACCTATCCCACCTAAACCACTAACAGATGTAATTTGTGATATTACTGTACCTTTGTTTACATTATCTTGCACTACTTTATGCAGGCTCTCTGATTCTCCTTCTCTTCCAGTAAATAACTCAATTGGTTCTTTGACATCAAACCAAATTGAGAGCCCTCGTCTTGCTTTTTCAAAAAAGTCTTCTCCTTCTTTATGTGAAAGAAAACGTCCTTCTTTCTCCTTCATCCAGTCTAACATTCTTACAAAAACCCGATTATAATCATCTTCACTATCAATAAAAGTAAACTCTTTTCCTATTTCTCTTTGAATAATCTTACCTAATTCAATTTCATTAGGCTGATTAACTGCAAAAACTAACTTATCTAAGAATTCTCCTATACTGTCTTTTAATTCTAATTCCTTTTTTTCCTCTAACGCTTTCTTTAATTTCTTGTTCTTTTCTAACTCCTTTTTTAAGCATTCATCTGGATTATTCTTTTTACATAATTTTTTTCTAACTGTTCTATTTCCTTTTGCAATTTCTCGCTTTCCTTTTCTAAGGCACTTTTAAAACCACTATATAACTCTGAGACTACTTCTTGTCTTTTTTCATTACTAGCATTAATAAACTGATACCTTCGGCAATCGTCATTTACGTCCAAAATTTCGTCTTTTATTGTTTTTGTGATACCTTGAAAGTAATTCTTCCATCTTTCTTTATCTTTTTGCGTCTTTTTACGCTCTCCTTTTCTTAATTCAAAATCAAAGTAAGTATTGGTACAAATAATAAAATATTTTATCTCTCCTTCAAAGTCACCTCCTTCCTGTATTTTGAGAAAAGAGATAAAATACTTTTGTAGACTGAAAGGTCTTTTAGAATTTTGAGAAAGTAATTCGCTGACAGTAATTTTATCCTTTTGCTTTTCTACATACTGCTTATGCTTCGCTTGCAAAAAACGATATTCTGTTCCATCCTTTTTGTCATTTTTATACTGAAAAACTAAATCGTTAAATTTTTCAGCTTCATTTATTTCTGCTGATAAAAGAAAGTTATACTTCTTATCAAACCCACGTTTTAAAAATAGCATGAGCAATTTTAGTTGATAAATATTACCATGCAGTGTCCGCTTTGACCCAGAGGAAGCTTTGGGTTTTTGAGCAAAGAAAGTATCATGTATAGAGTACACCTGATTTTGGCTAGTATGATAAATTCTCATAATAGATTTACTAATAACCTTCCTTGTATACCAGTTGCTACATCAGCTGAACATTTGAAATGCTTTTTAGTCAATATCTTATAGTAAAACCTTAGGTATTGAAATAAACAACCCTTTTGCCAATGTTAATATATAATTATCTGAAATATTTTTTCATGCAATAAAAACGCCAAAGGAAGCGACAGAGAGAGACCTTCTGTTTACTGAATTTACTTTAAAAGATAACTTTGTGAAAAATTACAATATTTACCCTTTTAATTCTCAAAAGGGTATGGTCTTTCCTTGTCTACTATGTAAATATATGCTACTAAAAATATCTCTAATATGGCTAAATCTACCAATTTTAGGTATACATTTAGCTAAGCGGTAAAAATAAAAAGTAGACAAGGAATGCTAAAAATATAATAGCACAGGTGGAGTGTGTGGTAAATATGTCTATTGTATTTGATAAGTAATAAAATACAGGATTACTAAATTAAAAAAATGTACTCATAAGTTACTATAATTAGTGTAATTTAATATCAGTATATGGACTATCTAAAGAGAATGCTGGTATTGTAACCTCAAAAATTTTTGTGCTTTCTTCATTTAGGAATTCATACTTACCTTGCATTACTCCAGATGGTACGCTCAAATATGTGCCGCTTGTATACTTGAATACTTCTCCAGACTTTATAATAGGCTGCTCTCCAGTCACACCAACTCCAGCAATTTCGTTTACTTTTCCCTCATGATCGATTATTTGCCAATAACAACTTAATAGCTGAATGGTTGCAGAACTTTTGTTTTTTATCTTAACGTTATACATCCATACATGGCAATTTTCATAAGGGATGGACTATTCTTCAATATAAATTGGTAAAACAGTAACTTCAACGAAATTAGTAGTAAGTATATATTCTAAGCTCATTATAGAATGAAAGATAACGTTTTTATTATACACTTTTCTCATAGATTTTTCAAGTGTATCATTATATATCCTAAATAAGCTTAAAATATGAAAAAATTATATATATCTCATAAAAAAACAGTAGGAATATTAGGTGGTGGGCAGCTAGGTAAAATGACTGCTATTGCTGCCAAAAAGCTTGAACAAAAAATACATATTTTCGCTAGCACAGAAGATGATCCAGCTTGTTCTGTCGCTGACTATCTAACAATAGCAGATTTTTCTGATAAAAAAGCACTAGAATCTTTCGCTAATAGTGTAGATTTAGCTACCATTGAATCTGAAAACATTCCATGCAGTGCAATTGACATTGTATCACAGCACACAGATTTTTACCCAGGTAAAAAAGCGTTGCATATTGCACAAAACAGGCTGAAGGAAAAAGATTTTATAACAAGTCTGAGTATAAAAACTACTCGTTACAAAAGTATACAAAGCTATGATGAATTACTGGAAGGTGGTAAAGTTTTTGATTACCCAATGAGACTGAAAACAGCAGAGATGGGCTATGATGGAAAAGGACAGTATGTAATCAAAATCGATGCTGAAATGAAACAACTGGCTTTTTTGAATTGGAACACTGAGTATATTCTGGAGGCTAGTGTTGATTTATTAAAAGAAGTTTCAATTGTTGTTGCAAGTGATCAAAATGGCAAAGCAATTTTCTTTCCTGTAGCAGAAAACTGCCATGTTGATGGTGTACTTGATACTTCAACGGTGCCAGCTGAAATAGACAGTGAACTTACTAAAGAGGTGCAAAGAATTGCAGAAAAAATAGCATGTGCTCTTGATTTGAGAGGGATTCTAGCTATTGAATTTTTTGTTACTCAAAATAATGAATTGTTAGTTAATGAAATAGCACCAAGGCCACATAATTCTTGCCACTGGAGTTTGGATGCATGCAATATCAGCCAGTTCGAGCAGCTAGTTAGAATAATGTGTGGATTACCTATGCAAGAGGTGGTGTTGCACTTTCCGTGCCAAACAAAAAATATAATAGGTAGTGATATATATGATTCACACAAGTATTTAAGCAATAAAAAAGCTCATTTAACTATATATGGCAAAAAAGAAGTTAGAGATAAACGCAAAATGGGACATGTGAATATAGATTTAAGTTAATAGACTATCCATAATATGGTCTAATTTAGAATTGGGCGTGCAGATTGTCTGCACACTGACATCATGTAATGAGCTTGAGGGCTGCTTTATTTCCTCTCCTTCAGACGCCTTAGCTAAAACTAAACACAGAAGATTTTTTATCCTTAGAATCATTTTGCTGTGTTAAAAATGCACGTTCAGCTATATCCCTATATGAATTGCAGTGTTGCAGCTCTGACTTTAGAGTCATTAGCATCGCTATTACTCCATTAGAGTAAAATGTTTGCGGTGTCGAAAGTATGCCAGAAATAAATTCCCTTTGCCAAAATTCATGATCAAATTCTTCAATTTCATTATTAAACTGATTGATAAAGGATAAAGAGAACTCTTTTACGCTTAAAGATATGTGGTCTTTCATGCAGCAATACAGATGCACTGATGTATTAAGTGGCTGATATTTTTCATAAAGCAGCTTATGAAAAGAATGATAGCCATATGATCTGAGAATCCCAGAAAATAACTCTGCTATTTCCTCAATAGGAACATCATTGCTCAATAGATACTTTATTATATAATCTGTACCAAAACTACTCTCTGTTTGATTAGCAAACCTGCTTCTATGATCATTTAATAAGAGCGTCATAGCTACCGATCTATTATCATTAACAATATCGGAGGTATGCGAAACGATAACCTGGATAAACTTCTTTATTTCCTCTAAAGAAAGTTTATCTATGCGTATTAATCTATCCAATATGTGATGCTTTCTCTTATATTACCTAATTGACCAAAACTTAAAGTAATGAAAATATTACATATTTCGCCGATAGAGCGGGAAAAATCTGGAATTTCAGAGCAATGTAGTTTATGAACTGCTTTTTCTAAATCTCCTATATCAAAGAGCGAAGTAGCATATCAGTAATATACGAGAAATTTTCATCCTTTTTAACCAAAGCTTTGAAAAAGGCATTGACCTCTCTCGCAAGCGACTCGTTTTCTATATCACTTTCAGCTTTTTTATTTACTTCCTCTTTATAGAGATTATCTCGATAAGAAGATAATAAGGTACTTTGATGGAAATCAACATACGAATGTACAGATCTATCAAGACTAGCTCTTAAGAGAGCATACATAAAACTTAATTTGGTAACATTGAACATAACTCTAGCCTTATATACCTAGAGTTATTTTACCATAAAATTTTATCTTTTGCAAATCTGAGCATTTTTACTCTATTGAGCTTTACTTGCTACCAGTGATTTTGATATAGTTAATCAGTTAAAGTCTACGAGAGTAAATATAAATGACAATCCTAAGTGTAAGAGAGGCCTTGTGTGCAGCAATTAAGGAAGAAATGCAAAAAGACTCAGATGTATTCATCATGGGTGAAGAAGTTGCAGAGTACGATGGCGCTTATAAGGTCACAAAAGGGTTATTAGCGGAGTTTGGAGAAAATAGGGTAATTGATACTCCAATCACTGAACACGGGTTTGCAGGGCTTGCTGTTGGAGCAGCGTTTGCTGGACTAAAACCAATAGTGGAATTTATGACTTTTAACTTTTCTATGCAGGCTATCGACCAAATTATTAATTCTGCAGCAAAAACTAATTATATGTCAGGTGGACAGCTTGGATGTCCAATAGTATTTCGTGGGCCAAATGGAGCTGCAGCAAGAGTTGCTGCACAACATTCTCAGTGTTTTGCGTCTTGGTATTCACATGTACCAGGATTAAAAGTGATAGCACCTTATTTCGCCTCTGATTGCAGAGGGTTACTTAAAGCTGCAATTCGCGACCCTAATCCAGTTATATTTTTAGAGAATGAAATAGCTTATGGTCATGAGCACGAAGTTTCTGACTCTGATTTATCAAATAAGGATTATTTACTGGAAATAGGTAAAGCTGCTGTTATACGAGAAGGTAAAGATGTTACTATCACAGCTTTTTCATTAAAGCTAAAGGATGCTTTAGATGCGGCAGATTTGCTTGCTGATGAGGGTATTGAAGCTGAAGTCATTGATTTAAGGACTCTAAGGTCACTTGATACCGAAACTATTATCAATTCTATAAAAAAAACTAATAGATTAGTTAGTGTAGAAGAAGGTTGGCCATTTGCAGGGATAGGTGCAGAACTTTCAGCCATTGTAATGGAAAAAGGGTTTGACTACTTGGATGCGCCAGTAGTACGAGTAACCGGTAAAGATACTCCACTTCCTTATGCTGCGAACTTAGAAAGAGAAGCATTGCCACAAATAGAAGACATAATTGAAGCTGTACGTCAGGTTTGTTTTAGGGCAGTGAAATCTTCTTAATAATAAGAAAAAACAACGGGAAGAGTAGTAGCGCAGGAATGTGAGCAGTTAAGAAAAAGATATTGAGGCTCATACCTTTGAACAACAGCTATATTTTCTTGTAATTTTCTTTTATATCATTTACAATATAATAATTGTGTAAAGGGAGTTAACAGTGACAAAAGAAGTCGTCGAGGAGCTAATTAAAATTGTTGGCAAAGGCAATTTACTAGAGGCTATGTTTATCTGTTTAGGTAGCTTTCATAACCCAATACAAGAGGGAAGTATTGATACGAGGTGTAAGAGTGTACCATTATATAGATTTATTAAAAAAGAAACTAATGATCGGTTAGATTACTATTTTAACTTAAGATATAGCTTAGAAGGCATGCTTAATATTTATGCTATAGTTTTCGATGCTTTAAACAGGGACAGTAAATTAAGTACCGAAGAATTAATAGGTGAAATTCATAAGACAATGAATGGTAATAGTAATATTCATATAACTGAGTCACCATTTTGTAATAATACTCTGCAACAAGAACAACTTATTGATAATCAACAAAAATTGAAGTTGCTCAATAATTTCATAAATCCCAAAGGAAAAACGTTATTTGAAACAGAACAAGACTTTGAGAATTCCATCGTTACTAATGTTAGAGAATTATTAAAGAAAGAAGATAGTAGTGTTCTAAATGAATACGATAAAAAATTTACTCAGAATAAGTGTGTTATTGATCATTTCTATTCCATTCATGAAGATATAAAACTAGATAAAGAAGTGATATTGGTTATTGTAGGCAGTAATCATGCACGGCTCTCAGAAGATAACAGACTCATCGTAAAAGAAAAATTACCGATGAGAGAAAATGTATCTATTTTTTCCTACTTGACATACTTAATGAGTTTGTTAGGAGAAATTCAATTTTCAAGTGAAAATGGATTTATTACATATAAATTTAACTCTGATTTTATTAATCAGCAGGAGAAAGGGCTTATTAAATATCAGTATGATGAAATTTACCTATATCCAAAAAATCAGGCAAGCACCCTGGATCAATTGTTAAAAAATCAAGATAGCAATAAATTTGAAGAAATAGTAACTAATCATCAAAATTACTACTCAGCTTTACAAGAGAAGAATGGATATATACCTCATATTTCCAGTAAGAAAAACCATACAGGATACAAAAATGTGGCCTGTATGCTCATCGTAGGTGCATTTGCGTTATCTGCGGGATTCTGTGTTTTGATTGTTTTTTTATGGAACAAGAGTTACTTCAGCCAGTGAAAAATATCTTACCACTTGTTGCTGCAGTGCTGACTATTGTGGCAGTATATGCTTTATTTCAATTGTTACAACATCCACCTGAAGATAAAATGGACGAAATAGGTATTTCAAATGGGAAAACAACTGTAACTCAACCACTATCGGCTGAGAGCCGATAGGTTGCATATTACGCTAGAAGCGCGGTGAAAAGCTAAAGCTACTCTAGCCTTTATGTAAATTACTCTCTCCACCTGATATATGTAGGTTCTGAAACTTTGTTTTTATATCTTGTAATGGTGAACCTTTGCGAATCTGTGGTGCAGGCCTTATTTTCCAGTTTTCTTGTTTAATATCCTTCAAATTCTCTTCTATACGTTCATAGAGCTCCTCTCTAGAATCAATTTTAACAGCAGAAAGCCCTCGTTTTTCTAATTCTTGCACCAATAAGCTAGTTTGAGTGGTAGGTTTCCAAATAATATCACTTAATCCATCAATTGCCGATTTGCTGCCATTAATAGCCTGATTAACCCCTGAAACCATTTGACTAATATCTGGATCATTTCCGTTAGCAATATTTTCTATTCCACCAGTTACTCGCTGGGCACCTGCCGTAATTTGACTGGCTGCTCTGATAAGTTGGGTAACTTTACCAATCATATTATTTGTATGAGGGTCGTTACCTACTATACTGAGGTTGAGTACATTTGTACATTGTTTCTGCTATGCTAAGAAGCATACTTACTTGACTAAGCACTCTCGTAATATCCATAAATATCTCTATTGAATTAATAATAATATATTCTGCTATTACGAGAAAAAATGAATAAATAGTAAAGAATTTAAGTAATTGCTTAATATAACAAATATTAATTATAAATGAGTCAATTTTTGTGTATATCCGTTCAGGCAATAGAACTCCTGCATAACTATGCTAAAGGTTGTAAAATACTAAAAACAGAGTAGTGAGGTATGATGAAATTTAAACAAATAAGCAGACTAGGGGATGAGGAATTTCGTCGGTTAACAGGAGTAAAATGCAGTACATTCAAGAGAATGACCGAAATTTTGGTCGAGGCAGAAGACCAAAGGAGAAAAGCCAAACAAATTGTGTATAGAAGAACGTTTGCTGATGGCGCTCGAATATCTGCGGGAATATCGGACATATTTTCATATTGCACAAGGTTATGGGATCAGCGAAAGTGCATGCTATCGTAACATTCGATGGATAGAAGACACTTTGGTAAAACATTATGTTAACAAATTTATTAAAATTAGTCAGTTAATATTTCTCTCTTACCCGAGTGATTTGGAGGGCTCACTATGCCCTCTTTTTCCATTCTTTCTAAGATATTTGCAGCCCTGTTATAACCTATTCTAAGCTGCCGCTGAATATAACTCGTGGAAACTTTTTGATCTCTCTGAATTATGGCAACTGCCTGATTATATAGATCATTTTCATCATCTTCGGTTCCATCCTCTGACTTTACAGAAGAATTTTCATCTTCTTTGGTAATTTCTTCCATATAGTTTGGTTCACCTTGCGTTTTAAGATGATCAACAATATTTTGTACCTCATCATCGCTTACGAAAGGACCATGGACTCTAGTAATTTTTCCACCTGAAGCCATATAAAGCATATCACCCATCCCTAGCAGTTGTTCAGCTCCTTGTTCGCCAAGTATTGTACGGCTATCTATTTTTGAAGTTACTGCAAAGCTTATTCTTGTTGGAAAATTTGCTTTAATTACACCTGTAATAACATCAACAGATGGACGCTGTGTTGCCATTATTATGTGTATTCCCGCTGCTCTTGCCATTTGAGCTAAACGCTGAATAGAGCACTCTATCTCTTTACCCGCAACAAGCATCAAGTCAGCCATTTCATCTACAATCACTACAATATATGGAAATGTCTCCATTTTTATCGGTATTTTTTCAAATAAAGGTTTACCTGTTGTTGAGTTGAAGCCGATCTGCACAACACGCTCTAATTCTACTCCATTTTCTGCAGCTTCTGTGATTTTCTGATTATAATTTATAACATTACGTACATTTAAATACGACATCATGCGGTAGCGATTTTCCATTTCTTTTACTATCCACTTAAGAGCAATAACAGCTTTTTTCGGCTCGGTGACTACCGGTGTTATTAAATGCGGTATTGCATCATATATAGAAAGTTCAAGCATTTTGGGATCGATCATTATCATCTTACACTCATCAGGGCTTAGACGAAAAACAAGCGAAAGAATCATGGTATTAATTGCAACTGACTTACCCGAACCTGTTGTTCCTGCAACAAGCAAGTGTGGCATTTTTGTTAGATCTGCAATAATTGGTTTGCCACTTATATCTTGACCAAGCGCTATTGGAAGATTTAAACTTGAATTCTGATACTCAGGTGATTCAAGCAAGTCGCGTAGCATCACAATTTCTCTTGCCTTATTTGGCAACTCTATTCCCATAGCATTTTGTCCGCGGATTATTGAGATACGCGCTGAAAGTGCACTCATTGAACGTGCGATATCATCTGAAAGGCCTATCACTCTTGCAGATTTTGTACCAGCTTGAGGTTCAAGCTTATACAAAGTGACCACCGGCCCATAGCATATGCTGACAATTTTACCCTGTACACCAAAATCACTAAGAACTTGTTCAAGCAGAGATAGATTTTTGTTGCTCTCTGTTTCATTTAACTCCTTTCTTTGCAGAGACTCCTCTGCTTTAGAAAGCAAGTGGATGCTTGGGAATTCAAATTCGCTTGAAGGCTCAAAGGCTTCCAACATTTCACGAGGAACATTTTTTCGCTTTTCTCTCGGCTGTTGTTTAGTAGTTATTTGGGCTCCATATCTTTCTTCTATTACCCCTTCTGTTGCTATTAATGGAATGGAAGACTCATTGATTTTACGAGGCTTAAAGAGCACAATTTTTGAAATCAACAAAGCTACTCTTTTAAGTAAGAAAAACACAGAGTGAGTCGTTCTTTTCCAGCCAAACAACCCTATCAAGCCTATTAATATTGCTGCTACAAATATGTAAAATGAACATTGGTTGATCAGTGTGGATCCTATTATTCCGCTATGCCTATATTTTTCAGTTATATTCAGCGAAAGTTGTGCTAGTGTAGCGCATATTCCTAAATTAATTAGTGTGAGGTAGAGAGTTTTCAATATAATGCTTGATGGCCAAAAAATCAACAGATAAGCTATGGTTGTGGCTAAGGTAACGCTAGTTAGTCCAAGGAATTGAATTAGTACATCAGATAAATATGCACCTAATGTTCCACCTAAATTTGTTATTTCTTGAGATGTAGCTGTATTTAATGACTGGTCTTTGTAATTGTAGCTAAAAACCGATATATATATGTATATTAACAACGATAAATATATTGATAATCTTAGATGTTTTTTTAGCATCTACTTAAAGTAGTAAGTTATTGTATATTTTGCAAAATTAATCGCTATTAGCAATATTATTACAGATAAATCTAACCCATTAAAAGGCTTTATGCGTTTTCTAATAACCTTAAGCGGTGGGTAAGTCAATTGATTCAAGGTATACATTATATTGCTTACAAGCTCATTATATACATTGACTAAGTTAAACTTAATCAACCAATTTAGAACAACCCAACATATCACAATTAAGCCATATAGATCAAGTAAAGTGCTGATTAAATATATAATTGGATGCACAATTTATTAACTTATTGCCTTGATGTTTTATATTATACTGCATTGAAAGATAAAAATCAAATTTTGCAATAGTTTTAAGAAATAAGCTTATAGCTCTAGAAATGAGTATTAATATCTTTACTATTTTGCTAGAATAAGTGTATCCGTTTAGGCAATGGTATCAACTTAAGAAAAATATCAGAGATTATATAATCGCGATAAATAAGCCTAAAGGTCATCATATTCTTAGGAGAGTTTGGTAATGTAGGCTCTTAAGTTGATACCATTCCTGAACTGATACCTATCACCCAGAAGATCTTACAGCAGGTCCCGCTCTGCATTGATTTATAACCTTTATGCTCTCCATCGAAGAATTCACTGAGTTATTATCTTCAGCCATTTTTTCATAATTTTGAGTAGAATTTGTAAAGCATCCTTGTTCTATGGCCTTAGATAAAAATAAACCGCCAAAACGACAATTTTTTCCTATTTCTTCTTTAATATTTACCAACTTATCAAATTTTTCTTGATCAAGTACTTCCACCTTAACTATTTCTTTATCAGAATCAGTGTATAATCTAACCCTTAATTCTCCTAAGATGGTGGAAAATGTTAGTATGATGTCACTGCCATTTTTAAAGTCAGTATAATTTCTGACACCATTTTCTACTACAACTATAACCTCACTTTCACCGATTTTTACAGCACCTTTCGACATATTCATTTTTCCCACACCTACAACAATTTTTGCAACATCAATCACACTATTTTGTGAATATTGAATACAAAAATTAGAATCCTTTACTTCACATTTTATCAAACTACCTTTCAAGATTGCACTTTGAGCTATTTCTTTTAACTTTTTGTTTTTTTCATAAGCTTTTTGCTCTTCTACTTTTTTCGATATAGTTTCTGTGGCAACATCATTTATTTCTGGTTTTAATTTGACTTCAGTTTGATCAGTCAAATCAGTCCAAAGGTCTATCTTTTTAGGTTTACCTACTTTCCATTCATCAACCAGTCTATCAGAGCTATAATCTATTCCAATATAGCCATTATCGATTTGTGGCTCTTGAAAAGAAAGGGTAGGGACCTCTTCCAAAGATGAAATATTATCAACGGAAGTGTTTGATTCTTCATCATTAAGAGGAGAATTTTGTAGTTTTTCACTATTTCTACAATTAATAAGCATTGTGCTAAGTTCTTTCATTACTGATTCTACAAGTTTTGATAACTCATCTTTATCGGACCATAAGATGCTTCATTTTCCTTATAGCACCTGGAAGTATACCTTCTATTTTTTCTTCTATAAGTTTAAAGCTTGTTTGCTTTTCTACAGATTCAACATTTAAATTATGATGAATAATATGAGGTAATACCTTATCTCTAATAGATAAATATATAGATGATCCGAAAAACATTATAAAATATGGCGTGCTTTCAGATACATGCTTTTTAAGTATATTCTCAACTTTTTCCCTAGTAGAAAAGGTGGGTGATGCCAAAATAAAATTGATAAGCGGTCCTAATATCTTAGGATTTTTACTTTTAATGGCATAATAAAGTGGCGTAAAACCCTCGTTATTAACTACGTCAACTTTTGCTCCTACTTCTAATAGTTTATTTATTACGTCAAGTTTTCCGCTTTCAATAGCATAAAATAATGGAGTATTACTGCTTTTATCTTTAGCGTTTACATATTTATCATTTTCTATATCCATTTCACTAGACCTCTTTCGAAACTCAATTTCTAATGGCAATTTTGTTGTCGATGCTGAGCTACGCTCCTCAAATACATTCGAGTATTCTGCGGTGCTCGCTTGCACCTCTCCTAAAAATTTCTGATCATAAATAGGTTTCGAAAGAGATCTACTACGTTGCGAGTTAACAATTTCTACGTGCTTTCCTATAAGAGCACCAATTATGCCAATAATGTTTGAATTGGGGTTTTCCATGTCTGGATAATCAAAGCTATTTTCTCGTGATCCCTCACTGTCATTTCTGTTTTCAACTTTCAGATTATTAAGGATAGCAAGATGTAATGGAGTACGACCTTTGGTGTCCGTAGTATAAATATCTGCCCCACGCTCAAGAAGCAAGCTAACTATCTCATTACGTCCACAAAAAGCAGCTTCATGTAATACGTTCATACCTTCTTCATTTTTTATACCTAATTTAATCCTTGAATCTTTTATCATTGACTCTGCAATTTCTCCATTATCTTGTTGAGCTTTAACAGCATCAAAAATTAGCGGTTCTTTTGTCGTTTTGTGTATAAAATTGATATCAACTTCATCATAGTCTAAAAATAATTTAACGATATTATGACGCTCAGCCTGAATTGCAGAGCGAAATGGAACGTCGCCTTGATTATTTGGAATATTAGAATCTACTTTTTCATCAAGAAGCAGTTTTACGTTAGCCCGGTAATCATACCGAACTGCAGTATGTAAGGGAGTTTCTCCATCTTTAGCTGGAATATTTGGATTAGCATTTGCATCTAAAAGAATCTTTATATTCTCAGTAACATTTGTACAATGCAAAGGAGTATTTCCTATTTCATCTTTCTCATTTGGATTAGCACCAAATTTTAGAAGAACTTTCATGTTCTCTGGGCAATTAAACTCAGTAGCATAATGCAGCGATGTTTTTCCTTCATTGTCTTGTATATTTGGATCTGCCCCTTTTTCTAAGAGCATTTGCACAACTTCTGGATAATGATCTGCAACACTATGCAGCACTGTTTTTCCATATACTTTATGATTAAGAACGTGTTTTAAATCTGCGTCTTCTTTACTTCCTAGAAACTCTTTTAGATATATAATTTCTGAGGCTTTTCTCAGTATATGAAAGATATAGGATCTATCCTTATGAGCAAGATCTTTTATATCTACAATCTCAGATTTACTTAAAAATCCATCTAATTTTGTTTCTTGAGAGCTTTTAGTTCCACGTAAGTAATTCTCCAAAGCTACAACATCAGGAATCTTATATTGGCTTAAGAATTTCCCAACACGTACCCCTTGAGAAACTATATCAGGGTCTAAATCTGGTTCATCTTGTAAAGTGCTATTAAAGCAACACTTAAGTACATCGAGAATCCCGTATAATGCACATATATTTTCTGCTGTTCTTCTGTTAGTTGTGGCTCTCCAGCATTTTGCTCTGAATTTTCATACTCAGCCAAATCTTGATCTTCAGTTAACCATTTTGCCGACTCTTCATGATTATTATTTGTTTCAGTAGCCCAAGTCATTTCACCCTCCAACCTATACCACACAATAAATAGTACCCATACATTCATCAAAATTCCATTAATGAAACTTTCAATAATCAAATGATTATGGTAAATAATTGTTATAAGAAAAAACTTTACCAGTCAATTCTTTTATCTTGAGTTTTTATTTGTAGGACAGATATTAAGCTAATTAATGCACAAATCATAAGGTATATGCCTGCTGAAAACTTTGTTCCAGTTTTTTCGATAAGTATTGTACATATATAAGGGGATAAACCACCCAAAATTCCTGCGGATATGTTATGAGCAAGGCTAAGACCAGTACATCTAATTTTTGTTGGAAATAATTCACAAACAAGGGAACTATAGATCCCAAAAGATGCAGCTATTGGTATGCTAATTAGTAAATAGGCGAATATTACAATATAGCAATTACCAGAAGACAATAAGGAGAGTATTGATAAGCTACTACAAGCCAACACTATTAATGTAGGCACTATCACATTTTTTCTGCCAATCTTGTCAGATAATATTCCAAACAATACTGCAGCTATTCCAAATATGACTTCACAAATGATTCTAACTAGATTTTTGATATCTATTCCAGATAATACAAATTCTTCTACAAAAATATTATAAAACATTATTACTGAATAAACGATTGCATTTTGAGCAATACCAACTCCAATTGCTAATATAAATACTCTCTTATAATTTTTATTAATTCTAAAAATGGAGAATCAGATAAGCTTCTATTTTGATCATGAATGTTCTATATGCTAAGCTTTCTTCCATTATATATCTTGTTAAAAAGCCTACCACACCTATGATAAAACAGAAATAAAATGGTAGTCTCCATCCCCAAGCTTCATAATTTTCACCTGTAAATTTTTTGCAAATCGCTAGAATAATAAAGCATAGCATTGACCCCAGTGCTCCGCTAAATGCTTTCATACTTCCCAAAAATCCCAAATTTTTTTGTCACTTGAATGCTCTATTAAAAAAGCTGAATTGATACTTGTCTCTCCTCCTGCAGCCATTCCTTGTATTATTCTGCATAGCAGAAGTAACATAGGAGAAAATATTCCAATCTGTTTGACACTTGGTATAAACGCAATTGCGGTAGATGAAATAGAAACTAATATTACAGAAGCAAGCAAAACTTTCCTTCTGCCGTATTTGTCGCCAATATAGCCAAAAATCAATGCACCAAGTGGTCTAAATCCAAACCCAATTGCAAAACTACCAAGAAATTTGATATTTCTAACATAGCTGCTTTCTGATGAAAAGAAAACATCACTTATTATATGTGTTAAAACTCCAAATAAAGTTAGCTCATACCATACAATCATGTTGCAGATTAAGCTTGATAATATTGCTTTTTGAATATTGTTCATAATCCTCAATGTGCCTAAGTTTTAGCGTATAGCTAATTTATACACTTGTCCATATCTGTTGAATAGAAAGTGCTATATATAGAAAATGTGAATTAGCAAAATAGAAAAATAAAAACTATCTGTGTACGCTAAAAAATAGTTTCAAAATATTCATGGTTTTTTAATTTATTACTGTAATGGTATGATTTTAATTTATACCAAAGGAACTGTTATGACAAAAGGAATTGACTTATCTCGTTGGAATGGCAATATTAACTGGCCACAAGTTGCTCAGGACGGCAAAATAAAATTTGCGTTTACTAAAGCAACTGAAGGTGAAACTTTTCAGGATCCTAAATTTGAAGAGAATTTCAGAGGAATGAAAGATAATGATATCAACGCTGGAGCGTATCACGTATTTAGGATGGCTTCAACCCCCGATGATCAATTTGGGAATATTACTAATACTCTTACAAAATCTAACTTTCATCCTACGATGGATAAATTGGATGTTAGTGCTACAACTGGTATTTGTTCACAAGGACAAACGGAAAAATGTGATGACCCTACAAAGCACACCAATCAAGAAAGAGCTGAAAATTTACATGACTTATTAATAAAATTAGATGGAGCTGGATATAGACCAATTATATATGCTTCACCGGCAACTTGCGATCAGTATTATACACAGGAGGAATATAATTTTTCTGAACGTCCATTATGGGTTGCTAATTGGACAGAAGCGCAAGAGCCTAAAATACCGCAAGATTGGAAAGATGCGGGAAAAAGTTATGATTATTGGAACTATACTAACAAAGGGAGAGTAGCTGGTATAGAAGGTGAAGTATGCCTAGATCGAACTAGATCTGAAGCTATTATCGGTCAGGTATCTCAGAATCTTGGTGAAATAAAGGAAAACTTTTTCAGCTTAAGCTCAAATTTTGAAAATTTAGAAAACGTTTTTAATCAAGCTAGTCAAACGTGGCTACAATATTGAATTTACAAGCTCTAATTCTATAAAATCCCGCTGAAATTTTCAGCGGGATGGAGCATTAGGTTAAAAACGAAATCTTCTAATCTTGTTTAATAATTTGCAAAGATAACTCATGCAAGTGACTATTATCTACTTCAGAAGGAGCACCCATTAAAACGTCTTCACCTTGTTGATTCATTGGAAAACAAATAATTTCACGAATGTTTGGTTCATCAGCAAGCAGCATCACCATTCTGTCAACTCCTGGTGCTATTCCGCCATGAGGGGGAACACCAAATCTAAAGGCACGGACGAATGCGCCAAATCTTATATCAACCTCTTTCTTACTATAGCCTGCAATAGCAAAAGCTTTGTACATAATATCTAGTTTATTGTTACGAATCGCTCCACTTGATAACTCTATTCCATTGCAGACCAAATCATATTGATATGCAACAATATCCAGCGGATCTTTCTCTTTCAAATCTCTCAGGCCGCCGTGTGGCATAGAAAATGGATTGTGAAAGAAATCGATTTTTTTACTTTTCTCATCATATACAAAGTATGGAAAATCAATAACCCAGCAAAATTTGAAGATGTTTTCATCTATAAGATCTAACTCTGACCCCAAAAGAGTACGCACTTTTCCTGCAATTGTTGCTGCTTCATTCTCTTTATCAGAAACAAAGAATACGCTATCACCAGGTTTTATATTTGTTATTTCTTTAATTTGGTTTAACCTATTATCGTCAAGGAATTTAGCAATCGGCCCTTTTGCATCACCATTTTCATCAAAGGTTATGTACCCAAGACCTTTAGCACCAAATTCTTTTTGCGCATGCTCTATTTTTTTATCAAAAAAGCTACGAGGCTCTTTTGCTGTTTTAGGAGCGGAAATTGCCCTAACTATCATGCCACGCTCAATATTGCTTTTGAAAACATTGAATTCTGAATCACGAAAAATTTCTGTCGCATCGCTTATGAGCAATGGATTGCGCAAATCTGGTTTATCAGATCCATATTTTAGCATCGCCTCTTTGTAAGTAACGCTTGGGAAATTATTATCGATAGATTTACGAGAAAACTTTGCAAATATTTTATATAAAGTAGATTCGATAACTTGGAATATATCTTCCTGAGTTACAAAGGACATCTCTAAGTCTAACTGATAAAACTCTCCTGGGGATCGGTCGGCTCTTGCATCTTCATCACGAAAGCATGGTGCAATTTGAAAGTATTTATCAAATCCTGAAACCATCAGTAACTGTTTGAAAATTTGTGGAGCCTGGGGCAGTGCATAAAACTTACCAGGATTTAATCTGCTTGGCACCAAATAATCGCGTGCACCTTCGGGTGATGAAGCAGTAAGAATTGGTGTTTGAATTTCCAAAAACCCTTGCTCTATCATGAGTTTACGAAGCTCTGCAATAATTTGTGAACGCAGAATAATATTGCTGCGAGCTTTTTCACGTCTTAGATCAAGAAATCGATATTTAAACCTCATGTTTTCTGGATACTCTTGTTCACCTGCAATGCTTGCGAGTATGCTTCTTTCCTCTTTTGCTATTTCCTCATCATCACAAAACTCAACTTCTGACTCAACATGTAGACTGTTAACCACTACCTCAATCTCTCCTGTTGGTAGAGATTTATTTACTGTATCTTCAGTTCTAGCTTTAACTACCCCTTTAATGGTAATAACGCTTTCGTTCTTCAAACTTGAGATATCATCAAAAAAATCTTTATCATTATTAAATACTAGCTGAGTAATTCCATAAAAATCTCGCAAATCTACAAAGATTAAATTACCATGGTCACGCTTACGGTATAACCATCCTGAAAGCGTTACTTCTTTTTCAACATCGCTCTTTTGTAGTTCATTGCATGTATGAGTTTTATAACAGTTCATTTAATTTAATATAATTATAGGATATAGAAGATTATAGAATAAATTAACCTTTAGACAAGTGAAATACTCGTGAAATAGGTGAGTTAACCAGCACTACTCAAATTAAGATATTGTTGAAAATTTTTATTAAGATGTTAACTAAATTAGTTAGTATAAAAACATTAAAGAGTATCAAAATTTTTATTTAGTAATTTATCCATTAAAGAGTATCATTTCTTAATAGTAAAGCAGATTAGAATGAAATCTATTCTATTAACAAGACCTTTATCGGATTCATTGAACACAAGAAATATACTGAAGAAGTGTGGGTATAAAGTATGTATAGAACCATTATTTACAATAAAATATTTACAGCATGATATACCTATACATAAATTTGATGTAGTAATATCAACAAGTAAGAATAGCACAAAAGCTTTTAGTCAATTGTGCAAAACACATGATCTACCGATGATTACAGTTGGTAATTCAACTATGCAAGCAGCAAAAGATTTGGGGTTTTCTGATATAACATCAACTGACGGTGATGTTGATGGATTAATTTCATTTATAAAGGCTAGTTATTCAGATAAAACAAGATTCTTGTATATAAGGGGACAAGAAGTGTCATGCGATCTAAAGAAAAAGCTGTCTGAAGAAAATTTTAATATAAAGGAAACAATACTCTATAAAACAATCATCAAAAAAAATCTAACTAACAGATGTAAAAATTTGCTATTAAATGGCAAAGTTAATAGTGCTGCGTTTTTTTCTTCAAAAACAGCAAGAATATTTTGTTCATTAATTTTAAAGAGTGGATTATCAGATGTAATGAAAAATATGACTGCATATACAATGAGTAAAAATATTGCTGATAGTCTAAAGTCAATAAAATGGAAAAAAATTATAACAGCAAGGCTTCCTACTCAAGAGAGTTTAATTGATATAATCAACAGAGACTTGTGATGCTAAAAATTGCAACTTGGAACGTAAATTCTATACGAAAAAGAATCAATCAACTTTGTAATTTTATAACAGATGAGCAAATAGATATAGCCTTGTTGCAGGAAATAAAGTGCACGGAAGAGCAATTTCCTTATCAAGAGATAGAAGCGTTAGGATATGAGTGTGTTGTGTATGGACAAGTCGCAAGAAATGGTGTTTGTGTTTTATCTAAACATCCAATACTTGAAAAATTTAAAATTGAAATCGTAGAGGGTTATCAAGAAGCGCGCTATATAGAGTGCATTATAAAGTACGGCAATCATAGAGTCAGGGTAGGGAGTATATATGTTCCAAATGGCCAAAGCCCTGACTCTCATATGTTTGAATATAAACTCAAGTTTTTTGATAACCTCTACAGCAGAATGAGTAATCTATTGAAAAATGGAGAATTAACTACAATTGCTGGTGATTACAATGTTGCACCAGATGAAATTGACGTGTTCGATTCGCATTTGCTAAATGGCCAAGTGTGCTTCCATATTAAGGAACGTGAGAAGCTAAAAGCAATTATGAACATTGGATTTAAAGATGCATTTAGGATATCTCATCCACATTCACAGCAATTTAGCTGGTGGAATTATCAAGGTAATTCGTTGAGAAACAACCAGGGAATGCGAATAGACCACATGCTTTTATCACCACAAGCGGTAGATAGATTAGAAACATGTTATATATATGATAAATTACGCAAATTAGAAAACCCATCTGACCACACACCAGTTGTGTGTATAATGAATGATAAACAATCCGTTAAAGTATACTAACTATACATATTAAAATTTTATTCTTTCATGCTAGTTTAATAATAAGTTAGCAACTTCATATTAATATTTTAAGTATATTATTAATACGAGGTTTATATATGGCCGATCTTTCCGAATTTTCTCCAAGATTGAGGGAATTAATAGAGCAATACCCAGATGAAAATTGGTCAAAAAGTGATCTATACGCTTTCCATTCTATTGATAAAGCTCATCCTAGAAAAGGCGATATGATTCTTAATCACCTGCTTTTTGATATGTTTCGTTTTCACCCTGTTAACCTTAAAGTTCTCAAAATAGCGATTGAAGCAGGTGCTGATATTAATGGTATGAATCATATATATACACCGTTGCACACTGCAGTTGAAAGGTGTAATTTAGAGATAGTTAAATTATTAGTAGAAAAAGGAGCAGATATTAACATTAAAAGTATTTACCAAGGTGTGCAGTCATGGGATAAACCAGGCGGCTTTACACCACTAGAGCTTGGCAAAACAAAGGGATGCTCAGAAGACATTCTGTATTTTTTACTTCCAAAAAATGAACGGTTACTCGATTCAATAAAGAAAAACAACGTTGAGAAAGTTAAGTCACTAATAGAAATAGAAAAAGGTGTTGATCTCAATCATAAAGTTGATGGTTACACGCCACTTCATTGGGCAAAAAGTGCAGAAATGGTTATTTTGCTTGTGAAAAGTGGTGCTGATGTTAATACTAAAGACAACAGTGGCTATACGGTGTTACACTCTTATCACAGCCCAGAAGTAGTTGATTATCTTATTAATAATGGTAAAGCTGATATTAATGTTAAAGATAACGATGGCTGGACACCACTACACTGGGCAGCTAGGCAAGGATATCAAGCAACGGTAGAATTACAAATTAAATATAAGGCTAATGTTAATGCCAGAAATAATGATGGTGATAAGCCAGTAGGACTAGCAAAGCTGCATAATCATAAAGTTATAGAGCAATTGTTAAAGGACCATAGTAACCCAACTGAACTATTGTGTAGTGAGATAAAGAAATCTAACATTGAAGAAGTTAGATTAATGATAGAAAGAGACGGGGCTGATGTTAATGCTACAGATAGTCAAGGAAAAACACCGCTGCAATTCGCAAGAAGTGTAGAAATGGCCGATTTGCTTGTTAACAGTGGTGCTGTTGTGGATGCTAAAGATAGGGGTGGCTTTACACCGCTACACTGGGCAGCTAGAAACGAATTGCTTGAAGTAGCTGAATTCTTAATTGGAAAAGGGGCTGATGTTAATGCTGAAGTTGGCAATGGTACTGGCGATCATCTACTACACTTTGCAGCTAGAAAAGGATTGCTAGCAGTGATAGAATTACTAATAAAACATAATGCTGATATTAATGTACAAGATAAGCAAGAGAAGACTCCTTTACATTTAGCTATGCAGAATGATAAAAAAGACATAGTAGAAATTTTACTCAACCATGATAAGATAAATGTTATTATAAAAGATAAGGATGGGTTGACTCCTCTACGCTGGGCTAAAGATGTAGGAATAGTTGTTTCGCTTATTGAGAAAGGTGCTAACGTTAATGCCAAGGATAATGATGGCAATACACTTCTGCACTTGGCAGCTAAAGATGGTCATACAGCAGTAGTTGAGTTGCTGATTGGAAAAGGTGTTGATATTACAGCAAATAACTCTAATGAAATGCCTTTGAACTTAACTAATGATGAAGCCATTCGTGCAAAATTAGAAAAATATGCAAAGAGTAAAGAATTAGATAAATTACCAGACCTAGAAAAAAACTTACAGGAAGCAGAGGAAAAACTCACAGAATTGTTGAAGGAAAAAGATAAGGAACTAGAAAATTTCTCAAAACTACAAAAAGAGCTAAGAGACCTCAAAGGAGAGCATCCTGTGCTAGAAAAAGTATTATCAGATATGAAAGAAGAGTTTAGCAAGTGTAACTTAGCGAAAAGCCTTGATAAGGCTGTACAAGGACTCGAGGAAATAAAAGGTGAACTTTCTCCATCTTATTATGCATATCCTTCAGGTTCTGGTCTGGTGAGTTTTGAGGATACAATTAATACTATATTAAATGATACCAAACTCTTGGATAACGCAAGCATGAAATCAAAAGTTTTTAAAACTGTTGAAGGGATGCTCGAAATGTTAAAAACATGCAGTGCGCAGTCGGAAGATAAGCTTTATACGATTATGGACAAGATGCAATATGTTAAAGAGAATATGCCAAAACCTGGTGAAACTGATTTTACTGATCTTGACGATCTAATAAATAATTTAGAATTTAGTTTAATTCATTAAGAATATTTTTTATATATAAATAAATTTATATTAATTTAAGAAGTAATAATATGATAACATATATAACACAGGAAGGTTTTAAGGAGTATCAAACAAAGGCCACAACTCTTTTTTCAAAATTACTTGAAGATAATAAGGATTTTGCTGAACAAATTGATGAATAAGAAAAAGATTTAAATAAAAAGATAGAAGAAATTAAGACAAATCTTGATGAACAAAGTAACAATTTGAGCAAAAAAATTCAAGAAATTAAGGATAATCTTCCTTCAAGTGGTAAAACAGATTTTTCTGATATGGATGATTTGCTCAAAAATTTTCAGAAAGGATAAGATAAAGCTACTACTGAAGATACTCCACTTGCTTACACAGCTAGTGAAGAAGTACAAAGTCTATATTCCCCATATAATATTGAGGTAGCATAACATATTTGCTAAGAAGCAACAGCCCATCTGCTGTTGCTTCTTTATCTATATTCGTATCCCTTCGTAAGCGAGCTATGGCCATTAAAGCAAATCAACATTAAAATATAATGAACCCCATAAATTAAACAAAAAAAATTGGTTAATCCGAGTAAAAAGGAAAAAAATAATGAATAGGGTTGTAGGAAACTTAAAACATTCTGTGTTCACATGTTTTTCTTTGCATTTTTTTATTTGCTTCCCTTAATAGCCCAATAGAAGGTAAGTCTTCTGTGCTAAGCGGCAATCGCACAGTTTCATATTTTATAAGCCCAATATCACGTAGAAGCACTTTAGTTGGTATTGGGTTGCTGGCAATAAATAATTCTTCACATACTTCATACCAAATATTTGGTAACTTTTCCTTTTTAAGAGATTTTTGAACATAGTCATTAACTTCTTGTGGCCAAATATTAGCAGCAACAGAAACTAGTCCAGCTGCACCTTCATCAGCCATATCGTTTATCATATAATCATCTCCACAAAATATCTCAACATCAGGAGCAACTTTTTTATATTCAATTAAAGTATCTATAATGCCGCTTGAGTCTTTGATAGCCCAGAATTGGTTATGATTGGATAAATTCCGTACAGTTTCAAGATGAAGATTGATTCCTGCTCTTGACGGAATATTGTAAAGCATGGCTGGCACATGCGCTTTTTCGAGCAACTTTTCAAACCATAAGGTTTGTCCAATAACTCCAGGCTTTGTATAAATAGGCGTTGTCATTAGATAGCCATGAATAGGCATATCTTTACAAAAATCAAGCCATTCTAGTGTTTGATATAGATTGATTCCCGGTACACCAACTATGATTTGTGTATTTAACTTAAGTTCACATGTAAATTTGACCAATGCACGCTTTTCAGGTTCGGTTAGCGATAAACTCTCACCTGTGCTACCAAGGATTAATACACCATTTCCAGCTTTCGCCTGCCTTTCAAGCAAATCACGCAGACTTTCATAGTCTATAGCATCCCCTTTATCATTAAAGGGGGTTATACAGGCAGTCCATAAAAATGGAGATGATTGTTTCAATTGAAGCAACTAAAAAGGTATTTCATCATCAACTAACCCGCTTTCTACACTACTATCAAGAGCTTCGTACTTATTTTTTTCTTCTGTTTCGCTTTTGTTATATTCACCTGATTTATAGTCAGATGGCTTATAGTCAGAATTTTGTGCACTATTTCGTGAATCCAAGAGGATGAAAACACTATTAAAATTTTGTAGAACTACTTCTGTTGTATATTTTTCGTTTCCATTTTGATCAGTCCACTTTCTAGTTCTTAAAGAACCTTCAACGTAAACTTTACTTCCTTTACGAGCGTATTCTTTAACGATTTTCACCAACCCTTCAACAAAAATTACAATATTATGCCATTCTGTTTTCTCAGTGCGTGTACCAGAGAATTTATCAACCCAGCCCTCGGAAGTCGCTATTGAAAAACTTGCCATTTCCTTCCCATTTTGTGTAGCTCTGATCTCCGGGTCTTTTCCTAAATTTCCAATTAGTATAACTTTATTTACACTGCCACCTGACATAATTACTCTCAATAACTTCTTTAATTTAAATTATTCTATGTAAAGATAATCTTGTCAAATTAAATAGAGCTTGAATGATAGGTGGTGATGTAAGAAATCTATTAAATCTTTATTATGAGTTGAATCAAAAATTCTGTAATATATTTAAAATGAGAGGTGCTTAAAAATATGGAAATTATTGCAGAGAATAGAAAAGCAAGATTTGAATATTTTATTTTAGAAGAGTTTGAAGCAGGCATGGTTTTACTAAGTAGTGAAGTAAAGTCGCTCAGAGAAAGAAAAGCAAATATCTCAGACTCCTACATAATTGAAAAAAATAATGAAGTATGGTTGCATAATATGCATATTGCTGAATATAAAGCTGCAAACAAACGAAACCATAAGCCAAAAAGGGAGCGTAAGTTACTTTTGCATAGAAAACAAATAAATGAATTGATAGGACAAATCAAAACTGCTGGAATAACTGTTGTGCCGCTTTCAATTTACTTTAATAACAAAGGGCTCGCAAAAACTAAAATTGCCATTGTGAAAGGGAAAAAACTTTATGATAAAAGAGCAACAATAAAAGAAAGAGAGTGGAATCGTGAAAAAAGCAGGCTGTCTAAAAATAATTTGTAGTAAAGTATGTTCATAGATCCAGTAATTTTTAGCATAGGCCCTATATCTGTACACTGGTATTCCTTAGCATACGTTTTAGGTATAGTGTTTGCATATTGGTATTTGCATAAACTTGATCATAAAAAGATATTTACTGAAAATTTTTATAATTCGCTATTAACCTACACTATTATAGGTATTATTTTGGGGGGGAGAATTGGCTACGTATTAATGTACGATGCGATTTCTTATCTAAGCAGCCCTATTGAAATATTAAAAACTTGGGAAGGGGGAATGTCGTTTCATGGTGGTGCTATAGGGGTTGCACTTGCGGTAATAATTTCATGCAAGAGACATAATATTCCTGTGTTCTATACACTGGATCTAATTTCCTGCGGCATTCCAATTGGCTTGTTTTTAGGTCGTATAGGTAATTTTATAAACGGCGAGCTATTTGGTAGAGTGACAAATGTGCCATGGGGTATGATTTTTTTTACAAGTGGTGATGATTTACCACGTCATCCAAGCCAGCTATATGAAGCATTTTTTGAAGGTATTATGCTGTTTATCATTGTAAACTTAATGTTTTACTTTAGCAGAATCAAACAATATCATGGCGCATTAACTGGCATTTCGATTATGTGGTATGGAGTGGCGCGCTTTTTTGTTGAGTTTTTTCGTGAACCTGATTATCAAATTGGTTACTTATGGTTTGGCTTAACTATGGGCCAACTTCTCTCTATACCTATGATTTTACTGGGAATATTTATATACTTAAATGCGTTAAACTTAAAGTTTAACATGAAATCCTCTAGATAAAGTGCTGTTGAAATAGCATTTTATGATCTAAATTAGTTTTTTTGCACATTACTTCTAGATTTATCAAGCTATCTAACACTTTTCTTAATTCTGAAAGTTTAAGGCTTCTTAAATGAGACTTAAAATTCTGTAGCTGTGTGAAAAATAGGGGAGGGAGTAAGCCATCAATTGCGTCCTGCTCATTTACTCCGTCTTGTATTGCAAACAACACATTCTCAAGACGAAAAAAATAATTTAACATAATACGAATTAGGGCAATTGGTGAAAAATTTTCTTGCGATATTAGCGTATTAGAAATTTCAATGAAGCGTGCTATATCTTTATTTGCTATAGCAGAGCATAAATTATCAAGCGTAACATAATAATTACCACCAAAAGTTGAAAAGCACAATTCTATGTCAGCAAGGCTGAGGTTTTTTCTCTCTCCCAAATATAAAACTAATTTCTCAAGCTCTGAGCGTATAGGGAGTTTGTTATGATTAAAATAAGATTGCAAATAACGAATTATCTCATTTGCATATTCTATATTATTTTGTTTGAAATAATGCGAAATAGCGTCTTGAAGATTACTGTTGTTATCTTTATAACAAGCAACTACACCAAACTTTTTTGAGCTCTCCATATAAGCTTTGGTTGATGAATTATAAGGAAGGTCATTTGCTACAAATATTAAGTAATGATCACCTATATTGTCATTCAATACACTTTTTAGTTCTTTTGATATACTACCAGCTACATTGATTAACTTGATTAGTTTTTTATCACTAAACATTGCAAAATTTGCTAACTCAGAAAATAATAAACCAGGAGATTTATTCACTGCTACAAAATCCATTATCTGAGTTGAGTAACCATCCAGGTTTGCAGCTATTTGTTGTGTATAGAAATCAACTTTGCTATTATCACTTCCATGAACGAGCACTCCACTAAAAGCGTCTGGCTTCTCTAGGAATGCTTTAACCTTGGAAGGTGTGACTCGCATGAACCCTATAGTATATCATGTTCGTTTGCTGCAGGTGTAATGTCTTGTTGTTCGACTACAAAACCTGCATTTTCTTCCGTAACATTTGTGTCAACTTCTCCAAAAATTTTCTCTTTAATATAGTTACAAGAATTTTTAACAGGTTGAAATATATTTTCAGATAACCAATCTCTTATCATATTAAACACTCCATAAAATTAACAATCTACTATTAGCATATTAATAACATTTTAGCAAAGGCTATTTTATGCTAAAATAATCATATTTTATGATCAATATATTACTAAATCATTAACGCACATGACCGTGAGATAAGGATTTATCATATATTATTAATATGTTGATAAATCATTGATACATGAAAGATCATAATACTTCAATCAAAAAATAGAAAGAATAGAGAAAAAGTTACCCTGCTGTGTGTTATAGCTAATGAATAGAATAATAGCTTCTAGAATAGGCTTGAGCACAATCTCGAATACAGTTACTTACATCTTTAGTTGTTGATAAGAAGCTATTCACTGTATAAGTTCCTATCCCTAAGTAATTTATAACTTCTGTTGGTTTAACTATTCCCCCTGGAAGGAGTACTTCAGGGCATAGCTTGGCTTGAACAGCTAAAAATTTTTGTGTACTGTATGGCAGCGTGTCATTTATTTTTTTACATGTTCTTGCAAATTCAACTAACGAACCTCTATTTCTATTATCGCTGACCTCAACAATAGTAAAAAACTGATCAAAATAATCTAAAAGATCTGCATTCGTTATTGAAGATACAATGTCATCAATTTCTTTTACATATAGTGCAAGTTTATGTGCTTCATTACGATCTTCGAAGCAAAGATTAACAAGCACATTACAGAACTTTTCTTTTGTTGTGCTTCTTACTTCTGCTAACAAATTTTGTATTCTTTCTTGGCAATGTATTCTTTACTAATTCAGCAGGTTCTGTCATTCCAAGAACATTCTCTACTACGGATTTTTTGTTATAGCCAAAAAGAAACATATAATAACCCGTAGATAGAGTGGAAAGTAAGAATATTGCTGGAAGTAAAAACGGAGTGAGTATATACTATAACTCAGGAAAAACGAACCAGGCGGTAGTTGCTGCTGATACAATAAAAAACAGAGCTGATAACCCTAACTGTATCTTTTTTCTGTATGTCTGATTAACAATTGTATTTACGACAACAGAAGCTATATCAATCATTATTTATACCTCACTCAATGATTATGCTAATTTAATGATGACACAATTATGAGAGAAATGCAATATGTGAATTTTTTAATAAAATTGCTTTTATTAAAAAACTTGCTATAATATTTGTATATTAATATATATAGGAATGTATATGAGTGAAATATATAAATTTGCAAAAGGAAAGCTATTAAGCACTGATTCTGACAAAGAATCAACCGTAGAAAGATTTGAACTGCTAATAACTGATATGGACGGGAAGGAAATTGGTACAGTTAATCCAACTCTCGTGGTGTACGCTATAGATGGTGATGATGCGTACATCAGTAATAGGCTCCACGGACCTTCAGGCGTGATTCATTATGGCAAAATCGAAAGCTTTTCATTAGAGTTACGTGAAGAGCATGATAAAGGAAAGATATTTACTATAAATAATGATGATACAGGAAGTTGTTTTTTCACAGAGATTTTTATTAATAATATTAAATTGACAGAATATGGACACGCGTTATTGGATACATACTCAGATAATACTGAGGAGCATTCTGAAACAGATTATACGCCTACAGATGAAGTGTCACTCTTGTAATTAAAGTTGAATGTAGGGAGCAGTTGTTCCTTACATTAATTTTATCGGAAGTGCTATTGCAATTTTACTAATTTGTGTATAAGCTTTAAATAAAGCCTATGAAAAAAATGGAAGCTTGTTACTCGTTTGACGATGTACTTCTTTTACCAGCACATTCCGAAATATTGCCTCGTGATGCGGAAATTAAAACTTATTTAACAAATAGTATAGGGCTGAACATTCCTCTTATATCATCTGCAATGGATACAGTGACTGAGTCAAGTTTTGCAATAACTATAGCACAGCATGGTGGAATAGGCTGTATACATAAAAATTTATCAATAGAAGAGCAAGTCTTAGAAGTAAGAAAAGTAAAAAAATACGAGAGTTGGATAGTATATGATCCGATTACAATTTCTCCAGATAGAACAGTTGCAGAAGCAATTTCACTAATGAGAGAGCACAATTACTCTGGCATTCCTGTGGTTGATCAACGTAAGTTAGTTGGCATTATAACTAATAGAGATGTGAGGTTTATTGAGGATGAAAATATCGGCGTAAAGGTCTCTGAGTTGATGACAAAAGATAAACTTGTCACAGTGCGAGAGAAAGAAGTTGACGAGACATCTGCAATGAAGCTACTTCATGAAAATAGAATAGAGAAACTTTTGGTAGTTGATGAAAATTTCTTCTGTATAGGTTTAATCACAGTTAAAGATATTGAAAAATACAATCGCTATCCTAACTCATGCAAAGACAGTAAAGGGCGGCTCAGAGTTGCTGCTGCAATTTGTACTGGAGAAAAAGATGGTATAGAAAGGTGTGAAGCATTAATTAAAGAAGAAGTTGATGTAATTGTTGTAGATACCGCTCATGGCCATTCTTCAGGTGTTATCAACACTATTAAAAAAATAAAAAAGATGTACAGAGATGTGCAGCTAATCGGTGGTAACATTGCAACAAAAGAAGCTGCAGAAGCGTTGATAGATGCAGGTGTTGATGCAGTTAAAGTTGGTATAGGTCCTGGATCAATCTGCACAACTAGAATAGTAACAGGAGTTGGTGTGCCGCAATTTTCTGCAATTCACAATATTGCAGAGGTATGTAAGGAAAGAAATATAAGGCTAATTGCAGATGGTGGAATAAAATATTCAGGCGATATAGCAAAGGCTATAGCAGCAGGAGCAGACTCTGTAATGATAGGTTCGATTTTTGCTGGCACTGATGAAAGTCCAGGTGAGATTATTATGTATCAGGGCAGAGCATACAAAGGTTATCGTGGAATGGGGTCAATGAGCGCAATGAAACGAGGTTCTGCTAGCCGCTATTTTCAAGATAAAGATTCAAAACTAAAGCTAGTTCCAGAAGGAGTTGAGGGAAGGGTGCCGTTTAAAGGTCCAGCTTCAGGAGTAATTCATCAACTAATCGGTGGTTTACGATCTGCAATGGGCTATACTGGTAATAAAAACATAGAGGAAATGCAGAAGAATTGCGAATTTGTTACCATTACTGCGTCTGGGCTAAGAGAGAGCCATGCCCATGATGTAATAATTACACAGGAGGCTCCAAATTATGCTTATCATACATCTAATTCCTTAGCTGACTCAGAGTGATTTTCTTCTAGTTATGAATAAAGTTGAGCAATTTGCTTGCAAATGTCACTTAAGATTATGATAGTAAGATGTTGTTTGTACTGAAATGGGCAAAATTTTTACTATTAAAGTAGATGAGTCGTTCTTTGATGTGCTGGTTCAGCATATATTTTCTAAATATGAAAAAGAGAAGATTCAAGAATTAAAGATAATACTTCCCTGTAAGACCGATGTTATAGCACTGTTAAAAGCATTCAAGAATTATAACACCAGAAAGTGTATAATTTTGCCAGAAATAATTTCGCTAGAGAATATTGATGAAGAGGATTTAATATTAAACCTTGATAAAATAAAAGTTATCAGCCCAACAAAAAAAGTACTGCTCTTAATTCAATTTATATTGAAGTGGAATAAAGATAACAATGATAGCTTTCCGATTGACCTATCGTGCAGCCTTTCATCGCTACTTGATAAGGTTCAATTTATACAAAAAGAAGATTATACTCAATGTGATGAATATTCAAAAAAAATAGAAAGTTTCATACGCTTACTTAGTAAAACATGGAGTAAAACTTTAAGAGATTTGAAAGTAATTGATATATTAAAACACAAGAGTGACTATATAAATAATATGCTACTTTCGCTTCAAACAGATCAGCATATTATTTTTGTAGGAATTGTAAGAGATGAAATTTATAAATCTTTGGTTAAAGCTATATATGACCTGCCATTTGGAAAAATAATTTTGCCAAATCTGAATTTAGCAATTAAAGAAAATGATTGGAAATGTCTTGATAAAAAACACTACCAATATTGCCTGAAAAGTTTACTGAGTTATTTAGGCGTGGCAAGAAGAGATGTTATTTCCCTAAGTAGGGAAGGGGAGTCAATTGCTGATTATGTCTTTGATGTAACTTCTGATTTAAGTAAAGCCAGTGGCACATATAACAGTAATATTGAGGTTATCACTTGCGACTCTGAGGAGGAAGAAGCACAAGTGACATCATTGATTATAGAAAATGAAGGTTATCAAAACGTTTCTTTACTTGTTATTAATAAATTACTTGCCACTCGTATAGCGTGTTTATCAAAGCAATATAGTAGTATATCAGACAGCTATTCTTATATAACGCTCTTGCTTTATGGTGTGGAAGTTTTAACTTCAAATTGGAGTAGTGTGGCATTACTTTCGTTACTTAAACATAATTTGGTAAATTTTGGTTATGCTAAAGAAGAATACAGTAAGATCTTATTCGAGTTTGAAATAGATATATTGCGTGCCTTTAATATAAGCAGCCTTAAAGATATTATAAACATTATCAGTAACCACAAAAATCTAAATTATAAAAAAGATTTATTAGTAATTATCAATAAGTTAAAGGTTGTATATAATTCTTTACTTAAAATAATAAACCATCCTATTTCTGAGATATTGCCTGCACATTTGCATTGTATTGATATGCTATCTGGTATAAACCTTTTAGACTTAAACGATGAAATAGGAAACTTCATTCGTAATTTTGTGAATGCATGCGAAAATGTGGCAATTGATTGTTCTTGGGAATTATACAGCAAAATTTTAATCTTATTTTTGAATAAGGAGTTTTCTTCTGCAGAAAATAATTTAAATAAATTTACATTATACCACAATAAGGTTGTGATACTTGCGGGATTTAATGAATCTCACTATCCACCAAGCTTTCAGAATCCTTTTCTTAATACGGAGATAAGAGAAAGATTTAATCTCTATTCTGTACAGGAAGAGCAGGGGTATTTTCTCTATATTTTACATAATTTATTCTGCGCACGCAAGGTTTATATAACAAGATCACTCAGTCAGAGAAAACCTACTTTATTAAGGCGCCTGGAAGTTTTGCTGCAGGGTAATTTATTCAAACAGCCATATCGCACTTGGTTAAGAATGTTGAATACACCGGAACGTGTTGTGCCATGCAGTCAACCTATGCCAAAACCTGAAGCTAAGGTTAGAAAAGAAGTAATGCAATCAATTTCCTGCAGTGCATTAGAAAAGCTAATTCGCAACCCTTATTCATTTTATGCTGAGTATATACTTGGGCTTAAGCAACTAAGAGACTTAAATTTTAGACCATCAATACTGGAGTTTGGTATTATCGTACACAATATTCTTCAAAAGTATCTACTTGATCAAAAGCAGCTAATGAGAATTGCGCATCAGGAATTTTCATCTAGTCGCTTTGATTTTTCAAACATGTGGTGGATAAGGTTGCAAAGGGTGCTCAACTCCTTTGTTGAGTTTGATAACATCGAAGATAAACATATTGAAGTTGAAAAAACTTTTGTATACCGAGTACCAATACTAAATCGCAAAGAAATATTGCTAACTGCAAGGTGCGATAGGTTAGAATATCTGCAAAGTGGTCAAGTAGCGATCGTAGACTATAAACTTGGATCACCACCTTCTAATGAGGAGGTTATGTCAGGCTTTTTTCCGCAATTAATTTTACAAGCCTTAGCTGTAGAAAAGACAGTTAAAATGGACGTGTCAGAGCTTGCTTATTGGAAATTAGATTATGATAAAATAAAAGTAACTCTTATACAAAATTTTAAAGAAAAAATGCAAGAATTTCAGAATGATTTGCCTGATTTTTTATCTACTTATTTAAGTAATGATACTCCTTTTATTGCTTCTCCATACTTGGATAAATTTTTGAGATTTAATAACTATAAGCAGCTAGAAAGGGTAGGGGAGTGGCTATAATAAGCTAGCCTGTAGTTAATTTAAATCTAATAAATTAATTAGAAGCACCAAACCCTTTGAAAAAAGCCTTTTAAAAATTCATAATATTATTTATACTTACTAACACGTGTTTGAAGTATTTTATGTGCAAAAAGTTAGCTTGGTACTTGTTCTTTATAGAGTTAATTAAAGGCTTTGCTAAGACGCTGAATTATATGTTTAAGCCCAAAGCTACCTTGAAATATCCTATGGAGAAAGGTCCTTTGAGTTCTCGCTTTCGTGGTGAACATGCATTGCGCAGATATCCAAATGGTGAAGAACGATGCATAGCTTGTAAATTATGCGAGGTTATTTGCCCAGCACAAGCAATTATTATAGAAGCAGAAGAAAGAGAAGATGGCAGTCGCCGCACTACGCGTTATGATATTGATATGACGAAGTGTATATACTGCGGACTTTGTCAAGAAGCGTGTCCTGTTGATGCGATTGTTGAGGGTCCTAATTTTGAATTTGCCACTGAGACAAGGGAAGAATTAATGTACAACAAAGAAAAACTTTTGAGTAATGGTGATGTCTGGGAAGACGCGATTGCACTTAGGTTAAAGAAGAATAAACCTTATTATTAGTTATAATTGATGATCAAAATTACTTTCCTAGCTGAAAACAAAACAGAAGAATATAGCAATAAGGTTACTGGTTTTGATTTGCTGCAGCCGGATATATTAAAAGATGCAGTTGCCCTAAGGGTGAATGGTGAATTATATGATCTTTCTCGTGAAGTTGAGTCTGACGCTGAGATAGAAATTATAAAAATTAGTGATGAATTAGGGCTAGATATTATTAGGCATGATGCTGCTCATATCATGGCGCAGGCGGTTAAAGAGCTCTTTCCAAATATTCAAGTTACTATTGGACCAACAATTCAGGATGGTTTTTACTATGATTTCGCTACAGAGCGTAGTCTTACTACGGACGATCTAATCGCAATAGAAAAAAAGATGAAGGAGATCATCAAAAGCAATCATAAATTTATTCGAGAAGTTTGGACTCGTAAGCAGGCAATCGATTTTTTTAACAGCATAGGTGAAAAATATAAGGTGGAAATTATTTCCTCTATACCAGAAAATGAAAATTTAACTGTTTACAAGCAAGGTGATTTTATCGACCTTTGTCGCGGTCCACATTCACCATCAACTGGCAGGGTAAAGGCATTCAAACTCATGAAAATAGCAGGTGCGTACTGGCGTGGTGATTCAAAAGGTCCAATGCTGCAGCGAATATATGGAACGGGATGGAGAAATAAGGATGAATTAAACGCTTATCTAACGCGTCTGGAGGAAGCAGAAAAGCGTGACCACCGTAAAATTGCTAAGGACATGGATTTATTTCACATTCAAGAGGAAGCAGTAGGGCAAATTTTTTGGCACGAGCAAGGATATATTTTGTATAACGTTCTTGAGTCTTATATCAGAAAGAAGTTAATAAAGAATGGCTATTTTGAGGTGAAGACTCCAATTTTGGTGAGTAAAGAGCTGTGGGAAAAGTCCGGTCACTGGGATAAATTCCGTGAAAATATGTTTATTATTGATGAGGCTGAAAATAAAAAATTGGCAATAAAGCCTATGAATTGTCCTTGCCATGTGCAGATTTTTAACTCTCATACAAGGAGCTATCGCGATTTACCAATACGCATGGCTGAATTTGGTACATGCCATAGAAATGAAAGTTCTGGTTCATTGCATGGACTTATGCGTGTGCACGGTTTTACGCAAGATGATGCGCATATTTTTTGCACTGAAGAACAAATTACTTCTGAAACTCTAAGATTTTGTGACCTTTTGAAAGAAGTATATTCAGAAATTGGGTTTAACGAAGTCTCTGTAAAATTTTCAGATCGTCCGGAAGTGAGAGCTGGAACAGATGAAGTATGGGATAGGGCTGAAAAAGCATTACTTGAGGCGGTTAAAGAGGCAGGGCTGAGTTATGAACTAAGCCCTGGTGAAGGTGCGTTTTACGGTCCAAAGTTAGAGTTTGTTCTGAAGGATGCAATAGGAAGAAGCTGGCAATGTGGTACATTGCAGGTCGATTTTATTCTTCCAGAAAGGTTAGGAGCGCATTACATTGGGGCAGATGGTCAGAAGCATCATCCTGTTATGCTGCATAGAGCAATTCTTGGAGCTTTTGAGCGTTTTATTGGAATATTGATAGAGCATTATGCTGGCAAATTCCCACTTTGGCTTGCTCCAACGCAACTTGCCATTCTTACTATTACAAATGAAGCTGATGAATATGCTAAAGAAATTAGCAGAAATTTAAAAAAGCATGGCGTTAGAGTTAAAATTGATTTAACCAATGAAAAAATTAATTATAAGATACGCTTGCATAGTTCAAATAAGGTGCCTATATTATGGATTATGGGTAAAAATGAAGTGGCAGATAGAACTGTATCAGTGAGGTGTTTAGGGCTAGAAAAACAAGAGTCTTTTTCTTTTGAGAAAGCTACTGAGTTATTATTGAAAAATATTAATAAGTTTAAGGAGTCAGAATTTGCAGATAAAGAGTAATAAAAATAGAATTAATGAGTCTATAATAGCTAGGGAAGTGCGCCTGGTTGATCATAATGGTAATATGGTTGGAATAGTACCAAAAGAACAGGCTTTGGAGTCTGCACGAAGTGTTAGTTTAGATTTAGTTGAAATTGCCCCTGATGCAACTCCACCGGTATGTAAGGTTTTAGACTATAGCAAACAGAAATATGATGCAAAGAAGAAAGCAAGTGAAGCAAAAAAGAAACAAAAAGCGTTAACCGTAAAGGAAATAAAAATAGGACCAAATATTGATGACCACGACTATGGAACAAAATTGCGTCATGCTAGGGAGTTTCTTGAGCATGGGCACAAAATTAAAGTTACAATGAGATTTAGGGGCAGAGAGCTCATAAACACTGATGTTGGGCTGGAAAAGTTACAACGTCTAATCAAAGATACTGAAGACATTGCAAAAGTAGATTTAGAGCCTAAAAGAGAAGGGAATCAATACTTTTTAGCATTGGCCGCCAAACCACCAGTTAAGTAAAATTCACTCCAGTTAACTATAATTTAGTCAACTTCAATTAATTATGGGGATGTTCAATTAACTATGAGGAAAAAATGGGAAAAATAGTATTTAATGATCTTAATAAAGTGAAATTTAGTCAAGGTGATCTTCTAATCAATCATAATGGGAATAATCAAAACGAATTTCAAACTAAATTATCTGCTCTAGCAGCATAAGGTGATAAATTTGTATTTTCAGGCCGTGATTATTCTCGTAGTTTTAAGGCTACAGCATCTGCTGATGCAAGTAAAAAGACCATACTGGGAACATTAGAGCTGGAGCTTGAAAGCCCAGGAAGGAAATATACATTTGGTGATATAAAAGATTGATCTTGCCCCAATGACTCCTGATGCTCATGCATTTAACAAGAAAACCGCAACTATTTTGCTGAAAAATGCGGCAATGATTTGGTTAAGTTTAAAGAAGAGGATAATACGTGGCTCAAAACTACGAGTGAAATGACACAAAAGGTAGAAAGGAGTTCAATGTTCAAATCTTGTGAGTGGAATGAATCTAACTTTCCTGAAGAATGTTCTATATCAATAGAATTTCTATAACAATAACGCATAAGTAGCTTGGCGCTGAATTCCAGCGCCATTTTCGATTTAACTCAACATGATTTTAATATGTCGTTTTTTTCCTGCAGATAGTTTTATAAATGATTCACCCTTAAAATTTTCGGTATTAATTATATGATCAACATTACTTATCACACTATCGTTAATTTTACACCCATTGCCTTGTATTAAGCGCTTTGCTGCACCCTTGGAAGACTCAAAACCAGTATTACATAGCAGATCTACTAGAGATATACCACTCTTAGCTTGTTCTTTTTTTATAATATAGTCTGGCAATAATGAATGATCCTCATTTTCAAATGCAGCAATTGCTGCTGATTTTGCGCGTTCTGCTTCTTCAGGACCGTGACACATTTCTGTTACTTTTGTTGCTAAAACCTTTTTAGCTTCATTTATTTCCTGACCTTCAAGAGATTCTAATCTTTTTATCTCATTAATTGGTAAGTCAGTAAATAATCTTAAAAAACGTCCTACATCCTGGTCATCAACATTGCGAAAATATTGCCAATAATCATATGGCTTTAGCATATCACCATCAAGCCATATAGCTCCACTTTCAGTTTTGCCCATCTTTTTCCCTTGGGAATTTAACAAAAGTGGTGTGGTAAGGCCAAACAATTCTGACAAATTTAATTTCCTTCCAAGCTCAACTCCATTTACTATATTTCCCCACTGGTCTGATCCTCCAATCTGCAAACGGCAGCCATACTTTTTATTTAATTCAGGAAAATCATACGCCTGCAATAACATGTAATTGAATTCCAAAAAGCTTAGGTTTTGCTCTCTCTCTAGTCTAGTTTTCACACTATCAAAACTTAACATACGATTTACAGAAAAGTGTGCTCCTGTGTCACGTAAAAAATCTATATACCCTAATCCATCCAGCCAATCTGCGTTGTTTACTATAATTGCATCAGTCTTTTTATCACCAAAAGATATCATTTTTTCTAGTGTTTTCTTTATGCCAGATATATTGGCATTAATTTCTTCGATAGACAAAATACTCCTTGCCTTATCTTTTCCAGATGGGTCGCCAATTTTCGTTGTGCCACCTCCAAGCAAAGCTATTGGCTTTAATCCAAATTTCTGCAAATGACGAAGCAGCATGATTTGAATTAAGCTGCCTACATGGAGGCTTTTAGCAGTACAGTCAAAGCCAATGTATGCAGGAATACAATCATTTACGAGTAATAGCTGATCTAATCCTTCAGCATTTGTACACTGATATAAATATTCTCTCTCTTGTAAAAAATTTAAAAAATCAGATTTGTACTTCATGAAAAAATTCTGTTTTTATGAACTGAAGCTATTTTAGCTTATAAATTCTACAACTATAAGCTCCATAACTCTTCTATTTTATAATACTCTCTTACTTCTGGTCTGAATATATGGACCATGATGTCTTGAAAACTCAGAACAACCCAATTACCTGTATCCATACCTTCTGTATCTATCTTGCCATATTGCTTAAGATCTTTTACTATATGATCAGCCAAAGCTTTCACATGACGGCTCGAATCACCAGATGCAATGATCATATACTTTGCAATCACAGTTTTATCCTGTACGTCAAAGGTAACGATATCATGACCTTTGTTTTGATCTATTATATTTTCAATTTTGTTTTTCACGTCGCTCAGCATTATTTGTGCGATATATAACTTAATTTATAATTATACACTAAAAATTTTAAAATATAAATTACCTTAAAATAGATCTCTTAGCAACAGAGTTGTCATAACAACAGCTTTTGTGGCTCATGGAGTTTACCTGTTTTGTACTTGCTGTATTAGTTGATCAGCAGTGTTTTCTAATAGAGTATTTATTTGATTTCCATCTGATAAATAATCTATAATAATATCTTCATCTTCGCTTTCTTCTGTAATACCTTCACCTTCGCTTTCCTCATTGTCACTTGACTCTATTTCTAATTCTGACATCTTTCCTCCAAGATTTTTAACTTTAACTTCTAATGCTACTAACACGGGGTTATTTAATCTCCCATTTACATCATAATTTCTAGTGTCAAAAAAGGTTACGTAATCTAAAGCGGTACCTCCCATGCCATTGTATTCTATGATGTCATTAATATGATCTTTTAGTTCATCGATAATTTCAATCATCCTACTGTGCATAACATTTTTTACATTATTATCGCTTTCTATAACTATATTTGCAAGCTTTTCACAAAGCTCTTGTTGTAATTCATTTATACTCATAATTAACTCCTATAATTATTATTTATATTAAATTATAGAGTATTATAATGATTTTATCAAGCAAAATATTTAATATAATTAATATTATATATAATACATCATGAAGCAAGATACCGCGAATAAATCGCGGCATAACTGTATATAGAGAGGGTAGGGGGCTTTATCTATTGTGCCTTGTTTGTACGCTATATTGCTGAGCAGTAGGGATTTGTAGACATGAAGATTGAACCAATTCTTCTTCTTCTTGAATTATCTTATTTGCTTGTGTAAGCGTTCTGATTAATTCTTCTACAATCGATCCTATCCATAAAAACCCGTCTACTTCTTCAAAGGATTGCAATTCTTCAATCACTTGACTTATTGCTTGTCTTTCTGGCGTATCTATCTCTTTATGCTAGTAACTAATTTATCTTGTATAATTTTAGTTGTGGTAGCTATTCTAACTTCTGATCCATTTTCTCCCTCTATTGTTTGAATAAGCTTTAAAGATGTAAAATGTGGTGCTACCCTTGCCTGATTTTGCGCTTTTCTTATGATGTTATTCCTCCGTAAGATTTGATTATTTTTCCTAATGATAGCAAGTCTTCACGACATGATTTTACTAAGCCTTCATGGCCTGTTTCGTTATATGTTATTTGTGTCACATTATCCATGGTAAACGTGGTAGCAAAGTCATCAAGTATTTTCTGTGCATAATCATGAACCAAATCAACAGCTGTTTTTTCGCAATCTTTATTGTTTATAGTCATTTTCACAACATCATTGACATGATCTTTAAAGTTTTGGTTATTGATAATCTCTAGTATTTCATTTTTTAGGTCATTTATTTCTTCCTCATTACCTTCTGTAAGTAAAGAGAATATTTTATTTAGTCTTTTTTCTAATTCTTCTATACTCATAATTAACTCCTATAATTATTATTTATATTAAATTATAAAGTTCTATAATTGTTTTATCAAGGAAAATAATTAATATATTAAATATAATATAAATATTCGAAAATAAAATGAAACATTGAACAATATCCTCTATAATTAAATTTTTGAATAAAAAAATGACAATTCTTGTAGGGATCAACGGACTTGGGAGAATAGGCAGAAGCGTGTTGCGTGCTATTTTTGAAGTAGAAGAATATAGTAAGCAAATAGAGGTTGTTGGTGTAAATGGATCCCTCAGTGCTGAGCAGCATGCACATCTGATTAAGTATGATTCTGTTCATGGCAAGTTTGCTGGTAATATTGGTTTTAGCGAGTCTGAAAATTGGTTGTCTATAAATAATAAAAAATTTTCTTTATATAGAGAACGCAACCCTGAGGATATTCCTTGGAATGTTGATGTAGTGTTAGAGTGCACTGGCGCATTTAACAAGCGTGATGAGGCGACAAGGAATAATGCAGAAAAAGTAATTGTTTCGGCTCCGGTTTCAAATGCCGATGTAACTATAGTTTATGGTGTAAATAATCATGCGCTCAAAAAAGAACATAAAGTAATCTCAGCAGCTTCTTGCACTACGAATTGCCTGGCGCCGATTGTGCATGTTTTGCACAATGAAATCGGTATAAAAAGTGGTTTTATGACTACTATGCATGCCTATACAAATGATCAAAATATTCTTGATGGTAATCACAAAGACTTACGTAGAGCAAGAGCTTGTGCACTATCGATGATTCCAACAACAACTGGAGCTGCGAAAACAATTGGTTCCATTATTCCAGAATTGCAGGGAAAATTGGATGGCACTGCTATCCGAGTGCCTGTTAGCAATGTTTCCATGGTTGATTTTAAATTTACAGCGAATAAAGGAGATAAAGAGGTAACAGTTAAAGTAATAAATGAAGTATTTCAGTATGCAAAGCAGAATATGTTAAATATACTTACTGTATGCGAAGAGCCTTTAGTTTCAGTGGATTTTATACATAATCCTCATAGTGCAATTGTGGATTTAACTGGCACATATGTTACGGGTGATATATGCAGAGTTGCTGCGTGGTATGATAATGAATGGGCTTTTTCTCTTAGAATGTTGGATATAACGTTATTATTACATAATAAAACATGAATGAAAAGCAACAACAAACTTCATTTTATGAGCACTTTGCAGAGCTGAGAAGAAGAGTCATCTTTTGTTTTTTATTTTTCTGTATTACTTTTGGTTTATGCTATTATTTTAAAGAAAATATATATCGCTTTTTACTTTCACCTTTAATAGAAGTTACAAAAGATAGTAACGGTTTCTCTCTGATTTATACAGATTTAACAGAAGCGTTTTTTGTATACCTCAGAGTTGCAATGATGAGCGCACTTTTGGCTTCTTTTCCTGTGTTTGCATGGCAATTCTATATGTTTCTTGCACCTGGGTTATATAAAAGTGAAAGAGCTGTATTGTTGCCATACTTAATTGCAACACCGGTTTTATTCGCAATGGGAGCCACTGTAGTTTATTACTACATATTTCCTTTAGCCTGGAAGTTCTTCATTACTTTTGAGCATAGTGGTAAATCTTTCGGCATACCAATAGAGTTCATGCCTTCAGTCAGTGAATATTTAGACCTTGTGCTTCAATTTATGTTTGCATTTGGTACTGCATTTCAAATTCCGATTATACTTACACTAATGGTGAGAGTTGGATTATTTACCGCGCATAGTTTATCAAACAAACGACGTATTGCAATAGTGATAATTTTCATCGTTGCTGCGATTTTAACTCCACCTGATGTGTTAAGTCAAATAGGACTCGCAATACCAATGCTAATTCTATATGAGCTATCTATTCTGATCTGTAGGTATATTGAGAAGAAAAAACCAGAAAAAAATTGTGAATAGAAGCAAAGTTTTCTGACAAAAGAAAATTACATAATATATATTATGGAATATAAACTAATAAATTTGTCTTCTGCATTATTTCTAATTCTTCTGAGAATACAATTTCACATAGAATTTAGTATCACTTTGTCAGATGAATTTATGTCCTTTTTATTTAATTTTCCAATAATATCAATTTTTTCTCCACGCTTTTGAAAATAATTTTCTACATCCTTGATATTTTCATCATCTACAATTAGTGTCATGCCAATTCCACAGTTAAATGTTTTGAGCATTTCTTCTTTTTCTATTTCACCTTCTTTTGTCAGCCATTCAAATATTTCAGGCCATTTCCAAGAATTTGTATTTATTTCCGCAACTAAATTATCAGGAAGAATACGTGGTATATTATCTATCAATCCACCACCTGTTATATGTGCAATACCTTTTATTTTTTCTATTATAGGTAATAAAGAATCAACGTATATTTTTGTTGGTTCAAGCAATACTTCACCCCAAAGTTTTCCATTCCATGGAGATGAATCTTTATAATTTATATTAAGGCCTTTAAATGTATGACGCACTAGTGAAAATCCATTCGAGTGGATTCCATTTGATTCTAAACCAACTATATAGTCACCTTCTTTCATCAAGTCAAACTTTGGCAAAATTTTATTTTTATCAACCACACCAACTACAAATCCAGCAAGGTCATAGTGATTGTTACCATACATTCCAGGCATTTCTGCAGTTTCTCCACCAATTAAAGCGATTTTAGCTTGCTTACATCCTTCTGCAATACCCTTCACTACAGATAATAAAACCTCTTTACTCAAAACACCTGTAGCAAAATAATCAAGAAAAAAGAGTGGTGTTGCTCCCTGTGCAAGCAAATCATTCACACACATAGCAACCAAGTCTATACCTATAGTATCATGTTTATTTACTTCTTGAGCTATCAACAATTTTGTCCCTACTCCATCGGTTGAGGAAACCAAAACAGGATGGTCATATTGCTTACTCAACGCAGCAAAATCAAATAATGCAGAAAATGACCCTATTTCGCTAATTACTTCCTTACCTTTAGTACCTTCAACAATAGGTTTGACTTCTTCTATTAGTTTGTTATATAGCTGAAGATCTATTCCTGATTTAGCATAAGTGGTCATAATTCTTATAATTTATTAACAATAATTAATCATATATTAACAGTCATGTATAAAAAATGGAAAAAAATCACTCGTAATTGACTATCATATACTTACTAATATAGGGTAACTTAAATTTTGTCACCATTTATAATTGTCCAATGAATGAGAATACCAAAGATACACTACTAATAATGGAGTTATTATCAGGAAGGTTGCTCCATGATTTTGCCAGTCCTATGACTGGAATAATGTTCAGCTTAGAAGAGCTTGAGACAGAGGATGGAGGTGACTTTAAAGCACGAAAGGAAGCATTATTACTACTAAAGGAAAGCTCCGATGACCTGATCTACAGACATAAAATAATGCAGCAGGCATATTCTTCTTCAAAGGATAATAGCAGTTTTGATCTAACCAAATCAAACATTGAAAATTATTTGCTAAAAAAAAAATACAACTAACATGGAATATACATTCCTCATGCACTGAAGGATTCGATGCAGACCTAACTGAAAAGATAAATAAGATCATTTCTAATATGATATTAACCATAGCAAGCGCAGTGGCGGAAGTTGAACGAATGTCTATTTTATTAAATCAAATGGAAAAGGAAATGTTATTAACGATAAAGATTTCTAATAAGCGCAGGCCACTCAGTGGATCATTAGCGGATAAATTAAGCAAAAAAAATGACACTAACTTAAACACAAACGATATTGTTGTCTATATGACTTCTTTATTATTAGAGCAGTATAAAGCAGAGGTTAATTGCACTTGTGAAAGCAATTATATAGATATTGGTATAAAGCTTTAGCCTACGTAGTTCATAAAGCAACTTGACTTAGTTCCACTAATGCTTCAAATTTAGCTTAATGAAAATCAGGTAACTTTCATGCTATTACAAGATAAAAAAGGACTAGTAACTGGAATAATAAATAATAAATCAATAGCGTATGGTATAGCAAGAGAACTAGCAAAGCACGGAGCAAAATTTGCAATTACCTACCCAAGTGAAATAATAAAAAAAAGATTATTGCCTATAGCGGATGAGTTTAATCTTGGTGAAGAGTTATTGCTCAAGTGTGATGTTTCAAACGAGAGAGCTATAGACAACACTTTTAAGGCAATAAAAGAAAAATGGAAAAATCTTGATTTTTTAGTACATGCAATAGCATTTTCTGACAAAGAAGAGCTAAAGGGTAAATACTTAAATACTTCACTGCAAAATTTCACCAATGCAATGCACATATCGTGTTACTCTTTTACTGCTTTAGCACAAAGAGCTGAAAAGATGATGCCAAATGGTGGAAGTTTATTAACTTTATCCTATTACGGTGCTGAAAAAGTTATGCCAAATTATAACGTTATGGGTTTGTGTAAGGCTGCGCTCGAAGCAAGTGTAAAGTATTTAGCATGTGATTTAGGAGAGCAAAATATCAGAGTTAATGCCATTTCTGCTGGTCCAATAAGAACTTTAGCATCCTCTGGAATAAGTGATTTTCACTACATATCAGAGTGGAACAGAGATAATTCTCCTCTTAGACGTAATACAACAATTGAGGATGTTGGAAAGGCAGCTTTGTATCTACTGAGTGATTTAAGTAGTGGCACTACCGGAGAGATTTTGCACGTTGATTCAGGGTATAATGTTGTGGGAATGGGCAAAAATAGACAGGTTCTGCAATAGTTCTATTGATATTTTTTAAGATTCTTCTTCACTTATCATACTAACTGCTTGCTGAATTAAAGAGTCGATAACTTCTTTTACAGGCTTTTCTCCATCCACCATACCAACACTCTGACCAGCCATGAGAGAGCCTGTTTCAGTATCTCCTTCAATTACTGCTCTTCTTAACGCTCCAGCCCAGAATTTTTCTATTTCAAGCTGACCATCTTCTTTTGAAATATTACCTTTATTATACTTATCAATAACTTCTTTTTGACGTTTTACAAAATCATCACTTGCTTTATTTGCTATAGCTCTTACTGGAATAACTGGAAAGTCAGGACTAAGCTGCACAGAAGGTACTGCGTTGCGCGCAGATGATTTGATAAATACTTCTTTAAAATTGTTATGGGCAATTGATTCATTGGTACAGACAAATAACGTTCCTATTTGACAGCCGCTTGCTCCCATTTCAAGATACTTAACTATCATTTCGCCTCTTCCTATTCCTCCTGCAACAAATACTGGAATTTGCTCGTTTTTAAAGTAAGGCAATATCTCTTGCGCAAGCACAGAGGTGCTAACTGGACCGATGTGCCCTCCAGCTTCCATCCCTTCTATTATTAATGCATCTACCCCCATTTTCACTAATCTTTTTGCAAGACTTAATGCCGGTGTAAAGCACATAACTTTAATACCTGTATCCTTGATTTTTTCTATACTAGTTTTTCCAGATAAACCACCAGCAAGCACTATATGGGTGACTTTTGTTTCAATGCATACATCTATCAATTCGCTCAAATTTGGATGCATAGTAATAAGATTCACACCAAAAGGCTTGTTGGTTAATTTTTGTGTCTCTATAATTTCTGTTTTCAGCAATCCTGGAGACATTGCACCGCATGCAATCACGCCAAACCCTCCAGCATTCGAAATCGCTGAGACTAGATTTCTTTCCGAAACCCAGCTCATAGCACCACCCATTATTGCATATTCACTACTCAAGAAATCTGTCCCTTTTTTCCAGAGGTTACTTAATTTCTCCATATGGCTTATATAATACGTTTAAAAATATTTTGTTTGTCTATCAGTGTGTGTTTTAAAGCACCAAGTATATGTAAAGTTATAAGTAGCAACAAGAAATATGCAAGAATAGAGTGCAGATTATTAGCTGCACTGGCTAGTTCTATATTTTTGTTTATCAGTAAAGGAATATGAAAAAAATACTTAATTCTTATACCAGAAGCAGAAGACATCACATAACCAGACAACGGCATTAATATCATTAAGGAATATAAAACAAAATGGACTGCTTTACTTATATTTAGAATAAGCTTAGAAAAACCCGCGGGAAAGGGTGGAGCATAAGTAAAAGCACGAAAGAATATACGAACTATGACCAATAGCAATACCGTGATTCCACAAGCTTTGTGAATAGCATATATGTTAAATTTGATTTCATTGCTAACCGGTAAACTCTTCATGTAAAATCCAGAGCAGAGCATACCAATAATAAAAATTGCCATTAACCAATGAATGACCCTTAGAGGAAGACTGTATTTACCACTTTCCATTTTTAATTTTTTATTCATATAACAAAAAAAATATTTTTCAATAAAATTATTACTCTTTAGATTCTGCTCCACCTATTTCTTTCATCTTTAATATTAATGATTCTGGTACATACACATTGATTACATCATCCATTGTTGCAAATAAAGTCTGATAAGAATTTGAGTTCACTACCCAAGTGGGTAGCACATCTTCTGGTTCTATTTTGCTGGGTTGCTCATCTTTTTCACCATACGCTGTGTGACAATATAAGTGTACAGCAAAAAACAGCACATAAGAAAGCATTAATCCCCTAAGCATTCCAGGAAAAATTCCAGTAACTCTATCGATAAATCCTAACCTTATTGGTGAAAGTATGTACATTAGCCAATTATTTATTATCATAAATATAAGATTGAATATGATAAATACTGAAACCGCAGAGAGTACATTGAGCATCACCTTAGAGTCAAAATATTTGCTGTAATTTATAATGAAAAAGTCATAATGATTAGCTGTTAGAAACACTGAAAGGAGAAGAAACATGAGCGCACATAACTCTTTTATAAAACCTCTAGTTACTGAGATTATTACACACAAAACAATAATAAAGATGATTAAACTGTCAAAAAGCATACTGCCTATCTATATGACTTCCAGGATATAATAGTAATTATAAATAATAAGGTTGTAAAATTAATTATGTGTACGCTGAATTAGCTGGTCTAAATATCTGGCTATCATATCAACTTCCAGGTTAATGTAGTCGTTTACTTTATTGTGCTGAAAAGTTGTATGTTTCCACGTATAAGGAATGATGTTGACTGTAAATTCCTTATAAACAAACTCTGCAAGAGGTCTATTGATAACCGAATTTACTGTGAGAGAAACACCATCTAGCGTAATAGACCCCTTTTTTGCTATAAATTTAGTTAATTCTTGTGGACATGATAATGTGATTTCATAAGAGCCTAAATTTTGATTAATTGTTAGAATTTTTGCTACTTGATCCACATGACCTTGAACTAAGTGGCCATAAATTCTATCACTTAATCTCATTGACTCTTCTAAATTTATTTTTTGATTTATTTCCCATGTATTTAAATTGGTGACTTTTAAGGTTTCATGTGAAATATTAACTGTAAATATATCATTTATTATGTCAACTACAGTCAGGCATACACCGGAGCAAGCGATTGAATCACCTTTATTTATGGAAGATAGATTCTGCGTTTTGATATGAACAATCTTATCAGAATTAGGATTGGTGATGATATCGGTTATAGTGCCGATTCCTGTAATAACTCCTTTAAACATACTCAAACCTCTAAACTTGGCTGTAAGTTGCGTGCATTTTCCTGCTCAACAAATTTTACATATCCTGAATATTCAGAGTATATAAAATGAACTAAATTTGCAATACATAATGCAATCAATATTGTTCCTGCTCAACAAATTTTACATATCCTGAATATTCAGAGTATATAAAATGAACTAAATTCGCAATACATAATGCAATCAATATTGGTAATCCTATGTTTATACTGATCCGATCTCTTCTCTTTTTTGTGGTGGCATTAATTCCTTTAATACTGCCATCCATATAGGAGGAAAGTGCCATAAATAAAGTGTTGATATAAAAGCTACTATAGATCTTTTTTATTACGCATTCTACTTTCTAAGTATTCTTCGTTAAATTGAATTTTTAGCGCTCTAAGTGCACAAAATACCCCTTCAAATGTTTCTATCTGATTTGGATCTTTACCATTACAAAAAACTTCGTAAAGTACTGCGTCAATCACATTAGTAAATGTTGATGTATCTTGGTTGCTATACTCTTGTATTAATTCAGTGAGTATTTCATTTCGTGTTTTATCATTATTATTTTTTATCGCTTTTCTAGCTTTTTTTTGTCCTCTATATATGGTAACGTAACTTCTAAATTCATCATATAATTTGCGTATTGCACTTTTTTCTTTACATAAGACACTATGTTCGTTGAAATGCTGCAGATTGAGTTTTTCACCAGCTACTAGCTTTATTGGGTCACCTCGATTAAACTCTAAGCCAAATTTTTTTAGAACATGTAATACATCTTCTTCTAAACGCTTACCTTTTTCAGGAATGTCCTGTAAAAACACAGCTTCAAAAACTGATTCAGTTATTGTGGTGAAAGTTTCCGGACATTCTGGATAATAATGTGTTATTACTGTTTCATAAAAAATTTCATCAAATGTTTTAGGCTTTTCCCTAGACTCACTTTCGCTTAATATTATTGCTGTTTTAACATAATCTTGTGCTCGCTTGATAATTCCTTGAATTTCTGTGTCATAATCATTACATGTTTCAGTAGATTTTTTTATTTGTTGTTCTGGTATAGGCTCTATCTTAATATGTTTACTTTCTGTATTGTGATTTTCTTCCTCTTCAGAACTGTTTACCTCGTTTGAAGTATTTAAATTTGCATCTGAATCTTTTTTTTCTGTCACTGTAACTGGTTTAGATACTGGTGGATAAGGTAAAGCTCTGTTCGTTATATCAAGTCCAAATTGTCCTCTTGTTGGAACAATTTGTTTTTTTTGCTTAGTCTCTTTTTTAACTAGCTCAGTTTTATTCAATTCTTTTTTGTTTTTAATCTGTTCTAATCCTTCATCTGAAATTAATTTACCATTTGTACCTTGACTGACTTCCTTCTCCATTGACTCAGTTTTGCTCTTTCTCATTTATATTCTCACTTTCTTCTATTTGCCCTGCTGAAGGCTCATCTTGTGCATTATTTTCAGTTGCAACATGTTCTGCCACTTGTTCGCCTGATAAATGCAAGTCAATTTGATTAAGCTTTGTAATTTTATTCTTATTCCATTCAAAAGAATTTTAGATGGGGCGCCATTAATGAATTGTTCTACATTACTATAACTATTATTGGCAAAGTGGATATCATATAATTTCTTGCTTTTTGGGGGTACTGTTATGCGAACTTTGTAATCACCATAGAAAGGCAGATTCGAAAAAAATCAACTACAGGTTTGACCAGAAATTGCTCTTTATTAACAGTATTCTTATCGCGCGTTGGTAGTAATTTTAAATTAAATGAAAATTCATTATGATCTCCAATCTTTTTAGAACGAATAGTGCTGATTTTAAATCTTTCATTAGAAAATTTTTCACTTATAGCTTTAGATCTATCTTTCTTTAAAAAACCTAGGTAGATCATCTAATGTACATTCTTGAATTTTACTTTCTTCTGCACCATTATGCATATTTAATACATTAAATTTGTCTACATAAAGTTAAATAAATAAATATAGTTAGTTAATAAATTAATATTATTAAAAATAGAATAGTTTTTGGGATTGTTGATACTGTTCAGCATTTTACTATAATAAAGGTTTGAGTTAGCGTTTTAAGAAGATGAATAAAGAATTACAGAACGAAATATTAACACTTGAAAATAAAGCGATTTCTCAAGTTGAAAATGTATCTTCTTTACAAGAGTTGGAAAAAGTTAGATTGGAGTATTTTGGAAAAAAAGGAGTAATTAAATTCTATTTTTATGGCTTAAAGGAGATACAGGATGCAGAAAAAAAAAGAAGTTCAGGTGAAATAATTAATGATCTACGTGATAAGCTAAATGATCTGATTGAAAATAAAGAGAACACATTGAAAATTGAAGAAATCAATTCTAAATTACAGAATGAAGCAATTGATATCACATTACCTATTAGACCAGAAAGAGTTGGTAAAATTCATCCATTAAGTAAGGTTATAAGTGGGGTCAAGCTTATTTTTGCGCATATGGGCTTTAAAGCAGTTGATGGCCCAGATATTGAAGATGAGTTTCATGTATTTGATGCATTAAATACTCCAAGTCACCATCCTGCACGGGAAGGGCAAGACACTTTTTATTTAAAGAACAGAATGAGAGACAGAAAGATTGTTCTTCGCACTCACACTTCATCTGTACAGATTAGGACTATGGAAACAACAAAGAATTTCCCAATAAAAATAGTAGCACCAGGCAGAGTATATAGAAACGATTTTGATGCAACTCACACTCCGATGTTCCATCAGATAGAAGGGTTATATGTTGATGAAAATGTTAATATGGGCCAATTAAAATTCACTATTCACCATTTTCTTCACAAGTTTTTTGGCGATAAAGGATTGAAGATACGCTTTCGTAATAGTTTTTTTCCGTTTACTGAACCTTCAGCAGAGGTAGACATAAGTTACAAGGGAAGTAAGTGGATAGAAGTGCTTGGGTGCGGAATGGTGCATCCAAATGTTTTTAAAAATGTTGGAATAGATCATGCAAAATACAGTGGTTTTGCTTTTGGTATTGGCATAGAAAGGCTTGCTATGCTGAAATATCAAATTGAGGATCTAAGAAGCTTTTATGATAACAAGATCAATTGGCTTGATCATTACGGTTTTAATTTTAATATCTTGTTACCAAAATAAAGAAAGGAAGGGATTGCTGCAAGGAGTGAACCAAAAGCAATGAGAATAGATCCTAGCCAAATTATAGACATACCAGGCTTATAATATACCTTAGTAGCAATTTTGCTTTTACTCTCATTAAAGTCACCTATCACAACATAAATATCAGAAAGCAAATTATGGTAAATACTACTTTCAACATTTCTCTGGCCTTCAACAGGGTAAAATCTGTATTCAGGGGTTATTGTACCTAGTATTTTATTGTTCAAGAGATTTCTAACGCTCACAGTTCCTCTTACCGCCTGAAAATTTTTTTCTTTTATCAATTCAACGTTCTGTAAGGTCACTTTAAATTTGTTTACTGCTATGCTTTCTCCTATTTTTAAATAGTTTTCTTGTTTTTCTTCCCAACCAGCAGAGTAAGTTATACCAAGCGCTAAAATTGCGACTCCAGCATGTGTGATCATCATTGCATAATAGGACTTAGATACTTTTTTTGCTAGTGAAATGGATTCATTAAACGTTGATTTGAATAAGCTAATTCTTTTGCAGTATGCTTCTAAAATAAATGCCAATAATGTTATGGAAATAGTGGTTGATAATACTATAATTAATTCCATGTTAAAGATAAATGGTAAAATAGCTGCAGCAGTGCAGAATGAAAATCTATATTCACGAAAAATTGGTAACAAGCTATTTCCCTGCCAGCGGCAATACTGCCCAATCATAGTTAATACTAAAATAGCTAATGCAATTGGATTGAATAAATAGTTATAATATGGGGCTCCAACTGATATTAATTCGCCAGTTAAGTATTCAAGCAATGTTGGGTATAAAGTACCAACAAAAATGACAAAAAAAGCAGTTATAAATAATAGGTTATTTAGCAACATCATTGTAAAGCGCGAAAAAACAGGAAAGCTTGGCGTTTGCATATGGTTTTTTTTTGTAAACACCATGAATACCAACAAGCTACCAACTGTAATTATGCTAAGTAGAGCTAATATATATAATCCGTATCTTGGATCATCTGCAAATGTATGCACCGAAGATAATATGCCAGAACGTACTAGAAAAGTTCCAGCGACGCTTAGAATAAAAGTTACGAGTGCAAGCAAAATAGCAAAATTCGTGAGAATATTGAAATTTCGTACTACAAGTAACAAATGTGTTAGCGTTACTGCAATCAACCATGGTAATAAGGAGACATTTTCAACTGGATCCCAAAACCAAAAACCACCCCAACCTAGTTCGCGATATGCCCACCAGCTTCCAAGACTAATACCTAAAGTAAGCATTGACCAAGAAATAAGCACCCAAGGTCTAACTATTTTAGCCCATATGTTCCCTTCAGCCTTTGTAATTAACCCAGCTATTGAAAGTGAAAAAGGAACACTGAAGCCAAGATATCCCAAATATAATATTGGTGGGTGAATAGCAAGACCGATATCTTGTAATATTGGATTGAAGCCCAATCCATTTACTTCAATATTTGACATCTTGGTGAAAGGATTAGATTCAAGCAAAGTAAATAGTAAAAAACAGAAGCAAATTAGCCCCTGCGTAATTAAAGAAATGCTCTTGAAAGCTTGATCGGACATCATTCCAATGGTTCTAAGTTTGCAAATGCCTTTATGCCTGGATCCCAGTGTAAAGCACTGGGATGACACCGTTTGCTGTATGCAAATATTGATTAATAATAGATAAAAAGTGAGGATTAAAACCCAAAGCAACATTGACCCTTCTTTATTACCCCATACACCACATACTTTATAAATTAAGGGTTTCGTTGTGTGCGAATTGTAATACACATTTTCAAGGGAAAAATCATCTGTAATATGGCAATAAATCAAAACAATTATTGATGAAAATACACAAAAAAATATAGTGTTAGTAATGCACTGATGGAAATTGGACGGCACAAATACATACGTCAGTGATAATAGACAAGCTATTAATAGCAGAATATTTCCAAAATCAGCCATAGGGAGTATGTATTTATATCAATATTACTGATAATAGAGGAATTTCACAAAAAAGTAGACAGAGTACAAGAGATAAATTCTTGAAGCTTTGGTCTAATTTATGGGGTGCATTATAATAAAAAAAATATACCAAAATCTTCGGACAGCTTTTGTACCAGTTCGCAGATAAATTCTAAGACGCAATTCTCTCTTCAATAATATGTCGAAAGTGTCTAATTAATCCTTGAATTGGCCAAGCTGCAGCATCGCCAAGTGCACATATGGTATGTCCTTCTATTTGAGTTGTAAGATCAAGCAATTTATCTATCTCTCCAGGCTTTATGTTCCCTGCTATCATTCTTTTCATAATTCTCCACATCCAACCAGTGCCTTCACGACACGGAGTGCATTGTCCGCAGGATTCGTGCATATAAAAATGCGATAATCTCTCTATTGCAGCTATGATATCAGTTGATTTATCCATAACTATAACAGCAGCGGTACCAAGTCCTGATTGCACAGCCCTTAATGAGTCAAAATCCATTGCAACAGTGTCACATACAGATTTTGGAATTAATGGAACTGAAGATCCACCAGGTATCACAGCAAGCAAATTATCCCATCCTCCTCGCACCCCACCGGCATGCTTTTCTATCAATTCACGTAATGGAATGCCAAGCTCTTCTTCAACATTGCATGGATTATTTACATGCCCTGAAATGCAAAATATTTTAGTGCCAGCATTATTTGGCTTACCAAGAGATGCAAACCATTCCCCTCCCCTATTTAAAATATCTGGAACCATCGCTATAGTTTCAACGTTGTTTATAGTAGTTGGGCAGCCAAAAAGCCAAACACCCGCAGGAAATGGAGGCTTCATGCGAGGAAACCCTTTTTTTCCTTCAATGGACTCAAGTTGAGCTGTTTCTTCACCACATATATAAGCTCCTGCACCTCTGTGAATAAAGACATCAAGATCATAACCTGATTTACAAGCGTTTTTTCCAATTAAGCCTTCTTTATATGATTCTTCAAGCGCTTGGTTAAGAACTAGGTATTCTTTATAAAATTCGCCTCTTATGTAAATATATGCAGCCGATGCGTTTATTGCTTTCCCTGCTAGTAAAATACCTTCAAGCAGTTTATGTGGTTCATAACGAAGTATATCTCTATCTTTACATGTACCTGGTTCTGATTCGTCTGCATTGACTACTAAGTATACTGGCTGATCTTTTGGAAGGTTTTTTGGCATAAAGCTCCATTTCAGTCCAGTAGAAAACCCTGCTCCACCTCTTCCTCTTAAACCAGATTTTTTTACTTCATCAATGATTTTTTCTGAACCTAAATTCAATAATTTTTTCGTATTCTGCCAGCCGCCACGTTTTTTTGTGCCTTTGAGCAGCGGATCTTCCTCGCCGTTTAAATTAGTGAATATTTTATCTTGTTCTAGCATGTTTTTTTAACTTTGAGTGATCCCGACGCGATTCGAACGCGTGACCCACTGATTAAAAGTCAGTTGCTCTACCGGCTGAGCTACGGGATCATTTCATTCTTCAGTTATGATCCTGAATTAATACAGCTTTTATCTACTTTAATCAAACGAAAATTTTCATATATAATCAAATATGTTAAATCTCTCATATTATTCTATGCTATATGAGTTAAAGAAAACTTGCATACAGACTCATTAATATGTACAATCAAGTTTTTAAAAACGAGTAGGTTAATCATGAATCTTGTAACACAGTCTGCTATTGATTTTACTGCTTCAGCCGTTCTTTCCGATGGAAGTTTTGAGGATAATTTTTGCCTTAGCGAGAAGGTAAAAGGTAAGTTTTCTGTGCTTTTCTTCTATCCGCTTGATTTTACATTTGTTTGTCCGACCGAATTAATATCTTTGAATAATAAAATCAGCGAATTTACAAAACGTGGTGTTGAAGTGATAGGAATAAGTGTAGACTCAAAATTTTCACATCTTAAATGGAAAAAGACTCCAACTAATGAAGGGGGAATTGGAGAAATCAGTTATCCGTTAGTTTCTGATATCAAAAAATCTATATCTAAAGATTATGGGGTATTATACGATGACTCAGTTGCACTTAGAGCAACTTTCATTATTGATGATAAATTTGTTGTACGTCATCAATCAATAAATGACTTGCCTTTGGGGCGCGATATTGATGAGATTGTAAGAATAATTGACGCGATTAAGCATAACAAAGAACATGGTGAAGTGTGTCCAGCAGGATGGAAGCAGGGCAAACCTGGAATGCAAGCAAGTGAAGAAGGGGTGGCAGATTATCTCAACTCTCATTGTGAAGAATTATAAATGGAGACACGTAATACTAAAGTATTGATCATCGGATCTGGAGCAGCGGGTTATGCTGCTGCTATATATGCAGCACGTGCAAATTTAGAGCCAATTGTAGTAACTGGAATGCAGCCCGGTGGCCAGCTTACAATTACCACAGATGTTGAAAATTATCCTGGCTTTCCTTCAATACAAGGTTCAGATCTAATGGAGCAAATGAAACAGCATGCAGATAAAGCTGGTGCAAAAATAATAGATGATGAAATCAAAAATGTTGAGCAGCTTGAAGGAAATAAATTTAAATCTTCTGGTAATTCTCATAACTATTTTTCCGATGTAATTATAATTGCAGCTGGTGCACAAGCAAAATGGCTTGGTCTAAAAAGTGAAAAAAATTTTCAAGGCTATGGAGTATCAGCTTGTGCAACTTGCGATGGAGCATTTTTTAAAAATAAAATTGTTGCTGTAGTTGGTGGCGGAAATACTGCCGTTGAAGAAGGGATATTTCTAACTCGCTTTGCTGATAAAGTTATATTAATACACAGGCGTGATAAATTAAGAGCAGAAAAAGTAATGCAGGACAGGCTCTTTCAAAATAACAAAATAGAGTGCATGTGGAATCACACTATAGAAGAAATAGTTGGAGAAGAAAATCCTAAAAAAGTTACCGGAATAAAAATAAAATCAACTGAGACTGAAGCAATTCAAGAAATCAAAGTGAAAGGAGTGTTTATTGCAGTAGGACATGCACCAAATACTCATATTTTTAAGGATTTAGTTGATATGGATGAACAGGGCTATATTCTTACTAAACCTGGAACAACAGTAACCAGCAGGTCAGGAGTGTTTGCTGCAGGTGATGTTCAAGATAAAGTTTACCGTCAAGCAGTTGTTGCAGCCGGAACTGGATGTATGGCTGCGCTTGATGCAGAAAAATTTTTGGAGAGATGTAGCATATAGATTGAATTAAGCTGTACAATCTGCTACAGTAAATCTTGTAAAGCACCCTTAGCTCAGTTGGATTAGAGCATTTGACTACGGATCAAAAGGTCGGGAGTTCAAGTCTCTCAGGGTGCACTGTATAAAAACCAGAATTTCACCCCCGCACTGGCCTTGGTGTTAGCTGAAGTCAGCCGCAATAGCACACTTTTACATTTAGATATTTGGTGTTTTTATACCCAATTCTTCCCTTAAAAATCCTCTTAAGTAAGGCGAGATTTTAGTTGATTTTCATATTCATTCCAACATTGTATTGATTTTTTTGCAATACCAGAATCAATTGCAGCTTTTGCAACAGCAGGAGAAACTGTAGAGATTAACCTAGGATCAAACGGAGTAGGAATTATATATTCACGTCCATAACTCATTTTACGACCAGCATAAGCTGCAGATATTTCGTCAGGCACTGGGTCACGCGCAAGTTCTGCTAGCGCATTTGCAGCAGCTACCTTCATCTGAGCATTTATCGTTGTTGCTCGTACATCAAGCGCTCCTCTAAATATATATGGAAAGCACATTACATTATTTACTTGGTTGTTGTAATCAGATCTTCCGGTTGCAATTATTGCATCAGGTCTTACAGACTTTGCAAATGCAGGTCTTACTTCAGGATCAGGATTGGCAAGTGCAAAAATTATTGGATCTTTGCTCATACTCTTGAGCATCTCCTCATTTAATACATCTTTTGCAGAAAGCCCAATAAACACATCAGAATCTTTTATTGTATCTGATAAAGAGCGTTCTTGAGTTTCAGCTGCATATTTTTCTTTCCACTCGTTCATATCATCTTGTCGGCCTTTATATATAACTCCTTGTTTATCACAAAGTACTATATTTTTAGCTCCCATAGATTTTAGTATTTCAAGGCAAGCAATACCCGCTGCTCCAGCACCATTCATAATAATTTTTACACTTTCTAGCTTTTTTCCAACTATATCAAGAGCGTTGATTATGCCGGCTGTAACAACTACTGCAGTTCCGTGCTGATCATCATGAAATACTGGTATATCCATCAATTCATTTAAACGTTTTTCTATTATGAAACAATCAGGAGATCTAATATCTTCTAAATTTATTCCACCCCAGCTTGGTCCAAGATATCTTACTGCATTAATAAAATCCTCTATATTCTCTGTATCTACTTCAATATCAACGGCATCAATATCAGCAAAACGTTTAAATAAAACAGCTTTGCCTTCCATGACCGGTTTTGAGGCAAGGGGTCCGATATTACCAAGCCCTAGCACGGCAGTACCATTTGAAATAACTGCAACGCAGTTACCTTTTGCTGTGTAATCATATACTGCTTCAGGATTTTTAGCTATTTTAAGACATGGCGCTCCCACACCTGGAGAGTAAGCAAGTGACAGATCACGTTGTGTAAGCAAAGGTTTGGTAGGTAGAATAGATATTTTACCAGGCTTACCATTTCTTTTATGATATTCAAGAGCTTCTTTTTTTATAGTATTACCTAGATCATCACTCATTATTTACCCTATGAAATAAAATTTTAACCTGTGGCTTTTTTAAGTATATGGAGTTTTTATAAACATTCAATTGTAAACTATTAGCTTGTGAATTGCACTATGCTCCTGTATAAAGTTAACATACTGCCTAAAATATATTACATGCTTAAGAAAAACTTACCTAATTTATTAACAATTTCTCGTGTACTTGCAATACCAGCAATAATATTAAGTTTCTATATAGAAAATAAATACGCAAGCTTCATAACAATATCAATCTTTATGTTTGCATGTATCACAGATTTCTTTGATGGTTATCTTGCGCGTACATGGCAAGTGCAGTCAAAATTTGGCAGATTATTTGACCCAATTGCTGATAAATTGATAGTAGTTTCAACAATAATTATGCTGATCTACACACAAAAGATAAATGATCTGACAATAGTACCGTCAATTATCATTATTTGTAGAGAAATATTAATTCCCGGTTTAAGAGAATTTCTTATAGCAACAAATGTAAAATTACCAGTTAGTCGAGTTGGAAAAATTAAAACATCCATACAAATGGTTGCTGTAGTGGCGCTAATAATGAACGATTATAAAATAATTCAGTATATAGGTGCAGTTTGTTTGTGGGCTGCAGCAGTTATTACTATATGGTCGGGTTATAATTATATCTCAACCGGTATAAAACAAATCAATCAAACAAATTACTTAATAAACAAATAATTAATATGCAAGGGTGTTTTATATCCTGCGAACAAGAATTCTTAGAAGCAATATTATCGTTAGAAAGGCAGTTTTTAAGGGAACATGAAGCAAGAAAGATAAGAAGGAGAGTAAAAGAACGAGAAAAAATGGAGCTATATAGGCAGTATGTGGCACTTGCTGCTATGATACCATTTGCATTACTTATGGCTGCTGAAATAGCTTCTGTATATAGTGAAAATGTATTCTTGGTACGATAAGTGCTGGGCTTAGTCAACGCTCTATTACCTTTTGCTGTCTTGTCTCTTATTTGTACATTATATTTAATTTATAATAGTAGAAAAATAGCACAAAAAAACGAGAATTAGAAAATGTGGAAAGTGGAAGAGAAGATAGAGAAGAAAAACAAAAATTTAGAGCTCCCGATATCACTGAATCTTTGAATTACGTTGAAGTCTTAGCGGCTATATTAGTTATTGCAAGCGAGGTACTAAGTGAAGCTTTACCATTTGCAGCTATGGAAGATGGACTTCTATTTATTGCTAATGCAATTCTTTTATTGTAGCTTATTGTAATTATAACAATAATGAAAAGAAGGAAGTGGGTGAAGATAATGATAAGTTGAGTAAAAGGGAAGGTAATCCATTTAATATAGCTTATCGTAATGATAGTGATAGTGAAAAAAAGGAAGTGGATAAAGATAACAAGTCAAGCAAAAAGGGGAGCAATTCATTAATACCAGGTTTAATGCTTGCTGGTTCTACTATATTGTTACTGAAGAGGGTGTTGCTATTATTAGTACCATCTTTAAGCCCTGCTGCTGGACCTATATTAGGTTTCATAGGAAGTGTTCTTTTAATATTAGGAAGTGGATTAGCTGCATGTTCTTATAGTGAGGAGTTAACGGATGTAAAAGTAAGTGGTGGATATAAAAATCTACGTAAGAGTAACATTATAGCAACATAGTAATATTGTAGCTAATCTTAGATGCCTTAATAATAATTGCAGATGGCTAGATTTTTAGCAACCGTTCACGCAATAGACCTTGTATCTTGTAAAAAGCATCTAATGTTTTAAGCTTAAGCATTAGGTGGAGAAGGGAAGAACTCTGAGTCGTAACTTAGATATAAAATCTGTTAACAAGATAAGAGTTCCCTTCTCAAAAGTATAGGCTGGACGGTATCTTAGAAAGACCTCAATGGTTCTAATTCTGTATTCACAAGGTAAGCCTTACTTTTCATTTTAAATAGTAACGTATGGAGTTATATATGATAACAACTTTCTTGGTATAGATGTTTCAAAAGAACGCTTTGATGTTTTTCTTTCGTTTATAAGTAAAAAAGGAAAACGTGAAGCTAGGAAAAGGAAATTTAAAATGATGATACTGGATTTCAAGGTCTGCTGGACTTTCTACAAAAACATAACGTAGAAGAAGTAAAAGCTTTCATGGAATACACTGGTTGTTATAGTGAAGCTTTGGCTGAATTCCTTTACAACGCCGGATATTTTGTTAGTGTTGTAAACCCAGCTCTCATAAGTTTTTATGCAAAAAGTAAGCTTGCACGGCAAAAGAATGACTAGTCTGATGCAGAGATTATTGCAGATTATTGTCAAAGACAGGAACCTTCTCATTGGGCACCACCTCCTCCTGAAAAGAGAAAATTAAAACATCTTTATCGTTGTTCAGATGCGTCAAAAGATAAATTAACATTAGTAAATAATCATTTGGAAAAGAAAGAGAGACTGCCTGAAGAAGTTGTAAATGTTTGGGAAAACCTAGCAATGACCATAGAACAATCAATAGAAACAATAAAAAACTCCACGCGTGAACTATTAGAACAACACAAAGAATTGTTGGAAGATTTTTAATTCCTATTGACTATTCCAGGAATAGGAGAGGAATCAGCAATAGCTATTTTAGCTGAAATTCCTGATATAAAAGCCTTTATAAATGCTAGACAATTAGCAGCATATTCAGGAACTATACCAAAAAATATTACATCAGGTTCATCTGTATATGCCAAGCCTGGGCTAAGTAAATCAGGTTCACGGACATTGCGTAAGGCTCTTTATTTTCCTGCTATAGTAGCTAAAAATCACAACCCTATTATTAAGACTTACTGCGAAAGGTTGAAGGAAAAAGGCAAGCATAATATGGCCGTTGTGGGAGCTGCAATGCGTAAATTACTCAATATAGTTTTTGGTGTTTTAAGTTCAAGGAAGGCTTTTAATCCAGATCATATAAAGAACTATAGAGTTAGGAGGTTTACTGAAGCTTAAAAGGAAACGTCCAAAAATGCGAGTTCTAGATTAAAAGGTTAAAGTTTATGATACTACTGTACAGAATTTATCTATTGCTTTTTGATTACATTCAATCATCATTTGTGCTTCTTTTTTTAAACACTTGATATTTTCGTATGTTGTATTGTCATCTCCGTTGATGCTATTTTTAGCTGCGATTGAATTCTGATATAGCTATTGTTAATAATCTGGTCTAGCTGATAATTTACACAATCTAGTCCAGAGGCAAACATTACGTTTATCAATGGCTTAATCCAGGATATTTTGCCAAATCTTTTCAATCTGAGGTATTTAATGGAATGAGACGATCTGCCAGTACCGATGGACAGAAGTACTACATCATCGTTAGGAAATAGCTTTCTGCTGCTTGCATAGCTACATGCTGCTGTATTATTGGCAAAAACTCCTCCATCTATTAATACCATTTCCTTTTGGTTGACTTTTAAATATTTAGGTGCAAAGTAAGTAGGTGTTGCAGTTGCTGCTCTTAATACATCCCTTAATTTAATAAAATTTCTATCCTCTTTCCAACTTTTGAAGAAAAATGGGCAGTTATTGTGAATATCGTAACTCGTAATCAACACATTACTTAAAGTGTTTTTAAGGATATCATCGCCAAAATATTTATGAAGTACATACTCAATATTTTCACTGGGGTATTGTGCACCGTTAATCCAAGAAAATATTGATTTTCTTAGAAATGAAGACTTAAAAATATAAGGTCCGTACTCCTGATAAAGATTAACCACGTCATCAGCTGAATATTGTAGCTTTCCTTTGCTATCTTTTTTACATAGTCCTGCTACAATAGTACCACCAGTTGAAGTACCCACCAATAAATCAAAAATTTGAGAAATAGGTTTACCCGTTTTTTCTCTATTCCGGATAATATCATTGCTGGAATAATTCCTCTTATTCCACCACCATCAATTGAGAGAATATATTTTGTCATTTGTACTAAACTTTAGATGTTCTTGAGTATCTTTATTACCTGGTTACTCAAAATTGTTGCTTGTTTTATAAGAGATAGATTCGCTGAACGTATAACTGATGCACTGCCTCTCACATTGACTTTAACAGAGTTGCTTAGTAACTTTGTAAAACAATTCTCATAAAATAAGAAGGCACAGTAAAAAATCAGTGTAACTGTTTATAAGTACGCCACACAAACTGAAAGTACTTATACACAGTTACACTGATTTATAGAAGGTATCAGCCTAAATTAAAACTTTTTGTTACTTTTTATTCTTTTTAGCTAAATAATTTGTTGACAATAAAGACGCTATCTTGTTAATCACAATAGATTATACGAAATTTCTTTTTACTTTTTGTTCTGGTTTACATTTAAGTTTTATTTTATATCATTGAAGATATTAAATAACATTAAGGAATAGTTATGGCAGTTATGCCGGATAAATGGATAAGGGAAAAAGCTGAAAATTGTAGGATGATAGAGCCGTTTATGGATCACAAGAGCAGTAAAGGTGTTATATCTTTTGGGCTGTCGTCTTATGGATATGATGCAAGAGTGGATAATAAATTTAAAATTTTTACTAATGTTAACTCAGCTGTAGTAGATCCTAAAAATTTTTCCGAAAACAGTTTTATAGATAAGGAAACAGATGTGTGCATAATTCCGCCAAATAGTTTTGTGCTTGCAAGCACAGTGGAATATTTTCGCATACCAAGAGATGTGTTAGTAGTGTGTGTTGGTAAGTCAACTTATGCAAGATGTGGGATTATAGTAAATGTCACACCATTGGAACCTGGTTGGGAAGGTCATGTAACACTGGAATTCTCAAATACCACTCCACTTCCTGCAAAAATCTATGCTAATGAAGGCGCGTGCCAATTTATATTTCTAAAGGGCAAAAGCGAGTGTGAAAAATCATATGATGACATGAAAGGAAAATATATGAATCAGTGTGGAATTACCCTGCCGTTGGTGAAATAACTACTTTAAGAAAAGCTTTAAGTGAAAAATAAAAAAATTAAGTATGATAAAATGGCTCATATCCGATCAACTTGTTGATTATAACTACGCTGTAAAATTCATGGAAACAAAAATTCAACAAATCCATGACAATTTATCAAATGAATTAGTGTGGTTGCTTGAGCATCCTCCAATTTACACCGCGGGAATCAGTGCAACAGATGATGATATAGTTGAAAAATTGTTTCCTATCTATAAAACCGGTAGGGGTGGTAAGTATACATATCACGGGCCTGGCCAACGCATAATATATCTAATGTTAAATCTTAAAAAAAGAAGTAAATGTGATATCAGGTCATATATTCAAGATTTAAGCAAGTGGATCATAAACGTTTTAAAGCACTTTGATATAATTGGAGAATTTAAAGAAGACAGGATAGGTGTGTGGGTAAATGATAGCGGTATGGAGAAAAAAATAGCAGCTTTTGGTATTCGTATAAGAAAATGGATAACTTATCACGGCATAGCACTTAATACCTCTCCGGATCTTTCTCACTACAGAGGCATTATTCCATGTGGATTACAAGGTTACGGAATTACTTCAATGGAAGAACTCAAAGTAAAATTTTCACCTTCTGAATTGGATAAGGTGCTAAAACGAGAGTTTTATAAAATATTTTAAAAATTACAACCAAGACTTTCAGTTTTGAAGATGTTCCATTTGGAACATCTTCAAACATATTTCAATTTTTTACGCTGCTTTAGGGCCGCGAACCTGACCATTAGGATGTTTGCTTGCGCTAAACTCACTCAATTTACTTTTAATATTTTGTTGCACGTCTCTCGTTTCTTCGTTAATGCTGTTTCCAACACTATACACTTTGTAGGCTGTGCAAGCCATTCCTATTAAAGTAACCGCTGCTGCTACATAAAGTGCTACAGGAAGTTCTTCAAAAGATAAAAAAACAAACGCTCCAACTAACAGAGTAGTAAGAGCTGTGGCACCAAGACCTTTGTAAAAAATTTCACGCGACTTACGTCCTTTATATTCCTCAAAATAACTTTTTTATGAAGATAATTGTGGTTTATTATTAATAATTTCTATAGGTGTTTTGCCTTCTTTATTTTTTGCTGAAAGCGCTAACGCCAGATTTTTACAAGTTGCATTAGGTAATCGATGTTGTAGTAACTTATCTAACATACAATCACCACGCCCGACTTTCTGTGCAATATGCATCAGATTATCACCATCAGAATTTTGGTAAGTAACACTTGCACTACATTGTAGCAATTGAAACCATTTATCAAACACTTTTTGATTTTGATTTTGAACAGCGTGTAACATTGCACTGCTTAGTAATTCCACTTTTTTGCTTTTTTCATAACCTTCAATTTTGTCGGTGAATAGTTTAAAAAATTCTTCTTTTTCTTTTCCTAAAACATAATCAAGTGAAGTATAACCATGCTCAATTTTAGTAGAAATGTCCGCACCTAAACCTATTAACAATTTGGCTGCAGATAGATTATTAGCCTCGCAAGCTAGCTGTAATAATGGTTTTCCATGTATTTTAGCATTGGCACTAAGCAAGTCATTGTTTATGAGGAATTCAAGGAATTGATTATTACTATCGGATTGACCTTTGATTGTTTTTGTGACTAGATCATCATTACCGCGTACCTTTTCTATGATTAGATTTTTTGTCCTTTCATGCTTTAATAACCTCTTAATAATAAACAGATCTTTTTCTCCGGTAGCCCTATCTATTAATGGATTAATAAATACATCTCCATGCCAGAACTCGGAAATAGAATTATTATTGAATGAGCGATCAAATATATCCTTACCTTGATCATCCTTGATATTAATTCCTTTTCTTGCGCCTGCAATAATAAGCAATCCTGCTATATCATCTTTACCATCCACTAGAGCACGCTCCAATAGTTTTTTTGATTCGATCTGGCTTCCGTTACTTTTTGTTTCAATGATAGACTTTAGTTCCAATCTTTTAGATGCATCACGACGTGCCACCTTTTCCATAGCTTCAACAAGTATTTTAGCCTGCCCTAAGTTACTACCGTTATTTTGAGCAAGTAACCCAAGAGCTGTTAACCCATCATCGTTTACTGAATAAGGATCTACTCCACTTTTCAATAGCTCTTTCAATATCTTGTCATCACAATTATTTTTAATAGCTAAACTTAAAAGTGTATCTCCGTTACTATCTCTTGATTTAACGACGTATTGATTATCTGCCAGTAACTCTTTCAATAAGTTTACATCGCTAATTTTTGCTAATCCTGGCAATAACTTGTATCTTGTAAAAAGCATCTAATGTTTTAAGCTTAAGCATTAGATACTGGATTTCAAGGTCTGCTGGACTTTCTACAAAAACATAACGTAGAAGAAGTAAAAGCTTTCATGGAATACACTGGTTGTTATAGTGAAGCTTTGGCTGAATTCCTTTACAACGCTGGATATTTTGTTAGTGTTGTAAACCCAGCTCTCATAAGTTTTTATGCAAAAAGTAAGCTTGCACGGCAAAAGAATGACTAGTCTGATGCAGAGATTATTGCAGATTATTGTCAAAGACAGGAACCTTCTCATTGGGCACCACCTCCTCCTGAAAAGAGAAAATTAAAACATCTTTATCGTTGTTCAGATGCGTCAAAAGATAAATTAACATTAGTAAATAATCATTTGGAAAAGAAAGAGAGACTGCCTGAAGAAGTTGTAAATGTTTGGGAAAACCTAGCAATGACCATAGAACAATCAATAGAAACAATAAAAAACTCCACGCGTGAACTATTAGAACAACACAAAGAATTGTTGGAAGATTTTCAACTCCTATTGACTATTCCAGGAATAGGAGAGGAATCAGCAATAGCTATTTTAGCTGAAATTCCTGATATAAAAGCCTTTATAAATGCTAGACAATTAGCAGCATATTCAGGAACTATACCAAAAAATATTACATCAGGTTCATCTGTATATGCCAAGCCTAGGCTAAGTAAATCAGGTTCACGGACATTGCGTAAGGCTCTTTATTTTCCTGCTATAGTAGCTAAAAATCACAACCCTATTATTAAGACTTACTGCGAAAGGTTGAAGGAAAAAGGCAAGCATAATATGGCCGTTGTGGGAGCTGCAATGCGTAAATTACTCAATATAGTTTTTGGTGTTTTAAGTTCAAGGAAGGCTTTTAATCCAGATCATATAAAGAACTATAGAGTTAGGAGGTTTACTGAAGCTTAAAAGGAAACGTCCAAAAATGCGAGTTCTAGATTAAAAGGTTAAAGTTTATGATACTACTGTACAGAATTTATCTATTGCTTTTTGATTACATTCAATCATCATTTGTGCTTCTTTTTTAAACACTTGATATTTTCGTATGTTGTATTGTCATCTCCGTTGATGCTATTTTTAGCTGCGATTGAATTCTGATATAGCTATTGTTAATAATCTGGTCTAGCTGATAATTTACACAATCTAGTCCAGAGGCAAACATTACGTTTATCAATGGCTTAATCCAGGATATTTTGCCAAATCTTTTCAATCTGAGGTATTTAATGGAATGAGACGATCTGCCAGTACCGTTTGGTTGACTTTTAAATATTTAGGTGCAAAGTAAGTAGGTGCTGCAGTTTCTGCTCTTAATACGTCCCTTAATTTAATAAAATTTCTATCCTCTTTCCAACTTTTGAAGAAAAATGGGCAGTTATTGTGAATATCGTAACTCGTAATCAACACATTACTTAAAGTGTTTTTAAGGATATCATCGCCAAAATATTTATGAAGTACATACTCAATATTTTCACTGGGGTATTGTGCACCGTTAATCCAAGAAAATATTGATTTTCTTAGAAATGAAGACTTAAAAATATAAGGTCCGTACTCCTGATAAAGATTAACCACGTCATCAGCTGAATATTGTAGCTTTCCTTTGCTATCTTTTTTACATAGTCCTGCTACAATAGTACCACCAGTTGAAGTACCCACCAATAAATCAAAAATTTGAGAAATAGGTTTACCCGTTTTTTTCTCTATTCCGGATAATATCATTGCTGGAATAATTCCTCTTATTCCACCACCATCAATTGAGAGAATATATTTTGTCATTTGTACTAAACTTTAGATGTTCTTGAGTATCTTTATTACCTGGTTACTCAAAATTGTTGCTTGTTTTATAAGAGATAGATTCGCTGAACGTATAACTGATGCACTGCCTCTCACATTGACTTTAACAGAGTTGCTTAGTAACTTTGTAAAACAATTCTCATAAAATAAGAAGGCACAGTAAAAAATCAGTGTAACTGTTTATAAGTACGCCACACAAACTGAAAGTACTTATACACAGTTACACTGATTTATAGAAGGTATCAGCCTAAATTAAAACTTTTTGTTACTTTTTATTCTTTTTAGCTAAATAATTTGTTGACAATAAAGACGGTATCTCCTGCAGAACCTGTTTATGATGAGAAATTTTTAGGAGAATCGCAGATGAGCACCGCAGAATACTCGAATGTATTTGAGGAGCACAACCAAGTTTCAACGACAAAATTGCCATCAGAAACTGGGTTATGCAAGGGGTCTAATATCTAATTGTTCATATTAGATCGTTACGTATCAAGCCCATATGCTGTATGCAAATCTCTCACTAAATTTTCAGCATGTTCCTTTTGAATAATCATGCTGATTCTCATTTCAGATACTGTAATAGCAAGTATTTCTATTTTTCTTTCGCTTAAAACTTTCAATGTTTTATGAATAATTCCAGTAACACCAATCCCAATAATTGAAACTTTAGCTACGTTATCGTTTATGTGATAGTTTTTGCTTTCACTCAATAAATTTCTGATTGAATCAATATCAAATTTAGAAATCACAAAGCTTGATCCGCTTATTACATTAATTTTAATATTTGCTCTTGCTATATCTTGTAAAGTTTGCAAGCTACTTTTAAGGTCAGCGAAAGCTACCAGTACCTCATTTGTGCTATAAGTTATTCCAGTAATTAAACGTTTTTCTAATGCATCTTTTTCAGGTAATACTGTGGTGCCCTCCCCTTCTTTAAAAGTCGATAGCACTTGTATTTTAATGTTATGCTTCATTGCAAGTTGTATTGAGCGATTATGCAGTATTTTAGCACCAGATGATGACATTTCCAATATTTCATTATAAGAGATAGATTTTAGTTTGCGTGCCCTTGGAACGACTTTAGGGTCAGCTGTGTATATTCCGTCAATGTCAGTAAAAACTTCACAAACCTTAACACCAGATACCACTGCCAAAGCAACTGCTGATATATCAGATCCTCCCCTACCAAAAGTAGTAATTCTGTTATTATTTACGCCTTGAAAACCAGCAATAATTGCAACATTATAGCCTTCAGTAAAGGATGTTTTTATACGATTAATTTCTATTGCTTTTATCTTAGATTTAGAATGATAATCATCAGTTACAATTGGTAATTGCCAGGCAAGCCAGGACTTTGCATTAACTCCTATAGATCGTAGAGTGATTGCTAGTAACCCACATGAAATTTGTTCCCCTGCTGAGAGAATAACATCGTACTCTGATAATTCTCGCTTACAGCTTAAATTTGAGATTTGTAATGCTTGAAGAGCCATTTGATCAGTAAAACCTGCAACAGCAGATACAACAACAACTATGTTATAACCTCTTTCGACATCAGCTCTTATTATATCTGCAACCCTATTTAAATCTGTTAATGAAGTTCCACCAAATTTTTTTATGATTATATTGTTCATAATTATAGTATAGTTTTCTTTCAAAAAAAATACAGTTTTTGTGAATAATATAGCAAAAGTATAATAGATCTCTTGATATAACCAAAATAAAAGTACCTCATTACCCAGTAATATTTATGTTGCAAATAGCATGCTTTATGCTATAATGAGCATTTATCATTCTAGCAAGGCTGTAGCTATGATAGGTAGTGGATCTAAATATTTCACGGAGAGTTTCCAAAGTAGTTATGTAACTTTTGATGAATTGAGAGAAAAGCTATACGGACGTTTTGCATCCTTCTCTGAAAATCCTGAAGAAGAAATAGCACGACAGATTAAAGAATATTGTCAAGAAAATGGAATTAGATTAAAAATAAATGGACAAAGTTCCGCAAGTCGAAGTACGCACACTACCAGGCGTAACGTTGGTAATATCAACATTACTATTAATGGAGGATTAAGTTTTTGGGATTACCTTTTACTACAGAGCCTTTTTAGTAATAAGCAGCAACCGATAGTTATTAATAATGCCCCTACTCCCACGCGCAGCACATCTTCACAACCAAAGCAAGATGAATCTAAAGAAAAAAGTTCAGATGTACTTCTTTTTCTAGCAGCACTCTGTGTTGTTACGCATCTTGCTGTTTGTGCAATTTACCATATGTATTTTAAGAAAGAAGCAGAAAAGCCTGGTCAATCAATTGAATACTTAGCGAATCGTCAGCTTGGTATAGCAATATTCCAACTGGGGGTTGGGTTAGCAAGTCTTGTTACGGGTGGAGCATTTTTAAATAAAAGTGGTTTTTTTTTCCACTTCTGATTAATACTTTTATATGTCTTGGTTCAGCTTGCCTTTTTTATAATGAGCGCAATAATACAATCAAAACAGAGGTTGAGCCTTATGTAAAACTAGCGAAATTATTAAAAAAAGATGAATACAAGAGAAATCATGAAGCCAGAACGTATGATGGTGCTTCTCAGGATTTTGGCCATCACAGTACGCATCACAATGAGCCGCCACCTCCTTACCCTTGTCAGGGTCCAAGTTTTCCTCAAAATCCAAGTGCTCCTCTAGCTGATGAAACATTGTATCTTCAACAACCTGTTTTTGATGCTCATGATTTAAGAAACCTTTCTAGTCAGTTTGGTAATCCTAATGTAATAATGCATAATCGATCTGGTTACAGTAAATATTAGGCCTCTTGCAGAACCTGTTTATGATGAGAAATTTTTAGGAGAATTGCAGGTGAGCACCACGGGATACTCGAGCGTATTTGAGGGGTGCAATCAAGTTTCAACGACAAAATTGCCATCGGAAACTGGGTTATGAAGGGCTCTATTGATCTTACCTTGTATACCTTAGCTATCAAAGTGTAAATTAAGCTGTTTGTCGTAGTACATTTTAGTCCCTTTCTTCTTTTTCCTCAGATTAAAATCTATATACTTAGCTTTAGAAAGGTTAAAATATGACGCAATCTAATATTAAACAGCTATTTCACTATATAAAACCTAATCTAGTTTATTTCATTACAGCCTTTGTTGCAGTTTTATTTTCATCTTTAACTATACTGCTTTTTGGCAGTGGTTTGAGGAACATAATTGATTCTGGAGGAGGGCACAATTTTACCAATGAGCTGTTGATTGGAATACTTATAGTTTTAGCTATGTCTATTACCGCCTTTATAAGGTTGTATTTTATTGGTGTTGGTAGTGAAAGAGTAATTACAAAAATCAGGCATGATTTATACAGTAGCGTGACTGATTTGCAGCCAAGCTTTTTTGAAACCACAGGAGTGCAAGATGTTATTTCAGTGTTAATTACTGACACTTCTATGCTGCAGTCAATAATAAATAGTAGCTTGCTTACAATATTGCGAAATTTTGTAATATTAATTGGCAGCGTTATCATGCTAATATATACCAATATGCAGCTAACCGCATATGCAATTGCAATAATTCCTATGCTCCTAATTATCATAACCTCGCTTGGAAAAAGAGTGCGTAGCTATGCAAGGCTTGCGCAAGATAAGTTAAGCGAGCTTGCATCCTTTAGTGAAGAAAATTTTAGGTCAATAGTAACTATCAAGTCATTTGTATTGGAAGAAAATGAAAAAATACGCTTTCAAGAGCATTTAAATTCGGTATCAAAGTCATATATAAAGCTAGTACTTTTGCGTGCTATTCTTGTAACTTTGATTATTGCATGCGTAATAGGTTCATTAGTTGTTTTACTATTTTTTGGTATAAAAGAGGTTTTAAGTAATAACATTACTATTGGGGAGCTATCATCATTTGTGTTTTACTCAGCACTTGCAGCAGGATCTATAAATAATTTAAGTGACAATATTAGCGATCTGCAGCGTGGCCTTGGAATAGTAGAGCGTCTATTTGAATTTAAAAATATGAAAAGCTCTATATTAAGTGCTAATAATCCTATAAAAATTCATAATATTAAAAAAGGGATTTCTTTTAATAATGTAACATTTTTTTATGAATCTCAGCCTAATAAGCCTGCATTAAATAACGTATCATTTTTTATAGAAGCGGGCAAATCTGTATCAATTGTGGGACCATCTGGTAGTGGTAAGAGCACAATTTTAAAGCTTCTTCTTCGATTTCATGACCCAAATAAAGGAAACGTTACCATCGACGAGGATGATATAAAGTCAGTTGAGTTAAGCAATCTAAGGTCACTGTTTGGCTTGGTGCCACAGGATCATATGATATTTTCTTGCTCTATAATGGAAAATATATTATACGGAAAACCAGGCGCTAGCTATGATGAAGTAAGGCAAGCTGCTGTTAGCGCTTATGCGCTAGAATTTATCGAAAAGTTGCCTGAAAAATTTAATACATTTGTAGGAAAAAGGGGGCTGAAGCTCTCTGAAGGACAAAAACAGCGGATTATTATAGCAAGGGCTACACTTAAAAATCCTCAAGTTTTAATAATGGATGAAGGAACATCATCACTTGATTATAAGAGTGAAAATCTTGTTCAAAAAGCACTGGGCAAGCTAATGACAAATAGAACAACTATTATCATTACACATAGACTGTCAACTGCACTAAAAACTGATAAAATCATAGTCATTAATCATGGAAAAGTGGAAGAGATGGGCACTCATGAATCCTTGATTGATAGGGGTGGACTATACGCCAAGCTACTGAAATACAATTAATCCCAATTTTGGTAGTATATCCAATACAAATCCAGGGCAATTTTATTTTGGTTAGTTATATAATTTATTTTTGCAAGTATCATGGTTGGAATTTTTTATGCAAATTATAGAAGACTATAGGAAAACAAAAGATTTTTTGCTACTCTTAATGAAAAATATGGGACTATAGCTCAGTAGGATAGAGCGTTGGATTCCTAATCCGAAGGCCGTGCGTTCGAATCGCACTAGTCCCACCATTAAAAATCTAGAAATTGCTCTATATTATAGTTCCAATATAGGCTTAAATCCGCCATATTAGCCAGCTTTAGGTATTTGGACATTTGGTGCTTTTACCCCCAATTATTTCCTAAAAAGCCCTTATATTTTTACATAATCCGTTAATAAAGCTCTCTGTTTCTCCGCAATATTAGGGATTTTTTGCCATTTTGGAGAAAGTCAATAAGTAAACAAATAAATTCTTTATCACGCTAAAGAAAGCTTTTCTCTTAAAAAAAATATTTAATTTAATTCAAAAATAACCTTATTCACTTGAGCTATGTCATTAAGCCAAAAATTTCAACACCTTACTTTATTGGTTAATCCGCAACTGGCTTCATCATAAGAAGGTAGTAAGGATTTATATCTTATTTATATGAATAAAAAACTCTATTGATTTAATTGCAATTAGCAAAAGAAGTGTAGTTCTTAGCTACTTATTGATGCCGTATTTCCCCCAGAACAACTGCACACCTAAAAGCTACGAATAAAGCTCACTTCAATAGTGTGGAATTTGAGATTGACTTTTCCAAATGAAGGTTATAGCAGAAAAATAGCGATAACCAAGGCTAAGTTTTGGCGACTCTAATGATGACGCAATAGAATAATTAATGCCTAGTTTAGCTTGAATAGCCAGTCTAATAATCAGCAATAATATCAGCAAGGAGAAAATTAGAATCCAGCTTCATAACAACCAAGCCGCATCCAAAAACAAAATATAAGGAATCTTTTTAATTATAGGTTCATAATATATATTTGACATTAACGAAACCATACTTCTATCGTAGAATTGCTCACCATAAAAAAGCTTGATTTTATTCATAACCATCTCAATTTCGTGCATTTCAGTGAAATACCTATTAAAGTTATGTATTCCCCAACTCGAGCTATATAGAAATTGAAAATCAGCTTCAAGCTTGGAATTGCTTATACCTGAAACTTTTCCTGACAACTCTTGCAATACACCTATGGTATTACCTTTTAAAGCTGCTTCAACCAACGCTTAAACTTGTGTGCACTGTGTCAGCATGTGTTATAACAGCAGCTTGAAAATTATCAGATATGGTACTACCGATAGAAAACCTGGTGTAAAAACCTTTCCCTGTTGATTCAAATCTTTCATTAGAAAAGCAAACAGCGGGCAATAAAAACCAGAAAGAAAATGCTGTAAATAGAGTAAATTTGGTATACATAGTACTAAATTAGCTGGCTTAATCTCAATTTCCTTTTCTCGTTCCTCAACTCTGTAAAAAGAATGTAGACACTTTAGCTATACTTTTCATTTTCTTTGCTTAATTATTCCTATACGATATACTTGCTATATTAGTTATTATTATATAATATAGATCAATATGCGCATATATGTTAATAGTTCATTAGCATTTGCCGCCGTATATTTAGATATTATCTAATTTTATAAGTGGTATTATGATTAAGAAAAAAAACAACTCATCTCAAAAAATTACTTAAACAGTTGTTAAGAAAAATAGCTGATCAAGTCCACTATTGCTACAAAGTTCAATAGTAAATTTACTTATCGCAAAAGAGGCTTAATTTTTGGAGTGATTATGCGTAAATTAGAAAAAAAATTGTAGGAACTGCACAAAACTCATTTCATGGGATTAATGAAAAAGATGAAGATGGTAATACAACACTGCATTTTGCAGCAGTATTTTCTAGTGCAAAAATAGTAAAATTACTAATAGAAAAAGGAGCAGATGTTAATATTAAAAACAACACAGGGGAAACACCATTGCATAAAGCTTCATATCTAGGAACAACTCGTACTTTAGATACTCGGGACTAATGAGTTCTATTGAGGTTACGTTTGTAGTGGCTGTTGTAGGTATAATAATCTGCATAAGTTTATCCTGGATATGCCAATTTATGTATATAGCTATCTAAAATATTTTTTAATGCAACAGAATTTTCAATGGAAATTTTATGATACAGTTATTTTAATTTACTTTTAAAAAACATTGGTAAAGCAGTGTCAGCAAAAAGTCTTTTATTGACTTGGTTGACTTTTGAATTCCTATTTTTTTATAAATTTGCCCTAATTTTTCTCTCAGTTCTCAAACATATTGGTACTAAATTTAATATTGCATACCATAAAAACGTTATGAGAGGAAGTTTTTTTAGTATCCTAACCTCCACCACCTAAAAATCCCAGCTATATATTAAGAATTGATAGAAAAAGGAGAAAAATATGGTAAAATCCGAAAACATATTATAGAGAGATTACCCATGGGTAAAAGGATAACAGAGCTATTTCGCCCTGTATATGATTTTGTAAGACTGTAGATAAGAATTTTCCTGATAAGCTACCATCAAATAGCAAAAAACCTTGTAAGGTCTAATTAATTTATCAAATCAACTCATTACTCTTATAGAACGTTTCATTAAATGAGTCCAGGGTGCCAAAATCTTGATCTTTAATGAAGATATGACCATCTGCAACATAGGATTCGGCAAGAGTGATTGGTTTTTCATAATTCTGCGAAGCAGGTATAATAACGTTGTTATATAAAACCATCATTTGCTCATAATTGTACTAGCGGCTAGCGTGATATTTATCCTTCATAGCATCATAAAACTTTGTTATATCTTTGTACGTTACTTGTAGCTCTACTTTATATTTTCCAGCCTCAATAGGCATGCTTGGCTTTATTTTTAAAGGATGCTTTGAGTAACTTTCTCCACTGTCGTTCATATTTTCTATAACACTTTCTATGACAACTTCTCCTTGCTCCCCTTCATCTTCCTTCATCGACCTCTTACTTCGTGTATTTTCTTCCACTGAAGGTTGTTCAGCTTGTTGAGTGTTTAACGCTCTACCATCACCTGATTGTAAACGATTATTTAATTGGTCATCAACCCAATCCTTAAACTCCTGGACATAGCTTTTTAACTCAGTGAAAAAATCATCAACAAATCCATTTCCTTGTGCCCTACTTATACCATGTGTAGAAAGGCTTTTTAATAGGTTATCAAGTACCTCGTGATGTTTATCCTCAAGAAATTTTATAACTTGTTCTGCTTCATCGTAGTAGTGACTCCCTTTGCTATTATTACGTAGTATTTCATCCGGTTTTAGCGACTGATTTTTTATTGTGGAAAGAGCATGAACATCTTTGTGATCATTAACATGTTGACCATCTTTTAAGCCTGCAACATAATTAGCTATACCTTCATGCATAGCCGTCTGTAAAACGCCCCCTGTTTCCCAATAAGAATTGATAATGGTTAAAGCATGTCCCAATTCGTGTTTCAGAGTTTTACATGAAGTGTCAAATTGATTGTCTTGAAGATAAAAATAAACATGAGTGTCTGAGCCACGTCCCAGAGTTGTTAAACCAGTACCACCTTTATCATAAACATTTAACTCTTTCAAATAATTCTTATAATCACTTTCCGTATTAAATACAAAAACGTTGACTTTGTTTGGTATGTTATGCCAGGGTTGGGAGTTGTTGATGCCAAACGTTGAATCAAAATCCCTTATAGCATCTTGAATAGTGCTTTTTATACCACTCAGCTTGCTTTGATCAATTTTTTCGCCATCATATTTTAAGTTGATTTGAATCTTATGCTCACTAAAGTTCATCACTTCATTATCTGGAACAAGCTCAGCAGCAATCTCGTTACCACTTGCTTTTTCCATCCACTTTTTAAACTCCCTTGCTATTTCTGGTTTATTTAAACGTTGCTCAAATTTTGCAAACTCTGTTTGTATATTTCCTCCACGAGCATTAAACAGCAATTCACGTATGAATGATGGATGTTTTTCTTGCAAGAATGTCACTAAACAATCCGCCATTCCGAAGTCTTTTTCCATGCTAGCTATTTCATATGGAGTGTCATGGCCAGACTCTTTCATTTTGTTATATGCTTCCTTTATATAACTCATATCTCTTACGCTTTCGTTCTTAGCTGCATCATAGCTCCACATGAATAATTTGATACCAGTACGTAAAACTTCAGGTACTGCATTCAAGTCACCAGTGGTGTATTCAAGAAATGCTTCATCATTTTTTGCATTAACATCCTAGGCTTTGCACAAAGTAAACCGTTTACATCTCCGATCAGAAAAGTTTTTGCTATTGTGCCATCAGCTTCATGTGCTCTTATCGTTTCACCACCCCATAGCTCATTATGATCTTTACCACCTGAAAGTTCCTTTATATAAGCTTTATAATCATCTTAGTTTTTTAACACATAGAGTTGCAATTTAACTGGGCTATTATGATTGATTTTCTCTGAATGGAATTTTTCAGACCAGACCTTTTATATGCATCTTGCACATTTTTTTCTATATATTCAGGTGTATAGCTGGTCATACCACCCTATTTTACTTCTACTGTAAGCTTATCATTTATTACTACATCCTGCTTATTTGGAAATAATCTTTGAATTAGCTCTTGTGATACAAAATTTTTTTGATATTCTACAGCTGGAGTTGCATCTCTTACTTGAGTGTCAGTATCCTGACTTGCACTATAATAATCATCTTCATCGGCTGTTCTTTTTGTTCTTGATTTAGCTACGCTACCTGCTACAATTTCTTCCCTGATTTCCTCAACTGGATGAACTTCATGCTCTTTTGGTGAATCAACAGGAGTTTCAAAACCTGTATGCTTTTTGTCAGCTATGGCTTCAGAATCTGTTTGCAATTCAGCTATGACATATTCCACTAGGTCAGGTGATCCGTCGAAAAGTTGGTTTTTATCGTTTAAATATCTAACATAATTATCTCCATCGGATTTGTATATTGGATAAAAGCCACTGTTAAATTCGGTATATGAATTTTCATTTAATACAAAAAATAAATCGTCATAATGAAGAAGTGTCTCATAGCCATATGATTCAACAAAATGCAGAAATTCATGACCCTCATACTGAGCTATGTAAAATTTACTAGGATCAAGAATTATATTATCACCTTCTTCACCTTGCGTGAAAATGACTTTTGAACGTTTATCGCCAATATCTTCACCTTTTATAACTTTAAGTAGTTTAATATCACCTTTTTGTATGAGATCCTTTAGCACTTCATTCTTCTTATTTAATTCTTCCTCTGCTTGTCTTTTTTCTCTTGCTAATTTTTCTTCTTTTGCGGAAACTTCGTTATGTAGCTGCAAGAATATTTTCTGCGCTGTCAATCCGCCATCATTACATAATAAAGTATCCAGCATATTCTGCACATTTGGCAGCAATTTACCGTGATCGTTAAACACCTTTTCCTGCGCTTTATTATAGTAATCTGGATTATAGATTGCGCGTAGAGAATAAAAACCATAGTCTGCAATTGATGATCCATCCGGTGATAAATCAAGTGAAAATCCATTATGATTAAGCGGGAGATTGGAAGTTAAGTGTTTGCCACTGCTATCCTGAACAGAAAATTCATCTCTGTTACCGTATTGATTGTAAGATATGAAAAATTTTTAGGGCTCAGATCAAAATATCCACCAAGACCATCAAATTGGGCTGTATCGCCAAGTTTCTCGCGCAAAAGGTTTTTGCTTGCATCTGTAAGCTTTATGCGCGCAGAAAAATAACATTAATCTATAGGCGCGCCTTTTTCTATTTTAAAATTTAATGTAATTTTATTTTTACTCATTCATAACCTCCGTAAACCCTCTTTATTTAATATCCACTTTAAATATCCATCAATTGTATGATGCATACTATGAAAAATGGATTAAATGTTAAGAATATTATGCTAATTTTAACTTACGAGTTTATTAAGCCCCTTGCTCATGTTTTAAGAAGCAGCTTACCTTTATCTACAGCTGAGCTCAAATACATTCGAGTATTCTGCGTTGCTCGCTTGCACCTCTCCTAAAAATTTCTCACCATAAATCGGTTTCGAAAGAGATCTAATTAGGAAAAAATGTGAAAATTTACAACTGCAGCATAGGCATATAGATCAATGAGCATTTGCATTATAATTAAAGATAAATAAGGGAAATAAAATGTAAATTATCGTCGTTATAATAGATTTGATTCTATTGCGTCAAGTAATTTTTAGACTACTCTATTTTGACTCTTTGAAAAGATGCCACAATATACTCTAAATCCCATCAATAACTTAAAATCATATTTATGGCCTATAATTACGTAAAAAGGCTCAAAATTGCTGATGATATGCTTTTCCATGAATTTATAATACCAATCTGATCACTCAGGCTCAGAATTGCATTTTATTTTTATCTCTACGTTTTGATCTAGTGCAGCCAGTCGCTCAAGTAAATATTGTAAAGAAAACCCTTCAATCTTCAACCGGTGAATTTGAGATACTTTAGGTTGGTCAATCTTTAATTCACTTCCCGCTTTTTTTTGAGTTTTATATTTCTTATTTATTAATTTTGCAATAATCTTAATTAACTCAAGTTTTGTATCCTTTATATCATCTAATTCTATTACAACAGGGGTACTTAATTGCAGATCTTCCATAATAACAAATCACCTCGTAAAAAAAATCATTTTAATTTTTCCTCTTTAAACAATACATGCTTTCTCACTACAGGATCGTATTTTTTAAATTCCAACTTCCTAGTAAGTTTTTTTGGATTGCGTTTTTTTACGTAAAAATAACCCGTTGATTTTATTTCGCCACTCTTTGTCTTTTTTGTTGCAGTGCTAACTAATTTAACAAGTAGAGAAGCATTTTTTTTTGCCATATTATAACTATAAGACAATTGAACCTTATGTAATGTTATTACGCAAAGTTCTAGCAGTCAACTCCTTTAATAAACAGGTGCGAAATTCTTGACAATCGATGACATATTAAATAGCATAAGGTTAGTTTCAGAATGAAAAGCAAGCGGTAGGATAAGTGGAAAATAGTGGTAAAAAAAGATTGTTGTTAATAGAGAATTCCATCTACTCCAATGAGGTACGAATTGCCTTGTCGGTTGATAATAAAGTTATGGAATTTGAGCAGGAATTCAGAGGGAAAAAACGATTAAGAGGCAATGTATATGTTGCTATTGTAAAGGATATAGCCCCTTCTTTACAGGCTGTATTTATTGAATACGATAAGGATAAGCGGGGGTTTTTATCTTTTTCTGATATATCTCCAGATTACTTTAATATTCCAGAAGAAGATAAGAAAGCACTTCTTGAAAGCTACTCAAGTGATGATTGCGTTGAAGAAGCTGATGAAGACTCAAGTGATGACTGCATTGCAGAAGCTGATGAAGGTTACTCAAGCGATAACTGCGTGGAAGAAAATGATAATGATCAGAAGGCTAATACTTCAGATCCTGCGGTTAGTAAAAACAATAATAAACCAAGAAGTGGTTTTGTTAGAAAAGTACCACTCAAAAAATATAAGTTACAAGACGTAATCTCAGTTGGCCAAAAAATTCTGGTCCAGCTTACTAAAGAAGAGCGAAAAGACAAAGGAGCTTCATTTACTACATACGTGAATCTAGTGGGTAGGTATTGTGTTTTCATGCCAAATTCCATTAGCAAGGGCGGAGTATCTCGTTTTATTAAAGATGCTAATGTAAAAAAACAGCTAAAAGAGATACTGAGTTCAATAAATCTGCCAAAAAGATCGGGCTTGATAATCAGAACTGCTGGCTCTGGTAAAAGTAAGAAAGAAATTGAGCAAGATTACAGTTGCTTATCTACATTATGGGAAAGGATTCAAAAAAGTACTTCCTCTATAAATACCGCATCATTGGTTTATAATGAAATAGATGTTGTTATGAGGTCTGTTCGCGATTTTTGCAATGACGGTACAGAAATTGTAGTATCTGGAAAAGAAGCTCTTGAAGCGATAAATCAGTATATTAAAAATGCATTAAAAGGTAGTAGATTGCATTGTAGATTGCACAAAAAATCCGTTCCAATATTTACTTACTACGGAATTGAGGATCAAATTTCTGAATTATATAGTAATAGGGTTAAATTACCATCTGGTGGATCTTTAATAATAACTTTAACTGAAGCGTTTGTTTCAATAGATGTAAATTCAGGAAAAATGACAGATGAAGGTAGCATAGAAGAGACTGCTTATAGAACTAATATGGAAGCGGTACCTGAAATATTCAGGCAAGTAAATTTAAGAGGTTTATCAGGATTAATAGTCGTCGATTTTATTGATATGCTAAGGTATCAAAATTGCAGAAATATTGAGAACGCTATTAGGCAAGCATTTAAAGATGATAAAGCTAAAGTTCAATTTAGCTATATAAATAATTTTGGTATGATGGTTTTTTCAAGGCAGAGGATTAAATCAAATATACAAGAGATTAACACAACAGAATGTGCACACTGTAAAGGTGTTGGAAGAGTAAAATCAAATGAAGTAATCGTTGCATCAATATTAAGAGATTTACAGTATCTTGCTAATAAAAATCGTAATAAAATATTTGATTTGGTGGCACATAGCTCAATTGTAGCGCATATTTTTAATAATAAACGTGATACAATTTCCATGATTGAAAATGAATACAATATTGTTCTAAACGTGAGTTCTATTGATAATTTAAATGCAGACATATTTACTTTAAGGCATAGAGATGAAATTCATTCAAATCATCATGAACCATTAAAGAACTCTGGGTGTCAAGAAAATGAGAAGAGTAGTATTAATGAAGGTGCTGATGATTCAAATAAACCACAACGTAACTTTTGGCTTACTAGATGGCTTTTACGTTTTTTATAATTAGTTCAATATTCAAAAAATACTAAATTTTGTGCCAGGAGGCAAAACTGTTCGATAGTTAAATTTTCTGGACGTTCGCTTCCAGTGAGCCCAGTTTTTTCAAGGGCGGCTTCAAAATTATCGGCTATGTGCTGCAAACTATTTCTTAGCATCTTTCTTCTCTTGGTAAAGGCAGCACGAGTCAATTTAGTCAATGTTTCTAGATTAACTGGAAATTTTTGAGTGGATAAAGGAATTACTGTAATAAACGAGGAGCGCACTTTTGGCTTTGGAAAAAAATCTTCAGGCTCAAGATCAAATTCTTTTTTTATGTCACATATAAGCTGGCTAAATACCGACAAAGAACCATAATCTTTAGAGTTTGGCCTTGCTGTGATACGGTCTGCTACTTCTTTTTGAAACATTAATGTCAAGCTTGTAAAATATTTTATATCACTTAACCACTTTAAAAATAACGCTACTGAGATATTATAAGGCAAATTAGCGATAACTTTAACTGGACTCTCTATAAATTCTTTTTCTGTGACATTCAATGCATCTGCTTCTATAATCTTATACTTTTCTCTATATTCATTTAGCAGCTTATCATGATATTTTATCAAGCTACTATCCTTTTCTATAGCTAACAAAAACTTAGGATTACGCTTTAGTATTTCCTTTGTTAAAGAGCCGTATCCAGGGCCAATTTCAATGACGTTATAATTTTCCAGATCACCTGCAGCGTCTACTATTTTTTTTATTATCTCATCTGAAAGAAGAAAGTTCTGCCCGAGACTTTTTTTTGGCTTTAATAAAAATTTTTTCATATTGTTGATTATGCAGCATTTATAAAAATTAGTTGACTAAAATTCACCAACACTTGTATATTACTGAGGTAATTAATGCCGGCTTAGCTCAATTGGTAGAGCAACTGACTTGTAATCAGCAGGTTGTCAGTTCAAGTCCGACAGCCGGCACTCTTAATGATAATAAGCAAATCTGATGTTCTTTTTAATAATTGCAAATTGGAAGATGAATGGAACGCGGTCTGCATTTGTTAACTTTATAAGAAAACTCAACGAAAAGTCTAACGAAGTTACTTCTAAATTGGTAATTTGCCCGCCATTTACTGCGTTTCCAGATAATATAGAATTAAAAAACAACGTCAATATAGGAGCTCAAAATTGTCATCAAGAAAAATCTGGCCCTTATACGGGGGAAATTAGTGCTAAAGTGCTAAAAGAATTGGGATGCAGTTATGTAATCCTTGGACATTCAGAGAGAAGGGGTGAAACAGATAATGAAATAAAGCTTAAGGCAGAGGTAGCAATAGAGTCAGGTTTGCACCCAATTATTTGTGTTGGTGAAAGCTTGAACGATCGTCAAAATCAGAAGACAAAAGAAGTGATAGAGCGTCAATGTCAAAACCGTTTACCAACACATGGTGAGTATACTGTAGCATATGAACCGATATGGGCAATAGGTACGGGTAAGATTCCAAGTAATGATGAAATTGCTGATGTAATTAAGCTATGCACTGAAAGACAACGTATTATATATGGTGGTTCGGTGAGTTCAGAAAATATAGAAAACTTGCTTCATATATCAAACTTATCAGGAGTATTGGTTGGCAGTGCAAGCCTCAATTTTGACCATTTTTATAAAATTGTGCAGCAGGTTGAGAGTAAACTGCAAATGGAGATTTACTGATGAATTTAATCTCTATGCATTAAGGACTAAGTATGCAGCGTATTACTACCGGTAAATACCGAGGAAGAAAAATAGCCACAGGAAAGGATCCTGCTGTGCGACCAACTACTGGTTTTGTTCGTGAGGCTATATTTAGTATACTTTCTTCAAAAAAATCTATTCATGATTCAAATATACTTGATTTATTTTGTGGTTGGGGTTCTTTATCATTTGAGGCGCTTTCTCGTGGTGCTAAACATGCATTTATGGTTGATTGTGATTACTATAATTTACAAATATCTAAAAAAACAGCAGAAAATTTTGGAATTATTAACGATGTTACGCTTATTTGCTGCAGTGCTGATAAGCTACCTAAACCCGTATCAAAGTGTGATATAGTTTTTATTGATCCTCCTTATAATAGTAATTTGATTGAGCCAACTTTAGATGGGTTAATTCACTCAGGTTGGTTAAACGATGAAGCACTGGTAATGATAGAAACTGAAAAAAATAAAAATTTTCAATACAGTGAAAAATTTACTGTAATATCAGAGCGTACTTACGGCATGACAAAAGTAGTTTTCCTTTTAACTTGAATTTGATTAGACTTTGTATCTTGAAAAATTCACTTTATACAGATAGATAGCCCCCTACCCTACTTTGTTAGATTTCTTGGTGTGTAGTGAGCTATTGTAAATTGAATTAATATTAAAAATCTTGTCAGCTTTTATAGCGATAACCCATAGACTTATACCTAAGATCGCAAAAAATGCACTACTATTTAGATAATCAAAGCAATACTCAAAAAATCTAACATATACATTGATTATAAAGAAAGTAACGCCAAAATTGCATACAACGGAGTCATTATATTTGATACCATAGTAAATTGCTATTAAAGTATCTGCAGTAAAAATCAACAACCCAAAAAGACGGAGTTCATGAGTATAATCACCAATTAATAATTGTAATGACCCAATGGATATATTAAACAGCCCAACAAAAAAAGTAGCTCTTGATGTAAACGCAATCTTGAATTGTGGTTTTGCTAAAAGCAAGGATGCAATGATCAAAAAACTTCCAAACAACATTGGGAACAAAATTACTAACCAAGTTGCCACAGAACAGCCTAATCCATCTGAAAGGCATAAATAACTAATTTTATTAATTATTGAATTAATTATCAAATACTCAAGGGTAAGTAATGAAAAGCACCAAGTTAATTTTGATTTCAGTAATATGCCTAGTACTGCATAAACAATATACGAGGTGAGAGCAACATAAAAAAAGTAACTTGCTGTAATATTAAACTCAATTTCGCCTTCTTTTAGCACAGTAAAAAACATCAAGATGGTACATGGAGTAAATAAAACTCCAAGAAAAAGCATGCATTCGTTGCTAAAAGACTTTTCAGGCCATTTTACCTTACCATACGCTCCAAGTGCATAAAACAAGATGTCGAGTATTGCTATAATTAAGCATACCACTATTTTATTGCCTTCAAAGTATTGTTTTAATTCTTCTATAAACGTAATAAATGCAAGAAAGATGAAAAGTATTGAAGATAAGATAAGGAATATGCTAAATTTTCTCAAAATTGGAGATGCATTCCCCTTATAAACCTTCATCATACTACTCTTTAAATTGTGGTATTATAGATCAATAATCTTTAAGAATTTGTTAATTTAACTAATTCTCTAACTGCATTGACAGATTTATTAAATATTTCCTGCTCACTACTGTTCATTTTCACTTCTAAGACTTTTTCAATTCCATTTTTGCCGATAATTGCAGGAACACCAATAAATAAATCACTTACTTCATATTCACCATTTAAGTAAGCAGCACACGGCAATATGCGTTTTTTGTCTTTTAAGTATGACTCTAACATACATATAGCAGAAGATGCTGGGGAATAATATGCAGATCCAGATTTAAGTAAATCAACTATTTCTTTTCCTCCGTTACGGGTGCGTTCAACTATTTTATCTACTTTTTCTTGCGTGGTTAGTCCCATGTCTATAATTTGAGTAAGTGGAATGCCAGCAATAGAGGTGCAATTGATCATTGGTACCATAGTATCACCATGACCACCAAGTACAAAAGCAGACACATTCTCAACTGAAACATTTAATTCACTTGCAAGAAAATAACAAAAGCGTGCAGAATCAAGCACTCCTGCCATGCCAACAATCATATTGATTGATATACCTGAATGTTTATGCACCACTGAAACCATAGCATCAAGTGGATTAGTGACCACGATAACAAACGCATTTGGGGAATATTTTTTAATATTCTCACCAACTTCTCTCATTACCGCAGCATTAGTTTTTAGGAGATCATCTCTGCTCATTCCTGGTTTTCTGGCAATGCCAGCAGTTATAATAATTGCATCAGAACTTTCTATATCTTTGTACTGATTAGTACCGGTTAAATTAACATCAAAACCATCAATAGGAGAAGACTCTGCCATGTCAAGTGCCTTACCCTGCGGAATGCCTTCACTAATATCAAGTAAAACAATATCGCCGAGCTCTTTTATTGCAATCATATGAGCAAGAGTTCCACCGATATTTCCCGCACCAATTAGGGATATCTTTTTCCTTTGTACTGCCATTATATACTCCTCTGTATTTATGTTTAGAAAGTTAGCATACCTCTACTTATTTTTCAAGTTTTTACAACTACTTCTTTCCTTCCCATGGTGATAGACTATCAAATGTACGAAAATCTTGTGGCAGGTCTATAGGCTTATATACAACTTTTTTTGCGTCTATATCATACCTGACCTCTTCATAACCAGTGAGAGGAAAGTCCTTCAACATTGGATAACCCTTAAATCCGTAATCCGTAAGAATTCTCCGTAAATCTGAGTGGTTAGAAAATTCTATTCCGTACATATCAAATACCTCGCGCTCAAACCATGTAGCCGTGCTAAATATTGTTTCCACACTTGGAGGTAGCTCATTCTCATCTAATTGAAGCTTTATATGCATTCTTATATTATGAACTACACTAAGTAGATTATATATCAATTCAAAACGCTTTTCTCTGTCTGGATAATCGATTCCAAAAATGTCAATCAACAACTCAAATCTGCATTTTTCATCATCACGTAAAGAGACTAGATGTTCTTTAATATTACCTAAAGTTGAAAGCATTATGATAGTGCCATCATTTTCTTGTGTGCATTCAAATTTGAGTTTTTTTTGTATATATTTTGCTGTCTTATCCATGCTTAATATTCTTAGTTCGCATTATTTTATTTTTTAGACAGAGAATTCCATAGAGCAATGCTTCAGCTGTCGGCGGGCATCCAGGGACATATATATCAACTGGTACGATTCTATCGCAACCTCGCACCACTGAGTAAGAATAGTGATAATAACCGCCACCATTTGCACAACTTCCCATTGAGATTACATATTTTGGATCTGACATTTGATCATAGACTTTACGTAAAGCTGCTGCCATTTTATTAGTTAGTGTGCCAGCGACAATCATTACATCCGATTGTCTTGGGCTTGCACGAAACATTACTCCGTATCTATCAAGATCGTAACGACTGGAAGCAGTATGCATCATCTCAACTGCACAGCATGCAAGACCAAACGTCATCGGCCACAAAGAACCAGATCTTGCCCAATTCATCACGTAATCTACTAAATCACCGAATTTAGTGACTAGAAATCCTTCCTTTTTATAACGACTCCAGTCGTCATTAGATAAGATTTTATCTGTCATAATTTCACTCCCATTCTAATGCTCCTTTACACCACTCATAGATAAAACCTATAGTGAGAATTGCAAGAAAAACAATCATGGACCAAAACCCATAATAGCTTATTTTTGATAAAGAAACAGCCCATGGAAAAAGAAACGCAATTTCCAAGTCAAATATTATAAATAGTATGGAAACTAAATAAAACTTAATATCAAAACTTTTTCTTGCACTTGACAGGGGATTAAAACCACATTCATATGTAGAAAGCTTCTCACTATCTGGATTACTCACTGCAAGAAACATAGGTAACACACCTAAAGCAAGAAATATTACAATTGAGACACAAATAAAAACCGCTACAGTTAAATACTCACTCATTGCAACCAAACAACCATATAAAAAGCAACTATTATGAGTTTACATGCTTTCCTAGTCTTTTTCCACCTAAAATATGCATATGAAAATGAGGTACAACTTGTTCTCCATTTTTGCCGTGGTTAGTAACCAATCTATATCCTGCTTCTTGCAGATTATGTTTATGAGCTATTTCTCTCACCGTCTTAAAAAAGCTAACAATCTCTTTTTCAGATGCGTTAGCTATAAAATCATCATATGATATATACTGACTTTTTGGCACCATTAAAATATGCGTAGGTGCATCAGGATATTTATCATGAAACGCCAATACATTATTATCTTCATGAACTTTCTCACAAGGATAAGCTCCTTTTAATATTTGAGCAAAAATATTGTCCTTATCATAGCTTGCGCTGCCCACAACTTACTAACCTCTCGCTTTTCCTTGCTCTTCTATCTCTTCTATTTTCGGTGTAGATAATGGCTGCTTCACTGCTTCACTAGAAGCATTTTCAAGATTAAAAGCACTTCTTCCAAGCTCTTTTGCTTGTTCTTTTACTATATCTTGTTTTAAAAAAGCCTCCATCTTATTCACCGCACCAACAGCAATTTCTTGCTGTAGATAATACATATCGGAAGGGACAGTTAAACTATGATACCTTTCCTCAATTTTCCTTTCGTCGTAATTACTCATAATTATTACCTATATAAATTACCTTTAAAACCCTTTTAATTTGTTTTCCTTATCACCTTTTTTAGACGATAATACAGTGTCTGCAAACCCCGTGCCACTATGCTTCGGCACTACAACCTCTGATGATTTTTCTGGTTGCTTAGTAGGCCCAGAATATAGCGTTTTTGCTTGAGGCGATGCAGACATCACCTCTGCAATCTCCTTGCCAATATTCTTCAAAGCTTCTGACGAATCCTTGCTGATCTCCATAATTTTTTCTGATGGCTTATTACTTTGCATAGGCGTTACAACCTCTGATGATTCTTTTTGTTGCTCAGTATGCTCAGAAAGCAACTTTTTTGCAGTATGCCATAACAACTTTGGATCTGTGTCCTTTCCTAGCTCTCCGCCAGTAATCTTTGCCAATTCTGCAAAATTTCTTTCGATTTCTCTTGCAATAGCAAGTATCGTTATTGCTTCTCCACTAATGTTAGACCCAAACTCCTCTCTAATTTTCTTTAATAACTCATGATTCGTAACTATCTGCTTAACATTAATCTTAATTACAATTTCATTTTTTTCTCTAGAGATTGATATACTTGACAATTTTGCTTCAATCTCTTTCAGCTGCTCATTAGTTAAACGCGGTATATCCCCTATACGAGATCTCGGCATCTTCAATAGAACAGAAACTCCTTTTTCGTAGCTTTCTACGGTGATACCAACGCTTTTGCTATCTTCTGCCATTGGAATGGGTGGATTATACTCCTTAGGTGGCATCTTAATAAGACCACGAAAACCATTTTTAAAATCGTGCCTAATTTCACCAAAGGAGTTAGGCCAATTCTTAGGGTATGCGAGTAAAGGTAATGTGAATTTTACAGGCCATGTGATTTCTAGGGACCGTACGACTTTCATAGGCCACACAGGGTATATAAACATTTTACCTGGAGCTAACGCAAGCCGGCCAAAAAAACCTAGTATACTAGACATTATACCTTTCTTAGGTTCGGAAACCGCAGTGCTTGGATCTTTTCCCATATATACCTCCAAGATTCTCCTTATACTTGAATATTAGCTGTACTTCGATTATACATCAAAATACTTAAACTTGCATGTCTATTATAAGATTAATTAACAGAGATTTCAACTATTATTTACAAATTATCAAAAATACATGATTATTTCCGTTGTTTAGTTTATTCAAAATGTTTAAGTGGAGCGTAAATGATATTATAGATGCTACGGGTGGCAGAAAAATGGGTAACTGCAACTGGACGCATAGCCCTAACATTTCAATAGACACTAGAAATATAAAAAAAGGTGACATATTTATTGCAATTAAGGGACAAAATTTTGATGGACATGATTTTTTGCATGAAGCTTTTTCAAAAGGCGCTGTTGTTGCAATAGTAAGCAAAAATAAGTATGAACACAAAGAATATCCTCTAATTGTTACAAATAACACATTAGAAGCTCTGCATAATTTAGCATCATACTATATTAAAAATGCTCTTGTTAATGCTAAAATCATTGCAATTACAGGTAGCGTAGGAAAAACTACCACGAAGGATATGTTATACGCTGTTTTATCTCAACATGGAATATCCCATACAAATGAAGGTAATTTGAATAATAACATAGGTTTGCCTTTAACAATATTAAAAGCGCCAATAAATTGCCAATATTTGATTCTTGAAATGGGAATGAATAAAGCTGGAGAAATAAAAGAATTATCTGAAATCAGCAATCCCGACATTGCAGTTATTACAAATATTGAACCCGCACATGCTGAGAATTTTTCATCAACACTTGATATTGCAAAAGCAAAATTAGAAGTGCTTCATGGTATGAAAAACAATAGATCTATTGCAAAACCTGTTTATGATGAGAAATTTTTAGGAGAATCGCAGATGAGCACCGTAGAATACTCGAATGTATTTGAGGAGAGCAATCAAGTTTCAACGACAAAATTGCCACCTGCAACTGAGTTATGCAAGAGATCTAATGGCACTTTGATATTAAATAGAGACAGCAACTACTATGATTATCTTTCGTCAAACTCTAGTAAAAATATAATAACTTTCGGTAAGCATCAAGAAGCAATGGTTCGTTTGCTGGATTTAACTAGAAATAATAATAGACCTCTTGGGATAAACTTAAAGATTGCAGCTAATAATCAGATTATAGATTGCCATTTAAACACTCAAGGAGAGCATTTTGCTTACTCTGCACTGGCCGTTGTTGCAGTTATGCAAAGTTTAGGGATTGATTTATCATTTGCACTGGAAAATTTCAATATAACAAACGGCAGAGGTAATATTCTTGAAGTAAAATATAATGGAAAGCATGTGTATATAATTGACGATTCTTATAATGCCAGCCCTACTGCAATGAAAGCAGCAATCAAAACTCTTAGTGCTTACTCTAACAATAGGAAAGTGGCACTACTTGGCGATATGCTGGAACTTGGGGAAGAAAGCATACAATTTCGCACAGAACTGATCAATTCTATTATGGAATATAATATAGATAAAATTTATACCGTTGGTGAATTTATGCTGTCGCTACATAAACTTTTACCAGAAAATATTAAGGGCACACACTTTGATAGCTCTTCTCAACTAAAAGCTCATTTAACTAATATAATTCAGAATAATGATGTAATTCTAGTTAAAGGTTCACGAGGAATGAAGATGGATCTTATAATTCAAGCTATATTGAACCCCAATCTGGATTAAAAACACTAAACGTATGGTTATTTAATTAGCTACATAAGGCCTATTATCTGATTTTCTGATAGCCATGCGCTCACAAAGGTTAGGCGTCATAGATTGATTATTGCTAAAAGACAGCATAATACCAAGTGCAATGCTTGAAGATAAAAGAGAGGAACCACCATAGCTAAGAAGTGGTAAAGTAATACCAGTGGTTGGAAAAATACTCAGTGTGACTCCCATATTTATTATAAATTGCGTAATGAATTGAATTGATATACCAAATGTCACAAGTAGATTAAATAATTCACTTTCTCTATACGCAACATAAAGTAGGCGTGTGGAAATCATTCCAAAGAGTGCCAATGTTACAAAACACATAATCAAACCAAATTCCTCAGCTAAAACAGAAAATACAAAATCTGTATGACAATCAGGAAGAAGAATTTTTACACTACCTTCACCAGGTCCAACTCCGCTGAAGTGGCCTTTTTTAAATGCTTCCAACGATTTTATAACCTGAAAATTATCACGCTGTGCAAAAAAAAAAGAAAGTTAGAAATCCTTTGTTCTATATGTGGTAAACATAAATAGGCTACTATAACCCCAGCAGTTACTATTCCTCCTATATAAAAAAAATATAAGAATGGTATGCCTGCAATAAACATCTGGGCAATAAAAGAATATGTTAAAAGCATAGACATGCTGAAGTCTGGCTGTAAGAGAAATAGTATAAAGGTTAACAAGAATACCATAACTGATATATGAACTTTGAACTTTATTTTTGTGCTTAATATACTTGCTATCACAACAGAAAAAAATGGCCTTAAAAATTCAGACGGCTGAATTGAAATTTTAAAAATATATAACCATCTTTTTGCTCCTTTTGCTTCTGCACCAAATGTTATTACAATGACCATTAAAATAATAAAAAAAATGAAACCTGCAAATGAGAGGATGCCTATGGTTTTTATATTAAAAACAGAGAATGTTACTAGAGTAATCAGTGATAGGATTATATAAATTATATGGCGCCGTATAAAATAATCTTGTGGCAAAAAAGACGTTGTGCAATAACAGGGCTTGCTCAATAAACGAGTATGAAGCTTATAATAAGCAATAAAACTATTGGTATAGCTAGATAGTAATCTAACGTTCTATACCAGAGTTTAATATTCATTTTATTCCAATATGTAATGCTGCTATTCCATAGCTAATGTTATGAAATACAACATCATTAAAGCCCACCTCTTCTATTTCGTTTTTGAAATTAGCCTGAGTTGGAAATTCTCTGATGCTTTTCACTAAATATTCATAAGCATTTTTATCTTTCACAACTAGCTTGCCAATTTTGGGGATTATTTTAAATGAATATAAGTCATAAAGTTTTGTAAATGCTTTATTTTGGTAATGCATGGGAGCAAACTCTAAGCATATTAGTTTCCCGTTTGGTTTTAATACTCTATACATTTCACTTAAAGCTTTTTTACGATCAGAAACATTTCGAATACCAAAAGCTATGGTACAATAATCAAATTCGTAGTCATTGAATGGTAAATTTTCCGCGTTTGCACATACCCAATCAAACTCCAGCAGGTTCGAGTTAATTGCTTTATCGCGTCCCTGATTCAGCATATTCTGATTTATGTCACATACTGTAACCTTAACGCTAGGCTCTTTCTTTATTATTCTTATAGCTATGTCACCAGTACCACCTGCAACATCCAAAATCTTAGAATTTTCAGAAAAGCACATACTATTTACCATTTTATCCTTCCATAGCCTGTGCATCCCTAAACTCATTATATCATTCATAACATCGTAGCGATCGGCTACGGAGTCGAACACTTCTTTAACTAATTGTGATTTGTTCATAATGTTTTCTATGATTATTATGCTACTTGACTGAAAAAAGAGATTATATGTGCCTTAACTTTTTCAATATCTGTCGTATTGTTAATTTTAACGCGGAATTCAGATGAGTTCTTAAATCCACCGCTATACCAGCCTATGTGTTTTCGAGCCATTTTTATCCCTGTATCATTTCCGTAATATTCAAGAATACTATCATAATGCTCAAGTATAATGTTCAGCTTTTCTGAGTGCAATGGTTCGGAAATCTCACTTCCACTCAGAAAATTCATTGCCTGGTTAATCAACCAAGGTTTTCCATAGGCACCACGACCTATCATCACTCCATCTGCCCCAGATCCTTTCAGAGCAATTTGAATATCATCCAGACTTTTTATATCACCATTTACTATCACCGGAATCTTCACTTGCTCCTTAACACTTTTTATAAATTTCCAATCTGCCTGACCATTATAAAGCTGTGCTCTTGTTCTGCCATGCACAGTAATCATTTTTGCTCCTAAGTCCTCTGCAATTTTTGCAAGCCTCGGTGCATTGCGGTTTTCGTCATTCCATCCAGTACGCATCTTAACAGTAACCGGCACATTCACTGCATTTACAACTGCTTCAATTATTTCCGCTGCTTTCTTCTCATCCTTCATTAAAGCAGATCCCGCATAACCATTTACAACTTTTTTAACAGGACAGCCAAAATTTATGTCTATTATTTTTGCACCCATATCCTCATTTAACTTTGCAGCGTCTGCCATTACACCCGTTTCACATCCAGCAAGTTGCACAGCCGTTAACTCATCAACTTTTGCTTTTTGAAGACTCTGACGAGTTTGTATGATCATCGCCCTGCTCGCAATCATTTCTGAAACTAGTAAGCCTGCACCAAGCTTTTTAACAACACTTCTAAATGGATAATCAGTTACTCCAGACATAGGAGCCAAAATCACTGGGGAATCAATAGTTAATTTTCCTATTTTTAGGGGCATAAGACTTTAGTTCTTTAAACCAGCTAGATTTGCTATACTATTCCAAACTGATGCCGCAATATTATACATAGATGAGCTTACTTCTTCTATAATCTGTGTTTCTACTTCCACTACTTCAGCTCTCTCATAATGAGCTCCTTCCAAGTGTATTGTTTTTGGTTCCTTTTTTCCCCATAAGAAATTACTTTGATAACCACTTATCATTTCTGGATTTGGCTCAAACGGTGTATGTACATTGTTATTATTGTTTCTATAATGAACATCAATTTCAATGTTAGCTAAAGATGCTAAAATAGGAATTTCTTCGATAAAGATATAGTAATTAGGGTTTTGTATTGCTTCTAAGTAGCACCTGTAAAGCTCAGGATCATTAAGGAATGTATCTTTTATAACTTTGGGGTCGTATGTATTACTATACTCCTCATTGCTAAGATTAGAATTTAATACTAATGTACAAGATTCCAGATCTTCCTGAATCTTATTATATAATTTTTCCTTATCATCAAGTAACTCTTGGATACTTGGTATAAGTTTTTGGTCATTTGGATTTCTACTATTACGCTGTTCAATAATTTCTTTTATTACTAAATATATTGCACTTCTAAAACCACTGTTACATTGAAATTTTTTCACAATTTCTTTCTTGAGTTCTTCAGTTTTAGTATCAGCTTCCTTTATTCTGTCCTTTACCTTCTCAGCTAGCTTTTTTATATCGCCAGATCTGCCAGTTAAATCTTCTGGCTTGCTTAAAAACATGTTAAAAACCTTCTGCATTTGCTCTCTTAAAGGTTCCAGCATTCTTTGGTCATCCAAAGATGTGAATTGACTCAAAAATTTATGCCATTCTTCTCTCATTTGCTGTGCTTTTTCAGCTCTGTAAACGCCATCCTCATACATGTCAGGCCTATATGTATAATCCTTCTTACCAAAGATAGCATGGAAAAAGCAATTTCCGTCTCCCACAGTCGGAAACGACTTAACCATCAATTGCTTGCCTGCTGTTGAATTAATGCTGACATCACTACCTGATGAATAATCAGAATCGCTAGAACTTCTGCGACCTTTTTTAATCGGAGTACCTCTGTTACTCGCTCCACCCTCTGAGCTAGCATATCCACTACTATCTAGTGATACTTTTCTCCGTAACGTTGTGTCTTGAGTACTAATGGTACTTTCTTTTTGTGTAAAAATACTATTTGCGCTTACTGATCTCTTTAATTCACTCTTTTTTTCTGGCTCTTGTGATTTTTGCTCACCAACACCTTCTTCTTTGAAACCACGCTTTTTGTTGATAAAGTCTTTTGCTGAATAAAATAAAGGCTTAGCAATTGTTTTGTACACTACCGTAAGAACTATTCCCATCGCTACCCAAATTAAAGGATGAGAAATGAGCATAGCAAGCGGAAAAATTAAAATAGGGGACCCTGTTATTAATCCTAAGATTCCAAGAGCAAATGTAGCTCCTAAATAGTAGATAGCAAATCTTCCACCCGCTTTAAGGTTTTTGAAATAAGTACTATCTGTAGATTCATTATATTTTTCTATAATTCCTGGCATACTAAATGTGCGTAGTAAATCATTTAAATGATAGCAAGCTTAATAATAAAAGTCAATGATAGCGATTTTATCATATATGGTGAGATTGAATCTGAAGAGCTTTTAAAGTATAGTTAGGTCAGTAGTTTAAATGATACAACATGCATGATATAGAGTATATACGTAGTCAGCCGGAAGTTTTTGGTAAAGTGATGAAGGACAAAGGGGTAGACAGATCTATAGTAGAAGAAATACTAAAAATTGATCAAGAAAGTAGGCGGCTTACCACTAAATTACAAGATTTAAATAGACAACGTAATGAAATTACTGATGAAATAAAAAAACTTAAAATGAGCAAGAATCCTTGTGAAAAGGAAGTGGAGCTATCAAAAGATATTGCAAATAAAATAGAGATAATCAGTTCGCAAGAGAAGGCAGAAAAAGGCAAGCTAATCAATATTGTATCTAGTTTGCCAAATATTCCTGCACATGATATACCAATAGGTGCAGACGAAAGTGGTAATATAGAAATTAGGAAACATGGGGAAATAAGACAATTTGATTTTGTGCCAAAACCTCACTATGAGCAAGGAGAAAGCTTAGGTCTAATGGACTTTGAGCAAGCAGCAGAAATTTCTGGATCAAGATTTGTAATATTAAAAGGACAATTAGCAAAGCTTGGACGAGCTTTAATAAATTTTATGCTTGATATCCATACCAATGAGTTTGGCTATACCGAAGTTTATCACCCCACTTTGGTAAAGGATGAAGCTATGTATAACGTTGGCCAACTTCCAAAATTTTCCGATGATTCATATTTAACTACTGACGGACTAAGATTAATTCCAACAAGTGAAGTAGCATTGACAAACTTAGTTGCAGGTAAAATAACAGAGGAAAAAGAATTACCCATAAGATTTACTGCTTATTCTGAATGTTTTAGAAGAGAAGCAGGAAGTGCAGGTAAAGATACTAGAGGCATGATAAGGCAACACCAATTTGGTAAAGTTGAGCTGGTAAGCATTACAACGGAGGATCAATCAGATAATGAACTTGAACGCATGACAAGTGCTGCTGAGGAAATATTGAAAAGATTAGAGCTACCGTACAGGATAATGTTACTATGTAGCGGAGATATGGGTTTTTCTGCACAGAAGACATATGACATAGAGGTATGGTTACCTGGACAAAATAAATACAGAGAGATATCAAGCTGCTCAAGTTGTGGTGCATTTCAAGCAAGAAGAATGAATGCTAAATACTCTTCTCTAAGTTCTGATAAAAAAATCAAAAAATATGTCCATACCTTAAATGGTTCAGCCTTAGCAATAGGAAGAACAGTTGTTGCTATAATGGAAAATTATCAAAATTCTAACGGATCAATTACAATACCAAATGTCTTGCAAAAATATATGGGTGTTATTAATATTCAAGTATAAAGAGAAATCGAGGAATAAGAATGAAAGTCTTAGTTATAGGTTCCGGTGGAAGAGAGCATGCCTTGCTTTGGGCTTTAAAGAAATCACCTAAATTGACTGAGTTGTATGTTGCTCCTGGCCGTGCAGCCATGAAAAATCTTGCGATTCTTGTAGATATAAATATTCAAGATTCAATGGATGTTACACAATTTTGCAAGAGAGAAGATATAGAATTAGTAATTATCGGACCAGAGCAACCAATAATCAATGGGCTTGCTGACGATCTAACCGCAGAAGGAATAAATGTTTTTGCGCCAAGCAGAGCGGCTGCAAAACTTGAGGCATCAAAATCTTTTACCAAAGAATTATGTAAGCAATACGGCATCCCAACTGCTAAATATGAACGCTTTATTGATGATAAATCAGCTAAAAACTTTATACAGAGTAATAAAATGAAGTTTCCACTTGTAATTAAAGCAAATGGAATTGCATCTGGTAAAGGCGTAATAATATGCCACACAGAAAATGAAGCTTTTTCAGCAATAGATTCAATGTTAGTGGAAAAAAGATTCGGTGAGTCAGGTGAAGAAATCATCATAGAAGAGTTTTTGATCGGAGAAGAAATAAGCTTTTTTGTACTTGTTGATGAATTAAAGGTAGTAACTCTCGGATTTGCAAAGGATTACAAGAGAGCTGATGAAAATAGTGAAAGTCAAAATACCGGAGGCATGGGGTCATACTCATCACCTCAAATACTTAATAAAGATTTGGAGCAAAAAATTATTCAAAAAATAATATATCCTACTATTCAAGCGTTGACCAACATGAGCACACCTTATCGAGGTGTATTATTCGCTGGTCTAATGATCTGTAAAGACTACCCTAAGCTGCTTGAGTATAACGTTAGGTTTGGTGACCCAGAAACACAATCTATATTATTGAGGCTTGATTCTAATTGTGACTTATTAAAATTAATGCTCTCAGTTGCAGAAAAAAAATTAACTGTTAAGGCAGTCGAACTGAATAATAAGACTACGATCTGTGTTGTTGTGGCTAGCAAAGGCTATCCAAGTGATTACAAGAAGGGAGAAGTAATTAAAGGGTTAGATAAAATTGAAGGTATTCCTGGTGTGCTGATATTCCACGCTGGCACTCAATTAGATGCACAAGGTCATTGGGTTTCAGATGGTGGCAGAGTGCTAAATATAGTAGCGGAAGGAGATACCTTAGAGGAAGCCAAAAGTAAAGCGTACTCAGCATTAGATCTTTTAGAGTGGCCGGGTGGCTTTTTTAGATATGATATTGGTAGCTAATTTAACAATAGCAATCTGCTCCTTTCACTTGATATTTTTCAATATTTGTGTTAAAATAATGGCTAAGTTTTAGGATAAAAGCTTATGGAAGGCCCAAATATTGCAGAGTGGCAAGCACAACAACAGCACCAGGAAGCTGCTGGTGAGAAAAGTGGCTTTGGTCTTGGTCACGGTGACTTTATTGCCACGCTCGTAGATGGAATGAAATGGTTGTTTAATTTTCACGAAGGAGCAATCGCTGCTTATAGCAATGTATTTGAAGGATTAGTTAATGGAAGCAGCCTGGCAACATTGTTTGGGAAATCAGGAAATATGTTTGGTATAAAATTTCTTGAAAGTCTTGCTGAACATTTTTCTGGTGGTGGCGATGAAGGCAGCGATAGTAGCAGTGGAAGTAACGAAGGTGACGGCATCCACTCTGGAGACCATCCGCTCACTGATAACCAAATTGCCGATGATGCTGCAGGGTTACAAGGCGCGCAGGATCTTGGTGATCATCAAGGTTATGCTTCACCAGACCCGTCGCCGTCGCGTGGTGATGATCATGGTCATGAACTTGGTGCACCTGCTGGTTAAGGTAAATAGTTGAAGATCAGGGTAAGCTTGCATCGCCAAATGTATTTTTATGTATTTTCTTTACAATTATCTGCTGCACCTTTTCTTTATATGGTTCATAATTTCTACAACCAATGCAAATATGAACGATGAATATAAATAGCCCTTTGTTAGCTTTATATTAAATCCTTCAAGAATGAGATATACTCCTACAAGCAGAATAAATAGAATAGCAATTATTTTTAAACTCGGATTAGATTTTATTAACTCGGCTGTATAACTTGATAAAAATATCATTGCCAATATAGAAAACGTAAATGCCGTAGCGATTATTATCATGTTATGAGTTAATGCTATAGCAGTTAATATTGAGTCAACTGAAAAAACCAGATCTATCAATATAATCTGCAGTATAACGAAAAAAAAACTTGATTTGATACTCTTCTTTTTTTCAATTTGCTTATAGCAAAAAATATCCCTCCATAACTCCATAAAGCTTTTAATAACAAGAAATAAGCCCCCTGCTATCATAAGCAAATCCTTTATTGAAATATCAAGCGATCCAGCTTGAAATATAGGTTTTTGCATATACAACAATGCTGATGTAAAAAATAGTATAATTAAACGCATTAACAGCGCTAATCCCAAACCTATAAGGCGTACCTTTTCTCTCAGATTTTGCGGTACTTTATCTATAGCCAAAGAAATAAAGATTAAATTGTCTATACCAAGTATAGTTTCAAGCAGTGTGAGTATCAGTAAAATCCAAATATCAGATAACATCTTATGCTTTATATTTAATTTGTTTATACCTTACAGTATATTGGTAAAAATTAAATGACCTAGCAAAGATAGAAAATTAGGGTTAAATTTTAGAAAAAAAATTACAGCTATTATTTATGGTGAATTATGACCGACCAGCACCGACTTTGTTTCCTGTACGTACTGTATCAGCCCATTGAGTCTGAGACGTACTCTCTTCTTGAACAGCTCCCTTCTGCTCAGCTTGAGCTGCTTGTTGACCAGTGGCTTGCTCAATTACAGGAGCAGCAGCCTTATTTATTTCCTTATTTTGTAAAATATCACTCAAAATCTCACTAATATCGCCACCAATTTTCTTGCGTAATTCACCTTTTTTTTGCTCATCTTCAGCTTGCTTAAACTTAGCTTCGTTTTCTCTAGCCTTTTTCACAATTTCTGTATCATGAGAAGAAACGAATAGAATATTTTCACCTTCTTTGTTAGTATTATACACAGTGCCTTCTTTATCATTTGAAAAGAGGCTTTTCACCTCCTTCACTTCTGTAACTAAAAGAACGATTACGGTAATTGCTAGCGTTATTAAACTGAAACCAAAAATCAATGACGAAATTAATAATGACAACAAAGCAAAAATAATTGGTAAGACAGAGTTGCGCAGAATTTTTTTTACCACCTGGGTACCTCTGAGTGAAGGTTTATTATCTTCTTCCTTGCTACCACCAAATGGCAATTTTTTTAATACTCCACGTTTAATAGACCCAGAAATATCTTTTGGATCTGTATCTATTCCAAACAGCCCACCTCCAGACTTTACTAATATATCTTTAGCTTCCGTTCCTCGCGCATCAACTACACATTTAGCTATTATCTGGCTTATCTCATCGTCTGTTAAATTTCCTTTTTTCGCTGAATTTTGTTTTCTAATTTTTTTAAATATAGAAGATAAAAGCTGACGAAAATTCTCTTCACTTAGTGAATTTACATCTTTTGGATTAATGTTTTTTAGTATACTGTCTTGTTCATTTAATATGAACGCAAAGATTTCTTTCTGACCTGGATAGTGTGTCTCAAGTTCAGCCCAGTCTCTGTATGCCTCCATTCTCTCAAAAAATACATCGTAAATTACTTGATGCTCTTCTTTTAAAACTTCTTCCTTACCATTGTTAATCGTTTGACTTACAGGTTTTAGGATTTTTTGTTGTCTTGCATGTAGAGTTGCCATAATTTTAGTATACCTTTCATTCCATTAAGTTAGTTATAGCGCATTATTCTTTCTAATTCAAGTATTATTAAATTATAGTGATAGCGCCTAAGAAGCCCAGTTGTCAGAAATTTTAATATCCACTTCAAGTGGTATTGAAAGCGTTACCACATTTTCCATCAAATTTTTCATTAGCTCTGCTGTCTCTTGCGCCCTACCCTCCTCTACTTCAACTAATAATTCATCATGAACCTGCAATATGATTTTACCAACCTTTAATTGATCAAAAAGTTGGATCATCGCACGTTTTATAATATCAGCAGCAGTACCTTGCAATGGCGCATTTATGGCCGCTCTTTCTGCGAACTGCCTCATATAAGGTATTGTATTATTTATATCTTTTACAAAACACCTCCTGCCAAACAAAGTTTCCACATAGCCATGTTGCCTTGCGATTAATATTATCTCTTCCATATAAGACTTTATTTCTGGATAACAGGAAAAATAGTAATTAATATACTCAGCAGCCTCCTGAATTGTAATTCCTAGCTGTTTTGCAAGACTAAATGGGCTAATTCCGTATATAATGCCAAAATTAATGGATTTTGCCCGCCTTCTTAATTGCTCATCAACAGCATCACCTTCCATCACACCAAAAACCTGCCTAGCCGTGATGTCATGAATATCTCTCCGATTTGCAAACGCTTCTTTAAATGCAGCAACATTTGCTACGTGTGCCAAAAGCCGCAGCTCAATTTGTGAATAATCAGCAGAAATAATTTTGTAGCCTTTTGGCGCAATTAATGCTTCTCTGATTAGACTTCCTTCCTTACTTTTGATTGGAATATTTTGTAGATTAGGATTACTTGAACTGAGCCTTCCAGTTGCAGTTATAGTGGTCGAGAAATTTGTATGTATTCTTCCATCCACTGGATTAACCTGCTTTATCAGGGCATCAGTGTATGTATTTTTTAATTTACTTAAATGACGCCAATTTAAGATCTTGCTTGCAACCTCAACACCCTCTGCTTTAAGCTCTTCTAAAACTTCAGAACTTATACTATAAGTGCCTGATTTTTTCGACTTTTTTTTCTTATTTAATTCCATCTTATTAAATAAAACATCACTTAGTTGCTTTGGTGAAGCAATGTTAAATTTCTCTCCCACTAAGTTGCAAATATCATCTTCAAGTACAGCAATGAACTGCTGAAATCTATCTGATAATTCCTGTAACGTTTGTGCATTTAGTAATACGCCATTTTTTTCCATATTAAGTATTACATTAATAAGCGGTTTATCAAAACGTTCATATATAGTGAAAAGTTTTTCCTGAAACAGCCTTTGCTTTAATTTGCCATGCAGTACTATTAAGGTTTTCGCTGAGAATTTCTCTGCATTTTCACTAAAATTATATGCAATTATGTTAGAAATGCTATGGTCATGCTTTCCTGTATCTAAGCTATATGACATTATCATCAAATCATCAACCGAACACAGAGTTTTCTCTATAACTGGCAAGATTTTTCTTACTTCTTTCACATTATGTATTATTTTAAGTACTCCATTTGAAAGCAAGATTGTATTAAGCGCATTTTGTGCTTTATCTTGCTCTATATAGAAAACATTATTTTCACTGTAAGATATACTTAATGTATTACTTTCAGAATTAAAATAAATTGCAATTTTACCTTCATATCTGCAATGTTCCAAAAATTTGTCTAATTTTTCATCGCTATATTCCGGCACCTCTTCTTCATTGCTTTCATTATAGGAAAAAAGCTTTTCTACCTTTCCTATCAAGGAGTTGAATTCATATTTTTTTAGAAATGATAGTAATTTCTCCATATTGGGAGCATGTACCTTATGCTTTTCAACATCGTGTTGAAGGTCAACTTTTTCATGTAATGTGAGCAGCTCCTTTGAAATTAATGCTTTATCTTTATGTGCAGCAATAATGTTACGTACTCTGGTTTGTTCTATTCTATCTATATTTTCCAAGACATGATCCAATGAACCAAATTCATCTATCAATTTAGCTGCAGTTTTAGGTCCTATCCCTGGCACCCCTGGAATATTGTCAGATGCATCTCCAGTGAAAGAAAATAAGTCAAGAAGCTTGTTCGAATTTACACCGAATTTTTCTATTATATATTTTTCATCTATATATGTGTTTTTAATAGGATCAAAAATTAAAACATTATAATTGAGTAGCTGAAATAAATCCTTATCTGAAGAAACTATAATCACTTTCAAGTCTTCTTGTTTGCCATATTTCACAGCTAGTGTTGCAATTATATCATCTGCTTCATAACCATCCATTTCTTCATAGCTTAAATTAAAAGCTTCCACTGCCTCTCTTAATATCAAAAATTGCGGAGTTAAATCCTCGGGAGGAGCAATTCTATTTGCTTTGTATTCTGAGTACAAATTATGTCTAAAATTTTTCTTACCTGAGTCAAATGCTATGGTGAGATAGTCAGAGTGCGTGATATATCTAAGTATCATGTTTAAAAAGCCATACACTCCCCCTATCGGCAAACCAGTTGTGGTAATTAAGTGAGGTAACACGTAATAGGCTCTAAATAGAAAACCGTAACCATCAATTATTGTGAAAGTTTTTTCTATCATTGTTGGAATTTATGTATAATCTAATCATCTTTGATTCAGTTAAAAAATCAAGTCCTTGTTTTGCTCTCTTATTAATTAGACCTATTGCAAAAATCATTATACAACTCTAAATTGTAAATTTAGGCAGCAAAAACCTAATCTGCATAAAAATATGCCTATAAAATAAAAACATTGTACTTGTTCAGAAAAATATAACGCACCTGGACAGAAATTAAGCATGGGTGTGCACCCCACATGCGCTGAAGAGGATACGCTACATTTTTACTGAAGTTTTGTGGAAAAGTCTGCAGAAGGAGATAGTTTTAAGAGCTCTTTTTAATATCTCTACCATACATTATAATAACGGCTTGATAAGTACGGAAGTAATTTTTTCATCAGATTAGAAGAAGTCTATTTTTATCAATCTATACTGTCTGATTATCCATTCTTCTTTTGGTGAATTATCTGGGGATTATAAGCATGGCAAATTGCTGTGGCGATTGCATCAGCAGTATGGTGGCACTTTACGTCCACATTTTTAATTATCTGTTTTACCATAAATATAACTTGATCCTTATCAGCATGACCATTTCCCGTGATACTTTTTTTTATATAGTTTGCATCATATTCATTTATAGATAATTGTGTCATTTGTAATGCTAAAATTGCAACCCCTCTTGCATATCCCAAAGTTAGTGAAGACCTTGGATTTTTATTGACAAAGATTTTTTCTACTGCTGCTTCATCAGGAGAATGTAAAGAAATAATTTTTTGTAATTGTTCAAAAATGATATGTAGACGTTGGCCTACATCCATTTTACTGTTAGTTGATATGGTACTTCCATCTAAAAATTCAATGTTATTTTTTTCGCTTAAGCTAATTACGGCCCAACCAGTTTTGCTTATTCCTGGATCCAGACCTATTATCTTAACCACTTAGAAAACACTTAGCCAATAAACAAATATAAACAGAAATATCCAAACAATATCGACAAAATGCCAATACCAGGCGGCAAACTCAAAGGACAAATGGTCTTGAGGTGTTAATTGACCTTTTTTTGCTCTAAGTAAACACACTGTTAAAAATATCACTCCTATTATTACGTGGATACCATGAAATCCAGTGATCATATAAAAATTAGAGGAATAGATTCCCGCCTCATTTAAAGAAAAAGTAGCTTCGTGATACTCTATTGCTTGCACCATTATAAAGAATATACCAAGTAATATGGTTATAGATAACATATTGATCATGCCTTTTTTGTCATTCTCACGTAAAAAGTGATGTGCAGCTGTGACTGTGGTACCAGAAAGCAACAATATTAATGTATTCATAAACGGCAACGACCATGGATCAGGTGGCGAAATTCCTTCAGGAGGCCATTCAATTTGTTTTATGGGAGAAAAAGCTTCAAATAGAAAGACTGGATCAAGCCAGGCTTTAAAAAATGAACAAAAAAATACCATAAAAAATATTGCTTCCGAGGCAATAAATAAATACATTCCAAATTTAAGCCCATGCTTTACAATTGCAGTATGGCATTTATCATAAATTGCTTCTCTTATTACATCTCTCCACCAATAAAACAGCACACCTGATACTGCTGATATTCCCAAAACTAGACCAAATATTCCAAAAATTTGTTTATGAAGTGCACCAACTAATCCAAGAGCAAGAATAAGAATCGCTGCGGATATAGCAATTGGCCAGGGACTTGGATCTACTAAATGAAAATCATGTTGCTTACTTTCCATACTATACTTGAAATCAATTAACGTATTTAAGCATATAAATTACCTTAAAATTGTCAATATTTCTTAAAAATTTGGTAAGATGTTAAATGAATAATACTATTAAAATCTAAAGAAACACAAAAACTAGCCTATATACTCGCACACTCTAGTGTAGTATACTAGTAACACATATCTAAACGCTTATAGCGCCCTGATAAAATGTCACAAAACATAAAAACAATATTGGTAGAAGGAGATGATGTTCGCTTAGATAGATACATTAGAAAAATTTTTCCTGACCTAAAGCAATCTGCAATAGAAAAATCATTAAGAAAAGGACTAATTAAAGTTGATAATTGCAAAGCAAAATCCAATGAAAGAGTAAATTCTGGACAAACCATAACATTAAAATACTTGGATTACATTGAAGACGTTAACTCTGAGCACAAATATAATGAAAAATTGGTAGAAGAGTTAAGAAGCAACATATTATATGAAGATGAATATATATTAGCCATAAATAAGCCTGCAGGTGTGATTGTACAAGGTGGTGTAAAAGTAAAAAATAGCATAAGTGATCTACTCGATCAAATAAGAGAAGGAGAAATATTTAAAATTGTTCATAGATTAGATCGAGATACCAGTGGAGTAATAATATTTGCACGTAATGCTGAAGTAGCAAGATATTTAATGGAAGAGTTTAAAGCACGCAGAGTGAAGAAGTTTTATTTAGCCCTTACTGCTGGCATACCTACTAAAAGCAGAGGAAAAATAGATCATCCACTAGTGAAAAAATATATTTCAGGTCAAGAAAAAGTTGTTATTGATGAAAATTCTTCTCAAAATGCCACAACATATTTTTCAATTATAGCACGTCTGGCACATAATGTTGCTTATTTAAAACTACAACCAATTACTGGCAGAACTCACCAATTGCGTGCACATCTAGCATATGTAAATTGTCCTATCCTTGGTGATGGTAAATATGGTGGCAAAAAAGCTTTTTTTGACGGAGTCGCAAATAAAATTCACCTTCACTCATACTCTTTATCTTTACAGCTGCCAAATAATAAGAATATTACCATTGATGCGCCACTTCCTAAGCATATTAAACAGTCTATTGAGGCGCTTAATTGTTAGGAAAAACTTGCTCTACTTGAGCAAAGTTCTCTACAGCAAGTTGTTGTATACTGGCACCCTCTCTTCTTGTATGATCAGCTTCACTAATTATTCCGATTAATTCTGCTTGTAAATCACTAATAGACATAATTATAGTAAATATTTGCTTATCATATATTAAATCATTAATAAAGCTATTTGTAAATATCTTTATATAACTCATTAATACTTGGTTCGCTGCTATTTTTAGCAAAATCTTCCGCTTTCTTCACTAAATCGCGTATTTCCTTTTCAATTGCTTTGCATTCTTCTGCTGAGGCCATTTTATTATCTATTATGTACTTCTTCAAAGTTTCGATAGGATCATGATTTTGCTTCATACCTTCAACTTCTTCTTTTGAGCGATAAGTAGCAGGGTCTGACATTGAATGACCACGATATCGATAAGTTTTCATTTCAAGCAGAATAGGTCCTTTTCCGCTACGCACATGCTCAACTGCTTTGCAAGTATCATCATAGACAGAGAAAAAATCCATTCCATCAACTTGTTTTCCGGAGATGCCAAAACTTTCTCCTCTTTTATATAGTTCAGTTACTAAAGTAGATCTCTCTACGGATGTACCCATTGCATATCCGTTATTTTCTATAATGTAAATTACAGGTAAATTCCACAAAGATGCCATATTAAATGATTCGTACACTTGTCCTTGATTTGCAGCTCCATCACCAAAATATGTAAATACAACACAGTCATTTTTTTTGTACTTATTTGCAAATGCTATTCCCGTCCCGATTGGAACTTGTGCTCCCACTATTCCATGTCCGCCAAAAAATTTCTTTTCTACGTCAAATATGTGCATAGAACCACCTTTACCTTTGGAACATCCTGTTTCTTTACCAGTTAGCTCTGCCATTACAACACTAGGATCAGAGTCACATGCAAGCATTAAACCATGATCTCTGTAGCTTGTAATAAATGCGTCACCAGGCTTTGATGCAGCGTGAGTTCCAACTGCAACTGCCTCTTGTCCGATTGCTAAGTGGCAAAATCCTCCTATTAAGCCCATTCCGTATAGCTGTCCTGCTTTTTCCTCAAATCTCCGTATGAGTAGCATTTTTCTATAGAATTTCATTACTTCTTCTTGGGTGAAACCTTCTCCTTTGTTTTGAGTGCAACTTTCTTCTTTCATATTAATTTCTTTTTTACTAGACTAACATAATATCAGAAATTTTAAATATTTTATAATAAATCCCAATGGGCTATTATCACTGGCTTGAAGCTTTTCATATAATCTCTGTCATTATGTGGATGGCAGGTATGCTTTATCTGCCTAGGCTTTATGTTTATCATGTAAATGTAAAGCTAAAATCAGAAAATGATCAATTACTCCAAATAATGGAAAAAAGGCTTTTGAGGTATATAATAAATCCTGCGATGCTTTTCTCACTTACTCTTGGAATCACACTGATGGTTATAAGGGAAGCCTATCGTGAACCATGGTTTCATGTGAAAGCACTTGCGTTATTCTTTATGTTTGCCATTCATGGGCTACTTGCCAGGCATAGGAAGGCTTTTGCAACGGGCTCAAACAAAAAAACTCACGTTTATTTTCGCATTCTAAATGAAATAGTAACAGTATTAATAATAATTATAGTTATTATGGTTGTTGTAAAACCATTTTAAAGGAAATAAATTTGAACTAGATCTTCTACTTTTTGTTTACAGTGGAAGTATAAAATTGTACAATTATTGAGCAATGGGGCAATTAGCTCAGCTGGTAGAGCATCTCGTTTACACCGAGGAGGTCGGCAGTTCAAGTCTGTCATTGCCCATTTATTAAAAAAATTAATAAAGATTACTTTTGTAACCGCGCTAGCCATAATATAGACTTAACCGTGATTTACTCGACAAGCTGTCTGATTAAGAGCGATGCAACAAAGCCCCATAGTTGGTTTATTTTTGCAGCTTAGCTAAATAGATGCATTAACTGTTCGTAGCTATTATATTCATTACATAAAATAAAATCTTCGTGAGGGTGATCAGCTCTTTTGATTCTTGCTAACTCCTTGCCTTCTGAAGCTTCTCCATATTTTTGAATGAATCCATCCATATTTGCTATTACATCTTGAAGTAGAGAAATTGTTTTTGCTTCCGTTACTTCTGTCTTGTTACTAGACTTTCTTGCTTCAATAGCTTTTGCCACGTCCACATGCCACATTCTATTAACTCTATTAAATTCATTCTCACATGCTTCACTAATGCCATTTTTATGTTCATTGTCTCTATATGCTCTTATAAAGAAATACATTTTTTGCAGCAATCGATTCAACGTAAACTCATACTTCTCGCTAACACTCATAATTTAACCGTTCATTCATTATTTCAGAAAGACTATAAAATATAAACATTAAATTTTTATGTATACTTTTATTACCAGAGATTTACTTCTGATGTTTTAGTTTTAATATATCTTATCTACACCTTATTTTGCCGCTCCGCTGAAAGAATACTTTGCATTAAGCAAAATCCAATAAGTAAGACTATTAAAGGGGCACACCAAAGAATATACGTGCTGGGTTTTACAGGTGGAATAATTACAATTGAATCACCGTAGAAATCTTTTAACTCTGAAATTATTTCCTTGTCTGTATTTCCTTCGCTTATCTTCTTACGAATTGTCTCACGCATTTCATGCGCAAGTTGAGATCTAGATTCAGATAATGACTCACCAGAACATATTGGACATTTTATTATGTTAAATAAACTTATTGCTCGCCTTTCCATGTTTTCACTTGGAAGTTTACTGTCTAAAGTAAAAGCATTCGTATTTACGTTAAATGTCAGTATAAAAAGGAAAAATAGCTTAACTACTGCTCTCATTTGCAATTAATTGGTTGATCTTACTTAACCTATCCATAAAATCAGTAGTAGACAATTTTCCAATAAAACCTGATCCTATATCATCGTCACATTTTATTGTAAATTGTATGCCATTATCAGCTGCTTGCTCTGATAAAGAAAGTATAAATTCTTCAAATGCACCTGAAGCTTTTGGGTGCATTTTTGAAAATTCTTCACCCAGTATAGAAGAAATTAATTCCTTATAGTTTGATATAGAAACGTCAACTTTGTCCTTGAATGAGAGTGTGACCAAGTTATAATCACTAACTTTACCATTTGCAGCAAAAGAGAAAGTATCACTCTGAATTAAAAATTTTTCTATATTAAAATTAATACTTGAAGCTGACACTCCATTTACAAATTCACAATCAAATTTAGTATCGATATTTAGGTAGTCTTCAGGGTTAGAAGTATTTTTATAACGATAAGCATAAAGATCAAAGCCTAACTTAGCATTTCCATCTGATGTTTTGTCAAAAGAAAATTGAATGTGATTACTTTTATCGCTAATTTCAGTAAACATGCTCTCTTGATTTTTTGTATCTGATAGAACATCGCATGTAAGACCGTAATCTTCATAGCGCAGTGTGTTTATATAATCTACTATAGTACTATTTTTATCTAATTTTAACGAATTTAATAAATTATTTAACTTAATAACAAAACGATTCTTATCACTTGTGTTACATATGATGCGTTTTTTTTCATCACCGTGAACAGAAATATCAAATTTATTGCTTGGTACAGAAATATGTACTGACTTATCAAGCAGTGTGTTTTCTACCAATAACTCTTCAAATGAGATAGTTAATTGCTTGTTGGAAAATTTTGGATTTGCAACACGTAAGATAAGGTGAGAAGGAAATCCATTGAAATCATATGAAATGCTAAATTCTCCATCGGCCATATAAGATATTGCTTCAGTTAAGAGGTTTTTTGCTTTCCATGCTGCAAAATACCAGAAACCAACATATGCTGAAGGAACCAACAAGAGTAAAGAAATAATTATGTATATAAAAACCTTACTACGCATAGCTAATCATTTTTCTTATCAAGTGATATATTTCTTGTGCCTCTTGGTATGGTTACACATAAACCATCAATATCTTTTGTAATCTTAATTTGACATCCGAGTCTTGATGTTTCTGTTAAACCAAAAGCCAAATCTAACATATCATTTTCTTCATCTGATATAGGATTACTCTCTTCCACAGCATTGTAAAATTTTGGGTCAACAATAACATGACACGTAGAGCAAGCAAGAGAGCCTTCACATGCTCCCTCAAGAAGATCTGGATCTTTTCTATGTGCTAAATTCAGCAGGGTTTCACCCTCTGCAGCTTCATAACTTTTTTTACTCCCATCGGGTAAAATAAAAGTAACGGATGGCATACTATAAAATCTTTACTAATCTTCTTATATCGTACAGGTAATAATTGATATTTGCAAACTCTTTGAATTAGGGATTTTGCAGCAGGTTTATTAAGAAGTAAATTATGAAGAAATTTACGAAACATTTCACGTGAAATGTTTCGTAAACTTTTTAACAAATGTTAGTGTTGCATTATTTGAATTGAGTAGATTATCCATAGGATGGTCTAATAGCTTTTTTCTACCCAAGGAATTCACCTGACTTAACAAATAAGTGGCCTAGCGTAATTAGACTAATGGGTTTATCTTCGTTATCCATTACTAACCAAACTCCATCGTTATCATGATCAACGATCTCAACTGGTCTAAATACCACGTAATTAGCATCATCAACAATCTTTATTCCAAGAACGCCTTCATCACTAAAACTTAAAGCGAAAGATGGCACTTTATATGCAAATTTTTCACCCAAGGGCAGTTTTATATTTGCAGTTAACCCCTGTAAGGATATCATTTCATTATTATCCACTTTTATTTCCACTCTATAAGATTCAGTTCTGGATTCAGCTATCTTGCTAATAAAACTTACTTCACCTGTCAATTCCTTTCCATCTAGTAAATTTATTTGAGCTATACTGCCTAATTTTATTTTGCTTACTTCATTTTCTGAAGCATATAGTACAATAAGAATTTTATCAAAATCTACTACTTCTGCTATTTTTTGTCCAGCGGCAACAAAATCTCCTTCATTTGCGTTGATTTTATCAATATGCCCATCTATTGGGGACTTAACCACAGTATTTTCCAAATCTAGTTCCAGTCTTTTTAAGTCTGTTTTTGCACTTTGCAATGCAGTAAAAGCTGCTTCTAATTGCACTTGTGCCCTATACCCTTTCTTATTGAGCTGGCTGGAAGCATTGTATTCAGTTTCACGCTGATTTAACACAACTTTAGCCCTTTTAATTTGCTCAACTTTATCATCATCTTCTATTTTTAATACCACATCATCTTTTTTCACCTTATTGCCATCACATAAACAAACGGCAGTAACTTTACCATTTATTTTGGAAGTGATGCTTGCTCTATGAATAGGGTTTACTATACCGGAAAAACTTGAGTATATAATGCGATTTTGTGGTACACATTCCTCAGTTTTAACTGAAAAACTGTTAATTGTGTTATTATTGCTAGCAAGATCTTTTTTTGTAAACATGCTATTTATGAGAAACAGCAGTATAAGAACAATACTAGAAGCGATAGCAACTTTGCTCCTAACTTTTAAGCCATGAAATTTATTAATAAATTTCTTTAAAAAAGATTTCATAAATCAGATTTTTTAAACCATGAAGTCATTATAATATAAGTATATTAATTTTATTGTCACTATACAATGCAAGTGCTTGATAAACAGCTATACAAACATTACGTTTTTAGGGCCAATTGTCCGCACAATGGTGTCATCCCAGTACTTGATACTTGGATCCAGCGAACTTTGTTCGTAAATGAATCTAGCAAATAAATGCCAAATTTTACATTAAAACACAGCACTATGGTGAAATTATATTATAGAAACTGGATCCCAGTGTCTGGGCACTGGGATGACATCCTTTATTTGGTTGCTTAAGTTGATGCTGAGTTACGCTCCTCAAATATATTCGAGTATTCTGCAGTCCTTCACCATATTCACATGAAGAAAATTTTTCATTTTGTTAATAAAATCATTAAAAATGGATATGAAATTTGGCCAGAGCCACGGCTAGGCCGTGGAATGATATGTAAATTAGCTAAATTAGCCTACACTGCATTTTGCACTCCTCCTGAGCTGTAGTTTGTGATAAAGATACAAGGTCTAATAAAATTTAGCCGCGAAAGATAAGGTAAGGTTAAGAAGATTATGCGATCAGTGAGCTACCTGTCATTTCATTCGGTTTCTTTATATCCAGTAATTGTAAAATGGTAGGAGCAATATCGGATAACTTTCCATCCCTCAATTTAAAATCGTTACAAGAAGCAGAACATACAATAAACGGGACACTATTTAGAGTATGCGCTGTGTGCGGTGTGTTATTTTTTTCGTCAAACATACACTCTATATTACCGTGATCTGCAGTAATAATTAATGTGGTATTGCCTATTTCTTTAACAGCATTAAACACTTTTGCAAGATATTGATCAACCTCTAGCACTGCTTTTTCGGCTGCCTTGATATTACCTGTATGCCCAACCATATCAGGGTTAGCGTAATTCACGACTATCAGTGCAAATTCTTGAGAATGAATCTTGCCTACAAGTATTTCTGTAAGCTTAAAAGCTGACATTTCTGGTTGTAAGTCATATGTTGCAACCTTTGGCGAGGGAATTAGTATTCTTTCTTCACCCAAAAAAGGATCCTCTTTTCCACAATTTAAAAAGAAAGTCACATGCGCATATTTTTCGGTTTCAGCAATACGCAACTGCCGCAATTTATTATCCTCTATAACCTGGCCAAGAGTGTTAGTAAAAGACAAAGGAGGAAAAAGATAAGGAATTCCTAGATCATTGCTATATTTCATCATACACAAAATTGAACAAGGCTTATTGGCTGCAGAATCATGCACTAGAGGGTCACCATTTAACATCTTTGCTATTTGTATCATTCTATCAGCACGAAAATTAGCTAATAACACTCCATCTTCTGGCATTATACCTTGATAATTACCTATGATTGTTGGCTTAATAAATTCGTCAGTTATATTGTTTTGATAATTCTCATTAATTAATGATATCACATCATCGTGGCGTGGTGCTTTTGCAAATGCAATAGCCCCATAAGCTTCTCTTGTTCTTTCCCATCTATTATCACGATCCATGGCATAATAACGTCCAGAAACAGTAGCGATTTCTATGTCATTGCCTGATATATCATTTTTAAATTCCTGAAAACATTTTTTTGCTGAGTTAGGCAGGGTATCTCTGCCATCTAAAAACGCGTGTATAACTACTTTAATTCCTTGTTGTGATATTTTATTTGCTAGAATTGATATGTGCTTTTGGTGTGAATGCACACCACCGTCAGATACCAGTCCAGCTATGTGGCACACTCCGTCATTATTCTTTAAGTCGCTAATGAAGTTTTTTAAATTTTGATTATTCTCTATTTTATCAAGTTCTTGGTTAATGCGCTGTAGACTTTGCATAACCACTCTGCCACTTCCGATATTCATATGACCAACTTCTGAATTGCCAATCTGGCCTTCTGGTAGCCCTACATCAATTCCACAGGCGGATAAATTACACTTTGGATATTTAGAAGTAATATGTTGCCAACAGGGCGGCTTTGTATTGCTGATAGGGTTGTATTGACTATTTTCTAGTCCATTTCCCCAGCCGTCCAGTATACATAAAACAACTGATTTCATATAAAATCAACAACAGAATTTTTCATCAGTATAAACGTCTTATTTGATGCTAACGAACTAACCATATACAAAAAAGAGCTGATTTTCAACAAAATCGACTAAGGCATTAGCAGGAATTTTAGGAAGAGTTATACAGTAAATTTTATACAACATTATGCATTATTCTACCAAACCTTAGCTCAATTGGTAGTCTGAAATTAAATGGTAACCAGTCAACCTTTTTCAACTTAAATGATAAACCAACCATTCTAACGCGCCCGATGATATTTTCTACTGGTACAAAACCAATTTCAGGAAATCTGCTGTCCATAGAGTTATTTCTATTATCCCCCATAACAAAAAATTGATTGTCGGGGACAAAATAAACTGGCGTATTATATGATAAACTATGAGTGGTATTACCTATCAAGATCTCATGCTCTATTCCATTTGGAAGCACTTCTATATATCTAGGTATGCTATTATTCGATTCATAATCAAGAAAATTTTCAATCTTTTTCCGTTGTATTTTTTGATCATTTATATATAACTCTCCTTCAACCATTTTCACCTTATCACCTGGAGTTCCGATGACGCGTTTAACATATCTTATATTGTCGTTTTTTGCAGGCTTAAAGACTATTATATCACCATGCTTTGGAGGAGTATAAAAAATTCTACCGCTAAAGATATTTGGAGAAAATGGAAATGAGTGTTTACTATAACCATATGAATATTTAGTAGTGAAGATGTAATCACCTTCAAGTAAAGTGCTTTTCATTGAGCTCGAAGGTATGTGAAATGGCTCAAACAAAAAACTGCGTATTGATAACGCAAGTAATAATAAAAATAGCAGTGATGATGTAAAACTTCCTGCTCTCATTAACCAATTTTTTTCTTTCAACGTCTCTAACTTATTCAATTTTAACCTTATCCTTTAACAAATCAGTGCTATTGATGATATATAAATTAAATGGACAATGGTATAAAATTTTATGTATTTTTATATAGCCAACTTAAAAAATGGCACTTCATTTAATAAGCGCCATTTCTCTACCATATTAATAATTAAACACATTGCCCTGAGCCATTACGCGTTTGGTTACTTCGGCACTTATTAACACATTGTCCATTATACATTTCTTGCGTACTAGAACAACTTACACAAGTTCCTGCAACGCCAGGTGCTATTGTGTTTACAATTTTAGGAGCACCAAAGAACACAGCAGTAAAAGCACCGAGTGCAAAAAGCGCAGGCCACGGCATTCTGCCGAAAATTGCAAGCAGCGCTGCACCAATGATCACTATTGTTATCATTGGTCCACCTAAGCTATGAGTATAATCGACTATCTTACATATCACGCTTGCTGTTTCATCTGCATTTGCATCAAGCACAAAAGAGAAAATTAAAGCTATAAGTAGAAGAAATTTTTTCATTACACCTCCAATAGTTTTGAATGATGCTAAGTTACTCATATTTTAATTAAATTTGAGTAAATGATTATGCTAAATATGTAGCAGAGGACTTTTTATTTAAAATATATTTTATTTCATTTAGAATAATTTGATTGGGTTTATTTATTAAGAGAGTGGATAAATTGCTACAAAAATTTTATAGTATCCTTTATTGCCTTTATCGTGCTTTGATTGACACTATTTACAATGACGGAATGGAGCATGCAGGATATTTATCATTTTTAATACTGTTATCTATATTTCCTTTTCTTATTGTTTTAATGGCTTTGGTCTCCACATTCGCAAGTTTCTTGGAGCAATACGATATGGGCTGGTCATTTATAATTGATAATATTCCCCAAGATATTCTAGCATCTTTGATGCCACGAATTAAGGAGATAATATCAGGTCCACCACAAAATCTATTAACTTTAGCTATTGTAGGTGCTATTTGGACTGCTTCTTCTACCATTGAAGGATTCAGAACAGTATTAAATAAGTCTTATAGAGTTCCAGTTTCGCCACCTTATATACTAAGAAGGATATTTAGTATATTACATTTTTTAATCATTACATTTGTTATTACTATAACTGTTGTATTCTCTACACTAATTCCAATGTTAATAGATTTTTCCTATAAAGAATTGAGTTACCCTAAGTATCTACTCATTATGCTTGTACTTTTCACATTACTCTCCTTGCTATATTTTATGTTGACAAACGTAAAACAAAATTTATCAGATGTTTTTCCTGGATCTTGTTTAGCTGCTATCCTTTGGACAACTTCTGCTTCAATTTTTCAGCAATACTTAAAAAGCTCTTTTCATCAACTTAATATGATATATGGAAGTTTGGGAGGCGTAGTGGTGTGTCTATTATTTTTCTATATGCTAAGTTTGATTTTTATATATGGAGCAAAATTTAATTTTCAGTTAAAATGTTTTAATGAGTCTCGTTAAAGGAGTAAAAATGGATAAGTTAAAGGGTAAAGTAGCTTTAATAACGGGAGCTTCAGGTGGAATAGGTTCTACCGTTACAAAAAGATTTGTAAAAGAGGGTGCACGCGTAATTTTAATTACTAGATCTCTTGACAACCTTAAAATCCTACATGAGAAGATCAAAAAACTTAAAGAATTTAAAGAAGACTCTGTTAAGCTTATTCAACTTGATCTTTTAGATACCGAAAGTGTCAAGGTGCTGACAAACATGATAGAAAGTCTTAAATTATCGGAATCAGGAGTACTAGATATATTGGTTAGCTGCGTAGGGATCTTAGGAAGTTTAAGTTCTATTAACGACTGCAAGATTGAAGATCTTCAAAATATAATGAACACAAATTTTATTTCTAATTGGCATTTACTAAAAAATTTAGATCCGATATTGAAAAAGTCTGACGCAGGAAGGGCGATATTTGTCACTTCAGAAGTGACTTTTTCTCCTGCCTCCTATCCATATTGGATTCCGTATGCTGCCAGCAAAGCTGCATTGGAAATAATGGTAAAAATATATGCATCTGAGACAAAACATACAAAACTATGCGTAAATGCTGTATATCCAGAGGGATTTCCTGGAAAAGACACATCCGAATTAACGTCACCTGATAAATTAACGGATAAATTTGTAGAATTAGCCTCTGAGAATTGCAATATAACAGGTGAAATACTACCGCTTAGTAAGCCTTCAAAGTAGTTCAAACTTGATTGCGCTCCTCAAATACATTCGAGTATTCCGCGGTGCTCATCTGCGATTCTCCTAAAAATTTCTCATCATAAACAGGTTCTGCAGGAGATACCGTCTTGCGAGTCAACGATAAAGATGCTTTAATTTTTTCTTTTCATGAGAAGGTGGCATCCAACGAGAAGGTTCCTGTCTTTGGCAATAATCTGCTATAATCTCTGCATCAGTCTGGTTGTTATTTTGTCGTATAAGCTTACTCCTTGCATAAGATTTTATGCAATAGGGATTTATTACACTAACAAAATGTCCAGCATTGTGTAGAAATTCAGCCAAAGCTTCACTGTAGCAGTCAGTAGCTTCCATGCAGGCTCTCACTTCTTCTACGTTATGTTTTTGTAAGAAGTCCAGCAGAACTTGAAACCCATTATCATCGTTTTTAAAACTCCTTTTTCTAGTTTTGCGTTTTCCTTTTGTGCTTATGAATGAAAGAAAAACATCAAAACGTTCTTTTAAAATATCTATGCCCAAAAAATTGCTGATCATACGTAACTCCATGCATTACTATTAAAAATGAAAAGTAAGGCTAACCTTGTGAATACAGAATTTTAGGCCTTTCTAAGATACCGTCCAGCCTCTACTTTTGGGAAGAAAGCTCTTATCTCTTGCACAGATTTTATATCTAAGTTCTATTTCAAAGTACCTTCCTTCTCCATCTAATGCTTAAGCTTAAAACACCAGATGCTTTTGACAAGATACAAGGTCTATTGAATCATGCCGCTACTACGCTCAAAAAAGACAGCTAGAATATTTTGATTTTGACTACATTTATAAATTATAAATGAATTGTAAAAAAAGCACTTGCATTATTGAAAATGCTGACTTACTATGTAAAGTAGCATGATACTTTAAAGTGAGGGTAAATTCAATGCACAGTAAAAAAGCCACACTTTAAATTTAATCTTTTATCACTATCTCTTAAAAATTTAGAAATAGCGATAAAAACTTGCATGAAATTATTTTTAAAATATGCTAAATTAGTATAATGTGAATACAGGAAGGGGGTGTGTTATGTTGGTTGATGTTGCAAAAAAATCAGCGAGTCTTGTTAAAAAATATTTAAAAAACGAGTCTGAGAGAAAAAGTAAAGTAAGCATAAAAATAGAAGAGGTTAATATTGTAGCTGATGTTACTTCTGTAATAGATAATTTGATCAGTGCATATGAATCATATTCACCGCGGAGTAATAATAAAGAAAAGCTAAAAAATTACATTAATAAACTTTCTTCATTTATCTCTATAAAGGATAAAATCGCAAAGCACAGCTTTTCTACAAAAGATTCAGCTATTGAAAAATTTTGTCGTTTAATCGCTGAAAATGAGGATTTACAAAAAGAGCTAGATAGCCTTTCTGTACAATCTAAAAAAGATGGCAGCAAGGAGCTTTATTCTCAATTAGGTAAAATAGTTAATAAATTTAATATATTTCAATTACAAAAGAAGTTATTATTCTTACAAAAGTTAAAAGATAAAGATAATTTTGATACCTTAAGAAAAGATTATCAGGATGAATGGAAGTTTTATAGTTTATTGGAAGATCTAACAAACGATAAAGAATTTAAACAAGCATATATAGATAAAGTAATAGAGGAAAAAGATAAGCTTTCCTGCAGTGATCTAAAGGAAGGGATAGGTACATACCTGAAATCAATGCAACAAGGAAAATTTGCTGCTAGTAAGTATTTTGAAGAGGGAACGGAGCTTCAAGCATATTACACAGAAGTTAATAGTGAAAATAGAATTTTAAATATTAATCTTAATGGCAATAAAAACGGACCAACAAAGATTAGCGATATTTTAAAGCAAGAGAAAGATACAAGTGAATTAAACATTTATTTCAAAAAAAAACGTGAGATACATGTTAGCCAAGATAAGGATGAAAAAAGATATTATAAATTTGAGAAGGGTGCATCTTATGAAATGACGAGCGTTTGGCCTGTGAAGGATAAAAATGGAAAGATTTCAAGTTGCACTATGGTTATGCATGTGAGTGATGAAGGTATAACTGACATACTAGATTTTGATGATGGTGCAGAATCTCAATTGCAATACGAAGAACGCATGGAGTTAATAAAGCAAAATCATGAATTATATATTCAAAGCTTTTCCTTACATGATTCTGTGAAAAAGTTTCGGGGTTTACTATGTGAAGAACGCTTAAAAGTGATAGAGAAAGATAAAGAACAACCTTCTACAAAATTGCCTGATGTTGTTTTAAAAGCTAGTGAATCTTTACAATACGATAAGGCAGTCAATGCAGTACAAATCACCAATAAAGGCGTATCAGGTATAGAATTAAAAAAGAGTTTAAATATACCTCAAAATCAAAGTAATAACCTAAGAAACCTTACCAATGATAAAACCATAGCTCCTATTACATTAACTAATGAAGTTGCTCAACAAAACTCTTCTGCTCCTAATGTTAATTTTAACAATTTCATTACGAATAAAGTTAAGCTTTCTGCGTCTGGAAATTCTGGACAACAATCTTTAACTCAACCTAAGGTTCCTTTTCAGAAACAGGCGTTGCCACAACAGCCTACTGTTCGAGTAGCAGCTGTTTTAAAACACACTGAAACTCAAACTGAAGTTGAGCTGCTTAGGGAAAGTAGTTCAGCCCAAGCAGAAGTTTGCTCTAAGGAAGCTTCTACTCAGGGGAAAGGTAATTTACAAGATGCTTCTGCTCAAACAGAAGTAAGTGCTCAGTACATAAATGATTTAAGGTTAAAAAATAAAGAACTTAAAAAAGAAAATGTTGAATCAAAACAATTATCAGATAGCTTAATGAAAACAAGTCATCAGCTGGGCGAGGAGTTAAAGGAAGCTAAAATAGAAAACAAAAAGTGGCGAACTGAAGCTAAAAGTTTAGCTAAAACACTTTCAGAGCGCAATCAACAAAATGAAAATTTTGAGCACATTAATAGGCAATTGAATAATGAAGTAGAAGAATTAAAAGATGTGAAAAAGGGTCTAGAAGATGAGCTTAAGAAAAATAAGCAAGCACTCGAAAATTTAACTAATATGCTTTCAGAGAGTGATCAACAAAATAACAAAATCAAGTGTGCTAATGAAAAATTTAAGGAAACAATAGAACAGTTAGAAGATGAGGTTGGGGAATTAAAAGATGAGCTTGAGAAAAATGCGCAAGAGCTTGAGGATAGAGATAATGCGTATAAACTGTTAGTGAAAATTAATTCAGATCGAGCAAAAGAAACATTCTTACTGAAGGAGGAAAGTGAGCGATTTAAAGAGCAATTGAGACGTTCTAATATAGAAAATGAGGGATTGAAAAATAAATTAAACACATTACAGGCAGAATTAAATCAAACGCAAGAAGAAGCAGAACAAATAATTATTAACAAAGGGGAAATTATACAAAGTTTGAGACGTGATATGAGTGAACTGGAGGAAAAACATAAAGAGCGACAAGAGGATTCACAATGTAAGATGCGTGAATTAACTTGGAAACTTGCAGAAAAAGAAAGTGAATTGAATTTGAAAAAAGTAAAGGTAGGTAAACTAATAAATCAAATAAAGAATTTAGAGTTAAAAATTCATAAGCTAGTATATGAGCAGGAATCTCAAAATCGAAAAATTGCTGAGCTAAAAGATGATATAGAAGGGCACGATGCTGATATAAAGCTTAGGGACCGAGAAATTGAAGAACAAGGAGAGCTATTCCGAAAAGAAATGGAAAGTAAGAAGGAAAAATTTCAAAGTGCCGAAAGAATGTATAGAGAATTAGAAGCTCGTTATCAAGAATTGGAAATGAGATATGAACAGGTGAAACAGTTTAAAGAAGAAATGGAAAAATACGAACAATTAATTGGGCCATTAAAATCAATAATTATAGGACCAAATAAGAGCTCAATTGCAGATGCCTATATCGAACTAGTAGAAAAAAAAGACAGAGAAATTAAAGTACTAGAAAATAGAATTAGAGAATTAATAGAAATTATGGAAGATACAGCACAAAAAGCTGATAGAACAGTATATGAGCTAGAAAGGTCTAAGGAAGAAATGGAATACTTAAATAACACAATAGAGGATTTGAGGGATCAAGTACAAGATTTAGCTGATAAAGATAGCAAACAAAGAACAAATAGGTTATCAGATTTACAAAATGCGAAACTATTTTATACTTTAACAGGAGATACTTTAATCGGAGCTATTGCCGATATTCGTAATCACATTTCACCACATAAACAGAGATCTTCAGTAAGTGATAGTGATTATATCAGTAGCGATAATGAGGAGGAGGTCTATGTCACCCCCCCTATCTCTATCCATCCCTCTCCATTGTCGAGTCCTAAAGCTCATAGACCTTCTAGTAAGCAAGAAAATAGCACTTTTCATGCTGACAAAGAGAGAGCGCGTAGGAGTAATAGCAGCAGTCCATTACCTGACGTTCTTAATCGGTAGTAACCACTCATGAAGAGGCTTTGATATAAATGCTTTGATAAAGGCCTCTTGTGAATAATTTACTTTTTAGTGATAATTAAAGCTAAGCTAAACTCCTCAATCGGTTGCGAAAGAGGTTTCAATTTATTAAAATTTGCCTCACCGGTGATGGTTGTATAATCTATACTCATGAATTAATTAGATTAGGTATGTCAAATATAGTTACTAGATTTGCTCCATCACCAACAGGGTTCTTGCATATTGGCGGAGCACGTACAGCTCTGTTTAATTGGCTCTATGCAAAGCATTATGGAGGTAAATTTTTATTACGAATTGAAGATACAGACAGAAAACGGTCAACTCAAGGAGCAACCGATGCAATCATAGCAGGGTTGAAATGGCTCGGTATAAACTATAATGATGATATAGTTTATCAGTCAAAAAGGGTAGCACGCCATGTTGAAGTAGCAAACCTTATAATTGGAAAAGATAAGGCATATTACTGTTATTGTTCTGAAAATGAAGTTGCAGAAAAGAAGATTAAAGCAAGGGAAAAAGGGAAGTTTTACAAGCACAAATGTACTGAAATCATCGAAAAAAATATAAACCCTGTCGTACGCTTTAGTGTTCCATATTCACAAGAAATTGTTTTTGATGATAAAATATATGGGCAAATTAAGATAAACAGCGATCAACTGGATGACATAGTAATTCTTCGTTCTGACAACACTCCAACATACATTTTTGCTGTCGTAGTTGATGACCATGATGCTGGAATAACTGATATAATACGAGGTTCTGATCATCTTACTAATACTTTTAAGCAGTTGCTTATATATAATGCTCTTGATTTTCATCTTCCAAGTTTTGCACATGTTCCACTTATTCACGATGAAGATGGAAATAAGCTGTCTAAAAGACATGGTGCAACAAGTGTCTGTGATTATGAAAAAATGGGAATATTGCCCAATGCAATGCGCAACTACCTTCTCAGGCTTGGTTGGAGTCATGGAAATGATGAAATTATTAGCGATGAACAAGCGGTGGAGTGGTTTAATTTAGAAAGTATTGGCTGCTCACCTGCACGGCTTGATTTTAAGAAATTAGAGCATTTAAATAATCATTACATGAATAATATGAATAATGAAGACATTTTAAATGTGATTACTCCAATGCTTAGCAAAAATGCTCTTACTGATGAAAAAAAGAGCTATATGCTACAAGGATTAACAGAGATAAAAAAAGAGCAAATTATCTGACTGAATTGCCGGGTTTAGCAAAATTTTATATTCAAGATCCACCGCTTGATATAAGTGAAGAGGCAAGTAAAATCATAAAATCTAATATTGATTTAATAAATTTGCTTGTATCATTTTTTTCTAATCTAGGTAATGATAGTTGGAATAAGGATTATTTGTCTTCTAAAATTAAAGAATTCTCAAAACTACATAATATAAAGATGAGCGATATTTACCATTCTCTACGCGCACCAATAACTGGTATGATGGATGCACCAGGAATTATCGATATAATAGTGATTCTTGGTAAAGATGAGTGTATAAAAAGGCTAAAATGGAAGTATAATAGCTAAACCTTTGGATAGGAATGTTCAAAAGACCATATGCGCCAAGTCAAAGAAGTGATTATGTGTAAAATTTCTCTAGACCTCTTGCAGAACTCATATAAACAATTCTAGATTGTAAATTCCAGCGATAAGATTGAACCTTAACTCGAACGTTTTCGTCGATTTCGATAGCGATCTTGAATCTCTTGAGCAAGCTTATCACATTTTCAACCACTACTCTCTGGCTTGCAAGCTCTTGATTTTCTTTCTTTTTTACTTATTCAACGGTTTCTTTTTCGTCTTCCTGTGCGGCAATTCAACGTTTGCGTGGATTTTTTGCATTCCTCTATAACCAGAATCGGCTAAGACTTTTATGCCCGAAAGTACACGCACTTTTGACTTCTTTTACAATCTTTAATATAATCATGCAGGAGATCTATTGTACTTGACTTGTAGGCAAAACAGTTAAATCATTTACAAAACCACCTGCTGGCTATTGTTTCTTAGCCACAGTGCTGAATGGATACAATTAGCGTGCTATTAACCTTAAAAAATAAGCAAGAATTAAGTATACAGCAGATGTAAGTATGATTGCAGGTCCAGTTAATAAATCAAAACCTGCAGATAGTATGAGACCTGATATTCCAGAAATTACTGAAAAAAACGTTGCAACAATAATCATTTGCATTGGTGTTTTCGAAATAAGCCTGGCAGACGCAGCCGGTATCAATAAAAAAGCAGCTATAAGTAATATCCCTATCAGTTGCGCAGACACTGCTATAAATATAGCTAAGGTAACTAAAAATTCTAGCCTAACGAAATTAATGTTAATTCCTTCTACTATTGCAAGATCTTGATTAATTGAAATCATTAACCAATAACGCCACCTAAATATTAATACAACAGTAACTACTATAGAAGTTAGAAAAATCAATATTATGTCACTTTGATCAAGAGTTAATATGTCACCAAATAGTGAATTAATAATACTGTTATTGCCAGATGGAAGAAAAGACATAAGTATTAAACTAGATGATAAAACTACATTGGTTACAATGTTTAGTATGGTATCAGCAGAATATAATCTATTAAAATTTAAGGAAAGTAATACGGCAAATATAATTGCAATAAGCATTATGCTTATTGACGGGCTTATCTTAAAAATCAGAGCAAGTGCAATGCCAAGCAAAGAAGAATGAGATAAACTATCACCTAGATATGATAATCTCTGCCATATCATAAATGACCCCAATGCACCAGTAACCAGGCTAATTATAATCACTGCAACTAGGCTATTAATGAAAAAGCTCTGTGTAAATAATTCAAACATGCTACATTGCCAAAAGATAAGCAACAACAAACCTATCTTCCGATATCAGAATATTATAAGTCCTGCACGCTGCACCGGTTGTTATAAACTCAACGTTCAGACCTTTTTGTTCCATAAGATAAGACTTAATCGAGGGATTTGGTACATTTCGCACTTTACCAGTACCTATCAACAAAATTTCTATTCCTTGTTCTAAAAAATTTTCAAAATATTCTCTATTATTTACATCAAATTCACCAAGTTCAATCACTTTTTCAGGAAAAACCACTATTGAGCCACAGTATTCTTTCTCATTTACCAAGAATCTTCCTTTTTGATAACCGTTTATTAAGTTTTTATCCTTAGAAACTGAAGGAATTATATCCATATAATCAAACTATTAATTGCGTATTACATACCCACCACTCTGGTTGCTTTTGCCGAATATAGGTAGAAGCAACTTTTGCATTTTCTTCATCATCAAATATTCCAAAGCACGTTGCACCACTGCCTGACATTCGGGCAAATATGCATCCTTTTTGGTACTCTAGTGCTGATAATACATCTTTTATCTCAGGAACAAAGCTTATTGCTGTCTCTTGAAGATCATTTTTTGTTTCTTTAAGAAGTTTTAGTAAATCAGCATCTTCACTCCACTCAATTGATTGAGAAAAACCTTCCTTATATCTGGAAAAGACTTCTTTTGTACTTAAAAACTTTTGTTCAGGTTTTATAAGCACTATACTTTTCGATAAAGAAAATTTTTGAATAGCATGTAATTTTTCACCAATGCCTTTAACAAAGACTGGCCTACTATCTATGCTTGCTGAGACATCAGAACCAGCACTTAAAGCTATTTCATTTAAAATTGATCTATCAATCCCCCATAATTTTCCAAGTGTGCGTATAACAGCTCCAGCATCTGAAGATCCACTGCCCAAGCCTGCAGCAGTTGGTATGTTTTTTGTAACCTTTATACAAACTTTAGTTTGGCTAGGAGCATATCTGATCAGTAGATTGATCGCCTTCATTACAGTGTTATATCGGCTATTTATTCTGAAGTCAGAATTTACAAATTCAACTTCATGGTTATCATATCTAAATCTCTTTTCCCCGACATTGATCTCTAAAAAATTAGAAAGATTAGCAAAGACAAATAAGCTCTCAATTAGATGATATCCTGTCTCTTTTTTGTCTACAATATGCAAAAAAAGATTAATCTTTGCAGGAGCCTTCACACAGAAACTTCTCATTATATATCTCCACTAGAACTATTCTTATATTATATTTATAATGTCATTTCGGTCAATGTTTATACAACTTCTGATGAAAAACAAAGCTATTAGCCCTAATTTTTCTGTATGGGTGAATGCATCGGCTGGTACAGGTAAAACAAAAATCCTGATAGATAGGGTATTAAGGCTTTTATTAGAAAATAAAAAAAACATTCTTTGTTTAACATTTACTAATGCTGCAGCAAACGAAATGGAAGACCGTATTCACAACACCCTCAGTAAATGGGCAGCATGTTCTGATAGTGAGTTGATGGAAGATTTGAAGCAGTTACTTGATAGTAAAGTTTTGGATCATCAAGCAAGAAGGCTTTTTTCTGAATTGGAAGGTCTAAACCTAACAATACAAACCATACATGCTTTTTGTTATAAACTAATCTCAAACTTTCCTATAGAAACTGGTATTGCTCCCGGTTGCACATTGAACGAGTGTAAAGAACTACATCCTATAGTGTTTGATAAAACTCTGCACAATGAAGCCATACAAGATGATATCAATTTTATTGCAGCAGAAATTGATGAAAACAAATTGCGTGACTTGCTCTATACTTTATGCACGAAAAGACCAGCAAGCGACTTAGAATATATAAAAAATAAGCTTAATGCTCCAAATGAAATTTACGATTTACAAAATGGAACGATTGAGGATATGAAAGAATTAGCTGAGATATTAAGCGAGGGAAGCAAAAGAGACCAAAATTACAGCATAGCACTCTGTCGTTGGTGCAACAGCGTAAATAAAGAAGACATAGAAAATATCGTTAAAATATTCATAAAATCAGAATTACATGAGAAAAAAAGCGTATCATCCATTATCACAAAAATTACGTTAGAAAAATTTCCAAATGCAGAAGAATTAATAAAAAAAATACAAGACGTAATATTTACCTACATCAAAGATATAAATGCGTACAAGATATTTAAAAGAACTAGCAGCTTGCTCAACATATCCAAGATATATACTGATTTATATAACAGTGAAAAATCAAAAAACGCTTTTCTTGATTACAATGACATAATTGATTTAGCAACAAATCTACTCAGCGATCATAATTATAAAGACTGGGTGCTATTTAACTTGGATCAAAAAATAGACCATATTCTAATTGATGAAGCACAGGACAATAGTGTAAGCCAGTGGAAGGTTATAACAAGCCTATGTGATGAATTTTTTGCTGGTGGCGAAGAAAAACGTACCTTATTTGTAGTGGGAGATGTAAAGCAGTCTATCTACAGGTTTCAGGGAGCCGATCCTTACTTATTCAATTATATGCAGGAATATTTTCGCGTAAAAACTGCCGGGATAGATTGGATATCATGCCAACTTGAGAAATCATTTAGATCAACTCCGGAAATTTTAGCGCTTGTAGATAGAATATTTTGCAACTTTCAAGAAGAAATATCCTTCAATCATAATGAGATAAAACATATTCCGCATAGGGAAAATTGCCAAGGATATGTAGAAATTTGGCCATCATTACCAAGGTGTAAGAGCGAAGAGCACCAAGCTTTGAAAGTTAGTCCAGCAGATAGAGGAAGCTATACAATATCGGATCGATTACTTGCTCAGACAATATCTAAAAAAATCCATAACTGGTTAAATGATGGCCGTATTTTGGTTGCTAAAGATCGTCATATAGAACCAAAAGACATCATGATTTTGGTCAGGCAACGAAATGTATTAGTTGATTACATTATTAGCAAACTTAAAAAGGCAAACATACCGGTTATTGGTCGCGATTATTTCAGAATTATGGATTATATAGCAGTGCAAGACTTGATAGCCTTGGCTGAATTTTTACTTCTTCCAGCAAATGATTTAGCTCTTGCAAACACTTTAAAGTCACCGTTATTTAATTTCACTGAGGAGGATTTATTTAATATCGCATACAACCGCAAAGAACAATCTTTATGGGAAAGGCTGAAGGATTATTCTCAAGATATTTATAATGAATTAAATGATATTCTAAACCTTTCTACTGTAAAATCTCCTCTGATGTTGTTCACACATATACTGCGCGCAGGTAAGAAGAAATTTGCTTCAAGGCTGGGTGTTGAGTGCTTTGAAGTGATAGATGAGTTCATGAATTTATTACTGCAATTTGAACATCAAAATACACCGTCACTTCAAGCATTTGTTCAATGGGTAAAAGAAAGTAACCCAGAGATCAAAAATGATATGCAATCAGAGCGTAATGCTGTGCGAGTAATGACAATTCATAAGTCAAAAGGTCTGCAAGCTCCGGTAGTGTTTTTGGTTGATACAAATACAGTTCCAAGAAATAGTGAGAGCATCATATTTGATCAGTCAGGAGTGCCATTTTGGTGCGGAAAAAATAACAATGCATACTGTGATCAAGTAAAAGGAGAGAAGAAAAATGAAGATTATAACGAATATCTGCGTTTGTTATACGTTGCGCTCACGCGTGCAGAAGATGAACTATACATTTTAAGTAAAGAGCCAATACAAAAGGGTTCTTGGTATGATCTAATAACTTCATATGAAGCACCATATGAAAAGAAACAGGCAAACTTATATCCGATGTTTAAAGAAAAAACAGAAATATTATGTATAAATCCAAACTATCCTTATATTTATAAAAAACGTGACTATTTTGATGTTCCGGTAGTTTCACTACCACAAAATTTGGGGAAAGTTCTTGTTGAAGAAAGAGCTAAACACGAAGAAGGTTTTACTCGTGGAAAAATAATTCATAGCATACTGCAATACTTGCCTAAAATAGAAAAAGCTAGAAGAGAAAATTGGATCAAAAAATATCTTGAAAGCATAAATGTTGCAGAGGATAAGTGTGAAATCTATGATAAGGTGTTAGCCTTTGACAAAAAGTATGGCTATTTATTCGACTTAGAGGGTAAGTCTGAAATTTCACTTAATGGTGTAATTAATAACGAAGCGGTACTAGTGCGATTAGATAGGCTGTGCATAATGCAAGACAAGGTAATGATAATTGATTATAAATCACATCGTAATGTTTCTGCCTTATCGCTAAATGAAATAGAAAAACAAATGCTCACCTATAAAATTTTAGTGCAAGAGGTATACCCAAATAAAAAGATAGAATGCATGGTTATTTGGGTTGAAGATTTAACAACAAGCCTTTTTTCTTTTTTATAACCTGAAGTTATAATATTTTAGAATTTTAATATAGCTATCCAAACAAGCTTTCCCTTAATCTTGAAATATAAAATCGTATCAATTCAACCAACAGACCTTGTATCTAAATAGGGAGTTTTTTCCTGGTTTGACAGATTTTTCTGTTCCGTGCTAAACGTAGTATAGTACTTTCAAAAGCAAATGATAAAGGAATATGGTGTTATAATCTTTTGCCTGTTGATTGGTCTAATAGCCATATTACAAATAAGGCCAGAAGATAAAAAATTGACTATTAATCTTAAGTTTTAAATTAAGCAACTTAGTTGCTTAATAAATTTGGCTTAGGTATTGTGTTAGCTGTATATAATGTAGTTAAGGTTTGATAAAACCTAAATTTTTCAATATAATGCTGTATAATACTTTAAAATAAGAAAATAATATGGCAATTGAAAAAACTCTCTCGATATTAAAGCCTGATGCGTTAAGAAATAACATTACAGGTAAAATAAATTCTTACATAGAAAATTCTGGGCTGAAAATAATAGCACAAAAAATGATGTTGCTAACTAAAACGCAAGCAGAATTATTTTATGAAATTCATAAAGACAGGCCTTTTTTTGGTGAATTAGTTGAATTTATGACCTCTGATCCTGTTATTGTACAAGTTTTATTTGGTGAAAATGCGGTAAGTAAATATAGAGAAATCATGGGAGCTACGGATCCTAAACAAGCGAATAAGGGTACTATCAGGGGTGATTTTGCCGAAGATATTAGTGAAAACAGAGTACACGGCTCAGATAGTTTGGAAAATGCTAATAGAGAAATAACTTTCTTTTTTGCTCAATGTGAATTACAAGCAACTATCTAAGACAAAAAATATGGTACTTAGGCTTATTCCAGATAACCTGAATATAAAGTTCAGCGAATATAAAAAGTTAACTACATGGGTCAGCATTATTCTGATAATACTTTCAATATTCACTATTACGTTACGTGGAGTAAATTTAGGAATAGACTTTACAGGCGGAATTTTAATAGAAATAAAATCTCAGGAAGATTTAACTGTTCTTGAAGCACTGAAAGAAAATGGTTTCACAATACAGAGTTCAAAGGCAGGTGATAACTTAATTATACGCTTCAAAGATCAAGGTGATGAAAATACAGTAAAAAAAATAAAAAGCACATTAGAAGAAAAAGTAGGCTATTCTATAACCTATCGTAAAGTAGACTATGTAGGTCCTCAGATAAGCTCAACACAGATATTTGAAGGAATATTATCTATGTTAATTGCTCTGGTTGGAATATTTTTTTACGTTTGGTTTCGGTTCAATTGGCAGTGTGGATTTGGTGGAACAACAGCACTGATTCATGATGTAATTTTAACTATCGGTTTTATCAGTCTTACTGGTATTGAATTTAATATTTCATCAACTGCTGCATTACTTACAGTTATCGGCTATTCAATCAATGACTCGGTAGTTATATATGACCGCATTAGAGAATATAGAAAAAATGATGAAAACATGCAGATGGATGAAGTAGTGAATGCAAGTATAAACGCTACGCTATCTCGCACTATATTAACTTCTGGTACAACGCTTCTTGCTGCTATTCCTTTGATATTGATTTGTACGGATACAGTTAAAGATTTTAGCATGATCATCTTTTTTGGTATTTTAGTTGGCACTTATTCTTCAATATTCATATCCGCCTCTATATTAACTTACAGACGTCTAGTAAGAAGTTGATAAGCATGCAATCTTCTATACCATGATCATTATACGGTGTAGAATTTATCAATAGATCTTGGATCTATACTCCTTTAACTTTTTAATAAAACATTTCACGTGAAAGATTCTATTAATTTTTTTTAATTATTTTTTATAGCTAACCAAAATAATAAGAGCACCCCTGTGAAACGCTATTCAACAATCATCACCTTATAACCCCAACTCTGGATCAAAAAGCGGTGAAAAAGCTAGGAAAATAGGGTAAGCTCCCATAAGCGTTGAAAGTGTCAGAAACATAGTTATATAAGGTGATTGGCTGCATGCAAATTCCCTCCTGATAGTAAAACAATTGAACGTATAAAAGAGTCATTAAGATCTAACGTAAACTGCAATAGTGCTAACTTAAATCCGTTTAAGTTATTTTTGATTTTATAAACGAGAAATAATAAGGTTGTAATAACCAGAGAGGTTAAATAAACCATACGCGTCAAGTTAAGGAAAATTAGGAACAAAGTTAATAAAATAGAATTAACTATTTAAATATTTTTATAAGAATTTATTATAATCCGGTGACAATCATCTCTACAAATAACATAGAAAACTCAACTTACACTTACCAATTTCCTTAACTTGACGCATATGGGTTTTTGAACATTTCCTTTTGAGGAGTTACAAGGTCCAGTGTTTTACGTAAAATGCTTATATCTGATTGAAAATTAATCTATTCATTTTAACCAATAAAACTTCTCTTCTTTCAGATTCTCTCTTTGTTCATCATGTTTATGTTTCTCAGATGATTAATTTTGAAAGTATTCAGGTCATGTTATATGAAATACCTCTTCACGTCTTTGATGGTATAATGAATGAGGATTGCCGTCCTTTGTTGTAGACGATACCTGAATATCTGAGCTAACTTCCTCCATTTCGTTTTTAGCAATAGGGGTAGAAAGCCGGTTTTTTAAGTCTCTTTTTGATGAGCGTAACAAAATTTCATCATAAAGGTACCATACAAGAGAGTATAATGCCATAAGCATACTTACACCACCAACCATTGCTGGAACATAACTTTCGCTTAGTTCTGGAACCTCACTGGCTTTGTATGCTTTATCGCATAATAGAGATAAGCATACAAAAAATAGCCCTGTAACAAAAATTTTTAATGACAGGTTTTTACTCTGTTTATAAATTTTAATTTCTTTAGAGCATTTAAATTCAGAAAATATTTCATTGAGTAGAGACTTTATGTTTTGCTCATCATTATATAAAGAGGATATATGAGAAATATCAGCTTGTCTCATTAATTTGGATAGATTTTTGATATGCTGATGCTTTATATATCTAGAAGGAACATAAGGAGTGGGATCCGGATAGCTTCTAATTTTCGTTAATAATGCATTTGTAACTGCGTTGACCTCGTGCTTGGTAATAGATATATTACATTGTTGAGATGCATATGTTTCTAAATCCTTTATATTAACAAGAGTTTTACGACTCATTATAGAAGATATAAAAACTGTTAGTGTACTTAGAGCAGATGTTCCAATTGAACCATTTTTAAAAAATATAGGCATAAGTAAAGAAGCGAACAACCCTGTAACTCCAGAAGAGAGTGTAAAATTTGATAAAGCTAAGTGATCCTGCTTTAGCTCAATATTTTTAGTTCTTTTACCATCAAGAAGTATGTTTTTTGCTAACTCTGCTACTTCGTTAAGTGATGAAGACTTCATTCGTGAAAGCATATAGTCGCAACAACTCTCACCATGCTTTTTAGTCCACAATTCTATGTATTCATTTGTCATATCAACCTCACAAACGTATTTATGTAATCATACTATTTTATTTTACATAATCTGTCAATAATATGAAATTGTTTAAGATGCATGATGCTTAAAATTAATCTAAGTTCAAACTTTACTTTAGGTAAAGTTGCTGTATAGTGGAGTTATAGCTTTAATTTCATAATTAGTATAACTAGCATAAATAATTGTGATTTTCACAACAAAGTTGTTTTACTAAGAGTAGACCTTAACGTTCCTATAAAAAATGGGGAAATCTGTGACATCACCCGTATTGTAAGAGCGTTACCTACTATTCAATATTTAGTAAATGGAAATGCAAAAGTTGTCATTATATCACATTTTGGACGCCCAAAAGGTCTGGACATTAACTTATCACTGAAAAACGTTGTAAAAGCTTTGTCAGAATCACTCAATAAAGAAGTAAAATTTGTTGATAATTGTGTTGGCAAAAAAGTACAAAATGCAGTTAATGAGATGAGCTCAGGGGATATAATACTACTAGAAAACCTTAGATTCTATAAGCAGGAAGAGCAAAACGACCTAAATTTTGCAAAACAATTATCACAAATAGCTGATTTATATGTAAATGATGCATTTTCTTGCTCTCATAGGGCTCATGCTTCTATTACGCGGATTACAGAATTTTTACCTTCATACGCAGGATTTTGTTTACAGGACGAGCTTCGATATCTTGAAAGTGCGGTATCATTTCAGGCAAAACCTATTACTGCAATAGTTGGAGGTGCAAAAATATCAACTAAGATAAAGATGCTTATAAAGCTGGCAGAAAAGGTTGACTGCCTTATACTGGGCGGTGCAATTGCGAATAATTTTTTGCTGTTTAATGGGGTGAATATAGGAAAATCATTTTCCCAAAACGGAGTTGATAATTTTTTATCCCAGATCATTGAAACAGCAAGTAATAATAATTGCAAAATCATCATACCGGAAGATGTATTAGTTTCAGTAAATTCTGATTACAGCACCAGTATTTTAAGAAAGGCTGACTCCATTTTGAAAGATGATATAATCTTAGATATTGGGCCACAAACTTTAAGTAAAATATGTGATATAATAGCAAATAGTAATACTCTGCTATGGAATGGACCCCTTGGTGTATTTGAGCATCCAGCGTTTGCAAATGGCACAATAGAGGTAATGAAGACAGTAAGTAACCTAACACATAAAATAAAATTGACCAGCGTTATAGGTGGGGGAGATAGTCTATCGGCAATGAACGCTTCAGGCCTTACAGACAAAGATTTTACATATGTTTCCACTGGTGGAGGTGCGTTTTTAAGCTGGCTTAGTGGAGATGAAATACCTGGTGTTGCTGCGCTAAAACATAACTAATCCTTGATTAAAGCTTTTTTAAATTGTTCGTCGTACCCTAGCTTTTTTATAATGCGTTATAGTTGTGCCTAAGGTAGTAAAATTAATTTTATGTTTAATCATACCAGTAACAGGATTTATCTTTTATATTGAAAGCCATTATTTTCAAGCTGATTATACAGAAAAAAGTACTGAAATAAATTTTGAGCCATTTTTCAAAACAGACCCTTCAGGACCAGACTATATACCATTACCTCCAGAACTAACTCACTTTGATAGAGGAGTTTTAAAAGTGTGTGGAAATTGGGGGACGCATCCAGACAAGGAGGATTTAAAATTTTGCTTAACTGCCCACAAAATAAAGAAATAGTAGAAAAAATATATAATAGACTTGATCACCAAGTTATTACCCCTAATGCAGATTTGGAATTATTTAAAGATGAGCTGACTCAAATTTGGTTTACTAATAGCGGCACTGAACAAGAAACGGTAGGATTTCGACATATTTTTTGCGGCGAGCCAGATGAGCGTAAGTTAGGCGGCATGCATTTTGTAGGTAGATACGCTGAAGCTCAAGAAGAGAAATGGGCAGGTGCACTTTGGAATGATAAGTCTTTATGTAACAAGCTAGACGTCAAACCGCCAGTCTATACTCTTGGAGTACAATACCTAGATCAAAATGGTGCAGTAAAAGTTAAATGTCCAGATGGGTATGCACACAATCTTCATGCCGATGATATTTTGGTTCATGCAACTAAAGCATTCAAAGAATTAGGAAAAGATGGAACATGCCTATATAAAATGGAAAATGACAATTATCAATCAGTATTTGTCAGAAAAAACGATGCTATACTTACGTTTTATCCTGACTTAACACCAGAGGATAATAATCCCAGTTGCAGATGAGCAAATGGTCAGGAAAATAGGGTATAACCGTTCACACGATGGCTGTTGTTTCTTAGTCGCTCCGCTGAACGGATATCTAAGTATAATGCTAAAAGTGCTGCTAAGAACTTAAGTTATACTTCCAAAACTAATCTACTTGGATCTTCTATATAATTTTTAATTTTCACAAGAAAGGTAACTGCTCCTTTACCGTCCACTATTCTGTGATCATACGATAAGGCAATATACATCATAGGCCTTATTTCTATTGAATTACCAACAGCAACTGGTCTATTTTGTATTGTATGCATTCCAAGTATTCCAGACTGCGGAGGGTTGATTATAGGAGTAGATAGTAATGACCCATATACTCCCCCATTTGAAATAGTGAACGTTGCGCCTTCCATTTCAGATACCTGCAATTTGCCTTCTCGCGCCTTTTTACCAAGAGCCACTAAAGTTAACTCTATTTCAGCAAATGACAGTTTATCTGCATCGCAGATAACCGGTACTACAAGACCTTTATCAGTTCCAACCGCAACACCGATATCATAATAATGCTTGTATATGATTTCATCTCCTGATATTTCAGCGTTAATTTCTGGAATTTCCTTTAATGCCTGCACTGCCGCTTTTATAAAGAATGACATAAAGCCCAGCTTTATCCCACGCTTCTTTTCAAAAGTGTCTTTATACTTTGCTCTCAAATCCATCACATTTTTCATGTCAATTTCATTAAATGTAGTGAGTATTGCAGCAGTGTTCTGCGATGCTTTTAAACGAGCAGCTATTACTTGTCTTATTTTACTCATTTTAACCCGATCTTCTGTTCGTTCTCCGCTTACCCTGGCTTTTGGCACTTCATATTGCTTTGCTGAAGGTTGCTGCTCTGCAGCCACACTCTTATTCATATGCCCTATAACATCTGCTTTTGTTATTCTGTCTCCCATACCAGTTCCTTTCACATTTCCTAGACTAATTGCATTTTCATTCATAATTTTGCGAGCAGACGGAGCATCTTTTTTAGCAGTTTCACTTTTATTTTCTTTTTTTGCTTCGGCCATTGCTTCACCAACAGAAAATTTTGCCAATAGTTGATCTGGACTTATTACATCATCCTCCTTTACACAAAATTCGGTAATTTGCCCTGAAGCTTCCGCAGTTAGTTCAAGTGCTGTTTTATCAGTTTCAATTTCAAAGATTAACTCATCTACTCTAACATCTTCGCCAATATTTTTTTTGATCTTAACTACGCCTTCTGTGACTGATTCACCACCGAGAGTCTTTGGTGCTCTAATTTCTATAATTTTGTTCATAAAACAACCTTCTTTACAAATCTTCTATAAATTTATACATGAAAAGAAATTTTCAACAAACTAATAAATTTATTCAATATTAAAAAAGTGCTGAAGAAGCTTATTGCATTCCTTGATTTTGTTACTTTTATTTATGGAATTATAATTTTTCCCGCAGTAACATTATATAGAGACTTTATTGTCGCCTGTTAATTATATTTTATATTTTACATATTAAATTAATTCTTTATATATATTTACTAAAATACAAATTATCTCAACATGGAAATTTACTCTTTCTTATAGGGAGGCACCCTACAATTGATTTAGTAAATTAGAGATTTAGAGGTAAGGTTATGAGAATTAATCAACAAGTAAATAAAGATATAACTAAAGAAGCATATTTTAACAACAATGGTAATGGATTTAATTCACCGCATGTTATAAAGATTCCAGGTTTAAATATAAAAGTAGAGGTTTATTCTCACAATTTAAGAGCAAGTAAAATTGCTAAAATCGAAAGTGAGATCAGAGAGGCGGCCTCTAATTTTAAAAGTGCTTTCGGATTAGAACGCAGCGGATCAGAACAAACATTTAAAATTTATATGTTTGATGATAAAGCTGATTATACCCATCTTGGTGAAAACAGAGGTTTCAATTTTGGCCTTGGAGATGAAGGGGGTAAATGTTATTACAGAGGAAGTACTGATATTTTTGCTGAAATGTATGTCTATCAGAAAGGTGGAGTTCACAACCTTCAGCATGAATTTGCACATGGTTTAACCTTTTTAGCTACAGACGGTAAAATTTTACCTACAGTGTTAATGGAAGGAATTGCAGATTACTTTGAGCATTATTCAGATCATAAATTTAACTCTCAAGGGTCAAGTATTGACGGAACCGAAGCTGCAAATTTGAATTTAAGCACAATATTAAATCTAAGTTATTCAGATGATAGCGAAGCACACATCCTAGCTTACAAAATTGGTCATCCATTGATAATGTATTTACAAGAGAAGCATCCAAATTTGATCAGCGACTACCTGAGCGCTTTACGTGCAGGTGATTCGTATAAATCACAAGACCTTTTAGAGGAAATCAAAGGATACGATGCTACTTTTAAAAGCTGGCTTGCTGAAAATGACACAGAAACTGCAATGCAAGATATTAATGCTTTGCAGGTTACAAAAGGAGAATTTATAGCAACTAAAAAAGAAATAGTATATGGAGAAATCAAAGATGTATCATACTATATAGCTGATATACAAACAATGGATGGAGAAAAAGTTGGAAGTTTTTCTCCTGTGGAGCATACGTCAAATTCTGATGGTATTCGCACAACTAACAGAGCAACAGGCGATCTCTTACGTATATCAAAAGGAGAATTTAATTTTTTAAAAGTAGTAAGTACTCCAGATGGAAAACATAAGCTCACTTACTCTGACCAACATGGTAAGAGTATAAAGATAGTCATGAGTATAAGAAGCAGATTCTAACGGAAATATTACCAAAATATGGTGAAAATTTAGGAAAATCTTATCGAATCAAAGAGAAGAATTTAGAAAAAGAATATTATGACAAACTGGAGGAATTGGATCAGCAGAAGGACATAGAATATGAAAGGGCGTTAGTTAGCTATAGAGAAGAAAAGGATTCACAGCTAGAACAGATGATGATACGCATGAAGCATTTGTAAAGCAAGTAGGTCAAACCTTATACACATTCAAAAATATGGGTTTTTATATCAGTGAAGAAGGTGACATGTTCATCCACGATCGTGGAGCAAACGTCAGATTTCAATTACCACAAAGTGTTACTCACCTAAAATTAGTGCAAAAAGATGGGGGATATAAATTGGTTCGATCTGATTCATATGGTACTGAATACAGTTACATACCAGATGAATATAGATATATTGATCCAATATTTGCACATGAGTATGAAAAAAGAGAATATTCACATAAACACGTAAATATAGGTCTTCTAAATTTTGATAAGTACCAACCTGGAAGGCTATTTGCAATAAAGCATGATCCTGATGATTATAACATACCAAGAAATTCCGCTGGTGAAATAATTAGGATAAGAGGCCAAATATATTCTGCTAAGGTAAAGTTATTTGATAATAATGATGAAGAAATCGGAATGTTATCTAATAACTTTCATAATTTTAAAGGTAAAATATTCTTCTCTGCCGATTTTAACTACAGCTACAGTGATTTTCTAGCATCTGTTTCTCCTCAAGTTGAAGTAGAAGATATGAGAGATGGAAGTAGAAGAATAACTTTCGACCAAGGTAATGGGGATATCGGTGATACTAATAGAGGGTATACGGATTATCAGAGAATATTTACAGAAAGTAAAAAAGCTGAAAGTCAAAAACAGCAGAATCTTCAAGAAAAAGATGGGAACGATGGTGTGTTTGACACAGCTGCTGGAAGTCAAAAACAGCAGAGTCTTCATGAAGAAGGTGGGAATGGTGTATTTGACAGAGCTCCTGGAAGTCAAAAACAGCAGCATCTTCAAGAAGAAGATAAGGGTGGTGCATTTGAAACATCTCAGGAAATCTCCGATCGAACTACTAAGGAAACTTTCAGCACAGGTGTACAAATAACTAAGGAATCAACACAAGGCATTAAGGAAACTTTCAGCCAAGGTGTACAAATAACTAAGGAATCAACACAGGGAATTATTGATGGAATCAGCAGCAGATTCAGTGATGGTGTACAAATTGTTACTGATATTGCTAGCGAAGTCTCAAGCTGGCTTTCAAATTGGTGGTCAGATACAGAAGAGGTAGAATCTAAGCCAAAAGTTAGTGCGGAGGAAGATCAAATGCAATCTGATCAATCAGTTTTACCTCCTGGGTTAACAAGAGCAAAAAGAATCGCTTTATCAGAAGAAAAAGCGCAAGAAAAAATGGTTTTAAAAGACACAATCTTAAAAATAGAAAAAAGCCGCGATCAAGACTCAGAAGGAAAACAAAAGGCTGACATTAAAATAGATTATTATGACATAAAGGGACTATATGATAAAGCAGAAGGGGCTGAAAAAACTACGTGTTGGAGTTTTGGCATAAGTTGCATGCTTCAAATTATAAAGTTGGAACCTTGCCAGAAGATAAATATTATTTTGAAAAAGGTAATTTTGTTATTCATGATAATCAAGAAAAGAAGCTTTTAGTATTACCTGAAGATAAAATATCCATCAAAATCATGAAGGACGGCGACCATTATGATTTAGCGATATCCGGTAAGGATGGCAAGGTGATAAACAGCATTAGCAAAATAGATCATTTAAGCTACTCATTACTGTCAAGTAAAGATGGTTTCAGCTTAGAAACACAAGATAGTGCTGAATTTTCTGGTCATCATGATGAATATAATCTTTATCTAGAAAATGGACTAGCAAACATGCTTGATTGTCCAACTTATCACGATCACACTTTTATCTAACAAATACATAAAGATTGCTGCATTCTAGCAGCAATCTTTATTGAAAGCTAAATTTTAACCCAGCTAAAAGCACATAACCAGAATTATTATTTATGATCTCTGGCTCATCTGTATTAAATTTTACAATATCAAAATAGTACGAGGTGCCAAAAGCAAATGGATATTCAAGACTGAGAGCATATGATGTTAATTTCTTTTTCCCTTTTCCATCAACTTCTCTGCTGCTATTGAAGTAAGTTAAACTCACTTTTCTAGAGTCAGAACGATAGGCAACACCTGCATTCGTATAATATGTATCAGTTATTTCTGGATGAAGCTTCATACCAGATTTGCCACCGCTTCCATAAGAAAAAATTCCGTCAAAATTAAAAAAATTTAAATTTATTCCGAAATTCCAATGTGTTAATTGATTATAGCATTCATAACCTTCAGAAGTTCCATCTGAGCAATTAGTTAAATTTCCCTTTGCAAATTCGCCTGTTAAAGCAGTGGTAAATTTAATATCATTAGACAGACTATTCCAATATGAAAGACCACCAGCAATTAAGTTGCTGTAATTGAGGCTACTTTTTCCTGGAACATAACTTAAACCCAATTGAAAATTATAAACTTCAGGGAAAATATAACTTACTACCAATTGTTTTAATCCTAATTCTATTCCATGATAGTAGCTATAGGTATTTGGTTTTACCCAAAAAATCTTGTCTTTATCGTAGCCAGCACCATCGCATTTTTTTGGTCTATCACTTTTTGATTCGCAATCAATTTTATCATCTCTGCCACCACGCAAATTTGCGTAATTTGCCCAATCACCATTTACTCCTCCAGCGGCTGCATAAATTTTTGAAGTATTGATCAGCATGCTCTGACTAACCATACTTCTTCTACCATATTCAATTGACCCAAGATTTTTATTTCTGATAATGAAATACCCTTCTTCCACTTTTAGCTTTTCGATAATTTTTTCCATAGTGAGATCCAATGTTCTGAATTGCAGAATATCTTTGATTCCCACTTTTACATTAAATCCCATTTGTGTATTTGGATAGACACGCTGTAGATAGAGAAAGCGGAAGTCTGAGTAATTCGACGTTTTATCTTGAGGTTTATATTGAGAGTAGGCAGAATTCTGAAAAGCATAATCAAATTTGTAATCTACTTTTGCATCCAGTTCTGCATAAAATACCTCTTTATCAAGAATAACTTTTCCACTCGCACTATTTTGCAACAGTAATGATAAAGATAGTGCTATAAGGTAATATCTAAATTTCATCTAAACTTTAATGTGAAACCTTACATTATATACTTAATAATTTAATTGCACCAAGCGATTTCCTGCTTATAATTAAGGTGTTGTAAGCTAAAGTAGATAAATGGTTATTGCAATTCATGAACTAGAGAAAATCATTAAGCAATCGTTTCCTGGTGCTGATATAGAAATTTACGATCTGGCTGGCGATGATGATCATTACCATTTAAAAATAACTTCAAAGTGCTTTTTTGGAAAAACAAAAATAGAGCAGCACAGAATGGTATATAAAGCTTTAGAAGGAGAATCTATACATGCTTTGCAATTAGAAACTAATATTCAAGATTGAGGTAATTTTATGGATAATTTTGATCAAATCAAAAAGCAAATTGAAAATGATATAGCAGAAAATACTGTAGTTTTATATATGAAGGGCACCCCTGATTTTCCTCAATGTGGATTTTCCGGACTTGTAGTGGCAATTCTTAATAAATTGAATGTAAAGTTTAAGGGTATTAACGTACTGGAGGATAATAACATACGTGAATCCATAAAAAAATTTTCTGACTGGCCAACAATTCCACAGCTATACATAAAAGGAGAGTTTATTGGCGGTTGCGATGTAACCAAAGAAATGTATGAAAAAGGTGAGTTGCAAGATTTATTAAAAGAAAAAGAGATTATTGAAGAATAATTTTCAACAGTACGTACAAATTATTTATTACTCTATAGTTTTTAGAGTTATGCTACTTCATTAAGGAAAAGATGATCAAAGATACAAGTTCTAGTTACTAAGACAATAACAAGAAATGCTGTTGCCAAATTTAGCAAAACTTAAAAAGGTTTATTGATAACATTGGAGTCATACAGTATGTTTATTACAAAAGAATCCAAAACAATGAAAGAAAAGTTAGTATATTACTTCAGCCAGAATAAATGCGAAGGCAATGCAGAGATGAAAAATCTGCTGGGAGGAAAGGGAGCAAATTTAGCAGAAATGTGTAATATTGGCATTCCTGTTCCACCTGGTTTTACAATTTCTACTTCTGCTTGTAAGAGTTATCATCAAGATGATAAGCTTCTCGTAGAGTCAGGTGTCATCCCAGTGCTTGACACTGGGATCCAGAAAAAAGATAGTGTCACGTGCTGGAATGACGTATGTAGCCAAATTAAAGACTACATGAAAATACTTGAGAATGACATCGGTTGTAAGTTTGGAGACTCAAGCAATACTCTCCTGGTTTCTATACGTTCTGGTAGTGTAAATTCAATGCCAGGTATGCTTGATACCATCTTGAATGTCGGATTAAACGACGACACTGTTGTTGGGCTTGCAAAAAAAAGTGGAGAGCGTTTTGCTTATGATAGTTATTGCCGTTTTATCACTATGTATTCCAATGTTGTTCTGCAGCTTGATCATCATTTATTTCAAGACATTATTAATAGTGAGCAGCAAAAAGGCAGAGTAAACAGTTTGGCTGACCTTGACGTTAATATCTTAAAAAGGATAGTTAATGACTTCAAAAACATAGTATATGAAAATACAGGAAAGCATTTTCCACAGAGTGTTGAGGAGCAATTATTAAATTCGGTGAATGCGGTATTTGCATCTTGGAAAAACGATAGAGCTATCTCCTATAGACGAATACATAATATTTCTGAAGATCTTGGCACTGCAGTAAACGTGCAAGCAATGGTTTTTGGCAATTTGGATAGCAATTCTGCAACTGGTGTGATCTTTACACGTAATCCTTCCACCGGTGAAAAAAAATGCTTTGGTGAGTTTTTAGTCAATGCTCAGGGTGAAGATGTAGTCTCTGGTGTTTACACTCCTATGCCAGTTGGTGGAGAGCAGAAAAATACTCTAGAAAAATTAATGCCGAATATCTATAAAGAACTATTGGGTGTATGTGAAAAGCTTGAAGGGCATTATAAGGATATGCAGGACATTGAATTTACTGTTCAAGATGGCAAGTTATGGATTTTACAAACCAGGTCTGGCAAACGCACTGCTGAAGCTACTGTTCGCATATTAGTTGATATGGTAAACGAAGGTATCATTACAAAAGAAGAAGGAATTCTTAGAGTTGATACCAAAATTTTTAATAACTTACTGCATCCGGTTCTGGACTCTAAGGGTGATCAAAAAGTGATCGGAAATGGTCTGCCTGCTTCTCCTGGGGTCGCTTCCGGGTATGTGGTATTTAGCCCAAGCGATGCTGAAGAAGCTGCAAAAGAAGGTAGAAAAGTTATCTTAGTAAGATCCGAAACAAGTCCTGAAGACATTAATGGAATGGATGCTGCAAGCGGTATCATAACAGCAAGGGGAGGAATGACGTCTCATGCTGCAGTTGTAGCGCGTGGAATGGGTAAACCTTGTATATGCAGTGTAAGTGGACTTCATATTGATAAAAGTGAGACTTTTTTTTCGTTAGCAGAGATAAAAGTAAACAAAGGCGACCAAATTACCATCAACGGAGGAACAGGAGAAGTGATGCTTGGTATTCTTCCTACAATTTGGCCTAAATTGTCGCAAGAATTTAAAACAGTAATGGATTGGATTGATGAAATCAAAGTAATAAAAGTAAGAGCAAATGCTGATACTCCAAAGGATGCAAAAATTGCTAAAGAATTTGGTGCAGAAGGTATAGGTTTATGCCGCACAGAGCATATGTTTTTTGCAAGTGACAGAATTGAGTTTATACAAAAGTTGATCATAGCTGATGATGAAAATGAAAGGGCAAATGCATTAGGTAAGTTAGAAGAAATGCAAAAATCTGACTTTAAAGAAATATTTTCTATTATGGAGAATAAAGAAGTCACAATACGCTTACTTGATCCACCCTTGCATGAATTTTTACCTCACAATCAATCTATCATAGAAAAAATCGCTAAGTCGCTAAAGAAGTCAGTCGAAGTAGTGAAAAATAAAATAGAACAATTATCAGAAAAAAATCCAATGTTGGGGCATCGTGGCTGCAGACTTGCTATTTCTCATCCTGAAATATATGGCATGCAAATCAGAGCCATACTCAGTGCTGCAAATGAACTACAAAAAGAAAAAAAAGTAGAGATCGAACCTGAAATTATGATCCCTTTTATTATGAGCGAAAAAGAGTTCATTTTAATATGTGAATTAGTAAAAAAAGAAGCTGAGAAATTCGATGTAAAATATTCAATTGGAACAATGATAGAACTACCAAGAGCTGCATTAATTGCTGATAAATTAGCAAAATACGCAGATTTTTTTAGTTTTGGTACTAATGATTTAACGCAAGCTACCATGGGATTATCAAGAGATGATTCAGTTAATTTTCTTGGTTCTTATAAGGAGAATAATATATTCAATAACGACCCGTTTGAAGAATTAGATATTGAAGGAGTTGGTGAACTAATAAAGATAGCCATTGAAAGAGGCAAAACAACCCGAAAAGACATTAAACTTGGTATATGCGGAGAACATGGAGCGAATCCAAAATCTATAAAATTTTTTATTGAATCATGCTTGAATTATGTATCATGCTCTCCTTATAGAGTGCCAGTTGCAAAATTAGTAGCAGCTCAGCTTCATATTAAATCTAAAGGCTCTGTGTATGAAATGCTAAGAAAGGAGTAGCCTTTTCTCTTTGTTGGATTATGCTAAACCGCCACTCGCATTTTTCCATGTCTAGCGTAATACATAGTTGAGATTACAACAATAGGTTAAAAAAGATAGGTAACATTAGTATTGTATTATAAAATTATTTTTATAGATCCTTAATTTGTGCTTTAAACGTTGCACTATCGTTAAAAGTTAATTAATAAATTGCACCGTAAAATATAAATAAGAAATCTATAAATTTCTTTATTCTACATACTATAGAATTGCCGTAAAGTTTAATAGTGTCTGTTACTGCTTTTTAGGTGTGAGGCTAGAGGGTTATTAGCAGTAACAGACACTATTAAATTTATTATATAATTCAATTAAAGTAAATACTTAATATGCAATATCTTGTTATCTTTTTAACATAAATTATTATAATATTTTAAATTATGATGATTTTATATAAATGTTCTCCCTTAAGGTAATATCTTTTTATTATACATGTTGAACACTAAAAAATCATTAACCACACAGCTAATCTCTATTTGCATAGTAACTTTATATATACTATTATATAGTAGGTTGCTTGATTTGTACCAAAAAAACAGAAAATATGGTGAAGTTGCTTGTACTAATAATAATATTTTTTTCGAGTATACCATTTGCTTCTGCCCCTGTTTCTTGGCAATTTGGATTTCCTGATCCAGCAACTGAAGTAATGGAAGATGTGGTAAAATCGCATACATTTGTAATGGCCATTATGGCTTCTATAATGCTATTTGTATGGATGCTTCTCGCTTACATAGCATTTCGTTTCCGTAAAAGCAGGGTGACAAGCGTAAGTAAGACCACCCATAACATTCCTTTAGAGGTTATTTGGTTTGTTATACCAACTATCATTGTTGGTATTTTAGCTTTTAAGAATGCTCAATTGCTTAAATTACAAGAAAAAGTACCAAAATCTGACATAACATTAAAAGTTATAGTACATCAATGGTATTGGAGCTATCAATATCCTGAATTTTATGGTGTATCATTTGACAGTTACATAAAAGGAAAAGAAGATTTTATTGATGGAGACTTGAAGCTATTCTCTGTTGATAACAATATTATCTTGCCTATCAACACTAATGTCCGCTTACAAGTAACAGCTGGGGACGTGATACATAGTTGGGGAGTTCCAGCTTTTGGAGTAAAAATTGATGCAATACCGGGAAGGTTGAATGAAGCATGGTTTAACATCAAAAAACCTGGTATATATTATGGCCAGTGTTACGAATTATGTGGCCAAGGGCATGGATTTATGCCAATTGTTGTTGAAGCGGTAAGCAAGGAAGATTTCAATAAATGGATTGAAAGTAAAAAATTACTAAGTTAAATTTGGAGTACGGATATGAGTGAAGTGCCAAAAGGTATAAAACGTTGGCTATTTTCTACCAATCATAAAGATATTGGTACATTGTATATTATTTTTTCTATTATGGCTGGTGTTATCGGTGGGTTGCTGTCCGTAATTATGCGTACTCAACTGATGCACTTTGATATACTGAATAGTAACTACCAATTATATAACGTGATGGTCACGGTTCATGGATTAATAATGGTATTTTTTATGATAATGCCAGCTTTAACGGGAGGGTTTGGAAATTGGTTTGTACCTCTTATGATTGGTGCACCTGATATGGCTTTTCCCCGTATGAACAATTTAAGTTTCTGGCTATTGGTATCGTCTTTTATTTTGCTCATTCTATCAGTTTTTATTGGTGAAGGTCCAGGTACTGGTTGGACTTTATATCCCCCATTATCACAAATCGTGTCACATCCAAGTGCTGGTGTTGACCTTGCTATATTCGCACTGCACGTTGCTGGCATATCCTCGATTGTTGGGGCTATTAATTTCATAGTCACTATATTTAACATGCGCGCAAAGGGCATGTCACTAACTAAAATGCCACTATTTGTATGGTCCATTTTATTAACAGCATTTATGCTACTTATTGCTTTACCTGTATTGGCTGGTGCTATAACCATGCTACTTACTGATCGCAATATTGGTACTGCATTTTTTGAGCCTGCAGTTGGTGGTGACCCAGTGTTATTTCAACATTTATTTTGGTTTTTTGGCCACCCAGAAGTGTACGTAGTTATTTTTCCTGCATTTGGTATTATCAGCCAGGTTGTGTCAACTTTTTCTCATAGACCAGTGTTTGGTTACATCGGAATGGTTTTTGCAATGATAGGAATAGCAGCATTTGGCTTCATGGTTTGGGCTCATCATATGTTTACTGTGGGTCTTGGCGTTAATGCTGCTATATTTTTTAGCACTGCCACAATTTTCATTGGCGTGATCACTGGTGTAAAAGTTTTTAGTTGGCTTGCAACTATGTGGGGGGGAGCAATTGAATTTAAAACTCCTATGCTATTTGCAATGGGTTTCATTTTTGTGTTCGTTGGGGGCGGTATAACAGGAATAGTTCTATCTCAAGGCGGAATAGATAAGCTTATGCATGATACTTATTATGTTGTTGCTCACTTTCATTATGTAATGTCATTAGCAGCATTATACGGAGCTTTTGCAGGTTTTTATTACTGGATAGGCAAAATGTCAGGTAAAATGTATAATGAATGCCTTGGTAAAATACATTTTTGGCTAACTTTCATTGGCACTAATATAACTTTTTTACCTCAGCATTTCTCAGGTTTGGCTGGCATGCCAAGGCGCATACCAGATTATCCTGATGCATTTATTCCTTGGAATTATATATCTTCAATTGGTGCGTATATATCCTTCGCTGCAGCCATATTTTTCATATTTATCGTTATACATCTCTTGAAATTTGGTAAGAAAGCTCCAGACAATCCATGGGGAGGCGATACTTTGGAGTGGACAGTGTCTTCACCGCCGCCTTTTCATACATTTGAAAAGCCACCGGTAATAAAATAAAATGTATACAAGCACTTTATTGAATACTGAGTCAACAATATTAGATTTTTGGCACCTGCTGAAGCCAAGAATAATGTGCCTTGTTATGTTTACTGGAGTTGCAGGTATGGTAGCAGCACCAGGTAGCACCCACCCTTTTCTTGAACTAATATCTTTGCTTTGTATTGCTCTTGGTTCAGGAGCAGCGGGTACTATAAATATGTGGTATGACAGAGACATAGATATATTAATGAAAAGAACAAAAAAACGTCCTATACCATCTGGCAGGGTTCTTGCAGAAGATGCATTAGAGTTTGGTATAGCTCTTGGTATACTATCTGTCTTCATTATGGCAATAGCAATAAACTATATTTCTGCTGCTTTGCTTGCGGTCAGCGTATTATTTTACGTTTTCATATACACAATATGGCTCAAAAGGCGCACTCCACAAAATATTGTTATTGGTGGTGCAGCAGGTGCCTTTCCACCAATGATTGGATGGGCAACTGTAACTAATTCAATAAGTTGGGAGAGTTTTATTTTATTTTTGATAATTTTCATGTGGACTCCACCACATTTTTGGGCTTTGTCTTTAAATCAGTCTGAAGACTATAAAAGAGCCTCAATTCCGATGTTTAACATAGTGTATGGTCCGGACAAAACTAGAAAATATATAATAATTTATAGTATATTATTAGTATTAACTAGTTTACTTCCAGCTTTATTTATAAAAAAGACCTTGCTTTACTTAATTGCAGCTTGTTTTGAGGGATGTATTTTCATTTGGCGTGCCGTATCTGTTTTTAGACACAAAAACTACGACTCACAGAGGAAAATGTTTTCATACTCAATCTCTTATCTATTTGCTTTATTTGCTAGCATCATTCTTTGTTCTATCGATTTATTTTAATTATGAAAAATCAAAAACGTAAAAACTACTTTTTACTTTTACTTTTAGCGGCATTAGTTATAGCGTTCTTTTTTATCTCTATAATCAAATTTAAAAATGCAGTTTGATTAGGGATATACAGTTCCAAAATGATATCAATAGATTATTACTAAATTAGTATAAATACCAACTTTCTTGACAAAGAGGTATGTTTTATATACATTATATATGACAGTTAATTTTTTATTAATCTAAGGAGATATTTCATGACACAAAACAAAGAGACTTTAAAAAGATATGCGCTAGAATTCATAAGAGAATCAGGTGGTACGATAACATTAAACAATTTGTACTTCATTGCGATTCACAAAGCGATTTAAGTTGGAGTAAAGAAGACTTTAAAATACATATGAGAGTTTTTTTCAAAACCCAAGTAATGGAGAAAATGCAAGTCAACAGCATAGTGAGCAATCTACCAACCATCCTCAGCCTCCAAACTCTACTCAGAACACACCTACACCACCTCACTGTGGTTCACAAATTAACGTGTGCGATCTTTTACTACTTAATTTTTTATTTAGTAGATCTAACCACACTACGAATATAATCAATGTTAATAATGGTGAAACTAACAATCAAAATAAAAAACAAGAATCAGAGGATGATAAAAAGTCGTCGGCTTTAGGTATACTAGCTGTAGTTCTAATGATGATTTTTCATGGCTCTACATGTTATGCTTATAGTATAAGCAGAAAAAAAGCTAAAGAGGAAGAAAAAATAGATTATCTTGACAATAAATTAAAAATGTTTAGAAACATAGAATTTGCAGGATGTGCTGTTTCTTTAATATTATTGATTGCTTGTACTGTTTATCCGGTCTTGCCAACTTGGGGTTTAATAGCTCTTGGTGTTAATGCTCTTGCATGTGCTTTTGGAGGGTTTGCATTTGATATGAAACATGAAGAGGAGTTAAAGAATATTAAAAAAGCTGGAGTTGCAGTTGATAAGTATCTACAGGATACAACAACACAGAATCATTCACAGACTCAGTCACCACCTCCTTCTTGTGCACAAGCTAACGGTAATCCATTTGATAATCAACCGTCTTCTAATCCTTTCTATCAGTCTCGTGTAATGTAAAGGAGGATACTCTCTACCTTTAGGTTTTAAATGTATCTTAATAATTCTATTGCAGACTGTTATTCAGGCTTTTTAGAGTTTATATGTTCAGCTTCTTTGTAAATATTTGCTGTTTATAAAAATATTTGCATAATTTAAGTAACACCGTTTGATAAAAATTAACTATGGAGCTTAATAAAATTGCAGCATCGATTTTACTATCTGCATTGATTATCATGATAGTCAGTAATTTAGTTGATATGCTGTATAGTCCGGAAGAATATAAAATTGAATCTCAAATAATAGCAACAAATGAACCTCAGCAAAAAATCGAGCAAGTAGCACTGGACATTGGAGCGCTTATGCAAAACGCTAATTTCGATAAAGGGAAGTCAGTAGCAAAAAAATGCATAGCTTGCCATACCTTTGAAAAAGGTGGAAAGAACAAAGTAGGGCCAAATTTATGGAACGTAGTTGGAAATAAAAAAGCGCATCTTGGTGACTCATTTAATTATTCAAAAGCAGTGCTTGAAAAAGGCGGAAACTGGGGATATGATGAGCTATTTGCTTTCTTGAAAAAACCAAAAAGCTTTATAAAAGGTACGCGTATGGCATTTGCAGGAATTTCTAACCCACAAGAAGTTGCAGATCTAATTATCTATTTACGCTCAATGAGTGATAGTCCGGTTGCTTTAACAAAATAATTATGGATTACTCCAAATTATCTGATGAGAATGGCAGCTATATAGCATATAGAAGGCTACAAGGAAAAAAAGCTTCTATAGTTTTTTTTGGCGGTTTTGCATCTAATATGAACGGCACTAAAGTTAACGCCATATATAAATTTTGCCAGGAAAATGATGTAGCGCTTGTATTATTTGATTATTTTGGTCATGGGCAATCAAGTGGTAATTTTACAGATTATACAATAAGCGATTGGCATAAAAACTGCATCAGAGTAATTAATGAATTAACGCATGGAGAACAAATAGTTATAGGTTCAAGTATGGGAGGGTGGCTTATGCTACTTGCCGCTCTTCAGCTACCAGAAAAGATAGCAGCGCTGATTGGCATATCATCTGCTCCTGACTTTACCGAAGACTTAATATTTAACTACTTATCAAATCAACAAAAGGAAGATTTGAATACTAAAGGAGTGGTGGATTTTGCTTCTGACCATGACCAAAATTGCATATATAAAATAACTAAAAATTTTGTTGAAGATGGTAAGAAAAATCTACTTTTAAATAAAGAAGCGATAGATATAAATTGTCCTGTACGTTTATTGCATAGCATTAATGACAAGGATGTTCCTTATCAAACTTCATTAAATCTAGCTGAAAAACTTAAATCAACTGATGTTGAAGTATACTTAGTAAAGTCGGCAGAGCATAATATGTCTGACAATCGATCACTAAAAATTTTATTTGAAACTATTCGAGAATTTTTACCAGAATAAAGTTTGATGCTTTATTAAGAACCATAATTCTTCAAATCTTTTAAATCTTCAGATAAATCCGTTTTTTCCCATGAAAACCCTCCATCCTCTTCAGATTTTTTGCCAAAATGTCCGTAGCAGGCTGTGCGCCTGTATATAGGTTTGTTAAGTGATAGGCACTTGATTATACCTTTTATTGATAAATCTATGTTATTTTCGATATACTTTTTAATCCTTTCTTCATCTACTGTATTCGTACCAAATGTATCAATATAGAATGAAGCCGGCCTTGGCATACCAATTGCGTAAGAAAGCTGAACAAGGCAGCGTTTAGCTAACCCGGCAAAAACAATATTTTTAGCAAGGTATCTTGCCATATATGCTGCAGATCTATCAACTTTTGTTGCATCCTTCCCAGAAAATGCTCCACCACCATGTGGAATACAACCCCCATAAGTATCAACCATAATTTTTCGGCCAGTTAGCCCACAGTCACCAACCGGGCCACCAATAACAAATCTTCCTGTTGGATTAATTAAGAGATTCTCTTCAGAGCACATCCACCCTTCAGGTAATGAAGAAACAATATATAGATGAATCATTTCTTTTACTTTCGATTGACCCAGGTTTTCAGGATGTTGTATTGACACAATAACACTTTCAGCACGGACCGGAACATTATTTTCATATGCTAAAGTAATTTGTGACTTTGCATCAGGACCAAGTGCCGAAATCTTTTTCTCTTCCACTGCATTCATTATATTTTTTAGAATCAAATGCGCGTAGAAAATAGGTGCTGGCATAAGGCTGTTTGTTTCAGTTGTAGCGTAGCCATACATTATACCCTGGTCTCCAGCACCTTGGTCATCTTTATCGACTCCCATTGCAATGTCACTTGATTGTTCATGAAGTAATATTTGCACTTTTACTTTTTCTGAGTGGAACCCTTCATGTTCATAACCAATCTCTTTTATCGTACTGCGTACGATATCTTTAATTTGACTATTTTGAATATTAGAACCAAATACTTCTCCGGCAATAATAACATTGTCCTTAGTCACTAAAGTCTCTATTGCGGTTCGAGCAGAATAGTCAGCTGCAATGTATGCATCGAGTATAGCATCTGAAATCTGATCTGCTACTTTATCTGGATGCCCTGCTGCAACTGATTCACTTGTTATTAAATTTTTATATAAATTCATGCTTTTGTGAAATTATTTTACTTACATAGCATAAAGCTTGTACTGAAATTTATCAATAGATCTGAAGGTATTTAGTAGTAGCTTTAGTTTGCAGAAGCTGCTAAAAAGCATTTTTCACACAAAATAATTCAGTTATATTTTTATCTATGGGTAACCTCCTATAATTTTAGATATTCACCGCAATTTTACCCTATTTCCTGGATCACTTGCTAATCCGCAACTGTTTTTTTAAGGCAAATGTGCATTTGATTTATCCATAGATAACCTCTCATTTTCTGTTATACTTGTCCATTTCCTGCCTTCTACACTTTGCTCAACAATTGCCTTATCTATCTCCTGATGAATTGCATCAATTGCACTGATTGCACCTTTTCTTTCAAATATCTCGCTTTTCCCTTCAGTAATTAAATTGGTAAAAATATCTACAATAAACTGCATTTGATTGTAATTAATCGGACCTGTTATCGAAGTTGGTAAAGATCTTAGATTAAAAAGACTATTACTAATGCCTGATATAAATAGCTTTTCTCCAGAACTATAAGGTCTATCAATTAAACGACTAAGTTTTCGTGTACCAATGTCAATATTATGATGATTCTCTAATTTATTAAGCTCTTTATGTATTGCAAGTTTCTACTCAACCTTAGCCGTTCCTTCTCTTGTGTATTGATCTACGTTATCTTCCATACGGTCTACATGCATTAAATGGATTATTTCTATCACTAATTTCTTTCAATATTTCTGATATTGGTTTATCTTGAGAGGAGAGCCCTAAATTTTCTGCTATTTCATTTATTAATAATTCTCTGTTTTCTTTATTATCTGCGAGTTTAGCGTAATCACTCAATAAATCCATAACGGTAGATACTTTGATTTCAACAAAATCACCGACATCTTCCAGAGCACAACCTGATCTCAATAACCTATCCCTGAGATTTTCGCTTAAAAGATTGATAAATTTTTCATTTGCATCTGATCCTATAGTTGATATTGTACCATCCAATAGTTTCTCAGCCTTTTTCTGTTTGATCTCGAAAATAGCATCTTTACCTTTTTCAATTCCCAAATGAATACCATAAAGTATTGCATCAGGAACAGCAAGAGCAGCAACAATGATTGCAACTGGAACGCCAAAAAATGATAAACCTATTCCTATAGCAACTTTTTCTTTTGCGCTAAAAAAACTTAATGCTTCTTGTATAAGATTTATTTTCCTACTTTCTGTGTCTTTATTTTGAACCTTATCTGCAACGGTTTTTACTTTTTCAAAAAGTTTTAAGTCATTTTTTCGATCTTTTCCCAATCTTCTAGCGCTTCTTCTATTGCAATTTTTTCTACCACTTCCATATAACCTCCTATTCATTATTAAATACATTACGCACTATATATGGTAATTATTAAATTATAATAAAAGGTTTAGATTTTATGTAAGAAATGTTCAAAAAACTATACGCATCAGGCTAAGGAATGTAGAGAGTTTAAGAGAGATAAGTGTGGCTAACTAAAGACCTGAAAATCATTGAATCTAAATTAGCTCTACAATATTACTTCTCTAACTTTATTGAAATAAAAAACTGATTCCCACCACGAAAAACAAGCAACATTAATGAATTTTTCTGTTTCTTTGCTGCTAAATCAACTTGTTTTTGGAAATGACTAGTATTTTCTATGTCGCTGCCGTCTATTTGCATAATAATATCACCCTTTTTAATACCACGCAGCGTAGAGTTACTATTACTATCAACATTAGTAACAATGACACCTTTTGAAGGCACGTTACCTTTGCCATCTTTTAGCTCACTTGGCAAGTCTGAAACAGTTAGACCAGTAACATAGTCAGATGTTGATCTAGTTTCTATGTGATCATTATCTTGACTATCGCTATCTAGCTCTCCAACTACAACCTTAATATTAGTTTCCTTACCTTTTCTCAGTAATTTAACTTGCACGCTTTTCCCTGGTCCAGCTCTTGAAACCATTTGAGGTAATTGTGTCATTCTGTCAATTTTTTTATTGTCAAACTCCAGTAATATGTCTCCTACTTTAATACCACTTTTCTCTGCAGGGCTATCTTTTACTATGCTTGCAACTAATGCACCCTTGGTGTCTTTTAAACCTAAGGACTCAGCAAATTCTTTTGTTATAGGCTGAACTTGCACACCAAGCCACCCATGTTTTATTTTTTTACCTGCTTTTTAATGTGTCAATAATTGAAATAGCTAGATTAGATGGTATAGCAAAGCCTATACCCACGTTACCGCCAGACTCAGATGGGGAATAAATAGCAGTATTAATGCCTATAACTTTTCCATTTAGATGAAATAGTGGTCCCCCTGAGTTACCTCTATTAATCGCAGCATCGGTTTGAATAAATTCGTTCATAGTACCAATGCTAATATCTCTTGATCTTGCAGAAATGATACCTGTGCTCACAGAACCACCCAAACCAAATGGATTACCTATTGCCATAACCGTATCTCCAACCCTAGCTTTATCAGAATCACCAAATGCAACATAGGAAAGATCATGATCAGAATTGATTTTTAGAACGGCCAAGTCTGTTTTCGCATCATAACCTAAAACTTCTGCTTTGAAGCAAGAGTTATCATTCATAGTCACGGTAATGTCTTTAGCGTTTTTGATAACATGGTAATTTGTGACTATAGTTCCTCCTTTATCTATAATGAATCCAGAACCAAGTAATACCACCTCCTTGTTAATAGCTGGCCCTCTGTCCATAAAAAATTGATCAAAATTTTCAAAAAACTCTCTAAAATCATCAAAAAAATTATTTCTTGGTACAGAAGGAGCCCTAACTTTATTGCTACTTTCTTGCTTTATGATTTGTTCACTGGAAATGTTCACAACTGCAGGAATAAGCTCTTCCACTAAATCAGCAAAGCCTTGATTGCAATTACACACAGGAGAGCTAGTCTCCACAACTTTTTTTGCATTCCAATCAAACATATTAGCATATGAGGAGAAAGAAATTAAAACATACAAAAATATAGATAAAATGAATACTTTATTTCTCATAAATTATTTCCATCCTTTATTTAAAATATTTAAAAAACTGTTATTTGGTGAAAGTATAAATTTAGTATTATTTTCAGAGAACGATTTGTTATAAGCATTCATAGAACGATAGAAATTGAAAAACTCTTCGTCAATTTTAAATGCCTCATTATAAATTCTAGTTGCTTCAGCATAACCGCGGCCTCTTATTTCATGTGATTCTCTTTCTGCACTGGCAATAATTTCTCTTTTTAATTTATTAGCCTTAGATCTGATCTCTTGTCCAGCTTGCTCTCCTTCTGCTCTAATTTCTCTCGCTTCTTTTTCCCTTTCAGTCTGCATACGACGGAATATTGCAGAACTATTTTCCTCTGGCAAATCTGCTCTTTTAATTCTTACATCTATTATCTCTATACCAAATTTCTCAGCTTCAGAGCAAACACCACGCTGTATTAATTGCATAACTTCCGATCTTTTTTCGTTTAATAAGCTAATTAATGAGAATCTACCTATATTTTCTCTTATGTGAGATTCTATTACCGGATACAATCTTCTAATTAAGCCTGATTCACTTCTCACCGCTTGATAAAACACAACAGGATTTGTTATTTTATACTTTGCATATGCATCCACTATAATACGTTTTTGGTCTGCAGTAATAACTTCTCTGGGGGTCTTATCAGGACTTATATCTAGAACTCTTTTATCAAGGAATTCTACGCTATTTATAAATGGCAGCTTAAAATATAAGCCACTTTCCTTAATATCCCTTACAACTTTACCAAGCTGAATCACTATTGCTTGCTTTGTTTCCTCTACTATAAACATTGAGTTAGATATAACAACCAGTAAGGCAACAAACGCAGAAAGAAAAACTATTTTAATGCTACTATTCATAACTATTTTCCTAAATTTATAAGAGGTAGATAAGAAAACATACCTTTTAGATCATCAGGCACAATAACTTTATCTACTTTGCTAAAAATGCCTTCCATAGTTTCAAGATAAATGCGATTTTTAACAAGAGAAGGATTTTGCCTATACTCTTCATAAAGAGACAAAAAGCGGTTTGCATTACCTTTGGCTTCATTTACTACCTCATTCTCATATGCTTCTGCATCTAGCTTTATCTTTGTTGCTTCACCCTTTGCTCGAGGTATGATATCATTACTATAAGAGTAAGCTTCATTTATCGTACGCTCTTTGTCTGCGCGAGCGCTTTGTACATCCCTGAATGAGCTTATTACTTTTTCAGGTGGGTCAATTTTTTTCATTTGGACGGATAAAATTTCTATACCCATTTTATATCCATCAAGAATTTGCTGTAGTAAATTCCTAGTTTCTCTTGAAATCTCAGCTCTGCCTTGTCCTTCCAGCGCAAAAGAAATAGTATTCTTACCTATTATCTCTCTCATAGCACTTTCAGCAGCATTTTTAACACTTAAGCCCGATTTATGGTCACGCACTTTAAATAAATAATCCTTAGCATCATTAACACGCCACTGAACCTCAAAATTAACATTCACTATATTTTCGTCTCCTGTGAGCATCACACCTTCACCACGATCTACATCACGCCCATAAGAATTGCTTACTCCAATTTCTTCGCGATTTACCTCTTTCACATTCACTTTGAAGACCTTACCAATTGGGTAAGGAAAATGGTACCGCAAGCCAGATGTTTCAGTGTTGGAATATTTTCCAAAAGTGAGTTCTATACCCTCCTCACTCGGATGAACAATGTAGAAACCAGTACAAGCGTAAATCAGCAATATAGCAACAATAATGAAGTAAGGTTTTTTGCCTCTATTCTTAGTGAAGCCACTAAAAAAGTACCCTATATCAGATAAAAACTTGCTAAAAATGTCTTCATTATTAGCAGCTTTATTTCCTTTTGATTTCTTGCCAAGGTCCCAAGGATTACGCTCATCAAACATAATTATTATTTTGTAATTAGTATATTCATTCTACTCATTTAGCAAAAAAACGCAAATACAAATCCTACTTTATTTAAAAATTAATCATCAGCACTGAAAATGTTGTTATACACCTCTTTTTCTCTATGTAATGTAGTCGATTCTATAGAATATTCTGGCTTTCTTTTAAATTCCTTACCATCACTTTTTAAATGCACTATATCCTCATTATTAAAATCAACATAATTCCTAAAAAACAAAATTATCAACGCTATAATTGTAAGAAAAATAAGTACTTTTTTTCTATATCTCATTAGAGCAGATCTTATATCTCTTATGTTCAAATTCACATAAATCATTAATTATGCATGTATCACATGAAGGTTTTTGTGCCTTGCAAGTATATCTACCATGTAAAACCAGCCAATGATGAGCATAAAGTAGGTATTTTTCTGGCACAACATTCAAAAGCGATTGCTCTGTTTTAAACACATCTTTTTCTTTTATAAGCCCAACTCTATTGCTCACTCTGAATACATGAGTATCGACTGCTAAAGTTGGTATTCCAAGCCCTGAATTTAAGAAGACATTAGCACTTTTTTTTCCAACTCCTGGTAAAGATATTAGGTCATTAAAGTCAGTAGGTACTTTGCTGTTATATCGCTCTATTAACATTCTACTTAACTCAATTACGTTCTTTGCTTTAGAGTTATAAAGGCCGATGCTACTTATACGCTTCCTCAGCTCATTTTGCCCAAGATTCAACATTTTTTCTGGGTTATCAGCAATTTTAAATAGCTCCCTTGTAATTTTATTAACGCTCACATCGGTCGTGCGTGCTGATAGAACTATTGCAACTAATAATGTAAAATGATTTATGTAATTTAGCTCTATTTTTGGAATAGGATTTAACCGCTGAAACCTTTCAAATATCAATCCTACTTTTTTCAAATCCATACATAGAGCTAAAGCTCATACTGTACTGTCAATTTACTTGAGGTGCAAATTCTATTGCTTCATATTGAATTGGTTGTTCTGTGCTTACTTCAGATATACCAGTACTCAAATTCCTTCCAGCAAGTTCATTAGCTAAGCCTACAAAACACTTTTCAACCAAAAGCATAATAATCGGCATCAGTAACCTACGTAGATCATACCACTTTAATAAGTCAGTTGCCTTTTGCACTCTATCTCTTGAATCTTCCTCAAGTAAATCTTTCGTATGTTTCTCAGTATATATATCACAGCCTTTTGAAAAGATAGGAGCTAAAACTTCAATTAATATGGCTAGTGTCATCAAAGAAGCAAGTATTACTCCGCAAATAGTTAGTCCATTAGCAATAAAATTTGTTGAAAGTAAGTAAATAGAAGAAGCAACTAAAGGATAATTAAGAAGGAGTTTTCTACCTAATTGAATGTAATTCATTTCATTTATAAATTCATCGGCAGAAATTTCTGAATTTTTGTATTTTTCCATGTAATGGCTTACTAATGCATCACAAGCTTTATCAGAAACAATTTTAAATGCTATTATCCACCATGAAAAATAACAACCTATGGTAATAGTAGCTAATAGAGCAAGGGGTATAATGCTCAGAGTTTGAATAAGCAATAAAGCATTCTTGCGCTCTATAAATTTGAGTGCTAACTTTTTTTTATCTTCTTCTACTAGATTTTTCTTTTTTTCCAATGGAATAAGATAGGTAAATAGCTGCATGATAGGTCTTTTTAGCTGTTTGCTCAACTCATAAGTTAATCTTCCAATTTCTACCCGTCTTTCAAAATCTCCTAAAGTTTGGTCTTGAGAAACTTTCCTTATTTGATTTGTAAGTCTTTTAGTTTGCTCTAAGGCTTGTTTAAATGAGTGATCTTTATTTTCTAATATAGAAATCAATTCTCCCAGATTTTTTCCTACTGCTTCTTCTTGAGTAATATTTAATTCTGCAAATAATTTTCTAAAGCGAAATTCTCTTGCAGTTAAACGCCAATCACTTTCTTCATCTATACTAATTTTAACACGAGGACTTCCTGATTCTAAAGGTTCAATATATTTCTTAAGCTCTTGATAAGCTTTATGAATTTGATAAAATCTATCTTTATCACCGCCTTTGTCAGGATGATTTACAAGTATTAATCTAGTATGTTGCTTTTTTAAAAGCTTATTAAGATCTTGATAACCTTTACCTACAACTTGCTCGGCCCTTATCTCTAATATGCCAAATATAGCATCATTATCATAAAACTCTTGACCAGTTAACTTATAATGCTTATTCACCTGTGCCTCACGCAATTATATTATAATAGTATAGTCTGCTTATTTCAGCATGCAAGCAAATTCTTTTTTCTGTAGCTAATACTCCATAATTACCATGTCTAATTTTTTTGAGTTATAGACACTAGACATCTTGCATAACTCAGTTTCTGATGGCAATTTTGTCGTTGAAACTTGATTGCGCTCCTCAAATACATTCGAGTATTCTGCGGTGCTCATCTGCGATTCTCCTAAAAATTTCTCATTATAAATAGGTTCTGCAAGATGTCTACTGCTTGACCATTAAGCTTCTGAAATTCTTGTATTTTTCTACAAAAACTTATAACTGCTTAATTTAATCATAAATTTGACTTAAGAAAATCTTATTTGGATTGATCACCTAATTTAGGCTATTTATAATGTTCTGATACATACTGTTCAATAATATCTTTGAACTCTTCAAAAATCTTATCACCTTGTAGGGTTTTAAAATACTTGCCATCTTTATAAATGGCTGAAACAGGCTTCTCACCATATCCAGGCAAACTTATTCCTAAATTTGCGTGCTTGCTCTCTCCAGGGCCATTTACTATACACCCCATAACAGCAATATTCATACGCTCTACTCCTGGATTTTTCTTTTTCCATATTGGCATTTGAGTTTTTATATATGTATTAACCTCGTCAGTTAATACACGAAAACGATCACTACTTGTGCGTCCACATCCAGGACATGAATTAACCCGAGGATTAAAGCTACGTAATCCTATAGATTGCAATATTTCTTGACATACCATCACTTCGCTGATACGGGACTCATCAGGACGTTGAGTTAGCGAGGCACGGATGGTATCTCCAATACCATTTTGTAGTAAGTAAGTCAGACCTGCTGTGGTATTTATTACGCCTTGATTACCCATTCCAGCTTCAGTTAAGCCTAAATGTAGAGCATAATGAGAAGATTTTGCAAGCGCTGTATAAACTGAGATTAAATCCTGTACCTTGCTAACTTTGCAAGAAATAATTATTTTATTTGCATTTAGACCAATTTCTTCAGCTTTTTTTGCATTGCTAAGAGCAGATATAACAAGCGCTTTTCTTAATATTATATCAGAAGATCTTGGATTACTTGATAAAGAATTTTCATCCATCAGTTTTTGTGATATATATTTATCAAGGCTGCCCCAATTCACTCCAATTCTTACAGGAAGGTCATGCTTTATTGCATACTCTATTACTCTTTCGAATTTTTTATCACGCTTATTACCAAAGCCTATATTACCAGGATTGACCCTAATTTTACCTAACATTTTTATGTTAGCTGGATAATTTTGAATGATCTTATCCAACTCATATTGTCCGCAACCAACCAGTATCTTACTATCCAAACCTTCTTTATTTATCTCTTCCACTATATAAGGTATTGCTTTTGCTACTTCTGCTGAATTCAAAGCAATTCGTACTAATTCGGATCCTGCACGCGCTAGTTCTACTATTTCTTTTGCATAATTCTTTGCACTACTTTTTATATTATTAGGATCTATAGGCACGCCAATTGCCATAGATTGTACAACTATAGGATTATCACCTCCTATTTTTACCTTTCCAACTTCTACAACACGTGTGTTATGTCTAAATATGGATGATAGCTCGTATATTTCGTCATCTAAATTATGATAGACATCATGATTGTTTAGCATAAATATAAAACAAAATAAAACTTAATATAGAAAAAGGTTACTCTACTGTATCAATCACGCTTCCAAACGAAGACGAGCCATCCAAGCTATATTGTTTTGAATCATTTAAATCAGGAAGAGAATCGCGCGAGCACATTCCCTTAGGAGTGGATTCTTCTATTGTAACATTGAGAGGAGAAACCTTTTTCTCTCGTGTTGAAGCAGGTATTTTTTTTTCTTGTTGATTATCCTCCACTTGTTCATTTTCATTTTGATAAACGGGATCTTGATAAGAATCATCTATAAATATAGCTCCTTTCAGACGTGCAACATTAACGCCGTGCTGATTTACCATGATATTTTCTTCATCATCGATTATACAAGATTCTACATTATCTGATTCTTTATTAAGACTAGCGATTTTCTTTTCTTTTAAATTTTTCATTAAGTTCTCTTTATTTGAATCAGCACTCATTTTCTCCTTTATTTTTTTTTCTTCATAAGCTCTCTGCGCTTTTCATAGAACTTATACGACTCAGCAAATTCCTCATCTGCATGAAAATTTGCCCCACCAGGGTTACCAGGAGGTATATATTTTCTGCTTAGTTTAACTTTAGGTTTAGCTTCGGAATCATGCACAATCAAACAACCAAAAATTAAAATTGTTAATATAAATAAAATCTTTGATAAAACATTAAGCATGCTACATTGCAATAAATATTACATTATAAAAAATAACAACTAATAAATTTTAAGTAAATCAGAATTTTTACTAAACTTATAATGAATTGTAATCTTTTTATAAATCATTAATATAAATAAGCTCACATACAATGATGCGAATAAGCATAAGTATTGATTCTGATTTACTCGCAATTAAAAGTAAAATTGTGCAGAAGATAGATCTTTTTTAAAAAAGATCTATTTCAGAAGAGTAATACTTTTTGCTGCATCACTACCTTCTCCTTTACTTCCATCTTTACAACTACACTCAAAAATTTAACCCATCACCTTATAGGTGATGGTTGTTGAGTGAGCATTGTTTTATTGAGTATTACGCTTTCAAGGATTTCAATACCAATTCAACGCTGTTCACGGGATCATCACTTTCTGTGATTGGCCTACCAATAACTATATAATCAGCTCCTAATTCTATTGCTTCTTTTGGTGTTGCTGTTCTTTTTTGATCATCAAAATTGGATTCCATACGAATTCCAGGAGTAATAATTTTAAAATTCTTTTCACATTCTCTTCGCACTTCTTGAGTTTCCAGTGCAGAGCAAACTATTCCATGTAAGCCAACATTTTTCGCTAATTTCGCAAGCAGCATCACTTGCAAGCTCACATCTTTTTCTATTCCAAACTTACTTAAGTCTTTATCATCTATGCTAGTTAGCACTGTTACGCCGATCAGCTTTATCTTTGTGCCTCGAACTACATTTAACGCTTCTTTGAGCATTTTTTCTCCACCGCTTATATGCAGTGTAAGCATTTCAACATTCAAGCCCTTTTCTTCTTTTATTACTTCAAGTGTTTTAGCTAAAGTATTTGGAATATCATGCAACTTTAGATCTAGGAAAATTGGCAGACCAGATTTTGCAACTTCTTTTATCCCAGGTATACCATGAGCGGTAAAAAATTCTAACCCTAATTTTAGCATGCAAACTTTATCTTTTAGGGAATTAGCTAAAGAAATGGCAATTTTTAAATTATGCGTATCAATAGCGCATATTATAGGATTCATCATAGCCCGCATAAAGAAAGAGCGGGAGAAGGGTCTCGAACCCTCTACCTCAACCTTGGCAAGGTTGTGCTCTACCAAATGAGCTACTCCCGCAATTAAATTTGTCTAGTTAGACTATTTAATTATATGTGCATATAATAACTTGTAAACCCCAAGGGATACAGAAAAATAAAGCCCTATGAAGTAGATTTGACATAAAACATTTGCTATTCAAACATAACCGTTCAAGCAGTGGCATCAACTTAATATCTTCCATTAGCAAACTCTTCTAAAAACATGATGACGTTTAGGCTTATCTACTTTATCGCGGCCATACAATCGCTAATATTTTTCCTTAAGTTGACGCCATTGTGTGAACGTTTACAAAAATTCATCAAGAATGAATCTCAGAAATGATGTTGTCACTTACCATATAAAATATTTTTTTCTTATGTTTGCGTGGTTGACATTCAAAACAGGGGAGAAGTAGATTGTACATCGCTAAATCATTCTTTCTTAAATTGTCATGAAAGTATTTATAACGATAATAGCTCAGGGTTTGGTATCCTTCTATAGAATCAAAACATACATAAAAGGAATCCCAACCGTTATCAGTCCTTGTACCTTTAATTCTTACAGATGCACTTGAAGGAGAGCTAAATTTTTCTCCATTATAAATGAATTCTCCTCCATTATTGACTGTAACTTCATATATTTTTCTCTTATACCCTCCAATAAGTGTGCAACCTATAAAAAGATCATTTATAACTATCTTATTAAACCAACTCTTGAGCCATCCGATATTTTCATTTTTATCTGTTTTGTTGAGTTGCAACTTTCTCCTGGCTTCATCGATATCTTCATTTTCATTATTTTCATTGATCTTGTTGGGTGTTTTATTTCTTACCAACATTTCGTTTTTAATTTCTCCCATTTTTTGATCTATGTATTTTACTATCTCATCAGTTATTTCGTCACGCACATATTCTTTTAAGTTTTTTATAAACTCCTGCATGCCTAATAGATTAAACTCAGACCCTCGCGTAGAAACCTCCCTAGCTTTTATTTATTATATTAATGGTATATTTGGCATACTTAAAATAGTATTAGTAATAGTGAATAAAAATTGAGCTCTATATTTTTCATAGCTTATCTTGATGTGTAATACGAGAATCATATTATGGACCTCATTACAATTACCAATCGACTTTCCTATCATCTGCCTTAATTTGTAATATGGCTATTATGCTGATTAACAAGCAAAGAATCACATAAAAACCAGCTACAAAATTTACTTGTATGAACGTAGTGGTAAGCCACATACATACATAGGGTGTAGTGCCACCAAAAAATGCAGAAGCAAGGCTGCGCGATAAGCTCACTCCGCTAAACCTGACTTTCGTAGGAAATAATTCATATAAGGTTAGTGAAATTGACATTGTACCGGTTTTGACAATTGCAAAAACTAAGTATAATAACATGATAATAAAATAATTCTTATAATGATATGCAATAGAGAGCATAGGGCAGCACATTAACATCAATATTATTAGGCATGGTATCACCACTTTTTCTCTACCTATTCTATCTGATATAACTCCAAATATGATTGAAGATAGTTTTGTTAACACACTAGTTATGATTAACATAATTTCATATATATACGTGTTAGCATATGTTTCTATTGACACTATTTCTTTTGTGAATATTCTATAAAATATCGCAAAATAAATACTAACATTTGCCGCTATAGATATAATAAATGAGAGAATTAAGGCTCTCTTATGATCTCGAAAGACCTCTAAAAGTGGTGAAATGGATAAAGTTTTTTTCTTTTCATGAGTTTTATATGCTATAGTTTCTTCTATTAGAGACCGCGTGTAAATACAAACTGCACCTAGAAATAAAGAAAAAAAGAAAGGTATTTTCCATCCCCAGGCGTTAAAATCAGTTGTTTTTTTACATATGATAATAATTATAGAGCACAATATCATTCCAATTGGCTTACCAAAGCTTGTTATGCTATAAAACGCACCTAGGTTTTTTCTGTCAGTTGAGTGTTCTAATAAATAAATTGACGCACCTTTTTCTGCACCAAATGCTATACCTTGTAATATACGAAATAACGTGATCAATATTGATGCTAAAGTGCCGATTTTATCATACTCTGGAATTAATCCGATTAGGCCAGACGGTAACGATATCAAAAGAATCGAGGTAAGTAATGAAACCTTCCTTCCGTATCGATCTCCAATATAACCAAATATGCACGCACCAAATGGTCTTGCAAAAAAACCTATAGCAAATATTCCAAATAGCTTATAGAGATTATCACCTGCAGGAAAAAATGCTCTTCCAATCATATTGGTCAAATCAAGAAAAATCATGAAATCGTACCATAATAGTAATTTGCAAAACATATTTGATATGATTACTTTTTTTATTTTGCTATTTTCCATTTAACAAGAAAACCTCTGACTTTGCCAATAAAGCCATTGCTGTTTGTATTTGGCTCCCCGCTCTTTACCAATAAAACTCGTTCTAACAAGCGTTATGGAAATTAGGTGAAAATAAGCCATATTTCGTATGTTTCCTAATAGTATAAGAGATTAAAAAAGACCATACTTAGTTGAGAACAGAGAAACAAATGTTACTTATTGTAGTAAAATTGTTGTTGAAAGTAAACAAAACATTTTTTGCTGATGATACTTTTTAAATTGTTGTTGTGTCAAGGTTAAAAGTACGGATAATATTGTGGTTAATAACGTTATATTTTTATAAAGTTGCTTTATCCCTAAGTTTTTTTATTATATCTTACCGAATGAAAGTTTGCACTAGATAAAAAATGCCACCGTAAGAAACAATATTTAAAATTATATTTACTCTCTTTCAATATAGTATCTGATATCAAAATGCTCAAAGTCAAATTATTTTTCAATAAAATACCTAAAGAATTTTTTGATTCTTTTGAAATGCAAAACAGCAGTCTACTTATTTGTTTATAGCTCTTTTCACAATAGTAGAAACAAGAGTTACTAAAGAGCTAAATGAAGAAGGTTATCGAACAAAAGAATATAAAGGAACGGGAGGAGAAGAGTTTAAAAAAGGGACAGTAAAAGGGATTGTGACCAACCCAACTTATATAGGTTTTGTAAGTTAAAAGGGAACACTATATGAAGGAAAGCATGAAGCGATAATTGAGCAAGAATTATGGAATAAAGTAAAAGAAAATATTAGGACTAGAGAACATATAGCTGCAAAAAAAGAAGCTGTCTTGTTGAAAGGATTAATACGTTGCTATGCATGTGATGCGTCAATGCAGCCAACTTATGCTAAGAAGAAAAATAAAGAGTATAGATATTACGTATGTGGCAGACATTTAAAGGGAAGAGAATGTAAGGGAAAAGATCATACTATTGCAGCAGGAGAAATAGAGCAAGTAATATCAAAAAAGATACCTGTGATAATGAGCAATAATGAATTAATGGAAAAAGCTTTTAAACAAGTTGAAAAAGTAGTCCTTGAAACTTTGCAAGGAATAAGTCAAATGTGGGAGAATATATTTCCAGTGGAGCAGCAAGAAATAATACATCTGTTAGTAAAGACTATTTGTTTTAAAGAGGATGGGTTTAAAATAGAGATATGTAGAGATGGGCTGAAAAGTTTGGTAGAGAAGTACAAAGAAACTAATGAGAAAATAGAAGCCAAAGGAGAGGATATTTCAGTTTTTGTTGAATATAAGCTAAAGAAATGTAGTGGAAAAAGTATGATCTTGGTTCCACAGGAAGGAGAAGCGAAAGGAAAAAGAAACGATCTACTTTTAAAAGCATTAGTAAGAGCACATTTATGGCAAAGACAGCTTGATGAAGGGGAATATGCGAACATAAAAGAAATATGTTCAGCAAATAACATAGCGTGTCCTAAATATGTCATTTCAATACTGCAACTTTGCTTTTTTGCCTCAGAAATAACAGAAGCGATATTGGAAGGAAAACAGCCATCTCATATCAGGTTAAATAATTTTATGGGCACAAAAATGAGTATGCTATGGGAAGAACAGCTAAAGGTGTTTTATGGGTAAGGTCATTATAGAATTGAACAGTTTATAAATTGTGGTGTTAAGATGGCAAATTTAGATAACATTGAACCTCTTCTAAGCTTAGCTGTGAAGAAAGGTAACTTAGATACAGTTAAATCTCTTATAGAAAAAGGAGCAGATATTAATGTTAAAGGTAGCCAAGGCAAAACACCTTTACATTTAGCTGCAGCAAGGGGAAACCTATATATGATAAAGTACCTAGTAGAAAAAGGTGCTAATATAAATGCCCAAGATAAATATGGACGTACTCCTTTGCATTATGCTGTTAATCTTGATGCAATAAAATTGCTAATAGATAATGGGGCTGATTACAATATAACAGATGGTGAGAGCAATACATGAATGTTTTATGCTTTTGAGTATGGTGATATTGAACTCATAAAATACTTTGTAGAAGAAAAATCAGTAGATCCTCTGAAGGCAGAAAGTGGTCTTATATGGACGCTTTTTGACCGAGGTATTGCAACTGGTGAAATGGACATAATAAGATATCTGATAGATGAAAGAAGCGTTGCGTATGATGGTAATGAGCTTCTTGAGGGTGCAGTATCAAATGGGTATTTTGAAGTTATAAAGTATCTTATTGAAGAGAAAGAAGTGGATCAAAATTTCTCTTGTAAGGGGGATGGTTGGACTCCATTATTTCTTGCTGTTGAGCAAAGCGACCTTGAAGTAATCGAATATTAGTAGAAAAAGGTGCTGATGTAAGTAATATAACAAAGGATGGAGGTACTGCTTTACATATAGCTGCTTACTGTTGTGACCTTGAAGTAGTGAAATAACTTGTAGAGAAAGGAGCATATATTAATGCTATAGATAATGAAGGAAACACACCTCTGCACTCAGCTACTAAAGATAATAAGCTTCAATATAAAACGGATAAATTAGATGTAGTGAAGTTTCTTGTAAGTAGGGGTGCCTGTTAAAAATAAAAATGGTAAAACCGTTGTAGATGTTGTAACTGATTTAAATGTGAGAGAGTGTTTAAATACTAAGTAGGGAATGGAGAATAAGATAAAGAAATCCAAGCTTTCCATACATTTTGAAAGTAAACAACAGAGGTTTTAATAAAATTTTAGAATTGCCAGAATAATATCAAATAAGGTATATTTAGAGGGCTAGATTAAACCTAAACGCCATCATGTCTTTAGGAGAGTGTGCTAATAAGTTCCTCAAATTGACACCATTGTCCGTTCACGGAGAATTTTAATTATAGATGATACATTAAATAAAAAAAATATGCATTTGATTAAATACGGGCTATATCTATAATTAATTATGGTAAATTAAAAAAGGCAATATGAGTAATACAACTATAATAAAAGCATACAATAAATTTATTAACTTACAAATAGAGCCATTTTTGAATCATTTTCAAGATAGTAAAATTCAATTACATCTACCAAGGATTGCATCATCTCAATATCTTTATTTTGAAGAAGAAAGTAATTACAAAAGAGGTGATCAAGAATTTAAGAGGTTATTTATACATGATCTGTCTTACCTTAATAGTAGAAATGATAATGACTACATTACTCATGTAAAGGTTAAAGAAAGTAATGTTCAATTATTTGAATTTATTAAAAAATGTGTAAAAAAAGATATAAAGAATAGGAAAATTAAGATGAGCGTGGGTAAGAAAGCAGAAGAATGGACTTAATATTTTAAGCAATTAATTCATAATGCTGAATATAAAAATGAATATTATCAAGCCTTTCAAAAATGGCCAGCTTATCCTTCTAACCTTAATTATACTGAAATCAGCAGCTTATCTAATTCTAACTATAGTGGAAGCAGCCTATTTGATTTTAACAAGACTGAAAATAGCATATCAAACTTACCTTATGGAGAAACTTTTAAGTCTGATTATTCATTATTGCTTATGTTTCCATGCGTAATACTCTTACTTTTTTTAGCGTGTCTTATTAATTGTTATCTAAAAAAATTAAGAGCTCAAGCAGCAAATACTAGCACCTCATCCTGCCTGGCTATAATTGATTATGAGCATGGAGAATTTCATGACATAGAACTTCTGCAACAGAGATCTATGAGAATATAGGGTATAAGTGTTGAAAGTTATGAGTATCAATTGAATGTGACAGAAGACAGTAAAAATAGGGAACATCATTTTGACTTTGTTAATTCTTCTGTCAGTTAATTCACGCCTGTTAGATCAAGTTTAAACTATTATACTTTGTTGCATTAAACTTTTTAACACTTAAATTGGTAAGCTCACTATTACTGTTTAGGAGAATCTCTTCTCTTACTTCTTTAGTTTTACTAATTAAAATATCTGCATAGTTTGGATATTTACTTTTTAGATTCTCTTGGTCGTTAAGCTGATCCTGCATACTTTTCTTTTCTTCCCACATACTAATTAGCCTATCTATATTATTTTCTTTCACAAAGTCATACAAAGGCTTATTCTCTTTTTGCATTTTCGTAATTTCAGCTTGGCACTCATCCCAATAATTTGATAACCATTTCTTACTGTATCTGACGTTTTGTCCCTTGACCTTGTAATCGTGCATGAAATTTGGTTTCTCTATTTCAAGATCTTGTTTAAGATCTTGTATCAGTATGTGCCTGATGAGAATTTTACTGCACTCAGCATGAACTCCTTTAGCAGACCAAAGTGAGATTACCCTATCATCTGTTTCTTTTTCTGTTAATACTTTGCTGCACTCGGTATGAACTTTTTTAGCAGACCAATACAGGGCTACTATACTATCATATACTGCTACTGCAGGCATTAAAGCATTTACTGTATTTACATAACCTCCTCTAGCAGCCTGACGTAAAGCAGTTATTCCACACTCACCTGCTGCACTAGGATAAGCTACACTTTCTAACAACAATTTTACTATTGCTGTACGATTACCTTCAGCAGCAATATGTAAAGGAGTTCTTTCACGCTCATTAAATGTACTAATATCAGCTCCATTTTCTAGCAAAAGTCTTGCTGTATCTATATGACCGCTTTTAACAGCCCAATGTAAAGGATTGTTTCCATACTCATTTGATGCGTAATAAACATCTGATGCACGATAAACACACTCATTAACTGCATTAACATCAGCTCCTTTTTCTAGCAAAAATTTTACTATATCTATATAACCACCTTGAGCAGCAAAATGTAAAGGAGTTATTCTATACTTATCTGCTGCATTAACATCAGCACCTTTTTCTGTAAGATACTTTACAATTTCTAAATAACTTTTACAAACTGCAATATGTAAAGGAGTGCGACCAGATTTATTAACTGCATTAACATTTGCTCCTTCATCTATTAGAATTTTTAATTTATCTGTATGGCCATTTTCAGCAGCTACATGTAGTATTGTCGTACGGTCAGTATTCGCTCCACGTTTAACAAGAAATTCTGCAAAATCATAATTCTCTTTTTCAACAGCGCAGTATAGTAACGCAGTATATTCCTTGTTTCTATTACTGACTTCTTCAATAAGATACCTTGCATTGTCAAAAGATCCTTTTTTAGCAGCTGTTAATGCTGGTGAGTCTCGATCCTTATTTAGAACATTAATATTAGCACCATGCTCCATAAAAAACTTTACTAAATCTAAGGATCCTATTGCTGCAGTTACATGTAGTAGTGTCATAAGGTCAGTATTCCGTTGATTAACATTAGCTCCTAATTTTATCAGTTCTTTTGCTTTATCCTCATCCACAGTCTCATTAACAAAAAAAATATCAAAAAGCTGTTTATTTAGTTGTTTTTGTTCTGTTTCATTCATAATTTACTCCTGTAATTTTATTAATATATCATTATTAACAACTATTATTAATTATTACGTAATTATATTAAAAAATCAACTATTTTATTAAAGAATGTGTTTTAAGGTAAAAAGTCTTTTCTTCAGCATTAGAAAAAATTTATTGACTTTCTACCAAATGGGCAAAAATGTCCACTATTTAGAGAAAATTAATAGAAAATCTTCGTTATCATTTCTTTTTAACAAACCCCATACCTTTAAACTTATACCTGCGGCTGAGTAGAAGTGCTAAGTTGGACTGATGGGGCTGAGAGCTCTTCGCCTGTAGTAAGCTGATCTTTTGAATCTTCAATCTTTTGGTTTGTAATAGTTGTACAAAAACATTTTGAGATTCCATATCCTATCGCCGCTCCTACTCCGATTCCTACAAAAATTCCAGGAATTGCACCTACAAAGAAACCTATCACTCCGCCAATCGCTCCACAAAAAACAATTGGAAACTTATGATTATTCAACTCTTTGCCAATACTTTTTATTACTTTCCAAATGTATTTAAATACTTCTTCTAAAACCTGAAAAAATTTTTGTAATGAGGAAGGTTCTGTTTTATTATCACTGTGATCATTAGCATCTGACATAGATGAAATAACACTACTAGAAGAAGGTCTTCTTGCTTTCTCTTCTGGTTTACTAGGGCCATTATTTGAATTTAAATCACCCTCCTGAGTAACAGCGGTAGATGAACTGATTGATTGTGTGGAAGCTTCATGTTGAACTTGTGATGATGATTTTACTTCTTCAGTTGGTTTTGGTTGCTGCATAGAAGTTATAGGTTTTAGTGCTATCTTCTGAAGAAGTAGTAATATCTTCCACTTGTGCTTTATTACTAGCAGCAGTTGATACAGATTGTACACCTACTTCCGTATTACTGCCATTTTCATTTATAGTAGATTGATTTACAGCGCTATCATTAGGGATACTTTTTGACTGTGCAAGTTGCTCTTCTATTTTAGTACCAGAAGAACAACTTTTACAATCATTGTTACTTTCCTTAGAAACTACCTTAATTGTAGGCCTTTTTTTTTACTATCCGCATTTACTACCTCTGGACTACTAACGCTTCTTGCAGGCGTTTTTGTACCATCTTCTTCTTTTACAACGTTTAGCAATGTTTCGTTTAAATATGCTCCGCTTTTTTCTAGATACTCTGCCATTTCTGTATTACCCCTCTCTTTTACAGTGTTTAGCAATGTCTCACTTACATATGCCCCGTTTTTTATCAGATAATCTACCATTTTTTGATCACAATTTACAATAGCCCAATATAAAGGAGTATTTCCAAATTGATCCACAACATTAACATTTGCCTGTTCTTCTATCAGATACTTTACCATTTCTAGCTTACCTTTATAAGCAGCAAAGTGTAAAGGAATTCTTCTATATTGATCAAATGAATTAACACCTACACCTTGTTCTATAAGTATTCTTGCTTGGGTTTTATTGCCATTTTTTGCAGCGGTATGTAAAGGATATTTATCAGCTATATCAATAACATTAGCTTTTCTTTTTTTCAGATTTGCAGTCTCTTGATTATATGCATAAGTAGATTTAGCACCTTTATCATGGAGAAATTTCATAATTTTTGTGCACCCATTTTTAATGGCAATATCTAGAGGTGTCCAACCTTCATTGTCTGTTGCATCAATATCAGCACCTTTATTCGTTAAGTACATTACCTTTTCTAGATCGTAATTTATAACAGCCAAATGTAGAGGAGTTCTTTTCTTTCCATCTACTACATTTACTGCATCTACATCAGCTTTTCCTTCTTCTATCAAGTACTTCATCATTTCTAAGTTGTCTTTGTTAGTAGCGATACATAAAGGAGTTCTTCCATTTCCATCCATTACATTGGCATTATCTTTTCCTCCTTTTATCAAGTACTTCACCATTTCTAAGTTACCTCGCTTAGCAGCAATATGTAAAGGAGTCCTTCTCTCTTCATCCATTACATTGACATTAGCTTTTCCTTCTTCTATTAAGTGCTTCATCATTTCTAAGTTGTTGTTATTAGCAGCAATATGTAAAGGAGTATTTCGAGTTTTTGTTGTGCAGTTTACATCAATCCCTTCTTTTTCTAAAAGAGGTTAAACTAACTCTAAGCAACCATATTTAGCAGCCATGTAAAGTGGTGTTTCACCCTCTTCTGTACCTCTATCATGAACTATCATTCCACGAGTAGGGCTACTTTTTCCAATATTTACGTTAATTTCTTCTACTTTTAAAAGCTGTTTACAAACATTTAAATAAACCTCTTTCTCTTCTTTTTTCTCGTTGTATTGATATTGATAAATGACGGCAAGAAGCGGTGGGCGGCCAAGATTATTTTTAATATTAGCATCAGCTCCATTAGCTAAAAGATACTCTACGATTTCTTTATGACCAAGCTGAGCAGCAATGAAAAGCGGAGTATCTCCATGATCTTCTCTATCATAGTTATTTTGAGTGTTGATATTAGCCCCTAGTCTTATAGCTCCTTTTATATGATCAAGATTTCCTTCTTGTGTAGAAGAAAGTAATATATTATCTAAGCGCTCTTTATTTATAGAAACAGGTATGATACTGTTCATAGCGTTATCAATTATCTTCTGATCTTCTTCTGACAGCTTACTGTAGTACTCCCTAAAACACGTAGATAATTCATCTGCTATCGGAGGCTTTAGCTCCTTATATTCTTCCTCTGATAGAAGTTTTTTATAGTCTCTCTACTTACTGGACATGTCCTTTTGCCTTATACCATCTTTCAATTGCCTCACCCTCAAATGGATATTTTGACACTTCATTGTTATTGTACATTAACCAAACACGCTCTGATATAGGCATAAGTGTCATTGGACATTCATCAGATGATGTGGAATCCTTTGAGAAATCCTTTCCTTTAAATGCATTTTGAGCATACTTACTTATTACTAGCTCATCGCTCGTAAGCCCATCACGGTTTTCATATATTTTATGTAAAACGCTGCCTTGAGTCCTATTTACAAGTTTTTGTAAGTCCTTTGATGATAATTTTTCTAACATAATTCACTCCATAATTATTAATTTTATTATTTTTTTTGTAGCCATTTCCAAATCAGTCCGCATTATATAAGAATTCATCCTATTAGGAATATTTGGTGTGAGCATTCCAATTAGTTTAATTATTACATGATAAGGTTAAAAAGTCAACTTTTCGTCAAAGAATGTCTTTATAAAGAAAAAAGTCCTCTCTTTAGCGTAATAAAGTTTTTAAATGTTTACTTTTACTTTACTCTCCAAATTGGCAAAAAATCCCTATATTACAGAGAAATAGAGAGTTTTATTAACAGATTATGTAAAAATTAGAGCTTTTATAGAAAGGAATTTGAAATAAAATACCTTATTTATTCAAGCTGAAAGTTGGCTATTTTAGCGAATTTTGGATTATGCTAAATTTAGTATATAAATAAGCCTGCGGACATACTTTGGTGGAGGCAAGCGGAGTCGAACCGCTGGCCTTCTGCGTGCAAAACAGACGCTCTACCAACTGAGCTATACCCCCAATCTCTTAAATCTTACTTAAATCATAAATTATTTGAGTAAAAGTGCAAGCAATATTTGTAGTACTGTTTCCTACTTACTAACCCTAGCTCCCGGTAAAAAGACTAAAGTCCATAGGAAAATAGGAAAATTTATAAGATAGAAAATTCTCTTTATTACAAAATGGTTGCGGGGGTAGGATTTGAACCTACGACCTTCAGGTTATGAGCCTGACGAGCTACCGTGCTGCTCCACCCCGCGATATTGTTTACTTATATAGTGTATTACAATTATATTAAAGTACAAGGATAATTTTTCAATATGCCTATATATCTATTAACCTTCTTTAACATAATAGTTAATTACGTGTATAATAATTTACATAATGAAAGATATAATTTGATATTATGGTTTCCTGTTTTTCAGTGTATAGGAATTTTAATTTACTTCTCTTTGGATTTTGAGCCAAGCTTAATTCTTATCATATTAACTTCTCTTTTCCTTCTATCTATTTGTTTTAGCTGCAATACTGCATAAACAGTATTTAATATTATGTATGTCTTTAATTGCAATGCTAATGGGATTTACGCTGGTAAATTGAGAACTTCGCTTGCAGATACTAAATTTTACAAAAGGAAAGGTATCTAAAAGATATGCTTGCTACAGTAAAGGATATTAATGATAAGGGTCTATATAAGCAGTTTCTACTTTATGAAATAAATAGTACAAAAGTTAAACTAGATAACATCAGAATATCAGTTAGAACAAAAATAGAAGAAGGTGTTAAAATAGGAGATCAAGTAAAGCTATCAGCAAAACTTTTTCCACTGAAAACTGCACCTTCAGAGTATGCATATAATTTTGCAAGGGTAGCATATTACCAAAAAATCAGTGCTACTGGCTTTGCAACTAGTAAGGTAACTTTACATAAAAAGGCTGAAACAAGAAAATTTCAAGAATATATAGAGTCTTTTCGTCAATATATTTATGAAAATCTGCACGCAACATTAAGAAGCCGCATGCGGACATCGTGTCTGCATTACTGATTGGTAAAAAAGACGGAATAGATCAAAAAACAACGGATGCAATACGAGATTCGGGAATAGCGCATTTATTTGCTATATCTGGTCTTCATCTCTCATTCGTTGCGGGTTTATTTTTTGTAGTTTTTCGTAACTTATTTGCGATATCCGAGACTTTAACTCTGAAGTATAATACTAAGAAAATATCAGCATTTCTTACTATTTTACCAACAACGTTTTACCTATTGATCACATGCATGCAAATTTCCGCACAGCGGGCATATACAATGGTGATTTTGGTGCTTGTTGCAACAATGCTGGAAAGGAAATATCGCGGATTAATTGCAATTGCATTTGCTGCTTCAATAATACTTATGGTAGAGTCAGAGGCAATTTTAAAACCTGGTTTTCAAATGTCATTTTCTGCTGTTTTGGCATTAGTTTCTAGTTATCAGATTGGTGCTAATAAGCTCTTCAAGGTAAAGATAATCAAGTATTTTGCATCGATAATAGTTATTTCTCTGATAGCAAGCTTAGCAACGGTGCCATATACCATATATAATTTTAACTATTTTTCAACTAGTGGAATCATCACAAATTTAATTGCTATACCGATCGTAACATTGGTCATTATTCCTTTGGGTATAATTTATGTTTTTTTAATCCCATTAAATATTGAATGGGTTGTAGTGCAGCTGTTAGAACGTCCTATTGACGGTGTTTTGCATATAACAAAGATAATTGCTGATCTACAGTATTTAATTATTCATACTCAAACTTTTCCTGCTTTATCGATTATTATAATAACGTTTGGCTTGCTATGGTTATGCTTATGGAAGCAAAATTGGCGCTTTTTTCGAATCTTCTTTATGATCCTGGTAATCTGTTTTGCTATTGCATATAAAACTCCTGACATTTTAGTCAGTAGCGACAACAGTGCTGTTAAGGAAAGTGATAACTTACTCTATTCTCTGACAAGGAAAAATAGAAATTTTATTGTAAAAACATGGGCAAAGCAAAATGGTCAGGGTCAAATATTGAATAATGTAAAATATAATAATGCGGACAAAAGACTAATATGCGGTGATCATGGTTGTATATATAAGAAAGGTAATAAATCAGTGTTACTTGCTTATAAAGAAGAAGATATTTCATATAATTGTAATGGTGTTGATTTAATAATTCAGTTAAGTGAGTTTGATCACCAGATTTGTAATACCAAAACCGTTAAATATTCTGATCTAGAAATGTATGGAACACATTCAATTTGGCTCACAAATAATAATGTGAAAATTAAAAAAGTACGCTCTAATAGACCTTGGCATTTTATGTATCATCCCAAAATGTAGCTGGTGAGGAGTTACCATAGAAGAGAAAATATGGGTGCACAAGAACGACAGAGACAATTTGAAACCCCAATTTCAGATAGCTTTGTTGCATGGCCCTGTGTATTAAGGTAGCGTATATATATTCATGCAGCCACTTCAAATTTTGGCATATCAGTCCATAAGTATTAAAAGTGTCAGAAACATAGTTATATGAGGTGGCTGACAGTATGTATAAACTACCTTCTGAAAGTAAAATAAGTGAACTGTACATCTATCTCATTTATGTACTTAACATTTACAAATACTTCATAAATATCATTTAAAGCTAGATTATGCCAATATTAGCATAGTCAGATGGCTAGATTGATACATATAAAACTGAGCTTGTTACTGCTTTACTTAATGTTGCCATACAAGTGTTTTACAACCGTTGATTTAGAAGATCAGCAACAACATGTTGGCGCTTCTGCTACCGATTTAGAAAATCAGCTATCTGAAGCAAAAAAATACAATATGTATTGTAGAGCATCTTTAGGCAAAATAAGCTCTCATAACTTCCAGAATATCTTAGATTCAATAAAACACTTATTAAAACAAGTGCTGAAAATAAAGAAGATGATGATTTAAAAGGCTTTATAAAACCGAAATTTCTTAAGCTTATGTCCGATCAAGTCGATGATTTTCAATCTCAAGAAGACTTTGAGTGGATAGGCAGCGCAGCATTAGGACTTTATATAGGAAATAACGGGAAATTTGAGCTAGAAATTGCACACTCGCAAGGCGCAATAGAAAATTCCAAGAAAATGAGTACGTACATAATAATCCCAAATTTATACTGCAATCAAAGTATCAAAGATACGCCAATTATTCCGCATATTGGTATTGGAGTTGGGTTAATAGGTGTGAAGCTGGCATCTAACAATCCACTTTTAAACATCGTTTATCAAATAAAACTTGGCGTTAGTTATTACTTTGAATCAAAAATAAGAGCTTTTCTTGACTATCGTTACTTTAACACACCCTTGCCGCTGGTTGGTAGAGTGATAAATCACAATATCGAACTAGGGGTAAGCTTTGATTTTTAGCAAAATTGCTGCTGTGAAAAATATGCAAGAAGCTTTATAAAAACTTAACATAATTTCATTATAAAGATATTATTTTTAAGTCCTACAAAAAAGAATTGTGATGCTGAGCGAATCTTTTCTAATTAATTAGGAGTTTAATAGATTGGAAAATAAATTGTGTTTACCTTTGCGATATCTTAAGATTGAATCTTATTTTATCGATTGAAAGTAGCAAAAAGATTGCAATTTAGGCTAATATGTTTATTACTCTTTTCCTCAAAATATTGCCAATTTATATCACAATATTTATTGGTTACTTAGCTGGAAAGTTTCTTAAAATTGATAGAAATACCATATCGCAAATACTTTTTTATATAGCTAACCCAATAGTAATACTATATGGAGTATCACATACAGAAGTTAATCTAAAAGTGATTTCTCTACCGATTCTTATATGGTGCATAGGAAGCACGATGTCTTTGTCAGTATATTATCTCTCTTCCTTTTTATTCAAGGATAACACAAGGAACATATTAGCGTTTAGCTCTGGTAGTACAAGCATGGGTTATTTTGGATTACCAATAGCAATGGCTCTATTTGATGAAGAGTCTGTATCTGTATACGTTGTCTGTTATATAGGGATGGCACTATTTGAAAATAGCTTAGGATTCTATATAGCTGCAAATGGCATTTATACAGCAAAAGAATGTATGCTAAAATTGTTTAGACTTCCCTCATCTTATGCGATGATTTTAGGTTTTCTTTTAAGCATATTTGATATTCATGTACCCACATTTTTAACAGATGTAATGTTAAATATTAGGAGTACATTTGTTACACTTGGAATGGTTCTACTTGGAGTGAGTATTACACAAATCACAAGTTTTAAAGTAGACTGGAAACTTGCTCTAAGCACTATAACAGCAAAATATGTATTCTGGCCACTATTTGTTCTGGGGATTGTTCTTTTAGATAAACATGTTATAGGTGTATACGATGAGAGCATATACAAAGCTCTGATGTTATTAGCTATTATTCCAATTTCTGGATCTAGCATAATACTTGCTAACATTTTAAATTATCAACCAGATAAAGCTACTTTACTGCTCTTAATTAGCGTTGGAGTAGGACTATTTTATGTGCCAATGATAATATCTCTATTTTTCAGTAAACTTGTTGCCTTTTAGCCAGCGAATTAAATCTTATACCTGACCTTACCCAGAAAAAGTGGAGAGGAAGTTAAGCCATTTTGAGGTAAAATAAAACATGATATGAGGGGTTTATTATGGTAAGTAATAGAAAAAAGTACACAGTGGAGTTTAAATTAGAGGCAATAAAGTTGGTAAAGGAAACGGGGTAGTCAGCAAACAAAATAGCTAAAGATTTAGGAATAGATAACAGTACGCTGAGTGAATGGATAAAAAAATATAACGAAAAAGGATCAATAGAAGAAGCATTTCCTGGCAAGGGTAAATTAGAACCATATGACAAAGAGAGGTTTGAATTAAAGAAGCAAGAGTTACTAGAGAAAGAGACATTTTAAAAAAAGCCCTGGGATATTTTGCAAGTCACAAAGAGTAAAATATTTATTTATCAAAAAGCATAGAAACTACTACAAAATACAGGAGTTATGAAGGGTTTTGAAAGTATCTGCTAGCGTCTACTACAAATGGACTAGTAAGAAGAAAAGCAGCAAAGAATCAACAAGGGAGCAGCTTCTATCAGATATTCAAAAAATATACCAAGCATCTAATTGTAGATATGGGGCACCTAAAATTCATGCTGAACTAAAAGCTTTAGGCAAAAATTGCAACATCAAAACAGTGCAGGATATCTGCAAAAAAATGGTATTCAAGCTAGACTGAGGCGAAAGCAAAAAACAGCAGACTGACAATAGGGTTATAACTCCTAATATATTGGACCAAAACTTTACTACTGATCGGCCAAATAAAGTATGGGTAACTATACATAAAAACTAAGGATGGCTGGCTATATTTGGCAGCAATAATTGACCTATATTCACGTATGGTAGTTGGCTGGTCAATGAGTAGTACAAGCGATTAGTTATAGATGCTTTATTTATGGCTGTTGATAGGCGCAAACCCGCTAAAAATCTGCTATTTCATAGTGATCAAGGTTCGCAATATACCTCTAAAAATTATCAATTTTTACTGAGTGCAAAAAACATCATTTCCAGCATGAGTCACAAGGGTTGTTGCTGCGATAATGCCGTTTCGGAAAGCTTTTTCATCTCACTCAAACGTGAGCTTCTTATTGACACCTCGCAACACTCTGCTCAACAAACTAGAACTGCTATATTTGAGTACATAGAAATTTTTTATAACAAACAGCGTAGACATTCTACAACTAATTATTGTATTCCTGAAAAATTTGATGCATCATTTTCATGACAAAAATGGCTTAACTTCCTCTCCACTTTTTCTGGGTAAGGTCAGTACGTATAGGTGATTATTGTATGGAAGCAATACCACATTTTTGCATTAGTGGAAGTAGTAATGTTTATGTAAATAGTAAGCAAGTTTGCCGCAAAGAAGATAGCTTCACGGAGGGCAGAGTATTAACTGAAGGATCAAAAACGGTGTTTGTGAATGGCTATGGAGTTGGAAGAGTTAGTGATCAAGTGTCTTGTGGCTCTAAAGTAATAAGTGGTAGTAGTGATATTTTTTCAGGATAAAAATAAACCATGTGTTATAATGTTGTTTCTTACCAAAGTTATGAATATGGATATAACCACTAGTCTATTATGAGACATTAGTAATTTAATAGATAGAGCAAAGAATCGTCTTTCCGCGCAATTCAATTCTACTTTAGTATTGTTAAATTGGAAAATTGGCTTCAGGATTGATCAAAATATCTTAAAGTACAAGCGTGCAGATTATGGGAAGCAAATCATCTCTCAAATCGCAAAAGAACTTCAGATTAAATATGGAAGTGGGTTTGACAGAGCTTCATTATTTCGAATGGTGCAATTTTCTAAAATCTTTCCTGATCAAGAAATTGTCGCGACACTGTCACAACAATTGAGTTGGTCACATTTTATAGAAATTATTGCAATTTCTGATGAGCTGAAACGTAATTATTATATAGAAATGTGTCGTATTGAAAGATGGAGCGTTAGAGCATTGCGTAGTAAAATCAATACTATGTCGTATGAACGTACAGCACTGGCAAAAAAACCTGAAGACTTTATAAGAAAGAGCATAAAAAATTTACGTGAAGAAAATACGTTAGCACCCGAATTCATTTTTCACGATCCTTACTTTCTTAATTTTGTAGAATTACCATCAAGTTACAGTGAGAATGATCTAGAAAATATGATTTTGGATGAACTAACAAAGTTTTTACAAGAGTTTGGTAATGATTTTTGTTTTGTAACACGTCAGAAAAGAATGAGTACTGGAAAAACTGACAGAAAAAACTGACAGATATTTAGATCTATTATTTTTTCATAGAGGATTAAAACGTCTTATTGCAATAGAATTAAAAATAGGTCGCTTTGAGCCATCTTATAAAGGACAGATGGAATGGTATTTAAATTGGTTAGATAAGAATGAACACAAATCAGGTGAAGAAAAACCTCTGGGAATTATTTTATGTGCTGATAAGGACCAAGAAGATATAGAATACCTTGAGCTTGATGGTTCTAATATTCACATTGCTCAGTATTTAACACAGTTACCTTCCAAGGAAATCCTTGAGGAAAGATTAAAAAAAGCTATTTCTATAGCTCGTGAAAAATACGAACGATTCCAAGTACTTAAAGAAAAGGATTAAGCAACCATACTTATGCGAGGAATGAATGCCAGTAACGGAAAAGAACTAGAAGGAATAGACTATCTTAAGCAATCCATAACTGATATACTTACCACTCCTACAGGCAGTAGAACAATGCGCCGAAATTACGGATCAAAGCTATTTCAATTAGTCGATAGGCCAATAAACGAAGATTTTACCCTTGAAATTTATTCAGAAGTAGCAGAAGCACTACAAAAATGGGAGACAAGATTTAAGCTTGAGAAAGTGAAAATAACAGACGTAAAGGATGGGAAAGTAACTCTAAGCTTAGAAGGCACCTATCTACCAAACAATGAAAATATTTTGCTTGAAGAGATTATTATATGAAAACGCAACAACCAAGTTCTTCTCAAAAGTTCAGTTACGAGGAAATCTTTTTGCGGATGAAGGAGGAATTAATACAAAGAGATTCAACATTTTCAGCACTTGTAGAGAGCGATCCAGCAATAAAAATCTTGGAAGTAGCAGCTTGGCGGGAATTATTACTACGGCAAAGGATAAATGAAGCAACAAAAGCAAATTTGTTGAAATTCGCAGAAGGGCCTGACCTTGATTATTTAGCTGAGTTTTATGGAGTTGAGAGAAAAGAGAAAGAAGAGGATGAAGCTTTTAGAAAAAGACTCAAAGCAAAAATAGTGGGTTATGCAACTGAAGGAAGTAGAGAGTATTATAGGTACCATGCACTGTCTGCTGATACAAGAATTAAAGATGCACTGGTTGAGTCAATAATACCTGGAAAGTTCAGGTTTCCATATTATCAACAGAGTCTGGCATACAATCGGAAGAGCTCCTTGAAATCGTAAGAAAACGGCTAAATAGCGAAGATATAAAGGTTTTAACAGATACGATTGAAGTTATAGGTTGCAATATTATGGGAATAGATATCCACAGCAGGATTACAGCAGTATCAGAAGAGATAATTGAAGCAGCTAGAAAACAATTTATCGAAAAATTTGAATCAAGCAAAAAACTCGGATGGAATATTACAAAGTCATGGATTATAGCTAGTCTTTTTGTTGAGGGAGTGAGTAATATTGAATTGATAGAGCAAAAGGAAGATGTTGTGATAAAAGGTAATGAGTGTGCTTCTTTAGGAAATTTAAGAATTGAGTTAACAAGCTAATGCTGCTACCACCAAATTCCATAAAAGAAGAAAGAGCGTTAGTAGATTCCATCAATTATGAAGTAGATCCAAGCTTAATTAGAGGATTTAAGTGCAGTTTTAAAGAGGAAATATTACCGTGGCTAATTGAAGAGTATGGGCTAGAGGAAATTCTACCGTGGGTGAAGGATAAGAAGAAAGCTATTGAAGAAGGAGTAAGGTTTCAAAGGTTAAGAGGAACGCCAGCATCGCTTAAAATTGCACTAAAGTAGGCAAATATTGATGATGTTACAATTATTGAAGAGCCACCGGGAAAGCATTTTTTTGAACTTCAAATTGAAATAAAAGATGTTCCAGGAATAAAAGACGTTCCGAATGATTTTTTTGTAGATGCAGTAATAAAGCTAGCAAAACTATCACTGCCTGCAAGATCCAGGTTGATAAGGATTTTTAATGATCTCTACAATGCTCAGCGATTTATACTGGACGAGAGTTTATGGGGAGATATTCTCTCTGATTATTCAGGAATTAAAATTGCAGAAAAAGGACCAGTATTATCATTTGGTCGAAAGAACTCGTTTGAGCTAAAGATTAAGGAACCAGCTTTTAATTTTAGTACGTTTCGTGCTCATTATGAAAGAAGCTACAGTAATGATTTATACCGCTTGGATATTGCAGTTTTGGGAGAGACAGAGCCTCATACCGAAAACTATGGTGGAATATACGAACTAAACCATGTGTGGTATAACTTCAAAGCGCTTATCCTTTACCACAAAGCCTACTATCACCAATTAAGTTTGCTAGAGCACAGGTCGTATTGTCTGATAGTTGGAAGTTAGGAGAAATAAATGCTTGTTTTCCTGTGAGTTATCGTGAAGAAATAGGTGATGGATTTTTATTAGGTAGAGATAGACTTTCAGAGCAACTGTGGAATTTTAAGTATGAGCCAATTCTAGAGCGATTTAGCGTTACTTACCGATATGAAGCAAAGAATTTTACCGATCAAAAAATAATACAATCCAACTTAACCGAATACCATGTGAGCTGTAAAAATGATTTAAATTCGAAACAAAATGATCCAATTCATGAGCTAGAAAATTACGTAGCAGTATTTTATCCAGGCGTTCTTACCTGGCACAAGCATAGGTACTTGAACCGTTCTTGGAAGTACACACAGCCAATTAGCTTAATATGCTAACCATATATACTTATATTTTCATATATATTAATATTGTATTAAATACATACGCGTGATTGAAAAATAACTTGTTTTTCGTGTGTAAATAGAATATTATAGTAATAACGATAAGTAAATATACCAATTTTGCTTAGCGTTAAAGAGGCTATAATTTTAGAGGTTAATATGTTTGGAAAAGAATTATTCAATATAAAGCTAAGAGGATTATTAGAAGATCCATTCTATGAAATTAACAAGAAAAATAAGGATGGTAACACAATACTACATCAAGCGGTACGGTACCCTAATTACAAAACGATAAAGTTATTAATTGAAAAGGGTGCGGATATAAACGCGAAAGATGAAAGCGGAATAACTCCGTTACATGAAGCAATGTTTTGTGGAAGAAAAGATATAGAGAACATTTGTGCACTGTTGGAAGAAGGGGCAGGTATTGATGCAGTAGATGAAAGCGGAAATACAGCATTACATTATGCCAGCCTTATGGGATATCCAAGCAAAGTAAGAGAATTATTAGCAGCAGGGGCAAATGTTAATGTTAAGAGCAACATAGGCAGAACAGCGCTACACCAAGCAGTATTTATGAGAGAACTGAAATGTGTAAAAATGATTCTAGAGGCAGGAAGTGAGATAGATGCTCCAGATAATGAAGGATACACGCCAATGTACCTTGCATATAAAGGAGATGTGGAAGAAATAATTAGCGCGTTAGAAAAGAATAATAGGGATAGGAGATATATAGTTAATGTAGCAGGTTTATATGCAACATCAAGAGAGCAAATTGAAGAGTTAGAAATAGGATTAAGGCAGATGGATATAAATTGTTGAAAGAGAATGAATTCTTCAATAAAAGAGGTCTGAAGAGTTTACGGCGTAAAGCAGAAGAAGGAAAAATTGATATAGTGTATATCAATTCACCTTAAGATCTGGCAAAAGAGTTTAAAGATCAAATAATTCTGCTGGGAGAGTTTTGGAAATTAGGGATAGATGTAATATTCATAAGTGAAAAGGTGAGAGTATCAATACCACAAAATCTAATTTGTTTCAGAAGCAACTACAGTTGTAGGTGATCAAGCTTTGGAGGGTAGTTTTAGAGAGGTAGATATGATGAGATTCTATAAGCTATTTCACGAGTTGAAGGCAAAACAATTTCAGGAAATCAATAGAAAAGATGAACAGGGTAATACGATATTGCATCTAGCAACATGGTACGCCAGTAGTGATAAAACAAAGTTTTTAATAGAACAAGGAGGGGATATTAATGCTAGAAATAACAAAGGTGAGACACCATTACACATGGCTGTGGATAAAGGAAAAATACTGCATGTGGAGAGAGTAATAGAGGCTGGAGAATATAAGTGCAAAAGAAAACAACGATGCCACACCATTACATAAGGCAATAAAGAGGATATTTAAGGTAAATATAAAACCAGAAGAGTTCGTCTATAATAAATTTATACCAATAGCAGAGACGTTAATAGAAGCAGGTGCGGACATTTATGCAAAGGACAAGCGTGGATAACTGCAGTGCATTATATAAAATGGGTGGAAGGGGCGATGGTAGTATTTATGAGTTACCTAAATGCACAAATGAAAGTGGAAGATGAAGTAAAGAAAAAAGGAAGAGAAGAAAAACGAAAGACGATGGATAGTATAATGAAACCAATAATGAAAGAAAAAGTGATAAGTATAGAAGAAATTAAAAAAGGCAATGAAGAAGCAGAAGAAATGATAAAGGAAATAGATGCAAGCTTGGAAGAGGAATTAAGAACGTTAGGATTAACTAAATTAAGATAATGAGGAACTAGCAAAAGAGTTTAAAGGTCAAACTCAGGAAATTTTGGCAATTCGGAGTAAAGATAATATTCGTAGATGAGAAGGTAAAAGTAGAAGTCAGAGAAGATCTAATTTCTTTCAGGAGTAGTTACGGCTGATAGGTAAAACCTTTGGCTATGCGACAACAATTGCAAGTTACAGAAGGCTGCACAATTTAAAACAAAAAAATGGAGGGTAAATGAACCAATCTATAGAGCAAGAAATATTATCGTTACCAAGTAAGACATTACCTGAACTAAGGAGAATGTGGAAAGAATTGTTTAAAAAAGAGGCACCACCATATTGTAGAAAATATTTAATTCCAAAAATTGCGTATAGAAAACAGGAAATGGCGTATGGAAATAAAACAGCTAAAGAGCTTGATCGCCTAGCAGATCTATTGGAACAGGGCAAAAAGATTAGTAGCGATAAATTACCGACAGCAGGGACCAAGTTTATAAGAGAATATAATGGAAGAGATCATGAGGTATTAGTAACCGATGCAGGATTTACATATGAAGGGCAATTTTTTACCTCATTGTCAGGAATAGCAGGAAAAATAACCGGAATGAGCTATAATTGCCCCCTCTTCTTTGGCTTGAGAAATAAAAATCTAGTAAGAGTTGGAGGAAAAAATGAACAAAGAAGTAAGATGTGCAATCTATACAAGAAAGTCAAATGAAGATGGACTGGAACAAGAAATAAATAGTCTAGAAGCACAAAGATTAGCGGGAGAAAGTTATATATTAAGTCACCAGCAAGAAGGATGGAAAATAGTAAGCAAAAGATATGACAATGGAGGATGTTCAGGAAAGAACTTAAAAAGACCAGCATTGCAGGAGCTATTTAAAGATATAAAAGGAGGAGAAATAGATTGTGTGGTAGTATACAAGATAGACAGGTTATCAAGGGTTCTGTTTGATTTTGCAAAGGTAGTAGAGATATTGGATGGAAATAAGGCTACATTTGTGGTGGTTACGCAACCTATCAATACAACTACATCGATAGGTAGATTGATATTAAATGTATTACTGAGTTTTGCACAATTTGAAAGAGAGATAACGATAGACCGAGTAAAAGATAAAATAGCAATATCAAAGGAAAAGGGCTTGAGAATGGGAGGGAGTCCACCACTTGGGTATGATATACAAGAGAAAAAGCTGATTATTAATATAGAAGAGGCAAAGGTAATAGAGCATATGTTTGAAAGATTTATAGCTCTAAAGTCACTAACTGCTCTAGCGAGAGAGTTGAACAGTCATGGATATCGAACAAAGAGATTTCAAGCAAAATCTGGGAGAATGCATGGAGGAGAAGAATTTAAAAAAGCCACGTTAAGAAGAATGATAACAAATCCTATCTACACGGGAAAAATAAGACATCATGATAAACATTACAAAGGACAGCATGAGGGAATAATAGGAGAAGAGAAATGGAACGCAGTGCAAGAGTTAATAGAAAGCCGACCACTTAGAATTGCAAGATATCAAGATGCACTACTAAAAAGTGTAATACGTTGTCAGATATGCAATGTAAGCATGACGCCAACACATACGAAAAAGAAAAATAAGCGATACAGATATTACGTATGTAGTAATCATTTACGAGGAAGCATTGCCCATCAATTAACAGATCAGTAGCGGCAGGAGAGGTAGAAAAGCACGTGGCTGAGCAAGTGAGGTACATGTTTGAAAACACAGAATAGAATCTAAAGAAATTGAATGGAATGTGGGAAAATCTCTTTCCAGTAAAACAGGAAGAAATAATAAAAAAGCTGATCAAAATAGTGTGGATAAGAGAAAATGGAATAGAGGTATGTATTCAAACAAAAGGGCTAGAGGAGGTGTGTAGTGAATACGCAGCTTAGAAAAAGAAACGGAGAAATATCTCTTTTTACACCGCTAAAGTTAAAGAAACCAGCAGGAAGGTGTATGATATTAGAGCCAGAAAATGATTGTAGTAGAAGTGTAAAGAAAGATAGCGTCCTACTGAGGGTATTAGTAAAAGCACATTTGTGGCAACGACAGCTAAATGAGGGTAAATATGCAAATATAAAAGAGCTAAGTATTGCAAATAACATGAAGCCAATGTCAATGTATCTACGAATTGTTTTATGGTTTAACTTCTTAGCACCGGAAATAAAGAGAGATATTATAAATGGCACACAACCTAGTTACTTAAAATCGACAGATATTAAGAAGAAAGGCGTACCGCTTTTATGGAGTGAACAAATTAAGGTGTTTTACGTTCAAGAACCTTATTAAGATCTTCTATATTATCGTTAATCAAAAATTTCTCAACAAACCATACGCGTCAAGTTAAGGAAAATTAGGAACAAAGTTAATAAAATATGGTTAACTATTTAAATATTTTTATAAAAATTTATTATAATTTGGTGACAATCATCTCTATAAATAACATAGAAAACTTAGCTTACTCTTACCAATTTTCACTTGACGTGTATGGTTTATTTAACACTCCCGAGTTTTGATAATGAAGTCCCTCAAGTTGACACCATTGGTTTTTTGAACACTTCCGTTTAAACTCTTTATTTCCTCCAAGAAGGTCCAGCAACTAAAGGTTCAATCTTTATGTTATGTAACTCACTTGCAGATAACTCTCCACTTTGAAATCTTGTAATAATATCCACTAAAGTTTCGTTTAAAGCTTCAGTTTTCTTTCTTTTACTGCTACCAATAATTCCTTTTTATCTATTGTTTTTTTGTGACTCTTCATATTTTTCTTCTTCAGTTTTAAACTCATTCTTTAAATCTCCATATTTTATACTTAAATTCTCAACATCTTCTTGTTTTTTAGCTGACTCACACTTGCTTTTTAAGTGTTCATATTCATGGCATATACTCATATACTCACTTGCCAAACCTTTTTGACTATCAGTATTACAGTCCAAGATAGGACACAATTTAGTTCCAAATTTAACCGCTCCTGACACTAACCCGTCTTTTCCTTTAGTACAGTAGTATTCTACTAACTCTTTAATAGCTTACGGGCTTTGCTGTTTCTTTGGATAGGCGTACTAGCAAAGTTCCCATTACTTCTTTCTCTTCTTTTAGTTCTAATAACGTTTCCTGATATAGAATAAGCCTTCTTTCATCTACAAAAGCATTCAGCCTATCTTGCTTTATTTTCCTTTTACATCTATCGATCTCTTCCGGGTCCCACTCATATCTAACTTTCCATTTTGCTCCAAAATCTATTTTACCTGCGCACACATCTTTAAAATAATTAATCCTTTTTTCATACCTCTCTATCATTGGATCGTACAGCGGAACAAAAAACTCTACTAATGATTTCATTTTTTCTTTTTTATTTTTTAAACATTCTTCTATCTCATCGATTCTCTTCTCATTACTTTTTATTTCATTGCTTAAGTCTTCGATTTCCTCTGCTTTTTTTATTTTTTAGTGTCTTTCTTCCATACTTTTCAGCTGAATCTTTTTTTCTTTATATAAGTACTTTTTTTGTGCTAATGCGATACATTCCACTGCTAATTTCCTATATTAAATTAATATTTTATCTCTCTCACTAAAAATATCTGCTTTTTCTTCTCTATAATCTTTCATTGTAAAACGATGCCTTGGTCGTTTTTCACATATGTAATCTAAAAAACTACATACATAAATATCACCCTCTGGTTCATATCTAGAGAGAAGATGATTATACACTGCTAGTGCTGTTTTTCCCCTATCTTTCCATCTATGGTACAAATTCTTCTCTTCCTCCTCTCTTATTCTTTTTATTTTTTCTATTTTCCAGGTTAGGAATTCATCTAGTTTACATGAAGTGTAGGAACTATTGGTATATTTTTCAAAATCATCAAGTATTATGAATAATGGATTGTAAACATTTTCATTAATTAATGTAAAAATCTCTTTGGCTCTCTCATGTGTATTTCTATCTGGATGATACTGAAATAGCATTCGTTTCAGCACATACACTAACTCAACATTATAATCACCTACTAATCCTAACAAGCCAAGTGATCTCAAAACCTCACCTAAAGTAGCTTTTTCATAATCTATTTTGCTTAATATTCCATATAAATGTTCGATGTGCTTATTTTCAAATATTTCTTGCTCTTTATGATAAGGAATGAGCTGCCAGAAAAACTTTTTGATCTCAGAAAACAGAATACTATATCTGTATATCGTTCTACTTTATCTATTTTTATATTACTATACTCTCTAAGGCGAGATACATGCTCTTCAAATTCATCTTCATCATTATTTATTTTTCCCTCACGAAATGCTTCTACATACTCTAAAAAGCTTACCCTAATTGCCTTGTGATTAGTAAGTATTCTTGTGAGAAGATGCTTATTATACTCTTCAAACGCTTTACTACTTACACTCTTCAAATATGTTACATGCATCTCAAATCCTGAAACATTCACTAGCCCTCGTATTGATTCAATGTAGCCTGAATTCCCCTCATTTCTTTGATGATTCAAAATAACCTCCTCATTATACATTTTAGCATATTCTTTAATTCTATTTGCATAATATAAATCAAGTAAACCTGGCCACCAGGAATACCCAGCACGCCAAGAGATAGCAGATAATATTGCCCAACCTGAGAGAGCTAATAATTTCTTCTTACCACTGAGTTGAACACATAAAACTAATGATCCTAACCAAAAAGAAAAAGCTAGTGCCCCTACCTGCCATGGAATAGCTTTTCTCCCATTTGCATAATAGGACACGTCACCGCTCAGGCAGAATGCTATCTTTTACCTGCCAAACTCATTAAATAACTTACCTACTTCTATGTAACTACTTGGAACATAATCACTTTGCCACCCAAGTTCTTTGTATAAAACATCTTTTAGCTTTTTACGCTCTAAAAACTTGATAAACTCTTCTATTGTCATTTCTTCCAAGAAGGTCCCGCAACTAAAAGTTCAATCTTTATGTTATGTAACTCACTCGCAGATAACTCTCCACTTTGAAATCTTGTAATAATATCCACTAAAGTTTCGTTTAAAGCTTCCTTTTTCTCTTCTTCTGGATTATCTTTATCCTTAGCTACTATAGCTTGGCCGGTGTTTTTATTTGGTTGATCTGGCTGGCTGAGTTTAACCATATATCTTTTTCTATTAGATATGATATCTCCAGCAAGTTCTCCAAACTTAATAGATTCTGTATTAAAACAAGATGCACTTTTACTGCTAACCTCCTGTGCATTTTGCAATGCATCTTTGTTTTTATCAACATCGCTAACCCTTTGGGCATTTTCAAATGCTGCTAAAACATTTGATAGATTAACCCACTTTTCCTTATTCTTTTTTATATTTGCTATTTCTTCCTCTATTTTCTTACACCTTTCGTTAAATATATCACTGCCTGCTACTACAGAGCATTGCAAATACTCTAAAAAAGTCTCAAACATTTTTACAGCTCTATCTAAGTCTTCTTGTGCTATCTCTAGCTCACTCTTGGCATTTCCCCTTGCATTCCATGGTCTACCTACATCAACTGCTGTATAAGCTAAACAAGTGCCAACAAAAAGAGCAGCATATCCTAAACTATACCATGGAAAAATAACCGCAGGAACTAATGCACCCCATTTCCATGAAGGCTTTGTATATTCTTCTTTCTTAGAATTGAATTGCCTTTGAAGTTCATATAGAACTTTTTCTTTTTGCATGATTTGCTCTTTGATAATCAATTTATCTTTATCACACTCTGCTAAAGAGTCAGCAGCTTCTTTTACTACAGTATTATCAGACAAAGCATCCCTGATTTCTGCAAGAGTAAATATATCTTCTATTTTACATTCTTTAAAATTTCCTGTTAATTGTGAAAATCCCTCAACAACAAATTCATTTAATGTTTGAACATCCAGGTTGAAGTGTAAGCTTGCCTTAATCGATGGCATATCACTATATAATTTCCTAATCACCAAAAAGCCTGGTTTTTCCAATATTGGCTCTAGCACCTTCCTTGCTTCCACCCCTTTTCTTTCTAAACCAATATCAGCACCATTACATATTAATAATAGTGCACTATCCTGTTTTCCTTGTGTAACCGCCTCCAGAATCATATCATCCAGAACACTTTGCTCTGCTTTTATAACTTTATCTGGCTTCATTTGATTAATTATTAGCTCATATATTTCTCTGAACTGATTGCCGAATTCGTTGATTTTTTCTCTCAACTCCGTATTTACTCTCTCTACAAAAGATTGATAGTCTAGCTTACTATTTTCTACTAATTGATCCATCATTATGTCTTTTAGGCAATCAAGTAATTCTTCATTACGTCCATCGCCAACAATTTCTTTTAAAAGACGTGTCACAACTTCTAGAGTGAATTGATTTTGTAATTTTTCCACAAATAAATCCTCTCTTCTTATATCCATGGGCACGTCTTTGTGCAGTATGTGACCTTTTTGTTCTTTAGCATCTTTCTTTACTATATTCACCAATTCAGCGTACCACTCTTTCAAAAAAGAACAATCTTTGATCTTTCTTAGAGAGTTCTTATATTTAGTAATTTCATCTTCTTGTTTTATAATTTTTTTTCTAAGAACACTTAATTCTTCACTAATCTCCTTTTTTTGCTCTCTATTTTCCAAATAGCTTCTCTCTGGAATCTCTTTCATAAAGCTTTTTGATTTATGAGTAAATGTGTCATATACTGCAGTTATTTGCTTTCTATCTATAGAGCAGAGCTTATTTACCTCAGTATTACGTGTATAACTAATAAGATCCTGGTCTGAATTTGATAAGTGCATATAATCAACATTAGAAAGAGAATCATATTTTTTATCTCCTTTATTGGTTATAGGAAGTAATACATTCGTTAATAATTCCTCTTTTACATCTCCACTACAGTCTGAAACTAACCTAGAATACCAATTTAAATTTTCATTATTGGGGATACACAAAGCTTTACTATTGTCTTCAATAGATTCTATATCTTCTTTTGCCATACCATCTCTGTACAACTCTAAACACCTTTCTTGTACTTTGTACTAACCATAAAGTTTTGCATACATAATATTGACCTTAGTAGCTAAAAAACTTGAGTAATACTGTAAAAGTCCAATTGGATTGCGAACACCAATGTATGCTTGTAGTAGCTTTAAATCTCCTGTTCTAATTATACTCTCTACTTGCTCTTTAAACGACTTAGTAAAAAAATTTGGCACTCTAACCTCCTATTATCCATAATAATACCCTATAATGTTATAATAGGTTGGGTTATTTGTAACAAGTAAGTTTTTTTACCATTTCTGGTATAATTTTGTTCTTTAAAGGTTAATGAATAATCACAGAAAACTTCGTAGGATAAAGAGGCCGTATACCTATCCATAAATTCAAGTTAAATATTTTTTTAAGAAAAGTATTTTCTTTAGCGAAGTAAAGTTTTTAAATGTTTACTTATTGACTTGCTCAAAAAAGCGAAAAAAGTAGGTATCTTTTTGAGAAGATTTTCCGTAATGTGTGTGTTATGAAAATGGTATTAATGGATTATGAAAAAATAATTGGGTATGTTGGTATATGTCTAAATAGGCCAAAAGCTAATAATACAGAGATTGTGGGTTATGCTAAAATTGTTATAAAGAATGGTTCAGACATAGCAAATGGCGGAAGGAGAGGGATTCGAACCCTCGATACAACTCTTCAATCATATAACGGTTTAGCAAACCGCCGCCTTTAGCCACTCGGCCACCCTTCCAATCTTCAATTAATTTATTATAAAAATAACCAATTTAAATAGTACCATAAGCTATATAATCTGTCTAATCCTTTTTAATTAAAACCCTAGTTGAGGATTACTGCATAAAATTTCAATGACTTATTTTATTTATGTAGTAACCCGCAACTAGGATTTTAAAGAGGCTAGATCAAGAAAAGTAAATCTATCTCTGGTAGCAAATGCGTAATTGACCACTTTACAATATTGTTCCTTATCCCAGTTCAAATGTTCTGGTAAATGCGGAATTGACAGATCTTCAAATATCTTTTGCAGGTGACTTGCAGGTAATAAATTTTGTTTAATTTTACTGACAATATTACCCCACTCTTTGCAAATAAATTCACTTATTTTCTGTTGCATTGTCTGTTTATATTTTAAAATCTCTAAATATTCATCACCACCAAAACAGTCAATTATATGCTCTGTATTTACGCTGGCTGGCTTAATAATTGGATTTTTTATCGATAATATTCTTTCCTGCAAATTAGCCATGGTAATAGTTGCAACAGCAACTTTTTCACCATGCAATGAGAAATAATCTTTTGTTACCATCTCCATTGCATGAGCTATCATGTGCTCTCCCTGGCTTGCAGAATGGCTGCCCTTTGCAATCGTCATTCCGATTCCAGAAATCAATAAGGCTTCCATAAGTAATAGAATCAAATCTGCGCTTTTTTCGGCAAGCCCCATATATTCTTTCAGCAAAATTTGCTCCAAGTCACGCACCAATATGAATGGTAATTCGTTATACTCAGTTCCAAGCAGCAGGTGAGAAAGCAGCCAATCAGCTTGAACTGTTGAACGGCAAATAAAATCTGCAAAACCACTTAACGTGGGTCGATGTGGTGCATTAATAAGTATGTCAATGTCAATATATATTGCTTTTGGTAGATGCGCTTCAAATGATTTTTTGCACCCATTCACTAATATTGAAGCATTTGCAGAGGTATAACCATTCATAGAAGCAGCCGTGGGAAACAATACATAATTTTTTTCTCGAGATAGCTTGTATATTTGCAAACATCACTAATGGTGCCGCTACCAAATGCAACTATTAAATCACTGTTCTTTGCTTTGCTCCTCACTAGGCTTACAATTTCGGTAGAAGCAATAGAGTTACCAGGAATAATTAGCTGAGTAATCTTGCTCAGTATATTTTTACTTAATAGCTTTGCTGTGTTTTCATCTGCAATTAAACAAAAGTTATTTCCATGATGTTCGCATATTTCATAGATATTTTTAGCAAGATTATGCTCTATAGTGATTTTCTTGATAGAAATCTTAGGTAGTATTTGTTTTAAATAGTACATAGAATATTTACAATATAATATATCAATATTTCAAAACTAATATGAAAATTGATCCTATAGAACTAACGAAGAAATTAATCTCTTTTAAAAGTATAACACCAGGAGATTTTGGAGCAATAGAGCATATAGCAACAATCCTTAAAAAAAATGGTTTCGACTGTAAAATTTTAGAATTTGGTGGTAATGGAACCAAAGTTAAAAATCTCTACGCAAAATATGTCAATGGAGTGCCAAACTTATGTTTTGCTGGACATGTTGATGTAGTGCCTCCTGGTCAATTAAAAGATTGGGCTTCAAACCCATTTCAACCTGATATTAGAAATGGAATGCTATACGGCAGAGGAGCGGCTGATATGAAAAGCGGAGTGGCAGCATTTATCGCCACTATGGTAGATCTGATTGCAGAAAAATTTCAATTTAATGGTTCAATAAGCGCATTGATTACTAGTGCCGAGGAAAGCACTGAGGCATATGGAACAAAAAAAGTCTTGGAATGGATGAAAAGTAAACAAAAAAAGATAGATTATTGTGTAGTGGCAGAGCCAACCAGTAGTGAAAAATTAGGCGACATTATAAAAATAGGAAGAAGGGGGTCTGCAACATTTGAATTGATATGCAATGGCAAGCAAGGGCATGTTGCCTATCCTGATTTAGCTGATAACCCAATACATAAAATGATAGATATATTGAGCAAGGTAAAAAATACTACTTTTGATAAAGGTAATAAATATTTTGATCCTTCCAATTGTGAAATTACCACTATTGATGTTGGAAATAACACTGACAACTTAATACCCAGTTCAATCGCTGCACGCTTTAATATTCGTTATAACAATATGCAAACAGCTGATGGTTTGTATAAGCTTATTGACGGAATGTGCTCCAGCGTCACTCAGAATTATAAATTATCGATCCGTAATAGCAGGGACGTTTTTCTTTCTGCGCCTGATCGAAATACTGATATTATGCTTGATGCTATTAGCCAAGTTACCAATATTGATGCTAAACTCAGCACGAGTGGTGGAACATCTGACGCTGCGTTTATCAAAGATATGTGTCCAGTAATAGAATTTGGCATAATTAATAAAACTGCACACCAAATAAACGAGTGTGCGCTAGTTGATGATATATACAAGCTAAAGTCTATATATAAGGAGTTTATTAAAAATTATTTTAACTCTACCAATAGAATATTGAGCCAAATCAATGTAGTTAAAAACATACCTGGCGTTCCATTATTAGCTTAGTTTGGGGATTGTAAAAATATAGCTATGGATTAGTTTAATATATCTTATTTATAATAAATTTTGATTTTAAAAAAGCTTGTTAGCTTAACTACATGTGTATCCAGTGGACACAATTGTCAGAATTATTTACAATAGACTTCTTTATGAGAAGATAAGGTGCTAACTAGTCTGTTACGAATTCTCTAACACCTTATTCTCAATTTTTTCATGAGGTAGCCTATTGAAGTCTTTCACGGAGTGCTGTATTCAATACATTTTTAGGTGTGAATTTTTTACTTCGGTATTTTTTTAGTGTGGTTATAATCATAATATCAGTTAAACTTAATCACCATGAAAATTCTTATAAATGGACCGAAAGGTAATGAAAAGAGGCTTGAGGAATTTAGCGAAGAAATTGAGGATATAGCTTCTGCAGCTCAAAATAAATTTGCAAATGAGCTAGAGAATATTGCATATGATAATTTGCAAAAATTCCTTAATTTATTCGCCAAAGAATTAAATTTCATCTTCAATGATATTCATTCTCAAAACATGAATTCACTAAAATCCAACTTAATTGACTATGCTGTAAATTCAAATTTTATTAGTAGAAAAGGAGAAACAGCTTTAGCGCGTTCTCTTCTTAATGTAGTAGAGCGTACAATAAAAAACCTCTACAGCGAACAATAAATAGGCGCTTAGTATACCAATTTTAACTTAATATAAAACGCAAACTACTGTAGTTAACTCAAATGAGGTTCACTTCATTAGGCTTCCTATATTATCTCTTACGATCCGTGTAGCAGGACTGTTTTTTTTCTGAATCGATGCTGGAAAGAGTAATACTGAATTACCGTGATTATGTAGCAAATGCTAGCGTTTGCATGGTGAATTGAACCTTATCTGAATTAACTATATATAAAAACGGAGGGTTATTATGTTAACAAAATCTACTGAACCAATAATGCGCGTACAGCGTCAATCCAAGTTTGGAGTTCTACCAGTAACTTTGGAAGAGGTTAAATCTTTTTTACGCATTGAGAATAATCAAGATGATCAGTTGATTTCAAGTCTAATTTCTATGGCAACTGATTATGCTGAGTGGCATATAGAAAGGTCTTGAGTGCGACAAACATGGCAAATTTCATGTGAAGGTTATATACCCTCGTAGGATATATTTAAGCTATGGCCCTATGACAAAAATAGAACGTGCTTCTGCCACTATGTCCAATGGTGAATCAATAAACCTTGATTATTACTTTAGTAATATAGGAAGTTATATTGAACTCAAGAATTATTTTAATGCGATAAAAGTTGATATTCAATATGAAGCTGGTTATCAAAGTGTTCCGGAGCAGATAAAGCTAGGACTTATACAACATGTTTCGGCTCTTTATAAAGACCGTAAAACTGATATAGGGAGTCACTTAACTGAAGTGAAGAAGGTTTATTCTCCATTTCGCGAACTGCGCGTTATTTTGTAAACTGACTATAGTTTTTTAAAGCCGATTTATAGTGAGAATTTTTAGGAGAAAAATACTAATCATAAATTACAGAAAAGATTTATATTTTATGAGGCTAGAATTATGGGAAAAATTCAATATATACATAAATTGTATAATGATATTTATGCCAAATTAAAATCCAGTGAAGATTTAAAGAAATATGTCACTAACGTTTACGGTTACTTACCTAAGCAAATTACCATTCCTTATTTAGTATTACATATAGTAAATTATAACAACCTGTACATGTTGTCTGATTTTGCTATGAAAGCAAAATTTGCATGTGAAGTGTATACTTATAGCATGGAAGACATGTTCTCTGTTATGAAATCTATCGACTTGGTATTAGAGGATATTAGATATTCTAGTAATGAAACTATATTAGAAAGTAACTCCACTCTAAATCAGAGCGGTGAAATTTTACATTCGACAATTAATTTTGATATTTTATTAAAAGGAGGCAAAAATGAGCAAACTACAACTAAAAATTAAAAATCATGACAATAATTTTGTGTCATTAAATAATATACGGAATCTAAGGTTCACCTTACGTAATGATAGAGAAGATATTAAAGATATCCCTTCTTTTGGCTGGCGAAAGGTTCTAGATCGAGCTGGAAGCAGAAATATTACAGTAAAAATCAATGGGATTTTAGATAATGCATTAGCTGATGAATTATTACGTAATTCTGCTATAATGAATTCTATTAATGAGTATGAAATTAACTTTAATGTCGAAGAAAAACTTAATCTGCGATGCTCAATTGAGCTGTATGAAAGATATTATGAACCAGTGACATTTGATAGCTTCACAGTAGTTTTAACTAGTGCGGAGGTTGTTAATGCTTTTCATTAATGTTAATTTAATTTTTTATGTATAATATGTTAGTAAAGATTTTAACTGTATTATGAACGATGACAATGAAGATTTTTTTGAAGATGATGATGATAAAAGAGAAAGAAATTTAGAGAGCGTTGATCAAGAAGTACAATATACAGAGGAAGAAAAACAGTTTCTAGAAGAGTGTATAAAAAATCACCTCAAAGATTTTGAAAATATTTTAAACCAAATTGATGAAGGCATTGACAGGATCGATAGTTACGAAAGAACTATGGAAATAAAGCGTAGCATAGACAGACTTATAGAAACCCTATATAGCCAGGCTGCATCTGAGGATATCGATGCAGAACTTGAAACTACAACGCATACTAGAGATAAGTCAGCTTCTATGAAGAGGATAAGAGAAAGGAGAAGAAAACGAGAGATAGAAGCAATGTTAAGTCACATATTTGCTGAGCAACAAAAGAATATAGCAGACATAAAGCACTTTGGGCATGGACATGAAACAGAAAAAGCCGCTGACGTTCATGAAGCAAAAGAGCAGGTAAAATATTCAATTAAGCGTGTATTATTCTTAGTGATTGGCAATAAAATAGATCCAAGAAGAAGAGCAGGAGAGACTGCAGATGATAATGAAAGAGGAGCTAAAATATATGGCAGAGAGGCAGCAGGTGGAGCGCTAGGTGCATTGTTAAAACCATTTCTCACTGCAGTTATTGCTGCTGTACATGAAATTATTAAGCCACTTCAACAACATGCCAATAAGCAGGAAACATCTTTTGCAAAGCAAGTTCAAGAAAGCAGAAATACAGATCCACAAAAAGGACACTCTATCTAATTTTTTTTTGTTAGATTATAGCTAGTTAAACTATATTAAAAGCAATTCTATCTTCTTGGTTATCTATATAAATTTCTAATTTCTTGCCTTTTATTAATTTACGATTGAACATTTCTTCTGCTAAGTGACTTTTTATTTCTTTTTCGATAAATCTTTCTATCGGGCGTGCTCCCATTCCATTGATATAGCCTTTCTTCGCAATATAAGATTGCACTTCATTTTTTACTGAGCAGTTTATGCCTTTTTGCTTAAGCTGTTTGATTAGATCTGCAATAAACTTGCCAGCTATATGAAAGATTGTATCTTCGTTTAGGTCAGAAAAAGAAATAATTTCATCAAGACGATTGCGAAATTCAGGGCTAAAAATTTGCTGTATTGCCTTTTCACTATCACTAACATCGAATTTTTTATGCCCAAAGCCTATAGAGCTTTTGTTGCGTTCAAAAGCTCCTGCATTGCTTGCCATAATCAAAATTACATTGGAAAAGTTAATTTTGCGTCCATAATTATCAGTAATATAGCCATAATCCATAATTTGCAATAATATATTGCAAATATCACTATGAGCCTTCTCAATTTCATCAAGCAACACAATGCTATATTGATTATTAGATACAGAATCCGTAAGTAATCCACCTTGATCATAGCCTACATATCCAGGAGGAGAACCAATCATTCTTGATATTGTGTGAGGCTCCATATATTCTGACATATCAAAACGTATGAGATTCATACTCATATTTTCCGCTAGTTGTTTTGCTAGCTCAGTTTTACCAACTCCAGTTGGCCCTGTAAAAAGATAACTTGCTAAAGGTTTGTTGTCATTTCTCAGTCCAGCTTTAGCAATTTTAATAGACTTTGCAAGAGATTCTATTGCTTGCTCTTGACCAAAAATAACCTTTTTTAAATTCTCTTTTAGAGAACTTACCTTTTTTATATCATCAAACTCAGATCCACAAGGTACATTTGTAATTCTGGCAATAGTACCCTTAATATCTCTGCTATTTATAATTTTACGTTTTAGTAATTTACAATGTGATCCTGCTTCATCAAGAACATCAACTGCTTTATCAGGTAGTGTTCGCCCAGTAATATACTTATGTGAAAGTTTAGCAGCAGACTTAATTGCATTTTCTGTGTAGTATACTCCATGATGTCTTCCATAATAATGCTTTATACCATTTAATATCTTTATTGTTTCACTAACAGTGGGCTCTTTTACGTTAATTCTTTGAAATCTCCTTGCTAGTGCTTTGTCTTTTTCAAAACTATTGCTATATTCCTTATATGTTGTTGCACCTATACAACGCAGCGTACCCCTTGCGAGTGCAGGCTTAAGAAGATTACCAGCATCAAGAAAGCTGCCACTTGTTGAGCCAGCTCCGATTATAGTGTGTATTTCATCAATAAAAAGGATAGCATTTGGTTTTGCTTCCATTGCCTTTATTGTAGACTTTATTCTTTCTTCAAAATCACCTCTATATCGTGTTCCTGCGAGAAGCGATCCTAGATCCAAAGCGTAAATTACACTAGATTTTAAGAAACCTTGAATATTGCTGTTGTTCTCATTACTTCTTTTAATCATTTGTGCCAATCCCTCAACTATTGTGGTTTTACCAACACCTGGCTCTCCAACATATAGAGGATTATTTTTTCTCCGCCTCGACAATATCTCAATAGTACGTTTTAATTCGTAATCACGACCAATAACGGGATCTATTTTGTTGTTTCTTACGTAATGATTCAGATTATTACAATAAGCTTGTAGAACTTCTTCATCTTTTAACAATTCGCCCTTATTTACTACAGAAGAAGTGTCATTATTCTTATCAAGCCTTACTTTATGGTTAGTAGTGTATTTATCATCATTAGAGAATTTAATTTTAGAGATTTTATCAATCAAATTATCATCTATTGCATTTTGTTTTAATAGGTCATCAATATGTAAATCTTGTTCAGATAAAATTTCTACTAGAACACTTACTCCGTCTATTTCTTTCTTTCCTAAACCATGAGCTCGAACAATTGCTCTATGTACTATACACTGAAATAGTGAACCGGCTTTAATTCCATTTAATTTGGAGCTATTCTGTAAAGTGTCCTTTATACCTTTATTATCATTATAGCTGAGAGAGTTAATATTACATTTCAATAAAATGTTATCTACATTTATTATCTCATCAGCTCTAATATTACATTTTAATAAAGTATAATTAACATCAATATCTTCAATCAATGCTAGTAATAAATGCTCTACTTTTGCACACTCATGGTGATTACATTTAGAAGCGATTAACAGCGCTCTATTGAAACTTGCCTCTAAATTTTTAGAAATCATCTGTATTATCTGTGAGAAATTAGTGTTTCATTAATAACACATAATTATTAAAAAAACTGAAACTTTAGCAGACACCAAAATTCTGTGAACAAAATTTTAGATGAGCCAAACGAAAGCACCACAAAGGTTTAAAAAGCTCAGCTATTTTGTCAAACCTTTTTACCTATACCTAATTTTTCAATTCTACTTTCCAGCTCCAGCTTAACTAACGTATTAATTCTTTCTAGACTTTCAAGAAAGCTTTCATACTCTTCATTACTATATTCTTCACCTGATGCTTTTTTCAACAAACATATTTTTAAATTCTGCAAAATCAGAGTTTGAATCAGTATTTAATACAATGTATCCTTCTATAAAGCTAAGATCAGAAAATAGTAAACCGACTTCCAGTAATTCTTCGCTTTTAATATTTGTTAAATCATCAAGATTTTCCAAAACATTAAATACCTTAAGCTCCTCTTGTGCAACTTCCCTATCCTCTTTATCAAATGTTGCAAACCATAATAGTCAAGGCCTTTAAAATTCTTCCTGATCATTATCACCTCCTTCTTCACCTGGATTAGTAGTTGTTGGTTCATCTGTCAATTTTCTTCTCTTTGCCAATGGTTGATCTGATGGCGGACTTGGCGCTCTTCTTTTATTGTGCTGTCCTTCATCTGACTCTGAGCTTGTAGCATTATTTGCAATTGGTGCCTCTGAATCTGATCCATCTAACTCTGATTCATCTGACATTGACCCATCCGACTCTGATCCCTCTTGTAAAGGAAGTTCAGTATCTGTTAGCAATTCATCAGATGAATCGAGTTCATCTAGTGAATTTCGTCTGACTGACTCACTTGATCCATCTTCATGTGTTGGATTTGGTATGATTGACTCACTTGATCCATCTTCATGTGGTGAATTTGGTATTACTGACTCACCTGATTTATTATTATCTTTATCTTCATTTTCCTCTGGCACCCTTGTGCGGCCAATGGTATAGTCATGTAACTTATCCAAAAACTCTCGTCTTTGTGACTTTGCTCTATAAAGTAAGTTACTCTGATAGCCATCTCCTTCCCCTGTAGCAGAATTTGCCCCTACGGAATCAAGGGCATGCTCCCAAGCAAACTCCATAGCATCGTCAATTGTATAGCCTAAGTGCGAACCTAGATAGCCCCTATAGTAATCTAAATATCTGCCGATTCTTCTGTGAGCAATGTCTTCTTCATCAACTCCAAATGCTCTATAAATCTTTTTTTCAAGCCTATCAACACCATTCTTAGGCGATGTTACAAATTTCGTTGTCTCAACAGCAACATTCACAAGCTTGCGCGGTGCATCAACTAACTTTGTTAGATTAAATCTTGTACTAAAAACAGTAACATTTAAAGGCATATATCTCGCAATCAAGTTAGCTGTACCCCCAGCTAGTCTGTTAGGTAAGTGAGCAGCCCAACCTCCCAAAGAACCTAATGCTCCACCCATATATTCCTGAAGCTTGTGCTTTGGAAATTGTATTATACCAGAGATAAGTGATCCTTCATACATTCTGGATATGCTGTAAACACTGTACCCACCTCCAGCAAGGCTTGAACCCATTTCTTGTACAAACTGACGCAAGGAAAACATTAAAAACGAAAGTAAGAACAACACAAAAATATCCCCTGCATTGATTAAATACCCTCTCTTTATATCCTGCACTCTCTGATAATCACTATTCTCTTGATATTTGTCATTCACGTTGTAAAAATTTTGTACCGTGCAGTGCCCTTCCTTCACAACTACATTGCTTACTAAAGACTTTATTTTATTTTTTAGATCTGGTCTTATAGTGCCACTTCTATACTCGTCTATTACTTTATGATAATTTTCACATTCTGGTACGTCTGATGAAGGCTGACAATAATACTCACTTATTTTTCTATCTATTCCACCTATCTTTTTATCTATAGCATTAATTAACGATAAGATATTCAGTTTTTCTACCGCATGTGATAAGCTATTTGCTAAACGCACTAATTCTTTTTGGCTACAATCTTTATTAACTAATATGTCATTCTCTCCTATATAATGATCCGCTGGATTATCTTTAGTTCCTGGAATTGGGTTAAAGAAAGGATAATCTATGTAACGAAAACCTTTTTCCACGTAATCAGGTGGAAGATTAATATATCCAGCTCCACCAGTAAACTTTACTGTCCCCCTTGCCCTACTCATACTTTCTATACCTTCTATACTTTTATCTATATTAATTGGAGCCTCCTCACCAATAGCGTAAGGTACAAAAATTTGGCCAGGAGTCCAGCCAAAATAGCCTTCATCTAATATACACAAACCACCAACGCAAAGCCTTATTTCAAGCCATTTATTGTAACACACAGTAAAGCCTAGTTGCTTATAAAAAGTATTCATTATAAGCGCACCAAGTAATGACAATAAAGTAAATATCATTACAGATTGCAAACAAAAACTAATGCAAAATTTTATCCAACCTTCAAACAAGCTTTTCAGTGGTGAAAATAAAATAGAGATTAAAAACAGCGGCATTATTACTATAAGAAAAGCTAAACCAATAAAGCCAGAAAGGAATATTACATAAGCATAAATACATAATAAGAAATATAAAACAATTCCGATAACAATTGCAGGTATCATAAAAACACTTGCCCACATTTGGTAATGTAAAAATGCTGCAAATTTTTTCCATACAGAATAAGCAAAAAATTTGTTGAACATATTCTCTATAAAAGTAAATAACCCATCAGTATTTGAGTTAGGAGCGAAATTGGTGATTATTTTTATCAGCTGTTCAAAGCCTTCAATAAATAAAATAAGGAAATGGTTGTAAAAAAACTCAAAACTTCCGGGAGATATCAGAACTACTATTAAAGTGATTTTCATCATTCTAATAAGCATGTCATGCCTAGTGTCTTGCGCCATACCAAAAAGGTAAAGCAGTGATGAAATCACTATATATAACACCAATAGAGAGAGGACAAAATTATGAAAACTTGTACTATTTTCAGCTATACCTTTAAACATAGCTTGTGCAGCAGCAGGTTCATCACTATCAAAGTGCTGTTTACAATTTTTATTGATCAATAATACACATTTCAAATAGTGATAAACATAATCAAAATATCCAAATCCCTCTGGTTTTTGTACTCCCCTCAAAAATTCAAAAGAATAACCACCTGCGTTATCTAAGTAATATCCATCTAATATTTTTACGTATATTTTCCATCCCTTTTCTAATTTAATAGGGCTACACTTTCTATCTTTTAGATTAGAATTATTCCTATCTAAAGTGAAAATACCGATGTCTCCTTCTGTCATAGAGTTATAACCTAAATGTACAGTGGGAGATTGAGGATTACGCATCGATTGCAAACTGTCATTAGGATCTGGTTCCATTGTTATTGTACCATCATTACCTAAAAAAGTTCTTCTAAATAAAAGATACGCACCATGACCATTAGTAAACCAGCACGGCACACTGCGTGATACTGAACCTGCATTATTATTCTCATCGATGCATTTACAGTTCACACTGCAGCTTGCACTGGACGTATTTGAAAGCTCTCTCTGAACAGATTTGTAATTACTACAAATTAAATGAAAGTCAGGTAAAGCATTATCACCCACATGATTTTCATATTTAGTTTCATATTTTAGCTTCTCTAAACCTTCCAAGCTATAGCTTCCTTTGAATTCTTTTTTATTATTATTACTCCAAGATGTCCATGCACCATTCACTCTTACTACTAAGCTATCTCCATTAGTTTCAAACCCAGTATCTTTCCATCTTACTACTTGGTTATTGTGAAAGCCATAGTTAACCTCTCCAGTATTATGGTCTATAATTTCTCCGTCTCTTGGAATAAATGCACTATGATCACTTGAAAAATGAGCACCTACCGCAACAGGCTTAGGGCCAAAGTAGTCTGCAGATAAACACCTTGGAAAAGGCATATCATTCTTGTCACATCCTGTTATCAATATATAAGTTGCGATAAGCATTAAGCTAAGCAAGTATTTACCTGGATATGATCCCATATTAAAATTTCTTCCAAATACAGAAATAAATTCCTAAAACTCTACTTTAAACATCTTTTTAATTAGTTACTATACAACATCATTTCTCTCTCAATTTTTAACTTTCATCATCAGAATTTCCTCATTTTTTTGGCGCCTCAGATTTGGTTGATCCACTGGATTTAACTTCAACCTTAGCTCTATCTTTCCCCATCTTTTGCTTAATGTTCTGTATCATATTTTGAGTATTACCATCAAGGCCAACAGTAGAAAGTAAAGATTGTGATGTACTATGAGAAACTGCACCAATATTGCCAACAACACCAAAACTTGGACCAAACATTGATTGTGACATAGCTTCTGATGCAGAAGTAAAAGCTTCCATTGCACTTGCAAGCATAAGATACATAAATGCCTGAACTAAATCTATAGGTAACGCTCCAAAGTATCCACCAACTCTTTCTCCGCCACTAAGTGCAACATCTACTCCAGTGCTAGGACTATATCCAAGAGGCAATATTGATCTAAATAAGCATAGATCATAGGATAAAAAATTCACACTAATTAAGCATTGATAACATGCAGAAAAATTCGTGAGATTATATAAAATTGAATACATTAGCTGATTTAAAAGAGACAAAGATGAAAATAAAATGACCGGTTGTATTCCAATATGAGCTATTGTTTTTATCCAGCCGTCAAAGAGAGGCTTAGTCTGCTGAAATAAAATAAATGTGATAAATAAAGGTGTTAACGATAACAAAAATGCCACTAACAGGCTTGATATCACATACTTAAATGTAGCACTAATAATACATTTTATAAACATAAATGAAGCTTTAAGTATCATCAAAAATGCAATAAAACCAAAAGGCCCAGCAAGCATCAATGATAAAAATTTCAGCCAAGTTTCTCCTGTGAATAATACTCCAGCCGTTAAATCTAAGAATGCAAATTTTCCACCTCCTTCTCCTATATAGCCAGAAAAGGTATCGACCAAGGAAGAGCTTCCATCTACAAAAAATTTAGACAACATGATTCCAAATTCCCAGCTTCTTTCACTAAAGGCAAAAGTGACAAAGGCTATCTTCACAATTCTAACAATAAAATCAAATTTATTTAATTGAACCGTTCCAAGCATGTAGCCAACAACAGTAAATATAATGTACAAAGTAAGTAAAGCCCTTACTGCTTGAGAAAGCCCCTTTCTATACACTTCATATGTATCTTTAATGCTACTTCCACTTTTTTCATCTATTACAAATTTAAGTACGTTGTTTACAGTTGATGAAAGAAAGGTATTCATTTTTTTCTTTACAAATAAAGTTAAATCGTACTTATTATTTTCGTAATACTCACCCTTTTCATCCTTAAGTTCATCTTCTTTTATGTTACTTACATTAATTCCAAAATATATCTCTTCAGACTTCCCATCACTCAAATGACTTCCATCTATTATGTAATAGTCTACATTATCGTCTATAACCTTATCCAATTTCAACACACTCTTGAAATTATCACTCCCTGAAGTCAATGTATTATCTTCAGGTGGTTTATTTCCTAAATATACATATAGTTTTTCCCCATTAGTATATTCACATGATCTAGTTACCTGAACGTGATATCCACCTCTTTTCAATCCAGCAGAAGCATCATTATTATGTACTATACCAAGCATTACACTGCTTCCAGGTATTATTCCACTATTGATTGTATAATCATGGTTTAATTCCAAAGAAAAATCTGTAAAATCACTCCCGATCTCCGAACATACTGACGACTTACCGTTTGCCCCCTTATCTTTGGGAAGGCATTGGGTCCCTGTAGCATTGTATAATATATCAACACTGTAATCTGTATAAGGACTACTAATTTTGCCAATAAGACCTTCAGTTATAGCAAGATTTCTTCTCAATACAGGCTTTTTATCACTTCCAACGTGCTCTAAGTAAGAATACATATCACACTGACCGTTATTATTATATTCTTTATATCTTACTGAAGAAACACAATTCTTATCTGGACCTATTCCCTTTTCGCTGTAGCATATATTCTGATAGTAACAATTACGTTCATAAGGGCCATACTTTTTCACCTGTTCTATAGTACACTTGTTATTATCTTGTGTACCTTGAGGTTGTCCATTACATAACTCATTTAATCCTTCCTTTTTGCGACGAAAATCCAACAATGCACCTGTTATCCATGGATCACCATTTCTAATATTAAAATGTACCTTATTGTCGTATGGCGTGTATCCATTACCAATCAGCACACCATACTCTTTATTGTGTGATGAGAATTTTCTTTCTATACCATCACTACCTTTAAAAATTCCCTCTTTACATATTTCTTCTTCAGTAACTTTAATGCCACCGTTTCTATCATCAGAGTCATCGAAAGTAATTTTTCCTCTTAAGTTATCACAATCAATTTTTATTTTTCTTGGCACTAAATCAAAACTTAGCTTATCACCAGGGTTTACTTTTATCTCAGTATCAACATAAAGTCTACTACTACTACCAAATCCTCCATGACCTTCACATAATTTACTTTCATCAATGCCATACTTATCAGGTACAGTACTAATATTTTCTGCTTCTTTATAGTTTGGCTCTGAACCATCAGCACAAAAACCAGCCGGTACAAGTACTGTTTTTGTATTATTTTTAGAAGGGCAAAAACTTATTGAGCCATGAACGTTAAATTTTATTTTATCATCCTTGTTAATAACTTGACCAGAATTTACCCAATGAATCTTAGTTCCAGCATTCTCTTTATGCAGTGGAATCTCTACATTAATACTAGCATTCCTATTTTCTAAACCAGGCTCAACGCAATCCATCGTGCAACCAGTAAGCGCGAAACAAAATATAAATAATAATGACTTTTTGTTTATCATACTCATCACCCACCTGGTCCTTTAGGAGCACTGAGTGGTCCAGATCTTTGTTGTTGAGGTATCTGAGGTCTACTGCTTTGTGCTGCCGGTGATCGAACACTACCACCCCCTTCCCTTCTATCCTTACTTTCTTGATCTAAACCTAGTATTCCCAGCATAGTTTGTTTATAATTTCCTCCTGGTTCATTTTGTGGTGTAACACCACACAACGAATCAGATATTGCTGCGGAAGCTTTAACTAGAGCCTTCATAGAATGTCCTAAAATCACAAAAGCCATAATAGCAGTAACATTAGGCGCATGTTTAGAAGCGTAACCATAAATTATACAAGGATTAAAAATCCTTAAATTAATACTAAATATACACGTTGAACAGACCTCAAAGTCAAATACTGAATAAACAATAAAATCCATGACTTGACTTATTAACGAAATAAAAATTAAAAGTATTACTGGATGAATTGCAAATCTGGCTAAGCTTCTAACCCAACTCTGAAACATCTGACGAGTATACGCAAAAAGAAGGCAAACAATAAAGATTGGCGCTAAAGATAACAATAAGGCAACCACTGCTATGGATGAGATAAAAGAGAATAAAGCATTAAAAATAGACATGCTTACTGCTATTAAACCCCAAATCACTAAGCAAAAAGATACAACACCTAAAGGGCCAGAAAATATCAGAGATATCATTAGCATTACTGAATGAGATGATAGAAATCTATTCAACGGCAAATCAAGAAATTCAAGAAAATTTGAAGTTGTGCCTCTAAAATTTGCTACTTCTATCAAATATTTTGGTGTATTAATGAATATAGAAAATGCATTATTGTAAAAGAAATTCCAGCTACCATCTTGCAATAATGTCGCAATAGTTCCTATTTTTACACATATAATCAAAAATTCATATATTGAAACATGAGATAAGCCTAAAAAATAATACAGAGTGTATAAAACTATATATAAGAGTAATAGTGATATTATTGTAGATCTAATGGTATTTCCTCCCTTTGACCCTACAAAGCTTTGGTAAACAGATTTCACAGGGCTTGTTTCAGCATGAATCGCATTAGGATCTTTATAACTTGAACCAAAAAATGCAGTTCTTACTTTTTCATCAAAAAAATTATATATTGCACTAAAAGTTTTTGTAGGTTGTTCTTTGATTATTAAATGAATATTGAATTCACCTTCGTTTTTATAATCACAACCATGATCACGTATACCATAGTATATGTTACCAGTTTTGCCTTTTAATTTCTCTTTTATGCCTTCCATATATTGAGCATCATAAACTTTGCTAATATCTACAGCTATGTCTAATGTTTGATTTTCACCAGGCTTACGATCAGGCGATTTGTCAAAAACACTTATATAAAGATTACCCGCTGTGCTAGGATTTTTCATTACTCTCATGTTATAACCGCCTTGTCCATCACCAGGATTAAAAGTAAAAGTTAATTTTTCGCCCTTAGGGTGGCTATTTTTCACTTCATAATTGTAATTAGTAAAGACAACGTTTTTTAGATGTTCAAAACCTTTTGGATGTTCAAGATTTTCATTTCCTATTAGAATCTTTAACGATGGAATGTAAAGCTTGAAAGCTTTTTCTTTTTCTTTTATCTCCTTCACAATCTTATCATTACTAAAAGTATTAGCCACATCTACCACAGGAAGGAGAGCTTCTTGTAACTCTTCTCCTCGAAGATCAAATTCACTTTCTACACAATTTCCATGATTATCATAACACATATTTGTACATACAAGATTCAAAATATACGTATCTATTTTACTTGTATCACTAAGCTGGCTACAATTTACATTTTTACTAGGTCCAATAATATCTTCAATTTCTCCTCTACTTTTATCCTGATCTGATTTTGAAAAATCTGAACTCCAACCTTCCCTTCCCTTTAACCATTTCGCATTACCCACAATATACTTGTTAGGACATCCATCATGATCACATTTTGCTTTATTTAAAATCTTCGCAAAATACTCTGTTTCTTTCTCGTTACATTTTTCATCAGGTTTTACATATCTTTTTTCATCATTCTCATTATTTTTACATATTTTATTCGCAACAACACTGAAACTTATAGTATCACCTTTTTCTAAAGCAAATGGCAGAGACACTGTATGATTGTTACCCATGGAAATATCATTTGTTACTAGGAAGTCTGCATATTGATTGGAACAAAAATTAACTTTACTGGGCAGTATATTCATTTCCATCACTCCTACTCCATCTGAAATATAAATACCAGAGTCAACCCATTTTTGTTTTGTTGATACTACACCTAACTTTTCACGTAACCCAGTTAAGCTTTCTGGCTTAATACAATGATATTCTCCGCAACCAGGTAGCAAAAAGAACAAAAATATCAATAAAAACCTGAACATAATACTCATTTACTACAAAAAGTTCCCTTATGATCCACCACCTTGTGGACCTACAGAGCGTTTCGATGACATTGCAGATTTTGCTTTAGCTATAGCAGCTTTCGCTATTCCTGTAGCACCACCAGCAACAGCCTCAGCAGTAGACAAAGCTTTACCAACCATTTGCCCAGGAGTGCGACCAGAACCAAGTGCTGCTCTGTGATTTCCAGCAAGCTCAGCAGCCATCTCGGGCAGAATATTCAAAAAGTGATAAAATAGAAATAGCACTAAACAGAATTTCAGCAATTCACCAATCACAGAATCGCTAAATGAAACATAGTGAAAATCAACCAGACCAAGTAGAGCGCTCTTCTCCCATTTGTACTCTTGAAGCATACACGCTAAAGTATTTGGGTTCTTAGCACATCCTCCTTCTTTCAACTTAAACCAATATGTCTCCTTGTCTAATATTTTAACTTCTTGTCTCTCAAAATCCAGGCCTTTATAAAAGACTTTATCGCATGATATAAACATAAAAGATAAAAATGCGAAAAGAACCACTGGGTATAAGCTATAGGTGATCAGCTCTTTTAGCCATCCATCGAAATATCCTTTAGTGCTATGAAATAAAACCATAGGAATAAATAAAGGAGATAAGATAACTATTACACTTAATGCAACAAAGGATAAAATAAACACATAGCACATCCATAAAATAACCATCATCATCAGAATTGCCATAAACATACACACAAGCGCTACTAAAATCTGCCCTCCAGCCAAGATAACTCCTACTATTGAACCTACAATTAAAAGAACAGGGGCAGTACCAATCAATAGAGCTAATATTCCAACACTTCCAACACCAACTTTACCAGGGATTCCCTGTAAAGGAGCTCCTAAATAAAACAAGATTCTACAATCTAATCTATCCCAAGGAGCAAGGTAACTGTAAGATACATTTGTAACTCTTCCTCTCTGATCCTTTTTCTGATAAATGTAATCTTTACTCTCGTAATTACATACGCCTTTACTTTCAGATGATGCTTGTAATACAATTTCTGACAAACCATTTGAAAGTTTTGTTAATTCTCCATAATAATGAGACATAGTACTACCTGTTGTGAAATATATCACTAAAGCAAATTTGATTATCAGCATATACATTTCTTGAGGCCTTTGAATTCCACCTGACATTGCTTTAATAGCAAACAATACCAAAGCTAGAATTAAAATAGCAGTAATGGTATTTTTTAGTTTTTTTTGAGCAACAGATAAGAAACTGCCCTTTGGCGTTATTCCATCCTGACTTTTAAGTATTTGACCACTTGAGTCAACTCCAGCAACTAAATTATCTAATGACTCTTTAATGCACTGCACTATCATAGAGGTTATAGGAAGAGGAGATAATGACCTACTTCCAGCTTGATTGTAACACGCTTGAGAAACGTAATCTTGAAAACACTTTTTATTTTCGTATCTTACAAAAACTTTTCCCTCCTTTTCTTTCTCCTTTATAATGGTTTTATAATCCTTACTAGAATCAATTTCTACCTCTGGATCTTCAATACCACTAGCCTTATTCTTGAAAATCATTTTAGATTTTTCGCACATAGGAGCCAGAGGATCAGGTGGCAAATCTGTGCATCCCATATCAACCCCTTGTGGCCAAGGAGTCATTGAAATGCCAAGAGTATTGATATTTGATAACTCTACACATAGCCTGCCCATCTTTTTCACTGCTTTGAATGTTGAGCCGTGTATTGTAGCATTTTGTCCAGCCTTAAGCACCTTACACTCCAAATCACCGTCAACTCTTGGTGACCACGCTCCCTTGTCATATCCTGTGTCCTTTTCCCTTGGGTCAAAATCTATATCGCTATTTAAAATATTACCAAACGTTAGAGGATTACGATGACACACTTCTATATATTCACTATATTGCGCACTGTTCTTCGGCCAATAATAATTAGCAGCGCTCCGTTTATCATTAAGATTTAAAGCTTCTTTTTCTGCTCTTTTTCCATCGTAGCCTTTTTTATTTTCATCTCTCCTTGCTTCACTTTCTAGGCAAGCAAAGTACTCTTTTTCTGTTTGATAATTTTTATTAGTACACCTAGCATAATCTACTTTAGCTACTGTATGCAATGTAAAATCCTGATATTTCCCATCATGATCTCGTATAACCGGATGCTTAACAAAACTATGTTCACAAACGACAAGGCCTCCAACAGCTTTCCACACTCCAATAACTGCAGCTATCATTCCAATAATAACAAGACCTGTAAATAAACCAGCAGATGAGACAATTAAAACAATACCAGTAAATATGGCACCAGCCGCTATAGCTATTCCAGCAATCGCTGCATGAGTTTTAAAGGCTCCACAGTCAGGGTTAGATGCACGACTAAACGCACCTGTAGAAGTAAATCTGCTAACATATTCCGTTTTGTCATTACCGCTTACTTCATCCGCAAATACCGGATAAGAAAGTAAAAAATCTACATTCAATAAAAATATTGCAATTAATAATAGTGACAATTTAGTCTTAAACATTTTTTACCTTCTGATAAAATATAGGCAACCATACCTTTGGATCATCACCTACTTCTTTTAATATATCATGTAATAACAAAATGCTTTCTGCACGTCCTGACAATACATTGATTATATCATCTAAGTCTTTTAAATCTATCCTTGCAACCACGGCATTAACACCTTGCTTTACTAAAAAATAACGAGTACTTGGATCCGTATGTTTAATTAACACATATTCGCGCTCGGTTAGCATAAAAACATCACGATAAACACTTGTAGCCTTTAAATTTGGCAAAAAAATCTGTGTTGCCGTTTGTTGAATAAGCGTATCACTTATAGCACTTTTACTTGCATCTTCAACGCTTTGAGTAGCAAAAATCACGAAAGCATTTAACTTCCTCAACACTTTTAACCATTCTTTGATCTTAGGTGCAAAAACTGGATTATCTATTAACGCCCATGCTTCATCCAAAACGATCATAGACGGAGTACCATCAAGAGAGACACTAATTCTATGAAATAGATAAATCAATACCGGACCAAGAGCAACAGGATCCTTTAGCAAACTAGCCATCTCAAAACCAAATACTCTTGCTAATGAAAAATCCAGCAGATCTTCTTTATTGTCAAATATTGCAGCGTGAGAACCATTATCATGCCACATTGATATCGCACCTGCTAAAGTATCAGGACCTGCAAGCCCTAAAAATGGAACTAAATTTCTTAAAAATCTATCTTCTTTTTTCAATTTGAAGTTTCCATCAATTGCATCATTGATTCGCGCAATGTCTTCAGAAGAGAATTTATTATTATACACTGAAATCAAAGATTTTATCCATTCCATCAAAAATGTTCTATTGTCTGGAGTATCGTCAAGCTGCAAAGGGTTGAAATTGGTTTTAGTCCTTGGCTCTATTACAGTATAGAGCCCTCCAAGCGCCTTTAAGAAAATCTCTGCACCTCTATCTTTATCAAAAAAGAATATTCTGGGAGAAAATTTCATCGCTTGAGCGCATAAAAAATTCATCAAAACAGTTTTACCAGCACCAGTTGGACCAATTATCATTGTGTGCCCAACATCTCTTATATGAAAATTGAAAAAAAATGGAGTACGAGATGTTGTATCAAAAACTGTCACAGCATCACCCCAATGATTATTAAATTTGCTGCCAGTAGGATAATTATGTTGCGAGGCAAATCCAGCTAAATTCAGGCTACTTATAGTACCTTTTCTTACTATATAATCAAAATTTCCAGGAATTTGCGCCCAAAATGCTGGCTCAAGATTGACTCTTTCACGAACAGGATAAACTCCACAATTGGAAAGCTCAGATTCTACTAAAGACAGAGCATTATCCAGCGCTTTAGGACTCTTTTCTATACATAAAATGGTTAAATGATGTTGGCCAAAAGCAATTTTACCACTCATTGCATCATCAAGAGCTTGTGAAATTTCTGCTACTTGAGAAATTGCTTTATCTGCAGATTGTATCATTCGATTTTGTTGTATCTGCATTTTCCCAATCGCTATTTGCCTATTTGTAAACTGAAAAGACTGCGTAATAATAAACTCATAAGGCAATTGCAAAAAATGATCAAGCATCCCTGCAGAAGTATTATTTCCATATTCTTTAATACTTACTATTCCAGCATATTTACTCTCGTTATGAGTAATAACCTGTATCATCTTATTGCTGAAAAATAACCTATGTACTGGCAAATATTTTGATATTTCAGTTCTAAGGGGAAAAAGCGTGTTTGTGACGAAACCACAATTCACAATTCTGGATAAAAACTCCATTATTTCACAGAATAAGCCATTGGGAGTTTCCTTAACCTCAAGTATTTTAGGTGAATAATTTCTTAGGCTTGTTACTATACGATTTGTTGTTTCTTCTAAATCCTCATATGTAGCACGCATGTCATCTTCCCAAGCATTTTTTGAAGTCACATGCCCAAATTTTTTTAATAGATGTGATAAAAGCTCCACTCCTTTTGTATCGGCTCTACGAATTATTGTGATGTATAGGTCATTTATAAACGACTGCCTTGTTGCATGTTTTTCTCTCCATTTTATATTCACGTGGTTCGCAAAAAAATTTGGCAAATTCTGATTCGCAAATTCATCAGAAAAAATATTTTTTTTACGTCTAATAGTATGAAAATATAAACCAAATGCCGGAGAGGAGATGCTCCTAAGCATTTGATTTCTGATATTATTTTGTATTACTAAGTCTTCATCATCAGCTGTTTCAAATGCAAAACCACTTAATTTTATAACCTTAACCAGCCAATTCTCTTTTGTCATTAAGGTTGTGTTATTCCAATAGCAAGAATAGGGAATAAATTCACCAGTGTGAACTTCCCTATTTAAGATAGATTTATTCTTTGATTGAATAGCTCTAAATTTAAACATTTTGCCATACTAAGTAATATCATAAGAATTAGCTCCATGATGCAAGCGATTTATGCATTTAAAACATTTACCAAACTTTACAATAAATAATTCAATAAACAATGGTTCTTTTACTGAAGCAATATATCCAAGTCCATGTATTCCTGGTAGAAGCAGAAGAATTACTCTCAAGTCACTTGAATTAATAAAGATCAGCATGCAGATTAAAACGTTCAATATTGCAAACATGTAGCTTACACCAAAAAGCATTGCTGGCCTTGTAAGGCCTTTAAATAACTGATCTGTCTGTATACTACCTGTAGACATACTTTTACCTTTGTAATAACAGCTTTCACTAATACTATATTATTATATTAAAAATTCATTGAAATGAGTAGTGTTTTAAGTACTATACTAATACAATTTCTATAAAAAACAAAATGATAAGTTGGCCATTTCAGGAAGCAGAAAAAATATTGCAAAAATTTCATGACAAAAAAGAAATAATATTTGAAACTGGTTATGGACCTTCGGGTTTACCACATATCGGTACATTTGGAGAAGTGTTCCGTACAACGGTTGTTGTAAATGCACTAAGGAAAATAGCCCCAAACATAAAAACAAAAATTATTGCAGTTTCAGATGACATGGACGGTTTGCGGAAAATACCAGACAATGTGCCAAATCAAGAAATGCTAAGAGAGCACTTAAGCAAGCCACTGACTATGATACCAGACCCATTTGGCATTCATGAGAGTTACGGTCATCACATGAACTCACTGCTATGCAAATTTCTTGATTTATTTGAGTTCGAATATGAATTTCGAAGCGCAACAGAATGTTATAAATACGGCATTTATGATGAGAAACTTTTACTTCTATTAAAAAATTACGATAAAGTAATGGACGTAATGATCCCATCATTTAAAGAAGAAAGGCAACAGACTTATAGTCCATTTTTACCGGTATGTCCAAAAACTTCTCAAGTTTTGCAAGTTCCAATAATTGAAAAAAATATAGAAAAAGGAACAATTAAATATGAAGATTCATATGGAGAAAAAATAGAAGTCCCTGTGACGAGTGGAAAATGTAAATTGCAATGGAAACCAGATTGGGGAATGAGATGGGCTGCTTTTGGAGTAAGTTATGAGGCTCACGGAAAAGATCTAACGCCATCTGCCGTACTTTCAAGCAAAATATGCGAAATACTGGGAGAAAAACCTCCCCTATTATTCTGCTACGAACTTTTTCTTGATAAAGAAGGAAAGAAAATATCAAAATCAAAAGGAAATGGAATTTCAATTGAAGAATGGCTAACTTATGCACCAACCGAAAGTTTAGCGCTATATATATTTCAAAGTCCCAAAAAAGCTAAGCGTTTATATTTTGATGTTATACCAAAAGCAACTGATGAATATTTAGAATTTGTAAAACGTTATAATGAGAACAATGAAAAAAATACAGATAATGGGCTGACAACAGAATCCGGTTATGATGAGAAATTTTTAGGAGAAGCGCAGGTGAGCACCGCAGAATACTGTGATGTATTTGAGGAGCGCAAGCAAGCTTTAACGACAAAATTGCCATCAGAAGCAAGTTTATGTAATCCTGCATGGCATATTCATCAGGGTAATGTTCCTAATATAGATACTTCAGGCATAAATTTCTCATTGCTTTTGAATCTAGCTGCGGCTTGCAATGCTGAAAATAAAGAAATTCTTTGGGGCTTTATATCCACTTACGCACCAAATGTTACACCAGAAAATAATAGAATGCTTGATAGGCTTTCGAACTTTGCAGTAAAGTACTACCACGATTTTATCAAGCCAACAAAATCGTACAAAACTCCAAATGATATGGAAAAAGAAGCACTACTCGATTTAAAACAAACTTTAAGCTCTCTATCTATAACTGCTACTTCTGAAGAAATTCAATCTCATGTATTTTCTATTGGAAAAAAATACAATTACACAAATCTACGTGATTGGTTTCAGTTATTATATGAAACATTGCTTGGCCAGCAAACTGGTCCAAGAATGGGTTCCTTCGTAAAACTCTATGGGATAGATAACACAATTTCGCTTATAGATAATGCCAGTAAAAGATAATTGATCTCTGTCCAGCTCTAGGGCTAAGAAGCAACAGCCGTTATCTGATTATTAATCACTTTTGCAGTATAATTAACTCAAGACATTAATGAAAAACCATTATGGTAGACGCAACAAACAACTCGACTGGAGCATCGGAAACTAAAGTAGAAAAAGTAGGTGCAACAAACAACCAGATTGAAGCATCAGAAACTGAAATAGAAAAAGCAGATGCAACAAACAACCCGTTTGAAGCATTGAAAATTAAAATAAAACTTGATTTTAATAAGTTAAGACCTGAAGACAATGATAAAAGTGCAATCTCTGGTGAAGCTACGTTTTTAGATTTTAATAGGATGGATTTTGTTATCAATGGAAAGACGATAGATAGCAATTTTATTATTGCATTTAAAGAAGGTGCTAAAGATTACAAAAACGAGCTCTTTAATCGTGACGATATTGATAAAATTCCTGAAGAAAGCAAAGCTTTTTTTGAGCCGATGCTTAAGGAGCTTGATCAGAGCAGATTACCTAAGGTCTGGGAAGAGCATTGTAAGGACCCTGAAGTTGATGATGAGAAAAAAACTAATGAATATAAAAAGAAATTTGAAAGATTTTACAATGCTGGTCTAAGAGTTAATCACCTATTCCTGAAAAAAGATTACCGTTCGTTAACAAAAGAAATTTTTAAAGAAATATTTACATATGCTGGAGCAGAAATTCCAAATGACTCGATTTTAGAAGAGCTAGTTACTAACTGTAACCAGGTAAGATATTGTTTTGCACCATTTATGGAAGTTCAAGGTGCACTCGGAAAGTCATTTATGGTAGGAAGTAATAAAAAAACAATGAATATTAATTATACTAGCTCAGATAATGCAAGCATTAAATTTGATAATGCAAAAATTAGATTTGATACAGAATTATCAGTATCTGCTGTCAGCGCCGATAACATACATACCTATAAAATCGGTGATTTACCGAGCTCTCTAGAATTTACACTCGAGTCCGCAGAGGATAAGCATGTAACATATAAAGATGGTATATTATCACTTACTATTCCTGAAGAATTAAAAAATCACCAAAAAGGGGACAAAAACTTATTTGATATTCTAAAAGAATATTTTAAACAATTTTGTGAGAAATTAGGATTTAAGCTTAAAGTAAAAGAAGAAGCAAAAATAAAACATAATTTAGGTGATTCGCTGACAGTGAATAGCCGTCTAGAAAGTGTAGAATTTCCTCCTTTGCATGTTAATCACGATAAGCCCGCTGAGAAAGAAATAAAACCTCTGTAAACATGACTCCTAATACCCTAGTTAACTTTATTATCTTTTAGTCTTTTAAGGTAGCACTTAACTTCATCATTAATCTGACCACTAAACAATATCAGTGCTGTCATATTAATAACGGCTAAGCAACAAAATAAAGTTCCGCCAATATTTGCAATAGTCATAATATCTCTGGATAAGCCAGAGAAGAACGCTACAACTACCACCGCCATACGATAGATCACTATGCTTTTCGCACCAAACAAATATAGCCAGCCCATTTCACAGCAATATACAAATGAAATCACTGAAGAAAATGCAAATAATGGTGCAGCGACAGTCAAAAGTACAGGAAACCAAGGTGATACTGTCTCAAACGCTTTTTGAGTAATTAATATACCTTCACCAGTACTAGTTTGATATACACCTGTTATTACTATTATTATTCCCGTTAAACAGCAAATTAACATCGTATCGAAACATGGTTCTATCATGGCAACTAGCCCAGTTCTCACTGGTTCCTTATCTTTAGTTACTGCATGGGTAATTGAAGCAGAGCCAACTCCAGCTTCACTTGCAAAAATCGCTCTTTGAATTCCAGCAACAAATGCACCTACCATTCCTCCACCTGCAGCATTAAAATCTATCATGCTAGAAAATAATACTTTAAACGTGTTACCAAGATTGTGAACATTAAATGCAATAATTACAGCGCAACTTAATATATATATAAGTGACATTATAGGCACTAATGCAGAAGATACTCTTGCTATTCTTTGAATCCCGCCAATAATGACCAGAGCAAGCAATACAGAAATTACAGAAGAAAGAAACCAAGGATGGCCATCCACCCAATCCGAATAGCCAGATAGTATTGAAACCATCTGATTAGTTTGAAACGCTACACTGCCACCAAGACCAGATAATATAAAGAACACTGCATATGTAGCAGCCAGAAAAATACCAAGTTTTTTAAAGCCAAATTCTGCTAATCCGTTCCTTATATACTGAAAAGGACCGCTAAATAATTCTTCTTGCCCATCTGTCCTGTGCCTAAATGCTAAAGTTACTTCAGCAAATTTTGCAGACATACCAAAAAAGCCCGTAATCATCATCCAAGGCACTGCACCAGGGCCTCCTATTGAAACTGCAATTGCAACACCTGCAACAGTCCCAAGGCCTACTGTGCTTGAAAGCGCAGTTATAAATGCTTGAAAATGCGTGATTTGGCCATCGTGATGATCTGTATCATATTTCCCGCATAAAATGGCAAATGCATGCTTAAACATTCTTACGTTTAGAAATTTAAAGCGAAAAGTCAGAAACACGTAACCAAAAGTTAGTAGAAGGACTATAAACGGTATATAAAAAATCTTAAAAAATAGCACTTCATTCATGAAGTTGTTTATTCCGTTCAATACAGCATCATAACTTTCATAAAAGCCTGAAGCATGTGCATCGTTAAACAATAGGCAGAATAACGCCATACAAAATAATCTATAAATCATAACTTTTTGGAATCATAATAAGAATTTATTATTTTTAAAATCTCTCCTCTCAGTAGGTATATCGCGATAGTATTAGGAATCATAAGATACATAAACAAGCTATCACCTAAATAAGATATAAATTCTATATTTTTTGACATACAACTAATATATACCTAGATTACTATAAAAACTTAAAGCAATATCAGCAGCACTTTTTTATTGCCAAATAAATACAGTAAAGCAACTTCACAGTAGTAAGAGTAAGCGATTATTGTCGAAAATGCAAAAGAAAACATTATAAGGGGAAAAACATACTTGCTAAACAGCGGCAGAACTGTTGCAAACAGTGAACTAATTAAAGTTATATCACCCACGTTGTCAGTGCTGTGCATATTAGTGACTATTATCACAACACCTGTCAAAAACGAGATTAATATTGTATCTATAAACGGTGCAATCATTGCAACGCATCCAACCTTGATTGGGTCTTTTTCTTTGACAAATGAATGAGCTATAGCTGCTGTTCCCGTCCCTGCTTCATTAGCAAATACTGACCTTCTAACACCTGCTGTTAAACCACTTAACACCCCTCCTCCGATAGCAGAACTATTGAAAATATCCTGGAATATTATGGAGAGTGCATTTAGTAAATTGCTTTTGTTCATATAGATTAAATATAAACACGCGGATACATATAAGATGATCATTATGGGTGCTAAACTCGTTGTTACAAAAGCAATACGCTTTATTCCTCCAATTATTATAACTAAAACAAACAGAGACATAACAATAGATATATTGTAATCAAAAAGAGTATTCGAGAGTGCTGATATCTGATTTGCTTGAAATGGTATGCCACCAAAAATCATTGCAATGATAAGCATAATTGCGTAAGTGCATGCAATAAGCTTACCCATTTTAGAAAATCCAGCTCCTGCAAGACCATGTTCCATGTAATAAAATCCACCGCTCTATTTTCAGATTGGTAGTTAAATGCGAGCACAACTTCAGTAAATTTAATTGACATGCCAAGTACTCCAGTAACTATCATCCAAAAAATTGCACTTGGGCCCCGGCTATTGCCACTCCTGATATTGTTCCAAGACCAACTGTGTCTGAAATCACCGTTGCAAATGCTTGCAGATGAGTGATGATACCATCTTCATTATCATTATATTTTATGTTAAATAGTGTTTTTAATCCATGGTTGAATAGCCTGAAATTAATAAATTTAAACCTAATTATACAAAAAACTCCAGCAGCAATAAACTTTAATAGTTACCAATAAAATAATTCAATGATTTTCCTTTTTTATTCATTCATCAAAAATGCAATTTACAAGAAAATTTGTTTTTTTATTTTATAAAGTTAGTATAATTATTATACTTTTAGCATTCACTTAAATTTAATGGGAATGGGAGATAATCCTTAATTAACACGGAGGTATATATGAAAAAACTTCTTCTACTTATAGCTTTAATTTTCTCCTTTTCATTTGATACAGACGCAGCTCCAAAGAAAGTCAAATCTGCAAATACAGATGATACATCAAACACAATATGCAAAATAGTGGATTATATTCATGGTATAGGCGGTCCGATGATCACAGTAGTGATAATTGGTGCAGCATTGCTTGCGATATTTTGCAGAATGCCTTGGCCAGCACTTTTTGCACTAGGTGCTTTTACTGCTGTGTTTTTTGGCGCTCCTGCTGTTGTTAAAGTAGTAGCACCAAATGGTGTAATATGTCAAGGTGGTGCAGCTAAATGCCACGACGGTAGCGATCCTGATCAGATAACAGGCAAATGTAAATAAATTTTATGGAACATCGAACAACTTAGCACAGAAAAAATTAATGGAAGTGATTTTGGCAACTTGCTTTTACTTCACTTCCATGCTTCTCCAGAAATTTATGCATTAGGAGAAGCTTTTGAATTAACCGAGAAAATTAATTCCATTGAAATCAACTCATGGTATATTATAACTAGATTTTTTAATAAGTTATATGTCCAGAGCACCATTTTTATTTATTTTAATACTATTAGTAGCAAGTTTGCCGATAATAAATAATTGGCTTGCAAACCGCAACCAAACATTAAGTGATAATTATATAGGTGAGAAAGTAGATGATTATATCAGCAGAAATTTTGACAAAATTGTAAAAGCTCTACGGGAGCAACCAATAAAAAATATTCTAGTTGCTCGAGATAATATGACCAAAGAAAAAATCTCACAACACAAAGATCAAATATTTGACTTGAATTATCCTTATGCTGGCAATGAAAATAGTAATGTTATCGTAGCTGGGTTTTTTGATTATTCTTGCGGATGTTGTAAGATGATAAAAGATGATGTAAAGCAATTGATAAATGACGGCAAAATTAAGTATATCTTTAGAGATGCACCAATTCTTGGTGAAAATTCTTTAAAAGCAGCACAAAGCGCATTAGCTGTCTACTTTATCAACAAACAAAAGTATATTGACTTTCACCACGCTGCTTTAAGTCATAAAGGGAACTTTTCAGATGATACGATTATAAATATAGCACAGAGCATAGGAGTGAGTAGAGACGAACTTAGTAGTTCAATGAAAAAAAACGCAGATAAAATTGAGCAAATGATCAATAGTAGCAAACTTCTTGTAAATGATCTTGGCATTGGTGGCACACCTTTTTTAGTAATAGGCGATAGCATATTTGTAGGGGTCACTGATTTAAATATACTGCGCAGTAAAGTAAATGAGTTGAGCAATAAACTTTAATGGATTTATAACCAATTTACCATAAGATTTTTATTTTTATAAGAGGTTAAATTATGCTTGACAATAAATCTAGATCTGAACTCATTAACAAGAGTGGGGGAGAAGGAATAAATTATATTTATGGCCCCGTTCAAGCCATTCAGCAATACATAGAGAACGAAATATCTTCCAGAGTAGCAGTAATTCAAGAGAATTATGACGCAAAAATAAAAGGCTATGACGCAAAATTGGAGAAAATTTATGATGAGTGTAACAATCTTTATCAATCGTATCATCTAGGTGGTGGTTGGTGATTTTGATATAAATTCTGCAGAGCCCAGTGTCCTTTTACATTGGGCTCACAACCGTACGAGCATTATATTTTAGACTAATTATTCGCAAAATGGTTTCATCCCAGTGTTCTCCTCTTTTCATCCCAGTGCGTGACACTGGGATCTAGCCTATTCCATCAAAGATGGTGTCATTCCAGTGCTTGAAACTGGAATCTAGTAAATTTATTCATTATATATGAAAAACTATTATATTTATATACTTGCAAGTAGACAGAATAAGGCTCTATATATAGGTGTTACGTCGAATTTAATTAAACGAATTTGGGAGCATAAGAATAAGGTTATTCCAGGTTTTACATCGAAATATAATGTGCAAAAATTAGTTTATTTTGAAGAATTTCAAGACGTAGATTCGGCTCTTAATAGAGAAAAACTTTTAAAAAGTTGGAAAAGGGAATGGAAAATTAATTTAGTTGCAAGGAAAAAACCAAATTAGTATGATTTGTATTACGAAATTATTAAGTGAGATCCCAGTATCACGCACTGGGATGACAAGAGGAGAACACTGGGATCCAGCAGGCTTTTGCCTGCAAATAATTCCTACATTTTTTATGAAAATGCAAACCAAAAGAAGAATAGTGATTACTGGATCTCATTGTGCTTTGTTGCATGGCACCGTATAATATTCATACAGTTATGCATTGGGTTCGCATTTTGATCATAAGCAATATAGTTTAATTGATTTGTAACCAATGTATTGTAATACCTTTATTTTATATGGAGGCTTAATTATGTTTGAAACCGATCCTTACGATGTACATGCTGATGTGGATACACAATCAGCAGAAGTTTTATAAGTTATAGAGAGGAAAGCAGTTTTAACTGCCTTCCTCTAAAAGAATTACATATTTATCCAATCGCCTGGGAGAGTATCATCGGTTGCAAGTCCTTTTAGTGATGAGAGATCTAGCTGTATTGGTGCAGGGCTTGCTGGTTGTGGTAGTGGTGCAGAATTTGCTGATTGTCCTGGACTTATAGCTGGATGTGTGTGATCTTTATCTGCAAATGTGCTCGCTAATGCATTTGTAACACCTACTTCTGCTACTTGTGTTGGAAGCTCTGAAGTTTTGAGGAAATCGTCATCCATTGCTTTTTTAGTGTAAACCTTCTTAGTGTCATCAGTACCCACTGTTGCTAATGCAGGTACAAGAATATCCACAACATCTGGTTTTGCTACTTCTGCTGCAAGAACTGATTTACCTTGAGAGTCGGTTAAATTCAGCAAAATGCTTAAAGCTGAAGCTAAACCATTTATTGTATGCTCTACTTTAGTACCACCGCCGCTTGGTGCATATTCAAGCTTCAAAGCAGCAGGTAACGATGCATCCAAAGTGTATTTATTACCTGTAGCATCTTCTAGAATTACAATTTTTACTTCATTAAAGCAGTTGCATCGGTATTGCTATCTTTCTTAAAACTCAAACTAGCTGGCATATCACACTCCATTAATCATTAAAGACCATAATTGCACAAAAATTCTGTAATTTCTGTTAATGTTAATGCTGATAGAGAAGTAGTTAAAAAAATTCATAAACGTTTCACGTGAAATGTTTTGTAAACTTTTTAAGAAGTTTAATTAACACTCATTTGTTATAACTCGCTCAATTGTCATCCTATGGCTTGACCATAGGATCCAGTTTTAAAAAAATTCCTGGATTCCAGTATCAAGTACTGGAATGACAACATACGATTTTTTCAAATTTTATTTTTTTATAGGAGGGCATATGTCATTTACAGAAATTAGATTTCCAGAAGATATATCTTATGGTTCAACTGGAGGACCAGAATTTTTTACCGATGTTATAACAACTCACAATGGCCGTGAGCAGCGGAACATTAATTGGTCTCACTCACGCGCTAAATATAACATAGCTTATGGAGTTAGATCAAACGATCATTTATTAAAACTGATAGCATTTTTCAATGCACGAAAAGGTAAAGCAATAGGATTTCGGTTTAAAGATTGGTTAGATTTTATGGCTATCGATCAAGAAATAGGCGTAGGGGATGATCAAAAAACTGTTTTTCAACTTATAAAAACTTATACGAGTGGAGAAGATAAGCACATTCGTGTAATCAGAAAACCAGTGCAACAAACAGTAAAGACATTCCTAAATAGCAAAGAAGAGAATGTATATCCAGCCAATTATACAACCGGAGAGATAACGTTTGTTAAGCCGCCAGGAAAGGGTGTGATAATTACTGCAAATTTTGAATTTGATGTGCCAGTAAGGTTTGATACAGATTACTTAAATGCCTCTATTGATAATTATGGAAGTAATAGCTGGAATGATATTCCCTTGGTGGAAATTAAGATGTAAAGGGTGCAAGATTCATTAAGAAATTGTAAATTTAATTATCAAAATTATAATTATAAACCATAGCAGAAGATAGATTTTCTCATTTGTCTTGCTTTTTGCATGAGGACTTTTCAGCGTTTGATCTGCTATGAGATTCAATTTTCCTATTAAGTCAAATAGCCCTTGAGCTGCTTTAATTGGATAAGAATTTTTTATCTTTTCCTTATATTCTATTTTATAGCTCTGTTGATCGTTCATCCACGTTTCAACTATTTTCCACATATTGATTTCTGGGTAAATTTTTCTGCATGTTCCCTCTAATAAAATCATGGTTTTTTGCAGCAATAATAGTTGAGTTTGCACTTTCATATCGAAATCACCGGTTATTTTTAATAACTGAGCAAGTAAACCTGCAAATGAAATTCTTTGTATAGGCTGCCCAATAATAGGTTCACCTATTGCTCTACAAGCTGTTACAAAATGTTTATGTTGTGATGAAACATAACCAGCTTGAAAGTGCATTTTTGCGACATGTTCGTAATCTCGATTTAAAAAGCCTTTTAGTATCTCGATAACATAATAGCACGTTTCACGGTCTATTCTGCCCATAATTCCACAATCCATGGCAATAATAGTGCTGTTACTGTCGATCATTAAATTCCCTGGATGCATATCAGCATGAAAAAAACAATCCCTATACACTTGGTTACAAAATGACTCTATAAGATTTACAGCTATTTCCTTATGGTTGCTCAGTTTTTCAACCTCATATATTGGTGTTGCTTCCATCCACTCTAGCGTTAAAACTTTTTTTGAAGTTCTATTCCAATCCACTGCTGGTACGTAGAAGCCTTTGTCGTTTTTTGTGTTCTCTTTCAATTCCGAAGAGTGAGCCGCTTCAAAACGTAAATCTAATTCCAACCTGCAAATTTCAGCAAAAGTTTTCACTAACTCAATCGGTTTTAGCCGTTTTGATTGTTCACTAAATTTTTCTGTAATCTCCGCAAGCCAAAAGAGCATTTTTATATCTCTTGAGAATATTTTTTCAATGTTTGGCCTGAGAATTTTCACAGCAACTTCTTTGCCTTCGATTGTAGTTGCTTTATGCACCTGAGAAATTGATGCTGCTGCGACTGGCGCTTCAGAAAAACTTGAAAAAATGTCGCCTAACTTGCAGTTAAACTCACTTTCTATAGTTTTCACAGCTATTTTATATGAAAATGACGGCAACCGGTCGCATATTAACAATAAATTGTTTGTTATATCATCATTTAAAATGTCAGTACGTGATGACATAGATTGCCCGAATTTAATAAATACTGGACCTAATTTTTCAAGAGCACACTTTAGTTTTTTACCTCGTATTTTATTTATTGATTTCTTTGACGGAGGAAGTAAATAAGGCAGAATATTATAACGAGTAAGCACTGCAGTGATGCGCAAAAGGCGTAAAATATTTCGAATCATTTTACTCTGTAACTACTAAATATTTCGCTTAGTGTTTTATTTCCTATGATCTCACTGGGCTTACCTTGACAATAAATAGTGTTATTTATACAAATTATATAATCAGAACACGGCACAACAGAATTAAGATCATGAGAGGTCATAAGAATCGAGATTAACCGATTCTTTGCAATTTTATTTATAATATCATAAAATTTAGATCGTGCGTTAATATCCATTGCACTGACTGGCTCATCTAAGATAATTAAGTTAGGCTCTGCAACCAAGCATCGCGCAAGAAGCAGCAATTGCGTTTGCCCTGCTGAGATTTCTAACACTTGGTGCTTTAAAATATTACTAATTCCAACTAGCTCTATAATTTCTTCAAGAATCGATTGCTTTTCCTTTAGCTTTACGGCAAAGCTATTTAAAAGGGAATACTCAACTGTTATTGGCATCAAGTTGCTAATGCTAAAATTTTGTGGCATATAGCTGATTTTTATGTTTTCAGCAAATTCGATACTACCTGAATAATCCTTATTTATACCAGCAACAGCCTTCACCAAGGAAGTCTTACCTCCTCCATTTGGACCGAGTATTGTAACTACATTTCCTTTTTCTACTGATATATTGATATTATCAAGAACTTGCTTACTATTGTATGCAAGGGCAAGATTTTCTATCCTTAGAATGCAATTATTGACATTATTTAATTCTTTGACAAAATTTAATTTTTCCTCAATATTCCCATGAGACATTTATTAGCTTTTTTTTTATTGCTCTCATTTACACTATACTATAATAATGCCTTTTCATCCAATCTAAAAGTTTTAGCTACAATAAAGCCTATACACTCGCTTGTAGCTTCCGTTACGGATGGAATCTTGAATCCGGAATTACTTATCTGTGAAACAGCATCTGAGCATCACTACATGTTAAAACCATCAGATGCAAGTAAACTAGAGTCAAGTAGCGTTATATTTTACATTGATGACTCCTTGGGAACCTTCGTTAAAACTTTTGCTAAAGGTAATAAGAAGCTAGTGCCATTATCAAGTGCAGTCACTTTACTTCCCGTTCGACCACATTCTTTCTCTAGAAAAATCGCTAATATTCAAGATGAAAAGGATTTGCACATCTGGCTAAGTCCTGAAAATGCAAAAAGCATGATACGTTCTATCAGTGCAACATTATCTGATTTGGATAAAGAAAACTCAGGTAAATACAATCAAAATGCAACAAAGGCGATAGAAAAAATAGACCAAGAAGCAAAAGAAATTATAAAAGAGCTGAATGATTTTAACAATCAAAAATATATAGTTACTCATGATGCCTACCAATATTTTGAAAAATATTTTGGCCTTAATAACCCAAGTGCTATCCTCTCTTTAGAAGAAGACTCATATATAGGCATGAAAAGCCTGATGAAGTTAAAAAAGATTATTAAGAAAGAAAATATTAAATGCATATTCTCTCACTCACGGGAAGACAATATCAAACCTAAAACTCTTTCCAGTGATGCAAAAATGGTAATTCTTGACCCTATTGGATCTGATATAGAGCCTGGAAAAAATGCATACATAGAAATAATGAATGATATTGCCAGGGGTTTTAGCTCCTGTTTTGTTGCAGAGTAAACTTCTCTTTTAAAAATTTATTATTATGACAAAACAGAGATTGATTTATTAATAATAATATGTAATAATTAAACTTATATTATATTTTAAATTGGGAATATTATGCATATAATACAACCAAAAATTAAATGAGCAGCTTTTTAATGCTATACAGAAACTCGATGCAAACCAAGTTAAGGCGCTTTTAGAAGCAGGAGCAGACGTGAATGCACCAAATGAAGGCCATACTCCTTTGCATGATGCTATTATAAACAGCGAAACATACCTAAAAGAGGCTCTTCTCAAAAATGGAGTCGATCTTATTGCACAATATAATCCAGTCAATAGACCTTTGCTTACTGATATTAAGCGCAGAGAAAGAAGCATAATAAATTCTCTTCTTAAAAATGGAGCCAATATTAATGCATTAGATAATGAAGGCTATACTCCTTTGTACCATGCTATTAAAAACGGCCGAGTAAGCATAACAAAGGCTATTCTTTCTAAAAAAGGAGCCGATGTTAATGCTGGGGATATATGGATACCAGAAGATGATTCCACATTAAAAGGAGGAACTATTCCAGCTATTACACTTATAGTACAACACATAGAAAAACTGAGAATTGCTGGCATAACAATCAGTCAGGAGAGTGCGGACAAAATAAAATCACTTCTTTCGGATTGTAATGTGGGTTTTTTGATTCGTAATAATCTTAAGGATCCTAAAGAATGCGAAGCTGAAGTGGAGAGAATGCAGTCAGATGATCCATTATTATATAAACTCTTACTTGAAACTGATAAAGTTAAATTGGTGGGTTACTTAAGCAATCCTGATATTAGGAAAAAATTGGAAACAGGTCAGTATAGAGATGAATACCCTCTATATGCTGACTTGATAGAAAGCCAATATGAGAAAGGGATAGAATTGTGGAAAATGCAGGAACTCACTACCTACTTAGAAGGTACAGACTTAACGCAAGTACAGTCGCAGAGGTGCGAAATACTCTAAATTGCTAATTATAAACGGAGTTGTTTCTTATAGCTCCGTTTTACGCTGCAAACTTGCACCTGCTGCTTATCTAATATTGTGTTAATCACTTTTTTCATCCGTATCTCCAGCTTAATTGACTTTTTTGGAAAATAATATCAAGCTTATATTTAATTAGATCAAGATAATTGTGTTAGAAGAATTTAAAATAGAACCTTTGCTCAGTGGTAAAACTCCAGCTCAAACTAAAGCTGTTGTTGCAATGTCAGGTGGGGTTGATAGCTCCGTTGCTGCAGCTTTATTACATAATCTGGGATATCAAGTGATTGGAGTCACTCTTCAACTCTATGGCACTGAAGGAAACGCTAACGCAAGGAAAGGTGCATGTTGTGCGGGGCAAGATATTTACGACGCAAAGCGCGTAGCAGAGAGTATTGGCTTTCCTCATTATGTTTTAAATTATGAGGAAATATTTAAAAAAGAGGTCATAGAAGATTTTGCAAATACTTATATGCGTGGTGAAACTCCCATACCATGCGTAAGATGCAACCAGACAGTAAAATTTCGTGATTTATTGCAAGTTACAAAAAATCTCGATGCTGATGTTCTTGTTACGGGGCATTATGTGCAAAGGTTAGAAAAAGATGGTGAAGTAAGCCTGTTAAGGGGTATAGATAAAAGCAAAGATCAAAGTTATTTTTTATTTGCAACAACTCAAGAACAATTGAAACTTTTGCGATTTCCTCTGGGAAAATTCTATAAAAACGATATAAGACGGTTAGCAAAACATTTCGAATTGCAAATCTCTGAAAAGCCGGACAGTCAGGATATATGCTTTGTTTCCGAAAGCTACAGTAAGACAATAGCTAAATTAGCTCCTAAATCTGTGCAGAAAGGCAATATTGTAGATATTAATGGAAAAGTATTAGGTGAACACAGTGGTATAGTAAATTTCACAGTGGGACAAAGAAAAGGTTTAGGTATTGGATATAGCGAGCCCCTTTACGTTATTAAGATCAATACTAAAAGCAATGAAGTAGTGGTTGGGCCGATTAATGAATTAATGCAGAAAAAAATATTTATTAAAGAGCTTAATTGGCTAGAACAACCACAAAAAGGAATGGAAGTTACTGTAAAGCTTAGGTCATCACACGCAGGAAGTTTAGCAACTATACACTCAATTGAAGAAGAAAATAAAGCTTGTATAGTTTTAAACGATGATTATTTCGGAATTAGTCCTGGTCAGGCTTGTGTAGCATACAAAGGTGAGCAAGTTATCGGTGGTGGGTGGATATGCTCTTAAGACAGCTCAACAACCGTTATCTATAGAGTTAATCTGATATCAAAATAACTTGCTTTTTAGCTCATACAGTTATATATTTTTAAAGAATTAGAGTTTTATAAAAATGCAAAGCTTAAAGGAGCTGTCTTTGAGGATTAAGAATATTAAATCCGTTCAGAAAACAACAAAAATAATGCAGATGGTTTCTGCTGCAAAGTTATTGCAAAGCCAAAAGAAATTATCAAATTCAAAATTATACATATCCAGACTGCACAGAATTATTTCTTCATTGATGTTATCAGCCGATCAAGAATTATTAACGAAGATTTTGAACGAAAATAATGATCGCTCTTGTCTAGCATTTATTATCGCTTCTGATCGCGGTTTATGCGGTAGTTTTAATTCTTCTATCATTAAATTCAGCCAAAATAAACTTGCCTCGTATGATAAGAAAGTAGATATTGTATTTCTAGGTAAAAAAGCTTTTGATACAGGTAAAAGCAGGTTTAGCTCACAAAATATCTTGAAAGCTAAAAACAGCAAAGGGATAAAATTGAATGACGTGGAAATGTTAGTTGGCAATATAGATTTAACTGAATATAGCAGCATTAAGGTTTTTTACAGTAAGTTTTATAATACATTTATGCAAAAGCCAACATTGGAAACAATAAAACCTTGGAATAAAGATTCCTCCTTGATTGATGTTACTGTAGCGGATATAGTCACAGGCTGTCAATATGAGCACGAGCCAAAAAATATTGAATTTATTATAAAATCTTTAATCAAAGATTATGTTGTAGCTGCGCTCTATTCTGCTTTGCTTGAAAGTGCAGCAAGTGAAAATAGTGCAAGAATGGTTGCAATGGAATCGGCAAATAGAAATACCAAAGAAATGCTAAATAAATTAGCACTACTTTATAATCGCTCTCGTCAGGCAGCAATTACAACCGACTTGATTGAAGTTATAGGTGGTGCAGAATCTCTATAAAAATTCAAGGAATAAAGAATGAATAGATCAAACATTAATATATTAAATATTGTAGCGGATATTACTAAGCTAATCAAAAAGCAGAACCTGGGTGCAGAAGCATCTGTATATGAAACTAACAAAATCTCAGTTTCTCAACGCTTATCAAAGATAGAGCAGATATCACAATCTAAAAATTGTACAGTAGGAATTAGAGCGATAGCAAATAAAAATAAAGCTGCATATATTTCTACGAATGATTTAAATAATCTAAGCGATGCGGTTAGCCAAGTAATAGAAATGGCAAAAAATGCTCCAGAAGATCCTTATATTAATTTTTCTGTAGAAAACGGCGATCATATCTCTGCTACCAATTTAGATATTTCAGATAATAGCGTTGTCAATGTTGATAACCTAAAGGCGCTTACTGAAGTTGCAGAAAATTCAGCTCTTGCGCATAAGAGCATTACTAATTCTGAAGGAGCATCTGCTTCATACTCTCTAATTAACACAGCTTTATCTACGGCTTCTGGTTTTCTTGGGTCGTTTAGCAAATCAATTTTCACTAATCAGGTTTCTGTTGTTGCTGGAAAAGACAATGAAATGAAAGTTGGTTACGATTATGATGTATCATGTAATTTTAACAACCTAAAATCACCAGAACTAATGGGAAAAGAAGCGGCAGAAAAAGCCTTCACCCAATTGGGTGCACGTACGGTAAAAACTGGTAAATTTCCGGTTATTTTTGAAAAAAGAGCGGCAAAAGGGCTACTAAAGAGTTTTGCTTCTGCAATAAATGGTAGCAATATAGCAAGCAGCAGTTCTTTTTTAAGAAATAGCTTAAATGCTCAAGTTTTCAGCGATAGAGTTAATATAATCGATGATCCATTGTTGTCACAAGGCATAGCATCAAGACCTTTTGATGGCGAAGGAATAGCTAGTAAAAAAAATACATTTGTGAAGAACGGAGTATTACAAAATTGGATTTTAGATTTGTACTCAGCTAAAAAATTAGGCTCTGAGACAACTGGAAATGCAGTTCGAGCAAGTAATGCTGCAATTACACCTGCACCAAGTAATTTTTATATTGAAAATGGTAATATATCATTTGAAGAATTAATTCAAGAAGTAAAAGAGGGAATATATGTAACGGATTTATTTGGCTTTGGTGTTAATTTAATAAATGGTGATTATAGTCAAGGTGCATCTGGCTTTTTTATAAAGAATGGAAAGATAACATATCCAGTGCATGAGATTACCATAGCTAGCAATTTAAATTATATGTTTAGCAATTTGATTATTGCAAATGATCTGAGTTTTTGTGGACAATTTAATTCACCCACAGTCAAAATTGAAGAAATGACTGTAGCAGGCTCACTTAATGATTAATTTTAGTTGCATCAAGTAAAATAAGTATGTATTATTAGTTATGTAATGTTAAGATAGACACAGACTATGGAGTATGTAAGTTTAGCTTCAAGGGCTAAGCTAAAAGAATTTTCAATCACAGTTTCAAAGTTTTTCATCACAGTAATATTAGTTAATAGTTTAGGAGTATTTTAAATGGAATTTGGTTATTTAAAATGGTTTAACGCCGAAAAAGGTTATGGTTTTATCAAGCCTGATAGCAACAAAGGTTTTGATGTTTTTGTACATATCAGCACACTACAAGATTCAGGAATAAGACCTGAGCGACTTAAGGGGGAAAACAAAGAAAGAGGAATAAAAGGTGAAAGGGTGAGTTACGAGCTTAAAGAAGAGCGTGGTAGAAACGGAGAAAATAAAAAATCTGCAGTAAACTTAAAACTAGTCGCAGATGCAGGTTAATCTATTATGAAGCTTTTTAATAGAGTTAACGTATTGTGAGTAATTTTCATGATATGGATCTTCCAATTTCGCTTAAGCGAGCTTTAGATAAAAATAATCTTTCCATTCCCACTCCAATTCAGGAACAGGCAATTCCTTTAGCTTTACAAGGTAAAGATATCCTTGGATCTGCACAAACTGGAACTGGGAAGACCTTAGCATTTGCAATTCCGCTAATTGCTAAATTGCTTAATAAGCAAGACTCTGGTTCAGCTTTAATAGTTGTCCCAACCAGAGAACTTGCGCAGCAAGTAATGAACGAGATAATAAAGCTCTTGTCTAAGGATTCTACATTAAAAATTGCTTTATTAATTGGTGGTGAGCCTATTTTAAAACAGCTAAATCAGCTCAAAAGAAAACCGCGGATTATAGTAGGCACTCCTGGCCGTATTACAGATCATATTGAGCGTAAAACTTTGGTTACTCGCAATATCAACACTCTTGTGCTTGATGAAACTGATCGTATGTTTGATATGGGTTTTGGGGTACAAGTTGAAGAAATTGTGAAGCATTTGCCAAAAATAAGGCAAACTTTGATGTTTTCGGCAACTCTTCCCAGTAACATAGTGAAGCTTGTTGAAAAGCATCTTAATCATCCAGAGCATATTTCAATTAAGCATGAAGCTGCAACCTCTGCAAAAATTAAGCAAGAAGTTGTTTATGCACCAGAGTCAGAAAAATATGGAACACTCATTACACAATTATATCAGCGTAAAGGGTCAGTTATTATTTTTGTAAGAACTAAGCAAGGAGCAGATAAGTTAGCGGATAGATTACGTAAAGATGATTATAGCGCCTTAGCAATTCATGGCGATTTAAGACAACATAAACGTGAGAGAGTTATTAAATCTTTCCGTAGTGGTCGCAATCAAATTATGGTTGCAACTGATATAGCTTCTCGTGGTCTTGATGTTCCACATATTCAGCATGTTATCAATTATGATATACCACAGTCACAAGATGATTATATTCATCGTATAGGCAGAACTGCACGTGCAGGAGCTGAAGGGTTTGCTTTATCCTTTGTGACGCCTCAAGATAAGAGAAGATTAACTGCGTTGGTAGGTAAGGATGGTGAACTAAATTTTGACTGTGTACCACTCAAAAGATCTAGCAAAAAAAGTAGCAAAAAGGTTCTCGGGAAATTTCGCAAAAAGCCAGTTCTTTTTAAAGCTAAACAATCACCTACTCCAAGGAAAAAGGTTAAAGCTTGGTAAATTTGCTGTTTATATTGAAATGATTTACAATTGCATTTCATTGCAAGAAGCTTTAAATTTATTATATAACTCACGCTAATATATAATGACTTGGAATTTACTCGGGAAGGGACAGAAAAAAGGCTATAGGATTGCATATACAAGTGCTCGTATTATTGACCCTGAGACGAAACTTGACAAAAAAGGCTCGCTGTTAACTGAAGGGGACAAAATCGTTGATCTTGGTGAGCCATTATTTTCAGATGGAGTTCCAAGCGGCATTGATGAAGTCATAGACTGTGAAGGTCTTGTCCTTATGCCTGGGTTTGTTGACATTCATGTACACCTTCGCGAACCAGGGCAAGAACACAAGGAAACTATATATACAGGAAGCAAATCTGCAGCTGCAGGAGGCGTTACCACTGTGGTTTGTCAGCCTAATACTATACCGGCAATTGATAGTGTGATGTCAGCTCAATACTTGAAATATAGGGCACTTGAAACTTCACATGTCAATGTCGAATTTTACGCTAAAATTACTACTTCAGACGAAAAATTAACTGAAATGGTGCTTCTAAAAGATGCGGGTGCCGTTGGATTTACTGATGATGGTATGCCGGTTATGAATCCAATGATCATGAGGCAAGCACTTCTTTATTCAAGTATGCTTAATGTGCCTATTGCTCAGCATGCAGAGGATTTAAATTTATCGGCGGGTGGTGCAATTAATGAAGGTAAAATCTCTGAAGAATTAGGTATTAAAGGTATTCTAAGCGCATCAGAATCGGTCATGGTAAGCCGCGATATATTGCTAATGAAAGACATTGAAAATGTGCATTATCATATTCTACATGTCTCTTCAAAAGATTCGCTTGATGCTATTAAGCGTGCAAAAGATATAGGATTAAATGTTACATGTGAAGTAACCCCTCATCATTTTGCCTTAACCGAAGAAATAGTGAAAGAGCATGGAGCAATTGCAAAGATGAATCCCCCACTTCGTACAGAAGAGGATAGATTAGCTATGATCGAAGGCTTAAAAACAGGAGTTATTGATTGTATTGCAACTGATCATGCTCCTCATGACCGCAGTTCTAAAGATTTGCCACTTGAAAGTGCCTCCTTCGGTATTGTTGGCCTTGAAACTTTATTACCTTTGTCACTTGAGCTATATCATAGCGGTGAGATGAGTCTATTTGATGTGCTTGCAAAACTGACATATAAGCCTGCAGATATAATACACTTGCCACGTGGTCGCATACAAAAAAATCTCGTTGCAGACTTGACTTTAGTTGATTTAGACTATGAATGGGAAGTTAAAGTTGAAAATTTTGCTAGCAAGTCAAAAAACTCACCTTTTGATGGCCGTAAGGTAAAAGGGCGGGTAATGCGCACAGTTGTATCTGGTAAAGCTGTGTATCTTTCTTAATTGTAACATCCTTGATTCTCAAAATATCAACATTTTAGTTTAAAATATTTATAAATTTTCTAATAAATTAACCAAAAGTTAATATCTAAATGTCATTCTATACATTAAGTTTGTATTAATTTTATTTAGGTAAAAATTATGAAATTAAAAATACTTGATAAAATTTTCCGCACAGGTAAAAGAGATGTAGAAAAAAAACAAGAGGTTATCGATAAAAGCAAGCTAACGGAAATTAGGACTTATTTAAACAAGTCTAAAGAGCTTTTAAAAACAGCAGAAATAATTGGGATAGAGCATGATGCAGGAAAATATAGTATCAAAAGCATTGGTGGGTTAAAACAGCAAATAATCAACTTACAAAGTGCAGGAGAGGAATTACAACATAGTCTAAAAGAGTTAACTAATTTACCTCATCGTATGACAGAGCTTCACAATGAGCAAATCGGCTGCACAAAAGAGATAAATAGGTTAAAACAAGAAAATCATACTTTAAATAAAATAAAAAAAAGTGGAACGATAAAAAAGAGCACTATAGATGAGCAAAGAGCAATAAATAATGGAGCAATCACAGATTTAAAGAAAGCAATCGAAGAAAATAATACTGAGATTAAAGACTTCCATTCTGGTAACAAAGCCGAAACGCTAAAGGACAATGTAAAGAAGAATTTACGCAACTTCAAAAAAAAAGTTGCTACATTAGAGTGTAAAATTAGAAGCATCGAAGAAGGTCCAGCTCCGAAGCCTCTAATACAAACATTAAGATCTGCACCTCTTTCTCCCACAGAAATAAGAGATAATTTTCAAGAATTAGCCAGATTTTTCAATGACCATGGAACATATGACACAGGTAAGCAATATTTACGGGAAAAATTGGATCTCTTAAATAAGTTTGGCATTATAAAAGATGAAAACTTGCAAAAAATGCAGAATAGTATTAATAAACCCACGATAACAGGGCAGGAGCTCATTGAAATCATTAATACTGCAACAGAGAGTATAGATCGTGATTTAAAGTCAAGAATGGAAAAACCAGTTATTGGCAATAGCACTCAAACATTTGCTGATAGATTTGCAGGTAGAGTGGAAAAGATGGAAGGAAATAATAAAAAAGATCAAACATTTGCAGACAGAGTGAAAGAAAGTACGAACGGAAATAAACAAGAAACTCAAACATTTGCAGGTAGAGTGGAAGAAAGTACGAACGGAAGTAAACAAGAAACTCAAACATTTGCAGATAAAGTGCAAGAACGTACGAAAGAAGAAAATAAGCAAGAAACTTACAGATTATGAGCTTTAAAGCTATGAGATATTAAAATTATTTGAAATATTCAAAAAAATTACTTCCGGCTTTTATTAAACTGTATATACTAGGTTTAGTACTGCAGTTCTTGCAAGAAAAAAACCCAATAATTTTCATACCTTACCTTCAGGAGGCTTTATGATTAAAAAATTTTTATATTCATCATTATCGATAAAAAGCATTACGGAAAATGGTTTGTTTTCTGGTTATGCCAGCATATTTAACATAATAAACAAACAAAACGATTTGATATTACCTGGTGCATTTAAGGAAAATCTGAACAAAAATAAGATAAAACTTCTGTGGCAGCACAATCCAAGTGAGCCTATAGGTAATATTTAGACATTTACAAAAATGACGTTGGGCTATACATAGTTGCACATTTGCTTTTGGGCGTGAAAAAAGCAGAAGAAGCTTATTTAATGCTTAAAACTGGGACAATCAACGGACTCTCGATTGGCTATGTGTCTATAAAATATGATGTTGACCACGAGATCGGCGCGAGAGTATTAAAGCAAGTAGAATTATGGGAAGTCAGTTTAGTGACTTTTCCTGCAAATTCAGAAGCCCAGGTAATTAATGTAAAAAATCAAAATAATGAAGAAGATATGCTCAAAATAGCAATAAAAAAAGCGAACAATGTGCTTGTAAACACACATCTTTCTACTTAAAATAGAAATATCTCTTGACATTAAAAATTTACAAACTAAATTTAATATTATATATTACTATTTATAGGAATATATTTAATTTTTTACCAATCTACCCCTTTAGTAAAATAGTTACCCTCCTCTGAATTCAGAGGAGGATTTATCAATAATAGCTTTAATAATAAGGTAAAATATTATGTTTAATGCAACTACTAGTAAAATTAATTCCACTTCCACTACTGAACCAGAGAAAAAAAATACAGCTGGTATGCCGCTTGGTTCAGTTTAAAAACTATACTTGCTTTTCTATATCTTAAGACAATTGGACTAATATTGTACATAATATTACCCCAAAGATGGAGCCAAATATGTAATTCAATGGGCGGAAAATATCCGTTTAAAGGCAGAACAAATTTTAAACCCTAAGAAACAAACAAATGGTTTAATCAATGCAGAAGATACGATAAAAGGTTTGAAAAGCCAAGTGGAGGATTTACAAATTAAGATTGCTAAAAAAGACGCTGAAATACAAGAATTAGAAGTAGAGAAAAATGCTCTGGAAAAAAGGATAAAAGAATTAGAAGAAAATCATAACAAAGCCCAAGAAGAAGTAGGAAGATTAACAGAGAAGTCGGAAGAGCAAACCAGGCGCTAACAGCATTCTCTAATCTATGTGCAAAACAAGCAGAACAACTTGGAAATCTGCAAACAGAAAATTAAGGAGTTAAAGTCCACAATTGAGAATCTTCAGGCAAGCTATAAAGAGTTAGAGCAAGTCATAAAAGAAAAAGGTCAAGACTTTTTAACAAAATTAAAGGTGAAATCCGATGAAGTATTAAGATTAAGTAAAGACTTAATGGAACATACCGTAACATTTGCAAATAAAGTAGAAGCGCACGAAATAGAATTGGAAGAAAAAAGCACGAAAATCAGCAGATTAACAACATTAAACGCACAATTAGAGCAAGATAAAAAATCAGCAGGAAATAAAGATATTGAACAACAGCAAACTATATCTGAGCAAAATAATAGAATAAAAGAGCTAGAGGAGCAATTAAGAAAATCTCAGGAAGAATCAAATGAAAAAAGTGCTCAGATTCAATCACTTACTACCGATAATAAAAATATAAGTAATAAATTAGAAGAAGCTGAGCAAGAAGCAGAAGCTAAAGGTAGTGATCACAAGCAAGCTACGTCTGAGAAAGATCGGGAAATAGAAAGGTGCAGAATTTGCTGACAGAAAAAGGTAATAAGATTCAATCACTTACTGCTGATAATGAAAATATAAACGAGACTGTTAAGAGAGAAAATACACAATTGAAAGAACGAGAAAAAGAACTTGAAGAACAAGTGAAATTGTTAAAAGGAGAAAAAGATATTCTAGAGCAGCAAAAAAACAAGAATTAGAGGAAACTCAACGTAAAAATGCAGAAGAATTAAGAAATCTAAATAATCAAATAACAGGGCTAAGATTACAGTTAGATGAGCTAAATGCTAAATTAAAAGGAATGGAAGAGTTGCAAGAGCAACTACAACAAGAGAAGCAAAACCATACAAACTTATCTACTCAATTGGGTTGTCTAGAACTAGACACAAATACCCAGCTAGAAGCGCTTACGCGTGATTTAGAAAATGAAAAAAGAAAAGCTCAAGAATTACAAGATGAAAAGGCTGAGTATGAAAAACAATTAGAGGAAAAAAAGAAGTTAGAAGAAAAAGTGAATGGATTAGAAAAGCAATTACAAACACAGCAAAGTTTGATTGATGATTTGAATCTAGATAAAGCAGAAGTAGACACTAAACATCAAGAAGAAGTACAAACGCTACAGGCATCACATAAATCGGCTTTACAGAATCAAGTACAAGAGTATGAAGTAAAAATACAAACGCTACAGAATGATTATGCAAAAAGAGAACAAGAACTAACACAAACTCACCAATCTTTAGACGCAAAAGATCAAGAGCTAGCACAAGCTAAATCAGCTTTCAATGCTCAGAAATCACAGCTTGAGGAAGCTCAATCAGATTTAGAAAATGAAAAAACTACAACAGAACAGTTGAAAGAGCAGAGTAAAACAGATAAAGCAAATATATCTCAATTACAAAATCAGTTAAACGATTTAAATAGTAAGCTAGAAACTGCAAAAAAAGAAAAAAGGCAGTTGGAAGAGGAAGTTACAGCATTAAGAGATAAAGTAGAAAAATTAGGAAAAAATGAAGTAAATGTAGAAAATTTGAAAAATGGGCATCAAAAAATTAATAAAGAATTAATAGATAAAAATGCTAAATTATGATAAACTATTACTTCTTTAACTACTGGAAAAAATGACTTGCAAGCAGCATTAAGGCGCGGGAAACTTGAAGCAAAGAGACAGGAAGGAATTGTATCTGAGAGAGATACATCATTACAAAAAGCAAACCAGGAACTTGTTGAGCAGAAAGCATTGGTTGAGCAGCTACAAGGTAAAATAAGCAGCTCGAAGCTGTAAAAAAAGAAGTAACAAAATTGGAAGGGCAAGTAAAAACTGGCAAAGATACAGTGGCATCACTGAAAACAGAAGAAGATGGATTAAGAAAAAGCATTCAAGAGTTAGAAGAAAAGCAACAAAAATTGCAGAACGAAGCTCTGAACCTACAAAAAGAGAAAGAGGCCCCAAAAGCGCAAGATTTAGCAGTCAAGGATCTACTTCAGGATCAAATAAGCCCTACAATAGTGAGGATCTTGTAGTGAACTATATTTTTCATGGTCCGTGTAAAAGTAAGGATGCTGCTCTTAATTTTCTCAATTCAAGAAAAAATGCAATTTTTGGTACAAAGTTTTATCGATTGCCATAAAGTGTTTGAAGAAGCAATAATACCTCTACTTGATGAAAATCATGGCAGATTTAAAATTAGTAGATTAGATACATTGCTAATCAGCTCTTTTAGTAATATAATAAAAGAAATATTGACATCTAAGGTCAGAGAGGTTGTTACTAAACATCAGGATGAGCTAGAAGGCTGTGTCACAAATGAAAAAACGCTAAAAGAAAAGGAATTATTAGATTCTATTACAAAATGCATGAAAGATTTAAGGTATAAGGTAGAAGCTGCAGGTACAATTAAAGATACTGTATTAAGTGATTCCAAAAAACCAGAGAATTCTATCACGCCACTTTCAGATATTATTATAAATATATTAGCTCAGGGTAGAGAAAAAAGTATTGTCAACAAGGCTAACACACTAGAACTAGTATCAAAAATGAGCAATGAATTTTTATCACAAAATAGAGAAATATGCCCTATAGTTAGCGAAGATGAATGCCAGTTCAATGGTGTGCTTATTAGCGAGATATATGGTGGGGTCAACAACAAGGAGATTGGTAAACCTAAGACTTCTATGAGCCGTACTAATAGCACTCAAAGCTAGCTGATCAATCAAATGACACGGCATCTAGTGGTTCTATTCCCCGTACTGGTAGTACTAAAAGCCTGGCTTCATCAATTTGGAAAAGATAATTAAGGTATCAGATAAAACTTTTAGCATAGATTACCAACTCATCCTTGGTTAAAGTGTAGGAGCTATTTTCCCAGTGTTGTTTTAACAACTCAAGGCTCCTACCTAAATTCTTTCCGGGTTGGTACCCTATATTTATCAAATCATTACCAGATAAAGGGAATTTTGGGATTTTAAATGTACTAGCAAATGAAATATACTGATTGATCAAGTCAACGCTAGACTCCAATTCAGCACTACAAATTTTTATTAAATCACAATAGAGTTCTGTTCCAAATTGAGATATATACCTTTTTTGTTCCTTTTCTGAAAGTGCAGCTTTAATTTCAACATCATTGGATAATAAAAATAATAGCTTTTTTTTCTGTTTATTTGAAAAACGTAAGAATTTACTTATGTCTTTTCCAAGACTTAGTCTATCACTTTTAGTAGTTCTAAGTAATAGTGCTAATTTTACTAATGGATCAGTATTAACAAGAAGTTTTGATGATAAGATTTCACATTTTACTTCATTCGGAATAATTTTTTGTAGCACATTAGATTTCTGCATGCTACTCAGCGTTGAAGTTGGATCATCACACTCTAGTAATTTAAACATCTCATCTCTTATTCTTTCTCCAGAAAGATTTTGCAGCATATTCGAATGCTTTTCGCACACATTCAATATTTCATCACTCAAATCACCTACACATATTTTTGCATGAAAGCGAAACGCTCTTAAAATGCGCAAATAATCCTCTTTGATTCTATCTTCTGCATTACCTATAAAATTTAATCTCCGTGCTTCTAAATCCTCAATTCCACCAAAATAGTCATATATCTTACCGTATTTATCTGCATACAGAGCGTTGAACGTAAAGTCACGCCTTGAAGCATCAGCTTGCCAATCATCGGTAAATTTCACTTCTGCATGCCTGCCGTCACATTTAACATCATGTCTTAATGTTGTGATTTCAAAAGTTCTCTTATTTGAGATTGCAGTTACTGTGCCATGCTTTAAACCAGTTGGAATAGTTTTTATATTGTTCAGTTTTAGCGCTCCTATTACCTGATCAGGTGGTAGATTAGTAGCTAAATCAATATCGTGAACTTTTCTCTCTAAGATTGCATCTCTTACACACCCGCCAACAAGCCTCACCTCACCACCAAATTTTTCTATTGCATTAATGATTAAATTAGTCTCATGGGCAATTTGCATTTACGTTAAGAATTATTGCAGTGCGTATTATATCAAATTTTGCAAAAAGCCCTGTATAAAAATGTGCAGGGCTGTAATAGTATTTCCAAGAAGTCTGTTCAAAATATGCTTACCTTATTTGTGGCTTTCTACTATGTTGCAAACTCTCATTTCCCATTCGCTTAAGGTTACAAGAGCGTAACCTGATTTTTTGAGTATCTTAATTATGCTTGGTAAAGCTTCGACAGTGTTTGATTTGTTATTGTGGTCATGAAACAATATGATAGCTCCGTTATGTATACTATTTATAACCCTTTCAACTAGGATTTCTGGCTTATCTCCCTGCCAATCGCGTGAATCAACCGTCCACAACATAGAATACATGTTAAGTTGATTAGCGTTTTCAATTAAATTTTTATCATGGCAGCCATAAGGTGGACGAAACCATTTTATATCTTTGTTTATTATGTTCTTAATGGCTATATTCGTTTTTGATAACTCTTCCACCTGTTCTTCACTTGATAACGAAGTCAATTTTCTATGTGACCAAGAATGATTACCTATCTCGTGACCAGCTTTCGATATTTCCCTGATTGCGTTGGAAGTTTTTCCATTTATGCGATTCCCAAGAAGAAAAAATGTTGCCTTTGATTCGTGCTCTTTTAAAATATTAATAATATTATATACTTTGTCATTGGAAGGCCCATCATCAAATGTCAGTGCAATAAATTTATTGTCTTTGTTCAGTAGTCTTTTCACATTACCTAAATTTTTATGTGATAAATCCAAATTACAACTGAGCCCACGATTCGGTAGGTTAAAGTTACAACCGCCGCATAAAGCTGTGTTTGAGCATAGCAAAAGAAAAATTATTATTCTGGTAAACATTTTTTAACAAGATTATGTATGTTTGTGCCTGATTGATCAATTCTTAAGTTACTAGATCTCTTGCAGAACCTATTTATGATGAGAAATCTTTAGGAGAATCGCAGATGAGCACCGCAGAATACTCGAATGTATTTGAGGAGCGCAATCAAGTTTCAACGACAAAATTGCCACCTGCAACTGAATTATGTACGAGATCTACTGCTGAATATACTATCCCGCCTTTACTTTATATAATCATTGATATATTGTATTAATAACTTTAGATAATTATCATGATAGCAAATATTAATACCATTGCACTTCAGGGGATTAATACAGTAAATGTTAACGCACAAATCCACATGGCAAATGGTATCCCAGCTTTCAAAGCAACAAGGACAACATTGCAAATTTAGAGTTCAAAAGGGTTATTCCTCGAGAACTACTGCGTCAGAAAGTTGGCGTTGAATTTGTATATAATGTTGACCTTGGAGGTTTTTATGAATAATAGTGAGAGAAAAGAAAAATTGGAAACTCGCATTTTATCAAGTAGAGGCAGGTCTTTACTTGACCATGAGCTACTGGAACGTACTCTATCTGAATGTGAAGAAGGAAGAGAAGTGGCCAAAAAGCTAATAGAGCTCTTTAGTAGTTTAGGAAGGGTAATTAACGCTGACTTTCATGAGCTAAAAAATGTTACAGGAATGAATGATGGAGCAATAGCAAGTATCTTTTGTCTGAAAGAGATTTTCGATAGGATACTGAAAGGTAAGTTAAAAAAGCTGTCGATTCTTGATAACAGAGAAGAGCTACTAAAATACTTTAAAACAGCAATAGGGCAGTCACGAAAGGAAAGCTTGCGAGTAATATACTTAGATCGAAGTGGTCATTTGATATACGAGTATATTCAAGACTGTGGAACTATAGACAGAGTACCTCTATATGTGAGAGAAATAATCAAACAGGGATTACTGATCGATGCATCATCTATTGCAATTTCACATAATCATCCAAGTGGAGATACAGAACCATCAAAGGAGGATGAGGATAACACACTTACATTAGCTGCAACCTGCGAAAATGTAGGAATGAAATTAATAGATCACATAATCGTAACACAGAAGAGCCACTTTAGTTTTTATGATAGTGGTTTATTGTAATCTGTAGACCGGAAGGAAAGTTCTCCAACTTTCCTTCTTTTTTTCTACTTCATAAATTAAAAAATTCAATATAAGCTTGAGCAGCTAAAATTAGTAATGAAAGGTGGAATTAGGCAAAAAAATAAAAGAACTTAGATTATACTGTGGTTTAACACAAACTGAGTTGGGAAAGAAAATAGGCGTTTCGTATAGACAAATACAAAGGTACGAAAATAGTTCAAACCAAATTTTGGCCAGTAGGCTATACGACTTAGCAAAAGCACTATCGATTAATGTGGCTGATTTTTTTACTGATGTGCATGTCGACTCACATGAAACTTATGATGAAGAAATACTAAAATTAGTCAAAGGATATAATGAAATTAAAAGCAAAAGGTTACGTAGCGTAGTTTATATATTGGTAAAATCTTTTTCTCAAAGTTACAATGAGAGTTAGTATTGCTTCAATACCTCAGTTAATATATTAATAAATGATTGTACAAGATGAACAACATCCTATTGATAAACAAATAGGTGAAAGAATAAGGAAGAGAAGGTTAATATGCGGTTTTAGCCAAAGAGACTTAGGAAAAAAGCTCGGAATTTCATTTCAGCATATACAAGGATATGAAACTGGAGAGGTAAGGCTTGTAATTGATAGATTGTATAATTTGGCAGAAGCTTTGTCCGTTGATATGTCATATTTTTTTACCAAAGCTTCTGAAGACTTACACGATAAGGCCTTTTGTAGCGATGTGGGTAGTGAAGAAATATCAAGGCTAGTGAGGGAATACAGGAAAATTAAGGATGAAACGTTGCGTGATATTGTGCATTCAGTGATAAAAGCGCTTGCCAATAAATAATATTGCCTGAATATATCTTCAATCCACTTCTACAAGCAATGCTAGTTAAGGTAAATTTTTTATGGTAATTTTGATTAAATTTCAAGAACTACTTTACTTTGCAATAATTATGGCTATGTAAAAACATAGCCACCAATCAAGAACGTCCTACAGATGTCGTTTTGGTATCTTTTAATTTGCTCACCCAAGAAAAGGTCTCACTACTTTTAGAATTTTGGTCGCCCCACCTTCCACATCTAGTAAAGCTGCCTTTTTCCACTACTTCTTTAACAGACATTCCACCAAATAAACAACCCTTTCCTACGATTTCTCCTATTTCTTGCAACTCGTTCCACATTTCTTCATCTTCTACCTCAACTTGTACTTGATGATAGTCTTCTGTGTCATGATATACCATTAAATTTAGCTCTCCTAGGCTAGTGCAAAGTGTTACTGTAAAAGCGCTGTTATCGGATATATCTACGTAATTTCTTTTACCGTCTTTCCCAGTTTTGACCTCAACTTCACCATCACCTATTTTTATGATACTACCGCCAAGGTTTAAGTCTCCTTTACTTAAGCCCAAATTTTTTGCACCTTCTACAACTTTGGCAACATCAACTATGCAGCTATGTGAAAATTCAATATAGAAGGTCTTATTATCGATTTCTACATCTTCAACAGTTCCTTCTATAGTAGCGTCTTCTCCAACTTCCCTAAGTTTCTTGAGCCTACTATATATTTGTGGCTCAATTTCTTTTTGCACTTTTTGATACATTTCAGCTATTTTCTTATCAACTTGTACATTAAAATCTGCTCCATGTAAGGCTAACTTTCTGATTATATCTTCTTGTTTATTTTCTTTGAATTCATCACGATACATCTTAAACATTGTAACGTTAGTGAAGCTAAAGCCATCTTCGTTGCGAGCGTTTACTCTTATTCCTAAATCCAAAGCTTCATCGACGATTTTACTTAATTTGTCTAGATTTTCAGCTGCAATAGCTTTTTCCAAGAATTCATTTAATTTCACATTTTCATATTCACTTAGCCTTATCTTGCATAAAGCTGATCGAAATGGATTGAGCTCCTCAGGATATGTTAAGACAGGTAATTTACTAATCTTTTTATTTGCTGTTGGAGCAGCTTTTATAAAATTAGGTAATAACCCTTCTTTTGCTATTCGCTCTACCGCTTTTAACATTTTACTAGACAATTTTTTACCATTTATTTTTTTCATTGTAACCCTCACTTAATTTCATTACTATTCGATCATATCGTGATAAATATTATTTAATTGTTAATATTATACGACTTATTGATTTACTGTATATTATAATAACAAGTTTTGCGGGCATCTACACTAGAAAAACACATCCTATAAAAATTATTTCAGTTTCAACAAAAATGGGGTATCGTAATCGTAAAATTGAAAAAAATGGATATCCTATCTTACTCTACTGAAAAGCTGAAAAAGCATTGTCAGCTACTTGATGATGAAGAAAAAATAGTTCTATATGAGCAGCTGCTAGACAAGGCTAAAGATATACTTGAAAACTCAAGAGATGATATTGCAAAGTTGAAAGAGGTAAGCAAAGCAGTTGTAGCAATAGAGGAAACTACCGATAAGCAGTTACTAGAAAAGTTTAATGATGATCACCCGCTAAGAGAAGTGGACATTTTAATCTACTCTCCTCAAGGAAATACTGAATATCTATTCAGCATAGATAACTCATCAGAGCTTTATGATTTAAAAGAAGATAAAGAAAAAGCTCTTTATAATGCAGTAAAGTTAAATGATGTTGAGCTTGTAAAAAAGCTGCTAATGATCCTTTCACCTACAGAAGTAAGTAATTTTGACACGAAATACTTGGAAGAATTGAAAATATTGCTGTCAGGAATTCACAAAGAATTGCAATTATCACAAGATATGAAAAATTATCTTGAGAAGACGATAAAGTTCTATAGTTTTTTATGTAGTAATTTTAACTTACTAGTTACAAATCCTACTGACGTAAAAGCCATAATTGATCTATTTGCTGCTCAACCAAATATTGATTACCAAATAGATAAGCTTCTACTTTCTTTTATTGTAAGAGATGTTGAGGAAAAAAAGCTAAACTCTGAAATTAGTCATATGATAGAACTTCTTGAGCAACACGAAAGATTTGCTGAGCTCGAATACAAGGTTAGAAGATTAAGATCAGAGTTTGCAAGTGGCAAAAGCAGATACTCGGCTGAAGTAATACGAAATAGCATTGCAGAACGAGAAAAAGAGATGAGGGAAATTGAGAAAAAATACGTAAGGCCAAACGATTTAATTAGCGAGAGGCAGAAATTATTAAAGCAATTACTTTGCTAGCTTTTTTTCCACTTCATAAAATTTGTTGTAAATTTGAATAAGAGGTGAAAAGTGCAATTAGGTAAAAAAATAAAACAACTTAGGTTAGATCGTGCTTTGACACAGACCGAATTGGGAAAGAGAATAGGTGTTTCGTATAGACAGATACAAAAGTACGAAAATGGTTCAAATTGTGTTTTGGCCAGTAGATTATATGATTTAGCAAAAGCACTATCGATAGATGTTGCTAACTTTTTTACTGATATGCACACTGACTCACATGAAGCTTATGATGAAGAAATACTAAAGTTAGTCAAAGGATATAACGAAATTAAGAGCAAAAGGTTACGTAGTGCAGTTTATATATTGGTAAAATCTTTTTCTCAAAGTGATAATACATAGTTAATATTACCTGATACGTAAAATGACTATACAACATCCTATCGATAAACAAATAGGTGAAAGAATAAGGAAAAGAAGGCTAATGTGTGGTTTTAGTCAAAGAGACTTAGGAAAAAAGCTTGAAATTTCATTTCAGCATGTACAAGGATATGAAAGCGGAGAGATTAGGCTTGTAGTTGATAGGTTATATAAATTAGCAGAAGTACTATCGGTTGATATGTCGTATTTTTTTACCAAAGCCTCTGAAGACTTACATGATAAGGCCTTCCATAGCGATGTAGGCAGCGAAGAAATATCAAGGCTAGTGAGGGAATATAGAAAAATTGAGGATGAAACTCTGCGTGACATTGTTCATTTAGTGATTAAGGCTCTTGCTAATACAGGCTTTAAAGCATAAATTCTCTCCTTGAGTCGTTGAAGAAAACTTAAACTTTCATTTTCTTCATCATTTTGCTTTTCTTTCACTTTGATGCGTGTAGTTATACCCTACACAAAGTATAATGTTTTAAAAATAAAAACCTGCACCATAAAATATTGAGATTTAGAATATTAACTTATAAAGTCTTTTCGGCAGTTTTAGCGAGGGTTTATTAGCAAGGATGTTGGAGGTTAGCAATGACTATATCTGAAGGTGTAATACAGCGTATAAGGCATAATGATAAGAACGCGATAGGGGGATGATTTTTTGGTCAAGGTGGCTGTGCTATAATGCACCCCATAAACTAGACCAAAAAAAAATGGTTGATCCGAGTAGGAAAGTAAAGGGGTAAAAGTATGGCAACAAAAAAATATGAACCAGAGTTAAAAGCAAAGATAGCTTTGGAAGCAATAAAAAATCAAAGAAGCACAGCTGAGATATGTAGTGAATATAAAATACCATCAACAAATCTATATGATTGGCGTGATAGAGTATTGGCAAGGTTAAAAGACCTATTTGTTGAAGAAAGTGAAAGTGCGAGAAAACAAAGAATCTTAGCGCAAGAAATAGAAAGTTTACATAAAGTAATAGGAGAATTGACAGTGGAAAATAGTTATTTGAAAAAAAAATTACTGAAATAAGCAAAAAAGATAGAGTAAGATTTATAGAAAAAGATTCTGATCTGTCAATTAGGAAACAGGCTGATTTACTGGGGATTTGCAGATCTAGCCTATATTATAGGCCTATAATTAATAACGAAAGTGAAATTTGATTCAAGAAGTATATTTGGCTTCTGATTGCCGTTATGGATATCGTAAAATTACTGCTGAGATCATAGCGAGTGGAGTAGTAGTCAATCACAAAAAAATCTTAAGAATTATGAAAAAAATGAAGATTAGTGGGCTGTATTGTAGAAAAAGATGTAATACAAGTATTAAAGAAAAAAAGCATAAAATATATCCTTATTTACTCAAAGATTTGATTATTTGTAGAGTTAATCAGGTATGGGCTACTATATATTATGGTAGAAGGTAAGTTTATCTATTTTGTGGCAATAATGGACTTGTATAGTCGCTATATTATTGCTCATTCATTATCACCATATCTCGATGCTGGATTTTGCCTTTATACTCTCAAAGAAGCTCTAAAACAAGGTAAACCTGAGATTTTTAATAGTGATCAGGGGGTGCAGTTTACTAGCTACAACTTTATTATGGAATTAGAGCGTGCTAATATTAAAATCAGTATGGACCATAAAGGACGTTGCTTCGACAATATATTTGTTGAGCGCTTATGGAGAACTTTAAAGCAAGAAGCTATATATTATTATAGACCAAATAGTATCAGAGATTTAAATCTTATAATAAATGATTTTGTTTCTTGGTATAACTATAGAAGGCGACATCAGACTCTACATTATAAAGTTCCTGCTGATCTTTATTATCATAAACAGTAAATGAATATATTGATAAATACTTTAAATGTGTGTCGACGTATTTATCAACATATTCATTTTAAAAATCGGATCACTTTGAAAAAAATGGTCTAGACAAATGGGTGCATTATAATGTATAACAATGTTACAAAAAATAATATCATAGAATTCAGTAGGATAATTCCTAGAAAACCCCTACATACTAAAAAAAGCAAAATGCTGTTAAAATGAGCTTAAGAATAAATAGCAAACATCTAACATAACAATTCTATTTGTAAATCAGGTGAGGCTTATCCTATAGAAAGCTTTCGAACTACGCAAGCGTATCTTTTGCCTTTAGTATTTCTTTATTGTTTAAGATAACTGTCTGAGCTCCTCTGCCTTAGCATTATATCTCCACTTTCTGCAAGTTATTCCATTAAGTAGTAAAAATATTAGACTTGCCGCAAAACTAAGAAAAAAAGACCAAAGATAGAGCAGATTGAACTTACAGTAAAAATAGAACAAAAAAACTCCAACAATAAATTATGCAAACTTCATCAGGTTAACTTTAACTTAAGAAAACATAAATCAAATTTTCTTGCTCAAAGACCTTGCTTTTTCTCCAACCTTACTCAAACGTACTCTAGCTTAATGCATAATTTTACCCATAAACAACCTTATCTTTGGTACTTTTATTAGTTACAAGTCATCTAGAAAACCCAGATGCTCTACGAAGCCCACCAATCAATATCAGATCCTGCTCTTGTCCTACAGCATTTAATATAGCGTATAACAAAACCATCGCATCTCCCCCAGTAATACGCTTGCATCCTCCACAAAATTCGTATTCACTTAACTGTCGATTTGCCTCCACCCTTTTTCGTTCAACTTGTTCTGCGGTGTTAGCATACTTCAACTCTATTCCAATTGGATGAGTATCATCATTTTCCGCAGATTTTGATAATACTAGGTCTATTTTCCTTCCTCTCTGTAGCTGGAACTCAATAATTACCTTGGCAGGATTATCGCAACTTTGAAATATCCCACGCAACAAAGCCTGAAATTTAGCTTCATTGTTCACGAGTAGACGGTTTCCATTTAATAACGGAGACAACAGACGAGAAATCTCATTAAATAAAACTTCATACCTAGCCCTGTACTCACCATTAACATTACCATCATTACCAAAATTAGGCTCAGCACTCATCAACTGATCTGCAAGTTGATGTAAATTCCTAACATTACCCATTTGTTCTGAAAACCTTCCCTCGAAATAACCTTCACTATGAGAACGTGAGTAAGCACGTAGTGATTCGAATTTCTTTGCAGAAGCCACTTCCAGATGACCCTGGACATCTACTTCACAAAGTACTTGACGCACCTTAGCATCATCTGTGGCTTGAGGCAGTAACGACAGGTTCAATGCTTTGTCTGGTAAAGTCTGCCACTTTAAACGACGAAAAATGTGAAGCACAACAAAACCAATATTTGATAAAAATAGAGCTAAAGTTAACGCATGGCTTACAATATCTGCTGCATCTCCCCTACCACCTGTACGTTTCATTTTCTCTCCCTGAGAGTGGTTAAATAGATACTTGGTAACCCTTACCTCCCGCCCATCATTTGTTTCTAAGTCCCTCCTTGTAGATAAAACATTTCCAAAAACAAACGATGACGTACAGGAAAAAGTGTTACAATGAGGCGATTGAGTGAACTCTGATGCTATGGGTTGTAAAAAACGTTTTACATTTCCCCTAACTCCATTTCCATGAGGATGTAGTAAACCCGGTATTAAGGAAAGACCACCTTCTGAAAAGGCCTGCACAGAAGTTCGGAGACCAGCACCTCCACGTAATTGAAAATTTAACGCTACACAAACAGCACTTGGTGATGAGGTATGAATAGGCAAAGACGAAACAGAACAACTTTTAGCATAATCTTTAGCTTGCTCTAATCCTTCCTCATCACCAACCTTCAACTCAATTATAATTGGAACCGAATCATTTGTCTGATCAACACCACGAACAAGCAAAACAACATCTGCATAACCTTTTCCTATAAGTAGCTCTGGGTAGAAATCAGCCACAGCTCGGTATCTAAAATTTACTAAAAACCCACACAGAAAACCGTGGTAATCAGACTCTGCACGAAACACTAAGCTATCTTCATGTTCATCATGGATATCAATAACATATTCCAAAATTCTTTTAACATTAGTACGCACTTCTCCTGTATCATCATTTGCCAACTCACTCATCAGGTCTAACAATTCACCTTGTTCTCTGATTGGGTTAATTTCATGAAAAATTGGAGCTCCAGGTTCATCACGTTGAGGAAATCTATCTATTTCATGAATAAACCTACATTCTTCTCCAAACCGAAATATTTTATACTCTTCCCAATCCAGATCCTTATCTTCCTGTAATTCTTGTGGAAGATTCTCTTCTACCTGCTGCTTCTCTTCTGCACTAAACCTTGACCCAGGGCTGTTCTCATTATCAGCAACAGTATAACACCTGACTATTCTTCTATTTTCTTTATTAGTGAGAACAGCAACTTTTAGATTTCCATAATTGTCAAAACGAAAATAGACTCTTTCATCTTCAACTAATATACCTGCATCATGTGCAGTAGAAAACATACCAAAAAAGAATGTAGGAAAAAAGCCAGGCTTATTAGCCGAATGCAAAAAAGATGGACAGTTGTTTAAAAAACCTACAAATTGTCTACTAAACTCATCACAACCTCCACTTAATAAAGCCCTAACTAATTCACGATCTTCATTATTACCATGCATAAATACTCCTATTTGTTAACAACTGCAGCAGGCGAAATACTAACATTAGTACCCACTAACGTAGATTGAGGACCTTCAGTGCTAGCAGAGAATAAATTCAAATTTCTCGCTGACTTACACAACTCTTCTATTAAATTGCAGGAGCTAGTTGCATCTATCATCTTAGAATTCCTTGTTTTATCTAAACTATTTGCTATCCTCTCTTTTAATGATTTAAAGCTTTTGTCTGAACAACAATCTTTAGCAAACTTTAAAATACTCAAGACCAAATCAACTTTTTCACCATCGCCAGCACTTTGAGTATCCTTGCTGTTCTCCTGATCTACAATCAAATTTGAAATTGCATTTTCCATTGCAACAAAAGCAATCCTATCTTTAAAAGGATCGACAACATTTATTTTATTTTGGTTAAATACACTAGATTCCCAAAGACTGCTAATAGCTGACCTTGCTTCATTCCTGTTATCCAAGTCATAATCTTTAGAAACTACAACAAATGAAAGCGATGAGAGAAGATGTGCATATCCTCTAGGTGAAAGCATTTTCTCTACTTCAGATCTTGAACATCCCTCGCTCAAGTACTGGATAACATACTTAGTTGTGCAAAGAAAACCGTGCTCTACTAAGTAACTAAGAGGACGATAGATCACACCCCTATCTTTCTTATTCGGTAGCCCAAGTAGTGACTTATGATCTACTTTTGCGCTTATGACTTTACCTAGAAGGGAACTTAAGGTAGAAGCAAGTTTATAGCTAGATTGCAATGGAGATAATTTTGCAATAGCAGAAACTAGCAATTTTTCTCTCTCTTCTTTCACTAATTTTTCTTCAGAACACAGACGATTATAGAAGTGTTCCACTCCCTTACTCCACTTGAAATCTACAGCCTTATTAAATCCATCTTCTGCTTCTATATTTTCTCTAAGGTTACCTGATTCTTGATCAATCCAGAAATTGAAAACAGGATCACGTCTTCCCATGGAACTTAACAATTCAACTCTTGCAAGCTTATCACTGCAAGCTAAATTCCTATCTTCCTCACATGCACCTTTATGAGATAAGTCAGATCTAAAAGACTCTAACGCCTTGTCAAATAATTGCTTAATTTCACTCTCTACACACTCAATACATGCTATTTTATATATAGCAAATGGATTCAACACACCTGATTTAGCTAATTCTCCTACCAATTTAGCAACATCTAGTGTCGCACCTGACCAACAAGATTCATCACGAAACGCATTACATAAGAGGTCCGATTGCTCAACGGTTAGACCCTCTACTGTTACAGGGTGAGCCTTGACCCATTCCTCAATAGCTGAAGTTCTATCACCTTTAACAACATCCTTCAGCTTACTTATTACTTTGCTAGAGATAATCTCTTTATTTTTTTTAGGATCAGAACTGAGACGAGATCTTTTGCTTGGGCCTGCATTACCCTTCAAATCTTCCGTTCCACGTTTAGTTTTACTTTTTGGCATCTAATTACCTCAAAATCAAATATTCAATGAAGGTATTATACAAGCATTAGAATAATATATAAATCGAAAAATTAGTGTGCACCTAAATTTAAGCAGTAATTATAGACCTGCTGCAAAAGAGGAGATATTAAAGAGAGATGTAGCAAGAGGGAATGAGCTTAAATTATCAAATTAACGTTATTCTACTTTACCTCACTAGCATTTTCCTTACCTTGAGCCTTACTATTACTCACAAATATAAACGTTCGTTACATAGCTCTTAATATGTCTAAAGAGACGAAATTTCCCGAATTATTTATAATGAACCCTTACGATCACATTCTGGGGACGTACATCAGAAAACTTTTATATTATTAGTTTTGTAGTAAAATTATATGAGTACATCGTATCTATTAAATCAGAAGCTTTATGGATTACAGATTGAGAGCTTATTTGTTTGGGGTTATCTGGTTTATACTTAGCTTACTTAGTAGTGTAGCTAATGATACTATATCAAAATATCTAAGTTTACATCTTCAGAGTTTTGAAATAATTTTTTTCCGCTTTCTGTTTACCACTATTACCCTTGTACCTTTTATGTTTTACTATGGAATAGAAACTTTTAAAACAAGTCAAATATCTACTCAAATAACCAGGGGTGGGTTGTTGTTTTGTGGAATGACCTTATGGACTTACGGGTTGACTGTTTTCCCCATAGTAACTGCAACGATTATAAGTTTTTCTATACCATTATTTGTTATACTTCTTGCAATCCCTTTACTAAACGAAAATATAATTTGGCAAAGATGGATAGTAACTATTATTGGTTTTGTTGGTATTGCTATTACCACCAAAGCTCATAGTGAAGACTTTAATCCTAAAATTCTTATTTTTATTGTATCTGCGTTAATCTTTGCTATATTAGACATACTTAATAAGAAACTTGTGATAAAAGAGTCAGTAATAAGTATGTTATTTTATTCAGCTCTAACGACAACTATTTTTTCTACTCCACCTTTGTTATTTTATTGGCATATGCCTTCCTTGTTGGAGTTAGTATTACTGCTGATTTTAGGAATAAGTTCAAACCTAATTCTGTTCTTCATGTTAAAAGCTTTTGCTCTTACTGATGCTACTGCACTTGCACCGTATAGATACATAGAGCTAATAATTTCTGCAATAGTAACATACGTTATATTTAATGAATTACCTGATAAAAGTGCTTTATATGGTACTTTGATATTAATACCATCAACCTTATTTATAGCTTATTCGGAAGGTAAGGCAATTAAGAAAAATAATGTAACAACAAAAGTTTATAATTGTTAATGGTATTTATTTTAGATGCTAAGCTACATTTTTAAGGTGATAGTAAAATGCACATAACTATTATAGGAGTAGGGTATGTAGGCTTAGTATCTGGTACAATGTTATCGGAGCAGGGCCATAAAGTTGATTGCATTGACATAAATACTGAGAAGATTGAACTTTTGAAATCAGGGAAAATTCCTCTATATGAACCTGGATTAGCAGATTATTTAGAGAATAATATAAAGTCACAAAGGATAAGATTTTTTGATTCGTATTCTCAAATAAATCCCAATACAGAAGTAGTATTTGTAACTGTAGATACTCCATCAGACTCCCTAGGAAATGCAAATTTAAAGAATGTATATAATGCAGTAAGTGAAGTTTCTGAGAGGGTTAATCAAGATTGCTTAATAGTGATAAAGTCAACTATTCCTCCTGGTACTGCAGAAAATATACATAATTATTTATCTAATAAGGGCTATAACTTTGATTTGGGAGTTAATCCAGAGTTTCTCAAGCAAGGCTCTGCAGTATCAGATTTTTTATACCCAGATAGGATAATAATAGGAGTAAAAACTAAGCTAGCTAGGGCAAAACTAGAAGTTATATATAGATCATTTATAGATAAGAATATTCCGTTAATAGTCACTGATACAGTTACTGCTGAAATGATTAAATATGCTTCTAATGCTTTTCTAGCAACAAAGGTTGCTTTTATCAATGAGATGGCAGGTTTATGTGAGCTATTAGGAGCAGACATTGACCTTTTAGCTAACAGTATGGGAATGGACCATAGAATAGGTAAGGAATTTCTCAAAGCTGGTCCAGGATTTGGAGGATCATGTTTTCCTAAAGATTTGTCAGCTTTAATAAGGCTTGCTGAAGATCACAATGTCAAGCTACAAATTTTAAATTCAGTTAAGGAATCTAACTATAATCATATAACAAACATTGCTAAAAAGGTAGAATATGTATTAAATGGAGTCCAAAATAAAAAAATAGCGATATGGGGGCTAACTTTTAAGTCTGGTACTGATGATGTAAGAAATAGCCCAGCTATAGACGTTGCAAAATTGCTAGTGAATAACAAGGCTAAAATTACTGCATATGATCCAATGGGGATGGATAATGCTAGGCAAGTTCTAAAGGATATAGAGTACGCGGACAGCGCTATAGGAGCTGCAAGAGACGCGGAAGCCTTATTATTATTAACGGAGTGGAAAGAATTTAAAAATCAAGATTTTGCAAGTTTAAAGAGTATTATGGCTGCACCTAATATTTTTGATTTCCGTAATTTATTAGATAGCGAGCTATTACTAAGATATGGTTACCATATTTATTCCTTGGGTAAAAAATCTATCTACAAAGTTTAACTGTTGAGAAATTTTTTTTACACCGCTTTACTTAGTTTTTTAAGATCTTTGCTTGATAGTATGGAAAAGCAAACGAGTGCAACAACAGAGCAAATGGAAAAAAATGAAAACATAATACTGTTACCACAGTGCTTAACAAGTACTCCTAAGAGCAGACATGAAAATATTGAACTTGCAATATACCCAAATAATCCTGTTAAGCTTACAATTGCACATACATTATTTTGTGGAGCAATTTCTACAGCTATAACACCTGTCAGTACTTGAACTCCAAATATAAAGAATCCTGATAAGATTGCACCAAGGTTCATAAGAATTATGTTTTGGCCAAAGTTCATTGCAATAAAAGTGAGTGCTATACCCAACATGTAAAGTAATGCCAGCAAGCTTCTATTTTGAAAAAAGTACATATCACTAATTCTTCCTGTGATTAAAGTTCCAAGGATTCCACCTAAATCATATACGCCTGTTATTAGTGAGGATTGTACAAGAGAAATTTGTAATTTATCCCTTAAAATTATAGGAAACCAAAAGAAGATTCCCATTTTTATAATATAAGCACAAAAAGTAGCACAACATAGAAACCATATGGAACTTTTCACTTTGACACCTATCTGAGATTTCTGCACCTTATAATAGGTAGTAAAGTTGGCACTTTCTTTGTAATATGCTTTTAATATTATATAAATTCCAAAAAGTAAGCATAAGAGACCAGAGTACAAAAATGCACTTTTTGCATCATATATTTTAATTATACTTGGTAATACAATTAAAGTAATACAAGAACCAAGTTGCTGAGATGCGCTCATAACTCCCCATGATGATGCAATTGAAGAGATGCTAGAGTTTGTAACCATAAACTTGGTAATAGCTGGCCAACCTAACCCTTGTGTCCAAGCTAATAATATTAATGTTAACAGTAATAAAGTTAGATTATTATATGATAAAGTTATACCAATGGTTAATAATCCAGTTGCAATATTGCATAGCCCAAACATAAATAATGGATTATTTTTGGAGTCCATGATTATTCCATTAACGAATTTTGATACTCCATAAAAAAAAGAAAAGCAGGCAAAAAAATAGCTTAATTTTACATGGTCAGTATCTATTAACAGTGGTAGAGCAATTGGTATACTTTGTCTTGATAAATAAAGCAGCATATATCCACAGAAGAATAGCAAATATTGAAAGAAGACAAAGTTCACACCTATTCCCAAATAGCTCTATGCAGATGCTAGCATAATACTATATTGGTATAATATTGTTTGACAAGAAGTTTGCAAACAATTAGTGCAGAAAATTACTTACTTAGTATCTTTCTTATAGCAGATACAGTAGTATTAATATCTTCATAGCTTATATCTCTATGTGTTATAGCTCTGATTTTACCTCTTATGTTAGCCATTCTAATTCCATAATTTGTAACTAGTACGTTTATTAATTCTTGAGTAGATATACAATTAGTACGTAATGAAAAATACGCTATATTAGTTTTGTATAGGTCGATATCAATTATAACTTGATCTATGGAGTCTAGGCCTTCTATAAGGTGCTGCATCTTTTTATGATCTTCCTCTAAACAATTTATATTATTATGTAAAGCATATAAACATGCAGCTGAAATAATGCCAGCTTGGTGCATACCTCCGCCAATTTGAAACTTATAGTACCAAGCTTTTTCAATAAACTCTTCACTTCCAAGCAATATTGCGCCCATTGGAGCACCTAATCCTTTACTAAAATCAATGAATACCGAATCAAAATAACTTGCATACTCTTTTGGAGATATTTTAGTATGAGCACAAGCGTTGAACAGTCTTGCTCCATCTAAATGAGTGAATACGTCATTCTCTTTGCAGAGACTTGAGATCTCTTGAATATATTCTAAAGGCCACACAGCTCCACCACCAAAATTTGTCGTTTGTTCGATAGAAACAAGCCCAACTCTCGGAATATTTCTTAAACTAGGACGAGTAATAAACTCAACAATTTGTTCTCCAGTAAATATTCCTCTCGTACCTTTGATGGGCAAAGGAGTGGCATGTGCCTGGGCTGCGATCAAGCCAGATTGTACTATGAGCGGATGTGAAGTTTCATCAAGCAGCAAGTAATCACCAGGTCTTTGAATGTGTACTTTATAAGCAATGACATTGGACATCGTTCCTGAAATCAAAAAGATTCCTGCAGGTTTACCTAATATTTTACATGCGGTTGCCACTAATTCGTTCACAGTTGGATCTTCACATGCAGCTTCGTTTCCAACTTTTGCTTTAGCCATCGCTTCCCTCATTTTAGCTGAAGGGTCAGTGTTTGAATCGCTAAAGAAATCTATTTTTATTCTCATATTAAATTTAACACAACTTCCTTTATAATTTCAGCAGCTTTCATGATGTCTGTTTCCTTTGTGCCAAGATGGGTAACTGCTCTTATATGAGACTCGAGCCAAGGAAAAAGCAATAAACCATAAGCTTGGCACTTACTCAAGAAAACCTCATTAGTTACATTTAGTGCTTTTATACTAAAGCTTACTATATTAGTTTCTGGATAAGGTAGTACCAGTTTTATGTGTGGAATTTCTTTAATCTTATCTGCAAACAATTTAGCGAGCTTATTATCTTCTTTAAGCCTAGAGATATTATTCTGTAGTACGTATTTTGCTGCATTAGCACAATACCCTATCTGATGATAACCACTACCTAGCCAAACCTGTAGCTTTTTAGCCCTTTCAATTATCTCTCTTTTACCCATAAGCATTGAACCAAAAGGAGCGCCAAGTCCTTTAGTAAAAGAAAAGCTCATTGTATCCACATATTTAGCATAATCTGCTAAAGCAATATTTGTTTCGATATGAGCATTAAATATTCTTGCACCGTCTAAATGAAGATTTACATTGTGAGCTTTTAAAAAGTGATATAACTCGACTTGTTTTTCAAAAGGATAAATTTTACCATTAAACCCATTTATACTATTTTCTATAGAAACAAGACTCACCTGAGCAAAAATTTTATACCTCGGCTTAGAATTAATAGCATATTCTACTTCATCAACATCTAAGATTCCGCTATTATTTCTAATACAATTAAATACGATATTATTTACTTTTGCATTGCCTGCGCTATCGAAAAAATTAACGTGGTAATTATAATGAGTTATTAGTTCATCACCAGGACTTGTTTGACTGGCAATGGCTAATCTATTTGCAAGCATACCGCTGGTTACAAATAATGCTTCTTCTACTTTGAATAATTGTTTGCAATATTCTGATAAGTCATTACAGCTTTTGTCTTCACCATAAGCAAAATCTCCAACAGTTGCATTACTTATTGCATGTATAACGTTGGAGCCCTGCAGAGTTGTAGTGTCACTTCTCAGATCAATAATTTTTTCCATCTTATTTTTTGCCATTCAAACAACCAATTTGAGCATTCCAAAGTTCCTTGTAAAGACCTTGCTTAGAAACTAATTCAGCATGTTTACCATCTTGGACAATTTTTCCTTTGTTAAATACTAGAATTCGGTCCATGTGTAAAAGTGTAGAAATACGGTGTGCTATAGTAATCGTAGTTTTATTTTTCATCAATTTGAATAAACTCATTTGAATTGTTTTTTCTGTTATAGAATCTAACTGACTAGTTGGTTCATCGAGAAATAATATTGGAGCGTTTTTTAAAAATGCCCTGGCTATTATTATTCTTTGTCTTTCTCCTCCAGATAGCTTGATGCCTTTTTCTCCGACTGTAGTTCCATATTGATCTGGTAGAGTCATAATGAAATCGTGAATACCAGCCAGCTTTGCAGCTCTCATTATTTCTTCGATAGTAGATTGAAGTCTACCATATATGATGTTTGCTAAAATAGTATCATGAAATAACAATGGGTCTTGAGGTATTACAGATATTTGTTGCCTCAAAGAACTCTGTGTAACTTCTGATACTATTTGATTATCAATCTGTATATTACCTTTTTTAACATCAAATAGCCTTAGAATTAAGTTTATAAAAGTAGATTTACCACCTCCAGAATAACCAACTAGACCTACCTTTTCGCAAGGATTAATGGTAACTGAGAAATCTTGAAATAATGGCTCCTGACCTTCATAAGAAAAAGAAACATTGTTAAACGTTATTCTTCCACTTAATAAATTTAATTCTTTAGCATTTTCCTTATCTTGAATTTCTGGTACAGTAGTCAAGATTGGCAATGCATCTGAAACTTTGCCGAAATGAGTAGAAAATTGGGTAAGATTCCTAGTTAGATGGTTAAGAAACTCTATAATCGATATATTAATTCCAAGTACAAGAGCAATATCTCCTATTGCAATTTTGTTCAATTGATAGTCATAAATTAAAAAGTACAAGTTTACTGCTTGGAGTATATCAAATGAATAGCCATATATAAACCAAAGACAAAAGTATGCCCATTGTAATTTTCTCTCTGCAATAGTTCTTTTCTTGCATATTTGAAAAAATTTGTGTCTCTCATGTGCTTGCTGAGAAAATAGCCTTACTGATATAACATTTAAAATACTATCTGCTATACTAGCTATTACTTGTGAATTTTGTTTAGAGTAATTATCAGCTAGTTCAGTAAGTACACGAAAGCTGAAAATCGATACTAAAATAAAAATGCTTACCCAAGTGAATGTGGCGATTGCAAATTTTATGTTTACTAATGATAAGGTATAAATAGCTAAGACTAATGCTATGCTGTAACCGAAAAAACAATCTATAAGCAATCTTATTAACTCTATCACACTATCCATTAAGTTACTGGCCTTATGTACTAAACTTCCGGATAAATTGTTCTGATAATAGGAATGGTCTTGTTGGAGTAGCCTACAAAAAGACATATCAGCTATTTTTTGACGCATTAAGGTAAACATTCGAATGTCAACAAAATAGCCATAGAATCTAAAAGCAGTAGTGATAAGTAATGCCATACCAAGATAAGCGCTTACAGGTAATAAAAGATTTTCAATTACATTACCTTCCTGATATTTTACAGCTGTATCTAGAATATTTTTTACTAAATACTTTCTAAAAGACAAATCAACAGCTACCACCAGGGCAACTAAAGACATTATAAGTACATTAAGTTTGAATTTAGATGCTATATTCAAGATGAACATCAATACACATTTGAAGCTATCAACTCTACTTCTGTTCATTTATAATGCTAGCTCCACTACGTTGACTTTTTTATTGAGAAATACAAGTAGTGAAAACCATAAATTTTTGTATATTTTTCCTGAGATGTCTCCAGCATCATGTAGTGCTGATGCTCGATTCAGAATAAGTAGCTTATATAAATCTCGCTTAGCCTCAGTAGTGTCGATCTCAGAAATATTTGTAGTTGTGTCTGTAATAAAGGCTAACCAGCTCTTGATAAGTTCTTCCATGTTTTTTACTTTTATACTTTCCTGGTAGCAAAATAATGACAAGCATTCTCTCAGTATAGATTCTGTTAACCCACCACAATTGAGTATACCAAAAACTGAAGGCTGAGGTTTTGGCACATAGGGAAGATCTTGATCTTTTACAATCCACCTTGTTACATAAGCAAATCTATCTTTAGCATCTGTATTCTTATCACTACCATGCCATAACCGTGAATCAAAAACTATCGCATCTCCTGCTGAAATAGGTAGTGACTTAATTTTGTAATTTTCCCGATTACTTGAGTACTGATCAAAAAAATATGGGTACCAAAAATCAACTAAAGGCTGTATTTCCCATTTATGACTGTTTTCTATAATTTGCAGTGCACCTGAAGTTTCACTTACATTATTCAAAGCTAACCAAACAGAAAAGTGGTAAGGATCATTGAAACTATAGGAGATGTCTTGGTGAAAGGGAACTGCATCTATTAAATCAGCAGTTTTACATATAACATTTGATTTTTTCTGCAGTATCTGACACTGAAGTGACTTTTCAAGGTAATTTTTAATAATTTCATCTAATGCTTGAGAGATAATTCTAGTTACTTGAGATGACGTGCCCCATCTGCCGGTACAGTTTAAGTAGTCAGAAGTTGAAACACTTAGTTCTTGGGATAGCTTTGATATCTTATTTGTTATATCACTTAAAGACTGAGTTATTAGCTCTAAAGGAACCAGATTTTTGATAATAAAAAAACCATTTTTTTGTAATGTTTCCATATGATTAACACCTGACATCAATAACTGATAAGTAATCTGTTAAAGGTATAACAGCAAAAATTTTGAATCCTTTTACTTGTTTGAGTATTTTTTCCCAATTGCTTAATGTTCTTAGTTTACCTCCTGTTTCAACCATTACATTAATATCTACAGAGCCTCCATCTGGAGAGCGGTAATCTAAAATAGTTTCTATCAATAAAATACGAGATATTCCTTTGACCAATTTTAAATAAGATAATACTTTATCATCATCATAATGCTGTAGAAAGCGGCAAAAGACACCTAATTCATAATTTGTAGCTGATAGTTCTTCCTGAGTTATAAGTTTGACTTTTAAATTTTCTACTAACTGTCTTGGCACTTTATGTTCGTTATATAGGCCTATGGAACCTTTATTGTGTATATCAGAATAAGCAAGAAATAAAGAGTGTACACCAAATAGCAATATATTCTTAGCACCATCTATATTAATCCTAGAATTAAACTCTTTAGTATCAAACCTAGAATATCCTAGCAATGCTTGGTAAAACGCTATTTTCTTATCTTCTGATGATTCTCTTTCCTTAAAAGATTCAAATGAAGAGATTGACTTCTGTTTTAGTATATCGGCAATATTTAACCAATTCTTTTCAGCGGCAACTCTTGCCCACATTGTTGCTGCTTTTGGCAAAAATGGTATTTCCTTAAAACACTTACCTTTTGATGATAGTTTCCATAAGTCCTCGTCCTTATCATAATCAATAAACCCTATTTCCCACAACGCCCTTAACAGCCTTTCTAGATTTGGTACGATAATGTTTAACTTTTTAGATAAAAACGGCACAGTTGCAGGTAAAATATTTAACAAATCAAGTTCAATAGCAACGCTTGTTAGGTAAGTTTTCCAAAAGGCTGAAAGTTCTGCAGAAATCCTATGCACTTGAGATTCTTTACCTAAATCAAAAATACTAAACTTTACATTTCCGGTAATATCGATTTGTCCTAACACACCTTCAAAAGTTTCAACTTTTGCCATCCCATTATAGAATGCTTCTACCATTTTAAATCTCTGCTGGTAAACAGGATCACCATTAATATCTATATGAAACCAACCATGTTGATCTTCTGCAATAGAATAACCTTTATGAAAAACATTAAGTTTTTTATACCATTTATTATGTACTAACTTTCCATGATGATTAATATGTGTAGCTTTACCATCCTTATAGACTACAGCGATACCATCCTTAAAATCTCCAACATAATCATATTCCTCCTGATAAATCCTGTTGCCATTTAAATTAATATGAAAACATTTATCATGTCTTCTAACTACACAAGCATCTTCCTGATAATTTCCAATCCATTGATAAGACTGTTTGTATACTCTACATCCAAATGAATCAATATGGTAACACCCTGTATCATCTTCTACGGCTGCTCTATTAAAGTAGAATCCAAAAGTTTTTAGAAATCTATTATGATAAACTGCTTCTCCTCTTACATTGATATGATAAGCACCTGTCTGATCATAAACCGGTGCAAGACCGGGCTCATGAAATTTACCAACCTTTATAAACCTATTTTCATACAAAGGATTTCCTAGTAATTCGTGAAAGCTCTCACACGGTGAAATTTTAATAGATCTAAGATTATCTTTGATTAATTGATCAAAGGTTTTCTCATGTTGCATGTTTTGCATAATTTGTAATTTAAATAATTCTTTTGTAAGCTTAGGTACTCACTACTCTGCCATATTTCCTCGAGTTTAACCTCATTAACATTACCAAAATTTCCTAATGTCTTACGGAGTTCATCTGGAGCACAGCAAGGACTAAACTTTCCTTCATTGTTTATCCATGCTTCTTTACCTAAAAATGGGCATTGACCACCTGGAGCCAAATCCTTAATACCTTCTTGAGAAAGAATTGTAAAATTTTCTAATTTTATCTTTTTACCATTTGGTAATAGCATATTATCTCTAAGCTCATATAACCTTCTCACCTCTGTATTCCATCTACTAATTGCTAACTCATCTCTTCTCATAGATAGATCCTTAATTTCCTCAAAATGTGCCCAAAGATGATGTCCTTTAACTCTATCTATGCCATTTTTTATGGCCATCTTAACTATGTCATAGAGTTCATGTAAATTACTTTCCAAAAATGTTAATTGTAAAGTAACGGTACACCTTTCACCTGTATCGCTAAAGTATTTATCTCTAACTTCAAGGAAAGTTTTTAAATTTTCTGTCACTACTTCCCATTTTGAACCTTTCATGATTCTTTCATGAGTTTCTTTAGTTGCCCCATTCCAGGAAATCTTAACATCAGATAAAATTGGTACCAATAGTTCAGCCCATTTTCTAGCTCCTTTAATGGGAAAAGAACCATTGGTTGTGAGGTTAAGCTTAAGGCCGAACTCATGGCACAAATTGATTATTTCATCAAAGCTTTTATACATTAAAGGCTCACCCATAGTAGAAGGAATGATTTCCCTTAAAGGTGTGCCAGCTGCTTCCTTAATTACTTTTCTGATAGTTTCTATCGACAGTATCTTAGGTTTTATTCCTTTAGCTTTCTTCTCTTCTTTAACTTTGCTGTATGGTGAAAAACATTCGCACATTATACAAGCAAAATTGCAGTAATCTGGATTAGTATCAAAAGTAATTCTCCAAGGACCAGGTTTCACAGCTACTGATTTGCCTTTCTTTTCAATAGCATTACGGTAAATCTTGTTAAGTTTCTCAGTATGCTCACCTATAGAAGGTATATTTCCATTTTCAGTATAAGGATAGCCTTTTTGGGTAAGTTTATTATATAACTCCTGATCTGTAGATAGGACTTGCATTTTTTCTGACAAACTACTTGCATCTCTGTGCTTAAATAATAGTCCATCTCTTACATATTCTGCCATGCCACCATAATCGGCTGTTATAACTGGTATTCTAAGTTGCTGTGCTTCATGTATTACTAACGGTGAATTTTCACCCCAAATTGAAGGAACGTCTATTGCATCGACTTTATTAAATACGTCAGTAACTATATTCTTATTATCATAACTTCCCATCCATTCTATTCTTTCTTTAACAACAGGTGAAAACTGATCGGCAATCGCTTTTAAAGCTTTAGTTTCTTCTCTTGCTGCTCCCCAAATTCTAAGTTTTGCTTTAGATGATAAGTGAGAAAAAGCTTTCAATAATAGATCAACACCTTTTTCGGGAGTATGAGTACCAATATAACCGAAAATAAACTCTTTTTCTTGTACTCTATTTCTATTCTTAAGACGATTGAGATCAAAACCATAATCAAGATAAGAAATTTTGTTTATCGGAACATAAAAATCCTGAGTAAATTTATCCATCAAGAATTTCGATGGGGAAATAAAGTAATCTATATAGTCTATTATTTTCCTTGTGTGCTTCATTCTAGTTGCAACCCATTGTTCCCAATAATTTATGTCTGAATTCAGGAATTCTTCATCTCCTGTAAAATATCCCTTGTAACATTGGGTTGCACATTTTTGATCCTTTTGTCCATCACAAAGCTGTAATAAATCTTCAGAATTACGTTGAATAAACCTTCCTCTTGGACACATTAACCAAAAGTCATGTAGCGTAAAAATTGTAGGTATATTTTCTTTAAAAGCAATTTCTGGTAAAGTAATTGATAGATGATTAAGATGACCAAAATGTATAAGATCTGGCTGAAAGTTATCTATTATTCTTTTAAATTTTATATTTACTTCTTCATTGATAAATTTATAACGATATTTAGCTGTAGGTATATTAATTAAATGCAGTAAGATTCGAGAGTCACTACTATCTAGGACTGTAGTGTAATAAAAATCAGGTAAAAAGCTATTTTCATACCTAGTAAATACTTGTACCTCATTGTTATTTGCTAGTTCATGAGCAAGAGTTTGGCTATAAACCTCTGAACCAGCACTATAATAAGGAGGGTAACCATGAATAACTTTTAATATTTTCATATATTACCATATCTATATTGTTAGGATATTCTTGTGTATTGTTTTGTAGACTTTTTATAAATTTACTTAATCCTACTTCTAATGAATGTTTTGGAGACCAACCAAGTAGCTCTTTAGCTCTAATAAAATCACCATGGAACTTAGTTACATCAAAATTTCTTGGAGGATAAAAATCAATTCTAGAATCACTTTTCGTGACTTTTAATATTGTTTTTGCTAAGTTTTCTAAAGTACATGGGCTATTAGTAGTAAGATGAATAGCAGGAAGGGAAGATTTTTCGCTTTGTAAATATTTAACAGTTAAGCATATACCCTCTATAACATCATCCAAATAGGTAAAATCAAAAACACATTCTTTACCTTCTATTTTAATTGGATCACCTCTTAATGCATTAATACAGAGTGCAGGAATTACTCTACTGTTATGATCTAGTAAACCACCGTATACATTTGAAAAGCGTAATATTGCTACATTAAAATCTTTTGAACTTGTTATTTGTTCCTCAATAAATGCTTTACCTTTGGCATAATTATTTATTGGATCGATACTAGCAGATTCTGTAACTGGCAGTTCCTTCTGCTCTCCATAAACTTCCCTACTACTTGCATATATAAACCACGGTTTATTTGGAAGTGACTTACATAACCCTAAAAACCGCATTGTACCATCAACATTAATTTTTTGACACAGTGTAGGATAAAGTTCACCATGTATAACTCTAGAAATTGCAGCCAGATGAATGATTCCTGTACACTGAGCAAGTAGTGGTACTATATCTTCTGAAAAAAAACTGAGTGGATTGTTGTGAAACCTAATATCACAGCTTATTACTTCATGGCCCTGGTTTTCTAACTTTTTCACCAAGGTTGACCCTATCAAACCTGCAGCACCTGTTATTAATATCCCCATGTATACCCTCTCACTACAACTAGGAAAATTTGTCGTACCAATTATCTTACAAGTAAGAATTAAAAGGTATTATAAAACCAGTATAAAACAAATGTCAACTTAAATTAATGAATAAAAAAATGTAGTTATGAAAGAAAAGTTGGCTGCCTTTTTTTTTGAAAATAGTGTTCGGCTTTAATCAAATCCTCTTTATTATTTACTCCCATTGCTTCTCTTTCATCAGAAACTACATAACCTACACTCAAGTTATTGTTTGCTGCAATGGGTACTATATCATTAAGACAATATTCATTGGTCGAATTATTAAATTTTATTTCTTTTACTAAGGTAAAGAGATCTTTAGCATATGAAGCTATTATTCCAGAGTTTGCAAGAAGCATTTTATCTCCATTTTTTAGGATTTTTTGAACATTGCCGTAATTATCAATTACTAATCTTCCATATTGTTCATCTTGACTATTGAATCCAAGAAGAACTAAATTATTATACTTTAAACAATCAGTCATTTTCATAACTGTATCGCTAGATATAAAAGGAGTGTCTCCATACTGTATTAAAACTATGTCTTGATCAGATAACTCCTCCAGATTTTCTAGAGCAATTTTAACTGCAGTGCCAGTGCCTGTAATATCTTCTTGAATTATTAGTTTTATATTGTATTGATCGATTATACTTTTTAGAGTATCAAAGTTTTCTAAATCTTTTAGAAGGGAGTTGTTAACAACAATTGATAAGCTTTTTAGACTCAGCGATTTTGCATTAGAAATTATATGTTCTAAAAGAGTAAGATTTCCCACTTGGTGCAACGCTTTTGAATATTCAGAATTCATTCTACTGCTCTTTCCTGCTGCTAATATTATCAAAATGTTACTCATACATAACTCAGGAATTGATTAGGTAGTAAGTTAATTTATAATTAGTAAGATGTAAAGTCCACTGTAATTTTTATATATTTTCTAGATCTTGGCACCCTCATTAGAGTTTCATTTAAGAGAGCTATAACTTTAAACTCTTTACTCGATTTTCTACGCTGATATCTTGTAAACTCTGATCTGGACTTTTTAATATTTCTAATAATCTACTTGCAAGGTTTGAGTGTTTATTGATTACTGCAACCTGGATTAATGACTTGTCTTGATCATTACGAGCATTTGTTACAGCTACGCGCTCATCAGGTTTTATTGCTTTCAGCTTACTGATAATTTCAACATTACCATTTTTTGCATTCTCAAACAGCTCTTCTACTAATTTCAATAGGTTAGTAATATTTTGGTCTCGAGAAAGATCAAGTGGTGCTTTACCTTCTTTATTCTTGATGTTATAAATTGCACCATGTTTTAATAAAGATTTTACAACTTCCAAGGAGCCACCTTTAGCTGCAACATGAAGTGATGTAGTACCACTAGAAGTAGTTTTAGCATTAATAAAATCACTCAATTTATTGTGGCTTACACGTTGTAACAAAGCTTCAATAATTTCTTTATGACCTTTGGAAGCAGCAGTGTGTAATGGTGTATTACCCTTGTTAGTAACTTGAGTAGCATCAGCTCCATTTGCTAGCAAGATATTTACAACTTTTATGTGCCCATTATTAACAGCATAATGTAATGGCGTTCTTCCATCGGTATCTTTGAAGTTAACAATTACCCCTCTTTTGATGCAATTCTCAACCGCTAAAGGATTGTCATTTTCTATGGCCTCAAGTAACTTTTCAGAAAAAGCAGACTGTAACCTCTGATTGATTGACTCTAAAAACCTTTTTACAGGAATGTCAATATTAAGTTCAACCATTTCTATGAACGATCTTACATCTTTCTTTAACTCACTATGCAATAACTTATAATATTTTGTACCTTGCCCTTTGGAAACGAAGCATTCAGCCTTCCCACCGTAAGCTTCATCTGTATACCCTGACGTTATGTGTTTTGGATCAAATTCTAGTGCTACTAGCATATCATTTACTGACTGTATGCTTTTATTATTTATCGAACCAGGTACACAATCTTTGTATACCTCAACTAAGCGATATGCATTTCCTAGGTAATAAGAACCTTCCTTAAGAGTTTTCCAAGGAGAAGTATTCTTTTCTGAACTATATGGTTGCGACATGCTACGCAACATAGGAAGGTAAAGCTCAGAAAAACGGATATGCACCTCTGTAGCACTTTTAAGCTTCTCAAGTTGATCCAACTCACATTCAGGGCTAAACTGTGATTGAACTTGATCTGGCTCCTTCAGCATTTTTAACAATTTAGTTGCAATATTCTTATGTTTATTGGCTATAGCAACTTGCAATAATGTATTCCCTTGATTATTACGAGCATTTGTTATAGCTAAGAACTCATCAGGTTTTACTGCTCTTAGCTTGCTGATAGATTCAACATTACCATTTTTTATATCTCTAAACAATTCTTCGATCAATTTCAGTAAGTTAGTAACTCTTTGGTCCTTAGAAAGATCAATAGGTATTTTACCTTCTTTGTTCTCAATTTTATAAATTGCACCATGTTTTAATAAAGATTTTACAACTTCCAAGGAGCCACCTTTAGCTGCAACATGAAGTGATGTAGTACCACTAGAAGTAGTTTTAGCATTAACAAAGTCATTTAATTTATCACGACTGATATGTTGTAACAGAACCTCAACAATTTCTTTGTAACATTTGGAAGTAGCAGTGTGTAATGGTGTATTACCTTTATTAGTAACTTGACTAACGTTAGCTCCATTTGTTAGTAAGATGTTTACAATATCTATGTGTCCATTGCTAACAGCGTAATGCAACGGTGTTCTTCCATCAATATCTTTATCGTTGGCATCAGCTCCATCTTTTAACAGACGCTGAACAGTTCGTATATCACCTTTACTAGCAGCAATGTTGATATCTTTCTGCAGATGCTGGAGAACCTCTGATGCTTCGCTACCCTCAAGCTTAAATCTAAAATTAATCATCTCTATCTTTTTTAAAATATCTAAAACACTCGGATGACTTGGTCCAAAAACAGCTTTTCTTTGATCTAAACTTTCTCTGTAGACTTTAAGTGCGCTGATCCATTTCCCTTGAGCAAAAAGTACATTTGCTATGTTGTATTGAGTATTCAAGGTTTCTGGGTGATTTTGTTGTAAAGCTTTTTTCTGGATATTTAAAACCTCTTGAAAAGCTTTCAAGGCTTCATGATATTTATTTTGATTGAAGAGTACCCCAGCAATGTTATGTAACGTTCTCAAGGTATCAGCATGATTAATACCTAAAATTATTTTCTTCTTTTCAAAAACCTCTTTATAGATTTTTAAGGACTCTTCGTATTTACCTTGGTTAGCTAGTACCATTGCTATATTATTTTTGGCACTCACAGTGGCTAGATCATGTGTACCTAGTGTTTCTTTCCTCTTTTCAAAAACTGCCCTATTGATATTTAACGCTTCTTCATATTTTCCCTGTTTATCTAATACTAATGCCATGTGAAACTGAGTATTTAAGGTATCTGAATGATTTGACCCTAGTATTTCCTTTTGTCTCTGATAGACTTCTTGATAAATATTAAAAGCTTCTTCATCTTTCCCCTGTCTATGCAGCACTAAAGCGATTGTACTTCTTGTACTTAAAGTATCCTTATCGTTTAAACCCAGCATTTCTTTTTGTTTCTGAAAAATCTCTTTAAGCATATTTAAAGCTTCTTGGTAAATTCCTTGCTTATATAGCACTTTGGCTATATATGTCTGAATATCTAAAGTACCAGGATTGTCTGGTCCTAGTATTTCTTTTCTTCTTTCAAATGCGCTTCTGAAAATACTTAAGGCTTTTTGGTAATTGCCTTGATTCAAGAGCACTAAAGCTGTATCAATCTGAGCGGATACGTCACTTTGCGATATCTGCTTCAACTGCTCGACTTTTGAAAAGTTACTATGTACTGCAGCAACTACTAACGTTTTGTTCTCTCTATTACGAGCACTCATCACTGCTTTTACTGTATCAATATCCTTTATCTTATTTAGGTCATTAATAACTTGAGCATTACCATCTTTAACCTTTTTAAATGATTCACTGACTAGTTTAAATAAGCTAGTTATACTTTTATCCACAGTAAAATCTGATGGTGTTTTCCCACTGTCAGAGACAGCATTGTATACTGCACCATTAGATAATAGGGCCTTTACAACTTTTAAGTGAGAGAACTTAGCAGCATAATGCAGAGGAGTAAACCCCTTGTTACCAACCACATTAGGATTAGCTTTATTTTGTAATAGAATATTGACAACTCCATCATAGCCCTTCCATGCAGCATAATATAATGGTGTTACACTATCAGCATTTTTGGCATTAACAAACGCTCCTGCTTTAATGTAATTCTCAACCTCTGAAGAGCTATTACGTTTTACAGCCTCAAATAATTTCTCAGTTGATGCTAATAGATTGATAACGTCTTTATCGTTAGTCATTTCTAATGGTCTTCTACAAAGCTTGTCAACAGCGTTATAAACTGCACCATTTTTTAATAAAACTTCAATAACGTCTTTATAACCAAAATTAGCAGCAATATGCATAGGGGTTAAGCCATTAGTATCTTTAGCATTAACGTCAGCACCTTGTGCTATCAAATACTTTACAACTTCTAACCGACCTTTCATTGCAGCATAGTGTAGTAATGTCTGGTTAGCTGTACCAAGCTCATTAATACTCAACCCCTTGCTAAGGAAAAACTCTACGGTATCTTTATAACCTTCTCTAGCTGCAATGTGTATAGGCTTTGATCCAGAGGCATTTTTAGCATTAATATTAGACCCTTCATCTACTAGACATTTTACCATTTCCAAGTTACTTTCCTGTGAAGCAATGTGCAGTATAGTCCAATCATCATTGCCTTTAGCATTCATATCTACTTTTTTATACTGCAGTAACATTTTAACCACTTGCAAATGACCATGTGCAACTGCTAATTCTAAAGGTGTTCTGCTCTTATTATCCTTAACATTAACTTTTGCTCCATTACTTAATAGGACTTCAACAACATTAACATGGCCGTGTCCTGCAGCTATATGTAGTGGAGTACCTTCAACATTTACAAAGTTAACATTAGCCTTGTTTGCTATCAAAACTTCAGCAATTTCTTCATGGCCTTCTTGTGCCGCAAGATATAATGGTGTTATACTATTAATAGTCATAGCATCAACATTGGCTCCCCTTTCTATCAGAGCATTTACTATCCCCTTATGTCCTCTTTTAGCAGCCAAATGTAATAGTGTAGCATCTTCAGGACCTTTTATATCAATATGGGCCTTGTCTTTTAGCAAAATCTCTACAATATCCCTATAACCAGCGAGTACTGCTAATGATAAAGGTTCACCACCTTCTGCATTAACACTAGCTCCATTTTCTACAAGAACTTCAACGATCTCCTTATGATTATGCTTAATAGCAGAAAGCAATGGTGTTAGGTTGTTACTCTTAACATTAACACTGGCTCTATTTGCTACCAAAATTCCAACGATTTCCTTATGACCTCCTTCCACAGCTACATGTAATGGTGTACTACCTGCAATACCTTCTGTGTTAACTTTAGCTTTATTTTTTATTAAAAGATTCACAATATCTTTGTGACCTCCCACAATAGCTGCATGTAAAGGTGTAAGGCCATAATTAGCACTAGTATTGACTTCAGCTTTACTTTTGATTAGAAAAGCAATAGCGTCTTTATGTCCACTTAGAGCAGCTACATGCAATGGCGTCATGCCATCATTAGTTCTAGCATCAACTTCAGCTTTATTTTTTATTAGAAGATCAATAATATCTTTGCTACCATTCATCGCAGCTGCATGTAATGGTGTACTACCCTTAATATCTTGAGCTCTAACTTCAGCTTTATTTCTTATTAGGAGTTCAATAATATCTTTGTGACCTTTCAGAGCAGCTACATGTAATGGTGTTAGATTATTATTGGCTTTATCATTGATTTCTACTCCATTTTTTATTAAAAGCTCAGCAACTGCCTTATGACCACTCTCTGCTGCATAGTGTAATGGCGTAGCATTATTTTTATCTTTAGCGCGAATGTTAACCCCATGCTCGAGAAGAGCAACAACTATCTTCAAGTGGCCACTCTGCACTGCAAAATGTAGTGGGGTTATACCTTCCACAGTGGCAATACTAGCATTTGCCTTATTTGTCAGTAAAGCCTTAACAATTTTCTCATGTCCATCTTTTGCTGCGTAGTGCAAAGGTGTGTTATTATAGGTTTTGTCAACAACATTAACATTAGCTCCATGCTTCAATAAAATATTAGCTATCTTTTCATGACCGTTTTCTATTGCATAGTGTAATGGTGTACAACCATCTATAACTCTGGAGTTAACATCGGCTCCTTTGAGAATTAAAGCATTCACTACTTCTAGGTGGCCATTTAGTGCTGCTGTATGTAATGGTATTCCCTCCTTATCGTTTCTTGCATTAACATTTGCCTCATTTTTCAGTAAAAAATTAACTAGCCCTAGATAACCACTTTCTGCAGCTATATGTAGTGAAGTAAAGCCACCCATAGTTTCGTTGATGTCAACATTCGCTTCTTTTTCCAGCATAATCTTAGCAACATCAATATGATTGTTTTTTATTGCATAGTGTAAAGGTGAAAAACCAGCTATATCTTTGGTATTAGTATTAGCATTATTTTTTAGTAGAATTTCAACAGCATCTTTGTGACCATTTTTAGCTGCAATATGTAGTGATGTTTTGCCACTATTATCTAGATCATCAACATATACACCTGTTTTTCCTATAAAAAATTCCACAATATTTTTCCTTCCATATGCAGCAGCAATATGTAGTGGGCTTTGACCATTAATATCTTTAACATTAACGTCTAAATTTTGATTAAGAACAAATTTTATAATTTCAAGACTAGGTCCCTTAGCAGCAAAATGTAATGTAGTCCATGAGTTAATACTTCTAGCATTGATGTCTGCTCCTTTTTTGAGATAACTCTTTAAGTCTTCAAGATTTCCTTCTTCCAACGCAGCAAACATTTTTTCCTGATTAGTAATAGTGATAAGGTTTTGATCGTATTTATCTTTCAGCTTGGAAGGATCATCTCTTACCGACTTGCCAATTTTCTTCTTACTTTTTATTACATTTTCTGAAATAAGTTTTTTAGCGTTCAAGATAACTGCTATTGAGGGATCAGATAACAATACATCAACTAAGGTATTATCGTGTGCTAAATGATTACGCAAACATTTTCCAGTTAATAAAGGAGTGTTATCATCTAAAAAAAGTAGATTGTTTTCTAGATGCTTCTCTGATCTACCTAAAATTGACATTATATCCAGAACAAGCATTTCTACTACTGCTTGCAACTTTTTATTCCTCTTGTAGGAAGGAAGCTTTTCAGTTAACTTGCCACTTAATGCGTTATTCCTCAAAATACTTTTCAGTTCAGATAACTTCAGTTCAAGCTGGTTATTGTATTTTTCTTCTGTTATGTTGTAAGCCTTCCTTTGTTTATGTATAGGAATAAACGAACCTTTCTCATTCAACTTGTTTCTTAATTCCTCAATCCATTTAAGGTCACCTGTTCCAAGTTCAGCAATGTAAAAAATCTCACAAGTTAATCTATTTACTTTATCAAGGTTGTCATCCTGTATTCTTGACCTAACACTATGAGAAATTTTCATTGATAGTTCGGCTATTTCTTTAAGATTGTGAGACTCTATTTGGGAAGGAATATTCTCTAGTGTTTTATTAGCAAAGAATTTTATTCCTCTAATAACATTATGGTCAATCTTATTGTCATTCAAACCAACATCTAAGCTCTTTAATGATATAAACGCCGTAACATAATCAGTTCTGATATTTTTTGATTTAGTTTTTGCAAAATTGATTATGTTATCAATTTTATTAAACAGCTCCTTTTCATAATTCGTCTTTTCAGTTATATTATTGCTTAATTCTTTTATGAGTTTTTCAAGCTTATCATGTTCCATCACTTTAAAACTCTCTGTAATCATTTCATCTAATTCAACGTTACTAAATATTCCAGCAACTTCTTTTATCTCGTCTAAGTTTTCACTACTGGTAATTTTCTTTAGCAATATTATGACTATTTTAATCTTGTTATTGTAAAGAATATCAGTAATTACATTATCGATTCTTTTAGTATCATTTTGAACACCAATAAAAAAGTTAACATCTGTATTTTCCTCAATCTCTGTTCTTTTAGAGAGCGAGTAAGCATGTGATAGTGAGTTACGTAAATCTATAATGACTTCTCTTGTGTTCTTTGGTAATGATAGTAGAAGAAGCTCGCTTGTAGTGCTAGATAACTTGGGAGATTCTAGAGTGTTTTTTAAATATTCACCAATAACCTGTAAAACCCTTGTAATAATTAACTGTCCTTCCCTTTCTTTAGGATTAGCTGATAATGCCAACTTTATATAATCACTTATTTTCTCTAAAGAATGAATATCCCTAATTTGTTGATAATCGCTATACAACTCTCCAAATTGAGGATAATTGCTAACGATCTCTGCAACAACCCTCTCACGTTTTAACTTCGGGAGATCAGCAAATTTACCAATGTCCACACCTTCTATAATATCTTTTTCTTCTTTAAGTTTCTTTGCAAAATTTTCCAAGTGGTCTAGTATTTTACTTTTATTCAATGTGGCATTATAGAATAGATTCATTTCCTGTCGTTTTATGTGAGAAGAAACAAAACTGATCAAACAAAATTCCATTTCTTCCCAAGGTAGTCTATCGTAGGTTGATTTCAACTGCCGCTTTAATATATGAATATTTTGTGCAATAAATTTTGCTATGAATAAAAACTTTTCATCTACTTTTTCTGTGTTTGAATACTCTGCCTTTAACAGGCTAATATTTTGAAGTACTAACTCAATCCGCTCTCTTATGTTATTAAGATAACTCTTCACATTCTGATCTTGTCCAGAAGCACTAGAGAAAAAACGGAGGTTTATCAACTTATTTTCAACAAAAATTTCTATCTCTTCTGACAAGAATACGTTCTTTAGTTTTAATTCCTCATAAGCTCGTGAAAGAATTTCATCTAATTCCCTGAAATGAACAGCAAAATAATTACCTGGCCATTTATTAATGAGTGTATCAAGAAGTTCAACATTACCTGAACGTATAGCATAATAAAACGCATTATGGCATGTTTCATCCTCATCATCTGGTAATATAGTAGTTTCTCTGATGCCAACAGATAAATTACTGAGAATTTTACTATTATTGCCAAGTAGGTATTCTAAAATCTTTACCTTATTGTGTTTACAAGCTAAGATAACTAAGTTAGTACTCTTAACAGGATTGTTAGCATTATCATAATAGTCTCTCAAAGTTACTTGATCTTCTGCATCACTTATGTAATCAATAAAATTGCTTAATTTTTTTAAGCTGTCGACATTACCATCTGATATTGCCTCTTCGAGTTCAGTTAAAACCAGGAGATAAAGTTCTTCAGCTTTTGCTTTTCTGCGGTAGAGCTTTTTATATTCTCTAATAAACTCCTCTTTTGATGTGTAAGAACGTGATAAAAACTGTTTATCTTCTTGATAAAAACTGGTTTGTTGTTTAGGTACATGCATAAACCCTCTCTGAGATATATTTACACCAGTATTAGAATAGCAAAGTTTACTTAATATGGCAAAAATTAAAATAGCATCTTTTGTTAATAAAATATTTTTGAGAGAATATCTACTAATCCTGCAATTTCAGGACGAAAAGCCTTCACAACATTTGATTTTGGGTGTGGGAAATGTGTTGGTTGTTTAAATTATTAGTAACACCTACTAATAATAACCCGTTTGAAAACAACAAAGAGAAATGATGATCAACTTACATAAAAAAGCACTAAGTTTAGTGTTTTGGCATTATAGCAATCTCTTATGTATCACCTCTCTGGAACCATACGACTAATTGTTGTTCATAAAAAACTCTAGTACTGACAAAAAATGTATTTATTCTAATCTTGCACGTTTGGTATCATTACTTATAGAAGTTTCATAAAGTCTTGTACCAGGCTCTACGAGATTATTTAAGGAACTTAAAGATTGAAAAGTACGTTTATTGGAATCATCAAACGCTACTATAAAGTTTAACAAGTTATCATTAGATAGATATTCAGTTATATTATATGTAGAATCATGATCCAGAATAATTTTCTTTTCTTTGGCATCTTGATCTGCCACATCTAATTTAGTATAAAATTGTATCTTACTTAACTTATTTAACAAATCTGCTCTTTCTAAAAAAGGTTTTACCTTATCTAATATGATATCATTATATATAGGATAGCGTATGGAATAATCAATTTTTGCTAGTCTTACAGATAATTGATTATTATATAGTACATGTATGTTGAAGTTATTTGTAACAAATTCATATAGTGGAAGGCTATCTTTTATTTCATCTGTTTTCATTTGAAGAATTTCACAAACACAGTCATCTAGATAACTTGATAATTTACTGTAATTACTGCATCCTTTATAAGGAGATAAGTCAATAATTTTTCCGTAATCCTTATTGAAGTTCCTTACTAAAGTAAATTTAATCAACAATTTAGCGCATGCTAGATCACTTACAGCGTTATCTAAAGATGTGGAACAATTATCATAAAGCCGTCGTTCACGATTTCTTATATTAATATCAGCTCCATATTCTAATAGTTCTTTAACTACTTCCAGATTTTTACCACTTTTTTTTACAGCATGGTTCAGTGCAGTATTGCCTTTACGGTTTGTTGCATTTACATCAGCACCATGTTTCAGAAGTTCTCTAACTAATTCTAATTCCTTCCCCAGTGTTATAGCAGAATGTAGTGGAGTTTCACTATACATGTTTCTTGAATTGACTTCGGCACCACCTAACAAAAGCTCTTTAGTAATTTCTACACTACTAGTAGTATGAAGTAACGTATCTCTATTCCTTTCTACTCTAAGGTTAGCATTAGCACCTGCAGACAAAAGAGCTTTAACTTTTTCTAAGTTTCGTTCATAGACTGCTTTTTCTAATTCTTTGTTAATATTATTATTTAGCATATTTTTAAAATCCTCCTAAATTTCACTATTTTGTAACAAAATTTTTGTATATTTTCTAGATCTTGGCACCCTCATTAGAGTTTCATTTAAGAGAGCTATAACTTTAAACTCTTTACTCGATTTTCTACGCTGACATCTTGTAAACTCTGATCTGGACTTTTTAATATTTCTAATAATCTACTTGCAAGGTTTGAGTGTTTATTGATTACTGCAACCTGGATTAATGACTTGTCTTGATCATTACGAGCATTTGTTACAGCTACGCGCTCATCAGGTTTTATTGCTTTCAGCTTACTGATAATTTCAACATTACCATTTTTTGCATTCTCAAACAGCTCTTCTACTAATTTCAATAGGTTAGTAATATTTTGGTCTCGAGAAAGATCAAGTGGTGCTTTACCTTCTTTATTCTTGATGTTATAAATTGCACCATGTTTTAATAAAGATTTTACAACTTCCAAGGAGCCACCTTTAGCTGCAACATGAAGTGATGTAGTACCACTAGAAGTAGTTTTAGCATTAATAAAATCACTCAATTTATTGTGGCTTACACGTTGTAACAAAGCTTCAATAATTTCTTTATGACCTTTGGAAGCAGCAGTGTGTAATGGTGTATTACCCTTGTTAGTAACTTGAGTAGCATCAGCTCCATTTGCTAGCAAGATATTTACAACTTTTATGTGCCCATTATTAACAGCATAATGTAATGGCGTTCTTCCATCCACGTTCTTCGAATCAATGATTGCTCCATCTCTAATGGAACTCTCAATTCCTAAATAATTATTATCTTCTATAGCCTTAAATAACTTCTCAACCAATTTTAGTAATTTTATTACTTCTGGGTTTCCTCTTCTTTCCGCAAAGTGTAATGGTAAAACATATCTACCTCCTTCAGCTCTAGCATTAAAGTATGCTCCGCTCATAAGTAGAGACCTAACTATATCTAAATTACCAATTTGTGCCCCTAAGTGTAAAGGCGTAGCATTTTTATCCATTTTTGCATTAACATCCGCTCCATTTATAATAAGAGTTTTAACTACCTTAGGATGACCATATTGAGCTGCAAGATGTAGGGCTGTGCCTTTATTTTGATTTTCTTTTACATTTACATCAGCACCATGTTTCAATAGAACGGTTGCTATCTGATCATAACCTTTTTCTGCTGCAAAATGTAAAGGAGTCCAATTTGTGTGATCTAAAGCATTAATATCTGCTTCCTTTTCTAAGAGCAATTCAACCACCTCTAAATGATCATGGTCTACTGCAAAGTGTAGAGGTGTAGTACTTTTAACTGTTTTAGCATTAATGTCTGCTCCTTTATCAAGCAAAGATTTAGCAACTTCTAAATTACCATCATATGCTGCACAATGTAGAGGAGTCCAACTTCTGTTATCTAGAGCATTAATATCTGCTCCATTTTCAATCAAGAAATTCATTATTTCCAAGTGATTATGTTCTGCTGCCAAATGTAGAGCTCTTCTACCATCATCCATCTTTGCATTTATATTTGCTCCTTTTGCAATTAAGCTCTCTACTATTTTTAAAGAAAAACCATTATATGCTGCATTATGTAAAGGAGTCCAATTCTGATCATCCACGGTGTTAATGTTTGCTCCATTTTTAATTAAAAAATCACTCACCTCGAAATGACTTTGCTGAATTGCTAGATGCAAAGGTGTAAAACCTTCGTTTTTTTTAGCATTAACATTGGCTTTTTTCTCTATTAGTAGCTTCACTACTTCTAAGTGACCATTCTGAGATCCTATATGTAAAGCTGTGGAATTATCGTGGTCCTTAGCATTAACATCAATTCCCCTTACGAGAAGAAGAGACTTAACTACTCCAAAGTGATTACGTTCTGCTGCTAAATGTAGAGGTGTAAGATTCTCATAATCCTTAGCATTAACATTAGATTTTGCTTTTAGTAAAATGTCTACTAACTCTAAAAAGCCATTTTGAGACGCTAAATGTAGAGGTGTAATCTTATCATCTGTTTTTGCATTAACGTTTGCTCCCGCTTCAAGCAGAACTTTAACTATATCTAACCTACCAGTTTGTGTTCCCAGATGTAAGGGTGTAATGTTTGCATCAACTTTATGATTACCTATGCCTGAAGATCCAGCGTTAATATTAGACCCTTGTGAAATAAGAGCTTTAACTACTTCGAGGTTACCATTTTGTACTGCAGAATGCAAAGGTCTTGCTCGATCATTATTTACAGCATTAACATCTAATCCCTTTTCAATAAAAACATTTACTATATCTAGATGACCATTCTCTGCTGCTAGGTGTAAAGGTGTATTAAGTTTATCTGTTTTAGTACTAAGATCTGCTCCATTTGCAATCAAGGTGTTGACTATATCTAAATATCCTTGCTGGGATGCAAAACTTAAAGGTGTAAAGCCTAGAATGGTCTTATGGTTTACATCTGCTCCATGAGCAATAAGAAAGTTAACCATCTCTAAGCGATTTTTTGCAATTGAAAAATACAGTGGCGTAAAGCCATCGTACTTAATCTCTGAATTAATATCTAAACCTTCTCCTAAATAAAGTGTTGACTAAATCCAACTGACCATTTCCTGCTGCTAAATGTAGTGGTGTAAGACTAAGATGTTTCTGAATTTCATAATTTTCATTTAAAAACTCTACAAAAAATTGCAGCTGATCCAGATTATTAGATATTCTATTAGTAAACATAAAGGCCTCGCATGAAGAATTTATATAAAATATAGTATCTACAAGTTTTTAAGCAAGATAAATCTTCTTCTTAAAAAAGATACTGTAATCCAATCTGTATGCTTATAACTTCTTCATTTGATCATGAGTAGATCAGTTGTCTCAGCTGCAATAGAGACACCTGCCTTAAGTAGCTACGTCAATTTTCTCTGTTTTTGCCCCTTTTTTTTCTGATGAAGATGTCTTCATTCTTCTCAGTAGCCAACATTCTTTTTAAAGTATAATCGTTACGTGCACCAAAGCATTAATAATTATACACAATTGTGAAGAAATATTCAATCTTTTTATTGTTTTGAATGTGTTGATGAAAAAAACGTCTGTCAGAGATCATCTGAGAATTGCATTTTAGGCTTTAGATGTAGAAGGGGTCTTATCGTCTTTTTATCAATACTCTAAAAATAGGCTTAAATCGCCAAGAGATGGATATCATGAATTTAGTAGCGTAAAAACATCAAAGATACCTCATATCATAAAGTTTAATGTCAACATTTGGTAGCAACATTCCCGATTTACAAAGCAGAGTCAATAAAGGTTGCAAATAATCTACGTATGTTGGACGTTTCTGTTGATGCTATTTCTAAAATAACAGATTTATCTATTGAGGAACTTGAAAATCACGCTTCCAAAACTTAACCTGAATTAAAAGCAACATTAGTTTACTGATTTCTATACAATATATTAAAATATCAACAAAGGTAATTACATAATTAATTATCTGCATTGCTGAATGAAATTCTTGTGCTTCTGTATTCAATATATAATATTAAAAAAATATTTTAGTAAATTTATTAAAGTAGATACTAGAAACTCGCTTATTTCGTTTTTCTAGCTCAGTTATAGTTTTGGATTTTGCTTGCAGAATTTGTCTATCACTTTCTGGTTATCCTCTATCATTTTACTTGCCTCTTGCTGAAGAAATTTGATATTTTTGAGTGTAATATTGTCCATCTCAGTCGATGCTACTTTCAATTGCGATTGTATTCTTATGTATTTATCATCTATTACTTGTTCTAGTTGATAATCAACGCAATCCAATCCAGAAGCAAACATCACATTCAGTAGTGGCTTGATCCACCCTATTTTGCCAAATCTCCTTGAGTTAGCATACTTTATACTTCTATTTGTTCCACCAGTGCCTATTGATAGCAGTATAATCTCATCATTTGGAAATAATCTCTTGCCACTTGCATATGCACAAGCTGCTGGATTATTAGCAAACACTCCGCCATCTATCAACACTCTCTCTGTTTGGCTAATTTTCAGACGTTTTGGTGTGAAGTACGTTGGAGCAGCTGTTGTAGCTCTGAGTGCATCTTTCAACTTAATGTTTTTTTCTTTCCAACTTTTGAAGAAAAATTCACAACTATTGTGAATGTCATAACTGGTGAGCAGTAGATTACTTGCAACATCGGCCATAGTACTTTCACCAAAGTATTTGTTGAGAATAAATTCCATATTTCTATACGAGTACTGAGAACCACTCAGCCAAGAAGCAATTGATTTTCTCCAAAATGATGATTGAAAGATATAAGCTCCATACTCTTGGTAAAGTCCAACTAAATCATTGGCAGAGTATTGAGGTTTATTGCTTTTACAAAGTCCAGCAACAATAATCCCACCGGTTGAGGTGCCTGCCATTAAATCAAAAATCTGGGAAATTGGCTTTTTTGTCCTAGATTCAATTTCTGCTAGAATAATGGCAGGAATTATTCCTCTGATTCCACCTCCATCAACAGATAAAATATACTTTGCCACTTTTTTATTTTTGTCTCTGCTCAAGTTCATTAACTTCCTCAGCAAGGTTTTTGACCCTTTCTTCAAGGCGATAGATGATTTCTGTAGTCCTTTGATTTTGCTCTATAAATTTATCATGCATATGCACTCTTAAGTCGAGCTTAGCTAGCCACCAGATCAATGCTATTGTTTGTATCACCATAGTAGCAATTACTGCTACAGGGATCTTTCCTGTGTTTGTCATCTTTTTTAAAGGAAAAGTTGTATATATACATATACAAGATTCATCAAAAATACGTCCAAAAAATCTTTTCTAAAATAAAGTTAATTAGTTGCACTAAACAAGCGATGTAAATAATATAATCAACATGAAATCTAGCCTTTTTTGGAAATTGTTAACAAGTTCAATAATACCGATAATATGCGTTATTGTTCTGTATCAGCACTTTAGTACAGACCAATTATCAAAAGATGTGCCAATAAAAAGTAAGGCAAGTGGCAATGATCTGGAAACATTATCTACTGCAGCTGAAAAATGTAATTTAGATACTGTAAGATCCTTAATAAAAAATGTAGTAGATATCAATGCTACTCATCATTTTGGTGCAACATCATTACACTATGCTACAAGCGGAGGCTGTTTAGAAGTCGTAAAATTTCTAATTGAAGAAGGCATTGATGTAAATACTACTGATGCTTTTAGCTGGACAGCTCTGCACTATGCTGTACGAAAAGGACATCTGGAAATTGCTAAATTTCTACTGAAAAATGGAGCAAATCCTTCTGCTAAAAACAAAGATAAAAAAACTCCTTTAGATCTTGCTGTAGAGGAATTAAACAATAATAAAGAAGATATCTATGAGGAAATTATCAATTTACTTTCCAACTATCAATTATTCCCGTAACAATAGTACGATAGCCAAGGTTATCAATTACATGCTCAGCCCTATTTATTATCCATTTACCATAAACTCCTTTGCGAAATCCAGAAAGATTAATCTTTGCTTCAGCAAATAATTCAGGATTTCCTGGCATTGTGACATTGAGTGTTGCTGCATTACTCATCAGCTGATTCAACTTCGCAGATGCTGCACTTTGTGCCAAATCACTACTTGCATAAATATCTCGCAAAATATAGCTTGGTTCTTGATCACCTACTTTTTCCGTTATTGTCTCTGCTTTTTCATAATCATACCAGTAAGCAATAACCGAGCCATATTGATTACGCTCATTAAATTTTACTTTCCAATTTGTAATATCTCTAGGTGTTAAAGTAATAGTGCTTAAAGTTTTTCCGGTAACTGATTTTGCTTTTCCTTTTGAAACAAACAGTAAATATCCTCCTGCAGGTTTTGCTATTGCTCCATAAATTTGAGCAAGCCTGGTTAAAAAATGCATATCGCTCTCTGCAGTTTGATCAATATGTGATATCATGATATTTACAAACTCTGCAGCAACCTTAGCTTGATAGCCATGTTTGTCTGCAATCTTTTTTACCAAATCATTTAAGGTGATTTGATGCCACTCATTAAACACTTGTTCCTTTAATGACTCTTTTAGATCCGCTGCATGACTCTTGATTTTTAGTCCTTGTGGCGGGCCTTGTAGCGTAATTTCATTCACTATGTAATCTCCCATCGGCACAATGCCAGTTTCTTTATACCCAAGTAAAATATTTAGCTTTGCCCCAGTTCTAGGAATTTCAAATAATGAATCACGGTCATCAAGATGAATTACAGCAGTATCACTTATTACTCCAGCTTCATCAGTAATATGCATTGATACTAACCGACTTTTTATCAACTCAGTGATTAAAATTCCCTCTACTGAAATACTAAAGTCTGGTGTCATTTTAATCCCATAGTTTTACTACTTGCTTTTGTGTCTCTTTTTGAATAACAGGAAGTTTAATGATTAATCCTGCAGGAAGAAGTTCGTACTCTGAAAGCCCAGGATTAGCTCTTAACACAATCTCAACTGCTCCTGAGCTGAATCCATAGTAGTTCCAGCAGATTAAATCTAACATATCATTTTCCTTAGTTTTGTAATATATCATTATCAAGTTGTATATCATCAACTGGATTATTTAGTGATCCGTCTGACAACACGTTATCATAGTGCTTCAAACTTAAGTGAAACTCAATCTTTCTTGCTTCACCATTTGGAAAAAAATATCTCTGCGTTTCTTCTATTTTCACAATAACAAAATGGCCTAAAATGTTACCTTGGCCATCAATGAGTAAAAGAGGTTTCGATAAATTTCGCATATTATTTATTTGCCCCAGTCCTCCTGAATAGATTACTCCCGCAAGCTCAATAACGTCCTCTCCAGGACCAATACTTTGAAGTAATGGCTTTTCTCCAATACGCTCAAGTGCAGGCCAGCGATATTCATTCCTGCGTGTGAAACCTCGCTCAGTTAATGAAAATCTATATGGACCAAGAGACAGCATAATTTAATTTATATCATAAAGTGCGCCACTAAATTGCTCTCTAATTCGCTCCATTACTTCATCAGCAATGCTACGTGTATCTTGCCCAGGGGTTGAATGAATATTAATACTGAAGTGATTATTTTGAGTTTTATTCTCTACAGCTTTACTGTGTGCCGCAATGGGGTACTTAAGAGAATCACTTATAACGTTATTTACAGACTTAACTTCTAGTTTAGACTCATTTCTTTTATTCCACAGATTACTGATTGTTCTAAAGGGCTGAGTAATATTATTCCAAAATTTTCCTACCCAATCAGAAAAAGATTTCCATACAATTTTCACTGATTCCCAGATAGTAACAAAAAAGTTCTTTACCACTTGCCATTTGGTAATTATCAAAGTTGCAGCAACAGCAAGACCGCCAATAACGAGTCCCATAGGATTACTCATTAAAGCAATTGTCAATGCTTTAAATCCAACAATAATTGCTGGAAAAACTGCAGAAAGACCTATTTTTACTAAAGTAATAACAGATCCAAACATTTTCCAAGTAGACAAAAAAGCGAATAAGGAACCTTTTACAAAAGTCCAAGCATAGCCAAGAGATATAGCTGCTATTTTAATGCTAATCAACGCTGTAGTAGTACTCATGATTACTGTAGTCAATACTGGATATTCCTTGGCATAAAGTGCTACTTGTGTAGTTGCTGACCTCAGAAGATTAACAGTAAAATTTAAAGGTGGTAATAATACAGAACCAAGATTCATTCCTACTTCTGCTATTGAATTCTTAAGTAGCTGAAGATTATTTGCTGTAGTATTTGCTCTATTTTCAAACTCTCTTTGCATTGAGCCCTTATATTCCCCGTTTATTAATCGTAAAGATTTTTTGTACTCGTCAAGACTACCAATGAGTAGTGCTATATCGTCTTGATATTCAAGACCAAAGAGATCAAAAAGAACGCTAGAACGTTCTTGCTTACCTAGTTTTGCAATTGTTTCTAAAAACTTAACTAATGTGCCTTGTGCATTCTTGCCAATTGCTTTTTCAAATTCCTTAGCATTTATTTTTAGCTGCTGAAAAGCTTTTTGAAAATTGCCACCTTGCTTACTTGCTGTTTGCAACTTACTGAGCATCGCATTAATTGCTGTACCTGCTTTTTCGGGGGTCTTACCAAGACTAATGAAGCTACTTGCTAAAGCTCCCGCTTCTACTGCAGTTAAGCCAAATTGCCTTGCTGTACCACCGATTCTGTTTAATGCAGGAACAATGTCTTTAGCTTTTGCTGCAGTGTTATCAGAGATATGGTTTATTGCATCACCAATGCCTTTCATTTCACCAATTTCAATTTGATAAATATTAGAAAGTTTAGCAATAGCGTCTCCTGCTTCTTCTGCTGACATATCAAATGCAGTTGCCATTTTGGCCACAGTGTCTGTAAAAGTCGTAAGATCTTTAGCTTTAATACCAAGTTGACCACCACTTGCAGTAATTTGCGCAAGTTCTGCCGCAGATAGCGGAATTGTACGCGACATTTCCTTTAATGTTTCCCCAAGTTTTGTTAAGCCATTTACATCTGTATCTTCAAACTTTACAACTTTCTTTACATCAGCCATGGCACTCTCAAAACTAATTGCAGCCTTAAGTGGTGCTGCAAGGGTGAGGCCAAGTGCCACAGCATCCATCATTTGAGCTTTGAAATTTGCTCTTTGTGCTAAAACTCCTTTACGTTTTTGCATTACGGAATTTAAAGCTGTATAGTTATTTTTAAGCTTTTCAATAGAAGAGCCAAGTTTAACTTGATCTCCAATAAGAGATTTTATATCTCTACCACTTTTACTGAACTCCGTGCGTAAATGGTGGAGAGCACTTCTTTTTTGTAAATAAGCTGTTTTAGCTTTCAGCGCTGCAGTTTTAGACCTTGTAAACTCGTTTTGCAGGCTCTTACTTGGTGCTCCTGTATTTTTTATCTGCTGAGCAAGAGATTTTGTTTTTATTTCTAGTTCATTCCAAGAACGCCTAGCAAGCAGAGCATCGTGGCTTAATTGTTTAAACTTGAATACTGATTTACTTGATGATTCAAGTTGTTTTATCGTACTACCAATACGAGAAAGTTGCTTCGTGCTACCTGCTATCGTACTATTAAAACTGCTTTGCAGTGTTGCTCCAATTACTATAGAAATTGCCTTCATTTGTATAATTTTCCGCTACTTTCAAACCAAGTAATAAATTCTTCAATATCCATATCAAGCCACTGATTGATTCCACCACCAACCATTGAGCTAAGTGATAATATGCTCAACCTCAATTCTTCTGCTGAGACAAAAAACCTTGTAACGTTTCTTGAATCTTATTGTAGTCTGCTAAATCAAATTCTTCTACTGCTTCTCTTGAAATACTTGCAAGATTTGCAATCAGTGCTACTTCTTTCTCTGCATCGCTATTACCCATACGTTCAACAGCTAAACGATCTCGAACTTTTGGACGGCGTAGAGTTAGCTCTGAAACTAAAATTCCATCGATTTTTATTGGTTCAGTTAATTTAATTTTTTGCATTGTTTTACCCTTTTAGTTAAATTCCTAAAGCTGTGCGCATAGAAGTCATTTGATCAACACCATCGATCTTGCGAATCATATTCTCAGCGTCAATTTCAATCAATTCTCTGCCATCAATGGTAAGCTTATAATAGTTGGCAGCAATTATACATTTTAGTGTTGCTTTTTCAGCAGCCTTCCAGTTACCAAAATCAAGTTCCTTAAAGAGCCCTCTTAAGTTAATTACTACTGATTCGGCATCACTACTTCCCTGCAAACCTCCTCTTAAAGTAAGAGAAACAGCATTATTGTTTATCAATCCGAAAAGTCTAAAGAGCTCAGAGTCATATTCAGAAAAAGTGAAATCTGCTTCAAGCTTTTCCATGCCCATATCAATATTTATTGGAATATCCATACCACCAGCTCTGTATTCTTCTGTTTTTATGGTAAGTTTTGGCAAGGTTACTTCATCTATTTTTCCTGCATAGCCACGACCATCAACAAATACGTTAAAATTCTTTAGGATCTTTGGTAACATCTCTCTTTCTCCTTTTACAATATTGCGCCACTCACAAGGTGTGACCTGAAAGTAATCTGTTCAGCTGGATATGGTGGCGTGAACTCAAAATCAAAAGACACTTTTCCGCTTGCAATATTTGTTGGTGTATTGAGCTCTGGAGTTGCATAACATTTTCCGCTAATAATCGCCCCTTGCGCTTTTAAATTTGCAAGATAAGAATTTACCCCCTCAATCACATCATCTATATAAGTTTTGGTAATATTGCGATCAACTGCCCATAAATGAGCTCGAAGTAGACTATCGTTGATTAAATCTGCAGTCCTTCTCACTGACAAAAAAGCCCATTTTGAGTCATTTGAACATGTTCTATTTCCCCAAAGCCTATAGCCATTTTGATGAATTATCGTTGTTACTTCATTTTCATTTAAATGGTTTGCTCTACAATTTGTATTACCGAGCGTAAAATCAATAGGCCTGCTTGTTCCAACAATACCATTTATTTCTTTATTTGAAGGTGAGTGCCAGAAGCCTTGCTCGCTGTCTATCTTAGCTATTAAACCAGCTACAAATGGACTCGATGGCAAGATTTTTTCTTTTCCTTCAATAAATAACTTAATCCATGGGTCAACTACGTAAACTCTTGAGCTGCCTACACTTTTTCTCCATTTTATTGCTTCTTCATCATTAGTATTTGGTCCGTCTGCAACAATAATTGCTCTTAATTTTTCTGCTATGGAAATTAAAGCACTCACTACTGGATTTACTCCATCTATTTCAGGTAACTGATGAGTAAACTGAGGTGCAATTAATATTCTTGGAGCAACATGAACTATGCTTTCACTGCTTAAGAACGCTTGAATTCCCTGATATTCTCCAGTTTCTTCGTTAACTCCACCAATGACATTGCTGAGCGTCTCTTCTACTTTCTCCTCAACTCGAATAACTACTACTGTTGCACCAATTTGGGAAAAAATTGCATTAATAGCTGAAGGCAAAGTCCCAGATTGACCAAGTTTTGCTGCTTCTTTTAAGCTTCCTGCTATTAATATTGGTTTATTTAGTGGAAACTTTTGCCCGTCAGCATCAGGTGCAGTACCAATTACTCCAATTACCGATGATTTAGCTGTTCGTACTGTCCTCGCTCCTGAGGTAACCTCGATAACATTTACTCCATGTAGAAACTGTTCTGTCATTTCTTTTTCCCCTTTTCAACTTTCTTGCATTTTTTGTTTACAATCATCTAGCAAAGTTTGCAGCTCTTCCTTACTTTTAGCTTCACCGATTTCCCTTTCAGCTATATCCACCAATTCTTCGCACTTGATTATTGCTTTTTTCGCTCTTTTTGCTTTTTCCTGAATTATTCTTGCCATTTCTACTACTGAAATTCCTCGGACTTTTGCTAATGGCTCTATAATTTCTGCATCTTTTTTGTCTATAGATTCTGGTGCTGCTAAAATGTTCTCTGCGGCTTTTGCTTGTATTTCGTACGACTTAGACTTCTGATGAGAATATCCTGAGTATTGGTGAGTATAGTTATCATAATAAGCATGAAGATTAGAAAGTGCAGAAAACTTCGCATTTTGTAGTAACTCCAATTCAATATCTTCTTGATTCCGCTGAGCAATTTTGCCTCCTTCTGTTAAACAATAGCTTTTTTGCCAATCAAAATCTTCTGGTGCTTCATACCAATCATTTTCAGTTGGCTTGCTTTCAAGTGTTGTTGTTTCTACTTGTTTATCATTTTCAAATCTAATGTAGATAGACATTGTTTGTTACCTCCAAATCTCATACGTGTTAGATAATCCTGGACATTGCCAAGCTTTTAGCGTTCTCTCCACATCTACTTCAAGTCCTGTAGTTAGAACATTGCTACGTATGTTATAAATCCCCCACTGAATAAATTGACCATAGTTGTGTACATAATTTGATGCAAGCATACCTTGACTAACTTGTGTCCTGGAATACAGGTAAGATGATGTGTAAAGTAATATTGCAACTGTTTTTCCTGCTGGAATCTCCACATTACCAGATCCAGCTAACTTGCTATCAGAACTCATGTATTGGTAAACATTTTTCCATACTATTTTTGAAATACTTGATTTATTAGAATTAGTGTTATCAGGAGTTCCCACAAATAATCCTGCTCCCCCATACTCCGTACTCGAATACGATGATCCAACAAATTCTATTGTCTTATTTATGTTCACATTGGTTGTATTTTTTACAAATACTACTCCAAGTGCAGCATACGGATAATAGTATATCTCATCATAACTACCAGAAAAACTTTTTGTGCATAACTCTCCGTAAATAAATGTTCCTTTACTTCCCTCTATAAAACTTAGTTGTCTTGGCCGATAAAAACTAACGTAATCTGTATTGTACGTATGGCTACCTGCTAGTAGTTGTAACATATAGTCAGTTTTTGTTATATCACTACTCCACTTTCCAAGCTCTGTCGTAAAAGTTCCGTGGCCAAAATAATTATTTTTTCTGCCAAGTACACCAAATAAGAAAGGTAATGACCCTGGTTCAACCATGTTGCGCTTTCTTATTTCATTTATAAGAGACACTTTTAACTGTTCATCCCGAGTTTTTACCTCATTAGAGATGTTTTCAATTCGAGTTTCTATTTCTCCTATAATTGATGAGCCAGGTGGTACATTATTAACAGCACGAAAATCTTCTACTAAACCTTTAAGACCATCTTTATGACTATTACTAATGCTATTTATTGCTGCAATATTGGCATTCTTTCTCGTATCAAGTAGCGATAAATTTGTTGTTCCTTTTTCATCAATTCTCTTTAATAACTGCTTCTCTGATTCAGAGATCACTGCTAAAGAACTAGCTTTTTTATTATCCAGATCAGTTAAGTGTTTTTTTGCACTATCAAGAAGCTCTTTTAGCTTACCATCAGTCATCTGTACAATTTCAGAAACTGCACTTTTGTCGACTATTGATTCCAATGCTTTAGCAAGATATGCTAATTGATCTGGTGTACTGTTTGCTGCTAAATCCTTAAGCCTCTTTTGTAGTGCATCAATTATTCCTTTTACTTCAGTCATCTGCACAACGTTGGAAATAGCTTTTTTATCTGCTATCAATTCCAGCGATTTTGCAAGATATGCCAGTTGATCAGGTGTGCTATTTGCTGCTAAATCCTTTATCCTTTGGTATATTGCTTCTTTCATTTCCAAAAATTTAAAAAAGTCTCAAAATTAAACCGCTCAAAATTACTCTTAAGTTGATTATGCTCATCTTCTCTTTCGGTAATATCTTCATCTATTTTCTCAATTGTGGTACGGATACGAACAACATCCTGCACAGCAATATTTTCTGGATGAGGCAAAGAATATCCTCTACTTGTTTTATCATCTGACATTCTGCTAAGTGATAATGATTCGTAGATTTTTGACTTTAGGGCGATAAACAACTGTTCCACTTAAAACCAATTTTATCCTTGTATCATTACCATTAAAATTTGATAGCACATGAGTTCTCTCTACCAAATTTTCTCCAATTGGTTTTCCTGATGTTAAATTTACTAATTGCCAATCCACGTTTTTTTGTACATATGCTTTTACATCTGCAGTGCCAGGTATTAGCGCATCATATGTTATGGTAATCTTAGTGTTAGCTCCTGCTGTAATGCTTCTTGTAACATAATCTCCGAACTCTGAAAGATTACCCAGAACTAGCTGTAACCCAGGATAGAGAACAGGACTTTTTTCTTTTGCCCTCCTTTTAGGCTTGCTTTTACCGTTAATTCCCCATTTAATCTTTCACGCAGTGCAAGTGGCAAATTATCAGACAAAAAGTTCTCTTTTCCCTCTTCATCTGTTAAGATAAATTCCACATTGGTATCAAATGCTACTTTTTCGACGTTCGTCAAAACAATTAAATCTGATACGTTATTTGCAGTAACCTTGCCAAGATCAATAATGTGAGAAACTTCGCTAAATTTTGCAGCCAAAAGCCGAAACGTTAAGTCTAAGTTCTGATGTGGAGTCCAAGTACTTGCGTTACTAGATGAGAGTAATACTCCTACTTGATATGGCTGACTTGTTACCCAACGGCTATTTACTGCATCATATTTGCCAAGTTCTGCTATTTTGACTGCAGTACCAGAATCATCAGTAAGTAGCACTATTGCATACTCCTCTCCTGCATGGCAAAACACTGGCGACCATTCTATACGTGTTGCTGTGCCATCTACTTTTATATCTTTCGGCTCAATATAGCTTTCAGCAATAACAGTCTGCGAGGGCATTCCCACTGCTGTTTCTCTAATCTGCACAACAACACGTTTTTTGCCTTTATTTACAAACCATAGTTCCACGCCTCCTATGTGCCTACTTTCATTTAGAGTAAATGTTTGCGCTAAAGGATCAACTCTTCTTGCTGCGATAACTCTTCTTCTCTCTTCTATGGTAATAGTTTTTTTACCAGTATAAGTTGCCTCTCCATAGCTTCCTTTATCCCCATAAAACTGTACTAATTTAGTACCTGCTGGAATATTTGCTGGTACTTTCACCTTTCCCTTTAATTTTCCCTGGTTGTTAGCTCTTTTTTCCACTTTTTTTTCCTCTATGCCATAGGTATAATAGAAATGCCATCAAATTTTATTTCCTTAAGCTTTTCATCTGGCTCAAAACCTTCAATTTCAAAATTCTGTACTGCTTCTCTCATAAATTCAGTTTCGTATGAAGTACTTGACAGCAGCTCTGTCGTTTCTTTAACATTAAATACTCTTGTTACTGGACTTTTCCAATTTGTTTTTACCTCCGTCCAGTGATCTATATTTTTATTTAGAGTAATTTGTGCCGGTACTGGATCAAAAGCTTGATATGGATTGATCTTTTCTCCTTTGGTCTGTAAAAGCTGCTCCAGTACCGGTTCAAGTTCATACGGCAACAAATAAGTTTTTTCTCCTCCATCAATATCAGCAATAGTTACATCTATTGGTAAAATTAGTTCCTTGTTTACTATCGCTGCAGACTGCGAAATTCCTTGATCACGCATATCATCGTCAAAAAACGAATCAACAAATACTCCTTTTTTCGTGGTTGGCTCTCTTGAATTTGCATCATTGCGTAGACGTTCCTGTGCAACAAGAGCATAAAGATCATTTATTCCTTTTTTCATTGCTTCAAGCTCATTCATCGGTACAGCATGAATAGCATTATTCACTATTTTTACCCCTTCTTTTTCTCCGTTTTTCCATGTCTGATGAATGTAGCAGAGCAAAAGTTGTCCGCTAGGTGCTTTAGGCATTGATGGTCGCCAAGGGTGAGCTATACCTTTTATTCTCCTTACTGCTCCTTTGCTATCGATAGTAATTAAATCATAGCGGGGCATTTTCCAGGTGTAATCAATCAAAACCAAGCTGTTATCAACGGCACCTCTTACTTTACATCCCTCTTCACTTATATCTTCAGGGCTTACATGAGTACGACAGCGGTAAGTTATTTGATAACTACTTCCAGGAGCTGGCTCTTTACCAGGTAATGACCAATCAACGTTTCCTGCGTTTAATTTGTAATCTATACTATTTTCATAAATAACATTGCCTTGTTTAATTTGAATAATTTCAAGTACTGCAGAGTCAGGTATCGGATCAATGGCTCCTGAATATGAACCGTGAGTAATGGTAATAGTTTTTTGAACAGTTATATCTACTTTTTTGATTTCACTTATTGGAAAATCATTAACCTTCAGTTCCATTACTCTTTGGCTATTTGGCTGAAAAGTATGTGGCTCTGATTCAACTGATTTTATATCCGGATCTTCATCAAAAGAAACACGAATACTGTGAGGTAACTCAATTTCATAGCCATCAACATGAGCTTTGCCCTCATTAATCACAAATATTTTTTTTCCTCCTTCTCCCTCTTCCTTTTGCAGGAACATTACTTCAAGACCATTTACGACATAGGAACCATTGGCTTCTTTGTCATAACGAGCAAGAGCAGTAGTTACTATATTTGCTTGTGGTGGCGGTGAATGTTCTATTAATACTCCATTTTCAATGTTATAAATTGGATAAAATTCTCCTTCAGAAAAACGTGGAGAAAGACCTTCTGCTTGATAACCCCAAATGGTGGAAACTTTAAGCCTTGCAGCTCCTACTTCCTGATAGTTTCTTGTACCAACAGCAGGATCACGAAGATTTTCGTCCTCAAGTTCTGTAATCGTAGATTCTAGATAATAAACACCTATGCGAACTATAGTACTCAGTGGAATAATAAATTCTTCTTTTTCGACTTTTCTAACTGCTCCACGAAGATAGATTTTTCCTGATTCAAGCGTAACTTTACCAGTTTCTCTATCTATAATACAATTGCTTCCTGTTATAACATCACCATCACGAAATATTGCATCGCCTATGCCTTTAAGCTTAGAGAGAGCATACTCCTGAGTTTCGTTTAATTCTGCAGACTGTAGACCTCTTCCAGCTAGAAACAAGCTTTTCTCATATTCTTTGTCAGGATTAAAGCGGTTATAATAGGCGTTTAAAGTCATTTTATGCTAGAAAAATTCAAAAAGTTACAACAAATGAAAAAGTTTCCCGAGTTGCTGCAGTTCTGATAAGTGGTACGGTGTGTTCTAAAACTAACAAAATTCCGGGATTTTCCACGTCTTTTGGTTCAAAATATCTCTGTCCTATAGGTAACCCTTCTTTTACTTTAGTACCAACCATAACCCCAAGTTCCCTGATAACTTGATTTGCAGCGTCGTTAAAATCGAAAGTAAATTTAAGGTACAAATTATTGGTTGGTACATTTGAGGGTTTAAACCTACCTGTGGGAGTTAGAAGCTCTCCATCATCATCACCAGTACAAAAGAGTATCTCATCAACAACACGACGTCCAACTTCCTTAATTAATGTTGCAGAAGTAATTAGTTCCGGTGGTGTGTCTTGAGTGTACTCTATAGTGATTACGCTATCTGCTATAATTGCACCATTTGCTACACGCTCAATAGTGCCTGAGCTACTATCAACTATATAATCTATGCTTGACTGATAAATTGTTTGCCCTGTATAAACTTTTACATCTTTAATAGTGTGGTGATCTAAACTTATCTTGCCGCCTGCTGCAAAAGTTTTTTCAACTTTGTAGCTGCTTTCCCAGGTAGAATCTCCAGATCCCCAAGCAAGATGTATCGGTTGCTCTTTTATGCTCGCAGCAATAGCTGCTCTGCCTGATTGTGTGAGTACTGACATAGTTGATTGTGCAGTTGATATTATGTATATACAAGATCCGTAGAAAAAACGTCCAATTTTTTTGCAATAATAGGATCAAAATCTTTCCAAGGGCGATGTAAGTGGCGATGTTCATGCCAAGTAACCATACCTAGATAGAATGCTGCTACGTAATTTTCTAGCTCATGAATGGGATCTTTCTGTTTTGAATCTGAATCATTTTTACAATCAACGTGATATTCCACTAAATTAGACTCTATTATTTTTTGATCAGTAAAATTCTTCGCTTCATAGTAATAAGTTATACTAAATCGCTCTAAAATTGGTGTACGTTGAAAATTCCAAATCTGCTCAGAAAGTTTATCTTCACTTAAGTGAAATGTATGCTCTATTTCTTCATAAGTAGTTGATGCAAAACAAGCATTGATATCCCCTAAATTCCAACTATCTGACAATACTATCAATGCTTTAGCAAACTTAATTTCTGGCAATAAACTCTGTGGTAGAGGATATAGTGCTTCTAAGTTGTACCACTCATGATTTCTTTCATATGTACCGTTGTAATTCTTCGTGTGAGGCTCTGTCTCTCCTAATGTTGCAACATCTAACCTATATAAATCATTACTGTAACTTCTATCATAATGTGATCTAAAAGTGCCAAATTTAAATCTTGGATTTCCTATTTTCAGCTCAAATGAGTTTTTTCTTCCAAACGATAATACTGGTCCTTCTTTTGCTATTTTTACACCTGAGTAGTCTGAAAGAAGATCTCCAAAAATACTTTCATCTAACATAAACCGCTGAGCATTGTAATAGTCATTGAATATTCGCATTAATCGAGATCTTACCGGTGCAGAAAGTTTTGCCAGAGCAATTACACTATCGACAAAAAAGTCATTAGGAACATCAGAGATGCCAATTTGAAATTCAGCAAAATGCTCTCCTGGTGGTTCTTCTTGAATGGTAATATTATCAATGTTTGCCCACTTCAGCGCCATCTTCAGTGACTGTGGTGTACCGCGCAAACGTTGAAATCTTATTCCGTTTTGCTTAGCTAAGACCCATTCTTTTAATACACTCTTAGTAGCTTTCTTACCCCAGGATAAAATTTCTCCCAAGCCGTATTCCGCTACTAGCCACGGCAACATTTCAGTCTGTGGGTTAAATTTAAATCCCCGTAGAGAATTTGCATCAAAAGAATAATTAATTATGTCTGTAAGTATTTGCTCTTGCTTTGAAGCATTTGGAGGAAGTATCACCAATTTTTACCTAACACTTAAATTATTTAAAGTAACGCATTCATTATCTTGCACGACGATGTCTTCTATCGGCTCTGTAAGCTCTATATTCTGCATACCTTCTATAAAGAGGTGGGCAATAATCCATGATCTGGTAACATTCCACCCTAAACCTTTAGCAGATTCAAGATCTTTGATAAATTGTTCCTTTGCAGCTTCGATAACATCTTTGGATGCAGTAGGGTAAATATGCACTTTAGCATGAATAGTAATGGGAATAATACCACAGCCAATAACTGTAAGCGTATCTGTTAATACACGAATATCATCGCGAATAACGTGATTTCTGACGATCTCTAGCAATTCTTCTGAAGGTACTCCACCATTTTCTGTGGAAAGTATTGAAATCTGTACACTTCCTGGTATAGGTGATACCACTTGCGCATCTTTTACTCTCGTGTCAGCAGATAATGCATGATAGCGATAATGCTCCTTACTCCCTGCTGTTGACCAACCAACAATTTTGGCTTTTACCCGCTTCCTTAAGGATTCATCATTCTCTGACTCCTTTCTCAGCACACCATAAAATTCAGCCAAGTGATCAAGGTCATTACCTCTTGCAAAAGCAAGTAAATTTGCCTGTGCTGCATCATCAATCCTTTGCCTAAGCAAAAGTTCACGCCAGGCTGCTACTTCCAGTATCTTTATTGCTGGATCACTCTCAGTTAGTGCAGAAAAACTTGCATTCCGACGCACTAACTCTTCTTTCATTCGCGAAAAGATTTCCTCAAATTTTAATGTTTCGACAATATTTGGTGTTTTCATCCTACTACCTTATACTATAATACCATCAAGGCGGATCGGCTCTCCATTTGGTAGATAGGTTCCCTCTAAAATGAGAGTTACTTTACCTTCTTTTATTTCTGTTATTTGTACACGTTTAAGCTTAAATCGACGCTCCCACTTTTCTAATGCTTCTGCAACTGCTGCATAAAGTTCTTGTGCAAAACCAGGTACAATTGGATGATCAATCAGCTCAAATAACCTTGATCCGTAATCTCGGCGCATAACACGAGTGCCAATTGGCGTAGTTAAAATATCAACTATTGATTGTTTTAAATGCTCTATACCACTTATTGTTTTACCAGTTTCAGAACTCATACCACGCATATTATTTACCCTGCAAAAACGTTATCACTCCCTTCTTCTGCTATTGCTCCACAGGAAATTAGGTCACCAGTACGAGCAATGGCTTTGCCATTTACAAACACTGCTTTCGACCCTTGTGTCATTACTTTTCCTTCACTAAAATTATCTCCTTGCCTACAGACAGGTCTTCCGTTTATAAATACATCTCTGCTTCCACTTATACAAAAATGCAGCAACGCTCCTTCACAGTGATCTCCTAGGCGTATAACTGATTTATTCATTCCTTTCCCTAATTTAGATTTACTCTTTTTGCTTTTAGTTTTATTTCGCTCTTTGTTATCTCTACACTTGATTCCCCAACATTCAGTGTTATCTTGTCTACTACTTCAATCTCTAAATGATGTTTCTCTTTATCATATGTAAATCTTGTCCCATCTTGAAATTTTACATTATTTACTTCCTTTTTATTCTCTGGAGGAGGGTATTTTTCCTGATATATTGCCGGTAACACCACCCCCAAAGACAATTCTCCCAATGGTGATAATACTATTACCTGTTCATCAATATTTGGTGGTGACCAACTTTCAGCTCTATTTGTTATCCATGGAAGAAAATCTGTTACAAGTTCACCTATTTTAACTTTTACTTTAGCTTTTTCATAATCTATTTTTTCGACAATGCCTATACGGACAATGTTGGCCAATTTCCTCCGCAATTCTGAAATTGCAAAATTACTTTCCAACATTCACATCGATTAAATGAGGTTTTATTTTACTCACTTCCCAAATCGATCGCCCTACATGCAATTCGTGCGCCCAGTCTACCATCCACACTAAATATGCATCGAGCTCTGGCCTAAAATCATCTCCTCCTCCTGATATAAATTCTCCTGGTGAAACATTTTTCACGTTCCAAGTATTTTTATTTACTACTCTGGCAACCTCAGCAGCTAATGATCTGACAATAATAGGGGCATTTTCTATTGTGCTATCGATCACTATTCGTGCCTCAAATTTTGCTCTCAGCGCTAGCTCCTCTGTTCCTGGATCTTTTCCTTGCTCTAGACTTGACAATTCTATAAATACCGCTGGAGCTGCTAACTCTTTCCTTATTGCTGGATAAACCTCACAAGTTTGAATTGCTGGTATCTCTGCCTTTAGCGTATTACAGATTGCCTCATGTAAATTAGTCCAAAATGCCGTCATAAAATAACTTATGTGTAAAATATTTTTCAAATATCCTTTCAACTTCATAATTAACAAGATTTTCTATTATCCTTGAAGCCTCAGGTTCAAGTGGTAGTTTAACCTCCTGTATCGGTAGTGCTGTTCTTCCTACACGTTTAAAAATACCACGATAGCCTCTTGGCATCGTTGCCATAAATGCATCATTAAATGCTGTTCTTATTTTTGCTTGTTTTATATTTATATCATACAGATATGCTCTAATTAAAACCTTCAAAGTGCTTTTCCTTGCCTTGATAATTCTTAGTCTTTTTCTAATTACTTTTAGCCTAATTTGCTTTTCTTCACTGATTTCTCGGACAGCCTGAGATTTTAACCATAATGCCGTTTTGTTTAGCGCTCTTACCGCTGCCAATTCTATTTTGGCTTTGTTAGCATCAATGTTGTGAATAATTCTCTCAATATTTTCATTAACCTCAATGTTAAACATCCTTCTCTCCAAGTACTGTACATTTTATATTCCATACTATTCCTGAATTATCTCGCAGTGGTGGAGAATATACTTTATATTTACGGCCATCAATAACAAAAATATCTCCCACCATTGGCCTCAGTACATCAAAAACATTTACCTCAAGAAAAAGCATCTCTCCCACAAATTGTCCTTCACCAATCTCGTATAATTTATCTGGCTGTTGCTTTAATACCTGTACAATATATGACTTATCCTTTGATTTATATAAAGCCACTTCTCCTAAATGGGCAAAACAATCTTTAAATAATCGCTTAATATTTTCTTGCACATTTCTCCGTTATATACTAACATTTACATGCTAAGAAGAGGTAAAGCATTCTTCTACCTCACACTGCTTTATAATTGCTCTACCTGTGTTGTTATGTTGCAACAACCCTGACTAATACCCCAGGTCTGTGACACATTGGCAGAGGGTTTGACTGCGTATGTAAATCAGTCCCTCTATCAAACCTCCTTGGTTCTTGCTTTGCATATAGTGGCTGTCCAAGAGTATTCACTGTCTCATTAAAATCTGCTGGTGCAAAGTATGTTGTAAATGTGCTTGCTGTTCCTACTGGAAAACAGTGCCCTGTATCTTTGTCAATAAATCTTCTCACCGTTCCTTCAGGGTCAGTTGCTTGCCCTCTATATTCCTCAAATGTTATGCCACAGAACGTAAATCCTGACCTCATATCATTCCTTAGCGCTGCTCCTTCTTGCCATCTCTCATATGCTTCTTTCACTTTAGTATGAGAAGTAAGTGCATCAAAAAACTCAGGGCTTACCAAAGCATGAATTCCTGTCATATATTCACCACTTAGATTATCTTCTATGTGCCGCAATACTTCCAGACACTTACGTTTTACATCTGTTGTTGCTGTTCCCAGTGCAAAATTTACTACTTTTGGTGTTATTTCAAATTCGTTGTACAGATTTAATAATTCTGACCCATCAGCATCTAAAATTATTCCCTTCAGCGCTCCCATTCGCAAATGCTCTAATGTTATTGCATGTTTGTTTCTCATTAGCTGCAAATGGTCAGTTATTACATCTGCCAGCGCTTTAAGTTCACTTTCTGATCCAAATGCCCTTATTCCTTGTACTTCCTCTGGCAGCACTACATCATCATGTGGAATATGCGGAATCGTAAATGTTCTTACCTTTCTTTTTCCTCTTTTTCCTACTGTTGCTGGTGCTCCTGGTACTTGTGTTGGCAATAGACTTAATACTCCGTTGTGTTCTTCTATAGTAATATGTCGAAATCTTACTGACCTACTTGGAAATAAATTTAAATTTTCAACACGTCCATAATTTATCGGCAATATATTCATCGCATTTGTTAGTGCCGTCATACTAAATGCTGTATTTGTAAATGGATTTTGCATTTCTTTCTCTCCTTTTTTTCTTATTAATTTTAGTTAAACTCCCTTGCGGATAATGATCCCTCGTACTTCAAGTTGCTTTATTGCTTCAGCTTTCTGTTCTTCAGTGATATTTGCTGGCCATACAATTGCATGATCGGCAAGAAGAGCAATACGAGTAATTATTACTGCTTTAGTATCTCCATCTTTGCTATTTACATCGCTTGTTATTACACCTATCGCTGTTTGTGTGCCATCTGTGGCAGTTGGATTTATTACCTTAATCATGTTGTCTTTATCACGACCAACAACTGTACCAAGTTTAAGATTTTGACCTTTAGCTACTGCTATTGAGTCTCTTGAATACAGGCTTGATGCCTCATACTTTAATAAGTCACCTAGATTATTTTGTTCGGTTATAGTACTCATTTTGCTTTTCTCCTTTTGTTATATATTTTAAATGCCTACGACTTTTCGCTACCTGCATCATCAACTCTTCTCCTGAATTCTGTGGTATTGCACTCAGTATCTCTGTCTTTTTCGTTTGCTCTGCAAGTAATTCCATTAAAACCTCCCTTGCTTGCTCAACACTTACACCCTGCTCAATAAATTCTCCTATCTTTTCTGGCATCTTTGATATATTACATAAACGTATTAATTCAAGAACTTCAGTACGATACTTAGTTAAATTATTAGTTTCTTCTTTTAGGTCAGTTATAGTTTGTTCGTTCATAGTATACTCCTGTTTTTATTAATATATTTAAACTCTGAAAGAATTGTAATTCCATCTGCAAGACCTATTTCTACTGCTTTCTCGCCAAAATATAGCCCTGCTTCTGTTGATTTGATTGCCTCTACAGAAAGGTTTCTATTGCGTGCTATTAGCTCAACCAGCATTTCATATAAACGATTCACTTCGCTTTTTAGATTTTCTAAACTCTCAGAAGTTATTGGCTCATGTGGATTTAAATCATTTTTTCTACTTCCTGCAAACACTGTGGTATATTTTATTCCACATTTTTCATCAAATCCACTTTGATCTATATGACTTGCTATTACTCCTATACTCCCAACTCCTGAAGTGCGGGTGAGAAAAATCTTTTCAGCGCTAGAAGCTATAGCGTACGCAGCAGAATATGCATCATCATTTGCTATCGCTATTATCCTCTTTTTTCCTCTTGATTCATAAATAAAGTCAGCTAGGTCAAATATACCGTTTACCTCTCCTCCGGGGCTATCTATTTCCAGTATAATTGTCTCTATGCTACTATCTGCTAATGCTTGTGTAATTTGTTCTTCTATTTGCTCATATGATGTCATTCCGAGCATTTCATCAAATGCACCAGGTTTTTTAGTTAAAATGCCATGTATCGGTATTATTCCTCTTTCACTATTTCTTACTGCATGTTTTATATTTTTAAAGATAGGCTGCTTTCCTGTTTGTAGTGACAGTAACTCAAAACTCCTTGGTTCTACCATTACACATCTGTTTAGCCATTGTTGTTTCATATCACCTCTTGATTGGCCGTAACGTCAGAATCAAAACTTAAGCCCAGTTCACTTGCACGTCTTTGATCTTCTGCTATTTCTTGGTCAATTTCTTCTACATCATAACCCATTTCTGATACTACTTCCGCTCGACTCTTGAATCCATTTCTTACTGCCATTTGCTGTGCTTGCTGATCTTTTAGCGGATCGACCCAATCAAATCCCTGTGGTATCCATTTTACTTCTTTTTTTGCTCCTTCTTTTCCCTTTGTCCATTCTTCACCTATGTCTAGCTCTCCAGAAAGTAGTGCTAACTCTAACCACCTATCCCATACAGGACGGCAAAACTGAAATACCATTATGTTATGCTGTAACATTGTACATCTCCTACGAAACTCTATTAATCCTGCTCTAATTGATGAATAATTAACACCGGTTAAATCTCCTGTTAGTTGCTCATATGTTATCCCTGTACCAATCGCTATTGCCCTGAGTTGCTGTTTCATAAACGCTTCATAACTTCCTCCTACATCTGACGGCTCTGAAAATTTTATGTCTTCTCCTGGGTCTAAAAGCTGCATTGTTCCTGGCTCTAAACCAGATAGTGCTACTCCTTGCTCATTACTTTCACTTTCTCCTAAAATATTTGCTTCAGGATCAAGTCTTGTAATAAACCCTGCAAACATTGCTGCAGTTTTCTTTCTCACCAGCTCTGCATCATCATATTGATCAAGCTCATAAAGCTTCAGCAGTATATTAGAAAGCCAAGGCTCCCCTCTGATTTGCCCAGGTCTTAATGGTCTATAAATATGTAAAACATCATTTGCTGGCACTCTCACTGATTCTCCAAACATACTTTCACCAGGGTGTTCTTTAAATAGGTAGTATGCTTCTCTTTGCCCAAGCCTGTTAAACTCAATCCCGTTTCTTATTACATTACCATTTCCTAAAGTTTGATTTGTTTTATTATCTAAATGTTCAGACTCAAGTACTTGCAGTTGTAATGGTACAGAAAATCCATCTTCGAGTTTACGATTTCGGAGGCGTACAAAACATTCTCCTCCCTCTATCATACTTCTGCATACTAGAGCTTGTAATCCATAAAAATCACTTACTCCGTTACTATCTGCTTCATCTGTCCATCTTAGCCATAATTCTTGTACTTTCTTTCGAAATTCTCCATCTCTTGCTTTTGATTGCGGTTTTATTCCTGTCCCAATAGAGTTACTCACTATCGTATCAATGATATTTGCTGCATATGGATTTTTTCTCACCATATCACGTGATCGACTACGTAAAGTTTCAAGGTTTTGAGACAGCAAATTGTTTATACTTCCTAACTCTGGTTGAAAGTGAAAAAATCTTCTTCCTGAGCCTGCTGCATCCCATGCTGAGCTTTTTATCTTTGGTTTGTTAAATAATTGCTTGAAGGTTTTTAGCAGCATTTATAAAATTCCTTTACTCGTTGAAAAAACAATCTTTCTCTTCGGTTTCATTCCAACAATCTTTAGCTCAGCTTTAATACGTTGTCTTAAGTTTAGTAAATCATTTATCTGAACTTCAGCATATCTCACCACATGATCACCATATGCAATTGATACTACTCTTTCGCCACTCTGAAGCTTCTTTATCGCTTCTTCAATTTGAACTAAATACTCTTCGTTATACATTTTCCAACCACTTACTCTGTCTCACTTTTTTAGGTTTTTTACTTTCCATTTTTCCACTCAAACTATTCCATTTATTTTCTTGCCACCTATCAATTCCAAGCGCAATAGATGCAGCTCTCGCATAAATTCGGCAATCTAGCACTTCGTTTCTTTCTCTTACCTTTTGCCACTCCTGTTTGGTGTATCCCTTTACTACCTTGCTGACTAACTGCTCTGCTGTTAGCTGCTTAAAATATTCAGGTGCGTACTCAGGAAAATGACAGTATCCAGGTAGAGCTTTTCCCTCTTCTTCTTTTAAAATATTAAGTAATTGAAAAAGCTCTGATTTTAATATCGATACTCCTACTGGCCAGAGCTTTATTCCTCTCTTTAGCTTTTGACCACCAACTGTTATATCTACTCTACTTGGGCTGCTAAGTGGTACTAGTGCTTTATTTACACCTTTGACTGCCATTACTCTTCCACAGCCTTGATGACTTCTCACCCAATTGTATACTTCTTGTGTCGCATATCCTGCATCTACTGCCATCATGCTTATCATATACTCAAGCCCATTTTCACCGATAAAATGATGATTTAAGAGCTCAGAGAGTTTTCCCCATACTTCCCTACCTCCTGTATCTCCTTCAAATACTCGGTAGTCTATTGACCAATTTTCTCTGCCTTTTCCCCAGGCTACAACTTCTACTTCCAAGCGATCTTTTTGAACATCTACTCCTGCTGTGAGAACTACTTCGCCTTTTGGTACTGTGCCAATCTGAAAAAATTCTCTCCTGTTAAATAATTGCTTCCAGTCCGGTACTTCTCCTTTATCTACCCAGGTTTCTCCAAGCGTAGTATTTATCCAAACTTTCAGTAATTGTTCACTTTCTTTCGCATGGAGAAAATCCTCTACTGCTTGAGTCCAACTATACCAGCCAACTGGGCTATAAAGACTTGAAAGATGAAATCCTTTTTTCTCACCTTTTATTGGATTTGTAGCTCTCCATTCTCCACGCTCAAGAATTCCTGTCTTTTGATGATTTTCTATCTTTTTACCACATTCTATACATATATAGTGTGCTGTATTTGGATTTTTATCTTCCCATTTTATTTGTGACCATTTTAATATTTGGTAATAATTACAATGCGGACATGGTACAAAAAAATATCTCTTATCTGTTACTTCAAATTCTTTCTCAATTCTGCTTATTCCATGAATCGTTGGTGTTGACACTAAAAAAATCTTTCGCCTTGCAAAGGTATTAGTTCGAGCAATACTAAGCAGTACTGGATCTCCTTCTCCTCCTGAATCTCCTGGATAAGCATCAATCTCATCAAGAAAGAGATACTTTACTGGCATAGACCTGAGACCTACACTGCTGTTTGCTCCAGTAATCACAACTATTCCACCTGGAAATTCCTTACTTTGTACAGTATTCCCTGAATCTCTTGATCTTGGGTCTTTTACTTTACTCTTTAAACATGGCGTACTCTCTATTAACGGTGCAAATCTTCCCTTTGACCAACGCTTTCCCATTTCAACTGTTGGCTGTACTACTAGCATTGGTCCTGGTGTTTGATCGATAATATAGCCAATCCAATTGTTACCAGCTTCTGTTCCTCCAATCTGCGCTCCTTTCATGAATACTACTTTTTCAGCCTGTGAAGAAGGAGATAGTGAATCCATGATTTCTTTTAAATAAGGAGTTCTTTCTGTTCTCCATTTACCTGGCTCTGATGCTGCAGTTGGCGCTAAAACTCGATACTCATTCGCCCACTCTGATACTTTAAGCTCTGGATCTGGTTTTAAACCTTCAGAAAAAGATGTGGCGTATATCATTGTCTGCATCTACTCATAATTGGTTCTATCTCAATATTGTTAACAGTAGAGTTTATTCCTCCACACTCCTCCAATTCCATAAACATCTTTTTCTGAAATTCGTTTTCTATATATCTTTTGCTCATCTCACTTACCATTATTGCTATAACAAAAGCAAATATCCCTGTTATTGTTGCAAAAATGATTGCACTGCTTATTGTTGTTGTTATCAACCCTATATATACTGCTACTGCTATTGCGCTGAATGTAGTATAGATGCAGATAATATTATTATGTTTTTTCGTCCTTTTATCTGCTATTTCTCTCTGTGCTATATATTTATTATGAAGGGTTGGAAAATTAACAACGGTATCTCTGCAGAGCAAAGACCCATTTTTTTCAGTAAACAAAACTTTAAGTAACTCTAAATTGTTTGATTTAATTGCTAAATGTAAAACAGGTGTATAATTTGCTCCTTTTTTCAGCAATAACTTTACTACATGTAAATGCCCTTTTTCCGCAGCAAGGTAAACCGGTGATAAACCTTTATTATTTACAATATCAATATCGATTTCTTCTCTTAAAATTGCATCTACAATCTCAATTTCTCCTCTTTGTGCAGCTAAATGGAGTAGACTATTCTTTTCAGAACCGTATTTATTACTCATCAAAGCCTTCTTTATCTCAGGTTTAGCGTAATCAAATGGTGTTTTACCGCTATCGTCTTTTACCAGAGGGTCTATATCTTCTCGCGTTAGTAAAACTTCTATTGTTTTCAGTCTTTCAGCATAATGTAGTGGTGTTTTATTTTCGTAGTCCTGCAAATTTACTTGAGCATTAGGCTCCTTTATTAAGCATTTGAGGATATCAAGACATAAGTCTCTTTCATCGTAATTAGCATTACTTACAGCTATATGCACAGGTGACAATTTCATTGAGTTTTGTCCCATGCGTGCACTATTCACATCTGCTCCAAGTCTCAGTAGTAACTTTACTATCTCCAGCTTTTTGTTATTAACTGCATAGTGCATTGGTGTCTGATTTCGTGCATCAAAGACATCTATTTCAGCATTTCCTTCTTTCACTAAAATTTTGACAACATTTTCATGTCCTATGCCTGCTGCTAGATGTAATGGAGTATGATGCAGAGCATTTCGTACATTAACGTCAATACCTTTTCTGATCAAATATCTAACTGCATTAACTTCACCTATCATTGCAGCTAAATGAAGTAAGCTATCTTGTTCTGACCCGTACTTGTTATTAATTAGCGCTTGTAATATTTCTGCTTTTTTCCCTTCTTTGGCGTAATCAAGAGATGTTTTACCTTCATTATCCTCCACAAAAGGATTAATATTCTTCTTCGTGAGTAATAAATCCACCATGCTTAATTCATCAAATTCTATAGCACAATGTAGTGGTGTCTTTCCATTTAATCCTCTGACATTAACATCTAATCCAGGTTGATTAATGAGACACTTTATTAACTCCAAACTTAAGTTATCAGTCATTTTATATTCAAAATCTTTTTTATATTTGAAATTTAGTATTAGATAATTCTTGTAATGAGTTTGTAATCTCTTCAGTTAGCGCCATATGAATCTTTTCAGTGTCACTCAGTGATGCAAGCAGTGCTGAAACTCTATTTGGAATATTAAGCAAATTATTACGGACAACTCTTGCTACGTTAAATGCTTCAGTTTTTACCTCTTCAATTGACACAAATTTGCCTATTTCAGCTTTCACTTTAGCTTCCAAAAGTTTACCACGCTCGGTTTCATTTTTTATTCGCGTTTTTAGCAATATCGTTGAAAGTGTTTCTCCGCGCTCTTTTCTCCTAAGTGGTTGACTTGGATCTCTTATTGCTGCTACCGCTTCATTTGCTTGTTCTCGGTCAATAAGTCCATCTTCCAGCTCAACTATTCCTTTTTTTACTAAAGAACAGACATATTGCCTCGAAAACCCTTTTTCCCTTGCCCATTCTGCTTGCGTAATTCTCACCTTTTTTTCTCCTTTTTTAGCACTGCTCAGCTATAATTTCGTAAGTAGTTAACATTTGAAATATATCTAACGCTAAAGAAGGCCCGAGGTCGGGACCACCAAACCCTCCAGCTTGGCCAAAAGGACCCACTTTTTATGATATTTCCAACATATTAAAATCTTTACTAAAATTCATAACATAGAACATTAATGCTAAAGAATCTGCTTCATTATCATCTGTTGGACAAAAACCCTTTTCCTGCACTGCTTCAATTACATCAGCTTTACTTGCATTGCCCTTGCCAGTTATAAAACGTTTAATAGTCTTAACCGAAACACCTTGATAGGGAATATTACTTTCTTCACACCAAGCAGAAAGGTGTGCTAAAAACCCTCCATAGATATGTGCAGCATCAGTTCCCAAGTGTCTTCTCACTTCTTCAAAGTATACAACTTCAATGCCTGGAAATTTATACTTAAGTGAATTAAGCCAATTACGAAAATTTAAAAACTGCATTCCACCACCACTAAACCTGCTAACATGAAAACTCTTACTTCCACTTTGCACTATTCCATCATTTAAAATAGTCCAGCCGGTTTGTTTGCCAAGATCTAGGGTGAGCATTTCCTTTCAATTGCCGAGTACATATATATACAAGATTTGAAAAAATTACGTCCAAAAAATCTTTAATTTTCGAAATTTAACAACTAACATAAAAACTCTTTTACAGCCAGTTTGTTTACCAAGCCTTTCAATTGTTGTGTACATATATATACAAGATTTGAAAAATTTTCGTCCAAAAAATCTTCAAATTTTTAGGAATTTTTTTTTATAATTCTTGAATTTGAAGACCTTTCAAACGGGTTTCTCTACTTTTAGAGGTTTTTATTATTCTACTCTTATATTTTATATGTTTTTATATATGTGTATATTTTTATATATGTATTATATATATATTATATATAAGGGTTTCAGGAAGCTAGAATCCTCCATATTGGCGGACTTCAGATATGCCGTTCCTAGGAACGGTTTTAGGAACGCATGGTGAAAACCCGCCATACAGGCTAATTCTAGATTCCTGCTTCCTAATTCCTGATTTAGGAAGCCAGTAATTAGGAACGGAACTTAAGGTTATAGAGAGCATACTTTTCAACTATTTTCCTCTTAAAAATTTAAGCTATTCTTTTAATAGCGAAATCCACATTTTTAGCTCTTTAGGTGATATTGAATTTCAAAATATGAAATTCTTATATGTTTTTAATATAACTTTAGGAAGCCTGAGCTACCCATTCTTAAAAATATTGAAATCCATTCAAAATAGGTTCCAAAAACCTGAACTGTATTATTTTAAATTGTATCAGTATTATTCTCAAAAAAAAACAATAGAATATCAATAGATTAAAAATTGCATCAGTATTATTTATTTTTGCTCCTGTCCTACATAAGGGCATTAATAACTTCCATCCTTAAAGCATTAATTTGTTTTAGGGAAAACCATGAAATTAAAAAATATAGCTATAATTGTTAAAAACGTAAAATACCAAGCCTATAGACTAAAACTTGCCAAGTGCTTTATTGATGAGAATAACGAAGACCTTGAGCAAGAACTCTTCTGTGAAATTTGGCCATGTCTTGATCAGTATGATGAAGATAAAAGTAGTTTTAACACCTTTGTAGCAAGATTAACTGAAAATAAAGCTATTAACATGTTAAAGAAACAGCAATGTGCAAAACGTAATATCAATAACTATATTAGCATTGATGTAACAGAGCTACTTGAGGGTGAAATAACAAAACGCATTGATGTAGACTATATGATCTCGGTTTTACCAAAGGAATGGCAAAATATATGTGAGCAACTTAAATTTTTTAACTTACATGAAGTTGCCAAAATGAACAACGTTTCAAGAACCACTTTAAACAATATTATCAAGAAGATACGTGCCAAACTTTCTCCTATTTACTACGAAGGCAAAAAGAAAAATTGAACAAAATTTTTGCCTTTCTTGTATATATATACATCGTAGCATGGATAAATAATGGTTCTTAAAATTTTGAATAATAATGAAAGATTGCAAACAATATCAACTGTAAAAATGGTCATCTTTGGTCCTTATGGTATTGGTAAAACAAGTCTCCTAAAGACCGTAGATGAACCAACACTTTGCCTTGATTTTGAAGCAGGGCTTCTTGCTGTTCAAGATTGGCAAGGAGATTCAATTAGTCTTCGCACTTGGAATGAAGCTAGAGATATTGCTTGTCTTATAGGGGGGCCTAATCCTGCGCTGAAGTCTGATCAAGCATATAGCCAAAGACACCATGAACATGTATCTGGTAAGTACAAAGATCTTTTCCCTGAGTTTTCTAAATACCGATGCATCTTTGTAGATAGTATAACCGTTGCTTCACGTTTATGTCTATTATGGGCAAAAATGCAACCTGAGGCTTTTTCTGAGAGATCGGGAAAACAGGACATGAGAGCTGCATATGGATTACTTGCTCAGGAAATGATGGCTTGGCTCAATCAATTTCAACACATCAGAGACAAAGACATCATCATAGTTGGCACTTTAGGTCAATATCTCGATGATTTCAATCGTCCAATTTGGCTACCTCAATGCGAAGGGGCTAAAACTGCTAGTGAAATTCCTGGGATAGTTGACGAAGTAATCAGTATGATTGGAATCAAGAAAAATGATGGAACGGAGAAGCGCTCTTTTGTTTGCCACACTTTAAACCCTTGGGGATACCCAGCTAAGGACCGTAGTGGACGCCTGAGTATGGTTGAAGAACCACACTTAGGTAAGCTGCTTACAAAGATTAAAAGCAAGTTTTAAAATTTAAACATGGAGAGTGATATATGTTACAAAACCTATTAACTGATTTTAACACTGTAAAACCGCAAAGTAGATTGATACCTAAAGGGACAATAGTAAAAGTAAAAATGACAATCAAGCCTGGAGGTTATGAGCATTGGTTTACTAAAAGCCCCACTACCGGTAGCATTTATTTAAATACAGAATTTACCGTTATTGAAGGCCCATACGCAAAGCACAAAATTTATCAAATAATTGGTATTAAAAGTAGTAAAGCAGAAGATACTTGGGGAGAAATGGGTCGTTCTATGCTTCGCAGTATCTTGGAATCGGCACGTGACATTCATCCACATGATAACTCAGAAAATGCAATCCTTGCTCGTAAGTTAAATTCAGTTGCAGAATTAAATGGCTTAGAGTTTACAGTAAAGGTAGGTGTTATAACTGATGAATATGGAGAGAAGAACAAAATTGCCTCGGTAGTTACTCCAGAATACCGCAAAAATTATGAAATTGACAGAGTACCATTTTGAAGTACGACGAGGAAAAGCTTTGGTCTGCTGTCGTTACTAGAGGTATTCAGGACGCAGTAGGAAAAAACCCAAAGCTAAGAGAAGAAGCAATTAATTGGCTGAATTCAAAATCTTTTGAAACTGTTTGTGAGCTAGCTAATCTCAACTTTACACGTATGAAAAATATGTATGGGAATTTTATGTCTAAAAAGCAAAAAGAGTTAAAGATGTTATTGATTGATAATATCAAGGAGTGTGTTTCTTACCTACTTCCAAATGGTGAGTTTTACCGAGAAAAAACTTATATTGGAGACTTAAATGGAAATACAATTACAGTTAAAATAGTAGGTAAGGAAGCTGGTGATTGGCGTAATTTTACTGAAGGAACTGGTGGTGATATTATTGATCTTTGGATTTTAATTAAGGGTGATATATATTCTGCTAGAAAGTGGCTCAATAAAAAATCAAAGAGTGGAGAAAAAAAGGGCGGAAAAGAGAAGAAAAAATATTTTCTGTAAAGCAGTACTTAAGTGATCAATCACCAATACCAGAAGATATAATAGCTCCACGAATTCTCACTCCAGGTGGTCTTTTAGTCATTGGTGGTACGCCAAAGGTTGGCAAAAGTTATTTTCTTCTCTCTTTGCTTGCACATCTTGCAGCAGGAGTGTCGTTTCTTAAGATGAAGTCAGCAAGGCCACTAAAAATAATCTATCTGCAAAATGAGATGGAGTACAATTATATCAGGGAACGCATACAACAAATCATAACTAATCAAAGGCTGCCAAATCTAGCAGAGGAAAACTTGATTGTTACTACAAAGATGAGATTAACTTTAAATGATGAAGGTATAGAGAGAATAAAAGATATAATAGGAGAAAAATTTAAAACGATAGATCTTATCGTTTTGGATTCTCTTGACTATGAAAATATGTTTTCTGGCCTGCAAAGCAGAGTAGAAAAACTACGTTCTGTAATTAATCCTATGGCTGGAATCATTATTACACGTCATACCAGAAAAGTATCCACAGCTACACTCGCAAAAAGTCCTTTTCAAGCTTTAATTGGTGCTAATGCTTTAAGAAGTTTTTATACATCTGGTATGGTAATGTTTCAACCAAATAAACGTACAAATGTCTTGCAAGTAGTATATGAGCTAAGAAACGGTAAATCAATACCAGCAAAATTCATTAGCAGAGTAAATGGGCGTTGGCAGAACTCTAAAGTTATAGCTACGGCTTAATTTATCCACAAAAACCGACACTATGCTAGAGCTAAAAACTCAGCTTTTGCAAAACATCAGATCTTGTCTTTTTCATCTTTTACCAAGAGGGACATTTCGTGGTGATAAGTTTTATGTAGGTGATGTACAGGGTAACAAGGGCAAAAGTACTGTAATAGAGTTAACAGGCGAAAGAGCCGGATTATGGAAAGATTTTGCAACTGGAGAAGGTGGTGACATTATTGATCTTTGGGCAACGGTACACGGGAAGAATGCGAGAATAGAGTTTCCTGAAGTAATGCTCTCAATAAGTGAATGGCTTGGAAAAACCAACTTCAAAGAACAGAGAAATTTAGAACAATACTTAACTTGTAGTTGGAACTACTACGATGAAAATAACCAATTGATTGTAATAGTCTACCGTTATGATCCTCCTTTAGAGAAAAAACAGTTTAAACCATTTGATGTTAAAAAACAAAGATTCAAAGAGCCAGAAATAAGGCCACTCTACAACATTCCAGGTATTTTAAAATCTGATAAGGTTGTTCTGGTTGAAGGAGAAAAATGCGCAGAAGCACTTATAGAGAAAGGAATAACTGCAACAACAGCAATGTTTGGAGCAAATGCGCCTATTGATAAAACAGATTGGACTCCGCTTAAGGGCAAGCATATTATTATTTGGCCAGACAACGATGAAGCAGGTAATAAATATACCAAAAACGCTGAAAAGAGACTTTTAGAACTTGGTGTTGCATCACTTGCTACGCTTAAGATTCCACCGAATAAACCAAAGAGTTGGGATGCTGCTGATTGTGTGTTAGAGGGAATAAATATTGAAGAATTTATCGAAAAAAACTCAAGAAAAATAATTATTAAACCACCACTTGATATTTTTAGCTGGAGCGTAGAGCGTTTTGTAGGCCCAGTACCAAAGCAAAGATTCTTGGTTGAAGGATTATTTCCTTTGGGTGTAACCTCCATTTTGGCTGCAATGGGAGATACAGGCAAAGGTATGCTACTTCTTGACCTAGCCCTCAAGGTTGCAGGTAGCATAGATCAGGTATGCGGATTTGGTCCACTTGTTACTGAACATGGATCTGTGGTGGTATTTTCTGCGGAGGATGATACAAATGAAATACATCGTCGCTTAGAACGACTTGATCCAAAATGCGAGAGATTGAAATATAAAGGTAGGCTATTTATTGTACCATTACCAAACATCGGAGGATCTCTTACCATACTTAAGAACGTTCGCGGTAAAGTTGTAGAAATCTCTCCAGAATTTGAGTCGGTAATGAAGCAGCTGAGCAGGATAAAGGATTTAAAGCTCATTATATTTGATCCCCTTGCTTCTTTCATTCATGCAGATTTAAATGCTGATCCAGCAGTAGGGGATTATCTCATGTGTTTATTATCTGATTTAGCATGTAGCACTGGAGCTTCAATAATTACTGCACATCATATGAGAAAGCTGAAGGGAGAAAAGCCTATATCAACAGTAGAGCAAGCACGAGATGCTATTCGAGGCACTTCTGCTCTCGTAAATGGAGTCAGGTGTTCTTTTGCTTTTTGGCCTGTTGAAGATATGACTAAACCAATGATTTTTAGGTCAATTAGAAAAATCCCAAGACAAAATGCACTATTTTATGGAGCTGTTGTTAAAGCAAATGGCCTGGCTGATCGTACCATACGCACTTACCTAAGAAATGAAGAAACAGGGCTATTGGAAGACATCACTGAACAATTAAAAGCTCAAAATATTAGCGATAAAGATCTTAAAATATATCTTATTGATTCAATTGCGCGAGCTGCTATTTCAGGACATCCATTTACTCACACAGGAAGTGCAGGAATACATAAACAACGACATAGACTGCCTGAAGTTTTTCATAGTATGGGAAGAGATAGATTAGAGCGTATAGTGCAAGAGCTTTTACAGGCAAAGCAAATAGTTAAAGGAATGGCTAATGGTTCAAAAGAGGATAAATGGCTCGATATTAAAACAGGACCATTTGCACGTGGAGTGGGAAAATTTATTCATGGAGCTGAAAAAAACTATTTTTGATAACAAAAAACTCTATTTTTTTATAGTCAAAGTAAAAGGGTTAATACGATAACCATGTGATGATCTTTGCCAACCAAGGGTTTGTATTACATCATCACGTTCAATACTTAATCCTAATTTCTCAGCCAATGTAGCTTTGATCGTTTTTTGCATCTTGTTTAATGGTTTTCTGATTTGATGTTCTAAATCTGCTTCTAAACTAAGTCCCAAGAGTTTTTCTAACTGATTAATATTGAGAAGTGTATGTTTTTCAGGTGGTAATTCTTTCTCACAGTCATGTAAAAATTGCTTGAACAATATTCGAAAAATATTAAGGCATGATGCAGCTTTTTTATTTATAACTTCAATACTATTAACATATACCATACCTTTAACTACTTGTAACTCCAAAAGTTTTGTTGGTATAATTGGTTCAACACGTTTAAGCGAAATATATGAAGCTGGTAAAACTTGCAAAGAAGTATTTTCTACCACCTCTGGTACTCCTCTTTTATCTGCCTCTTGGAATATCTCAGTTACAGTCTTAAGCTGACAAAACAGTTTTACCATTGGCACTACATATAGATTCAGCAATAGATTTGGTATATCTTTTTTTAGAGTGATGAGAACTGTCGGATGGACTCTAAGTTTATCTATAGTTAAAAATATCGCATCAGTACAAAAATCAAGGATTATTAGATTTACAATACGACCTTGATTACAAATATAATAAACTCCTTTTTCCACTTTTTCCCACATAAGTCTTGAATCATTCAACTTTGTTTCAAACCAGTCTATGATTTTCTCTATATTTAAGTATATGGATAAGAGATGAAATCTCTGTTTTTTATAAGTATTAGGCAAAATATGACGAGAACAGTTTTCACAAATAGCGTCATCACATGCTTCATCAAAGTCTGGATCGATAAAAATCTCATTGCTACAACTTGGATCAATTACATTTGGCCAATCAAGATGATCTTCTTCACGAGAGCAAACAATATAGTACCTTTCTTGCATTTTTATCAATCCAAGATCAAATAAGTATCTTGCTGCTTTAATGTGATTTTGACTTGGATTAACCCAAGAACTATTTGAACTTAAAAGATCAGCAATTTGCTCGTGAAAGGATTTTAAGACCATAAGATTGTTCCATATGTTTCTTCAGGTCCTCTCTTTCTTTTTTATTGAGCGGATGCTCTGAATAATAAATTTCCCCACTTGATTTGAAAGAAAATGTTACCTTTTTGTTTTGGAACATTACTTTAGCTGATTGAATAGATTGTAGTATGTTGCCAATAGACGGCTTTAAAATATGTAACTCTGGTGCAATAGGATCGTACGGCTTTACACTTAAAGTAAGATATGTATTACTATTTTTAAAATAATCTGACTTAAAATTTAACTCAAATATACAAATATTAGGGTCAGAACCCTCTATACATGCTTGAAGGAATTTATGCACTTGTAGTAGAAAGTTCTTATCCTGTATATTTACAAAAGTACATTCGCAGTTAAAATAACCACTTACAATACTATTTGCTATTTCCACAGCTTTATTGGTATTTTTAGCACAGAGATTAACCTTTGTACCATCAATCGAAAAATCTAAAATCATCCACTCAGGTTTATGGCCATGAACAACTTTGTTTGAATTAAGCAGTAAATCCATGTCACTTCCTCGACGTACAAACATATATATCCGATCTTGATGATGGAAAAAACCCTGCAATTGGTTTTCAAACTTCAGTATCTGCTCTACAGCTTCTTGTGACATAAATTCCTTGAATGAAGTGTTTATTTGTCTTGGTGATTTCTGTAGAGCAAATGATACGAAACCTCTCTTTTGTACTTTATCAAAGTGATAGACAGATTTTAGAAGTTCACAATTTATGTGAAACAGTAAAAATAACAAGGATCTTTTATCATACTTAGTATTATTTTTTATCAGGTACGATCTCATTAACTCTTGAGTGAGGGCAAATCTTGCTACTTCACTGACTGTAGCTTCAAGTTTCGTACGATCAAAGTAGCTAATGAGATAATAGTTAAAAAGAGAGTCAGAGTAACTGGCAAGTATCTTACGTTTTTGTTGAGTGGATCTATCATCGTAGTCTCCGTCTTGAAAAAGTTGTCCATTTAAATGATTTTTAAAGCAATGCTGAAAAATAATGCTCAGTTGTTTACCAGAAAGGGAATCTAACCAAGACTGACGTATATTAGAATCCTGAAAACGATCTAATAAAAGGTTAACAGGAACTTCTAAGTCGCTCTCCCAGAATTTATGACTTGGATAAATCTCCATAACATATTAAATAAGCCATGTTATACATAATATGATGATTTAGGCAAAGATTTTTTGGACATAATTTCTTCAAATCTTGTATATTTATTAGGGAGAATTTGTGTGAACTAGATAGCTTTCTTAAACGAGACATAAGGTGTGCATTGGTTTAGTTTAATAGAAGTCTCCTAACCTATAAAAAAATTCACAGGAAGAAAAACATGCAAAAAGGAGAGTTGGCTATTTATTGGGGTTATAAGCCTAATCGATTGGCAGATACATATCTAGCAGATGCTTATGAACAATTATTGAAATGTAAAATAAAGGAGGTGAAAGAAAATGACAACAGTAAGCTTATATGCAAGAGTTTCATCAAGACAACAAGCACAGGAGAATACGATAGAGAGTCAGATTGTAGAATTGGAGCGTCGCATTAGTAGCGATGGACATGAGTTATTAGATGAGCATAAGTTTGTCGATAATGGTTATAGTGGATCAAATTTAGAACGTCCTGGCTTAGAAAATTTACGTGATAGAGTAGCAGAAGGTAAGATTGATAAGATATATATTCATTCACCTGATCGGCTATCACGTAAATTTTCATATCAAATGATCTTACTCGAAGAGTTTAAAAAGGCTGGATCTGAAATAGTATTTTTGAATCATAAGTTTGATGATAATCCGGATTCCCATTTATTTCTACAGATTCAGGGAGCAATAGCAGAGTATGAACGTGCAAAGATTATGGAACGAAACCGTAGAGGTAAACTTCATGCGGCCAGAGCTGGGTGTATAAGTGTGATGGGTAGGGCGCCTTACGGTTATCGCTACATAGCAAAACATGTAGGTGAAGGAAGTGCTCAATTTGAGGTTGATGAAGAAGAGGCAAATATAGTGCGTAAAATATTTAGTCGGGTTGGCCAAGAAAGAGCAAGTATAGGAGAAGTTGTACATGAACTGAATAAGATACCGGTAATAACACGAACAGGAAAAAGGTATTGGAAAAGGAGCACTATTTGGAACATGTTAAAAAATCCTGCTTATATAGGACAAGCAGCTTATGGTAAAACTAGGACATGCTCAAAACCACAAGTAAAAAAATCAAAAAAAGGAACTTGTGGTAAACTTAAAAGTGGTCGCTTTAATAGTGATAAAGAGAATTGGACTTATATTCCAGTACCAAAAATAATCAATGAGCATTTATTTGATTCAGTGCAGGCACAACTAACTGAAAATAGGCAAAGAGCAAGAGTACGACAAAGAAGAGAAACATATTTATTGCAAGGTTTAATGGTATGTCAACGTTGTCAATATACTTATTGTGGTACAAACCACGTTCATAAAAAGTCGACATATTATTACTATCGTTGCTCTGGTACAAACTCTAGCAAATTCAATGGCAATAAAATCTGCGATAATAAATCAATACGCACTGATATATTAGATGGAGTTATATGGGAAGAAGTCAAGAGTATCTTGAAAGAGCCAGATAGGATTGCAAATGAATATCAACGTAGATTATCAGAGAACAAAAAACCTTTACATAATCAAACACGTGAAAAGCAAGAAAGTAAGTTAAGATTAAGTATCAAAAAATTTATTGATAGCTATGCTAAAGGGTTTATAAGCCAAGAAGAATTTGAACCAAGAATCACAACAATGAAACAGCATTTGAAAGAAATTGAAGAAGAGAAAGAAAGAACGCTTGATCAAAAAAAACTACAACAAGAATTGAGCCTTGTTACAGATAGCTTGAAAAACTTTTCCTCAAGTGTTGAATCAAAGCTTGATCAAGTGGATTGGCAGACTAAGCAAAATATTATTAGAATGTTAATTCATCAAATTGAAATCAATCACAATCACTTGTATATAGTATTTCGCATAAAAAGTCTTGCAAATTTTGATCAAAATAGCCATAATAGAATTATGCAATGTTGTACTGGCAGTCAATATTGTTGGATTACCTGACAAAACCGTTGCAGAATCTAAAGAACGTATCAGAGCAGCGCTAAATTCAATTAACCTACTCTTACCACCCAAAAGAATTACGGTCAATCTTTCTCCTGCAGATTTGCTGAAGGAAGGTAGTCATTATGATCTTGCAATTGCCATTGGATTGCTTGTTGTGATGAATGTTATACCAATTGAAAAGATTTTTCCTTACATAGTAATGGGTGAACTTGCACTGGATGGAAGAGTAACGCCAGTTTCAGGAGTTTTACCAACAGCAATTAACACAAAAAAGAAATAAAGGGATAATCTGCCCAAGGGAAAATGGCACAGATCATGGGTAAAAGATATTTCAATTCTTGCTATAGAGAGAATTACTGACATTATAAGGCATTTTAAAGGCGAAAAGTCAATTCAGCCAATAGTTTTAGCTATAAAGATTCTCCTAAGGAAAACAGATCAATTCCCGATATGAAGGATATAAAAGGTCAAGTGGTTGCAAAAAGAGCAGCTGAAATTGCAGCAGCAGGTGGCATAATATGCTACTGATTGGGCCACCTGGCACTGGAAAATCAATGCTTGCTAAACGCTTTATAGGATTGCTGCCAGATTTAACCGAGCAAGAGATGATAGATGTGAATATAATTTCCAGCATAACGAAGTCCGGCAGTGAACCGTGCAAGGTAGCACGCCCTTTTCGTGAACCTCATCATTCATGCTCCATGCCTGCACTAATTGGAGGTGGAAAAAACGCAAAGCCAGGTGAAATTACCATGGCTCATAACGGAGTTTTGTTTCTTGATGAATTAACTCATTGCTGCAATGAATCCATGCAGATCGGTTATTTAGGTGATACAGATAGGTCTGCAAAAAAGCTCCAAAGTGCGGAATAGATTATAGAAATAAAATATCAGGACCGTTGCTTGATAGAATAGATATATGCATTGAAATGCCAAATGTCAGTATACTTTCTCCTGAAATTTCTGCAGAAGGTGAGAACACTAAAACTATAAGAGAAAGAGTTATAGCAGCGAGAAAAATCCAGACTGAGCGTTATAGTGGATTGAATATCTACCCTAATCCAGAAGTAAATGGTGAAATACTTGATAAATTTACCAAACCAGACCAAGCTGGACTAGAATTGCTGAAATATGTATTAAAAGAAAATTATATTTCCAATCGTGGCTACACACGAGTGCTCAAAGTTGCAAGAATCATTGCAGATCTCGCAAAAAGCGAAGAAATAAAAAGAGCACACATTGCAGAAGCGCTAAATTACAGAATAAGGATATATTAATAATTTAGCTTACTTGACAGGATATTTTTTTGATCATATACTCGTTAATTAAATTTTAATATTCTATTTAAGGGGTAGATTTATGACAACAAGACTTGAGAAAATAAAAAACGCATGGGCTGGTGGTTATTGGTCAGGGATTACAGAAGTGCCTAAACAAGGTATTGATCTTGTAAAAGAAAATCCATGGAAAACAGCTGGAATAGTTGGTGTGCTAGCTCTGGCAAGTGCGCTTTTCGTTCATTATTATAAGTATCCAGATTCAAAGTATGCAGGTTTTATTAATAATGTAGCTGGAGTAACATCTAGTTTTGTAAAGGCTAATCCAACAATAATACTAGCTGCTTGCTTAGCCATTGCAGTAATTGCTATTGGTGTTCTTGCGTACAAGAATAATGATAAGGCAAATAAAATCGAGGCAGTAATGGATATACTTAATGATGTTAATAGATTGCCGGATAGTAAGGTTAATGAGATTAAGCCAATACTTGAAGGAAAATCTAGAAATGCTAATAATATCTAAAGGGAGATTTATAAGCTAAGTTATATAAGCAAAAGGGATAGGTTTCTATCCCTTTAATCAAGATTTATATCCAATAAACATTAGGGATAAGTGAATGTTGTTTGTTACTTATTTTATAAAGGTGAAAAGTATTTGCATATTGTTAAAAAAGCAGTAATTAATCTTCAAGTGAATTCGCTAATTTTGAGTAAATTGAATGTCTATTGATCTTAGTCTGCCAGACTTACCTATATTACACCCAAATATCACTGTCGTTGGAGTTGGTGGTGCTGGTGGAAATGCTGTGAATAATATGATAAAATCCAATTTACAAGGCGTGAATTTTGTTGTGGCGAATACTGATGCTCAGGCATTGGAAAAATCTCTGTGCGATAACAAAATTCAGCTAGGTATCAACCTAACTAAGGGTCTTGGAGCTGGTGCTTTACCTGATGTTGGTAAAGGTGCAGCAGAGGAGTCAATCGAAGAGATTATGGAGCATATAAAAGACAGTCATATGCTTTTTATTACAGCAGGAATGGGTGGTGGTACTGGAACGGGAGCTGCACCAGTGATTGCAAAAGCAGCAAGAGAAATTAAAGCAGCAATTAAAGATAAGGGATCAAAAGAAAAAAAGATACTTACTGTTGGGGTTGTAACTAAGCCATTTGGTTTTGAGGGTATGCGACGTATGCGGACTGCAGAACTTGGCCTTGAGGAGTTGCAGAAGTATGTGGATACTCTTATTGTAATTCCAAATCAGAATTTATTTAGAATTGCTAATGAAAAAACTACATTTTCTGACGCATTTAAGCTTGCAGATAATGTTTTACATATTGGTATAAGAGGAGTCACAGACCTTATGGTGATGCCAGGGCTCATTAACCTTGATTTTGCTGATATAGAAACAGTAATGAGCGAAATGGGCAAGGCAATGATTGGCACTGGAGAGGCAGAAGGAGAAGATAGGGCAATTATTGCTGCAGAAGCTGCAATATCTAACCCGCTGCTTGATAATGTATCAATGAGGGGAGCGCAAGGAATATTAATTAATATTAGTGGCGGTGGAGATATGACTCTGTTTGAAGTCGATGCCGCAGCAAACAGAGTGCGTGAAGAAGTAGATGAAAATGCAAATATAATATTTGGCGCTACTTTTGATCAAGAAATGGAAGGAAGGGTTAGAGTATCAGTTCTTGCAACTGGCATTGATGGAGAAAAAAATAACGCTGATCATAGCAGCAAATCAGAAGCTTCATCTGCAAACCAAAGCGCGAGCTTAAAAGAAGAAAAATTCAAATGGTCTTATAGCCAAGCACCAAATCAAACAGAAGCAATAAAGGAAAAAGAATATTCTACAGCTGAAAAAGATAGCATGAATTTAAAGTGGGGTAGCAATATTTACGATATACCAGCTTACTTAAGAAGAAAGAAGTAATGCAATTTTGGCTTCTCAAGTCAGAACCAAGTGAATATTCATGGCAAAAAATGGAAGTAGAAAAATTAGCCATGTGGGATGGGGTGCGTAATTATCAAGCTCACAATTATATGAAAGCCATGAAAATTGGCGATCATGCGTTTTTTTACCATACAGGCAAGGAAAAGGCTATTCTTGGTATAGTTGAAATATTTAAAGAATATTATCATGCTAATAACCCTAAATTTGGGTTGGTAGATGTAAAATTTTTAAGATCTTTAAACCAGCAAGTGACGTTAAATGATATAAAACAAAATCCACTTTTGAAAAATATGCTTATATTAAAACAGTCACGTTTATCCGTTTCTTTACTCTCCGAAATTGAATGGAATGAGATAATCAGAATGAGCGAATGTTAGAAGTAAGTGTGATTAATGAAAGATGGTATGATATTATAGAAAATCCAGAAGATTTTGTCTTAAATGTTATAAATGCTTCTCTAAAAGAACTAAAAATAGATCATTATAAACCAAATATTTCAATAGCTTTGGCTGGTGATAATTTACTACATCAGCTTAACTTAAAATTCAGGAAAATGGACAAACCAACCAACGTATTATCTTTTCCCTGTGAGCAGTTGCCTAATGAGCGTGACTTGGGAGATATAGCAATTTCAATAGACACAATAGAGAGGGAATCGAAAGAATATTCTATATCAATTCTTGCTCATATTGCACATATGTTAGTACATGGATTACTACATTTACTTGGCTATGATCACCAAGAAGAAGATGAAGAGGTAATCATGAAAGAATTAGAGAATAAGGTTTTATCGTCACTTGGCTATAAGATATAGAGTATACAGCCATAAACTGTGTTTTTATACACGTTAACTCTCTTTTCTTTAGCTACGTTCATAGGATCTAGCAAATGTTCTTGCACAATTTTCATTAAGAATATAAGATATATTTTTTAAGAAGTTCTTTTGTAGTGTCAATCGATAAAAATAAAAAGATGAATATAGGACAAGCAGTTAAAATAACTCAAGCAGTTATTGATTTGAAGTTTGAAGGTGAATTACCAGAGATATTTAATGCTTTAGAGAGCAAGCAAGAGTATAAAGGTAAGAAGCTAGTTCTAGAAGTCTCACAACATATAGGTGATAATACGGTCCGTTGTATTGCAATGGATAGTACAGATGGCCTGTCAAGAGGTGATGGGTTTATTGATACTGGTAAACCAATATCAGTACCAGTTGGACGCTCAACTTTAGGTAGGATTTTCAACGTTGTTGGAGAGCTTATGGACGAACGTGGTCCATTGAGTGGTAAATATGATTTTGAATCTATACATAGGGCGCCACCGAGTTTTGCTGAGCAAAGAATACAGGAAGAAGTTTTAGTTACAGGAATAAAAGTGATAGATCTACTGGCACCTTATCTGAAAGGTGGAAAAATTGGTCTATTTGGTGGAGCTGGTGTTGGAAAAACAGTTCTGATAATGGAATTGATTAATAATATTGCAAAAGCACATAAAGGATTTTCTGTATTTGCTGGAGTGGGTGAGAGAACCCGTGAAGGTAATGACCTTTATCATGAAATGATCACTTCAAATGTAATCAATATAGAAGAGCAAGAAAAATCTCAGGCTGTTCTGGTTTATGGCCAGATGAATGAGCCTCCAGGAGCAAGAGCAAGAGTTGCTTTAACAGCACTCACCATGGCCGAATATTTTCGCGATAAGGAAAATCAAGATGTTTTATTCTTTGTAGATAACATTTTTAGATTTACTCAGGCAGGTTCTGAAATTTCTGCTTTGCTTGGAAGAATACCTTCCGCTGTTGGTTATCAACCAACTCTTGCAACTGATATAGGTGCAATGCAAGAGAGAATAGCTTCAACAACTTCTGGTTCTATTACTTCTGTTCAGGCCATATATGTTCCTGCAGATGATTTAACTGATCCAGCTCCTGCAACTACGTTTTCTCACCTTGATGCAACTACAGTTTTATCAAGACAAATAGCTGAGATGGGAATATATCCTGCTGTTGATCCTCTTGATTCAACTTCTCAGTCTTTATCTGCTGAAATAATTGGTGAAGAGCATTATAAAGTTGCTTCTGATGTAAAGAGAATATTACAAACTTATAAATCACTCCAGGATATTATCGCAATACTTGGAATGGATGAACTTTCCGATGAAGATAAGGTCATAGTTGATAGAGCACGTAAAATTCAGAAATTTCTTTCCCAACCTTTCCATGTTGCAGAAATATTTACCGGTATGCCAGGTAAGTTTGTTTCGCTTTCTGATACTGTTTCAAGTTTTAAGGATATTGTTGAGGGAAAATATGATCACTTACCAGAGGCTGCTTTTTATATGGTAGGAAATATAGATGAAGCACTTAAGAAAGCTGAATCAATTAAAAGTGAAGTTAAAAGTTAAAGGTTATGAATACTTTTAGAGTACAATTTCTCTCTCCTGATAATCAAATTTTATTTGATGATGTGCTCTCTCTTGCTATTTATGGATTAGACGGACAGCTTATGATTTTGTCTAACCATGCTCCGTATTTTATTTATCTACTGCCTGGTATTGTTACTGTCAAGACAAGTAATAAAGAAAAAAAAATTGTGATTGATAATGGTATATTAGAAGTAATAAATAACAACTGCAGTATTTTAGTAAACCAAGTTCAGGTTTTTGATCAAAGGATCCACAACGAGCAGTCATTTAAGGATAAAAGACTTAGTGTGCAGCTAAGTTATTAAATTTCGTATTCTTTTAAGCCTTGAATATCGTGAACTCTATACTTATAATAAAGACAAGCGGATATGGCGAAATTGGTAGACGTGCTAGGTTTAGGTCCTAGTGAGCTTGCTCGTGGGGGTTCAAGTCCCTCTATCCGCACTTTTAAGAGAGAGTTTACAATCAATCAATACACTCAATATTTGTATAAAATTTGCTTCTTAAAGATTGTGTTTAATTTTAACTCTGGTAAAATGACTTTAATAAAATATGAATTAATATATTAATAAGTGAATTGTCATGACTGGTAATGTAACTCAGAATAAAGTTGAAATAGATATATCGAAAGACATATACACCTTTAAACAACTTAGTGTAGATAAACTAAAACATGAATATGAAATCACGGTTGATGGTGGCTATATAAAACAAAAGCTAGATTCTAGACTAGAGGAAATAGCAAAAACCGCAAAATCACCTGGATTTAGAGCTGGAAAAACGCCTTATGATCTTGTTGTAAAAAATTACAAGGGTGAAGCTTTGGAATATGTGCTGAACAATGCAATTGATTATTGCTCAAGTGACTTGATGGAAAAAATCGATATTGAATCTCACATTTATCCTAAAGTTGAAGTGGTATCACTGCCAAATCTTGATAAAGGAAGTGAAGAAAGTAACTTTATATACAAGCTTTCTTTTGAGTCAATGCCAGAAGTTCCATTAATGGATATTGAAAAAATAAGCTTGAAGAAAATTGAAGTCAAGATTGAAGGAGATGATATAAAAGAGTATATTGATACTATCAAAACACAATTTCCAAATTTTGTCGCAGTTGAAGAGGGTTCTTATCAAGCAAAAAATGGAGATAGATTAGTAATCGATTTTGAAGGGCGAATTAGAAATAAGCTTTTTCAAGGTGGGAGTAGCAAAGATTTCCCAATTATTTTGGGATCTGGAAAATTTATTAATGGTTTTGAAGATCAATTAATTGGCATGAAAAAAGGAGAATCAAAAACCTTTAAAGTGACTTTTCCTGAAAATTATCAGGCAATAACACTTGCAGGGCAGGAAGCTGACTTTTCTGTTCGTGTTAACGATATTCAGGTCTCTAAAGATTTTGAGAATAATGATGAAATGGCTAAAAGTATTAAATTTGATGATTATTCTTCATTAACAAGCTTTGCAGAAAAGATTATAATTAATCAATGTAAAGAGATGAAAGAGCTTCTGCTTAAAAAAGAGTTATTTGATTACTTAGATTCTAGCTATAGTTTTGATTTACCAGCTGATGTAGTAACACAAGAACAACAGAGAGTAGAAAAGGAATTGGGTGATCAGAATGATTCGCATAAAGAAGCTGAAAAACGCGTAAAACTTGCTATGTTATTTATGAAATTTAGCACAGAACATAAGATATCAGTTAGTCAAAATGATATTCTCGATGTTATTGCAAATCAATATGTAAATAAGGATATGCAGTTTGATGAGGTGCTTAAACATTTTAAATTGAATAGGCAATTTCAAGAATTAGTAAGGGGACAAGCACTTGAGTACAAGGTTACAGATTATATAATTGATAAGGTTAATAGAGAAGAGAAAATTATGTCTGTAAAGGAATTAAAAGAATTGTTTGATAATATTTTATAGGGTAAAGACATGACTCTTATACCAATTGTAGTTGAGCAAACTAGCAGAGGTGAACGTGCTTATGATATATATTCAAGGCTAGTCAAAGAAAGGATAATTTTTGTAACTGGTCCAATTGAAGATAACATGGCCAGTGTAGTAGTAGCTCAGCTTTTATTTCTAGAATCGGAAAATCCTGATAAGGATATCTACATGTATATTAATTCCCCAGGTGGTGTAGTAACAGCCGGTCTATCAATCTATGATACGATGCAATATATCAAGCCAGATGTTTCAACTTTATGTATAGGTCAAGCTGCATCCATGGGTTCTCTCTTACTTGCCGCAGGTGCACAAAATAAGCGTTATTCACTGCCTCATGCAAGAATTATGACACATCAACCATCAGGTGTTTATCAAGGTCAGGCAACAGATATAGAAATACATGCTAAGGAAATTTTGCGAGTAAAGAAAGCACTAAATCAAATTTATGAAAAGCACACTGGAAACACGCTAAAGAAGATTGAAGGAATGATGGAAAGGGATAATTTTATGGACCCTGAAGAGGCACAAAAAATAGGTTTAATTGATAAAGTGATATCAGAACGTGAAGATATTAGAAAGGTAGCATAATGGATAACAGTAATGACTTAAGCTACTGTTCTTTTTGCAATAAAGCACAAGATGAAGTAGATAAACTAATTACTAACTCTTCAGATAATGTAAGGGTATTTATTTGCAATGAGTGTATAGAACTATCTCATAAAGCGATAAGCCAAGAAAAGATTAGGTCTTCTCATTCAGACCCAATATCTGATTTAAAAATTTTGTTTAAAAAGCCTGAGGATATAAAAAACTTTCTCAGCAAGCATGTTGTCGGTCAAGAGCATGCACAACACGTTCTTTCCGTAGCTATGTATAATCATTGTCAGTCTATGGTAAAATTTGATGCTATAAGTGATATTGAAATTGAGAAGTCAAATATCATGCTGATTGGGCCTACAGGTTCTGGTAAGACTTTATTGGCTAAAACACTCGCTAAAGTTTCAGATGTGCCATTTGCCATGGCTGATGCAACAACTTTAACCGAAGCTGGTTATGTAGGTGATGATGTAGAAAGTGTATTATCTCGATTATTACAAGCCGCAAATTACGATGTGGCAAAAGCTCAACGTGGTATAGTGTTTATAGATGAAATAGACAAGATAACAAGAAAATCTGAAAGCACTTCAATTACTCGTGATGTCTCCGGTGAAGGCGTTCAGCAAGCTTTACTTAAGATCATGGAGGGTACGGTCGCTTACGTTCCTCCACAAGGTGGAAGAAAGCATCCACAACAAGAATTTGTGCAAGTAGATACCAGTAAAATACTGTTTATTTGTGGTGGAGCATTTGAAGGAATAGACAAAATCATTGAAGCAAGAAAAAAGGGAACATCAGTTGGATTTGGTGCAGATATAAGCCATTCTAAGGAGCAAAAGAAAAAAAATGTTCTACGTGAAGTCCAGCCTGAAGATCTGATTAGATTTGGTTTAATACCTGAATTTGTTGGGCGTGTTCCAATAATTGCTGTTTTAGATGAGCTAAGCCATGAAGATATGGTGCATGTATTAACTGAGCCAAGGAATGCATTGATTAAGCAATATAAAGCATTACTTGCATTTAGCAAAGTAAACCTTGAGTTTTTAGATGAAGCAATATCAGCTATTGCTAAAAAAGCTATTAGCTTTAAAACCGGCGCTAGAATGCTGCGTGCTATTTTAGAATCACTTTTACTTGACGTTATGTATAAAGCTGGAAGTGGTGAATTTGAGAATAGCACTATATTGGTTACAAAAAAGATGGTAGAGCTAGGAAAAGTAACAATTGATCATAATAGTAATGGTAACATTAAAACGGTTAACGATTGATATGAGGCATTATACTTATGAATATTGAACGTGCTATAAGTACTACCCTAACTACGTTGCCGGTATTGCCTCTAAGAGATTTGGTGATATTTCCAAGTACAATGATGCCCTTATTCATAGGCAGAGAAAAATCGATTAATGCTCTAGAGTATGCAATAAGTAGTAGCGATTTCCATAATTATATATTTCTTATTACACAGCAGGATGGGTCTATTGATAACCCAGATCCAGAAGATCTTTATGAAGTAGGTGTATTAGCACGCATTGTACAACCATTAATAAAGCTACCTGACAATGCAGTGAAAGTTGTAATTCAGGGAATAAGTAGAGGAAAAATTTTAGAGTATATTAGCTCTCGCACTTTGTTACAAGCTAGGGTGGAGTTAGAAAATCATGATAGTGATAGACACGAAATAGATGAAGAAGGTAATGTTGATTTAGAAGCTTTAAGGCGTTCTGTAATAGATATCTTTGATAATTGGTGTAAATTAAACAAAAAGAATCAAGCTGACATTGCCATTAATCATATTGCTCAAATTAAAAATGTTGACCAACTTGCAGATACTGTAGCTTCGCATTTAAATATAAAAGTATCTGATAAGCAAGATATACTTGAAGCTTATGATATAAAAAAGCGGTTAGAAAAAGTTTTTGATTTAATCCAAAAAGAAATAAGCATTTTAAATGCGCAGAACCGTTTGTATAAAACTGTTAAGTCTCAAGTTGAAAGCACTCAAAAAGTTTACTACCTTAATGAGCAATTAAAAGCTATACAAAAGGAGTTGGGTGAATTTGAAAATGGTGATGATGGGAATATACTCAATGAATTTGAAAAAAAGATAAACGAGACAAAACTTTCTCAGGAAGCTAGAGAAAAAGCTCTGGCTGATTTGAAGAGATATAAAAAAATGAACCCTATTTCGCCTGAAGCTACGGTTATATCAAGCTACTTACACTGGTTACTTGATTTACCATGGGGAAAGTATAAAGATACAAAAATTAATTTAAATGCAGCTAAAAAGATTCTGGATGAAAATCACTATGGCATAGAGAAAGTAAAAGACAGAATAGTAGAATTTTTAGCAGTGCTCAAAAGAGTAAAAGAGATAAAAGGTCCTATACTTTGCTTAGTTGGCCCGCCAGGTGTTGGTAAAACTTCTTTGGCTAAATCTATTGCAAAAGCAGTGGGAAGAGATTTTGTTCGTCTGGCTCTTGGTGGAGTAAGAGATGAGTCTGAAATACGTGGACATAGGAAAACTTATATTGGCTCTATGCCTGGTAAGATCATTCAACACATGAAAAAAGCAAATTCATGTAACCCACTTTTCTTGCTTGATGAAATAGATAAAATGGGCTTTGATTCACGAGGTGACCCTGCTTCTGCATTACTTGAGGTTCTAGATACTGAGCATAATAAGCATTTTACTGACCATTACTTAGAAGTTGAATTTGACCTCTCAAGTGTAATGTTTGTAGCTACAGCAAATAGCTTAAATTTACCACATCCTCTGCGTGATCGTATGGAGATTATACAACTTTCTGGATATACTGAAGATGAAAAAATCAATATTGCTACACATCACCTTATTCCCAAATTAAAGAAGGAACATGGTTTACATCAGAAGGAGTGGAAAATAAGTAATGATGCTTTATATCAATTGATACGGTTATATACACGTGAAAGTGGCGTGCGTAGTATGGAGCGAGAACTTGCAAAGCTTATGAGAAAAGCAGTTAAAGAAATACTCACTGACAAAAGTGAAGAAATATCTGTAGAAGTGGATAATTTACAAGATTATTTGGGAGTGCGTAAATACACCTTTGGCATTGCAGAAAATGAAAATTTAGTGGGGATAGTAACTGGGCTTGCTTACACTGAAACAGGTGGCGATATCCTAATGATAGAATCGGTATTAATTCCTGGAAAGGGAGAAATAAAATATACAGGAAAGCTTGGGGAAGTTATGCAAGAGTCCATCAAGGCTGCATATAGTTACATTAGGTCAAATTGCTTATCATTTGGTATAAAACCAAAAAAATTTCAAAATAATGATATACATCTGCATGTTCCAGAAGGTGCTGTACCAAAAGATGGTCCTTCTGCTGGTTGTGCAGTATGTATATCAATTGTTTCTCTTATGACAGACATACCAATTGATAAAAGCGTTGCTATGACAGGTGAAGTAACATTACGTGGTAGAGTTTTAGCTATTGGCGGCTTAAGAGAAAAATTGCTTGCAGCACTAAGGGGAGCAATTAAAACTGTCATTATACCTAGTGAAAATGAGAAAGATATGCAAGAAATCCCAGTAAATATTAAAGAGGGCCTTAACGTAATTTTTGCTAAGAATATTGATGAAGTAATAAAAATAGCTTTGATAAAGCCCACAATTCCAATGAAAAGCAGTAGTAAAAGCAGCAAGCAAACTTCTTCTGTAAAAGGTAAAGGCGGTAACTTCTCTGAATTAGATACGCTTAAGCATTAGAAAAAACTCCAATCTCAACGATAAAATTGCCATCAAAAACTGAGTTATGCAAGAGGTTTGTTGGTTAATAGATTAAATAACAATCATCTGAATCTTGATTATGTTAGCTATATCTGTTGCAAATTAGCAAAAAATTTTTATAATGAAAGAAAAGTACAGGTATTGAATATATGGCAAATCATAAGAGTGCTAAAAAAATGATAAAAGTAATAGCAAAGCGCACTTTAATAAACAAGATGCGTAAGAATGGAACTCGTACTGCTATTAGAAAATTAGTTGATATAATTAAAGCTGGTGATAAAGAAAATGTTACTTTAGCATTTAGAAATGCTGAATCTAATTTACATAAATGTGTAAATAAAGGCGTTCTTCATAAAAACACTGCTGCACGCAAGATAAGTCGTCTAAATGCAAAAGTAAAAGCGTTGATGACTGCTTAATATAGCTAGTTAGCATAAAGTTAACTGGGTTGATATATACTTTCTGTTTATATACTCTATGTGAAATTTAAGTGATGGATAAAAAAGCATTATTAGAATTAGGTAATGGATCAAAAATTGAATTGCCTATATTAAGTGGAACGATAGGCCCTGGTGTATTAAATGTTAAAGGCCTGTATAAAACAACGGGGTTATTCACTTACGATCCTGGATTTGTTTCAACAGCTTCGTGTTCTTCTTCGATTACTTTTATTGATGGGGATAAAGGTGTGCTTAAATACAGAGGACATGATATAGCTGATCTAGCAGAGAATAATAATTTCACAGCAGTAATTTATCTTTTACTTTATGGTGAATTGCCAAATTCAGAGCAACAAGAAAAATTCCTCTCAAAAATAGGTAAGTTATCAAAAATACCGGATCATATTATAAATGTCATTAAAGCATTTCCAAGTAGCGCTCACCCTATGTCAATTTTAATTGCGTGTTTTTCGAGTTTAGCTGCATCTTATCATACAGAACATAACAATAATGTTAATGGCGAAAACTTAGACTTTGGAATTTCTGTAATAGCGCAAATCCCCTCTATTGTTGCAACGATCTATAGGCACATAAATAATCAGGAATTCATAAGTGCCGATGATACTTTAAGCTACAGTGAAAATTTCTTGAGAGTGATGTTTGGTGATACCATTGAGCATGACAAATTTGCTAAGGCTGTGGATAAAATATTTATTCTCCATGCTGATCATGAGCAAAATGCTTCCACTGCAGCTGTCAGGCTAGTTGGGTCTGCCGGTTCTAACTTATTTGCATCTCTTGCTGCAGGTGTGGCTACACTTTGGGGACCAGCGCATGGTGGTGCTAATGAAGCGGTAATAAATATGCTAAAGGAAATAGAACAAAGTGGAGATGTAAATAAATTTGTTACAAAGGCCAAAGATGACAAGGATCCTTTCAAGTTAATGGGATTTGGTCATCGCGTTTACAAAAATTATGATCCTCGTGCACTCATATTGAAAGACGCGTGCGATGAAATTCTAAATAAATCCACACAAAACAATAAACTGCTTGAGATTGCAATAGAGCTTGAGAAAATTGCTTTAAGAGATGAGTATTTTGTCGAGCGCAAGTTATACCCAAATGTTGATTTTTATTCAGGTATAATAATGAATGTTATTGGCATTCCTGCAAGCATGTTCACTGCTATTTTTGCACTTGCAAGAACTACTGGCTGGGTTACTCAGTGGTATGAAATGATTAATGACAAAGAAACTAAGATCTGCAGACCAAGACAATTATACGTTGGTGAGTGAATTGATTCTACTTGCATATACCTTATACATCTTTACTTATATTCAATTTTTCACGCATTAATTCTGCAGCTTTTTGTTCTGCAGCTTTTTTACTAAAGGCGCATGCGCGTTCTTCATGACCTTTTATACACACTGACACGGTAAATTCGGGATTATGAGGAGGACCTGCCTGCTTTACAACCTTATATTCTGGTAAAGGCAATTTATTTTTTTGTGTCCATTCTTGTAATAAGGTCTTAGAATCTTGAGGTGGATCCAACTTATCCTTAGCTAGCTTTTTCCAGTGTTTAGTAATAAATTTTTTGACATTTTCAAATCCACTATCTATATATATTGCACCTATTAACGCCTCAAGTGCATTCTCTAGATTTTTTAAATTGTCTCTGTCCCCATTGAAACGTTCACTATTATTCATAATAATAAAATTGCTCAACCCTATCTCTTTAGCAACTTTGGCAATAGTGCTACCACAAACTAAATCAGTTTTACGCCTTGCTAATGCTCCCTCTTTTTCTTCAGGAAATAATTTAAACAACATAGAAGACACTATCATATTCAAAACACTATCGCCCAAAAATTCTAATCTTTCATAACTTACAATTTGGTTCTCACTGTTTCTTTTATTTACACTTGGATGAGTTAATGCCTCCTCCAGTAATCCTTTATTTTTAAATTTGTAATTAATAATTTCAGATATTTTGTAGTTTAAATCTCTCATATTTGCTACTTTGAAGTAAAATGTCCTTTACCACACATTCATACTAAGAGCTAAGTGATTAAAGTCTACTTACTAATTTTTAAATACACAACCAATTGCTTCACTAATATTCTTAAACCCATCTCTCCTGACCAATTCTGCAAGTTCTAGATTGATTTTAGTCACAACTTGAGGTCCATTATATATAAGAGCAGTGTACAATTGAACTAAGGATGCCCCTGCTTTTATTTTTTCATATGCATCAGCACCACTTGAAACGCCACCGCATCCTATAAGTAATATTTTACCTTTAGTGAATTTATACATATTACCAAGCAGTTTTGTTGATAATTTAAATAGCGACTTACCGCTTAATCCACCAGCCTCACTTTGGTGAGAATGTAAGTTATCGCGACTTACTGTAGTATTGCTTACTATCAACCCGTCGATCTTATATTCCAGTGTAAGTTCAGCAATATTTTCCTGAGTTTGTTGATCTATATCTGGTGAGATTTTTAGTATTATTGGTACGGATTCAGAGCTGTCAATTGACCTGCGGGTCAAAGTGATAGCGCGTAAAAAATCTGATAGCTCTTGTTTATTATGCAGATTGCGTAAATTAGGAGTATTGGGGGAAGAGATATTCAGTGTTATGTAGTTACTTTTTCCATATATGATCTTAATCAAGTCAATGTAATCACTAACCTGATCCTTTGATGTACTATTTCTCCCTATGTTGATACCAAAAATACAGTTATCAAGCTTTGTTTTATTTATTTGCTTAAGGAAATAATCTATACCTTTATTGTTAAACCCTAGCCTATTAATTACTCCATGATCTTGTACTAACCTGAAAATTCTTGGTTTTTTATTTCCATATTGTGGATTCTTAGTTACAGTACCAACTTCCACAAATCCGAAGTTAAACGAAAGTATAGGCCTTATAACCTCTGCATTCTTGTCAAAACCTGCAGCTAAACCTAAGAGGCTTCTAAGCTTATTGCCAAAAAAGTTTACACTCAAAGATTCTGGCAGCTCTATAGGCCTTCTAAAAGGCATCTTTTTTAGTACAATAATAGCTAAAGAGTGTGCAACTTCGGGTGGTAATAAAAATAATAAATTATATAACATAAAATTACTTCATTTTACCCCTTAAACCTTCTTCGAAACTCAATATCTAATGGCAATTTATTAAAAAGACCTTTTATTATTTATAAATTTATACACGAAAAAAGTTTGCAGAGCTATAGAAGCTTATTAAATTTTTGTCCTTTCATAAAAAAATACGAGAATTTTAGGAGCTTATATCGAACTAGTACAGAATTGTGATTTATAAATCACTAATAAAATTGATAACGCTTAAGAGACATTTGGAAATGCGATACCTTTCATATTAAGTGATGGAAAATTGTACACGCTATCCCAAAAATCTAATTCAAATCTAGCCGTTATTCGAAATAACTCAAGCATTCTACTTTTTTGCCGCTCATTTGCCTTATTAGAATATTCATCAATCAAGCCTTCTAAAGTAGTAAAAATTAATTCCCCCAGTTGTCCACCACAAAGGTTAAACAAATCTTTGAATCTGTTATTTTCCCTTAATCTCCTTTTTACACTTTCAAAAACAGCTTTATATACAAACATGCAAGAATATAAAACTGTTATAGCCTCACGAGTATTACTATATGAAATAGACAAAAGAAAATTAGTAAAATTAAAGCATGAAAGAGACTTTCCAACATAGCTTATGTTATATACATTAAAGTAGTGATCTTGTAAGACTTTCTTGAAAGCTACTCCTGCTTGAGCTAACCTTATAAGTGGCATTATGTTATTATGATCCTCTATTCTAGATGCTATAATTAACACAGCTCGATTATACTCATCTGTAAATAACATATCTTGCTGAATATAAAATTTAAAACTTTCTATATTAAGTGTATTGTTCACTAATTCAGTATTAAAAGGATGATCAACCAGCTCTTTTAAAAGATTTGAACCATAACAGCTCTTAATTATACCACTAAACACTGTAACTGTATACCACCTGACCACACTAACAATATCAAAAAGAGTTTGCTGCTAGCATTTCTTCATTATTTGATTTATTAGAGTAGTACATCTCGTCCCAAAAAGCTATTTCAAGCTCTAATCCATACTATTAGCCTTTGTATAAAGCTTATTCATAATTTCGGCTACGGCATCAATTGTGTTATTCATTGCATCGGTGCTATAGATACCAATCCATTTCTGATATTGATTGTCTTTAGCAACACCTTTATCTTGTTTTTCTGTTATTGCTATCATATGTTTAACAATTATCTGATATATACAAAAACACGGATAAGAAGCTGCTAATCCTTCAGCTACTGAATTATGGTATGCAGCACGCATAAAAAAATCAGTGAAAGCAGAGCAAGATTTAGATTTTCTGTGATTGTCAGATAAATCACAATCTGTAAAATTTTCTCTATACTGGTCTCGTACACAAAACGTTCCACCAGCCACAAAAGTTAGCTTATCTAGTATTTTAATATCATCAGATTTAGCTGCAATAATCAATAAAGCACGAGTACAGTCCACCAAATATAGAAAATCTTGCTGTAGATAGAATTTAAATTTTTCATAACTTAGCTCACCACTCATTAATTCAGTATTAAATGGATGGTCTTTTATTTTATCAATTAGGTTAGATGATTTTTCTATAGCAATATGCTTGAATTCTTCTTTTGTCTCTTTATACATTAATGTAAGCCCTACAGTAAAATGAAATATAAAATTGCTTTAGCATAACGGTTATGCTTTAGTAATAAGCTATTATATAAATATTTAACTGTAAACTGAAATTTTGTATACACTTTGATATTGAACTTCTTTTACAGCTTAAATCAATTGAATATGGGTTTCTTTATCTCTGCTAATTTATAATCCTTTCATCTTTTAGCTTTTCTTTATTCTTTATAGTTCATACCTTTAAATGTATGGCGATAGACACTAACAGCTGCATTTTTTCTCATATCATCTAAAAGCAGGTTACTTTGAGACATGATTTTTTGTTGATATATTTGCTGTTTAATTGCCTCTAAATTTGAAATATCATTCTTAATATCACAGATCATCATTAATCTTAAAGCTCCATCGCTTCTTAATTCAACCATTTCATCTATATTGGCTTTGCTAAATAAAAGCTGCAAATCAGGATTTAAATCCCTCATTTTTATTTCAAATTCTTTCAGGTTTGGTGATTTAAAACTCTTAGCAAATTCATCAAAGTTTAAACAGTTGACTTTTTGTTCTTTGTATCTTCCTGAGGGATCCTCTAGGCTTTCAATAATAGCCTGCTTTAATTTTAAGGTACTCTCTAGCAAGGCATGATCAAGCTTTACTTTATCAACCATCTTTATTACAGAGTAACCTTCATTTGATTTTATTGGATCAGTAACATTACCAGCCTCTAATTTTTCTAAAATATTCTTAAGTTCATCTTTTATTTGACTCAGATTCACCGTAGTTTGACGCATTTCTATTGAAGGTTCCCAATTATCATTATTACGTAACTTCTTCGCAAAATTTACTCCTACATAGTAATCATCTTTATCTTCTTGATGAGGAATTGTAAATTCCTGAAATTGAACTAGATAATCAGACTTTTCCACTTGTCCTTTTATATCATCTACCTCTTTATCGCTTACATTGATAAAAGGCACAATCCTAGTCTCAATAACCTTGACCCACAAAAGCTGGCATTTCATTTGTTCTCTCAAAATTGCAAGGTCTATATTATTTTTTGTTATATATTGATCAACTTCATCCTCTTTCACTTTAAAGTTATGCACTAAAAACAGCGTAACGGCGTTATTTAACTCTTCATTACTTAACTTTATATTCAACCTATGAGCTTCAGTGGTAATAATCATTTCATCTATTAATTGTCTCAAAATTTGAGCTCCTAATTCTTTTTGATCAATATTCTGAGCACCAAACAACGAATGTATTGAGCTAATACGCTTTTCAATATCTAAATTTGAAATAGGCACACCATTTACATCCGCAATTACTTCAATCTCAACTGCATACAGCTTGAGCGGTAATATTATTAATAGTAAAACTAATATTTTACGCATAAGTCAAATTGTTTAATAAATAATTAATTTTACAGTAAATACTGAATTAATACTAGCCCTTATCAACAAAATTTGGAATTGATAAGTTTATTTAGATGTTAAAAAAGAGCTATAGAGGTTTATTAAGTTTTTTTGCTTTCAATAGTTTAACCCACGCTTGCCAGTCTCTTTCGCCAAGATTATTCTCAAAAGATAAGAGATCATTTACAGCCTTTAAGCACGTTTCTCCGCTTGGCATTGATAACTCCATATTCATAGAAAGCGCTAAACATTGAGTTTTACATGCTTGTTCTAAATGATATGTATAAAACATTGCTTCCTCTATCGTTCGACCGCATGTTATAGAACCATGGTTATGCATTAACATGACAAAATTTTCTTTAAGATCATTTACTAATCTATTGCCTTCCGCATCTTCAAGTGCTAGTGAATTATAATCATGATAAGATACTCTATTGTAAAAATGTAACGCCCATTGGCTATAGGAAGTAATCCATCTTTTAGGGATGAAACTGCTACGGTAGAAGGTGTATGTAAGTGAAAAATTGCCTGGACATCTTTTCTTGCTTAATAAATGAAGCCATGAATAACATAGCCAGTTTTATTATATTGATATTCCTTACCCTCAATCACATCACCACCCAGTGATACCTTCATTAACGAATCTTCATCTACTTCATTAAAGCGCATACCAAAAGGATAAATGTAAAATGCTTTTTGATCTTCAGAGCGTGCTGAGAGATGAGTATATGTATGATCATCTAACTCAAGGTAAGACAAGATTTGATAAGCATATGCTAGATTTTCTTTTATTTTACTTTTTATTAACAAAATCACCCCTTAATTACAATCTTTTACAGATTTATATAAAAAAAAAGCTTATTACAAAGTAGTAAATTTGTCTATTTCAATTTGAAGGCAATTTATATTCCTTACAGTACCATATGCAGTGCAAACTTATTGTTATTTTAATCATTCTTATTTAAGAGCGGTGAGTAAACCCTAGAAAAATCTTGGCATATTACTTATTTTTGACTATCATAAAAATGTATAAATTTATAAATAAACAATGGCGAATAATCAAGAAGAACGAAACAGCGATAAGCAAAAAGCTTTAGATAATACAATCGGTCATATAAATAAATTGTTTGGTACTGGTTCAATAATGTGGGCAGACCAAAATCCTATACAAGAGGTACCTAGAATCTCCACTGGGTCGATTGCGCTTGATATGGCGCTTGGTGGCGGTTTACCTAAAGGTCGGATAATTGAAATATTTGGTTCTGAAAGCTCTGGTAAGACTACCCTTGCTTTACACGTCATGGCTGAAGCACAAAAAAGTGGTGGAGTATGTGCATTTATCGATGCAGAGCATGCTCTGGATTTACTATACGCTAGTAAGCTTGGAGTCAATACCAAAGATTCACATTTAATGATTTCACAGCCAAATAGTGGAGAAGAAGCGCTGCAAATAGTTGAACGTCTAGTTTGTTCAAGTGCAATTGATATTATAGTTGTTGACTCTGTAGCGGCTTTAACCCCAAGAGCTGAAATTGAAGGTGATATGGGTGATCAACATATGGGCCTACAAGCAAGATTACTCAGCCATGGATTAAGGAAATTAACTTCAATTGTTTCGAAAACAAATTGTACGCTAATTTTTATTAATCAAATTCGTATGAAAATAGGAGTAGTATATGGAAATCCTGAAACTACAACAGGTGGTAATGCGTTAAAATTTTATGCTTCTGTAAGGCTTGATATACGAAGAACCGGTGCAATAAAAGATAAAGAGAACGTAACAGGCAATGAAACAAAAGTTAAAGTTGTAAAAAATAAAGTTGCACCTCCATTTAGAGAAGCAAGATTTGATATAATGTATAATGAAGGAATATCAAAACTCGGTGAAATAATAGATATGGGAGCAAAGCTTGGCGTGCTTGAAAAAGCAGGTGCTTATTACTCATATAACAATACACGTCTTGGGCAAGGAAGAGAGAATGTAAAAAACTACTTCAAGTCAAATAAGGAAGTTGCAAGTGAAATAGAAAGCAAAATTAGGGAGTTACTCAAGAATAATAATGATTCTATTACACTTTATGAAAACAGTGAACAGCTATTAGAAGAGCCAGTGTTTTAATTGAAGTAATTCAGTATAAAAGTTGAATTTTCATAGAGGTTTAGTACTTGGTCATTGGCTTGATAGAAAAGAATAAATTAAGTGAAATGAGACCTCTTTCAAAATCGACTTATAGATACATTAAAAAAAATAAATGCTCCACGTGGAACATTTACTTTTTGAATATACCTTTTACCCCTTGCCGTTCCAGTGCGTAACACGTTAGCATTGGTGTAAAAATAGAAATTAATAAATATGATTACTTGGAAGTTGCGTTCTTTACACCTACATAACATTTATCTATTAGATTCTCAGCTCTTTCACTGAGCTGAATCCTAGTGTATAAGCTACCATGTTTTTCTAGGGTTATTTACTATATTTTCATGACACTGCTATATCAAGATTAGTATTAATTTAGCGTGGATTATGAAGGTTACAGTCTCTAGAAAAATAAAGGTAGATAAGCAAGTGTTTGCTATCAAGAACAAACCAAAGGAATTAGAAGGAAAAGAATTAGCTCAAGGACAAAATATATATAGTCAGACAATAGTAAAAGTTTCAATAGCTGGAAGAATAAAAACTAAAATTCGCAATCTTTTTTATAAAGTAAATAAAAAGAGCTGGTCAGTTATATATCTCCTCTTTGTTTTACTGTTTTCTTTCAATTCTTCAGCAGAAGAAGCAATTTTTAATGAAAAAGATTTTTTTATTAAATTATCTACAGATAACAACATTATCTCATCGCAGAATGCATCTACTAATGTCAAATTTTCTGCTATATCTGGACTTGCTTATTTGGCAGACAATTTTGATCTAAACAAAAATTCCTTTTATAGATTAGGATTCATTTATAGTACTGCCATGATTACTCTACTCAATCATGAGCTTTCTGGACATGGTTTGAGAGCTTTAGAGTTTGGTAGTCAAATAACAAAATTAGAAATAAATCCCATAAAACTTTCAGGAGCTTTGTCTTTTTCTAGCATTCCTTTTAATACTCATCAACAAAAAGAAACTATGATATCGTTAGGTGGTATGCAAGCTAACTATTTGCTATCGCAAAAAATTGCAGATCACCTTGTGTTTCGTAATCAAAAAATTGATTTTGTGACAGGTATGGGGTATTTCTTTAGCATCTTAGATCAAATAGAATATAATTACATAAACAACGATGTTGTGTTAGACAAAGATTGGCGTAGTGAAGAAAGCTGCATAGAGAAGATAAGAAATTATAGAAATGGCCATGATGTTCAAAGCTATTCAATATTTATGCAAGAAATGTACGGTGATGGATCTATAACCATGAATACAATGAAATTCCATAGACTTTTAAGTCTGCTAGATCCTATACTCTTTGCTTCTATCTACTCCTTTACCTTTAATAAGAGTGTAGGTGTTCCAATGTTAATATTGGTAAAATTGGAATTATTCCATTTGCACGTTCAGTCTTTACTCCGTATGGTACAATTGAAAAAAAGTTCGGTTCATACATTCTTACAGACTATACACCAATCAAAGTTGGATTTAGTGTTGGTAAACAATTTAAAACAGCTACACCCAGACTCAATAACCTAGATAGAGGTTGTTTATATTTCCATTTAGATACTTTTTGTAGCAATTATCCTTTGAGTTGTGATTCTGGAAGCTCTATTGGTATATTTACTGGTTTAGAAAAAGATGAAATTGTTGAGCAACATATGACATATAGTTTTGGTATATCTGTGTTTAAATTGCTTAATTTTGATAAGCTTAATATTGGCGCAAATGCTTTATTTTGGCGACAACCTGAGTTATTTGTAAAAGACCCTTACAGAGCAAAGCCAAAGAATGGCTTTATGCTTATGCTCAATGCCAGCTATAAAACATCTGACAAACTTAACGTATTATTTGATGTTGGGTACAAAACAAAAGGCTTTATACCTGGGCAATATCTTGGTGAAACGTCAATTATAAACTTAGCACTTGAATATAAAATGTAACTAATAATTTTAAAGAGCTGGCAATATAATAGATAAGTATTATGTATTATAAGGTATAAAAGATGCAATTTTCGGGTAATCATATCTATTTGAGTTTCTGTTTTTAGATTAATTCTCTCCATAATACACAACTGAGCAGATATAAAATTTGTTCTGAATCGTGTAGTAAAGCTTTTTCTTCAATTTAAAAAAAGCTTTTCATGATAAATGAGAAATGCTAGACTGTTAACAGCAACTTGTTATTAATGTTATGTGTTTTAATTTACCTAATATCAACAGAGAAGGGTACTTGTTTATAGCTGTTTCTTTTATAGTCACGTGTATTGCATTTTCGATATCTTGGGGATTGGGTGTTACATGTTTATGTCCAACACTACTTTGTACTTATTTCTTTCGTGATCCAGCAAGAGCTGTGCCGAATAATCAAGACCTCATACTCAGCCCTGCAGATGGTGTAATTTCAAAAATTGAAGAAGTGAGTTACCCAGCACTGGATGAAGGTCAGGAAGAACGGAAGTTTACGCTTGTTAGCATCTTCTTAAGTGTTCTGAATGTGCATGTAAATCGTATACCAATATCTGGTAAAATAAAGGGATTGAATTATAAAAAGGGGAAGTTTGTATCTGCAATGAGTAACGGATCAAGTAATGAAAATGAAAAGCAGGTTATTGTAATTGAGTATCAAGAAGGAAAAGAAATTGTTGTAGAGCAGGTAGCTGGGCTAATTGCACGCCGTATTGTTTGTAACTTAGGGATATCTCAAAATGTAAAAGCAGGTGAAAGATTTGGGATTATAAGATTTGGTAGCAGGGTAAATATATACATTCCTGGTGATATAGATGTCCTAGTTTCAGAAGGACAAACCGTTGTTGGTGGTGAAACAATTATAGCAAATTTAAATAAAGAAAATACTCAAGAAAAGCTTACTTCTGATATTATATGAATAATTGTGGCAGTAACAGTAGATTTCTACCTATTGCTAAACTATTTCCAAATTTTATAACCTTATTAGGCCTTTGTTCGGGCCTTACTTCTATTAAATTTACATTCCATGAGCAATGGGAATTTGCAGTAATTTTCATTGTTATTGCAGCCATTATAGATGGAATGGATGGTAGAATAGCCAGAATTCTAAAATCAACCAGTGACTTTGGTGCACAACTTGATTCTTTTGCAGACTTTCTCAATTTTGGTGCAGCACCAGCATTCCTTTTGTATTTTTGGAAATTAAAAGAAATTGAAGTGGTGGGGTGGATATTAGTAATGATATATGTAATTTGCATATCAATAAGGCTTGCAAGGTTTAATGTATCGCTGTATGTAGAACAGCTTGACTGGGAAAGACTTTTCTTCTCTGGTGTTCCAGCACCAACATGTGCATTACTCTCTTTGTTACCGCTGATCATTACCTTTCAATCTCAAGAAAGTGATTTTTTACTCCTTATAGAGCAGTTTTTTAGCGCAAGAAATGCAGCAATCTACTTTTTGGTTATTTCATTTTTTTCAATAAGTCACATTCCTACTTTCTCTGCAAAATACATCTACATTCCTAAAAATTTATCCTACATATTTGTATCACTTTTTGGAATATTTATCATATTTTTTATCAGCAAACCATGGTTAACTCTTCCGATCTTAGGTTTAGTGTACACACTTACCATCCCAGCAAGTATAGGGTTCTACATATACTATGCATATAAAGTACGTTAATATATTAGATCTCTTGTATAACTGCAATTTAATAGTGCGCTTAAAAATTACTTCCGTATATTTCCAGATCTCGTTATAATAAGAAAAGAGATATTCCTTGAGCTCAAAAATTTATCTCTAAAGCGATCAAATTATAGAATTTCACTACTCTTGACTTTATTTGATAAATTTAATACTTTATTTACTGTTTGTAACTTACATTTGAGATGGCACTAAATCCTTTAGATCAGTTTAAAGTATATACAATAGCGGAATTACCAAAACTATTTGGATATGATATAAATTTCACTAACTCATCTCTCTTTATGATGGTTTCAGTAATTCTGGTAATGACCTTTTTAATTTGTGGAGTTAGAAAGGGGTCATCAATACCCGGATATTTTCAAGCTGCAGTTGAGTATACTTACGATTTTGTTGTTTCAATAATAGAGAATAATACTGGCAGTAAAGGCCTAAGGCATATTCCACTGGTCTTTACAGTATTTATGTTTATTCTCTCATGTAATTTAGTAGGAATTTTGCCCTATGGTTTTACCGTCACAAGTCATGTAATAGTCACCTTTGCCTTATCAATGGTAGTTTTTCTCTACATAACAGTTGTCGGATTTAAAGAAAGAGGCGCAGGGTTTTTACGTATATTATTACCAAAAGATACTCCATTATGGCTTGCATGGTTGATAGTAATCATTAAGTTATTTGCCTACTTAGTAAGGCCAGTTAGTCTTGCAATAAGGCTTGCAGCAAATATGATTGCAGGTCATATAATTATTAAAGTGATAGCTGGGCTGATCATAAATATGAACGTGCTTCTCACTCCTTTACCATTTCTATTTGTAATTGCGTTAATAGGAGTTGAGTTGTTTGTCGCGGTTTTACAGGCTTATATATTCACCGTGCTAACGTGCGTATATTTATCAGATACGGTAAAATAATTGACTTTCTTGCGGAGCAGTATATAATATTATTATTAAGAATTAGTTAAGGGTAATATATGGATTTAGTAGCTTTAAAATTTATAGCGATTGGTTTAGTTGTTTTTGGAATGCTCGGCGCTGCTTTGGGTATAGCTCGTATTTTTTCTGCTATGCTTGATGGAATCTCGAGAAATCCTGAATCAGAAAGCAAAATGAAGGGTTATGTTTATATTGGTGCAGCAATGGTAGAGATAATGGGCTTGCTTGCATTTTTGATTGCAGTGTTGTTGATATATACCGCTTAAAATGCCACAACTTGATATTTCAACTTTCTTTTCTCAAGCTTTTTGGTTTCTGATTTTTTTTTCTTTGCTTTTCCTTGTAGTAAGCTGTGTATTTTTGCCAAAATTGGATAAAATAATAAACACTAGAAGTAAGGAGGTGTTAGGTTCTTTTAACGTTTCTTTTCATCTTTTAAAGCTTGCAGAAAAACAAGCTGCTGAGTATTATCTAGCATTAGAGAAAGCTAGAGCAAAAGCAAAAAAAATCATAGATAATGCATTTGCTCAGGTGGAAGAAGCAGAGGCAAATGTTAAAAATATATTAGAGGAGGAGGATAGAAAAATGAACAAGCTAATTGAAGAAAAGGTAGAAAATTTTAAATCTGAATATATTGATGAGTTAAAACAAATGGCTACAGGCATTGCTTTGAGCTATTATACGAAATTAACTAATTCTGAAATTGAGGAGAAATTTCTTGCTGACCTGGTGTCTGAAGGATTTTAGGGGTTTTTATGTCTACAACGCTAATCATCAACTTTGCTTTTTTAGTAGGTTTCCTTTGCTCATTTAAATTTATAAAAAAATTAGTAAAAGATATCTTGCGCAGTAAACGCAAAAAAAGTAAAATTACAAGTGAAGAAACTGACAAGTTTAGGCAAGATATGATAGCATACTACAAACGATCTTCTGAAAGATATAAAAAATTAGGCGAAGAAGTGAATGAGATGATGCAGGATGCACTTAGTAAGGCTGAAAGTATCATTGAACATAATAGAAAACGGCTAGATCAGAAATTAGACAGTAATACTCATGCTAATTTAAAAAAAGTTACCGATCAATTTGAAAAAACTATTGGTGACGTCAAGGCTAATACAGCTAATATAGCTGCTGAAGCTGTAAAAAAAATAATGGATGAGCATCAGGATGATAAATTTGAAAGTGAAGTCATATCTTCTCTTTCACGTGATTTAAATAAAAAACTGCATTAATGCAGGAAACATACAGCTTTCATCTTTATAATACAGAAAAAATTAAGCCTGATTTTAGTTTATGCAAAGAGCAAGATAAGCCTTTTTATTACAAGCTAAATATAATCCCTTGGCAAAAATTGAATAACACTATTTTTTTTATAACTGAAGATATAGATAAAAATATCTATAACTGGATTAAGTCTAGTTACGGTATTGATTATATATTAATAAAAGCCAACAAAGACCAAGTTTTGAATCTTCTGAATTTACACTTTTGTGTTTCAGAATTTGCGAGCAATTATTTAAGCTATAAAAATCCAAATTTTTCAGCAAAAAGTATAAGATTAAATTCAATGCTTTATGCTTCTTTTTTCATCATAGTTTCAATTCTTACACTTGCAGAAAAATACGCGTATTTTGCATTGGTTTTAATATTCATAATTGGATGTTCCAGCACTTTATTCAAGTTTATAACCATGATTTTTAGCTTATATGAAAAAAAAGTAGATTATAACAAAGTGAGCGAGAAGGATCTTCCTGTATATACTATACTTCTACCTGCTTTTAAAGAAAGCCCAGTACTAGAACAATTGATTGAAAACATTAAAAATTAGATTACCCAAAATAAAAATTAGACGTAAAACTTCTGGTCGAAAGTGATGATCAGGAAATGGTTATGGCCATAGAAAAGAACTCCCTACCAGAATATTTTGAGGTAATAGAAATACCACACTCTTTGCCCAAAACGAAGCCTAAATCCTGTAATTATGGAATGAACTTTGCTAGAGGGGAATATGTTGTAATGTACGATGCAGACGATAAACCAGATCCACTCCAGCTAAAAAAAGCATTGACTGAGTTCAATAAAGGCGGCGATAAACTGGCGTGTGTTCAAGCAAGATTAAATTACTATAAATATGACTATAATTTTTTAACAAGGTTATTTTCTTTAGAATACACTACCTGGTTTAAATGCCTGCTGCCTGGACTTCAAAAAATGAACATGCCAATACCTTTGGGCGGTAGTAGTAATCATTTCTTAGCTAAAATCTTACGAAAAGCACTTTTATGGGATGCATACAATGTTACAGAAGATGCTGACTTAGGTCTAAGACTTGCGCAAATGGGGTATCAAGTTAGAATTCTTGAGTCAGATACCTTGGAAGAGTCACCTATTACTATACTTGCTTGGATTAAACAAAGAGTGCGCTGGATAAAAGGTTATTGCAAACTTATATTGTACACTTAAAAAACATAAAATCGCTTTACAAACAAACCGGATTTAAGGGCATTTTATTACTAAATCTTTTTGTAGGAGCTACAACTTTTATGTTTTTCACTACTCCGTTTCTATTACTTTCGCTTTTATTGATTGGTGTTTTGACTAAGTTATTTTTATTTTATTTTATAGCAACATATTTTATTAATTTGATTTTTTTTACAATCATTGTAAAACAACAGAAAATGCCACTTTTTTTCTATATAGTATCAATATTTTTTCCGATTTATACTCTTTTGCATAGTATTGCAGCTTTTATTGCTTTATGCGAGCTTATTGCTTATCCTCAACAATGGAATAAAACTAAACATGGTTTATGGAAGAAAAGCGATCAAAATCTGTAGCCATTTGGCTGCTTCTCTGCTGCATAATGGTAATTATTATGGTTGGAATTGGAGGGTTGACTAGGCTTACAAAGTCAGGACTATCAATCACAGAATGGAGGCCTATAACTGGTATATTACCACCACTTGATCAACAAGGTTGGATCAAAGAAAAATTAAAGTACGAAGCCACACCTGAATATAAAACATTTAGCCACGGTATGAGTATTGCTGAGTTTAAGACTATATACTTAATAGAATATATACACAGGTTAGCTGCAAGGCTAACTGGACTGGTCTTCATTGTGCCATTTATATATTTCATAGTGAAGAAGAGGATATCCGGTAAGGAAACAATAAGATTATCAATTGTATTATTCCTTGAAGCATTACAAGCCCTAGCTGGTTGGTATATGGTAAAAAGTGGTTTAGTTTCTGAACCTCATGTGAGCCATTACAGGCTTGCACTCCATTTATTGTTAGCTCTAATTATTTTTGCATTATTAATTTATCAATTTTTTGACTATCAACTATCATCGAAAATAACATTATCTTACTCTACTTATAACGTATATTATGTAATATTAATTCTTATTTTAATTGCAGTGCAAATAATTTTTGGTGCATTTGTTGCTGGGTTAAATGCTGGTTTAATTTGTAATACTTTTCCACTAATGGATGGACATGTTATTCCAGAAGGCCTGTTCTTTATGCAGCCCATATGGCTAAATATTTTTGAAAACAGAGTAACAGTGCAGTTTGTACATAGAGCATTAGCACTGCTAATATTTGCTCTAACGGTAATATTTGTAATACAGAACTCTCATGTAAAGCAAGTATATATTGTGCTATTTTCTGTAATAATTCAGGTAATTCTTGGAATAGCTACTCTACTTCTACACATACCAATAGCCATTGCTGTTGCCCATCAAATATTCTCGTTTATTTTATTTGCATCATACCTGTATTCTTTACATTCTTTAAAACAGCTTAGCCTACATAAAAAATATTAAACATTAGACCTCAGAGATCAATTCTTCAGGAGAGAAACTATCTTGTCGTAGTTTGGCAGTGAATTAATCTCCCCTATTGCAGCTATAGTAGTTTTTTCATGATGAGAAAGCAGTTCCTCAGCTACTTTTTTCACATCAGAAATATCCACAGCGTTAATTTTTTCTATCAGTTCGGCTTTATCGATATATCTATCATAGTTACCATAGTAGTAACCTAAAGTGTCAGCACGAGAGCTAACACTTTCACGTGACATTAAAATCTGAGACTTTATTCGCTCTTTTACCCTATTTACTTCTTCTTCCTTTAAGTCATTCGTGAATAATTTTTTTAACTCTGCTGTTATAGACTTTAAAAGCTTACCTAAATTGCTACTATCTGTGCCAGCAAAAATGGAAAGTACTCCGCTATCTGTATAACTGGAGTTAAACGAGTAAATAGAATAGGCAAGCCCTTGTTTTTCTCTGATTTCTTGAAATAGGCGTGACGACATTCCACCTCCTAAAACAGAGTCAATAACCTGAAATGTGTGATATTTATCATCATAGCGTGAAACACTCGGTAGACCAATTAGTAAATAAACCTGATCCAGCTTACGATGCTCGAGATATTCACCACCTGTATAATTTGCATTTTGATTTTTTTTCGATTCTTTAGAATAAATTTTTGATAGAGCGTCTTTTGTTAATTTAACGACTTCTTCATGCTCAATATTTCCTGCGACAGTAAGCAACATATTTTCACCGAAATAATGCTCTCTGATATAGTCATTAAGATTGCCTCGAGTAAAGGACTTCACGTTGTCTTGCGTTCCTAGAATTGATCTACCAAACGGCTGATCATTATAAGCCACTTCCATGTATTTATCAAAAATGATGTCACTTGGTGAGTCATTAGTTTGAAAAATTTCTTGTATTACGACACCTTTTTCGCGCTCTAATTCATCCTCTGGAAATGTAGAATTCATTAATATATCTATTAATATATCAACACCAATTTTTATGTCTTTTTTGAGAACCTTTGCGTAATAGCTTGTACTCTCTCTGCCTGTGCTAGCATTAAACGCTCCACCTATGTCATCAAAAGCTTGTGCGATTTCAAGAGCATTTTTTGTTTTGGTTCCTTTAAAAGCCATGTGCTCAAGAAAATGAGATATTCCATTTTGCTTTGTATCTTCAGCTCTGCTACCAACACCAACCCTTATGTTAAGAGCTACAGAGTCAACATCATGCACTTTCTGAGTTATTATGCGCAGGCCATTATTCAATTTTGTTATTTCAGGTGTATTCATAGCTCTCTATATATGACTTTCTTTGTACGCTTTAAAATTTTCTTCAGCAAAGTCCCAATTTATTAGATTATCAAGAAAGATTTTTATGTAATCAACTCTACGATTTTGGCAATCCAAGTAATATGCATGCTCCCATACATCCATAGTAAGCAGCGGTACAATGTCATTTCCAGGAGCGGATCCCAATGGTGTATCTGCATTTGGAGTTTTAGTAATTTTTAGCTTACCTTTTTCAAGCACTAACCATACCCATCCACTACCAAATTGGTTCATTCCATATTCTGAAAATGCTTCGGTAAATTTTTCAAAACCACCCAAATCATCCTTAATTTTCTTTATAATTTCAGTATCTTCTTTAGGCTTTCCACCACCATTTTTTTTCATCGAATTCCAATAAAAAGTGTGATTCCAAACCTGTGCTGCATTATTGAATATCGGAACTGTTTCGTTATTTCCTTGAACTTTTGTTATTAGTTCTTCAAGGCTCATGTGCCCATAATCTTTATCCTTTACTAAGGCATTTAGCTTATCTAAATATCCTTTATGATGCTTATCATAGTGAAAATCTAAAGTCTTTGTAGAGATGTAAGGCTCCAAAGCTGTTTTATCGTATGGTAACTCAGGTAAAGTAAAACTCATGATAACCTCCTTATTTAAATTATTGTAATAGTATGATGATATACTCTTTTATGCAACATATAACTAAAGATATTTGTACAGTTTAGTGACGTTTAGTTATGAATAGCGCAAATGCATTTAATACCCAAGTGATGATAAACAGCACCAAACTCAGTGCATAGGCAGCAAGGGTCTGCACACTATTAAAATCTTGATCTCCAGTAAGCAGGGTAGCAATTTGTACAGTAACAGTAGTAACTGAATGAAGAGGATTAAAAGTTAAGTTTGCATTGATTCCAACAGCCATCAACACAATCATAGTCTCACCTATCACTCTTGAAATGGACAACAAGATTGCACTTAAAATTGTGGGCATTGCATAAGGTATTGATATGTGCCATATAGTTTCTGCTGGAGTCGTACCTAATGCCATAAATCCATAACGTAAACTTTTCGGCACAGATCTTATCGCATCTTCCAATAAAGAAATAATAAAAGGAAGGATCATTATACCAATCGATAAGCCAGCAACTAAAGCGCTTTCTGAATGTATACTTAAACTGAAAAAATTCGCCAACTGCTTGACAAAAGAAGATAAAAACACAATTGCAAAATACCCATATACAACTGTAGGAATAGCAGATAAAACTTGCAAAGCTGTGTTAATAATACAACGCACTTTATCACTAGCATATTCGCTAATATATATTGCAGAAAACAAACCAAGAGGAACAACTACTAACATTGCCACAATCGTTATGAGTAACGTGCCAACCAAAAGCGGTATTATACCAAAACACCCTACCTTTTCTTCATTGATAGTAAACACATTGTGGCTCCACTTTGGACAAAATAAAAACTCCAAAATAGATACCTTATCGAAAAAATTAATAGATTGAAAAAAAATGGATAGCATTATAAATAAAGTCACAAGGAATGATAAGATCAATGCTATGAATAAAAAAATCTTTATTGTCTTGCTTCCTTTATTCTTTAGTATAAAAGCGAATATAAAAAGAAGCAGTGCTATAAAAATTGAAGTAAAAAAATGGTTATTATAGAGGACTAACGACCAACACATGCAGCTAAGGTAAAGATAAGTTTTAACCTTACCTACTTGTAGTCTATTGAGGCAAAATAAAAAGACCAATAGGATAGGTATGATAAGAGCTACTGTAAATAAGTTCATTTGCTCATATATCAAATCTTATTTTGTATAAATTTCATATAAAATCATCATTGTTTGACAACGAAGTAAAATAGCTTAAAATAAATAATTATACTAATATTAAAGGTAATGAAGAGAACATTTCAACCAAAAAATCTTATAAGAAAACGTAGACATGGTTTTCGTTCACGTATGACAACCAGAGCAGGAAGGAAAGTTTTAAATAGACGCCGTTCACTAAGGTGCAATAAATTATGTGCATAATTAAACTATCAAGCATAAAAAAAAAGATTTCTCCTTTGCTTTTAAAAATAAATTAATAAGCAATCGCCTCTTTTATCGCAGCTCTTACATATCACTATATGCTATAAAAGAAGCAGAGCATAGAGCAGACGTTTCTATTATTAGGCTGGGCTTAGCTATTAGTAAGAAAACCGGTAAGGCAGCAAAAAGGAATAAAATAAAAAGACGATTAAAAGCGCTTGCTAGATCTAATCTGTTAAATATGAATAATACGGGATATTACTACATAATATTAACACATAAAAATGTTATACAAGCAAGTTATCAAAATTTAGAGAAAGATCTAACTATTTGCTTAAAAAGAATAAAATAAGAAAAAACTCAATTAAAGTATTTACAATTACTTTTTTAATGATAGTATGAATAAAATTATTTAAAATAAAGTTAATAGGTGTTTAATGGTAGAGGATAATAGAAAAAATATAAGTTGTGAAAGTGGTGGAGAAAATAGTGGCTTTGGTAAAATGTATGGATCTCTTTTTCCAAAAGAGGGAGGAACGAATTGGAGAGCAGCATTTCATCAACAACAAGAGCTATTAAAACAATTAGAGAAAGCTAAAGCACAAAACATACCATGTAAGACACAGCCAGAGTTAATTAAGGAACAACCAGAATCAACTGTAGAAAGTATTATGCTTGAAGAGAAAATCCCTTATACACAAGATAAGAGCAGATAAAATAAATAATCAAAAGCTATTATTTGCAATCACTTAAAATAAAAGAGATTTTTATAAACTTAGCGCAACCTACTCTCCCTTTTCAAGTACCATTAGCATTAAAAATACCTCACCTCCAAGGTCGAGGCATTGATAACATAAAAGTTTTTATAAACTTGGCAGCGACCTACTCTCCCTTTTCAAGTACCATTAGCGCTAAAAAGTTTCACTTCCGAGTTCGAGATGGGATCGGGTGTTTCATTTTTGCTATAGCCACCAAGTCAATAAAAACTTCTATAATTCAAGAATTTTAATATTTAACGCTGCATATACACATATAGAACAAAATAAATCAGTCAGGCTATTAGTACTAGTTAGCTTCACATGTTACCATGCTTCCACACCTAGCCTATCAACGTGATAGTCTCTCACGGCCTTAATTGGGAAATCTTTTTGAAGAGGGTTTCTTGCTTATATGCTTTCAGCAATTATCCCATCTATACATAGCTACCCAGCGATGCTATTGGCATAACAGCTGGTACACCAGAGGTATATCCATCTCGGTCCTCTCGTACTAGAGTCAGATCTTCTCAAATTTCCTTCACCCGCGGAAGATAGAAACCGAACTGTCTCACGACGTTCTAAACCCAACTCACGTATCACTTTAATCGGCGAACAGCCGAACCCTTGGGACCTTCTTCAGCCCCAGGATGTGATGAGTCGACATCGAGGTGCCAAACGGTGTCGTCGATATGAACTCTCGAACACCATCAGCCTGTTATCCCCGGCGTACCTTTTATCCGTTGAGCGATGACCCTTCCATACAGAATCACCGGATCACTATGACCGACTTTCGTCCCTGCTTGGCTTGTCAGCCTCGCAGTCAGGCAAGCTTATGCCATTATACTATCAAGCTGATTTCCGACCAGCTCTAGCTTACCTTCGCACGCCTCCGTTACTTTTTAGGAGGCGACCGCCCCAGTCAAACTACCCACCATACAATGTCCTAGTTCCAGATAATGAAACATAGTTAGGTATCAAAAGAGTGAAGGGTGGTATCTCAAGGGTAACTCCATTACAGCTAGCGCCATAACTTCAAAGTCTCCCACCTATCCTGCACATCACGCTTTTAATAGCAATGTAAAGCTATAGTAAAGGTGCACGGGGTCTCTTCGTCTAACCGCGGGTACCCCGCATCTGCACGGGGAATTCAATTTCGCTGAATTGATGTTGGAGACAGTGGAGAAATCGTTACGCCATTCGTGCGGGTCGGAACTTACCCGACAAGGAATTTCGCTACCTTAGGACCGTCAGTGTTACGGCCGCCGTTTACTGGGGCTTCAATTCAGAGCTTGCACCCCTCCTGTTAACCTTCCAGCACCGGGCAGGCGTCAGACCCTATACTTCCACTTACGTGTTTGCAGAGTCCTGTGTTTTTAGTAAACAGTCGCTACTCCCTACTTTGTGCCACCTGCTAATAGTTGCCTACAAACAGGTTACCCTTCTCCCGAAGTTACAGGTATAATTTGCCGAGTTCCTTCAACATCATTCTTTCAACACCTTAGTATACTCTACTCACCCACCAGCGCCGGTTTACGGTACGGCCTCATTAATAATAAGTGCTATTTCCTGGAGCTTCTTTTAAGCATAAACCAATCCAATAAGGTCTATACAAATACGAAACCCGTCACACTTACGAGGTTCAGGAATATTAACCTGATTGCCATCGACTACTCCTTTACGGACTCGCCTTAGGAACCGACTAACCCTACGCAGATTAACTTAACGTAGGAACCCTTAGATTTTTGGTGAGAGTGTTTTTCACACTCTTTTACGCTACTTATGTCAGCATTCTCACTTCTGATATCTCCAGCAGTTTTCACAAACTACCTTCACAGACTTACAGAACGCTCCGCTACCGCGCCTACTAATCGAAATTAATAAGCACTCACATCTTCGGTATACAGCTTTAGCCCCGGTACATTTTCAGCGCAGAAAAACTTATTTAGACAAGTGAGCTGTTACGCTTTCTTTAAAGGATGGCTGCTTCCAAGTCAACCTCCTAGCTGTAATGGTTCTTCTACTTCCTTCCCCACTTAGCTGTAATTTTGGGACCTTAGATAGTGATCTGGGTTGTTTCCCTTTCCACCACGGACTTAGCACCCGCAGTGTGTCTGCTGTATAATTAATTATCGGTATTCGGAGTTTAGTTAGATTTGGTAAGACGGTGAATCCCCCTAGTCTATCCAGTGCTCTACCCCCGATAACATACATACAACGCTCTACCTAAATAGATTTCGCGGAGAACCAGCTATATCCGAGTTTGATTGGCCTTTCACCCCTAACCACAGCTCATCCAATAATGTTGCAACATTAACTGGTTCGATCCTCCAGTGTGTCTTACCACACCTTCAATCTGGTCATGACTAGATCACTTGGTTTCGGGTCTAATCCATAAAACTAAAACGCCCTATTCAGACTCGCTTTCGCTACGCCTACACCTAACGGCTTAAGCTTGCTAGATAAACTAAGTCGCTGACCCATTATGCAAAAGGTACGCTGTCACTCTAAATATCAATAAACTGATATAGAGCTCCAACTGATTGTAAGCATTTGATTTCAGATTCTATTTCACTCCCCTCCCGGGGTTCTTTTCACCTTTCCCTCACGGTACTTGTTCGCTATCGGTCGTTAAGGAGTATTTAGGCTTGGAGGATGGTCCCCCCACATTCAAACAGGGTTCCACGTGCCCCGCCCTACTCAAGGATTTAAAAACTTTCTACTTATACAGGACTATCACCTTCTATGGTTACTATTTCCACAGTATTCTAATTCTTATTTTTAAATCACTGGCCTTTTCCGCTTTCGCTCGTCACTACTAACAGAATCTCGGTTGATTTCTTTTCCTTTGGTTACTTAGATATTTCAGTTCACCAAGTTTGCTTTGCACATTTATTCAATGTGCAATGACTAGCTAAACTAGCCGGGTTTCCCCATTCGGAAATCTGCGGATCAAAACTTATTGACAATTCCCCGCAGCTTATCGCAGCCTGCCACGTCCTTCTTCGCCTCTTAACGCCAAGGCATCCATCAAACGCTCTTAATAATTTATCCCGACTATATGTAGAATATGCAGAGTTAAATATTATTAAAATTGAATTGAGATTTTACAAATCCCTACCATAAAACTTGTCAAACATCTTAAAATCTACTCCCTATATCTTATATGCCAATAAACTACATGTCAACGCTTTTTTATACAAAATATTTACTTATATCAGTAATAACAATATACTAGTAACTCTAAGCAGATAACATCATAAGGTAAGTATGAACAAGTTATGTACAACAAAAATTAATAAAAAAAAACCTTTGTAATATAGAATCCTTTAAAGAAGCATTTTTCTTTAATAATAGTTTCAAATATTCGTAGTATTTGTTATGTATGAAAAGCAATTTATCCTTTATAAATATTATTAGTTTTATCTATAAGCACACCAGTATGTTTAGTATTAAAAAGATCAGACAATTTATTGTAAGTAAATGCAGTAATTTGCATAAAGAAGCAAAAATGCTGTTTGAGAAATATAAAAATCTATTAAATACCAATGTTGAAATAGGTTTATATCACTTTTATAAAGGCAATATATCAGATGCAAAGTTAAGGTTTCGGTTAATCAGTATATTTTATTCAAATTTACCGATGGTTTGGTATAATATCGGAAGGTGTCATTTTGCAGCAGGCAACACTAATAAGGCTTACAATTATTTAACAAAATCACTAAAACTAGACAATAATTATAAAGAGGCATCCTATTACATACAAAAAATGACGGATCCATCTTCAATGAAAGAATTACCTAAAAATATTATAAAACAGTATTTTGACTATACAGGAGAATATTTTGTTGAGCATTGGCTAATCGCAAGACAATACAGAGGACATGAGCTTATTCACATGGTTATAACAAAGGTTTTTAATAGACCAACTACTGAACTTAATATACTTGACCTTGGTTGTGGAACCGGCATATGTGGTCATTTTTTAAAAATACACGATATTGAAAGTCACATAACAGGTGTTGATATCTCAAGCAGAATGCTAAATATTGCAAGAGGATGCTTTATAAAAGGTAAACCTGTTTATAATGAATTGATACACATGGAAATGGCAGAATTTCTTGAGGAAAAAAAACGCTTATATGATATAATTATCTTTGCTGAAGTATTACACTACTTGCATGATCTTCAACCAGAGTTGGAATTAGCAAAGAACTCCATAAGTAAAAAAGGAGTGATTATATGTTTAGCAAGAAGAAAGGAGGGTGATGGTATCGATTTTGTCAATAAAGGAGATTATTTTCGTCATTCGGAAAGCTATATTGAACATGTTGCGAAAGAAATAAATATGCAAATAAGTTATATGAGTTATTGTAAGATATATGGTAGTCAAGTTGACGGTATCTTGTTTGCATTACAACGCCCGCAGAAAAAAGTTAGAGACCTAGCTTAAAATTTAAAATATTATTATTATCCATCATTAAAAAATAAGAGGAACCTTATGAATAAAATTGCTGTTAATTCTAAAAATGATAATAAATTAACTGCTTTTGGGAAAGCGGTTCTATCGGATAGATATTTAATAGAGAATGAAAATTATCAAGATCTCTTCACACGTATTGCAAATTACTATTCTGATAATAAAGGACATGCACAACGCCTTTATGACTATATGAGTAATTTATGGTTCATGCCTTCAACTCCGATACTCAGTAACGGCGGAACTAAGAGAGGGTTACCAATTTCTTGCTTTCTTAATGAGACAGAAGATAGTTTGCAAGGAATAGTTGACTTATGGAATGAAAATGTTTGGCTTGCAGCACGTGGTGGAGGAATAGGCAGTTATTGGGGAAATTTACGTTCGATCGGTGAAAGTGTAAAAGGTAGTGGTAAGACATCAGGCATTGTTCCATTCATTGTAGTACAAAATGCTTTAACACTTGCAATTAGCCAAGGGTCTCTAAGGAGAGGAAGCTCCGCAGTATATCTTCCAGTCTGGCACCCAGAGATAGAGGAGTTTCTTGATTTACGTAAGCCAACGGGAGGTGATCCAAATCGTAAAGCATTGAATATACACCATGCTGTGATAGTAACAGATCAATTTATGCAAGCTGTTGAAAGTGACAAGGAGTGGGATTTAATTAGCCCTCATAACAATAAAGTTATCTCAACCATTAAAGCACGTGATATATGGGTTAAAATACTTACAGCGAGGGTTGAAACAGGAGAGCCTTATATTATATTTCTTGATGCAACAAATAACAACAAACCTGAATCCTATAAAAAGCTAAATTTAGACATTAAAATGTCGAACTTATGTAGCGAAATTACTTTAACTACAGGTTACGATCACCAAGGAAAATCGCGTACTGCTGTGTGCTGCTTATCCTCTGTAAACCTTGAATACTATGAAGAGTGGAAAGATAACGAGCTTTTTATAGAAGATATAATGCGTTTCCTTGATAACGTACTGGAAGATTTTATAAGTAAAGCACCGGATGAAATGCAAAGAGCAAAATATTCTGCTATGAGAGAGCGTAGTATTGGTCTTGGTGTTATGGGTTTTCACTCATTTCTACAAAGCAAAATGGTTCCTTTTGAATCAGTTATAGCGCAACAATGGAATAAAAAAATATTCAAACATTTACGTGAACAGGCAAATACGATCTCTAAAAAATTAGCAGAAGAAAAAGGGCCATGCCTAGACGCTCAAGAGCTTAACTTGATGGAGAGATTTACACACAAGCTTGCTATTGCTCCAACTGCCTCAATCTCTATTATTGCAGGTAATACCTCACCTGGAATAGAGCCATATGCAGCAAACGTATTCATACAAAAAACACTAACTGGATCATTTGTAGTGCGAAATAAATTTTTGCAAAAATTATTGGCGAAAAAAAATCAAGACAATGATAAAATATGGTCTTCAATTTCAACCAATGAAGGTTCCGTGCAGCATTTAGATTTTCTTAGTGAACACGAAAAATTAGTATTTAAAACAGCATACGAGTTAGATCAAAGATGGATTGTAGAGCATGCAAGCGACAGAACTCCTTACATTTGTCAAGCTCAGTCTGTAAACTTATTCTTACCTGCTAATGTACATAAACGTTATTTACATAAAATACACATGCTTGCGTGGAAAGAAGGGCTAAAAAGTTTGTATTATTGTAGGTCACAATCAATGCAAAGAGCCGATAAAGTTTCTCATGATATATTCAAAAAAAGTGAGATTTTACAGCAAAAGACAGATATTGACTATGATGAATGTTTATCCTGTCAGTGAATGCTATACAGAAATCTAGATGAGTTTCTGAAAGTCATACATAAAGACAAGCGTATAATGTGCCTTGATATGGGCGAAAAGAAAATAGGTATAGCATTTAGTGATAGAACACAACTTATAGCTTCAGCCCATAGCATATATCACAGAAAAAATATGAACAAAGACTTAGGCTATTTGCATAGGATATTTAACGAAAATGAAGCTGGATCAATCGTAGTGGGCTTACCACTGGGAATAAATGGAGAAGAAAATGAGTGGTGCAGGAAAGCAGCAGAATTTGCAAATAAAATAGTAAAAAAATATAATATAAATATATATTTACAAGATGAAACCTTATCAACATCTATTGCAACACATGCTCTAAAAATCACTGGAATTTCAATTACAAAATCAAAAAAAATAGATGATAAAATTGCTGCCTGCATTATTCTACAAAGGATGTTAGATAAAATGAACTCACTCAAGTAGCTTTTTATAAACCCAATTGTAGATCAGATATGGGTAATTGAATACATAGGCCTAGCTTAAGTTTCACTAGCAACTACTCTATTTCTTCCACTCCTTTTTGCTTTATATAAGCATCCATCAGCACGTACTATAAATTTCTTAATATTATAAAGATCAGAGTTTTGCATCTCTGTTACTCCAATACTTACAGTTACTTTTTGCTTTACATCTTGATCTAAAAGTTTAAAATGTTCCTTAGCAATGACTTCAAGTATTCTGTCTGCAAGGATGCACGCATTTGATAGGTGGGTATCTGGCATTACAATAACAAATTCTTCACCGCCAAATCTTGCTAACAGGTCAGTTAATCGAATATTTTCAGAGATTTTTTTTGAAACCTGTTGTAAAAGCTCATCGCCAGCATTATGCCCAAAATTATCGTTCACCAATTTAAAATGATCTATATCTAGCATCATTAGAGATAATTTTCTATTCTTTTCTATGGAATCTTTAATAATATTTTTTAAATGTGCATCAAAATACCTTCTGTTATAACAATTAGTTAGCGGATCTTTTATAGACATTTCCGCATTATTGAATAAGTTCATTCTTAAAGCATCTTGATATCTCTTCCGCTTTACTTGAGAATTTACTCTAGCTATTAATTCATTTTCATCAAGCGGAATAGCTAAATAATCATTTATCCCTATTTCAAATGCTTTTATTAAATTATCTTTATGATGATCTCCATCATACATAATTAAAATCGGTGTGTAACGCGTTTCCGCTTTACTACGAAATTGGGAAAATAAACGCAAACCATCAGCTTTTGAAAATTGTATGTCAGAAATAATCAAATCATAACTATCTTTAGTACTGGCCTTCACCCCTTCTACTGGATCATTTAATATTTTTATTGCTTTAAAACGTAGTTGTAAAATATTATATATTTGTTCCGATTGAGAAATATCTTCATCTATTACAAGTATAGAAGCATCATAGATTTGATTAGCGTAATCCATAATACTATTTTCTATTACTCCACTAATCTCAGCATTAGTTTCTCCCCTCAAGCGTAGTTCATCTATAACCATTTTTAAGCGCGTTAATGACCTTATTCTTGCAGAGAGCGCAGTGCCATCTATTGGTTTAGTCAAAAAATCATCTGCACCAGCGTTAATACCCTGAACTCTATCTTGTGTATCATGTAATGCAGTTACCATAACTATTGGAATATGAGTTGTTAATGGATCGCTTTTTAATTTTTTACAGACTTCAAAACCATTTAATTTTGGCATCATAACGTCAAGCAATATAATATCAGGTTGATGTTCTGCTACTAAGTCTATTGCTTCTTGTCCATCATAAGCAGTTATTACTGCATAATATTCCGCTTTAAGCTTAGCTTCTAAGAGCTTTACATTAGATAGGACATCATCTACTACTAGAACTTTTGCTGTCATTTTTTTGGGATGTGTTGTAAGCAGGATAAAGCTTGCCATTCTTGCCAGTTATATAACGTACCTCTTCTGTGCTATACTCTTTATATAAATCTTCGATTCCAGCATCTTTCAATAACTCATTAGCTTTTGACTTTATAATTATAACATATCTATATACAGTTTTTATAAAGTCAATAAATAAAGGTATTTCCTTTTTATCAAGAACTATAATGCTTACCAAAGCTACTATTAAAATTTCTGAAAGACCTATATTAAACATTTTCTTTATATAGCAAGGACCTTACTCTCTTTATTATAGATATTAATTTACTTAAATCAAGTTTAGTATTAATCATCTCGTTTACAAAGCTGTTATAACGCTCTATATGGTCTTTACAATTATCAATCCAAGTTTGAATCAGCTGTTCATCGTTTGCACCATCAGAAGATTTTATAACTTTAATAGTCAAAGAATAGTGATAATCAGTTAAACCATCGAGCAAATCACTGATAGCGCTACGATCCCAATAAGAGGAGTTACATTTCATATGAAGAGCAGCTTCTCTAATGAGGTCAAATCTTAATAATGATTTCAATTTAAAATATATTTTACCAACATTAAGTATAGGCAAAGATGTTTGTTTAGAAATAGATATTATATCAAGTGCATAAACAAAAACGCATAAGTTAGCAACCTTCCTGGCTAAACTTTCATCTATATTGAATTTTAATAGATCATCTAATTTGTTATTGTAAGTTTTCAATAAGTTATCACTTAAAATATCAGTTGAATTTTGACACAGAACTTTAATTTCAGTACTAAAGTGTATGATTTCATCCAATGTTGTAAAATTGAGCTTACTAAAATTTCTTACCAACCAGAATGAAACTCTACCAATAAATCTCTGCACGCTCCTGACGATCTCTAAGTATGAATTAATATCAATTTTTCCATCTAATTTATCTATTTCGCTCCATAGAGTATCCAAATTATACAAGCGAGTTACCACAATATATATGTTAACCGCCTCACTCACATTAATTCCAGCACTTTCAACAAAATTATTAATGAATACACACCCCATCCTATTTACAACATCGTTGGCAACGCAGGTGGAAATAATTTCTCTGCGGAGTTGGTGTTTCAATATGCGATCTTCAAACTCGTCAATCATCTTTGGAGGAAAATAATTTAGCAAATACCCTTTAGATAACGAATCTTTTTCAGGCAGATCAGAGTTTATGATCTCATTTTTTATATTTGTTCTAGCATAAGACATTAATACAGAAAGCTGCGGAGCATTTAAGCTCCCTGACTCATTCAATATTCTAGAAATTTCTTCATCTGTTGGAAGAAATTCTATGCTTCTATTTAACAGTCCAGATTTTTCAAGGTTGAGAAGCAGTCTATGATGCTGCTCTAATCGGTCTCTTGCTTGCATGCACTCAATAAGCAATGCTTTTGTTTCAATTCTGTTATGATCTTCAAGCACTTTGAATGCAACCTCATCTATCATGCTACTTAATATCTCATTTCTTTTTTCTAAAGAAATGCCACTTTCTTTCATAGCTGAAACAAATGCAATTTTTATATTTACTTCTAAGTCAGAACAGATGACTCCGCCTGAATTATCAACAAAATCTGCATTGATATACCCACCTTTCTCAGCATATTCTATCCTACCAAGCTGCGTGCAACCGAGATTGCCACCCTCTATGAACATAGCAGCCCTGATGTCTTTACCGTTTATTCTAAGTGAATCATTTGCCTTATCACCAACTGCACCATGACTTTCACTTGCCGCCTTAACAAAGGTGCCGATTCCTCCATTCCATATGAAATCCACTTTTGCTTTTAGCAAATGTCTTATAAAATCATTAGGAGGCAATGTGTCTTCACTAATAGCGAAGCATTCTTTCATTTCCTGAGAAATATCGATATATTTACTACTCCGCTCGAATATTCCACCGCCTTTAGAAATCAAAGTTTGATTGTAATCCATCCAAGTTGAAAATGGGAGTTCAAAAAGACGCTTACGCTCTGCAAAGCTTTTTTCTGCATTAGGATTTGGATCAACAAAAATGTGCATATGATTAAATGCACCGATCAAATGTATGTTTTTTGAAAGCAGCATACCGTTTCCAAATAGATCACCAGCCATGTCTCCAACTCCAACGACAGTTACATTCTGATAAATATCTTGACTCATCTTCCAGAAATGCCTCTGTGCTGCAATCCAAGCGCCTCGCGCTGTAATACCCATTTTCTTATGGTCATAACCTGCTGATCCTCCAGATGCAAATGCATCGCCAAGCCAAAAATTATATTCAGAGGCTATTTGGTTTGCATAGTCAGAAAAAGCAGCAGTTCCTTTATCAGCAGCAACCACCAGGTATGGATCATCTTCATCGTATCTAATTACATTTTTTGGCGGAATTATTTCACCATCGATCACGTTATCAGTGATATCAAGCATGCCACTGATGAAGCTTTTATAACATTCAACACCCTTTTCTCTTAAAGTATCCTTATCTTTATAAGTCTGCTTTATTACAAACCCGCCCTTTGCTCCAACTGGAACAATAACAGCATTTTTCGTCATCTGAGCCTTCATCAGTCCCAAAACTTCAGTACGAAAATCTTCAGTTCTGTCTGACCACCTTAAGCCACCACGCGCTAACTTTCCTCCTCTTAAATGTATTCCTTCAAAAAGATTCGAATAAACATATAGCTCTCGATATGGTCGTGGTTCTGGTAAATCACTTATTTTACTTGAGTCAAATTTTATGGAGAGGTATGGCTTACCATCTTGATAATAACTAGTCCTCAAAATAGCCATTATTAAGTTAAAGATTGAGCGCAAAACGTAATCATGTGATAGATTGCTGATTTCCTTTAGAAACCTTTCGATTTTCTCTTTAAAAATATTTGTGGTTTCTGCTCTATCAATATCTATATTAGGATTAAACCTAGCATGGAATAGTTGTATTAAGTACTTTATTATCTTGGGATATTCTGAAACTACTTTTTGAATATATTCCTGGTTATAGCTGAACGATATCTGTTTTAAATAAGTGCTCAACGTTCTAACTAGTAACACTTCTTTCCACTTTAGCCCAGCCAGAATAATCAAACTATTGAAGTAGTCATTTCTAATTTCTTTTCTAAACACTTTTATCAGCGTTATTTCAAATTGTTCTTTTAGGGTTATATTGTTTATTAACTCATCAACACGAGACAATATAAAATGATGTATCCATATTCCGCCATTGATTTCTATGTAATAGCCATTATGAGATAAAATCTTTGCTCCTAGATTCTTGGTGATTCTCAATATTTGTGATAATTCAAGGCCTCGCTTGCTTGGAGTATACACTTTTAGTTGATAGTGAAGATTGTCTTTAGTGAGCCTTAAATCTACCTCACTAGTTCCTTTCTTTCTAACTATTTCCAGCTTTTTCATATCGTAATATGCATCATTGGGCTCAAAGTTCTCTTGATAGCTAATTGGAAACGCTTTGCAATAACGAATGAATATATCCTCAACAGTGCTGAAGATGTTATATAAATTATCTATGAAGCGATCTTCCCACTTTTCGGTAATGTTCCTTAACTTATCTTCTATGCGTAAAACTTCATCATCAGTAAACTCTGACCTACTAGCCTTCAGTACAATATGCAACTTCATTAAATCATATTCACTTATAATGTGATGGTTGTAAATATCTGAGCTTTCAGCGCTGATTTCATTCTTTAATATATCACGTATTCTAAACATCAATCTGGAGCTAGCGTGACTCATTGGGATAAGCACTATGCAACTAATAAACGCTCCTACACTTCTCAAGAACAATTTGACCCTTGGCCTAATTGCGAGAGACATAACTGCAATACAAATTTGAAATAATTCATCCTCATTAGACTGAAATAACTCATCGCAAGAGAATACCTGTAAAATAGAGACTAATGCTTTGTTATTATGGCCTCCGACTACAAATCCTGCTCTTTTTTCTATTGTTTTAATTTTATCTTTAATTATAGGAATTGTCCTAATATCTTGAACTTCAGCTACTGAAGTAAATAAGCCAAAAAAACGTCTTTCTTTTACAAGATTTCTCTTATTATCAAACTCTTTTATTCCTATACAATTCATGTATATACGACGATGAACTATTGAGACTAAGTCTGATCTAAAAATATATACAAGGTCTAAATTTTCAGATGAAATCGATGAATTTTGATATTCTTCACTTGCTCTCATCAAACCAAGGTTTTCCTCATCGACAGAAATTAGTTTTCCATCTTCGTTTGGAGTACATTCCTGATAACCTAAAAATACAAAATTGTTATTTTTTAACCAAATTAAAAAATCTTTCACTTGATCAAGTCCGATTTCAACTTCTGCTGCTTGTGTGGTAGAGCAAAGCTCATTTTTTGCCTCATCCAACCTTTGCAGCATTGGCTTCCAATCCTTAACAACACAGTTAACTGCTTTTAGAGTATTCTGCAGAGATTCTCTCAACGTACCAATAAAACTATCACTTATGCCTTTAATAATCACGTATATTACTGACTCCTTAACACCGTCATTGCTTTCCAAAGTGCAAACTTCGTCAATTAAGCTGCCTTTTCTTTTAATATTAATTATGCTATTACTATAATAGCATATGGTTAAACCATGCGATTTAATGGCTGCAATAATAGAGTCAACAAGAAACGGCATGTCATCGTTTACTATCTTGAGTGTAGTAAAATTCCCTTCTATTTCTGGTAAGTTATTGACATTACATACTTCTGATTTATTTTCTTCTTTCTCTTTTTTAGAAACAAGTCTGTAAGCATCCTTTGCAATATAAAGCAAAAACTTATCTTTGATTTTTAGATCACTTTTATAAACAAAATTATAAAAATATTTAATAAATTCTTTGATCTTCTCTTGCCCTTCCTGACCTTCTTGATCAATTAACTTAGATAAAGACTGGGCAACTTCAGTGCTAATGTTGTAATCTACACACATAATTTAAAACAAATACAATATACATTTAAACCTTTTTAACTAAGATTTCATTATTAAGAGCGTATACAATTAATTCATCATTTTCCACTACCTCCCCTGATAGTACTAACTTAGCTAGGTTATTTTGAATACATTCCTGTATTACTCTCTTAAGTGGTCTTGCTCCATACTCAGGTTCATAGCCAGCCTTTGCTATTAGCTCTTTAGCTTCTTGTGATAAACTTATACTAAGTTTACGCTTAGCAAGTGTTTTTTGTAAATAAGAAAATTGTACATCAATAATTTTGTAAATATCGTCTTTAGTTAGACTGTGGAATATAATAATTTCATCTAGCCTATTTAAAAATTCAGGACGAAATGCAGACTTTACTACCTGCATTACTTCGCTTCTTATAGTGTCGGTATCACCTTTAAGCATAATTTCAGCCCCAAGATTAGAAGTTAAAATCAGGATAGTATTGCGAAAATCAACCAATTTGCCATGACTATCGGTGAGTCTTCCTTCGTCTAAGATTTGCAGCAATAAATTAAATATGTCCGAATGTGCCTTTTCTATTTCATCAAATAAGATAACTTGATACGGTCTTCTTCTCACTGATTCAGTTAATCTTCCACCTTGCTCATAACCAACGTATCCCGGAGGCGCACCAATTAATTTCGAAACAGAATGCTTTTCCATATATTCTGACATGTCAAAACGTAAAAGTGCTGATTGGTCATCAAAGAGAAATTTAGCAAGGGCTTTTGCAAGCTCCGTTTTACCCACGCCAGTTGGTCCTAAGAATAAAAATGAACCAAAAGGTCTATTAGTATCTTGCACCCCAGAACGTGAGCGCCTAACTGCATTACTTATTGCTTCTATTGCATCCTTCTGTCCGATTACCCTTTGACCGATATCCTTCTCCATATTAAGAAGTTTTTCTTTCTCACTGTGCATCATGCTCTCAACTGGAATTCCAGTCCATTTTGAAACAATATTAGCAATGTCGTTCTCAGTAACTTCCTTCTTTAAAAAGCTGTCAACCACCTGTTCTTGATCTTTCAATTCACTTTCAAGCTTAGGAATTACACCATACATCAACTCCCCTGCCCTACCTAAATTTCCACTTCTTTGTGCTAACTCCAGCTCTTTTCTTGCATTATCCAAATTCTCAGCAATGCTTTGAATCTTGGCTATTCTGTTTTTTTCTATTTGCCATTTACCACTAAGATCAGCAAATTTACTATTTAGCACTTCTATTTCTTCATTTATTTTCTTCAAGCGTTGCTTAGAGCTTTCATCCTTTTCCTTTTTAAGAGCTTCTGCCTCAATTTTTAGCTGCATAATTTTTCTATCAAGTTCGTCAACAGCTTCAGGTTTGCTATCCATTTCAATCCTCACCCTACTTGCTGCTTCGTCAATCAAATCAATAGCTTTATCAGGCAAAAACCTGTCTGTTATATATCGATTAGATAATGTTGCAGCAGCAATTATTGCCCCATCCGTAATTCTGATACCATGATGCACCTCATATCTTTCCTTTAAACCTCTTAATATAGAAATAGTATCAGTCTCGGTAGGTTGAGATATAAATACAGGCTGAAATCGCCTTGCAAGTGCAGGATCTTTTTCTATATGCTCTCGATACTCATCTAATGTTGTAGCTCCGATACAACGAATTTCGCCACGTGCCAGTGCAGGTTTGAGTAAGTTTGAAGCATCCATTGCACCACCATTTACCGCTCCTGCTCCGATTAAAGCATGCAGCTCATCTATAAATAGTATAACTTTTCCTTCTGCTTTTGAAATTTCGTTGATTACTGCTTTAAGCCTTTCTTCAAACTCACCCCTAAACTTAGTGCCAGCAATTAAGCTACCCAGATCTAAAGCCAAAACTTTTGCACCATGTAAACCAAGCGGCACATCATTTGCAACAATTCTATTTGCAAGCCCTTCAACTATTGCAGTTTTTCCAACACCAGCTTCACCTATTAGAACTGGATTATTTTTTGTTCGCCTTAGTGACACTTGCATGCTTCTTCTGATCTCCTCATCACGACCAATCACAGGATCAAGCTTACCTTCCATTGCAAGCGCAGTTATATCTTTCGTATATTTTTTTGCTGCATTTAATTTTTCCTCACTGTTTGGTGAATCTGCGCTACTACCTTTTCTTATCTCTGCGATAATTGAATTCAATTTTTGAGGTGTTACACCATTTTCTACTAAGATTTTGTCTACAGAGTTATCTTTTTGTGCTGCTAAGCCCTGCAATAGGCGCTCAACAGTAACAAATGTATCTTTATTTCTCTGTGCAATTCCAAGTGAATCTTCCAAAACTTTTGCTATTTCCCTTGAAAGCTGAAGACCGCCACTTCCTGGACCTTCAACTACTGGTATTTTCTTTATTGCATTATCCACAGCATCGGAAATATTTTGTATATTTGCACCACAGGCGTTTATCAAATCATTTACCAGCCCTGATTCATCTTCGAGCATTATTTTCAGTAAATGTTCAGGCAGGAAAACCTGATGCCCAGCACTCAGTGCTTCCATTTGAGCACCTTGAATTAGGCTTCTTGCTTTTTCAGTAAATTTATTTAAATCCATAGCGTTACCTCAAATTATTTTACTCTATATATATCAACTGCTTGGCTAATTTTAAACTCAAATTCCCTAGGTATTAAAAATAAAAACCTACGTGCAATTCATAAGGTTCAATAGAGAAAGACTTAATAATCAATATGTAATATTTATTAACGTAGGACAATTTATTAAAGAACTATAGTTTTGCAAGAAATCTATGTTTTTTTCCATTAGGCCTACTCAATTCTAACTTCCACACTTTTTTGCAGCGAATGTTAGCTTGCACTATCAGTCAGCATAGCTAAAATTTTTGCCTCTGTAACTTTTTCCTCGCCAACATATGCAGCACATTCAAATCTACAAGTTCTTAGGCGTGCATGTATGATTTTAGATTCAAGAATCAGCGTATCACCTGGAGTAACAGGCTTTCTAAATTTTGCATTTTCGATAGACATAAAGTATACGATCTTGTTTTTTATGTCTTGCTCTTCTTGGCTTAAAATACATATAGCAGAAGCTTGCGCTAAAGATTCTATTATCAATACTCCTGGCATTATAGGATGATCAGGAAAGTGACCAATAAAAAATGGTTCATTGTATGTCACATTTTTAATTGCTTTTATGCTTTTACCTGGATCACATTCTATAACCCTATCAACTAAGAGAAATGGATAAGAATGCGGTAATATCTTTATGATATCACTAATATTTAATTCCATAAAGTAAATTTAACTAACGCTTTTTAAGGCAAACTTTGGAATTTTTTCATTTATGCTTCGTAATAAGGTATTTGATAAATCCACCCCATCCATGGAATATAGAATCTGATTCTTCTTAGAGACAAACAAGACTAAATCTAGTTTATTACTTTCTGCTATTTGTTTAGTAAGTTCTTTTATTTTGTTGAAAATACCATCAACTGCATTTTTGTAATTTTCTTCCAGATCTGACATCTTTTTAGTGTAGTCATCTCTGGCCTTTATAGCATGTTTATTGAATTGCTCAGTTTTTTCCTGTTTAGCTTCTTCTGACAAAAGATCAAATTCATTTTTTAACGGTTTGAATTTTTCTAACTCTCTTTCAAATTCCTGCTGCAATATAGAATTCTGTTCTCTTACTTGCTGTTGAACATTTTGCAGAGCAAGAGACTCAGTATTAACTTTATCACTATCAACAACTGCAGTAACATTTGTACTGCGAGCAGATGGACTTGGATAATTGTATGCCATATATATTACAAATATAGCACAAAATAAGCAAATAGTAGTTTGTAAATATTTCATTTAAATCCCCGCTTCAATAGAAAATTTAACATTTGATAAAAGACCATCACCAGGTTGCACTTTATCATAAGACTCCTTAACCAAAGGAAAACCAAAATCTAGCCTGAGTCTACCACCAAAAGGAGAAGGCATTGAAAAGCCAAAACCTGGCGATATCCTTACAAGCTTACTATCGTTATATTCTCCTTCATAGTCCTTCTTTTTATCATCTAAACCAAAAAGTGCTGCATAGTCAACAAATAGTGAACCCTTTATACCAGTGTAATCATACAATTTTGGTAAAGGAAAGTCCACTTGCTGCGTTAAATTAAAATAAGTTTTTCCTCCCAGCGAGCTTCCATCTTCTTTTACTCTTGGTCCGATACCAGACAAGTCAAATCCTCTAATTTCATTACCACCTTTAAAAAAGTGCTGGCTAATCTTTAAATTATCATCGGTATAAGAAAAAATATGACCAGCACTCAGCTTGAAACGCATTATTATATCATCGTCAATGTTGCTAAATATAGGATGTGTATAAAACGATAATAACTCGGATTTTAGAAAATTCACATTTCCTCCAAGACCTGAAACATCTTGGCTGAAGCGCAACAAATAGCCCTCTTTGGGCGCATAGAGATTATCTAATTTATTGTATGCTAATGTGCAACCCATTGATGAAATTCTATACTTACCTTCTTGGGTTTTTATAATGGGGGAAATATCTTTACCTTCTTCCCCAGTATCGTCCTTCTGTATATGATTATATTTATAAGAATAACGAATAGAATTGGTTAAATTCTCTACAATTTTATATGATAATTTCGTTGAAAATCCCCAATCACAAGTGTCAAAAGTAGTATTTGGCTTATCTTGTGTTTCATAAAATAAACCTACACCCAGTGATGTATCAGAATTGTTGAAGTTATTTTCAATGACTTCAATATCAGTAGAAAATACATGTTTACTTTTCTCAAGAGCAAAAGAAAGCTCCTTACCAGTACCAAATAAATTATGTTCTTTTATATCAGTTTTAAAAAAGCCACCACCAGGTAAGGATAACCCCCCTCCTAAAGATAGTGAACCAGTTCTTTTTTCTTTTACGTCTAAGTCAAGATTAATTGCATCATCATTAATTGCATAGCTATTTATTTTAACCGTTTCAAAGAAATCGCTACCAATTAGTTTTTTACGTGATTTTTGAACTTGAGACACATCATATGCATCACCCTCTGCTATGCTTAACTTGCCTCTTATTACATGATCCAGAGTGCAATCATTACCATCAATTGTAATTTGATTTATGTAGATCTTTTTACCTGGTAATACTTTATAAGTTATATCTACAACATTATCACGTTGCGTATATTCCGGATTGACTCTTGCAAATATATATCCTTTCTCGTTTAAACGCTTGCTTATTTTTTCTACTGTATTACCAATGTCCGCTCTATCAAATATTTTATTATTTTCCTCAGTTATTAGTTCTGATATTTCGCTTTCTAGGCTTGTGTCTTGAATTTCAGATTCAATATCAATTTCATTATTTCCAAAAAAATATTGCTGCCCTTCATCAATTAAAAAAGTTAATTTCACTTGATTATTGTTATCAACTTCAGCAATAGGCTGGATATTGTTTCGAATATACCCTTTAGAAGAGTAAAAGCGGTCAAGCAGTTCTGTATTAATTAATAGATGCTGAGGCGAATAACTGCCTCCACCTCTAAAAATTGCTCTAAATAATTTGCTAAATATATCATTGCTCTGCCTTCTAATAACTTGCTCTAACTGACTTTGAGAAAAATTTTTATTACCTATGAATCTCATATCTCTAATTTTAGATGTTTTACCTTCTTTTATTCTAAAAATTAGATTTACTCTATTACTATCGAGCTTATCTAGCTCATATGAAATTTTAACGCCAATCTTACCATTATTCCTATAAGTAGTGGCTAAATTAATTAAGTCATTTTGTAATTTTGTTTTAGTAAAAATCGTGAGAGACTTTGATTGAATAACATTACTTAGCAACTCCCTACTATTAAATAACTTATTACCTTTTAAGGTTACTCTATTTATTAGAGGATTTTCCTGAATTTTTACTATTAGACTTTTTTCATCATCTATATAGGCGTCAATGCTAGCAAACAATTTTGTTTTATATAAATCTTTTACAACTAAATCTATATCACTGCTACTTATATAACTGCCAGGTTCAAATTTTATATAAAAATCTAGCGTCTTATCACTCACTCGTTGATTGCCAACATATTGGACATTTTTTATCTGCACCTTATTTTCTAAAGCAATAAGTACCGAGGGATAAGAAATAAAAATCATTACCAATATGCAAAATAACCTTCTCATACTCATCTTAAAAAAGGCCCCTAACGTCATTAAAAAATGCAAATGCCATTAGTAAGAATAATACTGTGAAACCGAAGGTGGCTTCATATTTTTGATATTTCACACTAAAATCTCTACGTATAACCGCTTCTATAAGATAACGAAATAAATGTCCACCATCCAAAAGCGGAACTGGCAGTAAATTAAATGCAGCTAAATTAGCTGAAATAATCGCCATCAAATATAAAACCATCATGAAGCCTTTCTTAGCTGACTGCCCTGAATATTTTGCAATTTTTATTGGCCCACCTATCTCATTTGAGCTCCTCTGGCCAACGATAATTTGAAAGATAGCCTTTAATGTTAAGCACATAGTGTTATAAGTCTCACTTACTGATAAGCTCAAAGCGCCAAGAAAAGATGATTGCTTCAAACCCGCTATATTAACTGAAGTAATACCTATAGTTTCTCTGTCAATTATATTTCCAAAAACATCTCTATCTTTAACCATCAATGGAGTTAAGCTCGTTTTCAGCTCTTCATTATTCCTATTATACTTAATTTCCATCTTCATTTTAGGATTTGACATTATTACACGTGAAATGTCTTCAAAATATTTTATCTTATACTCATTAATTTGTGTGATGGCATCTCCTGGTAATAAACCAGCTTGTTTTGCTGCACCACCCTCAATCACATTTCCGATTACAGGAGGAGTGTGATAATAGCCTGCTATATTAAAAAATATCGTAAAAGCTAAAACAGCAAATATCATATTTGCAAAAGGCCCAGCAAAAATAATAGCTGCCCTTTTGTAACGAGGTTTTGTGTGAAATGAATACAACTTTTCCTCTTTGGTTAAGACTTGCTGATCATATGAAGTACTTGCTGCATTACTATCACCTAGCATCATAACATAGCCACCGAACGGGATAGCACCGAGCTTCCATCTTGTTCCAGATTTATCATTAAAACTAAAAATTTCAGGTCCAATACCTATGGAAAAGGATTTAACTTTAACATTACACATTTTTGCAACTATGTAGTGCCCATACTCATGAACAAACACTATTACAGATATTATTAAAGCAAATGAAAGAAAGTTATATGCACAATCGCCAAACTGATGGATAAGATTAGAAAGTAACTCCACCTTGTATATTTAGATTTAACTAAGTCTAAGTATATTAAAGCACACCTTACTTGACAAGCGTTTAATTTAACATTAATTTTAAAGAAAGCTGGATTGTGATGAATGATATCTCTCTTTTAAAAAGGAAGTTAATATATAGAAGCTGGCATAGAGGCTGTAAAGAAACCGATATACTTCTTGGATATTTTGCATTAAAGCATCTTGATAAGTTTTCCATGGATGAACTAACTGAATATGAAAAAATAGTAGATCTTGATGATTATGAATTGTATTGTTACATAACAGATAAACGCCCCTATCCTTCCAACATAAGCAGCGAAATGATGAAATTAATCTCTTCCTTTAACATAGTAGAAGCGCAGACAAAGTTAGCTTAGAAGCTATGCTGCAAAAGAACATAAGCTGAGAAACTTCCATTCATTTTTATACTAAATTTACTAAACTTATTTCTATACCAGATATTAGCTTTATATTAATATATTCAACATTGAATATATTAATATAAAGCTAGGAAAATTTATGACATTTCAATTAACCACACACTTTCAACCAGCTGGAGATCAACCGCAAGCAATTGAAAATTTAGTGACAGGGCTCAAGGATAATAAAAGAGATCAGTTTTTACTTGGAGTGACTGGTTCTGGTAAAACTTTCACTATGGCAAATGTTATAGCAAGAACAAATAGGCCTGCACTAATTATGGCTCATAATAAAACTCTGGCAGCACAGCTTTATGAAGAAATGAAGGGATTTTTCCCTCATAACGCTGTGGAATATTTCATCTCTTATTATGACTATTACCAACCCGAAGCTTACTTACCACAAACCGATACCTATATTGAAAAAGACTCTGCAATAAATGAAAGAATTGATATGCTTCGCTACTCCACAGTCTGCTCTCTTTTGGAACGTAGGGATACAATCGTAGTTGCAAGCGTTTCTTGTATATATGGTCTTGGTTCGCCAGAAAGCTACCTCAGCATGACTATATCTAAAAGTATAGGAGAGAAAATTAGCATTAATGACTTCTTAAGTAGCTTAACAAATCTTCAATACAAACGCTCCGATATCAGGTTTGAGAGAGGGTATTTCAGAGTGCGTGGAGACATTATAGATATATTTCCATCTCAGTATGATAATAAAGCTTGGCGTTTATCATTATTTGGTAATGAGATAGAAGAAATCTCTGAAATCAACCCTATAACTGGAAATACTACAAAACGCTTAAGTAAAATTACTATCTTTCCAAACAGTCATTATGTAACGCCACGCGATACGCTATTACAAACAATTAAATTCATCAAAAAAGAACTGAACGAGCGTCTGGATTATTATTATTCACAAAATAAAATTGTTGAGGCAAAGCGCTTAGAGCAGCGCACCAACTTTGATATTGAAATGATAACAACAACAGGAACATGCAAGAGTATCGAAAATTATTCGCGTTATCTTTATGGAATGGAAGCTGGAGATCCACCACCTACTTTATTTGAATATTTACCAAAAGATGTAATTTTATTTGTTGATGAAAGTCATGTCACCGTTCCTCAAATTGGTGCAATGCATAGCGGTAATCAGGCTCGTAAAGGAAGATTAATTGATTATGGCTTCAGGTTACCTTCAGCTTTTGACAATCGTCCGCTAAAATTCGAAGAGTGGGAGGAAATGCGACCACAGACCGTCTATATCTCAGCCACTCCAGGAAAGTATGAATTAGCAAAAACTAACAATATTTTTGTAGAGCAAGTCATCCGTCCAACAGGGCTTTTGGATCCAATTTGTATTATAAAGCCAATAGAGAGTCAAATTGATGATGTAATTCATGAATCACAAGTAACGATAAAAAAAGGATTTTGTGTTTTAATCACTACATTAACGAAAAAAATGGCTGAGAATTTATCGGAATATATGAATGAACAAAACATCAAAGTCTGCTATTTGCATTCTGATATTGCAGCTCTGGAGAGAATAGAAATCATATATAAGTTAAGATCCAGAGAAATTGATGTTTTAGTAGGTGTGAATTTGTTGAGAGAAGGTCTTGATATTCCAGAATGCGGTTTGGTTGCAATTCTGGATGCTGATAAAGAAGGTTTTTTAAGATCAGAGACTTCACTCATTCAAACCATCGGACGTGCTGCACGTAACGCTGAAGGCAGAGTGATTCTATATGCAGATAAAATGACTGGATCTCTGGAGCGTGCGCTAAAAGAGACTGAAAGAAGAAGAAAAAAGCAGGAAGAGTACAATAAGTTGTACAACATTACACCAAAAACTATAATAAAAAAAATATTAAATAGTTTACAAAATGAAAATATTCGTGTATCTGAGGTAAATAATGAAAGAAATGATTTAAAAAAATTAAGAAAACAGATGTTGATGCACGCTGAAAATTTAGAATTTGAAGAAGCAGCAAGGATAAAGAGTATTATTGAAAGATTAAGTAATGTACCATAATATGTATTGTCAAAAAATGAAAAAACATGATATGTTATAATTAATATGTTTATGTTAATGATTATTAAATATTTTTTGTCGTAAAATTATAATAATACTGCATATAGCTTAGGAGGGCAGGATAATGAAAAATTTTTTTAGTAACAACAACGGCGACGGTGATAGTTCAATCTTCCACGCAAAAATTAGAGAGGAGGATTTAGCTACACAGCAAAAAATAAATGAAGCCAAACGATTAATTGAAGAATTAAAAAGGCAGGCTAAAGCAAAAGAAAAAATATATGAGCAAGTAAAAAACGATACAGAGAATAAGCTTAACGGGTTATTAGACGAAATAGAGGTAGATTTAAAAGATAAGCAATCGGATGATTATTTAGCAAAGGCGCTGGAAGATCTTTATGAGTTATTTGGATCTTTTTTCAGAGCATTTGATGTAAATTTGGGCACGAATTTTTACTATGAGTTAAGAGAAAAGAAAAACAGGGCCCTTCTTCTATCAATAATTAAATCGATGATAGATAAATTTAAAAAGCTAATAAGAAAGCTTTTTACGCAAGATTTAACATGGGATAAAAGACTAGATAAAGAAATAGCAGAGTTAGAAGAAGCGCTAGATAGTGGCGAATTAGACGAAGAACAAACGCTAAAAAACCTTAAGAGATTGGATCTGCTGAAGAGGATGAAACTCAGGATCCAATTATATGCTATAGGCTTAATATTTACAGCTGTTTTTTCGGCTCTTGGATTTGGGTTCAAAATTGAGATAAGCGAAGAAATTACTAAAGAAGCGCATGAGAAAGTAGAAAAACTGGAGGAAGGGGCAAGAAAAGAAGAAGGACCAGCAGAAGCAAAAGAAGCAAAAATAAAGGAAGATAAAGAATTTCGTCAGAATACTGATAATCTCATAAAGCCTTTGGCAGACTTGCAAAAATTTGTAGCTCCCAAAAAAGAGCCGGTGGTTCCAATAAAGCCAAGCCTTGATTTATCGAGCCTTCTTGATAAACTTAAACTTTTCAAACCAGAGGAGATCAAGCCTGCTCAAAAAGAAGTTAAGCAGGAAAAACCACAACCTGTTGCATCTCAGCCTGCACAAAAAGCAGTAGCGCCTCCACCTCCAAAGATAAGGCAAGCTAAACCTTTTTCTAAAACTCCAAAGGGTAATGATGATTCAGAGGTCAGGTGTGTAAGTATTCAGAATGTTAATGCAAAAAAAGTACCAACAACACAATTATTCTGTACAAGTCAGCAAAAAATACTCACTAGTCCAAGTACACAAGAAATGGATGCTCTTCTCAATAATTTGTTATGCTCTGAAAAAGAAAATTGTTTGGGTGGTGATGTCATTACTCAATCCACATTAAATAACAGTGAAATCCAATCGAAAATTGCTGAACCACATGTTGAAGGTTTTGAATCTTCAAGGAGTAGAACATAGCTATAACGAATGTAGTATATGTTAAAAAAATCTAAATAAGTGCTTGCACTGATAGCTTTTTCTCAATATACAGAGTGAATAATTTTTTATTAATGGAGGCAATATGGACCGTAACAAAAAGAAAGATAATAATCAATCTCAAGGAAATCCGTCATCACAGGAAAGCAAGCAAGGTGGGGGGTGGAGGTATGAAAATTTTGATGATCTGAATAAACGGCTAATTGAGAAGCATCTACGCAGCCAACCCGGTACAAGAACGGGTAACTGTGGCACGGCTGGTGCTGGTGGCAGTAAAAATACGAGTCAGCCGGGTAGGTAATATTTTTTTATAGTAATTTTGATAGGAGTGATTATGTCTAAATTAAAAAGAAGTCCGATTGAGATGTTTAATCTTAGTACTTATTTTACTAAAATCCATACTAGCTTTTCTGTAGAAGGTAATAGTATTGAGTTTAGTTGTGATAGTAATGTGGATGAATATGTAAGAAATTTAAGAAGCGCAACAAAAAATCGTCACTTTGATGATGATAATGCGATGGATAACTTTTTTAAGTTAAAATCTTTTCCATTTAGCTCTAGTAATGTAAAGCAGTGTGATGGAAAAAAGGGAAGGTTTATGGTGCCTATAGATGATGATGTGCTCTATAATTTTAGGCAGCATTGTATTCAAGAAGTTGAAAGGTGGGTAAGACTGAAGTTAACTCATAGACTTATTGGTGACAAGATTAGGCCAACTGAGATGACGAAAGTGGTGAAAGAATATATAAGGCAAGGAATTAATAAAGATGTGGAAGTATTCATTAGAGATAGAATAGAAAAAGCTGTTAGCAAAGAAGAGAAAAACAAAATTGTAGAGCAAAAGGAAAAAATGGTAGAAGTATTAGTAAAAAGGAAAATGGAAGCAATAACTGTAGAAGAACAGGAAGCAATAGTAAGAGAAACAGTAGAAGCAAAAGTTAAAGAAATAGAAGTAGATTTAGAGGGTATAGTTGCTAATGACGAAAAGATGAAATATGAGTATGCTAAGGAGTTAGACGATTTTATAAATTCAGTATGTAAAACAAGAGGAACTCGCAAAGGTGACTATTATAAAATTTCTGCTAACAAGTTGATTTTCCTAGAAAAAATGCATAGTGATGATTTTATAAAACAGGTAAAATCTTACACTGCATCACAAATCTCTAAGGATTTTTGTAAAACTTTAGGTGAAGAAGATCCAAAAATTAAGACTATAAAGTGTGCATTTTCTAACATAGTTTCAAATATTTCAGAAGTACCAATTGACGAAGTTGCTATTAATGATGAATATATAACATTTACAATGAAAACACCTGAGAAACATATAAATAGTAAGCAAGCAGAAGAAATTAATGAAGCACTTAAGAAAAGTGGCTTTTACAATGAAGATCTGCTAATTTATGTTAGAGTTAATAAGGCTATGGATAAACAGTCTGTTAATGAACCAGCTTATGCGATTCCCGTTAAACAATTTGCTGATTTTATTCCTACACTTATAAAAAAGCTTTCTATTGAATATAATGGTAATGGCTATGAGTACGTAATTCCAATTAATGAACTTCAGCTTAAAGAGGCGTGTAATTCTCACACTAAAATTCTACCTTCTGAGTGCGCTACTAGTCCTCATTTAACTGTTCAGGCAACTGTTCAAAGATCTAAAAGTTCTTTAGAAGGCAAGCCCCATAAAGAAGTTAGTGGTGGACTTTCAAAAGTAATGTCTGATAAAAATCTTGAAGGGCAAAATAAAGAAGGTCATCTTGTTGTTAATGGAATGAGCGATTCCTTATACTCTACACGCTCTAGTGGTTATTGTAGTGCTGCTAGTGTATCTCAACCAGATACCCCTCAACAAAGTACTACTGATGTTAAATCTGATCAAGCGCTTCCAACAGTAGCGGAAGCGCAAATTGAGAAAAGTATTTCTTCTACCAGTTTATCAGGGAAGAGCACTCCTTCTCAAGGGCATAACAAAAATAAAACTATGTTACATCTTAAACGTATGCTTCAACAATTGCATGAGTTATCAGGAGATCATACTTCTGAGGCTCCATTGACTGAGTTAAAGAATACTAATTCTAAGCCTGCTAAAGGTTTATGTAATACATTGTAATTTTGCTCATAAGCTACGGTACTGCTTGATGGCGTTCAGGAGAAAAACGCCAGGTTTTTTGCGTCGCTGTGGTTTAAATGAAAATTTAGCAGCCCCTTTTTGATGTCACGCAAGTAGCGTGGCACTGGGGTTTTTGCCTATTGAAATTTTAATAAAAAATTTCACGTGAAACTTTTTATTAATTTTTTCATTGTTTTTTGTCATTTTAGTACGTCCACACACAACTATTTTATCCCAGTTGTTCGCAAAGGGATTCGTTGATTTTTTAATAGTTACGACTATTTTACTATAGATTAATTATTTGGTTATAGTATCATTTTAATTAAGCCTATACTTTGGAATATTTATGAGAAGTATCTTATACTTTTTGTTATTAATTGCCGCATTTGGATCATTTAACCTATTTGCAGCAGAGCAACTTCAGAAAGAAGAATTACACAATCAAACCTCTACAGATCCCAGTAGCATCAGCTCGGATGAAAATATTGCTAAAGATGATAATCTGCAAGAAAATTTACAGAAACCTGAAGTTGATCATATAGAAGAAAAGAAGCCTTTGGAAATTCAAGTAGATCAACCACTAAATAAAGAAGAGAAAGAGGATGTTTTAGAAATAGAGGATCAGGTTAAAGAAAAAGCAGTAAAAAAGACAATTGATGAAGTGAAAAAAGATAGAAGTAGAAAAAAACCAGTAAAATCTATAGCTAAAAAAGAAGAAGGAAAAGAGGAGAAAAAAAAAGAGGAAGATGAAAGTAAAAATTTACAAAAGCAGACAAAGTTAAATAGAGCGGAATGGCAGCATAAGTATGTACAAAACAAGTTAATACATAAACGAGAATATAACAGACTGAATGAACATCTTCCGACAGCTATCTTTATGGAAGATTACAGTAAGCAGCTCTTTTATTGCATTAAAAAAAACAATTTATCATGTATTAGGGGAGTAATAACTAAGTTGGAAAAACTTGGATTAACCACTAAAGAGATACTGAAATTTAAAAATAAACTCGGAGACACTCTTCTGATTTATGCAGTAAAACAAGGTCAAATAGACATAGTGCGTTTTCTTTTATTACAAGGTGCTGAACTCAAAGTAGTGAATTATGCTTTCAAAGCTCCCATTGATATAGCAATTGAAAAAAAACAGATTGATATAATAAATGTTATTACTGAAATGACTCCCCATCTTTTGGAGCATAAAAAGATAGATAATAAAAAGAGATCGGAAATGTATAATTGGGCTCTAAACGAAAAGAAAAATAATGAATCGCAGTGTGATAAAAAGCTATAAGAGTTCTTAAATGATTAGGTTTTTAATATTAATTTTATTTTGTCATTTATGTTATGGCAGCGAGGTAAAAAGTTCCATCAGTGATTTTTTAAATACGCTGCATAATACAAAACATATATCTCACACCAAGAAAGACTTTGCTGAGTTTTTATTGCAGTGCCACAAAAATGGTGTTCGAGAGGATTTTAAGAAAGGCTTTGGTCCTGAGCTTAATGGAGCTAATTTTAGTCAATTATATCTAAGTGAATCTATTTTTGATGGAGTGAGCCTCATCGGCGCTGATTTTTCAAATACTGATTTAATCAACGTGTCCTTTATTAATTCTGATCTACGAGGTGCTAACTTTTCTAACGCTAACTTGCAAGGTGTTAAAATAATAGACTCCAACTTAAGCTTTGCAAAATTTTTTTCTGCGAGCCTAAATGACATACTATTTGACAAATCTGACATAAGCTATGCTGAATTTATTAGCTCTGATCTAAAGAAAGTTAGCATGCGTTATGTAACCGGTTTACATGCTAATTTCTCAAGCGTAAAGGTAAATTTTTGTAATTTTTTAAACTCAAGTGTTGACTACATCAATTTTAATGACAGTGAAATAAACGACACCGTTATACAAAAAAGTAACCTCAATAACGCAAATTTTTTTGGAGTAGATTTATATAGATTAAAAATACAATTTTCTTCGTTAAAAAACGCTAACATATATGGTGCAGAAGTCAGAGAGTCTGATTTTACAGGAAGTAATCTTTCTGGTGCATGCTTGAATTCCTCTTCCATAATCGATAGCAATTTTCATAGAGCGGATTTAAGCAAAACGCAAATTTCTTACGTAAATGGGGATAATTCAAGTCTTGCTCAATCTACATTAAATGGAGCCAATATAAAGCACTCATATGCTTTCGATGTCAATCTTCAAAACGCAAGTTTATCTAATATTGATTTTAGCTTTAGTGAGCTATATCAAGTTGACCTTTCCGATGCTGATATTCGCTATGGAAGATTTTATAGTACTAAAGTTGCAAACTCTAGCATGGAAGGTTCATTTTTTGATCATTCGCTTTTCAATTCTACAAAAATAGAAAATACAAATCTTTCCCAAGCTTTTATGTATAAGGTTAAGATACAGGATTCACAGATTTACAACAGCAAGCTTTCTGATCATAAGATTGACTTTAGCGAAATAGTAAACTCAACATTCTTTAATTTAACAAGTAATAACTCAAGCTGGTCTAACTTAAAAGTCACCGATTCAAACTTCGTTGAAAATGATTTGAATTCCTCCTTATTACATGATAGTGTGTTTAAAAAGGTTAGCTTTTTTCTTGGCAATTTTAATAATTCAGATATTATTAACACATCTTTTCAATCTTCAAGTATATATAAGAGCTCAGTTTTAGATACATATTTGACTGATTGTAGCTTTGACGATTCAATTGTTATTGATAATAAAGGGCAGAAAAAGCTTTTAGAGCTTGAAAATGCCATAACTTCAATTAAAGATTTACAAGGGAGAATATCACATGGTGATAAATTTGATGTAAATTATTCTTACTTTGAATTTAAGGATATGGATTTAGCAAATGCTAATTTTTCCAACTCAATACTAAGTAGAGCAAAGTTCAAGAATGTTAATTTAAATAAAGCAAACCTTGAGAAGACGGACTTACGTCATGCTATTTTTGATAACACCTCTCTCATTGGTACAAATTTGGTAGGTTCTAATCTTAGCAATTCTAGTCTTATAAAATCTAATTTAGAAAATGCTGTGCTAAACAAGATTTTATCTGACACTACAAAAAAATAAGTTGTATGCTATATTTTACCTACACTCTTCCATATGTATCATCCAGCCTCACAATATCATCTTCGGATAGATGTTCTCCCACTTGAAACTCAATTATCTCAAGCGGGTAATCTTTGCTTCTATTCTCAATTCTATGAGAGATATTCCTTAATACTTCTATACTTTGATTTTTCTCCACAACATAGGTTTTATCTTCTAAAGTAATATGCCCAATCCCCGATAGCACTATGTGATACTCATCTCTGAAACGATGAATTTGCTTAGAAGTGCAGCTTAATGGATTTATAAATAAATATTTTACAAGAAAACCTTCACACATTAATATGGTGCTATAAAACCCCCGTGGTTTTATCTCTTTTCTTACCATCTTTATTTGCTTAACCCTATTGATAAATGAAGCCAGATTTTATTTGCTACAGCATTTGTCGTGTCGCTTAATTTATGTGGTTCAGTGATTGGTTTTTTATTCAATCTCCAACTTAATTCCAAAATTGCATTCCACGTGCCAATATCTATCCAGTCAAAATCGACTTTTATCATTGCAATATTTTCCGCCTTTTCCATTACTAAATAATCAGTAGATAATCCTTCAATTCCCTCAAAGTCTTTCCGTTTTAAATAAAGAAATTTTTCATCCAACAAAAAGTCCTTTGTGCTTGCATGACATAAATTATAAAGGTGCGAAGCAGATTTTATGACTTCATCTATATAGCACTTTGCTTTAAACACAAATATACCAGAATTCCAATAATAATTATCACCTAGGTCATGTACGGGCTTTTCTATGAAATCTTTGACTGTATAATGTTTTTTATTCTGATCATAAAATGCAAGCATATAGCCATATTCAGAATTGAATTCATTAGGCTTGGTTCCAAAAGTAACAATTGCATCAGTTTCGCGGGCTATTTGAGAAGCTTTTTCAATTGATGCATGAAAATTGTCTAAATTACCTATAAAATGGTCTGATGGCAAAATTATCATTATCTCATCTTCGTTGCAGAGAAGTGCAGCAATTAATATTGTCGCTGCCGTTCCAAGCTTTACTGGCTCAAAAATCACTTTATAGTCTTGCAGCAGCTTCAGCTCCTCCATTATTAATGATTTGTACTCTATATTTGTAGCAATTATCGGTGACATATAATCACTTTTTAGTCGCAACAAAGTATTTTGCAACATGGTATTGTTGCTAAATATTTTTTGAAATTGCTTTGGTTGAGATAAAGGCCAAAGCCTACTGCCACTACCGCCACACAGTATTACAGGGTGCATATTGTTTTTTACTTAATAGAATTAATTAAATAATTAATATTCTATATCTAAGATAAAATATATGCAAGCTTTTACCGTAAAATAACTTAGGGGAATTGGATCCTTAGTGAGGTGGAATGGTAGTCGTATTTGATTTTGAATTTTGCCTGCTTTTTTTTACTACATCAGCATAACTTCCTTCCTTATTACTTGAATTACCCAACTCCGGTGTTAGGCTACTTGTATTTTGCCCCTCTTGAACCGTAGGAGGGGTAGGAGTAGCAGAAGTAGCACACATTGTCTCCGTGTTACTTATTTCCTTTTGCTCGATAACAAGGTCTTTCTTTGCAGGACTAAATTGCTTAACGATCTCAGTGCTTCTAAGCGTGGAAGCACGTTGTTTCAAATCTTGTTCGATTTGAGGCTTCATAGCATTAAGCTCCTTCCATGTTCCTCCTGCCTTAACTTTAGGATAACCTATCTCCACCTTCTCTTCCATTTTTCCATTTTTTATGACACTGAAATCATCTTTTACTTCTTGCCATGACTCTTTGAATTGATGCTTCCACATAGTGAGGTAGGAGTCACCATATTTCTCTTTATCTGCAACAAAAAGCAAAATTGGGAATCTAAGTATAGTGGATCCAATATTTACTAAATTTTTCACAGCTGCTGCAGGAGTAAATAACGCATAGCCAAAAGCCTTTGCTACAGGATTCTGCTTGCTTATTAACCACTCTCCTACTTTCATAAAAGGAGATGTTACCCATCCAGCGAAAACCCTAGCCGAATATGTAGCAAAAGCTAAAGGGACAGATAAAAGGCTTTTATCTAGCTCTAGATTACCATTATGATCTCTAATTTCAAAAAAGTCCGGGTTTAATTTTTTCCATTCGCTTGCATAAACTAATTCTCCATTTCTACCCTTTGGATTATCAACTTTCTTAACTTTGCCATTTTCTTCGATATCCTTCTTAGGAGGAGGAGTGAGCTTACCTGATGTATTGTCAATTTCAAAAACAGGAATATGTTTTTCAAGGTCAATTCTTGAAAAGCCGAATGGTTCATAATACTTGCTAAAATCATTAAGGTTGTTATTACGAAAGTCACGTTTCTCTGGATCAACCAAAAAATTAATCGTAGCATAAGAGCTACTATCAGTTGTTTGAACTATAGCTAGAGAAAATTCTTTCCCTTTATATTCGAGCCTATAACTCCCATCATTATCTTTTTCAATTTTACCAAATGTAACAATCTCATGATAATTCTTTGGATACTGACATTTTCTCCCATCTTTATGTGTTATTACTTTTCTTAGATCTTTAACATAAATCTCAGATTCAGGTGAGTTGAATAGGTCTCTTGTTTTTACAATAAAACCATTTGTCCATCTTTTTAACGCTGTAAACATATAGCTAAACCAAAATTACTATCAATATCTAATGATAAAATTAGCGTATTAATAATATATTAACATGACGCCAATGATTTTACAAGAAAATATGCCTATAAAAGAAAAAAGTTGTAAATGTAAGAGTTATATAGGTGATATGAGACAAATATTTAATGCACGTTATTGTTAAAATTCTTAGCGGTATATTGTGTATATAATCCTCACATATTACTTGCATTCCTAAAATTGCGTGCCAAAAAACACAAAATAGTAGAACAGCAAAAAATAACAACTCCAAAGGGTGGTAAATAGCCTGAAGTAACTTTTCATTAAAAGAAAGTGAAGACTCAGGATAAAAAGCACAAGCAAATGAGTAAATAAACCAAGGAAAAAAAAGCAATAAAATCACCGAAGAAACACGTTGAGTCCACCAATGATGTACTGAATTCTGAGGTTGATTCATATAAACATAAATAAGAAAATCATAGTAGAAAAAAGCAGTATTAATGTAATCATTAAAGCACTTTTTGTAACACCTGCTATCTCTAAATTAAACCCCATGTCCCACAATAAATGACGAATACCGTTAAGAAAGTGATATATAAAGCTTACAAATGATGAAATATAAACTAATTTGGCAACCGGAGTAAGTAACAACATATTTAAATACCTTACTATAAAAGACTCAGAGAAATAAACGTGTAATACAAAATACCAAGAAAATGCTATTAGCAACAGAAATAACAAAACACCAGTTAATCTATGCATGATAGAAGAAAAACTAGTAATCTGTATTTTATATATTTGTAAGTGTGGAGAAAGTGGTCTATCACTCATAAAAACCCTATCATTAGGAAGTTAAGTTAAAATAGTGAGATCAAATATAAAGTAGAAGTAAAGACAGCAGTATAGTGCATAACAGCACTACTATTAAGAGTAGTGGGTTATACACAAAGCCTAAGGAGGTAATCCAGCTGCAGATTCCCCTACTGCTACCTTGTTACGACTTCACCCCAGTCACCGATCCCACTTTAAATAACTCCCTCCTTGCGGTTAGGTCGTTAGCTTCGAGTGAAACCAATTCCCATGGCGTGACGGGCAGTGTGTACAAGACCCGAGAACGTATTCACCGTGGCATGCTGATCCACGATTACTAGCGATTCCAACTTCATGCACTCGAGTTGCAGAGTACAATCTGAACTGAGATGGCTTTTTAAGGATTAGCTTAACTTCGCAGTTTTGCAGCCTATTGTAGCCACCATTGTAGCACGTGTGTAGCCCACTCCATAAGGGCCATGATGACTTGACATCATCCCCACCTTCCTCCAGCTTATCACTAGCAGTTTCCTTAAAGTCCCCAGCATTACCCGCTGGCAAATAAGAATGAGGGTTGCGCTCGTTGCGGGACTTAACCCAACATCTCACGACACGAGCTGACGACAGCCATGCAACACCTGTGTGAAATCCGGCCGAACCGACCCTATTCCTTCAAATAGGTATGATTTCCATGTCAAGGAGTGGTAAGGTTTTTCGCGTTGCATCGAATTAAACCACATGCTCCACCGCTTGTGCGGGTCCCCGTCAATTCCTTTGAGTTTTAATCTTGCGACCGTAGTCCCCAGGCGGAATGTTTAACGCGTTAGCTGTAATACAGAGAGTAACCTCCCCATATTTAACATTCATCGTTTACAGCGTGGACTACCAGGGTATCTAATCCTGTTTGCTCCCCACGCCTTCGCGCCTCAGCGTCAGATTTGAACCAGATAGACGCCTTCGCCACTGGTGTTCCTCCTAATATTTACGAATTTCACCTCTACACTAGGAATTCCTCTATCCTCTTTCAATCTCTAGATTAGCAGTTTTAAAAGCAGTTCCAAGGTTAAGCCTTGGGATTTCACTTTTAACTTACTAACCCGCCTACGCGCCCTTTACGCCCAATGATTCCGAATAACGCTAGCCCTCTCCGTATTACCGCGGCTGCTGGCACGGAGTTAGCCAGGACTTCTTCTGTAAGTACCGTCATTATCTTCCTCACTAAAAGAGCTTTACAACCCGAAGGCCTTCTTCACTCATGCGGCATGGCTGGATCAGGCTTTCGCCCATTGTCCAATATTCCCCACTGCTGCCTCCCGTAGGAGTCTGGACCGTATCTCAGTTCCAGTGTGGCTGATCATCCTCTCAGATCAGCTATAGATCATTGCCTTGGTAAGCTTTTACCTTACCAACTAGCTAATCTAATATAGGATCATCTAATAGCAATAAATCTTTCCCCCGTAGGGCGTATATGGTATTAGCTGTCGTTTCCAACAATTATTCCATACTACTAGGTAGATTCCTATACATTACTCACCCGTCTGCCACTAAGTTATACTATAGCAAGCTACAACATAACTCCGTTCGACTTGCATGTGTTAGGCCTGCCGCCAGCGTTCATTCTGAGCCAGGATCAAACTCTCAAATTTATACTTCAACCTATAAAAGGTTGAGGGTACATCGGATAAATCCGACAAAAAAACAATTTAGCTTAATACTGCTGTCTTTATTTCTACTTTAGGAATATTTTAACCTCAAACTATTCAAACAACTTTGAAAATATTATTATGCGATATAACAGCCATGTCAATATGTTTTTGCAAATCAAAAAGAATTAATGTATATAATCTACATCTATATTTAAATATTATCATATATGAAGAAGTATATCGTTATATTCATATCAGCTTTATTATTAATCGGTATTACATTTTATTCATTGTATAATGTTGATAATGATACAAAACAGTCTATAACTTCCGGTGATAAATTTTACAAAATATTGTTCTTAAATGATGACAAACCGCCACTTGAAGAAATAGATTCAAATTGGAAATATTTAAGAGACTTTGAGCAGGCATTTGATTATGTCTCACATTCAGCACCAACAGATGCAATATCTGTTTATAGTGGCTTGGCAAACAACAAAGAAATCCCTGATATTTTGAGGGAATTTGCACAATACTTAGAAATAATGAATTCATTTTACCTGGATAGTGAAAAACTTGATGATAATAAGATTGAAAATCTAATGTTAAATTCAGTATATCCTTACTCAAGTCAAGAAGCCATTGCTTTAGTGAAAATAAGTAATAACGATATTAAAGGAGCTACTAAAATATTACATTCATTACTAAATGACAAAAAATGCCCTACCCTAATTAAGGCAAATGCGCAAGAATTGCTAAAAATATATTATTAAACAAACCAAAATTACTCATTTCCACTCAAGCCATTTTGTTTTATTGTTGCTGGACAAGTTTTAAATATCAACCAGGCCCGCGACGACCTTTCTCGCTATCTACCCTTGTAATGCTGCCTTCCTTAACTTCGCTACTTACTTCTTTCATATTTTCATCCTCTTTCTTAGTGATTGTTACCTTATCTTCCGCTCTATTGTAGTGAACTCTGTAATCTTGCCGTTGTGACTTCTCATACACTTCTTTACTTTCGTATATAGGATTACTTCTGATCTCTATTTTTTCACGTGTGAAGATTTTGGTCAAGAACCTACCTATTGATCTTAAAACTGCTCTCATCCATGAAGATTCTTTCATTTCTGAAGGTTTTTGCTTTTCTTCCTCCTCGGGTTGTCTAGGCTGCATCGAACCTCTTTTACGTTTTTCATCATGACTTTTGAAGTCAGGCTCTCCTTTCCTTTTTTGCATTTGAAGCAAATCATTTAATTGTTTTTCTAATTCTGGTATCTTGAATATTCTTTGTTGCATTATTTCATCTGCTTGTTTTGCTTGTGCAATTGTAAGGCTGGTCTTAAAAACCTTTTCTACCAGCTTACTCTCTTTTGGATATTTTGCACTATCATTGGAAATTTTTATAAATGTTAGCTTCTTTTCTTTTAATAAATTAAAAAGTTTAACGAGGTTATCATTTCTTATCTTCAGAGTTGTATAATCATCTGCCAAAAACAAGCCTACTTCTGTCAGTAATTCTTCACGTGCTGTAGCACCTTGAGAATAATCAATTCCTTCATCATCTTGAGGTGTAACTGATTCTACATCACCTTCATCTAATTCTTTATTATACTTCTCTTCCAACTCAATTTCTGATGGCAATTTTGTTGTCAAAGCTGATGTCAAAGCTGACCCGCGTTCCTTAAATAGGTTGGAGTATTCTGCGGTACTCCCTTGCACCTCTCCTACAGCACCTTTTTGATTTTCAGATGGAGGTGTAACTTTTACACCATCTTCGTCATATTCTTTGTTCATTTCCTGCTTTATTATGTAATATGACTAAATGGTATATATTAATTGTTAAATTATGGTTAATATTGGGATAAAAATATTAAAATAGTTGTAAAATTTGTCAGTAAAATATACTATAGGTTTAAAGTGAGAGGTTTTACCTATATGGGATACAAAATTGCTGTAATTGGTGCAACAGGTAGAGTGGGGCGTGAAGTTTTAAAAACACTAGCTGAATTTCAAGGTGAGGGAAAAATCACAATGGATTCCATTGTTGCACTTGCGTCAAGAGAATCAATAGGAAAAAAAGTGAGTTTTGGTAATGAAGAGCTAATCGTCTCATGCCTTGAAGATTATAACTTTGTTGGAACTAATATAGCTATTTTCTGCGCTGGTTCTCATATTTCCCAAAAATACGCTCCGGTTGCAACTGAAGCTGGGTGCATTGTAATAGATAATACCTCACATTTCAGAATAAAAGAAGGCGTGCCACTAATCGTTCCAGAGATCAATAAAGAAGAAATCAAGTGGTATAAAAATCACAATATAATATCCAACCCAAACTGTACTACAATACAAATGTTACTAGCATTACATCCTCTACATAAGCAAGCGCAAATTAAGAGAATCGTTGCTTCAACTTATCAATCAACCTCTGGTGCAGGTAAAGCTGCCATGGACGAGCTGTATAGCCAGACAAAAAAAATATTTATGAATGAATCTCAAAAACCTGGGACATTTCCAAAACAAATAGCATTCAATTGTATTCCTCAAATAGGAAGCTTCATGGAAAATGGATTTACAAAAGAGGAATGGAAAATGAAAGAGGAAACAAGGAAAATTTTGGGAGAAGGTGTAAAAGTTACTACAACTTGCGTAAGAGTGCCTGTTTTCATTGGCCATGCTATAGCAGTGAATGTTGAATTTGGGAAAGAAATTACTGAAGAGCAAGCTCTTGAAATACTCAGTGGAGCTGAAGATAGTGGAATTTTAGTCTATGATAGGCGTGAAGATGGCGGATATACAACTCCAATTGATGTTGTACAGGAAGATGCAGTATACGTATCACGCATTAGAAAAGATGACACTGTGGAGCATGGATTAACTATGTGGATAGTAGCTGACAATCTACGAAAAGGTGCAGCATTGAATATAGTGCAAATTATAGAGATTTTACTACACCAATTACCACCGCCTTAATTCTAGGCTTTTTAAACTTCGTTGGTGCTCCCATATGGCTCGCATTAAATTTTGTTCACATAGCCTAGAAAGTGCAAAAGCTGAAAGTCTTCTGAAAGATAAGCATAGAGCACCCCTCACCACAAACCTATCTTTCTTTATAAGGCATTTTATATTACAATTTAGCATGAATATATTTGTACTTGATACTGACCCAAAGGTTGCAGCTGAAATGCTCTGTGATAAGCATGTGATTAAAATGCTTTTAGAAACTGCACAACTTTTATGCAGTGTGTTCTGGTTTGCTCTAAAATCCGATGATCTTATTCAGCAAAACATATCAATTCCCTATAAGATGACACATTATAATCACCCTTGCTCTATTTGGGCAAGAGCATCCCAGTGGAACTTTAATTGGCTGCTAGAACATGGCATCGCTCTCTGTCAAGAGTATTTTTATAGATACAATAAGGTACACAAATCAGAGCAAGTCATCTATTGGTGCGATGAAAATAAGAAAATTCTCTACTTTACACTTAATGATCTGACCAGCTTTGTACAAGCAATGCCAGAGCAATACAGATCAGAAAATCCAGTGGAGTCATATAGAACCTATTATATGCAAGAAAAATATCACTTTGCCAAATGGGAAAAGGGCAGAGAAAAACCACATTGGTTCAATAGATAAGCCTCAACGCCATCATATCCTTAGGAGAGTTTGCTAACGGAGGATCTTAAGTTGACGCCATTGGCTTAATGGATACGAGGGTTGTCTAGTTTTTATGACATAAATCATGCATTTTTTGATATGCTTTTTGAAATCCAAGCAAAGAATAAGTGTCTTCAATATCTGCTGTTTTTATTTTACCATAAACTATCATTGATAGCCCTTGCTTCATTTTTAGAATTAGATCCTGATCTATTTTTGTATTTTCTACCCATGCAAAACTTCCCTGTATTACTGGCAACGTATAGCTAGTTTTTTTATCAACATTTAGTATCACAGGTTCCTTATCATACTGAAAACCAGAAGTAACACTGACCTCATCCGCTTTTTTATCAACATAACTGACCATTACGTAAGGTTTACGGTTAGCGTAGAGTTCACTTTTTGCTTTAGGATAAGATATAATATAACACACTTTCTCTCCATCCTCAAATGCAGTATACACAAGCCAGTCCCTGTATTTTTCTTTAAATTGTGCATCACTAACTGACGCAAAGGTGCAAAATGAGAAAAATATTAGAAAAACAAAAAAACTACGCATTGAGACCAAATTTTAAACTTTCTGATTGTATATATTGTTTCACCTTACTCATTGCTTGTTCAGCAAGTTGCCTTATCCTCTCCCTTGAAACACAATATTTTCTACTAAGCTCATCTAGAGTTTGAGTATTTTCAGATAAATATCTACTAATAAATATATCTCTAGCTCTTTCATTTAAGCTATCTAGTGCATTATTTAAAATCACTTCTTTTAATTGCTTTTCCTCATGATCCTGGTAAGTTACTTCTTGGCTGGTCAAACTTGATGGTATTATCTCTTGCAATTCTTTTTTAGAATTGTCTCCTGTTCTTATACAGCCGTTTAATGATTGATCTTTGCAAGCTAATCTATAATTCATGTGCAAAACTTCATTTTCAGATACAGAAAGCTCGCTGGATATAGATTTAACTTCTTCATTATTTAGGGTCTCCCTATTTGCATGCTGCAAAATTCTTTTTTTGATCTTACGCAAACTGAAAAACAACCTTCTCTGTGCTTGTGTTGTTCCTATTTTCACAAATGACCAAGACTTCAGTATAAAATCTTTTATTGAAGCTTTAACCCACCATACTGCATAAGTTGAAAACCTAAAACCTAATTCTGGGTTAAATTTCTTTACTGCATGCATTAAACCCATGTTTCCTTCCATGATCAAATCCATAGGTACTAACCCATAATTTTTAAATTTCATTGCAATTTTTACTACCAAGTGCAAATGGCTAGTAATTAACTTATGGGCAGAAGGTACATCTTGATATTGATGCCAATTTCTTGCTAACTGCATCTCCTCTTCATGAGAAAGCATGGGGAATTTCTGTACTTTAGCAATGTATTGTGCAAGATTAGTGCTGCTATCAACACATAAACTTGTAATTGAAGTCAACATAATAACCTAATTGAAAAAATCTCATGTATATAATTTACTAATTTGCAAGCAAAATTTCAAGTGCTAATTTGTAAAAAGCATAATTTACAATATTTTATTAACAAAAAAGAAACAAACCACTTTTCGAAATAAAATATTCTTTCAGAACTTTATAACCCCAACCATGGGTGGCTTTGTTGCAAATACCCTGCTATCAATCTTACTATTTCACAGCAGATCTAGTGCATGACATCGGAAAATCTTATTTATTCCAGCTATAAAAAAGCTTCCTCAAAATGTGTGATTTTTCAACCACACATTCGATGAGAATTTTTATTTACAGTGATAGTTGTTCAAAACTTTTCTCTAATTGTGGCTCTTCCATACGAGCTCGATTAGAAGTACCATCACCTTCTTTTATCTCACTAGTATTCCCTTTTGGTTGAGCTGCTTTTTGTGCTTCTTCTAGCAAAGTAATTATTTCTTGATGGCCATTTTCTCGAGCAAGATCTAATAGTGTTTCGCCATGATTATTTGTAATAGTAACATCGGCATTATACTTTAAAGAAGCTTAACAGCTTCTAAATGGCCATTTCTAATAGCACAATGGAGTGCTGTATTACCATTATTAGTTTGAGCATTAATATTGATTTGAGCACTAACTTCAGCACAATTGCGCAATAGTCCATCAATCACTTGCCAATGACCCATCTGAGCAGCAATAATAAGTGGAGTTCTGCCAGCTTGATCTTTGCCATTAACAAATTCATCAACTCATGGTGAAGCTGCTTTTTGTGCGTCTTCTAGCAAAGCAATTATTTCTGGATTACCATTTTCTTTAGCAAGATCTAATGCTGTTTTTTCATCATTATTTGCAATAGTAACATCGCACTCTTCTTTGATAAATCCGGAGAGTGGTGTCAAAAGACACTTGACCGTTTTTAAATGACCATTTTGAACAGCATAATGGAGTGCTGTATTACCATCATTAGTTTGAGCATTAATAGTACTATAATCAGACAGCTTCGTGATCACCTTTGCGCAGCAATAGTAAGAGCAGCATTCCATCATTAGTAGTTCGAGCATGAACACTGGCACAATGATACAAAATCATCAATAACTTGCAAATCACCTTTCTCAATAGCAAGAATAAGCGCAGTTTTACCATCTTTATATTCGGAATCAACATCAGCACAATAATCTACTACTAGACTATAAATAACCTCTACATGACCTTCCTAAGTAGCAGCCATAAGAGCAGTGTAGCCATCATCAGTTGCATCATTAACATCAACACCACACCATATTAGACTTTCAATCAGTTCTGCATATCCACCTTTAGCAGCAGAAATAAGAAAAATAAGGCCATAATTAGTATAGTTGGATATATATGAATAATAATTAGCATCCTTACTCAAAAGATATCCAATAATTTCCAATGATTTTTTTCAGCAGCAATAATAAGTGCGGCTTCACCGTCTTTATTTTTAGCATTAACATCAACCCCTAGCTCTATAGCTTTTTTCACACGCTCAAAATCTCCTGTCTCTGCAGCAGCAAGTAGTTCTTTATTTTTTTCTTCTTGTGATATTATATGTTCAGTTGGCATAATTCAATCTCCATAATTAGTGAATATATTAACAAGTATATCTACTAATAGTTGAATTTACAAGTATCTTCTTTAAGATTTTAATTCTAATATAAGATATATTAGTAATTCTGTTTGTTTTGATCTATAAGATCTGACGACTTTTTTCTTCAATAGTTTTTTCTAAAGTTTGCAAAAATTCATCTTTACTTAGTCCTGGATATATTGGAGGCAGAATCTCTATTGTTGCCTTCCCAGCATTCTTTTTCAAGGAAAGTATATTTTTTGGCCAGAATAAACCAGTATTTAAAGCAACAGGTAACACAGGGACAGATAATGTACTATATAAAGCAGCAATACCTGGTTGATATTTTGTATTTTGCTTTGCAGTTGTTCTTGTACCCTCTGGAAATATTATTATACTCCTATTTTCTTTTATACGCATTTTTGCTGACTTGATAATATTGCGTATAGAACCAATACCATCTGAACGGTTAATAAAAATCATTTTTAATGCCATGAGGTGTAAACCGATGAATGGAATCCATTTTAGTTCGCGTTTTAAAATAAAAACCGCATTTCTAAACAAAAGTATAAAAATAAACGTCTCAAATGGAGATTGATGTTTAGAAGCGATTATAAAAGGTTGTTTGGGAATATTTTCCATTCCCTTAACTTCATATTCAACTCTACAAATCAACCAAAGCATAAATAACACAATCCTTACTGAAAAAGCAAGGAAAGTTGTTATTACACTAGCAGGAAAAAACAATATAGGCAGAGTAATTGAAGTGTAAAACAATTCCCATAATATAAGAAAAAAATTAAATAAAAAACCAGAAATCACGAGAACCTACGTTCATATCAATTGATCCAAATTTAACTTTCTTACCAGCTAAAGGCAATAAATTTAATTGCCTATTATCTGAGTAACGGGATGCGACTCAATTAATTTCTCTTTCAATTTTTCATCAGCAATATGGGTATATATTTGCGTTGTCGAAAGATCGGTATGACCAAGAACTTTCTGTATCAACACAATATCTGCTCCGCTATTAAGCAGGTGAGTAGCAAAAGAATGCCTAATCACATGCGGAGAGATTTTATTTTCGTCAATACCACATTTTTTTGCCAATTCTTTTAATAATTGACCAATTCTTTGCCGTGTAATTGGTTTATTGGGCTTATCACCAGGGAAGAGCCAGTCAGATTCTTTTCCATTGGCAGTAAGATTATCACGAACTGATAAATAATCATTAAGGCTTCTTAACGCTTGTTCGTTAAAGAGAACTTGTCTTTCTCTTCTACTCTTTCCTTTTATTATTATATAACACTCTTCTTTACTATTGGCAGCTAAATGCGAAACTTCACATAACTTCATATCAATAAGCTCAGAAATACGCATACCAGATGAGTAAAGTATATCTAAAATAGCACATAATCTCTTGTTGCTTATCTCTTTGTTTGATTTGTTTGCTAATTTTCTCACTGTATTTAATAGTAAATTTACTTCCTCAACAGTTAAGTGTTTAGGCAGAGGACGAGAGACTCTCGGATTTTTTAATTCATCATCATTAACAGGAGCAGGGTTGAAATCTATTATTCCATCATTAAATAGACATTTATAAAAATTCTTTATAGCGGAAATTTTTCTTGATATAGAACTGCCCTTATATTTTCCCTGCATACATAAAGATTTAACATAATCTCTAATATTAGTTACGTTTGCTCCAACTAAAGTAGTACCGCTTTTTAATAAAAATTCTTCGAGTTGATATAAATCTGAACGATAACTATCCAAAGTATTTTGAGTAGGAGATTTTTCTGAAATCAGTGCATCTGTGTAGTATGTTATATAAAAATTTTTTCCTTTATTCTTAATTTGTTTACTTATCATTACTAGCTCCTATATTTATTTCTTTGACTTTGATTTGATGGGAAACGTTATCCGTATTCCTTACTAAAAAAAATGAAGTGAATAAAGCACTTACCATCAGTGTAAGCACTATAAGCCTTCGTGTTAACTTTTTCTTTAAATTTGATCTTATTCTTACCATAGTTAAAACTATAACATAAAACCTATAAAAAAATACTTTATAAAACAAAAATTGTTGTAATACAGAACAATTTTTAATTATTACTTATATCTATTATAACATAATATTTATTATAATTCTAACATAAATCAATAGGAATTTTTTCCATATTAATACCATGGATATTAGTAAATTTTTAGAACTTACAATAATACCAAGTAAAAGCCGAAAATAGACCTTGTATCTTGTAAAAAGCATCTAATGTTTTAAGCTTAAGCATTAGGTGGAGAAGGGAAGAACTCTGAGTCGTAACTTAGATATAAAATCTGTTAACAAGATAAGAGTTCCCTTCTCAAAAGTATAGGCTGGACGGTATCTTAGAAAGACCTCAATGGTTCTAATTCTGTATTCACAAGGTAAGCCTTACTTTTCATTTTAAATAGTAACGTATGGAGTTATATATGATAACAACTTTCTTGGTATAGATGTTTCAAAAGAACGCTTTGATGTTTTTCTTTCGTTTATAAGTAAAAAAGGAAAACGTGAAGCTAGGAAAAGGAAATTTAAAATGATGATACTGGATTTCAAGGTCTGCTGGACTTTCTACAAAAACATAACGTAGAAGAAGTAAAAGCTTTCATGGAATACACTGGTTGTTATAGTGAAGCTTTGGCTGAATTCCTTTACAACGCCGGATATTTTGTTAGTGTTGTAAACCCAGCTCTCATAAGTTTTTATGCAAAAAGTAAGCTTGCACGGCAAAAGAATGACTAGTCTGATGCAGAGATTATTGCAGATTATTGTCAAAGACAGGAACCTTCTCATTGGGCACCACCTCCTCCTGAAAAGAGAAAATTAAAACATCTTTATCGTTGTTCAGATGCGTCAAAAGATAAATTAACATTAGTAAATAATCATTTGGAAAAGAAAGAGAGACTGCCTGAAGAAGTTGTAAATGTTTGGGAAAACCTAGCAATGACCATAGAACAATCAATAGAAACAATAAAAAACTCCACGCGTGAACTATTAGAACAACACAAAGAATTGTTGGAAGATTTTTAATTCCTATTGACTATTCCAGGAATAGGAGAGGAATCAGCAATAGCTATTTTAGCTGAAATTCCTGATATAAAAGCCTTTATAAATGCTAGACAATTAGCAGCATATTCAGGAACTATACCAAAAAATATTACATCAGGTTCATCTGTATATGCCAAGCCTGGGCTAAGTAAATCAGGTTCACGGACATTGCGTAAGGCTCTTTATTTTCCTGCTATAGTAGCTAAAAATCACAACCCTATTATTAAGACTTACTGCGAAAGGTTGAAGGAAAAAGGCAAGCATAATATGGCCGTTGTGGGAGCTGCAATGCGTAAATTACTCAATATAGTTTTTGGTGTTTTAAGTTCAAGGAAGGCTTTTAATCCAGATCATATAAAGAACTATAGAGTTAGGAGGTTTACTGAAGCTTAAAAGGAAACGTCCAAAAATGCGAGTTCTAGATTAAAAGGTTAAAGTTTATGATACTACTGTACAGAATTTATCTATTGCTTTTTGATTACATTCAATCATCATTTGTGCTTCTTTTTTAAACACTTGATATTTTCGTATGTTGTATTGTCATCTCCGTTGATGCTATTTTTAGCTGCGATTGAATTCTGATATAGCTATTGTTAATAATCTGGTCTAGCTGATAATTTACACAATCTAGTCCAGAGGCAAACATTACGTTTATCAATGGCTTAATCCAGGATATTTTGCCAAATCTTTTCAATCTGAGGTATTTAATGGAATGAGACGATCTGCCAGTACCGATGGACAGAAGTACTACATCATCGTTAGGAAATAGCTTTCTGCTGCTTGCATAGCTACATGCTGCTGTATTATTGGCAAAAACTCCTCCATCTATTAATACCATTTCCTTTTGGTTGACTTTTAAATATTTAGGTGCAAAGTAAGTAGGTGTTGCAGTTGCTGCTCTTAATACATCCCTTAATTTAATAAAATTTCTATCCTCTTTCCAACTTTTGAAGAAAAATGGGCAGTTATTGTGAATATCGTAACTCGTAATCAACACATTACTTAAAGTGTTTTTAAGGATATCATCGCCAAAATATTTATGAAGTACATACTCAATATTTTCACTGGGGTATTGTGCACCGTTAATCCAAGAAAATATTGATTTTCTTAGAAATGAAGACTTAAAAATATAAGGTCCGTACTCCTGATAAAGATTAACCACGTCATCAGCTGAATATTGTAGCTTTCCTTTGCTATCTTTTTTACATAGTCCTGCTACAATAGTACCACCAGTTGAAGTACCCACCAATAAATCAAAAATTTGAGAAATAGGTTTACCCGTTTTTTCTCTATTCCGGATAATATCATTGCTGGAATAATTCCTCTTATTCCACCACCATCAATTGAGAGAATATATTTTGTCATTTGTACTAAACTTTAGATGTTCTTGAGTATCTTTATTACCTGGTTACTCAAAATTGTTGCTTGTTTTATAAGAGATAGATTCGCTGAACGTATAACTGATGCACTGCCTCTCACATTGACTTTAACAGAGTTGCTTAGTAACTTTGTAAAACAATTCTCATAAAATAAGAAGGCACAGTAAAAAATCAGTGTAACTGTTTATAAGTACGCCACACAAACTGAAAGTACTTATACACAGTTACACTGATTTATAGAAGGTATCAGCCTAAATTAAAACTTTTTGTTACTTTTTATTCTTTTTAGCTAAATAATTTGTTGACAATAAAGACGGTATCTCTTGCAGAACCTGTTTATGATGAGAAATTTTTAGGAGAATCGCAGATGAGCACCGCAGAATACTCGAATGTATTTGAGGAGCACAATCAAGTTTCAATGACAAAATTGCCATCAGAAACAGGTTCTGCAAGAGGTCTATTGAGTAAAGACCCCAATAAATTCATATAATGCAGCTGAATTTTAATATCTCGTTTTCAAATTTATATACTTGTGAAGGGTTGATAAAATTAGATGAGGTTTTTCTTAACTATATAAAATCATACGATGAAGATTTGTTTTATCTATTAATTGAAGCAAGGAAAAAAGCAACTTCTCCTTTGGCGTCATCCAAGTGCTTGAAACTGGGATCCAGTGATAATCAGCTAATTATAGATCTTTCGTATTTACTGGATAATTTTATTACAAAACTTTTTTTCATTGAAAAAGAAGCGGAGGAGTTAAAGAAAAAGCATAATGATTTTGCTGTAATATATAAGTGCAAAAGACTGTTTGTTCAACGTTATGCATTGAGAAAATACACTAATGCAGAAAGTATAGATGTTACTGAGAAGTTGAGTAATTTTCTTAATTTGCCAATTGAAGAAAAAAGTTTCGCCGAACAAGTGATGCATTGGTTTGAAGATCAAGAAAAATACAAAGAGGAAATAGAGCTTGCAGCACAGTATGCAGTGTGGAGAGTTAAAAATGAAAATCCCCCTGTCATTCCAGTACACCCCCTTGTCATCCCAGTGCTTGACACTGGGATCCAGAAACAAAAAATGACATCAATACTTTTTAGCATCCACAAAAAAATTGACCATGAAAATCTTATATCACTATCTAAAAAAGAAGTTGATGAAGTTGAAGTGCTGTACTCAAATGAAATAAAAAGACGGTATGGCTTTGATTTAACAAGTGAAAAGACTGACTTGAATAAAGCACTAGATAATGCTCATTACTGCATATTTTGTCACAAGAAGAATAAAGATAGTTGTTCAAAAGGGCTCGTTAATAATGATGGTACTTTCAAAAAATCACCATTAAAAGTAGAGCTACATGGTTGCCCATTAGAGCAGAAAATATCAGAGATGAATCTGGTAAAAAGTGAAGGATATAGCATAGCAAGCCTCGCAATTGTGATGATAGATAATCCTTTATGTGCAGCAACAGGCTATAGAATATGCAATGATTGCATGAATTCATGCATATATCAAAAACAAGATCCTGTGAATGTGCCAATGATTGAAACAAGAACTTTGGATGATGTGCTCAGCTTGCCGTATGGGTTTGAAATATATTCCCTACTTAGTCGCTGGAACCCTTTGAATTTTGAACGTCCTTTGCCAAAAGCAAATACTGGAAAAAATGTTTTGGTAGTTGGGCTTGGTCCTGCAGGCTTTAATTTAGCTCATCATTTGCTAAATGATGGGCATAATGTTGTTGCAATTGATGGACTAAAAATTGAACCTTTAATGGATAATTTTCAACCAATCAAAGAATTTAAGTGTGAAAAATTAAGCGAACGTATAGCCGGTGGATTTGGAGGAGTGGCAGAATATGGCATCACTTCCAGATGGGATAAAAACTATTTGAAAATTATCCGATTATTGCTAGAGAGACGCGAAAACTTTGCGATCTATGGAGGAATTCGTTTTGGTAGCACGATAACTGTGGATGATACCTTTAACTTAAGCTTTGATCATATTGCTTTGGCGCTTGGCTCTGGTAAACCAAAAATGGTCAAAATAAAAAATATGCTAGCTCGTGGAGTGCGTATGGCATCTGACTTCTTAATGTCATTGCAGCTTACTGGAGCTCTAAGGTTTAACTCAATAGCAAATCTGCAAGTCCGAATGCCAATAGTTGTAATAGGAGCAGGGCTCACTGCAATTGACACTGCAACAGAGGCGCTTGCATATTACCCAATTCAAGCAGAAAAATTTCTTCATAGATATGAAATACTAGTAAATCAGTATGGAAAGGCTCACGTTGAGAAAGGTTGGACAGAGGAAGAACACGAAATTGCAAATGAGCTTATGTCACATGCTAAGTTAATCAGAGAAGAGTACAAGGTTGCAAAAGGAGATGAGAAAGAACCGAGAATATTGGAATTAATGCAGAAGTGGGGAGGAGTTAAAGTTATATATAGGAAGGAATTGAAGGATTCACCAAGCTATCGATTAAATAGTGATGAGGTGAAGCATGGGTTATCAGAAGGAATTTATTTTATTGAAAATTTAGAGCCAGTTGAAATTGTTGCTGATAAATATAACCATGCTGAATCAATAAAACTGATAAACACCAAATCTGGTGAAATTAAGTGTATAAAAGCCCGTTCTATTTTTATAGCTGCAGGCACTGAGCCAAATACGGTTATTGCAACTGAAGATAAAGAACATTTTAAATTAAGAAATGGATATTTTGCTAATTTGAATTCATCCGGAAAAGAAGTAGATTTAATGCTCTCTCCTAAAATGGAGGATAAAGATAGAATCTTAGTATATAAGCAAGGCGATAAGGCAATAAGTTTTTTTGGTGATCTTCATCATTCATATAGCGGCAGTGTTGTGAAAGCTATGGCAAGCGCCAAGAATGGCTATCCTATTATTTCTAAGCTCCTATCTGATACGCAACTGCACGAACATTTTGTTTCTAGACCATTTACCTACGTGTCATACCAGTGTTTGACACACAGGTGTACAAACATTGCGTTTTTAAAACAAGTTGCAAAAAAAACGGTGTCATCACAGTGCTTGACACTGGGATCCAGCATTCATTACTCTCCTTTTGGTTTGCGCTTTCATGAAAAGTGTAAAAATTATTTGAAGGCAAAGCCTACTGGATCCCAGTGTCGGAGCACTGGGATGACATCGTCAGTGGCGGAGAATCGTCCTAAAATACAATATTCGTACAGCTATGCATCACGTGCTGGAAACCAAGCTAATAAAGAGTTTCTGAATAAAATCAAAGAACAATTCACTGCAAGAGTCATAAAAGTTCAGTATCTGACTGACAAGGTTGTGGAAATAGTGATTAAAGCACCACTTGCTGCAAAAAATTTTAAGCCTGGGCAATTCTTTAGACTGCAGAACTTTGAAACCTACAGCAGAGACACAGAATTTGCAATGGAGGCAATAGCAGTAACAGGTACTGAAGTTGATAAAGAAAAAGGGATTATCTCTACTATTGTCCTGGAAACAGGGGGCTCAAGTAACTTGTGCAAATATCTGAAAGAAGGAGAACAAATAATTCTCATGGGACCAACCGGTAGCCCCACCAATACCAATTAGCAATAAAGTTAATTATTTAATCAGATCAGTTAACACTTAATTAATTTTTTAAAATCATAATATAATAAATTAATTAAAAACAGATATGAATAAAGAAATTGATTCAAGAATAAGCACTCGTGAAGAACAAGTTACACAAGATACTAAAGATCCACATGCAATATTAGGATTGGGGGAAAACGCAACAATAAGTGATATTAAAAAAGCATACAGAATACTTTCACTGCAATATCACTGATAAGTGGAAGGATCAAAGTAGGCATAAAGAACTATTGCAAAAACAGGACTTGAATAAGGACGAAAAAAGCGAGCTAGAGAAATTATCTGTTGAATATCAAGTAAGAAACTTAAAATTTGAGAATATAAAGGAAGCATATAACACGTTAGACAGAGATCACTATGAAAAATTACGTGACGAATTTTTTAATGCTGCTAGTGGCAGTGATTTAGAAAAATCAAAAAAATTATTGCAAGAAAATGTTGATATCAGTACACCATTTCTTATGCGTGATAAATTAGTAATACTATGGCATTTTGCTGTTTTAAAAGCTATTTCTGATTCAAAGTGGGAAAGATTTCTTAAAAAAGATATCATTACTAAACTTACTCCTACTGATATTAACGCTGTATCAGATATTTCTAATAATGCATTTTATATTGCATGCTCAAGAAAAAACATTTATACTGCTAGAATGTTTATCGATCATGGTGCTAAATTTGGTGGTGGACGTAATAACAATGAAATAGATACAGTGATGAAACTTTTACCTTATATTATTGATGGAAGGAAAGATGTCCTTGATATAAATATTAGATTTTCTGATCCAGGTAGTTGGCATGAAGCAGATACAGTGCTATCTTATGCTGCTGCGAATAACTTGCGTGACGATAAAGGGACTCTGATAGTACAACAATTGTTTGATCATTACAAAAGTGATATTTCTCCAGAAACTGTATATTCTGCACTAACAGCCACAAACGACAATAGTCTTGATTCTGCAAAAATAATTTTACAGAACTCACATGGTCTTCAAAAAGATCACTTTAATTCAATGCTCGATACTCGTTTTAATGCAGAACAATATGAAAATTATAGTTTAATTTTAAGCCATGTTGCTAAACAGGGTTATAATGATGTTATAAATCAACAACATTCTCAGATAATTAAAGAACTTAATGATTGCCAATCTTTAGGTGATGATCAAGGAATAAAAAAATGTAATCGTTTTCTTGAAATACATAGAACTATTTCATCCCCTAAACATTCACAAAAAGAAAAATTAGTAGCAGAAAGGGTAAAGTTGTTTGAGAGTAAAGATACGCAAGAACAAAATTTCGAGCGTAAAGTTATCAGCGAGATAAAGAAAGGCTTAGTAGAAAACAAGATGAAATTATTTGAGAATACAGGTCAACAAGAACAAAAGAGTGAATATAAAGGTATCAGCAAAATAAAAAAAGGCTTAGTAGAAGAGAGAACAGCAACATTTTCAGCAAAGAATAGTCAAAAAAATGATCAAAAATCTGACATTAGAGAACAGCCCTCAACAAGAGTGAAAGACATTGTGAATAAATTAGAGGAAAAAAGCAGTAATCAAGAAAAATCAAAAAAAGTAGACAAAGCTTTATCACACGTAAATGTTTCAGAATTAAAACGAAGATTTGAAGAAAGATATTATAAACATTAGCAATAGATTTCTTGCATAACCAGGTGTCATCCCAGTACTTGATACTGGGACCCAGCAAAAAAAACAGGATTCCATTGTCACGCGCTGGAATGACATAAAGATGGGGTACTGATTTTTCTCTGAATTAGGGTTATGCAAAAAATCTAATATGCTTTCCATAAATCTAAAAAATCAGTGAACTTGCATAGAGCGTTGGCACAGAAGTTCTTTATCTTCCGCCATATTCTTCTGACTGTAATAAAATTGAGCATCATTGGTTTGCTATAAAATACAGAGCCAGAAAGAACATTCCATTATTTGAATCCTTTCGTAATGCTGTTGATTTTGCCTTTTTATGACCTCTTAGGACTATTGTGAAATATGCTATAGAATTGGATTTTATTTCTGAATAAACTCCATTTGCATTTCTTGTATGCTACTTTCTATTTGTTTTATTTGCCATAATAACTGCTCTTCTAAAGCAAAATTGCCACTTAATCTTGCTTCTGTTCTTTCCCTTTTTAATAAATTTAGTTCCTTAAGTAATATTATGTTATTCCACACAACCTCTGCAGATTTTCTTTCGTTTAATTGACTATTTAATACAATAGTTTTTTCAAAAATGTGCTTTATAGTCCTATCAAAATTAGATTGCCTTAACTTCTCAAGTAAAACTTCTTTATTAAGCTCAATATCATTGTTTGTTATATCCACTATATTCTGCTGTAGTTTCATCATTTCTGTGTCAGTAAATTCAAAATGAGAGAAGTGCTCAAAAAACATAGGATCACTGAGCAGTTCCGAAAATTCTATCACTATACGTAAAATTATAGCCTGATTTTGCTCTGATTCAATTAGCTCTGGAGATTTATCGTGAAGATATTCATCTTTTGTTGCTCTAGTTTTATTGCTGAAAGTCAGTTGTTTTGAATTTTTCCTTAACTCATTAGCTTTGTTATAAAAATAATCCCTGTAATATCTTCTGATGCTGCCACTGCCTATTGAGCTTACATACTCCATGAATTTATACTCAAGAATTGAATATTTTTCCGGAGAAAGTTTTTCATAATTTTGCAAATTACTATTTACTATGTTATGCCATAAATACTCAGAATGTAGTTCTGTTGAAGAATCAAGTACGTTTAATATATCCTTCTTTTGATATTTTAATTCATTGCATACATCGTATGGATCTTTATTGTTCTGCAAAGTCACAAACTTTAATGTATATCCAGGTTCGAGTATGGGCAAAGCAAGCTCTGCCACTCTAACGGCAGCATGGCACCCAGCGTTATCACCATCCATGCAGATGTATATTTCTCTAGCGAATTTCCATAGGTTTTTTATTTGCTCTATAGAAATTGCGGTGCCAAGCGGAGCAACAACGTTATTAATTCCTGATTGGTGTAGTGCTATTACATCCATATACCCTTCAACGACTATAATATGCTGTTTTTTGCGTATTTCACTCAGAGAAAAATTTAATCCATACAAATTTTCTTTTTTCTTAAAAACATAACTTTCTGGACTGTTTAAATACTTCGGTTGCTGCTCAGAATTGAGTGCGCGTCCGCCAAAACCAATCACTTTTCCTGCGATATTGTGTATAGGAAATATCAGCCGATCATAAAAATAATCACGAAAGTTCCTATTTATTAATCCAATATCAGTTAAAGTTTTATCTTCAATACCTGAAGTATTCAGATACTCCTTTAATCCATCTTTGGGTGCGTAACCTATCTTAAATTTATTTAACATTTCACGTAAAATGTTACGCTGCTTTAAATAATCTATAACACCCCTATTTTCATATAATTTTTGTGCAAACCAATTTGCAGCTAAATCAAGAGCTGAAAATATTTTACTTTCTTCTCTTGCAATGTGAAGCTTCTTAGGAAGCTCAACACCCGTTGCTAATGCTAATCTTTCCACCGCTTCTTTAAAACTCAAGCCTTCGGTTTTTGATATGAATTCAAATGCATCGCCATAAGCAGAACAACCGAAACAGTAATATAATCCTTTAGTGTTGCTTACCGAAAAAGAGGGCGTTTTCTCATGATGAAATGGACAGAGGCCAACAAAGCTATCCCCTCTTTTTATTAATCTAGTTTTTTTACCTACTATATCAGATAGCAATAATTTTGATTTTATAATGTCTATGTGATCCATTTACCCAATTAGCTACGGAGATTAAAAAGTATATCCAATTTAGCTAAGCGCTCGCATAACTTTTTTATAGAAATGAGTTTAAAATTAGATAGATTGAGATTATTAAAAAACTCATAAAACATTTCACGTGAAATGTTTTATTAAGATTTTAACGACTTAGCACCAAATTATTCCGATAGAAATAGACCTTTTTGAAAACTCAAGTTCTAATAGCTATATCTTCCAGTTAATATTTTTTATAAATTTTTAGATATTCTGGTACTACATTTTCAATTGACAACGGCCGGATTTTTATTGCTTCAAGGTCGTTTGATTTATCAGTTATGCTACTCATCATCATTCTCACCTGATCTTGAGTAAGCATAGGACATGTACTCCCTGTTATAGGCTTTAATAGCGTGGAAACAATCCTATTTTCTAAGAAAAAGGCTATTAATTTTGCCATTGGAAAAGATATGCTAATTAATAAGCATCTTCTGTTAGTAACGTTTAGAATAAACTTTAATAGGCTTTTGAAAGAATAAATCTTTGGTCCACCTAAGCAGTAAACTGCCTTATCCTGTTTATTAAGTCTAATAATACGATATACCACTTCAGCTAGATCAGTTACACATATTGGTTGAAATTTAGTTGTGCCCTTACCAATTAATGGTAAAAAAGGTAGGATAGTTGCTAGCCTTGCAAATTTATTAAAGAAATTATCCTCTTTACCAAATACCAGGCTTGGTTTGATTATTATTGCCTTTGGAAACTCAGAAACCACAACTTTTTCGCCTTCAATTTTACTTTGAGCATATTTTGAAAGCCTACTGTTTTCAATTTCCATAGCAGAAAAATGTATCATCATAGGTACATTTTTTATTTTTGCAGCTTTTGCTATTCTACCAGCTATTTTGATATGAGCATTATGAAAATCACCTCTTCTTGTTTCATATAATATTCCGATTAAATTTATGACCACGTCGCATTCTTCCATACTTTTCAGAACTGATTTTTCACCGGAAAGATCACCTTCAAATACTGAAATTTGCCCTAAATTACCACACAATTTGAGAGAGGAAGCCTTATCTTGATTACGAGTGAATATTCTGATTAAATATCCTGCTTCTGCCAAGCGCTTTACTATGTGTTTCCCTACAAATCCTGTTCCACCAAAAATAATTACACGTTTTTTCATAGTTAAAATTTCTACTACCTTAAATTAATACAATGATTTTATTTAATATTCTATTATGAATTTCTGCGCTATACTAAAAACTAGCTTATAAAGGATAGACTAAGCTTACTTAAAAGATTCAAAATTATTGCAGATCGCTATCGAAACAGACGAAAATGTTTTGGCTTAAGGTTCAATCTGATAGCTGAAATTTACAATCTGAAGTTGTATATAATCTTGATAATTATTAAAATCTTAGATATACTATTATATATAGTAATTAATATAAAATAGGTAATAACATGCTATCTCAAGAAAAAAATACAAAAATTTTACCAAATGAAGCACCAATCATAGTTACATGGACTCCAAGAGAAACTGGAGCAACGCTGCCAGATGGTGAAAATAGTAAACTCAATTATGTAGATATATTAATTCAACATAAGCAAAAAAATAATGAAAAAAGAAAAGTTATTTTGTTTGTTAATGGCCCTGGATTTAAACCTGATCAAATAGAAGAATTGAAGGATAAATTCAAAGGAATAGAGGGAATACATATAGTAGACCTACATGACCCTAAATATGATCGTTACTGGAAAGAGATAGATAAAGGATGGAAAATAAATGGAAAACCCATAAGCATTAAGGAATACTATCGAGATATGTATAGTATGAAAGATGAAGATAGAACACATCTTGCCATTGAAGCTGATACCTTTAGATATATTGCAGCTCTTTTTGTATTACTTGAACAGAAAGAACTTCAAAAAGATCTGGGAGTAATCTATACTGATTTTGATGCTTTAGGGCTGATAAATAGCAGTGAATACAAGGAAAGGTTTAGAGGAGAATTGTATACAAACAAGAAAGGTACAGAGCAAAAAGGGATAGGGCAAAATATCACAATTCCTTACAGAATTTTGATAGATTATCGTGATCGATACAATATGGATACGGAGAGTCAAAGCCAGATGAATAATGATGTATTTGCTATTACAGATTATAATATATTACAAAAATTTCTTGATTCATATAAGAGATTTATACTTAATCAACCTCAAATATTAGAACTACTTAGTGATAAAATTAACCCTGTTACATTTAGTGTTGATATACTTAATACTTTAATCAAAACACCACAAGGCATGAGAAAATTCTTGAGGGGCATAAACTCGGGTCAAGCAGCTTTTATCAACAAAGTTGTGGATATGAAGGAAAACATTGGGAATTATAGCACTAGTTGTTTTAATTTTGGTCAAAATGGAGGTGAGTACCTTCCACAATGTTATACTAGTAATAGTTTTGACCCTTCTTGGTTAAAAGAACATTATATTAAAGAGAAAGATGAGCAAGCTCCGTCAACTTGATCCAAGTACACAAATAGATGTTATATCATCTATCTCTCCCAATACTGACAGTCAAAGAAAGTAGGTTTACATATGACACTATGCCAACCTACTGTCTTTATTTCCACCTGAAACAAGAACTCTTTTCCAATTTTGAAAGAGGCTTATTTATTTCTTAGCCACAGTGCTGAACGGACACTTTGGCTGAGGTGTTGCGTTAGCTCTATCATCCTGCTCATCCTTGCTAAAGAAGCAGCTACACTGCTTCTTTATAGTTATTTATTTTCCTCTTTATTATCTATATCTTGATACTCAGAGTCTACTACCTTTTCTTCCTCATTTGCTGCTGACGACGAATCGTCACCTTGCTGTTGCTGAGATGCTTGGTACATAGCTTCTCCAAGTTTCATAGATAATTGAGAAAGATTAGTAATTTTCTGTTGGATTGAATCAGTATCGTCAATATTATCAGATTTACTGGCTACTTTTAGATCATTAAGTGCGTTTTCAATGTTAGACCTTTCTTCAGGTGAAACTTTATCACCAAATTCATTTAGCGATTTTTCTGTAGAATGAACTAAACCATCCGCACTATTCTTCACTTCGATGAATTTTTTACGTTTTTCATCTTCTTGTGCTTTTTCCTCAGCTTCTCTTACCATACGATTTATTTCATCATCAGATAAACCACCAGAGGACTGAATACGTATTTTTTGCTCTTTTCCAGTTGCTTTATCTTTTGCAGAAACATGCACTATTCCGTTTGCATCTATATCAAACGTCACTTCGATCTGCGGAACTCCACGCGGAGCAGGAGGTATTCCCTCTAAGCTAAATTGGCCGAGCAATTTATTATCAACTGCCATTTTCCTCTCACCCTGATACACCTTAACCGCAACCGCTGTTTGGCTATCATCCGCAGTTGAAAACACCTGAGACTTTTTCGTAGGAATTGTGGTGTTACGTTCAATCAGCGGAGTGAACACACCCCCTAATGTCTCAATACCAAGAGAAAGTGGCGTAACATCAAGTAACAATACATCCCTAACATCACCTTGAATGATTCCCGCTTGTATTGCAGCTCCAATTGCTACAACCTCATCAGGGTTCACTCCTCTATGCGGATCCTTACAAAAAAACTCTTTAACCTTCTCTATTACTTTTGGCATACGAGTCATGCCGCCCACAAGAACTACTTCACCAATCTGATTTGCAGATAAGCCAGCATCCTCAAGGGCTTTCTTACAAGGTACCATAGTTCTTTCTATTAAAGCATTTACCAAACTTTCAAGCTTTGCTCTTGTTAATTTCATATTTAAGTGTTTTGGGCCACTTGCATCTGCTGTAATAAACGGCAGATTGACCTCTGTCTCCATTGTGCTTGATAACTCAATTTTCGCTCTTTCAGCAGCTTCTTTGATCCTCTGCATAGACATTGGATCATTCTTTAAATCAATCCCATTGCTTTTCCTAAATTCATCAAGCAAATGATTCACTACTGCGTTGTCAAAATCTTCACCACCCAAATGTGTATCACCATTTGTTGCTTTTACTTCAAAAACTCCATCACCTATTTCAAGTACTGAAACATCAAACGTACCACCGCCCAAGTCATACACCACTATTGTGTGTCCATGTTTCTTATCAAGTCCATAAGCCAGCGCTGCAGCGGTAGGTTCATTAACAATTCTTAGTACATTTAATCCAGCAATTTTTCCCGCATCTTTTGTTGCCTGGCGTTGAGAGTCATTGAAGTATGCAGGCACTGTTATTACAGCATCCTTTACTTCCTCTCCAAGATAAGCTTCTGCTGCTTCCTTCAGATTTTGCAGTATAAATGCACCGATTTGACTAGGAGAGTATTCTTCGTTATCAGTAGTTTTAACCCACGCATCACCATTTTTTGCTCCGAATATTTCATATGGTACTCCTAAGTCTTTTATATCAGGATCACTATTTTGACGCCCTATCAATCTCTTAGTAGCAAAAAAGGTTTTCTTTGCATTGGTTGTTGCTTGCCTTCTTGCTGGAGCGCCAACTAACATTTCACCTTTGTCAGTAAATGCCACTACTGATGGAGTAGTTCTTGCTCCTTCTTTATTTTCTATTACTTTTGTATCTTTACCTTGCATTATTGCAACGCAAGAATTCGTAGTTCCGAGATCTACACCTATTGCTCTTCCCATAATGGACACTCCTTAATGTAAATATTATCTGATGATGAATATATAAGTATAGAACTGATCAATTACAAGGTTCAAATAAATATTCTATTTATAATTAAAGAGATCGAGATTTGAGTAAGCTATATCTATTTCACTTTGACTTAATGTTATGCCTGTTGTATTTATGTTTATAAGAAATTAAACCATTACATGTTGCAGTTATTAGCTTTAGTAGCAATTATCGTTTCAGTGGCGTTTTTCGGCCACTTGGTTCCAATAGAAGCAAAAGCTTTCTTATATTCAGTAAGTCTTAGCATCAAAGAAGTTTTGTTATTTATAATGCCTTTTATTGTCTTTGCATTAATTTTCAGCAGCATAAATAACTTAAAGCAGTCAGCTATAAAATTTATAATATTACTTGTCATAACAATTTTTTTATCAAACCTTGCCTCAAGCTTGATTGCCTATTCTATTGGGTATCTTATCACACAAAACACTTTTGCAATACAAAGCATAAGCCAGAACCAGGAGATAATATCTCCTTTGTGGTTATTTAAACTACCAATGCTCATTTCTAATTTTCAAGCTTTAGCTTATGGATTTGTTATTGGCATATTGATGTCCATATTCCTGCCAAAGAAAAGTAAAGAGCTTTCACGCAAAATATCAGACTTAACTCTCTTTATTCTTAAAGTGTTTCTAGCACCAATTATTCCAATATTCGTGCTTGGGCTTGCATTAAAAATGCAACATGACCAAATTTTATTTACAATATTCAAAAGTTATTCGGTAACTTTTATTATAATAACAGCAGTCACTTACTTTTATATCTTTTTTCTATACGGAGCAGCAAATTCATTCAGAATCACAAGCTGGTTAAACAGTATAGCCAATATGGCACAAGCATTTATTACTGCGATGAGCACAATGTCCAGTAATGCAACCATGCCACTTACTCTTGAAGGAAGTAAAAAAAATATAAAACAACATGAGGTTGTGTCATCCGTAGTGCCAATCACTGCAAGTTTTCATCTAGTAGGTGATTGTTTTTTCATTATAATATTATCTATGATAATCGCGTCTGGGTATTCGTTGGATATTACGGATTACACTACGTTCTTGCTTTACTTTCTATTATTCAAGTTTGCTATTGTTGCAATTCCCGCAGGAGGAATTGTGGTTATGCTGCCCATTATTGAAAAATACCTGCACTTCTCTCCAGAAATGCTTTCACTAATTACAGCGTTTTATATAGTGTTTGACCCAATAATTACCTCAGCGAATGTTATGGGTAATGGTGCTTTTACAATAATGTTTACAAAGCTCTACGATAAATTAAAATAATGGCCATTTTAGCAATTGATACTGTAGGTACTGGTAGCTCAATAGCAATAATTGATCACAGTGGTAACTGTTTTGTAGAACAAAATTCTACTAGTAATAATCATGCAGAATCGTTTTTTAGAACATTAGACTCTTTATTCAATAAGCATAATTACAATTATGACAAAATAAGTCATTTAGCAGTAGTGATTGGGCCAGGAAGCTTTACAGGAATTAGAGTTGGAATATCGGCTGCAAAAGGCATGAGCCTTGCCACGAATAAACCTTTATACAGAGTGAATGCACTGGAAGTTCAAGCTTATGCAATCTCTTCGCTTTGTTCAAATGATAAAAAAAATGTAAGAGCTATAATTGAAAATTCTCAAGAGATTTATACGCAATTATTTGACTCTAACTTATTACCATTATCACAACCAAAAATGGTTAATGAAGATGAAATAAGTTATGATAATTGCATTACATATAAAGATTTCATCCTGCCAGAACTAAATGCTGGCCATGCAGGATTGTTGGTCCGTTATAGACTGAAAAGTAATCAACAATTAAACGAAGCTGAGGCACTGTATCTAAACGACCCTAAATATATAGCGAAGGCTTTCCCAGCCTAAATTGCTCTATAAATTTGATTTAGTTACGAGTTTTATTGAAAGCTTTCCTAAAACTTCTAAATATGCTTCTTTTAGGTCACCTAAATTCAAGCGAAAAACATCTTTGTCTAATTTTTTAGAGGTCTTTTTATCCCATAGCCTACAGTTATCAGGACTGATTTCATCAGCTAAAACAATTTTTGTACTGTCGTTTGTTAATCTCCCAAATTCTAACTTGAGGTCTACTAAATCTATTTCTGCATTTGAAAATAAATCAATTAAGATTTCGTTGATTTTCAAAGTTGTGGACTTAATTTTTTCCATTTCTTGACTTGATAACCAACTAAAATATAGTACATGATTTTCATTCACCATTGGATCGCCCAGGTCATCATTTTTACAAAAAAACTCAATTATAGGAGATATAAGCCTTTCACCTTCCTTGATACCAAAACGTTTACAAAAACTTCCGGCTGCAATATTTCTTACCACTACTTCAAGAGGGATAATTTTCAATTTTTTAACCAATTGTTCTCTTTCATTTAGAGTTTTAATAAAGTGTGTATCAATTTTTGCTTCACCCAGCTTTTCCATGATGAAAGCGCTGATACGATTATTAATTGTCCCTTTCCCTTCAATAATTTCATATTTTTCTTTATTGAAAGCAGTAACATCATCTTTAAAATGCTGTATGACGGTTAATAGATCTTCTGTCGCTATGATGGATTTTGCCTTACCTTCGTATATTATTTTATTCGATGACATATATAGTTTAATTGTATATCATAAGAGCATTGGTTTTTTGTTATTTCAGTGCGTAACACTGGAACCGGGACTAGAGTATGTTTTGATTCCAGCGTCACGCACTGAAATGATACCGAAGTTTATTATATCAATTTATTGCGCAGTAGCACTTATAATTTTAAAATGACATTCAAAATTACAATATTAACCATCTCTCCAGAAATGTTCCCTGGGTTTCTGAATTATTCTCTTGCTGGAAAAGCATTGGAAAAAAAAATATGGGACCTTGAAGTAGTAAATATTCGCTCTTTTGCCAAGGATAAGCATGCAACAGTGGATGATGTGCCATATGGAGGTGGAGCAGGAATGGTTATGCGCCCTGATGTAGTTGGTGACGCAGTAGAGAGTGTGCTTTCTGCTCATAAAAACACCAAATTTATTTGCATGACACCATCTGGTAAAAAATTTGATCAGAAAGTCGCAAAAGAATTGATTTCATCTCCTCACATCACAATATTATGTGGTCGATTTGAGGGTATTGACCAAAGAGTAATTGATGCGTATACTCCTTATGAGTTAAGTATCGGAGATTATATACTTTCAGGGGGAGAGCCAGCCGCGATGGTGGTTCTCGATGCATGTATTAGGCTGCTCCCTGATGTAGTAAATAACTCTGACAGTATTGCTGAAGAAAGTTTTAGTTATAGCGGTGGTATGCTTGAATATCCTCAATATACTAGACCTGAGCAATGGAGAGAATATAAAGTGCCTGAGGTTTTGCTGTCTGGCGATCATAAAAAAATAAATGATTGGAGGCAAGAGCAGTCTCAATTTATAACGAAAAAACGTCGACCAGAATTATTAGATGGAGATATAAATGACAAATTTACTTGAAAAATTCAATAAGCAGCAAATGCTATCGTTGGGTAAAGAGATACCAGAATTTAATCCTGGTGATGATTTAAAAATTATTTTTAAAGTGGTTGATGGTGCAAGTGAGCGTACACAAATATTTGAAGGTGTGTGCATATCAAAAAGGAATCGTGGTCTGCATTCTTCCTTTGCAGTGAGAAAAGTAAGCCATGGGGAAAGCATAGTATCTCAATTTTTTGTTTACTCTCCGGCATTGGTTTCAGTACAAGTAACAAGAAAAGGTAAAGTACGTAGAGCTAAACTATACTACCTATGCAAACTATTTGGGAAAGCTGCAAGGATCAAAGAGCGTACTACTTATGTCAAAAAGAAATCTAAGTAGATAAACAGAGAGTGATGTTAATTGTGTCATCTCAGAGCTTTCTCTTGTCATCCCAGTGCGTGATACACAGCTGTACTAACAGTGTATTTGTATCCCACTGTGGTGTCATCCCAGTGCTCCGACACTGGGATCCAGCATTCCTTGTTTTCCTTTTGGTTTATGCTTTCATAGAAAATGTAAAAATTATTTGCAGGCAAAGCCTACTGGATCCCAGTGTAACGCACTGGGATGACACCATTTTTGGGCAGTTTGCCTTAAAAATGCAATGTTCGTACAGTTGTGTATCGGAGCACTGGGATGACATCATTTTGGGGGTAACTGGCTTTAAAAACGAATGTTTGTGCAGTTGTGCGTCACGCGTTGGCTACTGTAACGACAAAATGAATAATTCAAAATAAATGAGCATAAAGAAGAATTTCCTTAAGTTGCTGAATTCCAGGCGTGTACATGCTCGCATAAAAAGAAAAAACAAAAGAAACAAGACGCTTCGTTTTTGTTCTTTTATGGCACTCATTATCTCGCTTGGTTGTCCTATATGCATACTTTTAAGCATCTTAGTTAATTCTTATAGTGCCTTAACAGTTACAAAAATTTTGTTGCCAATTGAAATAAATGACCATTTTTTTTCAATAAATAATCCTATAGGTTTACGCTCTGAATCCATAAAATTGCTTGATAATTCCTTACATAAAATATTTGATGGAGCTGATTTTAAAGATAATGATGAGATCCTAAGTCGTAACTCTTATAAAGAACTAGAACGATTTTTTCATAAGCAAGTAAAAGAAAGTGGTAAATATGACATCTGGTTCACTGCCTCAAGCACAATTAATGCGACAAATAAAGGTAAATATCAGGATAAACATTATACTGAACTGCTTGATTGGTTAAAAGAAAAAGGAAGGGTAAGAAAATTCTTTAATAAATCCTTATTCTTTAAATCTGATTCTCGTGAGCCTGAGAATGCAGGAATTTTAGGTGCGCTAATTGGCTCGTTAATGACAATTATAGTTTGTTTGGCATTAGCATTGCCGATAGGTGTCATGTCTGGTATCTGTCTTTATGAATTCATGCCTAAAAATAGACTAATTACTAACATTATAGAAATTAGCATAAATAATCTTGCTGCAGTTCCTTCTATAATATTTGGCGTAGTAGGTTTGACTCTGTATCTTGGCATATTTGGACTGCCTCGCTCTTCACCGCTTGTTGGCGGCATGACTCTTTCTTTCATGATGTTACCTAATATTATTATTGCAACAAAAAATGCCTTTTCAAATGTTCCTATTGCCATAAAAGATGCAGCGTTTGCGCTTGGTGCTCCTCATATAAAAGTCATACTAGATCACTCTCTGCCAATAGCACTACCCAGAATAATACATGGCACTGTACTTGCAATTGCAAGAATTTTAGGTGAATCCTCGCCTTTGCTCATGATAGGTATGGTGGCGTTTATAGCAGATACACCGAAATCTTTTTTTGATCCAGCAACTGTTTTGCCTGTGCAAATATACATATGGTCAAGTAGTCCTGAAATAGCATTTGTTGAACTTGCTGCTATTGCTATTATAGCTTTGTTATTAATGTTATTTGCGTTGAATTTAATAGCAAATTTTGTAAAGAAAAAATTTGAATTTTTTAATTTTTGATAACTCATGAAAATCATAGTACTCTCTGGTTATGGTCTAAATTGCGAGAAAGAAACTGCATTTGCGTTTACGGAATGCAGCAGAAAACTTGGTATCAGCAACATTGAAGTAAAAATCATTCACATTAATGAAATTATAGATAATCCAAGCGAGTTGAGATCAAGCAACATACTTGCAGTTCCAGGAGGATTTTCCTATGGTGATGACACAGGTGCTGGCAATGCATTTGCATTGCGGATTAAAAACAATCTCCTGGACGAATTTCAAGAATTTTTATCTGAGGACAAACTAGTCATAGGAATATGCAATGGTTGTCAAATATTAGTAAAATTAATTCCGGAGTTTTCTGATTTAGCCTTAGTTCATAACGACATAGGTAATTATCAGTGCCGATGGGTTAGAGTAAAAGTGAGTGGAAAGAGTAACTCTGTTTGGTTGCAGGGTTTGGACAAGCTATATCTTCCTGTTGCTCATGGAGAAGGGAAGTTTTTCATTGATCAGAATACTTTGGAGAGATTAATTGAAAACAACTCCACTGCATTACGTTATATAGACGAAAGTAATAACTACGCTAATTTGCAATTTCCTTATAATCCAAATGGGTCGATATACGATCTCGCAGCTCTGTCGGACAAAAACGGCAGAGTGTTAGCTTTAATGCCACACCCAGAGAGAGCAATATTTTTTACTCAGCAGGACAACTGGCCTCTTGAAAAAGAAAAGTGCAAACGTTCAGGTGTTACCATGCCAAAGTATGGTGATGGAATGCTTATTTTTGAAAATGCATTGAAGTATTTTTGCTAATCGCAAAAGGTCTACTCAAAAATAAGACCAATCAGGTAGATAGGCATTGGTGGGAGTTGAGATCATTTTTTGATTTTTCTTTGCTAAATCCACCAAATATAATTTAGAGTTGTTAGGTGAGTCTGCCCTTGTAAAAATAATTTCTCTGCCATGTGGCAACCAAGCTGGTGATTCAATTTTATAGCCCTCTGAAAATAAACGCTCCTCTTTTCCGTCTGGCTTCATCACCCCTATATAAAACTTTCCTGATTGGATTTTCGTAAAAGCTATCAAATCACCTTTTGGTGACCAAGCAGGAGTGGCGTATTTTCCATTACCAAAACTAATTCTCTTAGGCTTTTTGTTTTTCTTAGTAAAGTCAATAACATACAGTTGCTGGCTTCCTCTCATATCAGAGCTGAAAACTAAATATTTTTGATCCGGAGAAAAAGAAGGGGAAGTGTTTATAGATGGACTTTGAGTGATTGTTTTTGTATGCCCATTACTTAAATCTAAGGATAACATATTTGTTTTACCGTCAGATGAATGAGAAATCAAAATAGATTTACCATCAGGAAAAAATCTTGGTGCAGAAATTATTCCTTCAAGTGCTCTAACCACCAATTCAGTATCCTCCTTTAAGTTTTTTAATATTACATAACTTACGCCATCCAAATATGATAGGTATACTACCTTTTTCCCATCTGGTGAAAACCTAGGTGTTGATACAAATTTATCGCCATTCGTTAAGTATTTTATATCACTTCCATCTTGATTCATAATTGCAATTTTACGTACTGGTCGGTCGTTATCATCTCTTTCTTCAGCAATATATGCGATTTTTGTATTGAAGTGGCCTTTTTCACCTACTAATCTATCATGTATAATATCGGAAATAGTGTGGCTAATCTTTCTCCAGTCTTTTACAGAAAAGGCCATTGACTGATCAAGCAGCTCTCTTTTTGTGTAAGTATCAACTAAACGAAACGTTACATCTAATGCTCCATCTGCAATCTCACTTAAACTTACTGTAACTAATGCGTCACTCTTTTGAGATTTAAGTGCCGCTATATTAGAAATTGCAACTTCCGAATCGAGTTTTACATTAAATAAGCCACAATCAGAGAGGTTTTTTTCGATTATTTTTGTGACATTTTCACTTAATTGCCTTGCCAATTCTGTCTTGCACGAGCACTTTGATACAACAATACTTATGTTACCAATATCGTTCTTTTTTATATCAACATACAAAGCAGCCTTTGCAAAATAAGGAGTAAATACCCCTAAAAATAATATAAGCTGAACTAATAATTTTACTCTTTAATTTACACCTGCTCAATTTGAACCTCGATTATAGATCTTTTTAGTGAATATTCTTTTAAAAGGTTGAATATAGAATTTTCAATCTTATTTTTTATTTTCTTTATTGGCTGTAAGTCAAACGCTGACTCAACTTTCTTGATTATTTCCTGCATGATAACAGCGTCATCTATTAACTCAAAAACACCAGGTGCAAACACTTTTGGTTTAGCAAGCAATTTATTTTTCTTATTGATAATTGCTGTTATTACAATAACTCCAGCATCTCTCAGCCTCTTACGCATTTTTATTACACTGCTTTCTGGATGTCGCAAAAATGAACCATCAATGCCAAAATAATCAACATCAATTGAATCAACTATTTCTCCATTCTCCAAATTAACAGCATCACCAGGTGCAATCATTATTGCTTTTGCAACACCACACTCTTTAGCAAATTTTACGTGTGCTTGCGTATGAATATACTCACCATGTACTGGAATAGAAATCTTAGGCTTTATCAAAGAGTACATCTCCTTAAGCTCCACCCTTGTTGGGTGACCGGAAGCATGAACGTGCTCTGTTTTTTCAGTTACAACCTCTACCCCCATCTCAATAAAGGAGTTTAGCATATTATGTGCACGAGTTTCATTTCCAGGAATGATTTTTGATGAAAAGATCATAGTATCACCTTGCTGTATCTTAAAAGCATGGTGGTTTTTAGCAGCAAGTCTTGCAGTTGCAGCAAGCGGTTCACCTTGGCATCCAGTGCAAATTAATACAAGCTCTTCCCTTGGATAACCATCTATATTGTTTGCCTCTAAAAATTCGACAGAGTCTGTTAAATACCCACTATCCTTCGCAACTTTGACGATTCTCCATAAAGACCTTCCAAGTAAAACCACTTTTCTGTTTAGCGCCCGTGCAGCCTGACTTATTGTCTCAATTCGAGCAACATTTGAAGCAAACAATGATACAGCAACTAATTTTTTGGACCTTTTTATTATGTTATATATATTATTATAAATTTCACCTTCTGACTCAGGACCATGTTTACTAAGTATATTTGTTGAATCACAAACTGCTGCGAGTAAATCACCTTTATCACCTATTTCTTTTAAACGCTTTATGTTAGAAGTTTCACCGACAACAGGTTTTGGATCAAATTTCCAATCTCCAGTATGTAGTGCACTACCTACTTCAGTGGTAATCAATAGCGAGTTTGTTTCTGGAATTGAGTGAGTGATATTTATAAATTCAACGGTAAATGGACCCAAATTTGTGCTGCCATTTACTGCTACCTCTTTCACTGGTACTTTATTTTCCATGCGAAATCCTTTTAATTTCTCCTTCACAAAGTTAACTGTAAATTTTGTTGCATATATCGGACATCCCAAGTCTTCCCAAAAATGGGGAATTGCACCACAATGATCTTCATGCGAATGTGTAATAATTATTCCAAGTAAATCTTTTTTTCTATTTGCAATAAAGTCTATATCAGCGACCAGCAAATCAATGCCAGGCATAGTTTCATCTGCAAAACCGATACCAAGGTCTATCATAATCCATTTGCCTTGGTAGTGATATAGGCTTACATTCATCCCAATTCTGCCTACTCCACCAAGTGGAAGAAATAAAAATTCATTTTTGTTTATATTCATTAAATTTAAATTATTAAAAGTTTGAGGATAGCAAAATTTCGGCTTTTAATAAAGGAATTTATTACTTAGAAGTGGGCACTATGCTAAAGAAGAAACTGATGAGCTGTTTGCGTACGTAAAATCAAGGGATTATACAAGATGTCTAATTTACTCAAAAGCTTGTGTTTTTAGCCTACCCATAATATCTTACTTACTGACGCTTTAAAATTTAAAAATTTTAACTATCAGAGGCGTTAATGAATATATAATAGTTAAATAAATACAATAAAACATTTGTGTATATGAAATGAGTAAAAGATACGTAGATAGTAACAAAGAAAACAGAGTTGATTTCATATTGAGAAATTATGGAATGTCAATTTTCATAATGGCGTTGATCGTACTCTCTCCCACAATAATGATATCAGCACTCTATTTTTTTGAAATATATGATCAGCATACTAATATAGAGATTAATTTATTAGCTGGCACTATAGTCACTGCATTCATAGTATATAACACCAAACGCTACAGATACCTACTTAATAACATAGAATTTCAAAATGCAATATTTGCAAATGCGTTAAATCATAATACAGAGTTTTGTCTTATCCTGCATAGAGAGTATGGTATCATTTATGCTGATGCAAGGTTCTACACAAGATTTAAAGATTATATAGATGATGATATTACACTAGATAAGATTCTAGAAGCAGGAGATGCTTCTGCAAAAGACAAAAAATCCCTTTATCATGCGTTAAAAACTAATTCTTCTGTCAAGATACCTATCGCCTTAAGCAAAAAGAATAGAATATCTAGCTTCCTATTACTTCTTGATCCAATACCAGATAATTCTCAAGTTGCAACAAGCAATAATAAGATTTTAAACTTATCATTGGCACCAATTGCACGTCCGCATGGGTATTTTGTACTCAAAGCAACACAAGTAAATAAAGAGCAAATTTATGAAGAATTGATAGATAAGCACAATATAGGGACTTACATAGCAAATGCTAAAGGCATAATTTTATCTGTTAATCAAAGATTTTTAGATATCTTTGAAATGCAGAAGCTTGAAAAAGGAAGCTCAATTAATGACTTGATGTCACACTCCAAATATAGCGATATAACAAGCGATAATGAAATCTTATTTGTTACTTTTAATGGTGCTCCGTTTAAAGCTCACATGAGCACTGCAACATTTTTTGATAAATATAATCATCACTATATACACGGTTTTATTACACCTATTGAATCAAACATTGGTGATTATCAGTTGCACCCGTGTTTTGCAAATTCATCAATTGCCATTGCACAATGTGATGCAAACGGTAATTTTATAAAGAAAAATACAGCATTAATTAAACTTGCAGGACCTGAGAATAATTCAATCTTTACATTGATATTAGATGATTACCATATAAAGCTGCGTGAATACTTTCTAAGCAACAGAATAAATAATGCATCCTTTGATGTACAGCTAAGTGATGAACATAGTGTGAAGGTTTATTTCAATAAATTTATTCATAATAAGGTGATATTCATACTTTGCTATTTTATTGATAACACCGAACATAAAAATCTAGAAATAAAACTTGAGCACTATCAGAAAATGCAAGCTATAGGGCAGTTAGCTGGAGGTATTGCACATGACTTCAATAACATATTGACAGGGATAATGGGGTTTAGCGACTTGCTTTTGCTTCAACATTCATCTGGCGATCCATCTTTTGGAGACATAATAGAAATACAGAAAAACGCAAAACGTGGATCAAATTTAGTTAAACAATTACTTGCCTTTTCAAGAAGACAAACAATGCAGCCAAAGATTGTGGATGTGAACGACATAATAGCCAATCTTTGTGAGATGATAAAAAGATTAATAGGTGAGAACATAAAATTTACCACCTATTATGGCAGAGACTTAGGCAATGTTAAAGCTGACCAGGGGCAACTTGAACAAGTTATAATTAACTTAGCAGTTAATGCTAGTGCTGCTATGGAAAAAGGGGGAGAATTGACTATAAACACATTTAATCAAAAAATTGATTCGTTAAATTCCACACCTAAAGATATGATTTCTCCAGACAAGGAATCTATCGAGCATGGAAATTATATTGTCATTGAAATGATTGATACAGGTTGCGGCATAAGAAAAGATATAATTGAAAAGATTTTTGACCCATTTTTTTCTACTAAAGATATAACCTCTGGTACCGGCCTTGGACTTTCTACTGTATACGGAATTGTTAAGCAGACTGAAGGATATATTTATGTTAACAGTAAAATAAATCATGGAACAAAATTTAGCATATTTTTGCCTATGATTTATATATCAAATAGTGAATATGATATTGAAGAAAAAAGTGAAGAAGTAGAAGAGCTTATCATAAATGAAATTAAAAGTAATGGCATAATTTTGCTAATTGAGGATGAGGATTCTGTAAGAGAATTCACTGCTAAGGCACTTGAAAGAAAGGGATTCGATGTAATAAAAGCCAGCATTGGCAGTGAAGCATTGAAAATAGTCAGTAATAAAAGTCAGCACATAGATCTTATAGTAACTGACGTAATAATGCCAGAATTCAGTGGTCCAGAAATAGTTAGAGAAGCACTAATCCATCGGCCAAATCTTGATATCATTTTTATTTCTGGATATACAGAAGATGCTTTTTTAAAGAGTAACGATATCAACATAGGAGATTTTCATTTCTTATCAAAACCCTTCACTCTAAATGAGTTAGGCAACAAAGTTCAAAATGTACTACATGGATTAAAAAAATAAACTCTCTGCCAAATTTTGTATTTTAAGTTCGTAAAAATTTTCTCATGTCTTATTATTTATATGTTGTAGAATGACTTCTGCTAAACCCTTATTAATACAAGATAACTTTTGAAGTTCATCCAATGAAGCTCTACTTATGTTTTCCACAGATCCGAAGTAGGACATAAGTGCTTTCTTTCTCTTGTCACCAATTCCTGGTATCTTATTTAATTGTGAAACTATAAATTGCTTATCTCGTTTTTTTCTGTGGGAAGCTATTGCAAAACGATGAGCCTCATTGCGAAGTGACTGTAAATACAGCATAACTTTGCTATCGTTTGCTAAGCTAAACCATTCTTTACCTGGCATATAGAACTTTTCATTTCCTGCATTACGATCTGGGCCTTTTGCCATGCAAGCAAAAGGGACGTTTATATTTAATATTGCTAATGCATTTTGCACTATGGAAACATGCCCCGGGCCGCCATCAATTAGTATAAAATCAGGTATTATATCTTTTATATTGCCAGAAAATCTCCTGGTTAATACTTCTCCCATCATTTTATAATCATCACCTGTAATTTCTTCTCCAATAGAAAATTTTCTATATTCATTTTTTAAAAAGCCTTCTTCTCCCGCAACAACCATAACACCAACCTGCTGTTTTCCTGAGATATGACTATTATCATAAACCTCAATGCGTTTTGGAATCTCTGGTAATGAAAAAATTTTGCTAATCTCTCTGAGCTCTTCTAAATTATTTTCATAGTCTATAAGCCTCTGTTCCAAGCTATGCTTAGAGTTATTATAAACAAATTTCAATAAATCGCGCTCTTCTTTGCTTTCTGTATATAACACTTTTACTGATTTTTGAGTGGCTTTACATATCGCCTGTCCTATAACGTCCGCTTGACTAACAAAATCAGGAATATAAATTTTAGGTGGCGTGATAATTGCATTATAAAAATTAACTAAAAAAGTGGATAAAATTTTATCATTTGAATGATCGTCACAATTTTCGACAAAATAAGGGACGCTTCCATAATTACACTTATCTCTGAATGACAATATGTGTATGCATGCAAGATCCGTTTCACGTGAAATGTTTAAAAAATCTGCATCTTCTTCAAAAGAAAAATCAATAGATTGCATCTGAATTTGTTGAAGAAATTTTAATCTATCCCTATATACAGCAGAGAGCTCATATTTCATCTCTCTGCTGTATTTTTCCATTGTGAAAAGTAATTGTTTTTGCACTTCCTTGCTTTTTCCAAGCAAAGTATCTTGTGCCTGTTTTACCGATTGGCAATAGTTATCCTTTGTGATTTTGTTTACACATGGTGCAGAACACCGCTTGATTTGATATTCAATGCATGGTCTTTTTGTTGAAGAGAAATATTTATCTGAACAAACCCTTAATAACAAAGCTTTTTGTAGCGATAATATGGTATTCTTAACTGCAGCAGCAGATGGAAAAGGACCATAATAGTAAAATTCATCATTTTTAAATTTGCCTCTGTATTTTGTTATTCTTGGATAATCATGCTTGGAAATAGTGATGTAAGGATAAGATTTCCCGTCTTTTAGCACAATATTATAAAGTGGTTTCAATGATTTTATTAACTGTGCTTCAAGAAGAAGTGCCTCAATTTCATTTTCAGTGATAAAAGTTTCGATTTTAATGATTTGCGAAAGCATAACCCTTATACGTTTAGTTAGGCTTTCAAATTGCAGGTAATCTGATAGTCTTGATTTTAGGTTTTTTGCCTTGCCGATATATAGAACTCTGCCTTTCTCTCCAATCATCTTATAAATGCCACAAGACTGGGTAGATGACTTGACTTGATCCTTTATTATTTGGTCATTTATGATATAGCCCATTGCTTGACTTGTATGAGACTAAAGTCTGCCACTAAATGAAAGATAGAAATTATGTAAGCAAGCAAACATAATCTATTTCTTCTTAATTCCTCAGAGTCACAGTTGATTTTTACATTATCCATAAATTGATTTATAAATGGAACGAAGCCAGCAAGCTCATCAAGCGCAGCATTTAAGTGGTTATTTTTTATTGCTTGCTTTATGTTTTCATGAACTGCTATTGCAGAGTTTGAGAGTGCAGTTTCTTCATTTTCAATCAAAAATCTCTTACTATAAGATATACTGCATGTAGAGCCATTACTTTTCTCTACTTTGCTAATTATATTACTTATTCTCTTATAAATTCCTAAAATATCTTCTCCTCTTGATGTACTAAGATAACGATCTAGAATAACAGCTTGCTTTTCTGCTGTGAAAAAGTCCTCAATATCAACTTTATATAATATTGAATCTATAATATCTTGCCTGATATTTTTCTTTTTCAAAATAACTTTGAACCTCTCTAAACAGAATTTTAGCACAAGTTCTGAAACTTTTTTCCTGTTAAGCTTGTTTGGTTGATCAGTAGACGCCAGATCTTTAGTAAACACCGACCTTGAGTATAAAGATACTGACTTATCTATGAGTAATTTAATTGAAATATTTAAATTATTTTCAAGCATCGTTCTAATTATACCAATTGCCATTCTACGCAAACCGAATTGATCATATGAGCCGGATATCTTCTCACTGGCTGCAATTAAACCAACTAAACTATCTATTTTGTCAGCAATAGATACAGCAACGGCAGAAGAAGATTTTGGACATTCTTGTTCCTGCCCTATTGGCTTATAATGCTCGATTATAGCTTCTGATATTTCTTTGTCTTCTTGAAAACACGTAGCATAATACCCGCCCATTACCCCTTGTAATTCAGGGAACTCTCTTACTATTGAAGTTGCTAAATCCGCTTTTGCTAAATGTGCAGCGCGTTCAACCTTAATTAGCGAAGCACGTGGAATGCATATAGCTATATACTTTGACAAAGCTGTAATGCGTTTTACTTTTTCTCCAACGCTTCCTAAAGAGGCATGGAATAATATAGAATCTAGTTTGCTAACATAGTAGTCCAATGAGCCACATTTTTTATCTTGAGAAATTAAAAACTGTGCATCAGCAAGGCGCGCCTCTAATATTTTTTCATGTCCTTTAATAACTTGTTCGTTATTAACATTCACTACAGTTGCAAAATATAGAATTTTTTGTTCTCTGCTTAAAGCAAGATACTTTTGCTGAGTGTGTATTATACTGAGTATCACTTCCTTCGGTAATTCAGCAGATTTTTCTTGATTAACCTTACCAAATAGCACAATCGGCCATTCCACAAGCCCTGTGAGCTCATTGAGCAAATAGTCATTCTTCTCAAGTTGTAAGTCCTGTTCTTTTGTGAACTTATCAAGCTGATCTAGTATAAATTGTTTTCTTTTATCTGGCTGAAGAATTACATTATTTTTCTCTAGAAATTCAAAGTAATCTTTAGGCTCCTTAACAGAAAATGCTGAATTATCGCAGAGGAAGCGGTGACCATATGTAATATTAGATGCCGTTATTCCTGCAAAAGATACAGGTATCACCTCACCATTAGACCCCTTGCATAACTCAATTTCTGATGGCAATTTTGTCGTTGAAACTTGATTACGCTCCTCAAATACGTTCGAGTATTCTGCGGTGCTAATCTGTGATTCTCCTAAAAATTTCTCATCATAAACAGGTTCTGCAAGAGGTCTGTTCAAAATACATAAAATATTTTTAATCGGCCTAACCCACCTTTCCTTTTTTTCTCCCCATCTCATGCTTTTGGGCCATGAGAAATTTCTTAACATTTCTTCTAATTGATTTTTTAGAACTTCTTCAATACTAAACTGGCAACTATCTTTTTTTATAAAGTAAAAATCCTCACCATTCACTTTACGAACAAATAAATCTGCTTCTTTTTTTTTATTCTTTCTTAAAAAACCATCCAGGGCACTTTGGGCTGCACTAACTTTTGGACCTTTAATTGCATTGTCAGAATTTTTTGTTTCCAAAGGACTAATACCATCCACAAAAAGAGTAATACGACGTGAAGTTATAAAAACTTCTATAGAGGTAAACTTTACGTTATTTTTATTTAAAGCATTACTTATATGATTCTTCATTTGAATCGCAGCCGAATTCTGCATTCTTGATGGTATTTCCTCTGAGAGACACTCAAATAATAGTTGCGATGACATAAACTACTGACTCATATATAATTCACAACATTTTTTTGTCAGTTCTCTGACTCTACCTATGTATGCTGTGCGTTCATTCACCCCAAGCACGCCTCTTGCATCAAGCAAGTTAAGCAGGTGGCTAGTTTTAATACATTGATCATAAGCTGCTATTGGTAGCTCTTCTTCAACAAGGAACTTACAAAGCTTTTCTATGTCTTCAAATTGCTGTTGCACTACTTTAGTATCATAAAATTCCAATGCTAGGTGAGAAAATTCGTATTCTCTTTGTTTAAAGACATCTCCATAAGTTACACCTCTATCATTCCAAGCAATATCGTAAACATTATCTACATCTTGTATGCACATTGCTAGACGTTCCAGCCCGTATGCAACTTCTCCGGAAATCATCTTGCAATCAATTCCTCCAACTTGCTGTATATAAGTCAGCTGCGTTACTTCCATTCCATTACACACAACTTCCCATCCGAGTCCTGATGCACCAACACTTGGATTTTCCCAATCATCTTCAATAAATTTAATATCGTACTTTTCTATTGATATACCCAAAGCTTTCAAACTATTTAAGTAAAGATCTTGCAAATTATTACCAGATGGTTTGATTATAACTTGATACTGATGGTGTTGATATAAGCGATTAGGATTGTTACCATATCGTCCATCTGCAGGACGAATTACTGGTTGTAGATATGCAATCTTTACTCCTCCTGTATCAATCGCTGACATAATTGTTGCAGGATGCAAGGTTCCAGCACCAACTTCAGATGTATAGGGATGAAGTACAGTACACCCTTCATCAGACCAAAAATCTTGTAGTCCTTTTATTATACCTTGTAAATTCACGCAAATGATACACCTTTTTATAATAAATATATAAACAAATGAGCATTATTCAATGTTTATTTTTTAATAACATTATGAAAATAATTATTAAGATCAGCCGAACTTTCCATTGTATACTGAATTATGCGTTTATTAAAAGCAATTGCATCATGCATAGTGAGGTCACAGAATATGAATGCTACCAAATATAGTAAAATTACTGCATAAAATGTATGAAAAACCCCTTCTAGTGTAATTGAAAACGCGTTATTATAGTCCAACTGTATCGTGCTGATAGGCCACGGTTTTATTATCTCAACAATATTAAAAAACACGTAAGGTATCATCAAAAAGAAAAAAAAGTGTATAAGATCATTAAACCAAAATGGGCATTGGAGTATCTCTTTGCATATACCTCCATAAAGTTTACTGACAGTATGGTAAATAAATATTATTGCAGGCATTGAGAGAGCTACAGTAAGTACCTGACCAGATGCCAGATGTATCACTATATGTTCACTACTACTTGCAGAAGGATTTTGAGCATGAAGGATAAATATTCCAATTAATTGCAATATCATCATGATGATTGATAATTTTATGAAAATTGTAGCTACAACCACTCCTGAGAATGGCATTTTATATAGTAAATAGTCATTTCCATATGTAAAAAGCAATATAGTATCGGTAATAAATAATGCAAAAAAAGGAGACCAATAGTTCTGCCATGCAGGCAAATACCCTACTCCTAAAAAAGAACTTACAGTTTTCGCAGGAAAAATCTTGCCTAAGATTCTCCCTATAACTTTTGTAAAAATCCCCATGAATATAAACCCTCAGCAATGTTTAGTTGAAAAGCAATTACGTTGTAATATGCTCATCAACAGTTTAAAGCCTCAACTATAGCATTACTTTGGGTATATTAGCAAGAAAAACGGAGTTGGTCACTTAAAAACTATCGCCTTAAGGTTATTAAATTTATCAAGCGATACTTGGATTAGGATAAGCTCAAAAAAACCATCAATTAAATCAACCTAGATAAGTAAATAGCAGCTTTACAGCCTGTTTTTATGAACGAAGATAAAATATTATAACCAAATGCTTTTTCAGCATCATGCTCAATTGCAATGTCCCTATGTTCCAACTCCTCATCACGCAATTTACTTACCTTCTCTTTAAATTCGCCATCTTCCAATTGCGAAACTTGCTCTTTATAATGCTCTCCTATCACCTCCTCAATTGCAGCAGTGCAAGCCATAGCAGCTTTTTTCCCCATAACTGCGGTAGCAATTCCAAGTGACACTCCTAGCACATGCCAAATTGGCAGAAGAACAGTTGGTCGAATTTTATGCTTTTTGATTTTTTCATTAAAATAATGAAGATGCTTTTTTTCTTGCTCTTCCATCTCAATTATTTCATTAATTATAGAAGATTTTTTAAGAATAAGTTTTTGGCCAGAATAAATGCAAACAGCCCCATACTCCCCAGCATGATTTACTCTTACTGCTTGCTCTAAAAACTTACACCTTAAGTTATTTAGATTTTTCTCTCTCTGCATGCGTTTTACCTGCTATAAATAAAACTATTATTGAATAAATCAGATTCCACGTTGCTATTGAGATGCCTAAAATATAATAAGGTCTGTCACAAGGTGGAGCATAATTGGGATTTAATAAGTTATTTTTTAATTCTTCTACACTAGCGTTTCCGCTTGCTTGTTCTGTGCACCCAAGAACGTCGTGAAACCAGTGAGATTCAATACCAATATGATAAAAAGATATAATTATGCCTATCACATAACTGCAAAATATTGCATAAATTAAAAACTTGCTATTTTTAAGTATGCATAGGATTGAAAGCAATCCGATAATATAATAAACCATACGTTCATACGTACATAACTTACATGGCAACATATTAAAAATATACTGTAGTACATATGCAAAAATCAGAGCAACAGCACTGGACAACAGAAATATTGTAGGAGCTTTGAGAATGTTATTTATATTAGAGTTATTTGACATGATTAATTAACTACTATAATCGTTGCAACAAGTCAATAAAAACAGCTTACATAAATTTTTTAAAGGTATCCATTCAGAGGTATAGCTTAAAAAACAATAGTCAGTATGTTTTAAAAGGATTTAACTGTTTTGCCTCCAAGTCAAGCACAATGAAATTATCCTCTCAAGAAATATATTTCCCCGTTGCGATTGTGTAAAATATGAAACTTTCCGATATACCACAAAGTGCCGAATTTCTCGTTCAGCATTTTCGATCCTCAAGGCACTATTTTCTGTTTTTAAGTTTTCCATCTTGGCTTTCAAATGTTCACAAAGTTTTAGAAGCCTGACCAGTAAATTAGACATATTTACCACACATCCCATCTGTGATATTATATTTTTAGCATTCTTTGTCTACTTTTTATCTTTGTTGCTTAGCTGAAAGGATACTTCTTGTTGCTTAATATAGACATTACTCGATGAATGGTGAAATTAGGTTTCATCTATTACCTCTTCTTCTTTTACAGCTTCTACAGTGCAATCATAAACAAACGTCTTTTCACAGTAAGGACAAGCTATATTCTCTTCTTCTCCCATATCTAAGTATATTAATGGATGGCCAAAACTGTTATCACTCTCATTACCGTGACAACAAACTTTCCTTTCATTCACTCTCACCTTTGACATGTTGATCCTTTAAATTACAACACCTTTATTATTGAGTATACTAGATTAGATATAAAAAACAATAACCACTATTTTTCATTTTCTACCTTATTCAAGTTAATTAGCTCTTTTTGAACGCCTTCTGGTACAAATTTACCAACATCTCCCTTTAATTTCGCTATTTCCTTTACAAACCCAGATGAAATAAACTGGGTATCTTCAGATGCTGGAAGAAATATAGTCTCAATTTCAGGAAGAAGTTTGTAATTTACCCAACTCATTTGAAACTCATAGTCAAAATCCGATACTGCCCTTAGCCCTCTTATAATCACAGAAGCGTTCTGTTCTTTTGCAAAATTCACCAATAACCCATTAAAAGACATAACATTAGCCCTAATGCCTAATATTTCAATTTCATTCTTAGCCATACTGGTACGCACATCCGTGCTAAAAGCAGTATGCTTATTAGTGTTTTCTGCTACTCCTATTATTAATTTATCCACAAGCTTACACGCTCTTTTTATTATGTCAAGATGCCCGAGGGTTATAGGATCAAATTTACCTGGATATATTCCTATCCTTTCCTTTATATCTATCTCTTTATTGCTGTTCATCCTTTATCTATTACACAAAAAAAACTTTTGATAGACATCATAACACTTTTTCTCTTAAAATGAAATCATATGATTGGCCTGATAGCTCAGTTGGTAGAGCAAAGGACTGAAAATCCTTGTGTCGCTGGTTCGATTCCTGCTCAGGCCACCTTGCTTTCACCATTAAGTCTATTTTCCTTGCAAAACATTATGTAGTATGTTAATATTAATAAATATATAAATAAATTAATTATGAAGTATAGATATGATAACATAATGTTTAACATTTTATTAAGTGTAATTTTGTTATTTAGCAGTGGTATCTACGCTAACGATAACTTGCACATGATAAATAATGATATAGTTGTGGGTATCCTAAAAACAGAGGAAGAAACCCATCCACACGAGCTTGGATTATCTCAAAACATTTATAACATGCTTAATAGTTTTGGGGTTAAAACCATACTTATTGATTATAATAAGATAATTAGCCTCAAGAAAATTCAAGAAGAGTCGCTTGATTTAGCAAAGCAAGACGAAGTGCTAGCAAGGAAGTTAACACTTGATAGAATAAAGATTGAAGTTGAGCAGTTTATTCAAGACCAAAAAATAAACAGAATTTTCATCCCTGGAAATTACTATAATTTACACTCAGAGCCGTTTCCGCCCACGCCTTGCAGTCAGCTTATCACTGAAGCGATCACAAAAATCGTAGATGATAATCCTGAAATTCACTTACTTACCATATGTGGTGGTTTACAAGGAGTCATGAATGCAAAAGGAGTTGAAATAGTACGTGTGGCAAATCTTGTAAGTGACGAAGAGCATCAAAAATCTCATTTAAAGTCAGCGCCTAATCCACAGTTAGAAGGCGTGCCTTTACAAAAAATAAAAATCGTTCCAAATAGCCGCTTAGCAGAAGTAGTATCTAAATTTTTAATGCCTGATGAAAATGGGTGGTTTTTCACGTGTTTTCCAGATGCTCACTCAGGAGCAGTAAACAATACACCAGAAAATAGAAAAAAATTGGAATTATTAGGATATAAAATTGCAGCATTCTCAATCGACGGGATAATAGAAGCGATTGAAGATAAATATGGTAACATTTATTTTCAAAGCCACCCCGAGGCGCTTGTTGTACAATCAGATAAAAACCTCTTTTTGTCAAATCAAAAAGAGCGTCAAATATCAACGTTAGTTGCTATAGCAATAATAAATGATTTTCTCTACCGTACTTAGGTCTGTAAAGGTTATTTAATTCGTTGACAAATTAGATAATAGAATTTTTTCAAAACTCAGTTTCTGATGGCAATTTTGTTGTCGATGCTGAGCTATGCTCCTCAAATACATTTGAGTATTCTGCGGTGCTCGATTGCACTCGTATATTCAACTGATTCCATCTATACGTTAAATCTGAAATGCATTATATCTCCGTCTTTAACTATATAATCCCTACCTTCAAAGCGCATTCTGCCTGCATCTTTGCACGCAGCTTCACTTCCATACTTTATATAATCTTCAAAGCCTATAGTTTCTGCTTTTATAAAACCTTTTTCAAAATCAGTGTGAATTACGCCTGCAGCTTTTTCTGCTGTTGATCCTATTTTTACTGGCCATGCACGAGCTTCTTTTGGGCCAACAGTGAAAAAAGTGATCATATTCAGCACTTCATATATAATACGTGATACTCTATCAAGCCCAGACTCTTGTAAGCCAAATTCTGACAAAAAACTTTGTTTTTCTTCCTCGCTCTCAAGGTTCGCTATATCTTCCTCAAGTTTTGCTGAGATGCAGTAAAATTTGCTTTTATTCTCCTCTGCCATTTTCTTTATTTTATCAGATAACGCGTTACCGCTTATCACGTTTTTATCTTCTACATTGCAAACATACATAATAGGCTTTGTGGTAAGCAGTTGAAGCAATTTCATTTCTTCTTCGTTGGCATTCTCTAAACTTCTTGCAGGCTTGCCAGATTTTAGTGTAGATAACACTTCTTGCATTAAGTCCAATTGTTTCTTTAGCTCTTTATCTCCTTGCTTTGCTTTTTTTTCCAATTGAGGCAATCTTTTTTCGATGCTATCGATATCAGCTAAAATTAACTCCATTTCAACAACTTCAGCATCCGATATTGGATCTATTTTATTATGTACGTGGTTAATATCATCATTAATAAAACACCTCAATAAGTGAACGATGGCATCAACCTCTCTAATATGGCTTAAAAATTTATTTCCAAGTCCTTCACCTTTGCTTGCACCTTTCACAAGACCTGCAATATCTACAACTTCTAACTGATTATAAATCACCTTTTCTGACTCTGCCATTGATGCAATTTGCTTCAAGCGCTGATCCCTTATTGATACTTTGCCTATATTTGGCTCTATTGTACAAAAGGGGTAATTTGCAGCTTCAGCCGCGTTTGACTGTGTAAGTGCACTAAATAAAGTTGATTTTCCAATATTTGGCAATCCGACTATACCGCAGTTAAAACTCATATTTGCTATTATAAAGCTATAATATTCTTAACTATCGCATAATTTAAGAGTTTTTGCTATATTTAATTAATTTAAGATTAACTATTTAACGACTCATCGTCTGCAGCAAGAACCGATTCATGTATCATCTCTGAAATAGTTGGGTGAGCAAAGATTGTAGATTTTATATCACAGTCTGTACCTTCTAACTGTTTCACTAGAGCAAAATTGCTGATTAACTCTGTTACCTCTGCTCCTATCATGTGAGCACCCAGAAGTTCTCCTGTTTTCTTGTCTATAATTGTTTTCACTAATCCCTCAGTTTCATTAAGTGCAATAGATTTACCATTAAAATTGGAGTGAAATTTCCCTACTTTGATATCATAACCACTTTTTACTGCTTGCTCTTCAGTGAGCCCAATACTTGCAATTTGCGGGTGAGAGTAGGTGCAATTTGGTACGCATTCTTTTTTAAGCACATGGACATTCTTACCAGCAATTTTTTCAACACATATCACTCCTTCATGACTTGCTTTATGCGCCAAACATGGAGGACCTGCTATATCACCTATTGCATACACATTTGCTTCACTGGTTTTATACCATTCATTTGTTTCAATAAAACCGGAAGAACTTAATTTAATTTTTGTATTTTCCAGCCCTATATTTTCAATATTTGGCTGAACACCAACAGCAACAATTACCCTATCAAATTCTTTGCTCTCAACATTGCTGAGTTGTACCTGAACAGATTCTTTATTTTTAGTAAGCGCTTTTACACTACTGTTTGTATGTATTTTTATTCCCTGTTTTTCAAATATCCCTTTTGCTAAATCTGAAATTTCCTTGTCTTCCAGAGGCAAAATAGTATCTTTTATTTCGATTATCGTTACATCAACACCTAAAGTACTGTAAAAACTTGCAAACTCTATTCCAATTGCACCAGAACCTATAATTAGAAGAGATTTTGGCAGCTTATCTGGTATCATAGCATGCTGTGCATTCCATATTACACTTCCATCTGCTTCTATTCCTGGTAAATTTCGCGCTCTAACACCAGTTGCCAAAATAATATGTTTGGAAGATATTGCTTGCTCTTTTCCATCATTAACTATTTTTATAGTGTTATTACCTGCAAATTTACCAAAACCTTTACAAACTGTAATATTGTTTTTTTTCATCAAATACGCAACGCCGCTTGATAGTTTATTAACAACATCTCTTGAGTATTTAACTATTGAATTTATATCAAAACTTACGTCCTTTACCTTTATACCAAACTCTTCTGATCTCTTGATTAGCCCATAAATTTCAGATGCTCTAAGCAACGACTTTGTCGGTATGCATCCCCAGTTTAGACATATGCCACCTAAATTTTGCTCTTTTTCAATAATCGCTGTTTTGAACCCAAGCTGTGCTGCTCTAATTGCTGCTATGTAACCACCAGGACCGCTGCCTATAACTGCAATATCATACTCTTGCATTAATCTTCATATTTGTAAAAATTAGACTATATATAGCAGAATGCACGCATATAATCAATAGACCTGTATAAGCTAAGAATAGCTTAAAGTGATGATACTTCTTCTTATTAATCACTCACGTTCGTCATCATCTTTTTCGTAAAATTTCTAATGGGTGTAACAACAGATTCTTTAATGAAGTACTAACCTTTTCACTAATATTCTTTAATTTATTTTTACTGATTTGATTCTTATCTTGCTGATTTGAAGTTTTCACTGTTTTCTCAGAGGCTTTTTTCTCGACGTCTTTTGAAGCTTTTTCAAGTATTTTTATAATCCCTTGATTATCATATTGTTCGGCAATATCCAGTGAAGTGTGGCCTTCGTTATTTTTAATCTTTGGGTTGGCTTTATACTGTATCAAAAGTTCTAATACCTTTGGGTCATTACTATAATCAGCTGCACAGTGAAGTGCTGTATAACCACTGTTATATTTTGCATTGGGATCAGCTCCACTTTTTAGAAGTTTTTCAATTAATTTAGCATTATAATTATTTTCAATAGCAACTTTTAAAGCATCCCTACCATTGATATCTGTTGCATTACTGCATTTTATCTTAACATTATGCTTGCAAGCTTGTTCTAAAATTAATTGCAAAGCTTCATCTTTTTGATATTCAACAGCCATGTCAAGTGGTGATGTACCGTCTTTGTTTAACGCATTGAAATTTGGGTTGTGTTTTAAAATTTCGCAAAGCATGAAATTATTGTCATTGACCATTGCAAGGTGTAACAATGTGTTGCCCATATAGTCTACAGGATCATTAATGTTAATTTTTCCACTCTCCAAAAATACTTTAATAACCTCAGCCTGCCTCCTTTGCTTCTGTTTGATGAATTCATGATCATATTGAACTCCATCATCAAGATTGAGTGGCTTTATTGCTAAGGACAATGGAGTGTTTCCATCTATATCTTTAGCATGTAAGTTTGCACCAAATTTTAATAAAGGTTGAACCCACTCTATTTTACCCTACAATGCTCCTATATGTAAGGGCGTCTGACCACGATAATCCTCAGCATTAATGTTAATTTCACCACTTGTTATCAACTGAGAATGATCCTCAAACAACTTTTTAATAGGAAACGCATTAACATCTTTTTGAATTGCTAAATGTAAAAACCCATAAAAACCACCAGTTACACTGAAGTCTATATTGCCTGGGTATTGAAGCGATGACTTTATATCCTCTTTCTTACCCTGCTTTACAGCTTTAAAAAATGCAGAAGTTAAATTTTTACCTCCTGCTGATTTCTTTATAGGCTCTTTGATTTTCTCTGGACCTAGCTCACCACGCTGAACCTCCAATTCTAAAGCTGTAGGATTCGATTTATACTTTGATGCTTTACGCCATGAGTGATTTAACATACCTTACCATTAATACAATTAAAAGTTGTATATAACACATGAAATTCACTGCGCAACTAGTATTATTACATATAAATGTTAAAAAAACATTGATATGTAGCTTAAATTCATAAGCAAATCATTAAAAATTATAACGTATCCCCAATTCAAGCACTGCATCTGGAATTGCCAATTCCTTTATGTCAAACAAAGTTCCGTTAGCCATAAGACCAACAGCACCAATTATCTGTGGAGTAAATGCATAATCAACACCAACTTTTAGTTTATAAGCAATTTTATTAAGTATACTGTCTGTTGTACTTGAACTTTCCATAGATAGCTCTTGTCCTTTTCCTACGCCTGAATCTGTATCTATTTGCCCAACTTTAGGTGAGTCTTCTTCGGCTATTGATGCGCTACTCTGTCTTTGAGCATCTGCAGTGCCACCTATACGGAACATTCCTCCCAGGCCTGCACTAACATATAGAGATACAGGATCAAGATCAAGGTCAGGGTAGAAACGATAGTTTATCATAGGATTAAACGATATGTCTTTTATTGAGCGGAAGTAACCACCGACCTCAAGTTCAAGTTTAGATATCTTATCAAGATGATAGCCGATAATAACGTTAGGACGTACATTCAAACCGCCATTATACCCACCGCCAAAGTTTAAACCGGCATAGTATTGATCTTGTAAATCTGACAGATCAACTGCACTTGCCAAAGATGAAGCGAACAATGCAGCTAAAGTAAATAACCTCTTTATTTTCATATTATTCTCCATGTAAAAAATATACATAATGTACAAATATACATACTTTATATTAAAAATAATATAATTATGAAGGAAAATTATATAAAAATTTACTATTAAGCTTAAATCTTACTGTATAGCACTAGAAATTATAACTTATCCCTACTTCTAAACCGTATGAAGTGATTGACCATCCAGAATTGTAAGATATATTGAAACATCGTTCATCAAGTGCAATACTTGAAATAAAACGACAGCCACCTGAAATACTTATTTTTGGAGTTATTTGATATTCTGCACCAATTTTTACCTGATTAGCTAAATACTTAGAAGTCAAAATTGCGAAATGGCACGCCCAGAACACTAACATTTCCAGCAAGATAGAATTTCTTTTCTTCTGAATCAACAAAATCATAAACTGACTCAGATGCAAAACATTGCCATGCCAAAGGGGTAGAAAGCAACACAGCTAAAGTAAATAATCTTTTCATTTATATATAGCCTCTAACATTAATAAATAATATGACAGGGTTAGATGTATATTATATAAACAACAATGGAATAATGAAGCTTACCTAATAAATTTTTTCATACAACAATATTTACTATCTTGTTAGGTACTGTATATACAGCTTTAATAACGTTTTTATCAAGCTTACCAGATACAGAATCTATCGCTATTTTCTTTAATTCTTCTTGGGGTAAGTTAATTGCTACGTCGATTGTTGCACGCAATTTTCCGTTAATTTGCACTGCTATTGTTACCGAATCATCAATAAGTAATGATTCATCAGCTTGTGGCCAAGGTTGCAGATATAGCATACCTTCACCTCCTATTTCTTGCCATAGATTCTCAGTTAAATGCGGCATAAACGGCTCTATAACTCTGATTAATATGCACACTCCTTCATCAATGACAGTCTTTCCTGTTTTAACATCTATTTCAGCGATCAAGTTTGTCATCTCACGGAATTTTGCTACTGCACAATTGAGCCTGCAGCTTTCTAAATCACTAGTAAGTCCATGCAAAAGTTTATGTATTTTTTTTCTGTACTCCACATTATCTGGTATAATTCCAGCACGCGAACATGTATTTTTTTCCTGGATCCCAGTTTCAAGCACTGGGATGACAGCGAATTGTATAGGCTTCAACTGCATTACCATACGCCATAACTTATTTATATAGCGTGAGCAGCCTTCAACGCCATCATCTGACCATTCCATATCTTTTTCTGGCGGGGTATCAGATAAAACAAACAAGCGAGCTGTATCAGCGCCATATTTTTCTATGATAAAATTTGGATCCACTGTATTTTTTTTCGATTTGCTCATCTTTTCAACTTTTCCTACTTGCACTTGTACACCTTGTGCTATTAGCTCTTTTGCCTCTTCGGGAAATAGCCACTTGCCGTTTTCGTCTTTATAAGTTGTGTGGCAAACCATTCCCTGAGTAATCAAAGTGGAAAAAGGCTCTTTTATGTTAAAATATCCACATTTAGTTAAAGCGCGGCAGAAAAATCGCGAGTAAAGCAGATGTAAAATTGCATGCTCTATGCCACCTATATAGTAATCCACAGGCATAAAATGATTGCATGCTTCTTTATCTATCGACTTGTTTTCACCACAAAATGCTGCAAAGTACCAAGAAGATTCAAAAAATGTATCAAATGTATCTGTCTCGCGTTCTGCTTGCTTTCCACATTTTGGGCAGTCAACAAATCTCCAGGTAGAATGATGATCAAGAGGGTTACCACCACTTGTAAACTCCACATTCGTTGGCAGCATAACTGGCAAGTCTTTTTCTGGCACTGGAACGATTCCACAATCTTTGCAGTATATAATAGGAATAGGGCACCCCCAATAGCGTTGCCTTGAAATTCCCCAATCATGTAAGCGATAGTTTGTTGTTTTTTTGCCAATTCCTTTTTCCTCAAGTTTTTTGAGCATTATTTCTTTTGCTTCATTTACTGTTAATCCGTTCAAAAATTCGGAATTAAACATCGTTCCGTCGCCAGTGTATGCTTCTTTTAATTCTTCTACTTTTTGTCCGTCACTCAAGGAGACAACAGGAACAATCGGCAAATTATATTTTATTGCAAATTCAAAATCACGTTGATCATGAGCAGGACAGCCAAAAATTGCACCTTCTCCATATTCCATCAGCACAAAATTTGCTATATAAAGTGGTAACTCTTTATTCAAAAACGGATGTTTTACATTCACTCCAGTATAAACCCCAATTTTTTCATCACTTTCGCCCTTTGATTTCATTTCATCGATTGTCATTTCTGTCATTCCAGCACGTGATGCTGGAATCTCATCTTTTTCCTGGATCCCAGTGTCAAGCACTGAGATGACATCAAGAACAAGCGGATGTTCTGGTGCGATTGCACAAAAAGAAGCTCCAAATAAAGTGTGCGGATAAGTTGTAAAAACATTCAATTTCTTATTTAAGCCAATTACATCGAATTCTATAGTAGCCCCCTCTGACTTTCCTATCCATCGCTCCTGCATCGTTTTGACCTTTTCTGGCCAATTTTTTAAGTCTTGCAAGCACTCAAGCAAATCTTCAGCAAAATCAGTAATTTTTAAAAACCATTGAGATAACTTACGCCTTTCAACTATTGCGCCAGATCGCCATCCTCTTCTATCCACCACTTGCTCATTTGCAATCACTGTTTGATCTACTGGGTCCCAATTAACCCATGACTCCTTTCTATAAGCTAACCCCTGTTTTAAAAAATCCAGAAAGAATTTTTGTTCATGTTTGTAATATTCAGGCTCACATGTGGCAAGCTCACAATTCCAGTTGTAAGAAAGGCCTATAGACTTCAATTGCGCACGCATATTATCTATATTTTCTTTCGTCCATGCTGCTGGATTAATATTGCTATCCCTTGCTGCATTTTCAGCGGGGAGTCCAAATGCATCCCAACCAATTGGATGCAGAACGTTAAATCCGCTAGCCCTTTTATAGCGTGCTATTACATCACCTATTGCATAATTGCGCAGATGTCCCATATGAATTTTGCCAGATGGATATGGAAACATTTCCAGTACATAGCACTTTTCTTGGCTATTATCTTTACTTACAGAAAAATTCCACTTACCCTGATAAAATTTTTCAACATTTTTGAAATCATATTTCATATAAACCTAATTTTATATTAACCTAAATTTATCTACAACTCATATGCAGCAATGGATCAACCGCTTGACCATTATGCCGCATTGTAAAACACATTTGTGGATTTTTATCTTGTGTGCTCGATTTTCCTGCAGATCCAATCACTTGACCTTGACTAACTTTATCACCAATTTCAACATTTATATTTTTTAAATAAGAGTACACGGTCATATAATTATCTTTATGTTCAACTATAATTAAATTCCCATACCACCTTAACCCTTTACCAACATATATTACTTTGCCAGATGCAGAAGCAACCACACTTGTTCCATTTTGAGCAGCAATCTTGATACCATCTTTACACATTTCATCAGACGAGTTAGTTGATTTGACTACACCTTTAATTGGCATGATAAATTTACAATTTTCTTCGTTAGCCTCTATAATTTTCTTATTACTCTCGTCTTTATATACCCTTCTTATCGTAACTTTTCTATCTTCTTTTTTTTCCAACGTATCAACATCGCCTCTGATAAAATGGTACTCTCTTGTATATTCTAGGTCTCTTTTTCCATAAAATTCCTCTCCTTTCAGAAATACAGGTGCGGGTTTCTGCAGGCCACAACCTGCTAATACTGTCAATAAAATTAAAAGCTTGGCTATTTGCCACATAAATTTCGCTTTAAGTGATTTAGGGCTAACACATTATTATACTCTACTTTTAAGATAATAAATAGGCCTCTTTATTGAATTCAATTTTTAGATTATATGGAAAATTACCATTTTAATTAGAAATTCCGTTATGATATAGCGTCAAAGCCGGAATAAAAATTTGATATTATGGTTATAATGTACTACTATGGTAGCTGTAGAATATAATTAGTGAGATATAGTATGGAACTAAGGGAAGGAAACAACGCACCTGATTTTAATTTGCCTACTGATTCTGGCAAAAATTTATCATTAAATGAGCTTTTAGGAAAAAAGAATATAGTAATTTATTTCTACCCTAAAGATGACACTCCTGGTTGCACAATTGAAGCAAAAGATTTTAGAGATAAAATAGATGAATTTTCTTCTCTTGATACGGTAATAATCGGTGTATCAAAAGATAATATTAAGTGTCATGCAAACTTTAAAACAAAATATTCTCTACCATTTTCTTTAATTTCTGATGAAAATGCTGAAATGTTGAAAAGTTATGGTGTTTGGGTAGAAAAGAGCATGTTTCTCAAAAAATATATGGGTATAGAGCGCAGTACTTTTCTAATAGATAAAAAAGGTAAAATAGTGAAAATTTGGAGAAAGGTTAAAGTTAGTGGACATGCTGATGACGTTTTGAAAGAAGCAAAAAAAAATATAGAAAGTCAGGAGATTATATCAAGGGAGTTATAATAATGCAGCACTGCTTTACGCATTGCCAATCCAAATTCTACCTGCTGCAAAATGACATCATCTGCGATATCGTCACTAATCTCAACTCCCCTATTTACTGGTCCTGGGTGCATAACAATAGAATCTTGCTTCGCACACGAAAGCTTTTGTGAATCAAGTCCATATAAATGAGAATATTCCCGCTCTGAAGGGACAAAGCAATTACTGTTCATGCGCTCTTTTTGCAGCCTTAAAAGCATAATTACATCAGCATCTCTTATACCTTCAATTAATGAGTGGTGTATTGAACTTACTTCCGGCAAATGTCTGCAAATCAAAGTTGGAGGTGCAACTAAACTTACTTTTGCTCCTAGCATTTTTAATAATCTTATACTTGATCTTGCGACTCTGCTATGCACAATATCACCACATATTACTATTTTAAGGTCATTTATCTGCTTTTTATGACTTTTAATGACAAGATAATCTGCAAGCGCTTGAGTTGGGTGCTCATTTCTTCCATCTCCAGCATTAATTAATGAACAGTTAACATGTTTAGCAAGCGTGCTAATAATCCCGCTATTCCTCTCTCTGATTATTATATAATCAGGATTCATTGAATTGAGAGTTTTTATCATATCCCTAAGGCTCTCTCCTTTATTAAGAGAAGAGGATTTTACCGGCAGAGTTACAACATTCGCCCCAAGATTTTTTGCTGCAATTTCAAACGATGCAAGCGTACGCGTTGAATCTTCAAAAAATAAATTGATTACCGTCTTATTTTCTAAAATATGACAATCCTTAACTTTCCCTTCAATATATTGGTCTGCCAACTTAGTTATATTTTCTACATCAGAGAGAGTAAGATCTGCAATACTCAACAAATGCCTTTTTTTGTTCATTAGATATTATATTAAAATACAGGATAAATTAAGGGTGCTATAGTTCACTCACAATTGATACACTCAAATTATTTTCAGTAAATAAATCTAGTATAACATTAGGTCTTCTGCTATCAACTATATGTGTTATTCCTGCACATTCTTCTACCATTTTGGTGTATGCTGTAAGCCTTTCAATAAGCTTCTCTTCTTTAAATTTTCCACAATCAATTAACGCATTTAAAACTTTAACTGAAATTTTCTTATTGCCGATTTGGTTTATATCTTCATCTGAATCATCCAAAATTATCAACTTAGATGCAGAAACTGCAATTGCTATTACGCTTGCAACACCATCAACATCGATGTGATAGGTTTCTCCATTTTTTCCAAAGCCGATTGGAGCAATAACTGGTATGAAATCTGATTCTTCAACAAAAAATAATATATCAGGATTTATTTCAGTTGGTCTGCCAATAAAGCCCATGTCTAATATTTTTTCAATATTATTTGATCGATTTTCTCTAAACGTTGCAGTAACCCTTTCCGCTTTTATTAAGTGGCAATCTTTTCCAGATAATCCAATAGCTGAACCACCAAGAGAATTTATAAGCTGCACAATTTTCTTATTAACTGAGCCACAAATCACCATCTCAACGACTTTCATTGTATTTTCGTCTGTAAGCCTGATGTCATTTACAAATTTATTATCCAAGCCGAGCATTTTTAGTGCAGAATTAACTTCATATTCTCCATCATGAATTATGACAGGACTTATACCCAACTGCTTTAGTAAAATAACGTTATGTATAAAAGCGTTGAACAATTTTTCATTTGAAATTATGACGTTGCTACATTTGATAATAAAAGTTTCCCCTACAAAGTTTGGTATATTAGACAAAGCCTCTAGTAATATTTCCGTTTTTTGTTGAGCAAAAGGTATTTCGTCTTTTGGAAATTCATCATTATTCATTTTTTTATTCTGCAAATCTGAAAAATTCATCTCTTACCTTGGCTATTTTACATTTAACACGAGTGCTTATTTGATGGATTATAACATTTTCGTTGTTTATCCATCCTTGAATATATTCTAAGGCAGCGTTTAGGCTTTCTTGATTTATTTTATCTATTTTGGTAAGCACAATATTAAAGTTGATATTATTATATGTTAACCAATAAATAAAGTCTTTGTCTATTTCTTTTAATCCTACCTTACTATCTATGAGTAGAAATACTCTTCTCAAATTACTTCTTTTTAGAAGATAATAGTCTACTAAATCTAAATATTGTGCAATCTCTCCCTTGCTAGCTCGGGAGTAACCATATCCTGGCAAATCAACAAGTCTAAATTTATTATCATACATGGAGTAAAAATTTATTTGCCTAGTGCACCCAGGATTTGAGGAAACTCTTGCAGCTTTTTTGCTTTTTACTAGTAAGTTAATTAAGCTAGATTTTCCAACATTTGATCTACCAGCAAATGCAATCTCAGGAACCAGCTCATTTGGTAATGATTTGGCATTTGTAGCCCAAAATATAAAACTGCAATTTGAAGTTATCTGATTTGCCACTATATATAAAAGCATCTGAAAGTACAGGTATATTATAGCGTTATTACTTGATATAAGGAATTTTTTATTTCAATATTGATTATTAAAATGAAATTTAGTCTGCATGATATGGATATAGAGCATAATTTACAAGATCTAAAGAAAAAGTTTAACGATATAGAGGGAAAGTTAGAAAATCCTACCAATTTAAATCAGAAAGAATTTGTCAGTCTTTCCAAAGAATATTCTGAGTTGAAGCCAATTATCAAAATAATTGATGAGTATAACACGTTGAAAGAGGAAATTTCAGATTTAGAAGAAATAATAAAAGATGAAAATAGTGAATATGATATTAAAGAGTTAGCAAAAGAAGAATTTTTTGAAAAGCAAAAAGTATCATTACCAAAAGTAAAAGATAAGCTAAAACTAGCACTATTGCCAAAAGATGAAGACGACTCAAGAAACGCAATATTGGAAATTAGAGCAGGTACAGGTGGTGATGAAGCAGCATTATTTGCAGCAATGCTATTTCGCATGTACCAAAAATATGCAGAAAGAAGAAATTGGAAATTTGAGCCAATAAGCATTTCCAGTACTGGAATAGGAGGGTACAAAGAGGCCTCTGCATCAATTAGCGGAACGGAAGTGTTTGCAAGGCTGAAATTTGAATCGGGAGTTCATAGAGTCCAGAGAGTCCCAGAAACTGAGTCCTCTGGAAGGTTACACACCTCTGCAGCTACTGTTGCCATATTACCTGAAGTAGAAGAGGTTGATTTCAAAATAGAAGAGAAAGATTTACGAATAGATGTCTATAGATCAAGCGGTCCAGGTGGGCAGTCGGTGAATACAACTGACAGTGCAGTAAGAATCACTCACTTACCAACAGGAATAGTTGTTATACAGCAAGATGAAAAATCTCAACACAAAAACAAGGCCAAAGCACTAAAAGTCTTAAGAGCAAGGCTATATGAGATTGAAAGGCAAAAAAGGGAACTGGAAAGATCAATAATCAGAAGAGGTCAAATTGGCTCTGGAGATCGCTCTGAACGTACAAGAACGTATAATTTCCCACAATCAAGGCTCACGGATCACAGAATTAATTATACTTCACATAGGTTAGAGCATATTGTGAAAGAAGGCGAATTAGATGAGATTATTGAAGCATTAATTTCTCGCAACGAGGCAGAAAGATTAGCCGGAGAGAATTAATTATTTAATAAAATTCTTTAAAAAGCTCTGTCACCCTATCAAAACTGTACGAATATTTTCTGCATTTGAAAATAAATCAATTAAGATTTCGCTGATTTTCAAAATTGTGGACTTAATTTTTCCATTTCTTGTCTTGATAACGAATTAAAATGTAGCACATGGTCTGCATTCACTATTGGATCGCCCAGGTCATCATTTTTATAAAAAAATTCAATTATAGGAGATATAAGACTTTCACCTTCTTTTATATCAAAGCGTTTACAAAAACTTCCGGCTGAGGACATGCTCCAATTGATATTCTACCACATAAGGCTTCATATCTGGCAGGTCAACTTTCTGATGAATGTACGATTTCTCGCAACTCTACACTACGCTCACAAGCACCTAACAACTCTATTTTATCAGTTCGTTGCTTGCATTTAGCTTGAAAACTGCCCTTATACCTAACTTGACCACCAGCTTTTTGTCACTTTTTGCTTATTTCCTTATGACGAACCGTCGCTTTTTAATACTGTTTGTTGTTTCTTACGCTGAAACTCTCTCTTTTTCTTATCCCATTCATAATAATACATGGCAATTTTATTTTCTATTAATACTATAGTACCGTCATAAAACTGAACAAAATCCATAGCTTTTCTTTGAGCTTCAGCAAGACATGCCATGAATCGTTCACGATAAGCCGGGTTATTGAACAACACAGCTCCCTCTTCTTTATTAGATTTTTTATTTAGTGTTTCAGTTTCACTAGTAATATTATAAGTCATATAACCCCCTCTAATTGATTATAGAAATTCTATTTTAGCAGAGAAATGCACATAGCAACCACTCTAAATTTTAGTATAATAATCAATTGATTGTTATACTAGTTAATTCTAATACGATATATAATAATTTTTGTCACTTAAAATTTTACACTATCGAATAATAATTTAAAATAGATATTTTTATTATCTCAAATTATATTATTATATTTATAAATATTGTATGAATTGAGCATCAAATTTTATTCCAAAAAAGAATATATGCGTGATAATTTTAGTAAGAAAGGTTTATATGTAAGGAATTTATTTTCCAAAAGATATAAAAAAATAGAAGAATATTGTATTTTTGAAAAAAAGCAATGCATCCAAATTACTCCTGAGGAAGGAAAATTATTAAGTTTCCTAATAAAAATCCATAAAGTAAAAAATATTGTGGAAGTTGGCACATTGTATGGTTACTCGTCAATCTGCATGGCACAAGCGTTACCCGAAGATGGTCATATATATACAATAGAAAACAACTTGCAACACTCAGAAATAGCAAAAAAAAATTTTAGCACTCTTGATTTGAGTAGTAAAATTACTTTGATAGAAGGTAATGCGCTGGAAAAACTTAATAATGAGTTATCAACAAAGGCACCTTTTGATATGATATTTATTGATGCTGATAAGAGTGGCTACACTCAATACTTAAATTGGGCAGAGTTACATATTAAACAAGATGGATTAATTGTAGCAGATAATACTTTATTATTTGATACAGTCTTTTTAGAATCAGCGCCAGAAAGAGTATCGAAAAAATCATGGTATGCAATGAGGGAATTTAATAATAGATTGTCAAATGAAGAGAAGTATTATTCTATACTAATACCAACCAACGAAGGAATGACTGTTGCTTTGAAATTAACGTAAATTAAAAATCAAGTTCAGCATAATGTCTGGAAGGAATGAGACCGGGTACTCTATCCAATAATATTTCTTGAAAGCTAGGTTTAGATTTAACAATTGAGTACCACTCTTTTAAAATTTTGCTTTTTTCCCATGGAAAACTATTTACATAATCTATTACAGAAATATGCGATGCTAATGTGATATCAGCTAAAGTAAATTTCTCAGTTGCAAGCCAAGAGTTTTTATTAATTAAATATTCAATATATTCTATATGACAAGATAAGTTGTGCTGAGCTGCATGAAGAAATCTGGAATCAGGACTACTATTAATTATGACTTTCTCGTTTATAATATATTTAGTGACTTCATTGTAAAATCTGTTATCAAACCAATTAATTAAAGCACGTATTTTAGATTTTATGATAGACGATGAACCAAATAACTCTGCACCGCTATTATAAGTTTCTTCTAGGTATTCACAAATAGCACCACTATCTGTGATAATAAAGCTATTATCTATCAAAACCGGCACCTGACCTGTTGGATTAATTTGCATGAATTCATTGCGCTTCTCCCACGGATTTTCACATATTAAATCACAGGCTAGCTTCTTTTCTTTTAACAAAACTCTAACTTTTCGTGAAAATGGACAAAGAGGAAAATGGTATAAAATCATAATTGTGTGTAATCATGAACAGCAAATTAGTGTAGGATATACCTTGCTAAATAAAAAAAAAAGTATAATATTTTATAAGGTATGCAGGCAAAAACTCTGTAACTTGGTCAGATCAGAAATGAAGCAGCCATATCAGAATCTTTTTGGGTTGCATACCTACTTCACTGTATTTATTTTGTCTTAAGCTATGGACATAGCATTAAAATATCGACCTAGCAACTTCAAAGATCTAGTAGGCCAAGACGTATTAGTGCATATATTAGAAAATGCTTTTACACTAAACAAAATTCCACAAGCTATACTGCTTTCAGGTAGTAGTGGTGTAGGCAAGACTACCACTGCAAGAATAATAGCTCTATGCTTGAATTGTTTACAAGGGCCAACATTTGAGCCTTGTGGGTCATGTCAAAATTGTTTGGCAATAAAAAGTTCAAGCCATCCAGATGTTATGGAAATTGACGCTGCAAGTCACACCAGTATTGATGATATTAAAGTTATTTTAGGAGATATTTGCTATTCACCGATAAGTTCAAAATTTAAAGTGTATATAATAGATGAAGTACATATGTTATCTAACAGTGCATTTAATGCGTTGCTTAAAACTTTAGAAGAACCACCATCACATGTGAAATTTATTCTAGCAACTACAGAAACAAAAAAAATACCAATAACCGTAATTGCACGCTGCCAAGGGTTTGATTTGCACAATATTCCTGTTGCCAAAATAGCAGAACGCTTAAAGGAGGTTGGGCAAAAAGAGAGTTATTCTATCGAAAACGGTGCGCTTGAATTAATTGCTCAACACTCGGGCAATTCAATGCGTAACGCTTTGTTTTTAATGAATCAAGCTATTTTATATAGTAAAGATAAAGCATTATCCATTGCAAGCGTAACTAATGTACTTGGTTTGACTGATAAAGATATCATATTTGATTTATTGGAAGCAATATTAGACAACGATTTAAAAAAAGCTCTAACTATATTTGATAAAGGAGTAAATATAGCAAACCCTCTTGATATTTTTGAAGATTTGCTGCAAACAATTCAATTGGTGTGTAGGTTTCTAATTGTGAAGGAAATTGATAATGTAAATGAAGTTGATAGAGTAAAAAAGCTAAGTGTAAAGAAGCCTTTAATATTTTTTTCTAGATTATGGAGAGTGATCCTAAAAGGCATTCAGGATATAAGATCTTCAATGTGTAGTGGTATTGCTGCTGAAATGATACTGATTAGCTTGTGTTATCTTTCTGATTTGCCTTCTCCAGAGCGGGTGGTTCAGAGGGTTATTTCTCAAAATGCGCAAAAAAGTAACAGACCTCCTTCGAAACCAGCTTATGATCAGAAATTTTTAGGAGAAGGAGAAGCGCAAGCGAGCACCGTAGAATACTCGAATGTATTTGAGGAGCGTAGCTCAGTTTCAACGACAAAATTGCCATCAGAAACTGAGCTACGCAAGAGATCTATTGAATTTCGAGGGAGGACTAGTGAATCTAATGAAGAAAAAGAGGCAATTATTTCAAATTCAAAGCAGCAAAACTATGATTTTGAGAGAATTTTGCAACTATTACGGCAAGATAATCAAATTTATCTTTACAAACAGCTGTATGATAATGTAGAATTAACATGTTGTACGCCTGGACATTTGAAGTTAAAAGCTTTATCAAGGTTAGATAGTAATTTTCATAATGATTTAAGAAATTACTTAAATCAAGCCACTCAACAAGAGTGGATGATTACAATTGATGCTAATGATAAAGTAGATAATTTAAATTGTGCGTGTGCACCTGAAGTAAAAAATATACTTGATATTTTTAAGGGTGCAAAAGTGGTTGATATAGAAAATTTGGAGTGAGTTGTGGATTTCAGTCAAATAATGAAGCAGGCGCAAGAGATGCAAAAGAAACTTGCAGAAGCTCAAGAAAAATATGTTGGAAAAGAGTTTGAGGGTATTTCTGGTGGTGGTGAAGTTCAACTAAAAATAGTAGTTGTAAAAATTGGTAGTTATAAAGTTAAGAAAGTTAATATAAGTTTAGAATTGATGAGAAATGAAGAAAAGGATGTAGTGGAAGATTTAGTGGTTGCAGCATTTAATGACGCTATTAAAAAAGCGGAGGAGGATATGGCAAATGCAACTTCTGATCTTGCAGGCATGATGGGCTTACCTCCTGGGTTTAAGCTTCCTTTTTAGCCATTTTGAAGTCTCTTTATAATTATGTTTCCAAAATAGGAGGAATAAAAGTGAATACTGATTACTTAAGTGTTGAAGGAATAGTTGTACATGATGTCAATATTGATAAAGAAATAGGAAAAAAGGTAAGGGAATTAAGGCTGGTAATGGGTATGAGCCAAGATGACTTAGGGAAAAAAGTAGGTGTAACTTTTCAGCAAATACAAAAGTATGAAAAAGGAATAAACCGTATTGTAGTAGGCATGTTATATAAATTAGCAAAAGCACTTGGTGTAACACCTAAGGATCTTTTTCCTGATACAAACTCTTCTTCAGATAATTCCGCATCTTCATATAAAACATTACATGAGAATGGGGAAAATTTTAAGTATAACAATGATGAAAATGATGAGGAGAACGTTGATTCAGAAAGTAGCGATGCAGAGAGTAAGGAAATACTGGGTTTAGTGAGAGAATATAAAAAAATTGGTAATAAAAGATCACGTAACGCTGTATACTCATTAATAAAGTCTTTATCTTCTCCTGAAAATTAATTAAGCCTTTTATGTTAGTACTTGACTTATCTTAATTTTTAATTAAACTATCAAGTGTGGAATTTTAATTTTTTTTACGAGGGCATTTATGCATTATACAAAATTTTTTTCAGCAGCAGCTTTAGTGGCGGTGCTGGGTTTATCACACTCTGCTTTTTCAGACCCTGTTGGTCCAATAAGCACCGAGGAAACAAGCTATTACGTTCATTTGCAATATAATGGTGACTTTTTACCTTTTGAAACAGATATTACTGGCGTAACAGCTAAAAAGTCTGATAATACTACTGTTATTGATCCTTTTGAAGCCTCTTACATAGGTGGTGGTGCAGAATTTGGTTACATAATGGATGATGTCAGAGTTGGTTTTGAAGGGGTTTATTCACGACTGAACAAAAATGCTCTTGCTGATGCAGTGTTTGATCCAACAACTCCTGCAGAGAATTTAACAGCAATTTCAGGATTAGTTAACGTATATTATGATATAGCAATTGAAGATGCACCAGTTACTCCATATGTTGGTATTGGTGTTGGCGGAGCATATCTCAATAATCCTTCGAAGGCTGCTGCAGTTAAGGATCAAAAGAGCTTTGGTGTTGCTTATCAAGCAAAAGTCGGTGTTAATTATGAAATAACTCCAGAAATCAAATTCTATGCTGGTGGTCGTTACTTTGGTTCTTATGGCGCTAAATTCGATAAAGCATCTGTAAATGATGTTGGAATATCAAAAGTTCTTTATAGTACTATTGGTGCAGAAGCTGGAGTATCATTCCATTTCTAATTCCATTATGATCATTCCAGCGTTTGCGCTGGAATTTCAGGGAACTGATCCCAGTGTAAAGCACTGGGGTGATAATTTACGTTGCTTAATTTAAACATAAGTTTGGCTTAGGTATTGGGTTAGTTATAGAAAACAATTGAAATGTTGACAAAACATTTCATGTGGAATGTTTTGTTAAAAAATTAAAAAATATAGATCCAAAGTCTGTTGATAAATACGGATACAAGCAAGATTTAATAAAGAAGTTATAGTAGCTTATTTATTCTGGCTAGGTATAATTAATGTGCCGTTACCAAGACTCGAACTTGGGACCTCGTCATTACCAATGACGTACTCTACCACCTGAGCTACAACGGCGGGTCATGACAATGAATAATACAAAAAATAATAAGAAAGAGGAAGAAAGAAAAAGATTAGCAAAAGCTCTAAAGCAAAATATTTTTAAAAGAAAAAAACAGCAACAAATTTCAAAATTTATTTACAGTAAGGAGACTTTAAAAGATGGTGCAACAAAATCTTCAAAAGAAACTTGAGTATTTATGCCAGAGCTGCCAGAAGTTGAAGTAATCACTAATTTTTTGCGTGATAAAATAAAAAACAAGCAGATAAGTAGCGTTATAGCAAATAATTGGAAATTACGTGCTCCAGTAACAACAAACATCGACACTATTCTAAAGGATAAAACTGTAAACGATATAAGGCGCAGAGGTAAGTATATGATCTGGAGTGTGAATGATAATTTAGCTGTAATCATACACCTTGGCATGAGCGGAAAACTCACATATGCAGAGCATAAACAATCATACAGTAAACATGATCACGTTATATTTTTATTTTTTGATAATACTTCAATCATTTTCAATGATCCAAGAAGATTTGGGCTCGTTTTCGTTTTAAATAAAGAACAACAAATAAAATTTTTCAATGATTTCGGAATAGAACCCCTTATACCGGAATTTAATGGAGATTATCTAAGGAAAATATTAAAGGATAGAAAAATGAATATTAAGTCAGTATTAATGAACAGTGAATTGGTGGTTGGTATAGGGAATATATATGCTTCTGAAAGCTTATTCAGAGCTTGTATATCACCATTAAGATTAGCACAAGATTTAACCTATAGAGAATGTGAAAGGCTTGCTGCTGAAATAAAAAACACTCTTAATGACGCAATTGCTGCTGGTGGTTCAACATTGAAAGATTATACACAACCCTCAGGGTCTACGGGATATTTTCAAAATAGCTTTTATGTATATGGGCAAGCTCAAAAGCCTTGCAAAATTTGCAGTAGTGCCATAGTACTGATAAAACAAAATGGCCGCAGTACTTATTTTTGTAGCGTATGCCAAAGTTAATACCTGAGAAAAACCCTATTGATTTATTTTCACAGTGGTATAACGAGGTGCTCAATTCTTCGTATAAAGAGCCATCTGCAATGACGCTTGCAACTTGCAGCAAAGAATGTATTCCATCTGCAAGGGTGGTATTACTAAAGAAGTATAGCAAGGAAGGCTTTATATTTTTTACTAACGTAAATAGTAGAAAAGGAAAAGAATTAACAGAGAATCCTAAAGCTGCACTTGTATTTCACTGGGCAGGATTTTCGAAGCAAGTGAGAATTGAAGGGAATGTAAAGTTTTTAAGTAATGAGGAAGCAGATGAATATTTCTCTTCCCGCACGCATGAAAGCCAAATTAGTGCATGGTGTTCAAAGCAATCCAGCCCTTTGGAAAATTGGAAAGATTTCGAGCATGCAATTGAACAAAATGAGAAAGAATTTTATGACAAAAAAACTTCTTATCCTGATTTTAAAACTCCCAGTCCTGATTTTTGGGTAGGATTTTGTGTAGTACCCAAGGCAATTGAATTTTGGCAAGAAGGTGAATATAGAAGGCATATCAGATTCAGATATACCTTGAATGACGAAAGTAATTGGAAAGTTGAGCAATTATACCCATAATTACGTAACCTTTGCACTTCCACAAAGTATATAATTAACATCTATATTTTTGGTCAAATGCCACTCACGCTTCATTATACTGTATTCTATACCGGATATATTATGTAATGTGATATTACTTTTTCTTAGGTTATCTGCAATTTCAGACGGCTTCACAAGTTTTTTCCAATCGTGCGTACCTTTTGGCAGCCAATTTAGTACATATTCTGCTCCAATTATTGCAAAAAGAAACGATTTTATAGTTCTATTTATTGTGGATATAACAATCAACCCATTTGGTTTTAATAACTTTATTACTTTTTCTATAAAGAATTCTAAATTATCAACATGTTCTACTACTTCCATCAGTAAAACCACATCGTATTTTTTATCATCACTCAACTCTTCAACGCTGGTGCACACATAATCTATGTTCAACCCTACTTTTTCTGCATGTGATTGCGCCACTTTGACACTCTCTTCGCATACATCTATGCCAGCAACTTTCATACCAACACGAGCCATTGACTCTGATAAAATGCCGCCTCCACAGCCAATATCAAGTAGAGATATTTCTTTTAAATCACATTTTTTTAGCTCTTTTATTTTTTCAATTATGTATGCTGTTCTAACAGGATTTATCATATGTAGTGGTTTAAATTTACCATTCCCATTCCACCATTCACCGGCCATTTTTGCAAATTTTGATACCTCATATTCGTTATAGTTTTTTTTTTCTTATTTTGAGAACCTGCATTATCTAGCTTATTAATGCGTTCTTCATGCCTGCTTTCTTTTGAAAATTCTGTCTCTAAAAATTGTTTCACTATTTCTTTTGTTAATTTTAAATTAGTGAATTTTGCACCAAGACACAGTATATTTGCATCGTTATGCTCACGAGCTAATTTTGCAGATTCAACACTATTGCATAGAACAGCTCTAACTCCATAAAAGCGATTCGCTGCAATGCTCATACCAGAACCAGTACCACAAATTAATATTCCGTAATCTGCTTTTCTGTTTATTATATCTTCTGCAACTTTAATAGCGTAATCAGGATAATCCACATATTCTTGCTCATAAGCACAACCGTGATCGATAACTTTATAACTTAAGGCTTCTAAGTGAGATTTTACTTCCGACTTTAGCTTACAACCAGCGTGATCTGAAGCAATTGATATTACGTTTGACATATAAATAATCCCAATAAAGGATATAGTTAAAGGCTACTAATTTGATTATTGTAATGATAATATGCAGAGTTATTAGAGTACACCATTTTTTTGTTATCCATAAACAAAAAAAGCTAGAAATGTAGTTTTAGTAAATTATTAATACACAAGCTACATAATATATCTATTTCCAAACACAAAATTTGTATTAAAATACTTATATTATATAAAATAAAAGTGCTTTAATGAGAGAAAAAAAACTAAAAGCCGCTGTGGTTTTATCAGGATGTGGACATCTTGACGGTACAGAGATTAGTGAAGCTGTTCTCAGCTTACTTGTGCTTAATCAGCAAGGAGCGGAAGTTAAGTGTTTTGCACCTGATATTAATATTACACAAGTCATAAACCATAAAACAAAAGAAATAACTAAAGAAAAAAGGAACGCTCTTGTTGAAGCTGCAAGAATTGCAAGGGGTGAAATATATGACCTAAAAGAGGCTAAAGCTGAAGATTTTGATATGTTAATTGTGCCAGGTGGTTATGGAGTTGCAAAAAATTTATCTGATCTTGTTGAGGGCAAAAACACAGTAACAGTAGTGCCTGATTTTGAAAGATTAGTTTCAGAATTTTTTGATACAAAAAAGCCAATAGGGGCAATATGCATATCTCCAGCCATAATTGTTTCTATCTTAAGCAAAAAGATAGATAAAGAAGAAAGTAAAGTCAAAGTAACTATAGGAGATGACAAAGAACAATTGATAGAAAAATTAGGTGGTGAACATATAAAGTGTGATACAGGATTATCAATAGAAGACGAAAAGAATAACGTATTTTCTTGTTCTGCTTATATGCGTAGCGGTGAAAATTTAGATTCTGTATATCAAGGAATAAAGCATATGATTGGTAGCATAATAAAAAAGATTAATAAAACAGGCACTGTCTAAAAGCGTGAGGCCTAATGTTATCTTATCTACCAATCGGATAATCACCGGTAAAGCAAGCATCGCAATATTTTAGTGTAGTATTATTACGTTTTTCTGCTTTCACAGCATGATACAACCCATCAATACTTAAGAAAGCTAAGCTGTCCACTCCTATGCTTTCTTTCATTTCCTCTATTGACTGGTTGGCAGCGATTAAATCTTTGCATTCTGGCGTATCTATTCCATAAAAACAAGAATGCTTAATTGGCGGACTCGAAATTTTTAGGTGAATTTCTTTCACACCTGCATCCTTTAACATAACTATTATGCTTTTTAATGTGCTACCGCGTACTATGCTGTCGTCTATTAAAATTATATTTTTATCTTTTAAAATATGCTTGTTAGCATTAAATTTTAGCTTGACTCTTATCTCACGCACTTCAGCAGTTGGTTGGATAAAAGTTCTACCTATATAATGGTTGCGAATTATTCCAAGCTCCATAGGCAGTCCAGACTGTTCTGCATATCCAATTGCAGCAGGTATGCCAGAGTCAGGTATTGGAACAATCATGTCTACGTTACCTTCGGGGGGACTTTCCTCAGAAAGCCTTTGCCCTATTGCCTTTCTTGCCTGATATATGGATCCATTCTCCATTATACTATCTGGTCTTGAAAAATAGACGTACTCAAAAATGCAAAAACTCGATTTTTGTGGTGCAAAAGGAAACATCGATTTTAACTGACTGTTCTGATCAATCACCACTAATTCACCAGGCTCTATCTCTCTAATAAAACTTGCGTTTACTATATCAAGTGCACAAGTTTCAGATGCAAGCACATAAGAATTTTCCAGCTTTCCTAAGACAAGAGGTCTAATTCCTGCTGGATCACGCACTCCGATAATGGTTTTTTGATTTATTGCTACAAAAGAGTAAGCTCCTTTTATTTTTTTCAATGCATCTATAAAATTCTCAAGGAAATTAACTTTTTTGCCAATTTCTGTGAGGCGTACAACTACTTCTGTATCGATATCTGATTTTAAATTGCATCCTCTGTCAGTAAGCTGTTCACGTAGCTCTGAGGTATTAATTAGATTACCATTATGCGCAATAGCAAAATCGCCAAATTTATCACTTTCGCCAAGTATTGGCTGCGCTCCAAATTTACTGCCGCTTGTTGCATACCTGACATGGCCTATTGCATAATCTCCAGGTAAGGATTTTTTTATTTTATCTACATAATCAAGTACACTACTCACTTGACCGTGAAAGTGATAATAATGTAGGTTATTATCATTACTATTGGTTGTTACGCCAAAGGACTCCTGCCCTCTATGTTGTAAGGCATGAAGGCCCAGCACGGTATTAAATGCAGCAGCATCATCACAGCTTATGCCAAACACCCCACACTCTTCATGCATTTCATCGAGCATAAAACTATTAACTAAAGTTAAATTTTACTTTAGCGTTAGCAAAGTACAAGCATTTTATTTGGGGTTTTGAAATATTTCTTTATTTTAGCTTGGTTTTACATTCCTCTTGAGATTATGAACAGGTTCTAAAGAAACTACAGAATTTAGTAATAACCCTACACATATTAAACTTGCAGAAATTGTACTTCCCCCATATGACAAAAATGGTAATGGATCGCCTATAACAGGTAACAGCCCTATTGTCATTCCAATATTTATAAAAAAATGAGCACCAAAAAAAGCAAAAATTCCGATAGATACCAGCTTGGAAAAATAATTTTTTGACCTATAAGCAATAAAGAATATTATAAAAAGCAGGGAGTTATAAAGCATAATTAAAGTCATGCTACCCAAAAAACCCCATTCTTCACTCAAAACTGCAAAAGCAAAATCCGTATGCTTTTCCGGTAAAAATCCAAGTTGAGATTGACTTCCACTTGCTAAACCTTTACCAAACAGTCCTCCTGAACCAATTGCTATTTGCGATTGTTGGGCATTATAGCCAATACCAAGTGGATCTACTGATGGGTCTAAAAAAGACAGTATTCTTTGTTTATGATAAGAGCGTAAAAAAGGCCAGATAGCTGGTATTGCAGCTATACAAAATATACCACAAATCACCAAATGAGCCCTTTTTATTATTGCCGTAAATAAAACCGATGCTCCTATAAACAGCATTATCATAGCTGTCCCTAAATTAGGCTGTTTTAATACCAAAAGTACTGGTAAAAAAATAATTATAAATGCTTTAAATAATTTTCTAAACTCCATCATCTTATACACACTTTGCTTATTAAAATAACGAGCAAGTGCAAATATTAAACCAATTTTTGCAAATTCTGATGGTTGTAAGCTCATGGATCCTATTCTTATCCACCTTGTTACACCAACCACACTGGAGCCAAAAAAATTTACCACTAACAGTAAAATTATAGATGATATATAAAAAAAATAGGCGTGCTTTGAATAAAAATCTCGCTCTATAAATGACATGCCTATAGCTAAGATAAAAAAGGGAAAAAATATAACTAATTGATGAACTGCAAGTGGTATCCATTTTCCAGAAGAGGCAGAATATTGAACAGCTATTCCCATACAAAATAGAGCAATAATATTGACAATTAATGCGCAATAAGTTTTCTTCACACTTTTGCAGTAAATATCTTTATATATATAACCTTACTAATAAAATCGACTATAAAAAAGATCTGTTCATTACAGTGGATTCGGCATTATATCTTGTTTTGCATTTTCCAGCGTATTTGGGATATGGCTTGTCATGTCTCAATTTAATATAACAATATCAGGAATAAAGCCTGATGCTGTTTTTATAAGAGAATTTTCTTTTATAACAGTTTCATACGTTTCTATTAAATTATATGTTTCATCATGCAAAAGACCAATCTTAGTTTCAAAACCAGCCAATTGTAATATTTTTTCTATGGCAAATACGTTTTCTATATACATCTTATTTCGTGTATAATTTTCTGGTATTATGGTGCCTTTTTGTATTGACGTTGTTCAAAATAATTTTTTACTAGTGCTGCTGCAATTTTTCTTGACTCTTCATTCAGATTGTTGAACCCCGCAGGAAACAAATTAGCATCTACCGGTGCAATTTTATAACCTGAGTTTCTAAAATCTATAGAGCTATAAAATGGTAATACAAGGCTGCTAAATTTTTCTTCAAACCAATTATCTACGCTTTTTTGCGATTTTATATGAATTATATTTTGCATCTGCACTTTAAATATTATAAGAAAAGTATTATATTATAACATAGTTAAACACATTTAGTAATTTTGACTAAAGATTAAAGTATACTTATTTAAAAGTGATAAAAAATGATTCACTACGATGATAATAAAATGTATGGAACCACAATACTATCAATTAGAAAAAATGGGAGTGTAATAGTGATAGGGGACGGACAAGTTTCGCTTGGTCACACTGTTATGAAGTCTTCTGCAAAGAAAGTCAGGCGCCTTTCCGGCGACTCTGTGATTGCTGGATTTGCTGGAGCAACAGCTGATGCTTTTACCCTGTTTGAAAGATTAGAATCCAAGCTTGATATGCACCCTGGACAACTAATGCGGGCGTGTGTTGAGCTTGCAAAAGACTGGAGAATGGATAAATATCTAAGAAAATTAGAAGCAATGATGATTGTTGCAGATAAATCTATTTCTTTGGTAATTACAGGAACAGGTGACGTACTTGAGCCAGAAGATGGAATTGCAGCTATTGGCTCTGGTGGAAATTATGCTTTTTCTGCAGCAAAAGCTCTGATTGACGTTAAAGGGATACCAATAGAAGAAATTGCTAAAAAAGCCATGAAAATAGCTGCTGATATATGTGTTTATACAAATCATAATGTGATTATTGAAAAAATCGAAGAAAGTAAAAAATAAAAAGAGGAATAAAATGTCTTTCGAACAAAAATTTTTAAGCACTAATTTTTCTGATGGTTACCATCAGCCGATTATGCTCTCAGAAGAACAGTCTTGTAGCAATGACACCGATGATGGAAAAAATGATCTCTATGAAGATTCTGAAAGCGGATTTGATTCAAGCGGTGAAAATGAAGATGCTGACAGTGGTTTTGATTCAGATGAAGATAGCACTCAAGAGGATTATGATACACAAATTTTGTTAGATGATCTGCCACCACAAAAAATAGTTAAGGAGTTGGACAGGTTTATCATTGGGCAGGATGATGCAAAGCGTGCCGTTGCTATTGCACTTAGAAATCGTTGGCGTCGCAATAAAGTTCCGCTTCCATTACGTGATGAGATCATACCTAAAAATATACTGATGATAGGTCATACAGGAGTTGGTAAAACTGAGGTAGCTCGTCGCTTAGCAAAGCTTGCAGGTGCACCGTTTATAAAAATTGAAGCAACAAAATTTACTGAGATAGGATATGTTGGGCGTGATGTTGACTCGATAATACGCGATTTGGTTGATGCAGCAATAGTTTTAGTCAAAGAGAAAGCGCGTAAGGCCTTAGCTAAAAAAGCTTTGAACTTAGCTGAGAAGATAATAGTCAACTCCCTGGTTGGTGAGAATGCAACAGAAGAAAGTAAGAAGATTTTTAGACGAAGGATGAAAAATAAAGAATTCGAAAATGGGGAAGTTTCTATTAATGTTAAAGAAAGTAAGGGTATGGTGCCTACCTTTGATATACCTGGCCTGCCAGGTGGACAAGTAGGCATTATGAACGTCGGCGAAATAATGGGTAAGATGTTTAATGGAAGTAAAAAAACAAAAACCATTACTGTAAAAGTGAAAGAAGCTCGTGAGATATTAATTAACGAAGAAAGTGAAAGGTTGATGGATGAAGATAAGATAATCAAAGAAGCCATTGATCTTGTCAGCAATGAAGGCATAGTATTTTTAGATGAAATAGATAAAATTGCAGCGCGAACAGAGGTAAAAGGTGAAGTAAACAGAGAAGGAGTGCAACGTGATCTATTGCCACTACTTGAAGGAACAACTGTTTCGACTAAATACGGGCCTGTAAAAACAGACTATATATTGTTCATTGCATCTGGTGCTTTTCACTTATCTAAGCCATCTGATCTTTTACCGGAACTACAAGGCAGGTTGCCAATCAGAGTAGAACTTAAAGCACTTACTCAAGAGGATTTAATCAGAATATTAAAGGAACCAGAATCTAGTTTATTAAAGCAATATATAGCTTTAATGAAGACAGAAAATTTGGCTCTTGAATTCACTGAAGATGGTATAGAAACCATAGCTGAAATAGCGTTTACTGTTAACAGAGAAGTCGAGAACATAGGTGCAAGAAGGCTTCATACTGTTATGGAAAAACTCTTAGACGAAATAAGTTTCATTGCCTCTGACAAAAGTAGCAAAAAATTCATTATAGACAGCAAATATGTCAAAGATAAACTTGAGTCCATTTCTAAACAACTAGATTTATCTAAGTTTATACTTTAATCAACATATTAATAATTTTAGTATATAATCATAATAGTTGGATTTTTAATGGAAGTGTTTAAAAAATAATACGCGTCAAACCTCCATTGTGGATGGTTTTGCTGTATTCCTTACCTTTCAGCTGGCTCCAAATTATTATTTTTTTGGTGCCCAGAAGCAAATATATTTTTAAATATAGTTTTCACGGCAGCATACGTGCTCATCTCTAGATCTTTTTGCTTCTCTCTACTTACTTGTTCATAAGCATTTTCCAATGCCAACGATTAATGCACACATTACAGCACCTGCTATAAAGATTCCTCCAATTTTTGGCATACCTACAGCGCACAATATCACTCCCACTGCTAACAAACCTATGCCAGTAGCACCTAAAGCGTGGTACATGCTTGTATTATTATCATAAGCGCTGGCTTGTGGTTCATAAGGATCTGTTTGTGGATTTAATGGTTATGTATCTTGTTCAGAAATATCATCTGAAAAATGAACTCTTCTTTGCGATCGTTCATTTTGGCTCTGTGCATTCTTTTTTAAAATTTTCTCTATTCTCTTAAGCTGTCCTTCTACTAAACGGTCGCCGCCTTCCGATTTCTCTTTTTCACTTAATTCATTCAAATCACTTAAAACATTTGAAGTAAATGCGAAGTATTCTTGAATGTAAAGTAAATAATTATTGATTATCCCTACTTCATTATTTTCATCAATGAATTTTTGAGTATTATCCACTTGTGTAAATGTAACCCGTTCACGTAATTTTTTGATCTCTTCAATAAGCTTTTTGGAATTTTCATTTTCAGATATAAATTTGACATATTCCTCTACTACTGCTTGAGAGAATTCTATAGTAGATCCTTTTGATTTATAATTTTCGAAGCTATAATGAACTTTAGAACAATAAAGTATATGATCAATATTACTAACTTTATTTACATTAGGTTTAGCTTGTGTCTTATTTTCAGCATTGGTATTTTTCTCTTGAGCATTTTGACCATACATTTCTTCTAGCTTATTAAGCTTTTTCGCTACCAAACCTTCGCATGTCGACTCATCTTCTTTACTTAGTGCTTTTAAACTACGTAAAATATTTGAAGTAAATTTAAATTAGTGGGTTTTGGAAGTGCATCGAGTTGTTCACGCGTAATACAATCACGTAACTCTTTAATGTTTTCAATGATTTTTTTATCTTTATTTGCCTTTATAAATTGAACATATTCACTTACTTCATTTTGAGGAAATTCTACAATACATCCTTTTGATTTATAATTTTCGAAGCTATAATGAACTTTAGAGCAATAAAGTATATGATCAATATTACTAACTTTATTTACATTAGGTTCAGCTTTTGGGTTTTGTGGTGGGCTCACGGCAGGGGCTGAAGTTTCTTCAGCTACAGAGCTTTGTTGAGGTTGTTGCAGTTGAGGAAAAGTATAAGTGGAGTTTTCAATTGAACAGATAAACTCTTCTAAGTGCCCATAAATGCGGTTGCCATCTTTATAAAATTCTCCATTAAATTCAATTTTCAATACATTTTCACTTATTTTGCAGCTACTTACTTCCTTTATAATATACTTATATGTTGCATTATATTTTTCTATTTCAATAGTAAGTAGAGTGCCACCTTCAATTCGTTTTTTAAGTTCTTCTGCTTGTTGTCCATTAACATGAAATTCCAGTAACATATGAAAAGGCAAATCTTTTTTATATGTAAACACTATTTTCGCTTTAGGGTATGCTTTAGGTATGTTGCTTACTATCATAAACTCAACATTTTCAAGGCTTAGTTTATCTCTACGGTTTAAGAACTTTCTATTCTTTTTAATTTCGATACCACTTACACGAATGTCCACTCCTATTGAATGACGAGAGTATCCTTTCCCTTACCTGTAAGTTCATATGTGTTGCCAGAATCATCTTTTAGCATTATTCTAGCAGATTTATTTTTGTATTCTTCTACCTTTTCAGGTATTTCATGATCATGAGTTTTTCGAATCTTGATCTCATTAAAATCTATCTCTAATTTTTTAATCAAAGATTTATATAATATCTGCACGAGTTGATCATTTAAATTAGCAAACATATCTATTACCTATTTAGCATTATCAGTATGTACTTCAATATTACCTAAAATCTTAACATTTATCAAGTAAACTGCTTTAGCAACAAAAACTTTACAGAATGCAAGTAGTTAGGTTAACTTATTACAGCTATAACTTTAGGGCTCCAATGAACGATTATCTCTCATTACTTAATCCTGAACAACAGTCAGCTGTAACCAGTATAAATGGGCCAGTTTTAATATTGGCAGGGGCAGGAACAGGAAAAACAAGAACGATTACTTCAAGAATTGCACATATAATTCAAAATAATTATGCTTATCCTAACGAAATACTAGCTGTGACTTTCACAAATAAAGCAGCGAATGAAATGGTATCTAGAGTTTCAGAACTTACAGGGACAAATATACCATGGCTTGGAACATTTCATGCGATTGCAGCAAAAATTTTACGCCAGCATGCAGAAGTGGTGGGATTAAATTCTAATTTCACAATTATTGGCGTTGATGATCAATTGCAGGTAATAAAAAATATAGTAAATGAGATAAGTCCTAATAATTCAGAAAAGCACATCTCTATTATGAACATAATTCAAAAATGGAAAGAGAAATTCTGGCTGCCACCCGAAGTTGAAGAGGTGCAATCATTTAGAACAACACATACCACTGCATTGAAAGTGTATCATCAATATCAAGAGAGGTTAAAATTCCTTAACTCCGTCGATTTTGGTGACTTGCTTTTATATAATATACAGCTCTTCAACCATAACAGTGAAATTTTATCTCACTATCAAAATAGGTTCAAATATATAATGGTAGATGAGTACCAAGATACAAATGCAATACAATATCTTTGGCTTAAATATTTAGCAAAAGAGCATTCAAATATCTGTTGTGTTGGAGATGATGATCAGTCGATATACAGTTGGCGTGGGGCAGAGATTGAAAATATTATAAAATTTTCTGATGATTTTAAAAATGCACAAACTTTTAAACTGGAGTGCAATTATAGATCAACGTCTCACATACTTACAACTGCATCATATGTTATTGATCATAATAAAACTCGCTTAGAAAAAAATTATGGACAACAAATATTGAAGGAGAAAAGGTAAATTTAATAAAATTATGGGACGGAAAAGCTGAAGCGAGATTCATAAGCGAACAGATATTAAAACTTAGCCAATATAAATTTAACGATATTGCAGTTCTGGTGAGGGCCACTTTTCAAACGAGAGTATTAGAGGAGTTTTTCATAAAATATTCAATCCCTTATAAGATTATAAGTGGTGTGAAGTTCTATGAGCGCCAGGAAGTGAGAGACGTCATCGCATATCTAAGACTTATTGTAAATAATAATGATGATCTGGCTTTTGAGAGAATTGTAAACCGACCAAAAAGAAGCATAGGAGCCACAACTCTAAAAAAAATATACATAGCTGCTCAAGAGAGTAAAATTTCTTTTTTTGAAGCGACGAAAATATTGATCAACAGCAGCCAAATAACGGAAAAAATAAAATATTCACTAAATGATTTTTTAAATAAAATTGAATCTTGGAGAGAAATAGTAAGTGAAAAAACACTTTCTGAGCTTGTTGAGACCATAGCAAAGCAATCAGGATATATTGAAATGCTAGAAAGTGGAGGAGTGACAGGTTTAGCGCGAATAGAAAATGTGAAAGAGCTTATTTCGTCTTTGAAAAATTTTGATAATGCCACGACTTTTTTAGAGCATATAAGCTTAGTAATGGAAGTGGACAATATGAACAGTGATAACACTGTCTATGTTATGACTCTTCATGCAGCCAAGGGACTTGAGTTTCCATGTGTATTTTTGCCAGGTTGGGAAGAGGGACTATTTCCACATCAAAGATCTTTTGATGATAGAAGTGGTAAAGCTTTAGAGGAAGAAAGAAGGCTTGCATATGTTGGCATTACAAGAGCCAAAGAAAAATTGATCATTTCATGTGCAGATAGAAGAGAAATTAACAATCAATGGCAGCCAATGCGTACTTCTAGATTTATTAAAGAATTGCCAAGAAAAAATGTCGAGGTTATTAAGAGCAATGTCGCTTATTGTTAAATAAATGCCATGTGTATTTTTGAAGCATGGCATTGATTTATGTTGGATTAGAGAGAAGCTACACGTTGGTGAATTGGTCCTGAATGCACAAAAGAAGCCCCTTGTACCTTTGTATTAGGATTAGCATAATCCTCGGCTGCACCAATCTCCTTGCTAGTAACCTTATGTAACTCATATTCCTCTATTTTAAACGGTTCAGAAGTAACGCCATATACGGAAATACCTTGAGTATGTATAGCCTTTTCGATTATTTTGTGCAAGCAAGACTCACTTATCCCTGGAGAACAAGCTTCAATTAAGCGAAGAGCAACATCACAACCTTGGCTTATCATACTGCCTTCCACGCAACATCAGCATGGTTAGCTATAGCAGCTCCCTTAGCTATGTAACTCGTAAGTCTTGAGATGGTTTTCAGTGATGATGGTAAATGCAATGCAAATCCCCTGGCAGTATTGTAAACTACTTCTGACATGGAAACTACATAGTCGGTTTCAGTAATTCCTGTGTCGCTACTGATAAAAGTAAATGATTTATCTTCAGCATGGGTTTCTTCAAAGGTTTTAGTGCAGTTCTCTTCGAGATTATCTTCACACTGCGATCCTTTAAAAGGATTAAACTTATTTATCATATTAAGTAACATTTTTCTTACCTTTATTTAACTAAGAGCAATATTTTTTTTGCTTTTCAATATCTCAGTAGGAGTTTTACCTTCACCTGTTTCATCACATAAAACAAAATTTTTATTCTGATGATTTTGTAAATCAGAAAAATTAATGGGCGGAAGAATTTCTGGTTGCTTATTCTACCACACTGTTCTGCTGCTTCAATTGACTGTAGTTTTGCTCTCTCAAGATTTATACTTTTTGCCACTGTGTGTTCTGTTAAAATGAATTGTATACACGTAACTCCCATTTCAGTCGCCTGCCTTATTATATTGCTTAAAGCTGTATTTTTCACTATAGCACAATAAAGGTATAAATTTCCTTCGCTTTCCTGTTTTCTGATACACTCTTTTAACGTGACTCGTACTGATTTGTGTGATATGCCAGATATTTCTCCGATCCATTCACCATCTCTTCCATTAAAAAGATAGATATTATCATCTTGTTTAAGACGCATTACGTTGCAAATATAGTGACTTTTCTGCGATTTAGCAGTAAATTAGCCCTTTGTGATAAAGCTTCTTCAACGTAAAGCCTAACTTTTCCCATTAGATACCTTATTCTATTTGAGTGACTCCTACGGGACTTGAACCCGTGTTACCACCGTGAAAGGGTAGTGTCCTAACCGCTAGACGAAGGAGTCAATACGAGTCAAAGAAATTATAGTAACTTTGTGTATAAAGTCAACTCAATTATTTTTAAGTTCCTTTACTTATCATCTACTTATTACCTTTTCTATAGCCATTTCACAAGTGGTGGCATGGACATCATAATTGCATCAGTATCGCCATCAGTCATCAATCCAAATCGAGTACCACGATCATACAAAAGATTAAACTCTACATACCTACCACGTTTTATTAGCTGATATTCTCGCTGCTCTTTATTCCATGGTTTTTGCATATGTTCACGTATAATATGCAAATAAATTTCCAAAAAGGTCTTACCTACCGCCTTTGTAAACTCGAAATCATCTATCCAGCTACTTGAATTAAGATTATCATAAAAAATTCCACCAATACCGCGTGGTTCTTTTCTGTGTTGTAAGAAAAAATAATCATCACACTGCTGTTTAAATTTTGGATAATATTCAGTATCGAATTTATCACACGTAGTTTTTAATGATCCGTGAATGTATTTATAATCCTCTTCATTTTTGTATATTGGTGTAAAATCCATTCCACCACCAAACCACTGTTTTGAAGTGTATATTAATCTTGTGTTCATGTGTGCAGCAGGGACAAGGGGTGACTGCATATGAGAGACTAGAGATATTCCGCTTGCCCAGAATTCTCCATTACTTTCATTTGCACCAGGAATCTCGTTCATAATTGATTCTGAGAACTTTCCATGTACTTTTGAAACACTTATTCCTACTTTTTCGAAAATATTACCATAAATTATTGTCGATTCACCACCTCCACCACCTGGTCGGTCCCATTTTCTCTTTTTGATTTCTGGTTCTGAAGATGATTGTTTTTCAATTGATAAAAAGGATTCTACAATTTCGTCCTTCAACGTGCAAAACCAATCAAAAGCTTGTGTTTTTTGTTTTTCCATTATTTCCTTAACTATGCAAAATTACCTTTTTGTATTGATATAGACTTTTGTATCATTTCACCAGCGAGAATTTGCTTTCCAGAGTATAACGGATGAAAAGCCGCTGGCTATATTGGCCTAACAATTACAATATTACTTGCAATATTTGACAAACGAAAGCAGTTTTTTCATGACAAAATTGCAAGAATAGTAGTAATAGACTATAAACCTGCAAGCTGATTTTCCTTTAGCATAGTTTTCTATTCTTCATCAAACTTCTAATTTATGTGAAATTCATTATGAAAAAACTGTTGACACTAAAAATTTCTGTGCTGAAAATAAGGCCATACTTTGGTGTGTAAGTTAGCTTTTACAACCATTTAGCTCGTAGTGAAGGTAATTTGTTAATTACATTTGAGGAGGATCGAATGGGCAAAAATCAACAACAATCAACTAACAATGGAACTACAATAGATGCTGCAGTGAAGCTGCATCGTTCAAGACGAGATGTATGGACTGGGGTAATCGGTGAAGTCTTTGGGATTTTTGACACTCTTTTGAGTGAAGGGCATGGTATAGAAGGACAAAATGTTACAACAGGAGCGCCACTAGTCACAGAAAGGCAAAATGTTACAACAGCAATTCCTCAAGTTACAGAAGTGCAAAATGTTACAACAGAAGCACCACAGGTCACAGAAAGGCAAAATATTACAACAGCAATGCCACCGGTCACCAAAGTGCAAAAAGTTACAACCGGTCACCGAAGTGCAAAAAGTTACAACAGCAATGCCTCGGGTAATAGATCGAAAGTGTGCTGTGGAAACGTATGAATACGAATCTTTACACTCGGCCGCTGCGCTAGGCGATTTAACTGCAGTGAAATACTTTGTAGAAGAAAAACGTACTTATGTTAGTGATAAGAATAGAGATGGTGATACAGCTTTGCATTTGGCTGCTAGATGTGGTCACTTAGATGTAGTAGAATATCTTGCAGGAAAAAATGCTTATATTATTTATTCTAAAAATAACTACGACTACACTCCTTTACACGAAGCTGCTAAGAATGGTCAATTAGATGTAGTAAAATATCTTGTAGAAAAAAAGTCTGATTTAATGGCTGCTAAAAGTGGTTATGGTCTTACGCCTTTACATGTAGCTGCTGAAAATGGTCAATTAAGTGTAGTGCAGTACCTTGTAGAAAAAGGGGCTAACTTAAATGCTAGGAGTATATATAGAGATGCACCTTTGGACTTGGCTGTCAAAAGAGGTCATTTGGATGTAGTAAAATATCTTATAAAATCAGTAGTTGATATTAACATTCGAAAAGAGTATTGCGATAGCGCTTTGCTCTCATCCGCTATATCTGGTAATTTAGATATGGTGAAGTGTCTTATAGAAATAGAAAATGGTGCTGATATTAATGCTAAAGATAGCAATGAACAAACAGCTACATCACGCCGTTAACAATGGCCGCTTAGATGTAGTGAAATACCTTGTAGGGAAAGATGATGATGTTAATGCTAGAGATAACCACGGTGAAACACCATTAGATTTTGCAAAAAGTAGCGGTAGACCAGAAAAGTCAGAAGTTGTTAAATTTCTCTCGCCTTACCAGCATGAAAATCGTAGTCGCCGTGAGGTATTAAATAATTCATGGATGAGCAATCCTATTGTTAATTGGGTAAAGGGTCTTATACCGTCAACAGAGCCTCCAGCTTTGCTTACTTCTGGAGAGCATAACAATAATCCTGTTGCAGCTTCACCTGAAATAAATACTACAGATGTAGTATTTAATGCACTATTATTATTCACTGCTTTTGTTACTAATAAAGCACAAAGTCAGCAGCAACCTCCTGAAAATCGTTTGTCACCAATAGCACAGTCAAGGATATCAAATGGAACAGATAATGATAATGGAAATAGAATTATAAGAGCTATAATACAAGGTACAGAAAAGTTTGGTAATCCTAATCCTTACATGAATGGAAGAGCTATAATGCAAGGTGAAAAAAGTTTAGTGACTCTAATCCTTACATGAATGGAGTCGAAGTTAGTGGTAACAAGACCGGAATAATGCAAGGTACAGAAAAGTTTGGTAATCCTTATACTGATATGGATGGAGTGAAAATTAGTGGTAACAAGACCGGAAGATGGAAATAAGATGTATATTACCACACTGAGCAGCTATAGAATCTATAGTTCTCAGTGTGGAGCCTCGAGTAAAGCGGGTATAAACAAGCAGGAGTCAAAAGCTACAGGAGACAATGCTATTAAATTGTTATAGTCTAGGTGTATGGTCCATAAGTATGGTGATATGGATTAAGTATAAACAACTCCGGAGGTTTTAGTCCACTGGTGACCGTTAAGTCAGTGGTGTCAACTAAACTCTCCCATTAGTAAACTCTCCTAAAGACATAATGGCGTTTAGGCTTATTTACTTTACTGCGGTTATATAACCGCTAATATTTTTTCCTTAAGTTGACGCTATTGGCCGAGCGGATACTTTTACGATTATACCAAATCTAGTACAATTAACTTCGCAAAAAAAACGTGGCGGGAATGATGGGACTCGAACCCACGACCTCATGCGTGACAGGCATGCGCTCTAACCAGCTGAGCTACACCCCCGTTACCGAGAGCAATGTTAACCTACATTTTTAAAGCTAGTAAACATACTGCTATTTGTCAATATTTTTTGTTTGCGTTTGCAATATTTCCTATTACTATAGATAGGTAATTAATTTCACACATGGCTAATACAGGTAGTCCCATTAGGGTTGAGCCATGGAGGATAAACTATTTGGAGGATAAGTTATGGTGAATTTACCTGAAGTCACTGTACGTGATTTAGCAGATTCTGGTGTGCATTTTGGTCACAAAACTCGTCGCTGGAATGCAAAAATGGCTCCATATATATATGGAATTCATCAAGAAAATCGTATACATATAATTGATTTACAAAAAACCTTGCTGTTGCTAAAAACAGCTATGAGAGCTTTATATGATACTGCATATCAGGGTGGACGTATTCTATTTGTTGGTACAAAATTTCAAGCTCACGATATAATTGCTAATGAGGCAATTCGTTGCAGTCAATATTATGTAAATCATCGCTGGCTCGGTGGTACACTAACTAACTGGGGTACTATTTCGTCCTCAATCAAGATGTTAATTCAATACGAAAAAACATTAAGTGATGAAGATACTACCCTAACGAAAAAAGAATTAGGAAAAATTGATCAAAAGAAACAAAAGCTTGATAAGGCATTAGGTGGAATTAGGGAGATGGGAGCAATTCCAGATTTGTTATTTATTATTGACACTAATAAAGAGCATATTGCAGTTAAGGAAGCTAAGAAGCTAGGGATTCCAGTAGTTGCAATACTTGATACTAACTCTGATCCAGATAACATTACTTACCCTATACCTGGAAATGATGATTCAAGAAAATCAATAGAACTTTATTGTAAATTAGCTGCTGATTCTGTATTAGCAGGAATGGAGTCTAGTTTAGCGCGTTCTGGAGTTAAGGTTGATGATACAAAAGGCGATGAATCTTTTCAAGGAAAGGGCGGAGATATCATAGAAACTAAAAAAAAGCGTGGTAAGATTTATACAGAAGATGAAAAGGAGGCAGTACCAAATGAAGAGTAAACTAGATGATATAAAAGAATTACGTGATAGAACAGGGCTTGGATTAAGTGACTGCAAGAAAGCGTTAGAAGAGTGTGGTTGTGATATTGATAAAGCAGTTGAGGAGTTACGTACAATAGGGCTTGCTAAAGCTGATAAAAAATCCGATAGAATTGCTGCAGATGGGCTGATTGCTATGCATTTAGGCGATAATTGTGGTGTTCTGGTTGAATTAAATTGTGAGACTGATTTTGTTGCAAGAAATGATAAGTTTATAGAGCTAATTTCAAAATTAGCATCAATTGCTTATGAAGCAAAATGCACCAATGTTGATGATCTAAAAAATGCCGAGTGCGAGGGAGCTGGTACAGTGCAGAAAGTTATAATGAATAGCACATCGGTTCTCGGTGAGAAGTTAGAGTTAAGTAAAGTTTATTACCTAGAAGCTAAGGAAGGAGTTGTTGCTGGTTATGTACATGGTGATGTGCATGGTTTAGGTAAAACAGGTGCCTTAATTGCACTGGAATCATCAGGTGATAAGTTGAAGTTGCAAGAGATAGGAAAGCAGGTAGCAATGCACATAGTTGCCATGAAACCAGATGCTTTATCTATAAGTGATCTTGATCAAGTAAAATTGAAAAATGAATATTCTATAATTGAGGAACAAGTAAAAAGTTTAAACAAGCCTGAAGAAGTAACAAAAAAAATAGTAGAAGGACGTATGGCTAAATATTACGAAGAGGTCGTCCTCTTAGAGCAAAAGTTTATCAAGGATGATAAACTGAAAATTTCTGACTTTATAAAATCAAGCGAGTCAAGTATAAATTCGGCCATTAAACTATCTGATTATAAGCTGCTTGTTTTGGGTAAAAGTAATTAAGGATGGTTGAATCCACAGATGAAGAAGAGAAAGTAAAGTATTCAAGGGTACTGTTTAAGATTTCTGGTGAGGCTCTGATGGGAACTAAGCCTTTTGGGCACGATATGGATGTTATAAACCAGCTTTCCAAAGATATAGCTGAAGTTTATAGACTTGGAGTTCAGATCTGTATTGTTGTTGGTGGTGGAAATATCTTTAGAGGTACGTCTGCTTCTTTAAGTGGTTGTGAAAGAGCAAGTAGTGATTATATTGGAATGCTTGCAACTATAATCAACGCTTTAATTTTACAAAATTTTTTAGAGAAAAACTTAGTGGCTTCAAGGGTGCTATCTGCTATTCCGATGGCCACAGTATGTGAGCCTTACATCAGAAGAAAAGCTATTCGTCATTTAGAAAAAAAAAGAGTGGTGGTTTTTGCAGCAGGTACGGGTAATCCATTTTTCACTACAGATACAGCCGGAGCTTTACGAGCTGTTGAAATGAATTGTGATGTTATTTTGAAAGGTACACAGGTAAATGGGGTATATTCTGCTGATCCAAAAAAGAATGAGGATGCAGTGATGTATGATAAGCTTTCTTACACGGATTTATTAACTCGTGATTTAAAGGTTATGGACGCATCAGCAATTTCTCTTGCTCGTGAGAATTCTATTCCAATTATCGTTTTTTCTTTGAAGGAAGAAAAAATAGCCAATATTATTAAGGGTAAAGGCACTTGTACTATCGTATCAGATTTTGAGCAGTAGGTAATTTATGTTAAATAAAATAAAGACTAACATGAAAGAAAGAATGTCAAAAACTATTCAGTCTTTTCATGATGATATTAAGGGTGTGCGAACTGGAAGAGCAAGCGCATCGTTACTTGATGGCATAGTCGTCAATATTTATGGTGGTCATCAAAAATTGAATCAAGTTGCTGGCGTTTCAGTGATGGACAATAAAACCTTATCAATCAAAGTTTGGGATATGGGGGTTGTAGGTGAGGTTAAAAATGCTATATTAAATGCCAATCTTGATTTAAATCCTGTTGTTGAAGGTAATACTATACGCATAACGCTTCCAGATTTAACACAAAAGACTCGTGAGAAATTAGTAAAGCTATTGCATCAATTTGCGGAAAATGGGCGAATTGCCATTAGGAATATACGCAGAGATATAATGGAAGCAATAGAAAAAATGAAAGAAAATAAAGAGATTTCAGAAGACGAGTGCCACAGCATCAAAAAGGAAGTGCAGAACATTACTGATGAAAATATCAAAAAGATTGATAATGAATTATCCATTAAAGAAAAAGATATATTGAATCACTAAATGACAAGCGTATTAAGCCCTGAACTTTTACCAAAACATTTAGCAATTATTATGGATGGTAATGGCAGATGGGCAAACAACCAAAAAAAAATGAAAATTGATGGTTACACGCAAGGTAGTGAGGTTGTCTATAAGATTGCAAAATATTGTACAACTCTGCAAATACCTTATTTAACCTTATATGCATTCTCCATGGAAAATTGGTCAAGACCAAAGGATGAGAAAGATTGTCTATTTGATTTATTTTATTCCGTCTTAACCGATACAGATAAGATAAGTCTTATCTGTAAATGCAATATAAAATTGAACTTTATTGGTAATTTGGCAATGTTACCTAATAAAATACTGGAGCAAATTAAAAAAGCGGAAGAAATTTCACAAAAAAATGATGGCCTATTGTTAACTGTAGCTATCAGTTATGGTGGTAGGCAAGAAATTACTCAAGCTATAAATAATATAGCAAAAGAAAATGTTGCTTCTTTATCAGAAGAAGAGTTTGAGAGATTTCTATATACCAAGGATTTGCCAAAGCTTGATTTACTAATCCGTACTGGAGGGGAAAAAAGGTTAAGTAATTTTCTATTATGGCAAGCAGCTTATGCTGAATTATATTTTTGTGATACCTTATGGCCTGATTTTTCTTGTCAAGATTTGAGTAAAGCGTTAGAAGATTATATGCAAAGGGAAAGGAAATATGGTAGATAATAACTTTACAGTTAGGATACTGTCTTCAATAGTAATATTGCTCATATTTTCTTTTGCTACATATTTTAGCGATCTATCCTTTTATTTATTAATTTTCTCGATTGCAGTATTATCTTCTTTTGAGTGGTATAATTTAACTAAGGGGAATAAAATTTTATACATTTTTGCACTATTGTTGATTGCGTTACCAAATGCCTCGTTAATATATTTGTACAATCTTCCACAGGGCAAATACGCATTAATCTGGCTTATTCTAACCATTTGGGGAATTGATATTACTGCTTATTTATTCGGCAAAAATTTTGGTGGAGCTAAGATCTGCCCGATTATTAGTCCTGGCAAAACTTGGTCAGGACTTCTTGGTGCAATTTTAGCTGGGGTGGTATGCACAATCTTTGGGTCAATATTTTTTGGCTTATTTTCAATTCTTTATTCTCCACTAATTGGTGTTGCAATTGCTATACTAGGACAGCTTGGTGATTTTACTGAATCTCTAATAAAAAGGGCTTATGGTGTTAAGGATAGTGGAAGCATGATACCAGGACATGGAGGAGTGCTTGACCGTATGGACAGCTTTATTTTTACTGCACCTCTTATTGCTGTTTATATAAGCTAGATATAAAGAGTAATAGGCAATTTTGATAACAAAATTGCTATTAGAACCCTAATTTCGGATTGCCAACAACAAAAAGGAATAGTGTAAGCCTCATTTTTACCCTATTTCCCTTGATTTTCTACTTCTCTATCCATTAATTTTATAACCTAGTCACTCCATTTTGCTTGTTTTTTATATCATCAATGATTTTTTTTACAGCATTCTCCCATCTTTGGTTAGCTCTAGTCCACGATTGAGATGGTTCAGATCTATTACTCTTAGCAATTAAATTTGAAAATAGGGTAGAAAATATTTTTTTTGCTATTGCAGAAGCTTCACTTTCCTTTTTTTAATCATCAAGGTATTTCTTTTGGTCATCCAGCGCGTTAATAGCCGAACCTTCTCCCACTGCTGCTTCAACATATTGTTGAAATTTTTCTTCTATGCCTTGAGTGTAGTTGAATCTTTCTCGTTCAATTTCAGAAATCCTTATGTTAATTTTTTTTGTCTCTTCTTCATATTCGCTCATTATTTTTGCTAACTGATTCTTTTTTGCTGCAGGACAAAAAACTACAAGGGTTTCAAAATAGAAAGTAGAATTTGATTAGCTATAATAAAGTCAGAGAGCTCTTCTTTTCCTTGATAATCCTGCCTGATAAAAAGTCTTACGCTAAATAAGGACATAGCTAAGCCGGAAAGGGAGCTAAAATATGTAAATTTTCTCATAAATTGATTATCTAGTTTATCGTGAAATTTGTTCTTCAATTTTTTCATTTTAAGGGAGAATTCTAGGAACAATTTTAGCATAGAGGTGTCATTACTTTCTATAACATAATCATAAATTGTCTTTCCATACTCATCTTTGGTGTGGAGAATTTTGTCCTTATTTGCCACATTTGTACATTAATAATTTGTATGTTCTGCTTTCAACACATTTATTTATCCCGTCAGTAGCAAGTTGAGAATTGATATTTAAAAGCATATTTACCATATTTAGTCTCTCTTGGTTAACTGCATAGTATAAAGTCATTCTGCCACTACTATCTTTATGGTTGATCTCTTGGTTAATATTGATCTTATGTTTCTCTAATTCATTTAAAATAAATTCCATAAAATTTATGTCATCGCTTGCAGCAATATAATGTAATATCGTTTTGCCATCATTATCATGTACAAGCTTTCCTTCATTAATAAAATCTGCACCATTTTGCATAAGAAGCTCAAAGCATTCTCTATCTCTTGTAAGGTATAATGGTGTCCTACCATACTCGTCACATGCATTGATACCATAAACTCCATTGAAACTTCTCATTGCTGCTATAGCAAGCTTAAGACATCTTTTACCGCCGTGAGCTCCGTAGTGTAAAATATTAGCTCCTGCATTACTGCAAGCATAAATATTTGCGCCGGTGTTTTGTAATAATTCAGCACAGTCTTCATTTTCCTCATTAATTGCTAAATGCAGGGGCGTTTCACCTTTATTAGTTTTGCTGTTGATATAATCTTGCTTACCTCTGTTATAAAAAATAAGCAGCTTAGCACAGGTGACGTGTACATGAAGAGAAGCGATATGTAATGGATTCATTCCATCTTTATTAGCATGATAAATATTTGCTCCTTTCTGACACAATAATTCAACACACCCCCAATTTCCTTTACTTGCTGCATAATGTAGCGGTGTATTGCCATCTTCATCTTGCATATTTATTTCCTGTCCTAGATCGATGGCATATTTTGATTTGTTTCTTTCTAATTGATTCATAAGAAATCTTAGGCAATTAGCCGTTTCACTTTGAGCAACATAGTGTAATAGAGATTCCCTTTTAGATCTCTTATGACCTTACCGTCGCTCAAGTGGACAGGATTTCTCTTTTCTACTCCTTGTTCTATTATAAATTTGAGTAAGTCTTCCTTATCCGATTGTGCAATGTGATGTAATATAGTGGCACCTTCTTCACCTTTCCTTCTAATTTCAAATTCTGAATTAAACCTTGGTATCGTGATAAGAAAAGTATAAAAATCTATGAAATATTTATAATTTCCACTCATTGCAGCATAAAATAATAAGCTTTTACCACTCTTGTCTGCAATTAATTCACCTTCATCTACAACTTTTAAACCTTTTTGATATAAGTATTTTATTAAGTCTGTACCAATACATAATCTAACAGCGTAGTGCAGAAATGCACATTGCTGATTATCTCTTAAATTAAGGTCACGGATTCTATTTATTAAGTTATATATCATATATTCAACACACTGATTAAAACCATATATAGCAAAAGTACGTAGTTGTGTATAGCCACCATTATTTTTTATAATTCTTGCTCCATTTGTTATAAGAGACTCGACACAATCAACATTAGACGTGCAGTGTAGTGGGGTATTACCTTCATTATCTTGCCTATTTATCTCGCTTCGGTCATATCCTAATTCTTCAATGAGGATTTCAATAGCATCTTTATATCCAACAATAGCTGCATAATGCAAAGGTGTTCTTCCATTAATGTCTTTTATAAATCTTATTCCCCTTTTTATCAGGTTTTTAATGACAGTCGTATTTCCTTCCTGCGCAGCTAAGTGTAACAATGTGATATTTCTTTCACGACTAAAGAAGTTATACATTGATTTAAGTTTGTAATGTTGTTGTAAGCATCAATTTTGAATGCACTATAATAGTGCATCAGTTCTTGTTCACTGATTGCAGGATCATTTTTTGTTTTAGGGTTACTGTTATCGTCTACTTCAATAGTCACTTCCTCTGGTGATCTATTATATCTCATAGCACAACTTTCCTCTGATATTATGCTTATTGCAGAGCCATATTCCTTAAATGATCCATATGCGTTATTATTTTTAGATTTAGATTTTTTCACCATAATTTTATCACTATTATTTACATAATGCATTAATTACAGTAATTTGCTAAAAAGATATAGAAAAATTATTACGTAAATGAGATAAATTTGACTAAAATTATTGCAAAACTGATTTATGGTGAAAATTTTTTAGGAGAGGAGTGCCACAGAATACTTGAATGTATATGGCTCACTTAAATTTTGTTTGGAATGCAGATTGCTTTTTTTGCTACCCGTTGTTATCTATGCATGCAATCTGCTATTACTATGATCTAAGTATTCATAGAATTAAAGAAATCAGCATTGCTTTTTGTTAAAAGTAGCTTGTCACGTAAGAATTCCATTGCTTCCACAGAACCCATGGGATTAAGTATCCTACGCAGTACCCATATTTTATTTAGTATAGCTTTATCAATAAGTAATTCTTCTTTTCTAGTTCCAGATTTAGTTATGTCGATAGCAGGAAATATGCGCTTATCAGCGAGTTTTCTGTCAAGTATGATTTCGGCATTTCCTGTACCTTTAAATTCTTCAAAAATGACCTCGTCCATTTTTGATCCAGTGTCTATAAGAGCTGTAGCAATGATAGTTAAAGAACCTCCATTCTCAATGTTACGTGCTGTTCCAAAAAAACGTTTTGGTCTCTGTAGCGCATTTGAATCTATACCGCCAGTTAACACCTTCCCAGATGAAGGAATAACAGCATTATAAGCACGTGCAAGACGAGTTATAGAATCAAGCAGAATCACTACATCTTTTTTGTGCTCAACCATTCTTTTAGCTTTTTCTATTACTATTTCAGCAAGTTGAACATGACGATAAGCAGGCTCATCAAATGTAGAGCTTACCACCTCTCCCTTTACAGATCGTATCATATCCGTTACTTCTTCAGGCCTTTCATCTATCAATAATACTATTAATTCTATTTCAGGGTAATTTGTAGCTATAGAATGAGCCATCTGCTGCATCAATATTGTTTTTCCTGTACGAGGTGGAGCAACTACTAGCGCTCTTTGTCCCTTTCCAAGAGGAGCAACTATGTCAACAGCTCGCATATTTATAATATCCTTTTTATTATTGTCACCACTACTGTTATTCTCAAGGATCAGGCGTTCTTCAGGATAAAGAGGTAATAAATTATCAAAATGAATATACTTTCTTAATTCATTTACCTCGGTAGAATTTATATTAAGTACTTTAGTTAAAGTAAAATACCTTTCCTTATCTCCAGGTGATCTAATTTCTCCAAATACTACATCCCCTGTACGTAAACTGAATTTTTTTATCTGCCCACTAGAAATATAAACATCATCGGTACTAGGTGCATAATTTGCAGTCGATGAGCGCAAGAAACCAAAACCATCAGGCAATATTTCCACAACACCAGCAACGGTGATAATCCCCCCTTCCTCACCCATTTTCTTCATTAAATTGAATATCATTTCCTGCTTTAGCATCCTGCCATTGCCTTTACCACTAGTTGAAATTTTTCTTTCTTCAGCTAGCTTTAGTAATTCTTCTGCTGTTTTTTCTTTCAATTTGCTTAAATCCAATGTTTTTCTATTGTTATCTGCATTTTCATGTGTTGTTTGTTCTATCATATTGTCATCCATATTATCATCGGGGATTTTTTTATTTTTTTTTGCTGATTCTGGTTTAGTTTTTACAAGAGTAACTTTCTCTTTTGCCAAAACGTCGTCGTTAATTGTTGCCATAGTCCTCCAAAATTTTAATTGGTACCTAAAAATGTAACTGTAAGATAATGAATTAGATCGAGCTAGTTCAAGGAAGCATAAAACTTAGTTAATCAACATGCCCCATACTCTGCTCACATTATACTAATGAACACTAATAAGTCAAGTAAATTTAGCACTAGTCAAATTATGAAACAAATTTAGCAGCTCTCATTCACGTTCTTAATCGCCATGTTCCTCAGTCTTCTTTGTTTCTCTTCTTCGATCTTTGCTTTTTCCACTTCATCTTCTAAATCCGCCTGACTGCACAAGCCAAGGAGTATAGGGTCTTGAGGTTTAATATTTTGCATGTTATGATGTGTTCCATCTTTGACCTGCTCCACTGTTAAAGGTGTAGTGTTAATTAATTTAGCTATAACGTTATTGTCTAAAATAGGAAATTTTTTTACTAAATAATAAACTGCATCAGGTTTATCTCTGCGTCTTGCCGAAAGAGGAGCGCCAAGGACTAATTTACTTCTTTTTTTTATATTTTTCATTATTAAACGCGGTATTTGTTTTGGATCTTTCTTACAATCATCAATTTCTTTCTCGGTAATTATTCCAGAGATAACAGGATTATACTTTTCAATATCTATTTCTTCATCAGCTATACTCTGAATTTCTCCAATTCTTAACCCGCAACATTCTGCTATTTGATTAAAAGTCAAGCCAGTATTATCTACTAACCAAGCGGCAACTTGCATAAAAAATTGCCTATTTTTATCGCTGTTATTTTTAGGTGATTCTGTTAACATTAGTGAGGAGCCTTCCACAATAAAATATTCCTTTATCTCTTGAGTATAAAATAATAAGATATTAAAATTAAAAAACTATTAATTTCATTACTATAATAATTTCGTCATTCTGCAATTTTACAATCAGCGCAAACCACTTGACCACGTGGAACTGATTTTAGTTCATCTGTTGAAACTTTTTCTGAACAGAATATACATTTTATTTTTTCACTAGGGGTAAGGGAATGATCAATAGCAACTCTATCATCAAAAACAAAGCATTCGCCTTCCCAATTACCGCTCTTATTGCCAGTTTTTTCAAGATAAGACAAAATACCGCCTCTGAGATGATAAACATCACTAAATCCAAGGTTTTTCATATATGCTGTAGATTTTTCACATCTAATTCCTCCAGTGCAATACATAGCTACCTTCTGATCTTTGTTTTCAGAAAATGACTGAGCCCACTGAGGAAAATCCCGAAAGCACATAGTATGAGGGTTAATTGCATTGTTAAACTTACCTAATTTCGCTTCATACTCATTTCTTGTATCTATTACTAAAACATCAGGCTGAGAAGTAAAATCGTCCCAATGCTCAGGGTTAATATATTTACCTTTTAGAGAAATGTCAAGGTCTCTTATACCAAGATTCACAATTTCATTTTTTAGCCTAACTTTCATTTTACTAAATGGTTGAAATTGAGCTATACTTTCTCTCCATGTGAGGCTTTTTAGTCTACAATCAGAGCGTAGAAAATTGAATATATTATTGATTGAATTTCTCTCGCCAGATATGGTTGCATTAATACCCTCCTCTGCAAGAAGTATTGTACCTTTTAGTTCTGCATCATCGCACGCAACTTTTATTTCATGTTTCATATCATAGTAGTTAGAAAGCTCTACAAAATGGTAAAAAGTTGCAACTACAAAGCTCATGATAACTAACTTATAAATTAAGTATATAATACATGAAATCACAGATATACTCAATAGATTAGCTGCTAATTACTGGATATCTTAAACATTTGCATATAACATTTGATATTAAATTATAGATTCAAATGGAGTTTCTGAAAATATTTAAAAATATATTCTTATTTTTGATAAGCATATTGTTTATCTGTCCGATATTTTCCTTAATATCGATTTTATTTACCGGTACAACAAGCTCTGGGTGGGTAGTCAGTGCACTTTTTCCTGAATATATATTCAACACATTAGTCCTAATGATAGGAGTAGGGGGGATATCTTTTATATTTGGAGTAATTCCAGCTTGGCTTACCACATTTTTTTCTTTCCCTGGAAGAAGAACATTTGAAATTTCTTTGTTTTTTCCAATATCGATAACTGGATATATAGCATCATTTGTTTACGTTAATACTCTTGAATTTTCAGGTCCAATACAAGGTCTATTAAGGAGCACTTTTGAGTGGAGCAAAGGAGATTATTGGTTTCCAGAGATAAAATCTTTAAGCGGTGGAATATTAGTGATGGGATTTACATTATACCCATACGTTTATATCCTGGTTCGTTCAAATCTTAAGAATGTTAGTAATTCAGTTACTATTGCATCAACGCTTGGACTTTCTTCACTGCGAAGCTTATTTTTCGTTATTATACCATCCATACGTCCATCGATTATAGCTGGATTATCCTTAGTGCTAATGGAGGTGATAACAGATTTTGGCACACCACAATTTCTTGCAATTGATACTTTTACCACGGGAGTATATCGCACTTGGTTTTTATTACATGATCAATATTCAGCTACTATTTTAGCAGTGGCAGAATTGCTCTTTATTACAGCATTAATAACTATTGAAAAAAAACTGCAGAAGAAGGGAATATCTTATTCATCCATCAATACAAATTCAGAATATCATAACAAACGCAGTATAATTGGCGCAGTACCATTAATTTTTACCTATACCATATGCATACTGCCAATACTCGTAGGTTTTATCTTGCCTATCATTCCACTGATATACTGGAGTATAGAAAAGTGGTTTTTCGTATATGACACTAGATTTTATAGTATCATAATAAACAGTATCAGTTTGTCATTCATAACTGCACTAATCTCAATTTGCATTGCCATAATAATTGGATACACTGCACGCAAAAACAAGATAGTTAATAATACAGCCCGCTTAATTTCACTTGGTTATGCAATTCCAAATGCAATTATCGCAATTAGTATAATAATATTTTTGAGTAGAACATCTTCCCTAATCACTCAATATATTACTGAAATTAGCTTAGTAGGGACCATTGGTGCATTAATTTATTCATATCTATTTCGTTTTTTTGCTATATCTTTCAAAGCAGTGGAATCGGGGCTCAAAAAAATGCCCAATGAAATTGAATGGACTGCACATACTATGGGTCATGGTCCTATTTCCACGTGTTTAAATGTTCACATCCCATTAATCAAGAAAAGCATACTATCAGGATTCTTGCTTGTATTTATGGATACCATAAAAGAATTAACGGCCACACTAATTATCAGACCATTTAATTTTGAAACCATATCAACTAGGATATATGAGCTAGTAAGTGATGAACGTTACAGAGAAGCAGCACCTCTTTCGTTGATGATAGTAACAATAGGCCTAATTTCTACAATAGTGCTATTTAAGATCGATGATGGTAATAAGAAGTAAAATACTTTTTTGACAAATTATTTAAATAAGTTAATTAAATATTTGATCTTATTAACATTTTTTGATAATATTTATTATATATTTTAGGTAATCGACATGACACAGTATATTAATGATGTTTCTGAATCTAATATATCAAGAGTATATACCACTAACAACACCTCCAAAATTAAAGTATTTTACAAAGCTGAAAAAAAGCTTAGAACTCTTTCAGGATCAGAGATTGTAAAGTTTCTCAATCAAACTATTGATAGCAAAAACAATGGAAGAAATCGTACTATCACAAAAATGTAGAAGAAGGCATTATTTGTAATGTAAAAGGAATTTATAAGGATAAAAACGGAAAGTATCAATATATAGAACCAAAACTGATGTTACTAAAGCTGTTAGCAAATCAAATGACGTTGGTCCAACAAAAATAATATAAGAGCCTATTTCAGAACGAACAGGCTATTTCGCTTAACTTAAACTATATTGTATCTAATAGCATATCAAATATACCAAAACTGAAGGAGAGGTACGAAAAAATTTTGGGATTCGATCCTATAGATGGAGTGTGTCAGTCCTTAGATTATTTTGTTATTCTAGTGGGCTTAAGCAGCAAAAAGGACTTTTCTATGTTATTAAAATCAGCTGGTATGATAACTGAACAGGACATAATAGATTGTCTTAGTGGCAAGAAAGAAAAAACATATCAACTTTTTACAATATTACTGTTGTCTCAATGCTTACCTGTGTTAGATGTTCAAAGTATTGTAAAACGTGAAAACTGTAAATTTTTTATCACATCATTCTTTTTTGCGTTAAATGTTCAAAATATTGAAAAACGTGAAAACCATAAGTTATTTAATGATACTCTATTCTACAAAGAGAAGTCCTTTCCTCATTTAACAATAACAAAACAAATAATTTCATTAGAGGAGCAAAAAGAGCTTGAACGCATATTATATAAAGCAAAATCAGGATGTTATATAGACTTATATGCTATTATTACTCTGATTATAAGAGTAGTGAAAAAGCTAACTACGAAGCTCATTATATGTTAATATACATAAAAAATAGAAAATTTCTTTTTTGACTATAATCATGTGGTTACTGGGCTTCATCCTGAGACTGGGCTTCCCAATTTAACTCCTAAAGAAGTTTGTTATATAGTAGTGCCAGCTGTAGATTTTTATTCTAGCAAGCAAATCAGACAATCTCAAAATGCTTCTTCTTTATGTGAACAAAAAATTGCAATTTAGCTTAGAAATCCATCATTAGAGATGGAGAAAGACGAAAGATTTTATAATACAGAAAAAAACCCAAACTCGCAAATAGTAGATATTTCGGTTAATGAAAAGACTGGTTAGCTATTATTTACGCCTGTATTACCATAAAAATCATTTTTGAGTTTATAGGATATATGAACTAGTAAGCGATGAACGTTACAGAGAAGCAGAACCACTTTCGTTGATGATAGTAACAATAGGCCTAATTTCTACAATAGTGCTATTTAAGCTCGATGATGGTAATAAGAAGTAAAATACTTAATGAATTGACATATTAAAAGTATTCGCTCTTAAGAAAAATAAAATCGAGGTTTATTTCAGAACAAAAAAAGATTTTTTAAGGAATAGACTATTATTGAGACGGTTTTCGATCGCTTGAAAAACAAATTTGAGATTGAGCACACAAGGCACAGATCTCCAATAAATTTCCTAATTCATGCTTTTTTGTCCTGATTTTATATTCAAAGTCCTCTATTTCTACGCCTTTCTTTTCTGCCTAATTCAGAATTGGGGTTTTTGTTATCTTTTGCTATTTCCACTTTCTCATATAATTTATCTATTATATCAGCAAAATATTCCTGTTTTTTGTAGCCTTCATGTTTAATTTGATTATGATCTACATAAAAGCCATCATTCAGCTTGATAAAAAATACTGGAGTTGCAGTAATGCCAAGCTTATTAATTGCATCTGATTTGTCCTTTATTACCTTATCCATCATACTTTTGTCATTGATGCATTTATTATACAAATCTTGCTTAAAATTGCTTAATGCAGCAACCTTTTGCAGTATAGTCAAATCACTTAAATTGTGGTAATTCCAAGAATCTATTGCATTAAAAACAGCTTTATTGAAATTGAAGTAATCTTCCTGTTTTTCATAACAATGACTTAACATTGCTGCCTTTAGTGATCGATAATCCAAAGGAAAGTGCCGGAATATATACAGCACTTTGCCCGTATCTATATATTTCTTTTTGATCTTAGGAAAAATATCTTTATGAAAAAGAGAGCAATGATAACAGGTTAACGAAGCATACTCTAACATTAGAATTGGTGCTTTTGGATCACCCAGTAACTTATCCTCAGGCAATATCGATAATAATTCTCTTGACGACAACTCTTTTGTACTATCTTCTTTTTGAAGAGCAAGTACACAAGTATTAATGCTTATCAAAAGAAATAAAAGCAATATCCTAAAAATCATTATAATACAATATAAGTGCTTAATTTACTAAAAAAGTTATCAATTTATATAAATAGTGTCAAGCCAACTTTTGGCGAGTGAGTTTTTCAGCTCTTTCTTTAAATGCAGAGATTATCTTGCTTTGTGTATGTTTATACATAGAATTTAATAACGTTGAAAACGACTCATATTTAAATTCAAATTCTATATAAAACTTTACCATAGTGATATTTTCACTCAGTGAAATGAATCGCCATTCATTATAGAGATGTTTAAATATTCCATTTGATGACACCGCTTTTATCCATCCTTCATTAGACTTGTTGCATAATTCAGCTTTTGATGGCAATTTTGTCGTTGAAATTTGATTGCGCTCCTCAAATACATTCGAGTATTCTGCGGTGCTCACCTGCGATCCTCCTAAAAATTTCTCATCATAAACAGGTTCTGCAAGAGATCTATTCATTTCATTGGGTGAAAGAGAAGTCACCTCTGATGTATAGCTACCTTTGACTCCATAAAAAGACGCCATAAGATCAACTATCATTTTTTTATCGATTTTCTCTTTTATATAAACCGCTTTGCACCAAGGAACAAAATCAGGGTATTTTTCAACATCAATTACAATGTGAAACGCTTGATCAGGAGAACAGTTAAATTCACCTACTTCTTCATATTTATGGAGCATAACTTAGGTTAACTAAAGCGGGATCCGTATCTACCGTCAGCCTTAGCAGTTTCCTGAGACCTGAAGTTAAGGTGGGCATCGCGTATCAGCTTTAACTAAAGCTAACAGAGGCGACTCCCTCTACTAGAAATTATCGCTCGGGAAAATTAACTTAACTTATAACGTATAGAACAGACCCCTAATATTATAGCTGATTTACAAGATGCATGTCTATAGGTATATTAAACTTAACAATTAAACCAGTTAACATTTAATTCTTTACCAATATCATTGTTGACCTATGAATCATATCAAGGCTCTAATAGCTATCGTTTTTACTATGGCTTCACTCAGCACTTATGCTAGCTGTAATTATCACAAAGACTTTATTTTCAGTATGAAAAAACAAGTAGACAGCATATCTGTAAGGGAAAGTAAAAAAGATATATATGCAAAGCTTCAGGAGATTATTCAAAATAGCGTCAACACAAAAGAAATATCTCGGTTCGTTATGGGGAAATATGGGGTATTAGCCACTGAAAAAGAAAAAGAAGATTTTTTAAAGGAATATGAAATATACATTACACGTTTTTGCGTAAAAATTTTGTATCAGCATATTAACAGTGAAATGACTATAATGAGTGCAAGAGCAATCGATGATGAAACCTGCTTAATTGGCACGAGGTTTTCTTCTGGCAATGAAGAGTTTACAAACGCCGATTTTAAAGTCACCAAAAATGGAGATTATATTTTAATAAGTGATGTTGTAATGAGCGGCATAAGTATTTCTATTAACCAACGTTCTAAATTTTATGAGAAAATTGACGAGCGTGGTATAGTAAGTGTGATAGAAGAGTTAAAATGTAATAACAGTCTATGATATACATGCCTCATTGGCCTAAGCCACTTGGTAATAGGTCAAAGGATTTCTCTCTTGATCGAATAAAAAGTTTTCTTGATAAACTTGGTAACCCAGAGAAAAAAATGCCTCCTATAGTCCACATGGCCGGAACTAATGGAAAGGGTTCAACGTTATCTTTTATAAGATATATAATGCAAGCAGCAGGATATAAAGTTCATGCATACACCTCACCACATTTAGTAAACTTCAATGAGAGAATACTTATTGCTGGTAGTTACATCAGCGACAACTAATTATATAGCTTATTAGAAGAGTATCGAGCAGCGGTGGAAGATCAGCCTATCACTTTATTTGAAGCTGCAACGGTTGCAGCTTTTTTAGCTTTCTCACGTCATAAAGCTGATATTACTTTAATTGAAACTGGCATGGGTGGCAGGCTTGATGCAACAAATATTATAAATAATCCTATATTAACAATAATTACTTCCATTGTACTTGATCATACAGAGTATCTTGGCCCTACTATAGAAGCTATAGCTAGTGAAAAAGCTGGAATAATGAAGCCTAATGTTCCTTGCGTAATAACACCACAGGAAAAGTCTGTAATGAAGGTATTAGAGTCTTATGCAGTGAAAACAAAATCCCCTATATATAGAAATATTGAGTGGACTTGTGTTAAACAAAACAATAAAACTATGTTTCAATCGTCTATTCAGTCAATAGAATTTCCCCTTCCATCACTCAGCGGTGATCACCAAGTAATTAACGCAGGAACCGCAATTGCAGCATGTAGCATTTTAAGCGGAAGATATGGTTTTTATATTGGAGAAGAAGATATTTCTTCAGGTTTGCAGAATACAAATTGGCCTACACGTCTAGAGCATATAAAAGGTGGCAGCTTAATTTCCTCATTACCAAAGGGTTTTCAGTTATTTTTGGATGTTGCACACAATAGTGATGGTGCAAGGGTTCTAGCTAAATGGTTGGGGGATAATCATGCTGAAGGCGTTTATGTAATTTTTGGTGTTACACGCAACAGGAATGTGCAAGAATTTTTACAGCACTTAAAGCCATACGTTAAATTATTATATGTAGTTTGTGTTAAATCAGAACCAAACGCAGCAAATACAAGTCTTATTAGAGAAGCAGCAGGTAGAATAGGAATAAAGTCAATTGAATGTGAATCTATTAGCGATGCAATATTAAATCATATAGCAAAGGTTCCGACTCAAAATATTAAAACAATACTAATCTGTGGCTCATTATTTTTAGCAAGAGATCTTGCTATAGAAAATAGTTAAAGAATTCATAAAACATTTCATGTGAAATGTTTTAATGAAGAGAAAATAATTATTGCTAACATTTACAATTGACGGCTTCCTGCTTGAGCTTCGAGTGGAACTAGTTCGTTCATCGTTAATCTTCGAGAGAATTCACTATCAATATGTTTCGCTGTATTAAAATGCTTATTTAATCCATATTTTATTAAATGCTCTTTACGAGATATATCAATAAAATCATCTTTTACTTTAGTGCAAGGTTCGTACCTTGTATTATCACCATCATAACGTAATATGAAGTGACCTTCAGAGTCAGTGTGAAAATTTTTGTTACTACATTTCGCTCAGGGTCATGCTCTAAAATCCCCGATAACCTGAACTTTTCTTTTGGAATGATTTTATCACTAATTTTCAGCTGTGCTTCCTCTGGTATTACAGTATCTCTTTTTCTGCTGAAGATAAGCACAGGGCACTTTGTATTTTTTATAATTTCTTGAGAATTGGACTCTGAGCCACAACGTCTAAACCAAAAGTCTAAAAATTTTCCTGGAAGCCATTTCATAAAAAATTCCCTACGCCATAAGGAAAATTTTTACTTGCACCTTTAAGTGTAGCACAAGAATTGCTGTTAATTAGTGTTAAATAAATACCATTGTCTTCAAATATCTTTAAAACTTCTGCTGCAATCCCGCCTCCAAGAGAGTTAGTGTCTAAAACTATGTCATTTGGATGTACACCATTAATGAGCAGATGATTTACCATTTCCATTCCTGCTTGGACTAATTCTTCACCATTTGTAAGAAATTTGTACTTGGCTCAATTTTGTCTTTGCCATACTCGGTATAATAAATTATAGGCATTTTACTATTATTAATATATAAATATATATTAACATAATATTGTGAAAAAATAAATTTTATCTTTAAAAAATAAAATATAAATTATTATAAAATAAACATATAATAATAACTTTGTAATCTTTGATTATAATTTGCGCTCAATGAAGACAGTTAGATTTATTTATATTTCTTCCTATACTGAGCTATAGCGTTCCACTTGTGAGGTAAACCAAGCAATTGACTTTCGCTCTATTCAAGAACTATACTGAAGCCGAATGGGTAATTAGCTCAGCTGGTAGAGCACTTGCTTGACGTGCAAGCGGTCGCTGGTTCGAACCCAGTGTTACCCACGTTTTTATTTATAAAAAAGATTTTATATGACAGCAGTGCATAACGGTAAACACTCATCAGCACAATCAAAGCGATTAATCTACTCAATAATAATAATTGCAATAACAATGCTTATGGAGATAGTGGGCGGAATAGTTTCACATTCGCTTGCTTTATTGTCGGATGCAGGACATATGCTTACTGACCTATTTTCGCTCATTTTAAGCTTCGTGGCACACAAATTTTCAACTAAGAAATCTGATTTGCAGAGATCATATGGATATCATCGATTGCAGATAATTGCAGCTTTTGTGAATGGTTTAACTTTATTCTTTATTGCATTAATTATCATAGTTGAGTCAATAAAAAGATTCATTTTTCCAGTCAACGTTGAGTGGAAAATAATGTTAGTAATCGCCACCTTCGGTTTAATTGCAAATATAATAGTCTTTTTTATCCTGCATAGTAAATGTGAAAGCAACATAAATATAAAAAGTGCTGTATTGCACGTTATAGGAGATATCTTAGGTTCTATAGCTGCTATACTTGCATCCGTAGTGATTATGTTTACTGGATGGCAGATAGTAGATCCCATTTTATCTATATTTGTCAGTGTAATAATTTTAAACAGTGGCTATAAAATTCTAAAGAACTCCTGTCATATATTACTTGAAGGAACTCCAGATGGAATCTCCACTGAAGAGATAAAAGATAAGATCAAATCTGAAATACCAGAAGTAATAGATGTCCACCACATACATGCGTGGTCACTATCCGATAATTACTTTATTATTACTATGCATGCCAAAATAAAGCGCAGTGCAAAACATACTGATACTTTATATGAAATAAAGAATATATTGCTGAATCAGTTTGAAATTGCGCATTCTACAGTTGAAATAGAATATGACGAATGTGCAGACGATAAAGTCCTTACAACTGTAATGTGATTTATTAAACTAAAAAATCTTGACATTTAGCTTTCATTTCACTACTAGTATAGGGAAATAGATGTGGAGGTTTTATGCTAGTAGGTACTTCTCAAATACAAATTCCTTCAAGCGATTCAAGCAAGCTAAAGTTTGCTGGTTATTTTGCAACTTTTGTTTCATTAAGCATCATCACCAATCCTGTTAATGTACTTTTCTCTCTTGGTACTATATTTTTCAGATCTGAAATTAAAACTTTTTATGTACTTAAAGGAATTAAAATTGAAAAACAGCAAAAAATAGGCAGGAAAGAATGTTGGGAAATATTTTTTAAAAACAATAAGGTCAAGCTGGTATCTTTCCTTATGTTCTCAGCATTTATAACATATCTAACTTTTACCTCCACTTTCTTGTTAGTCTCATTATTTGGAACAATACCACTTACAATGCTTCTGGTTTTACTGCAGAGTGAGTTACGGCCAAAAGACTTCAATCCAATTACATTGTTTAAGGCTTCTATAAACTTTTTCTTGGAAGGTATAAAAGAAAATATGCGAGCTATGGTTAACAAGTTCGATAATGCTTATGAGCATCTACTACCTCACCAGCTAAACGAAGACATTAACGAGAACATCAATAAACTGAAAGATAAGTACGGCGAAAAAATACCTGATGATGTTATTAACAACACAGAATTTAAGCAATTTATAGACTACATAAGCAACTCACATGAATTTAATGATGCGAATAAAGGAATGATAATCGTATTTTTGAAAGAATTTTGTAGTAATAATGATCTAAAACATAGTTCAGGCATCACAGGTGGGCAAATTTTGCTTTTGGTCTTAAGAGCCTGCAATGATGGTGATAATGAGTCTATAAAGAATAAAAAAGACGCGTTAATTACCAATCTAATTGACACTCAAACTTTCTCTAGAAAAGAACGTATCCCTAACACTTGCTTTACGGGAATTATTTACAGGATGCTGGGTACGTTGGAAGGCCTTCATTCCGATCCAGAAATTAGCTTCACTCCTCCTCGTCAAATATTGAGCTTAGGAGCAGAAAATGAAGCTCGTCGATTTATGCTCGATAGGCTGAAGGACAAGAAAGACAATAAAGAGATCTTTAATGCTTGGTATAAACTTCAAAATAACCCTGACGATAGTAATAGTCAGAAGATAGTTGATGATTTTATTGCAGAAATTAGTATCCCTTTAATGAGAAAATTATTCGGTTGGACTCTTCAGTATACTGAGGAAGCTGTGCGTACATTAATGAAAAACATTAGTTCTATGAAGTTACATGAGCTACAACAGGAGCTTTGTACTCACATAGGAATAAAGTTAATATCGCGTGGCTTAAATAACCAAAAAAATTTATTTGAAAATATCAAAGAAAAAGTCTTTTTAGAGTTGCTAAGTAACAAAGTGTTTGGCAGAGGGTTTTCTGTGGGAATTCTTTTTGATGATCAGGCTAAGCAGATCGCTAATAGAGTGATAGAAGAAGAAGTGAAAGAATTTAAATTAAAAGCTGATGAGAAAATTAAAAGAGTTAGTCCTATTGAAGATCAAGTAAATCGTACTCTTGCAAACCTTTCAACTTTGCCACAAAAAAAGAAATGTTGCATCGCGTACAGAGAATTGAGTAGTCAATATGAAGGTCATGATAAAGAAATAATGGAGGACTTTTTACTAAAAAAACTAGAAGTAACTAAAAAAGAAATGGATAACATGCTAGAAGAAAGTGATACATTAAAATTGAAATTGGTACTTGATGAAGCATGCAGGAAAAGTGGAAAAAGCATGGCAGAAATGATAAAAGAAACGGAAGTGTTGGTCGCAAGCCATTTTTTGAATAAAGTATCTGTTGAAAATGTAGAAACAGGTTTGTCACGGTGAATAGGCTAAAAAAGCTTACGCTCCTTACCACGTAAAAGGTCCATAATATTTCTGTGATGTTTTATAAAAATCATTATCCCTACGTTTAATAATGTTAGAAATAAATTTTTTTGAAGAAAAAATAACGTAACCGTTATCGCCGCAGTAGCACTTAATGAAGCAAGGGACGAATATCTAAAAGCAAAAAATATTGTCGCCCAAGTGAATATAAATATCAAAAAAATGTTAATATCAAGCATTATCAACACTCCTAAAGTTGTAGCAACTCCCTTACCACCTTTGAATTTCAGCCATATAGGAAACATATGCCCTAAAACTGCCAAAATTGCTGATAGATGTATATAAAGATCATCATTACTAAAAAATTGTTGTGCGATGTAGACCGCAATAAAGCCTTTTAGGGAGTCAAGCAATAAAGCTAGAGCAGCCATGAACTTATTTCCGGTTCTCAATACGTTTGTTGCTCCCACATTTCCTGAACCTGCCTTTCTCAAGTCTATTCCTTTTGCTTTCGTAATAATTAAGCTAAATGGTATTGAACCAAGCACGTAGGACAATGTAAGAATTACATACCTTTCTATAATATTTATAACCATTATGCTTTAAATTTATTTAGTTAGATATAACGCTACCTATGGCTTACTTGTGAGTATATAAATATGATAGCTCCTCATATTATTAGAGTAAATCCCACGAGTCTCATTGTCAAGTGGGCAAACATTTATGTAAGCCACAACATATGATGTGATTATAGATGCACCTGATACAGACTCAAGAGTTAAACAGACACAGCAATGATGTACGTTAGACCCTATATAAAGACATTAATTTGCACTAAATCTACCATAAAGTTCGGCAAAAGGTTGAAGAATTTTTTCTACTAAAAGTGTAATTTCTGGCTCTCCACCACAGACACCGTTTGTAAAACTATCTGTAAATTTCTTTACGGGCTTCTCGCTCTTTTGCAAAAAAGAATAGCTTTCCATTGCTTGCAATATGGATAAGACAGTGAGTACTCCTCCTACAACTAATGACATTGCAGAATGTGCAATGATCGCATCTGCTACAAGGGACAAGCCAATACAAAACACAACAGCTGATACACAAAATGCTACTTGATGTTTTTCCTTATTTTTAACCATAAACGCCTCATGAATTAGGTTTATACTATTTGTAATATAAAATTAGCATTTTTGTCAAGCATTTGTGATGCATAAATTGACCTTATTAACAAAGCTAATTAATATCAGTGAATAAGCTGGCTATTTAAATAGAGGATATGGAAACTGACATATTAATCATAGGCGCAGGACCTGTAGGAATATTTACTATTTTTCAAGCAGGAATGCTTGATATGAAATGCCATATAATAGATATTCTGGATCGAGCCGGAGGGCAATGCACTGCCCTTTACCCAGAAAAACCAATATATGATATACCTGGTTACCCTATCATTACTGCTCAGAAGCTAATAGAGCAATTAATGGAGCAGGCTTCACCATTTGAGCCTGTTTATCATTTAAGCCAAAAAGTAGAGAAAATTGTAGATTACAATAGTGAAAATTTTACTGCAACAACCAATGCAGGTACAGAGATAAAGTGTAAAGTTATTATAATTGCTGCCGGTAATGGCATTTTTGAGCCCAATCGTCCACCTTTGGACGGCATATTAGAATATGAAAATAAATCTGTATTTTATAGCGTAAATAAAATATCTGATTTTCAGAATAAAACTTTATTGGTCGCAGGAGGTGGAGATTCTGCGGCTGATTGGGCAGTAGAGCTTTCTAAAGTTGCAAAGAAAATTTATATGGTGCATAGAAGAAAGGAATTTCGCTGCGCTCCTGAAACAAGAAACAAATTAGAACAATTGGAAAGTGAAAAAAAAATAGAACTTGCAGCTCCATATCAGCTGCATGAGCTGGTTGGAAGTGGTGGTAAGCTGAGTGCAGTAATAGTGAAAAACATCGCTAATAAAGAAGAAAAAAAAATATCCGTTGATTTTTTACTACCATTTTTTGGGCTTTCAATGAACCTTGGTCCAATAAACGATTGGGATATGGAATTAGAGCATAATCGTATAATAGTTAATCCTACTACTTTAAGAACTAGCAGAAATGGAATATATGCAATTGGAGATATAGCTACTTATTCAGGAAAGCTGAAGCTCATATTAAATGGTTTTGCTGAAAGCGCAATGGCTTGTTATGATATATATAGGATTATTCATAATTCTCCAGTTAATTTTCAATATTCAACTGCAAAAGGAATTAAAACAAACTAAATTTAAAAAAACGTCTACTCTTCTTTGTTGTCTATACTTAAATCAATTATTGAAATGTTTTCTTCATCAAAATGCATATCTTTAATAACCATATCTTCAGTAACACTCAAAAGTTCAGGTGGTGAAATAATAGTTCTATTATTACCGCTTCTCATTCCTACAACACCAAGCTCAATGGCAAGTGGTATCTTTTTATCACCTACTTTAAATTGTAAAGCCTGATCTTTCACAACAGGTTCACCACTGTGATCCATCACGCTATATTTAATTGATATTTCATCTCCACATTTTACTCGTTTACCAGTTTTACTGACCGAGTTATTAAAAATCATCAGATTATTTGCTGAATCTGGATATTTATCTTTTATTTCAACAAGCTTTACGTAAAAATTATCACCACCAATAGTTGTAACTACACGCTCTCCACCTTCTTTCATTCCTATTATTCCAAAGCTTAGATCCTTTAGTTTGTATTTACCAATTTCCAAAGTTATATCAGAAGCTTGATTAGACAATGAAAGTAAATTGCTACTATTAGAAATTTTATATATTTGCAAAGAAACTTCCTGACCACAGAAGGCTTTATCTCCATTACCTTCACTAATTTCATAAAAATTTACTAGCTCTTTATCTTGTTGCATTAATTCTCTTAAATACTCAGTTAGTCCATGCTTTTGAATGTAACGATCAAGCGTTGACTCAAGTATTGGTTTCACTAAATAATACGCTATTGTTTGTACCAAACCTTCGCCTATAGTATTGATCTCATAAAGCTCACTCTCCTTTTTTGGTCTGTTTTTATTTGTGTACATTATAATCAAAACAAAAGAGAAAACTAAAATAATGATCATTACCAATGTAATAAATAATTGTAATAAATTTTTTTTAACCATCTTTTTTAGTTTTATTTAATAACTCGTATAAAGAGCCAACATTTCTTGAAAGAGTATTTAAATTATTTGATGCTTTCTTAAATAGCTCTTCTATATAGGATTTCACTCCATCTTTACCAAGCACGGATACTAAATTACTTGTTTTCTCTTGCCCATAATCTTTCATATCATCCTGTGCTTGAAATATCAGCCCTAAATTTTCACCGTAATTTCGCAGTGCTTTCTGTTGCTCATAAGTGGCACCACCCATTATAGCACCTATTTCACATGAAGCCGCAAATAATTTAGCGGTTTTCATTAAGTGAATTTCTTTTATTTTTTTAGCTGTCTCTTCAGCATTATGCATATAGCTAGACGGATGTGATATCTCTGAAGCAGAGTAGGTGTCATCCCAGTGCGTGACACTGGAATCCATTTTACCTTCATCATCAAATGAATTTTGGTATAAAACATTTGCAGGCTGGATCCCAGTGTCACGCACTGGGATGACAGAAGAGAGTTCTGAAGTGGTATAAGGAAGTTCTAAAGTGACATATGGCTTGTTCGCAACATCATCAATATCCAAAACCTGCCCCCCTACCATCCCTTTAAGCCCTATTGCTTCTGACAGCACTTTTATAATCCTGCAGCGTTCATCGCTATCTGCATCAAGTGAGGATAATATTTCAAAAGCAAGAGTAAGTAATGCATCACCTACCAATACTGCTGTTGCTTCATCAAATTCTTTATGGCAGCTATTCTGACCTCTGCGAGTGTCACTGTTGTCCATACATGGCAAATCATCATGAATAAGAGAATAAACATGGATAAACTCAATCGCTATAGCAATTGGTAATACTCTTTCAATAGGATTCGAAAGAAGTCTAATTTCATCATTAAATATTTGAAATGAGCCTATAACTAAGAATGGGCGTATATATTTCGCAGGAGCAAAAAGCATATAACGCATAGCTGATATCAGTTTATTCTGTTTATTTTCTGGTAAAAGTTTATCTATTTCTACAATAAGCAGATTTTTTATTTCTTCATTCAACATTTTTTAGTTTATTAATATTAATCATATTGCAAATATAAAAATTTTTTATAACATCAAAGAATAAGTTATTTTAAATAAAAATGAACAGTGAGTTAGCAAATAACACCAGGGAAAGCATAGAAGAAAAAGTAAAAAAAATTATATTAGAGCACATTAGTAAGGATACAGAAAAGTTTAACAGCAATTCAAAACTTTCAGATCATGGAGCAGATAGTTTGGATGCTGTTGAAATTATTATGGCAGCAGAAGAAGAATTTGGAATAGAGATTCCTGACGAAGATGCGCAAAAAATGGAAACTATGGAGCAAATAGTCGAGTATATTGTAAGTAAAAAAGACTAAAAATATAGCGTAAATGAGCAGAAGAGTAGTAGTTACTGGCGTTGGTTTAATTACCCCACTTGCAGCAGATGTTAAAAATACTTGGTCACAGCTAATAAGTGGTAAATCTGGTATAAGAAGGATTAATTCTGATAGATTTGACTCTTCTGACCTTGCTTGCAAAATTGCAGGTCAAGTTCTAACACAACCAAGTGATGAAAATGGCTTTAATCCAGCAAAATATATTCCTGAAAAAGACATAAAAAGAACGGATCGTTTCATTCACTATGGAATTGCAGCTGCAATTCAAGCTGTTGAAGATTCAGGATTAGAGGATTCAAATGTAAGTAAAGAGCGTATCGGAGTGGTTATTGGCTCTGGTATAGGTGGTCTACCATTTATTGAAGAAAATGTCATTATCATGCAAGAGAAAGGGCCAAGACGCGTTAGTCCATTTTTTGTTCCTGGTAGTTTGATCAATTTAATATCTGGACATATTTCAATAAAATATGGATTCACAGGCCCAAATGATTCAGCAGTAACAGCATGCGCAACAGGTGCTCATGCAATTGTAAATTCTGCAAGAGCTATAAAGCTTGGTGAAGCAGATGTTATGATTGCAGGTGGAGTAGAAAGTGCACTATGTAGAGTTGGAATCGCAGGTTTTGCGTCTATGAGAGCATTGTCAACCAAATTTAATGATAAACCTGAAGAGGCTTCAAGACCATGGGATGAGGAGCGAGATGGGTTTGTTATGGGAGAAGGTGCTGGCATTTTAGTGTTAGAAGGATACGAACATGCAAAAAAACGAAGGGCAAAAATATACGCTGAGCTTGTTGGATATGGTTTGTCAGGTGATGCACATCACATTACAGCACCACAGGAAGAAGGAAAGGGGGCATTCAAGGCAATGGAACTGGCTCTTAAAAGTGCAAAACTGAATCCTAATCAAATAGGCTATATAAACGCACATGGAACTTCAACGCCACTTGGAGATAAAATTGAAGTAGCAGCAATGAAGCAGTTGTTTGGTGATTATGTTTATAAGGTACCAGTTTCTTCAACTAAATCTTCTATAGGACATTTGCTTGGTGCTGCGGGTAGTGTTGAAGCAATATTCAGCATCTTTGCATTAAATGAAGGAATTATCCCGCCGACGTTAAACTTATCTAAACCTTCCGAAGGGTGTGACTTGAATTTTGTACCGTTAAAAGCACAGGAGCATGAAATCCAATATGTGCTTTCCAATTCATTCGGTTTTGGAGGAACCAACGCATCGTTGATTTTTGGAAAATATAACTAATCCTGTTGCAAATTTCAGTACTTATCTAACTCCCACTTATACCTTGGGGCAAAATTGAGTGAATCTATGTAATCCCTTTGCAACCTTTCAATTCCTGCCCATCCAACCATTATTGCATTATCTGTACATAAATTGTTAGGAGGAAAAAATACATTTAAATCTATATGCTGTTCCAGCTTTCCTCTCAAAAAATTATTTGCTGCAACTCCCCCTGTAATTACAAAATCATTAATTTTTATATTTTGCCGTTCAGCCATCTGTATTGCATTCTTCACTCTATCTAATAATATATCACTAACACATTCTTGAAATGAAGCACACACATCGCATATGTTCCGTTCATTCATTTCGAGTTTTTGCACTAAGTTTTTCACTGCAGTTTTAATTCCGGAAAATGAAAAATCACATCCGGCACGCTTTATCATTGCCCTTGGAAACTTAAACCTTGTTCCGTCTCCCCTTTGGGCTAATTTTTCAATTATTGGTCCCCCAGGATAGCTTGAACCTAATGTTTTGGCAACTTTATCAAACGCTTCTCCCAGTGAATCATCAAGTGTTTCCCCTAGCTTAATATATTTTCCTACATCTTGCGCAATCAAAAATTGGCAATGCCCTCCTGATATCAATAGCACCAAAAACGGAAACTTCACTTCATGCAGCAGCCTGATGACCAATGCGTGCGCTTCTAAGTGATTGACTGCAATAAATGGTTTGTTCGTTGCATGTGCAATTGCTTTACCCATCATTGTGCCAACTATTAAACCACCTATGAGTCCTGGTCCTGATGTGGCAGCAATTGCATCTAAGTCGCAAAAATTCAGGTTAGATTTTTCTATAGCATTCTTTACCAGACTATCTAAGTGGTTCATATGAGCACGCGATGCTAATTCAGGTATAACGCCGCCGCGTGCTTTGTGCTCCGCCTGAGAAACAATTTCCTGAATAACAACCTGCTTATCACTATTTACAATTGCAACTGCAGTTTCATCGCAACTTGTTTCAATAGCTAAAATGGTTTTCATTTATTTAAACCCTAACTATTATCCAAACTGATTGTTGGCTGTGCATCTTGCTCAGAGATCAATGCAACTAGCAGATTATTTATCAGCTGCACCTTTTGCTTTCCATCCAATTGTATATTCTTATTCTTTTCAAAATGAGCAATAACTTCCTCAATCATTACTATTGCATTTTGAACTATATATTTCCTTGCAGAGGTAATGGCATGTGCTTGTTGACGCCTTAACATCACCTGTGCAATTTCTGAAGAATATGCCAAATGAGATATTCTTGCTTCTGCAACTTCAATTCCTGAGATATCCAATCTTTTCTGTAACATCGAACATAATTCGTTAGAAATTTTATCAGAATTCTTACGCAGAGACTCCCCATCGTTTTCACTATCATATGGATAGTTACTTGCTAATTCCCTTATTACTGAATCGCTTTTCACAGCAACAAATTCATAATAATTATTAACATTATAATGTGCTTTTGCTGGGCTGTTTACTCTCCAAACTATCACAACCGAAATCTCTATTGGACTACCATTTGCATCATTTACTTTAATTTTTTCTGTATTGATATTATGAAACTTCAAGGAAACAATATATTTATTTGTAAATGGAATTGTTACAGATATTCCAGGCTGAGAATAAGTTCCAATATAATAACCAAAAAACTCTATAACTCTTGCTTCGTTAGGGTTATTAATGAAAAATCCTAGGGACAAAAGAAATACTAAAGCAGCTCCAATTGCAATACCAATTTCAACATTGTATGACACAGCAACTATCAATGCAATTAGCCATAATATTAACATAGGCCAAAAACTTAATCTCTTTAAATTCTTGTCATTTATTTTACTTTTTTCCATTATTGACACCCCCTTGTATTTTCGATTTAAATAAGCTAACTATCCTATCTACCCTAGCTGCAAGTAGTTTAAATTTCTTTAACCCATTGTCAACCAACTTCACTTCAGATTTATGTGCTCTACTGTCAGTGGATCTATATGTTTACCGTTGTATATGATCTCATAATGTAAATTAGGACCTGTTGCAGCACCAGTGCTACCAACATAAGCGATAACCACCCCTTGCTTTACTCTAGATCCTAATTTTACATCAGCGTTAAACCTACTTATATGAGCATAGCAAGTTGAGTAACCATTTTTGTGCCGCATTCTGATATACTTCCCATATCCACCATTATTTCCTATATACTCTATCACACCATCTGCTGCAGCATGTATAGGTGTTCCAAGTTTAGCTGCATAATCTACTCCTTTATGTAGAGCCATTCTGCCGTGAATAGGATGCTTTCTATTACCAAATTTTGAAGATATTCGATAATCTCCGTTCAAAGGGTTGATAAAGTGTTTTCTATTTTTAAAGTGAATTCCTTCTCTGCCATTTTGTGATTTATTGAGTGAAATTTCTTTTTTATTCTCTGGCGTCTTAGAAGCATGTGCATTAAAAACGAAGAACAATAATATAAATGTTATCAGTTTCATACATCATTAACAAAAGTAAAATTACCTTCTACATGTTGCACATCATCATTATCTTCTAATTCTTCAACCAACGCGGATAATTTATCAATTAATTCTCTATCGCTAACTTCAACCAAATCCCTTGGTTGCCATGAAAGACGAGCAAGCTCTGGCTCTCCAAATTTTGCGTAAAAAGCATCACGCACTTTACCAAAATCTTTTACTTCGCAAGTTATAATGTACATCTTTTCTGTATTATTTTCTTCAATATTCAAAACTTCTAATTCAATTCCATAATTGAATAGATCCTCAAAATTTATATTTTCCGCTTCTTTATAAACAATTAAACCTACATGATCAAAAAGATAGCTAACACTTCCAGTTTCTCCTAAATTTCCACCTTTGCGAGAAAAAATATAACGTATCTCAGAAGCGGTACGATTACGATTATTTGTCATGGCATGCACAATTAATGCAGTTCCAGAAGGACCATGACCTTCATACTGTATCTCATCATAATTTTCCCCGGCAACGTCACCAGCTGCATTTTTTATCGCTATATCTATCTTATATTTTGGTAAATTCTCTTTCCGTGCAGCAAATATTGCAGAACGAAGACAAGGATTTAATTCAGGATCAGACAATCCATGCTTTGCAGCAACAGTTATCTCTCTAATAAGTTTCGTAAATTTCTGAGAACGCTTTGCATCCTGAGCACCTTTGCGATGTTTTATATTTGAAAACTGTGAATGGCCCGCCATGTTCAAATAACTAAAAACTAAATTGTATATAAAAGTATATAGAAGATTAAGCAAAAATTTATTAACCAAAATTGTTGACTAAAAAGTAAGGAAACATTGATTAAATTATTCATAAGATGGTCTAATATTCAGAAACGTGAAAAATTATTTTATTAATGTAATTATTATATAATATAACCATTATTATTAATAATAAATATTATGACTAAGGACATTTTACCTAACACTACCCCTTTATTTTTTATGTGGATTAACAGGAAACCAGAAAATTTGAAACTCAATCAACATCCACTTCCAAATTCTAAGAAATTACCATATCACAAAAGATTGGAAAAATGCGCTGATCTTACGAAGCTTAATAAAGAAGACAGGGAAATTATTCTTTATTTTTCTGACACAGGACTTACAAAAGAGCAAAAACAGATGATGGAAAAGTTGGCAACAAGAAAAAACATTAAAATAATAAATTTTAATGAAAAATTAAAAGGTAAAGTTAGCCTGAAATTTTTAGAAAATGATGAAGTACCACTCCCTTTTAGGGTAGATCTTATGCGTCTTATTGCTTTATGTGAAGATGGCCCTGGAATATACTTTGATTTTGATATATTACTTAAACGCCATAGCAAAATTGGTAATATTTCGATACCTAATAAGAAAGTTATATTAGTGGCAAATGAGGACGGTATGGGATTACAAAACTCAATCATTATTGTTAATTCATCAAATAATCCAGTATTATCTTGTGTTGCTGATGCTGCAATACGGGTTATAGAAGATCCTGTAAAATTAAAAAATCTAGCGCCAAAAGGCTGTTTAATCTTCCATTTACAAAAATTCGCTCTTCGCTATCTGTCTGATTGAATTGATCCTACAAATGATCCACCTGAACTTATACCTAAACTATTGGAAGAAGCAATAAATGAATGCTTATCAGTAAGAGCTTTTTCAGAAGTATTTTTTCCCTTTGAGGAATGTGGTCCAACTCTTGAACAATTTGGTGCAAAGCTTGATGTATCTATTACTAGAGAGCAAAGTTGGAAAAAGGAGAAAGATTTATATTCATCAGAAAACCAGAGCAGGAAAAATGGAAATGCCAGCACAAAATTAAATAATATAAGCAAAGAACCCCATGATTTAGGTAAAGGTTTTTAGTAGCAAGATTAAAGACCTATTGCAAAACGGTATTCCACTTTTACAAATTAAAAATATAATATACTCGAAAACTTTTCAGAAACTCCATTGCATTGGAAAAGATAGTTTCACACTAATAAGAAAACTTCCTTTTCCGACAATATTTTCTATGATTTTAAAGTTAGTTAAAAAAAGTTTAGGAATAGAATGTGAACTTATGGATCCACTAACTTGTAAAGTTCTACCTTCAAAGCAAGCTTTTTCTAAAGCGAGGTATAAGATTTGCCATACGGGCTTTAAAGAATTATTGGACTAAGCATCCAAACAGCCTATCAAGATGAGCCTGAGTATGGAACAAGGTCTGTTTCCAAACCTAACACCACATCACCTACTTGCACGTTTTTTCCTTCTTGGATAGGGATGCTTTTTATTACCATAGCTGATTCAGCACATATAATATTTTCCATTTTCATTGCTTCCACAACAAACAGTGGCTGCCCTATTTCCACATTATCGCCTTCATGTACATAAAGCTTCACCAATAAACCCGATATACGTGATTTCACAATATTTGCTAAAAGCTCATCCGCTTTATTCTCTATCATAAACTGGTTCAATTTAGCTACATGTGGCTTGAAAACACAACACTCAGCTTTCATTCCTCCGTGTCTTATAGAGTACTTATTACCCTGTTCTTCTACCTTAAGTGTTATGTCGGTATTATCATTAATTGCAATATCTAATAACCTGTAACTTGGTTTCCACTTACCTGCCAAGGAGTATTTATTGTGATTATACACCACTACTAATATATCATCTTTATATACCGCATTCACTTGGTACTCATTATTATTTACTAATACTGTAAATATTCCATCTATTACTTTATCGCAGTATTTTTTTTCACTTTCTAAACAAACATATAATGAAGAAAAAATAAATATTTTAATATATTCTTCTGCAATAAAATCACCATGGAATCCACTCGGATAATGACTTGGAATGAATCCAGTATAAATTTTTGCTGCAATAAAGTCTGGATGGTGAAAAATTGACTCTAGAAATTCTATATTATTTGTTACTCCTTCTATATAGCACTCAGACAATGCTTTTTGCATTCTGCCTATGGCTTCTATCCTATCTTTTCCATATGTTATTACTTTTGCAATCATTGAATCATAAAACATACTAATTTCAGAACCTGCAGCAACACCATCATCTATTCTTACATAATCATTTTCATCAGGTTTATCATAATATTTTATTCTTCCGCTTGAAGGAAAAAACTTCTTTGATGGATCTTCAGCACAAATTCTGCTTTCTACTGCCCAGCCAGTAAGTTTTATATCATCTTGGCTAAATCTTAACTTTTCCCCACATGAAATTCTGATCATTTCTTCTACTATATCTATTCCAGTTACAAATTCCGTTATTGGGTGTTCAACTTGCAGCCTAGTATTAACTTCAAGAAAGTAGAAATTTTTTTCTTTATCTACAACAAATTCAACAGTTCCTGCTGAAAAATAACCAACTTGCCTTACTAAAGACACACACTGAGTATACATTTCCTGTCTTACTTGCTCGCTAATAAATGGACTTGGTGTTTCTTCTATTATCTTCTGATTATTTCTTTGTATTGAACATTCTCTTTCCCCAAGACATACTACATTGCCATAATTGTCTGCAACGACTTGTATTTCAATATGTCTTGGCAGCTCTATATATTTTTCTATAAAAATACTACCATCTTTAAAGCTTTTTTCCGCTTCATTTGTTGCTGATGTAAATGCATGCTCAACTTCTTGTTTTGAATGTACAACCCGCATTCCTTTACCGCCACCGCCTGCTGCTGCCTTTAACATAACAGGAAACCCTATTTCTTCAGCAACTTTAGATGCGTGAGCAGCATCTTTAATTTTACCCATATATCCTGGCACTACACTTACTCCAGCTTTTTTTGCAGCTTCTTTTGCTGTAATTTTATTAGCTGTAACTTCTATTGTTTCTGCACTTGGACCAATAAAATCTATATTGTACTTTTGAAGAGCGCGTGGAAAATCCGGATTTTCTGCTAGGAAACCATAACCTGGATGTACTGCTTGTGCACCTGTTTCAACTGCCACTTCGCATATCTTATCAATATTTAAGTAACTGAGGCAAGACGGAGAAGGGCCAATATAACTTGATTCATCTGCTTGCCTTACATGCAAGGAATTTATGTCAGCATCCGAGTGCACACATACATTACGTATACCCATCTTACTAAGAGTTTTTATGATTCTGCAAGCAATCTCGCCTCTATTTGCTACCAAAACTTTACTATATTTTTTTTCTGTCATTCAAATGTACTTCCTCAAGTTAAGAAAGTACATTCCTGCATAATTGTCCGCAAGTAATTTTTATTATGCTAATCCTAAACTTGTAGAACCTTCAACTATGATACCTTCCATTGACGCATTTTCATTATGCAAATCATGTAATCCAATACATGCTTTAGCTGCAAAGTATGTAGCTCCACCAAAAGCCATTGTAGCTAATGAGCTAAGTGCAAAGGCTTGAGAGGAAAGGTACAAAAGATATAAAGATATACATAAAGCAGCAATGCATGCTATAGCACATCCTATCTGTAAAGTTAAGTGAAACTTTTTGTTACATAAAAAGCTGTCTTTTATATCTACAGCTTCTTTTATCTCATTTTTAACATCTTTACTAACCCAATCAAGTGGGGTTCTTTTATCTTTATTCAATGCATATTTGCTGTTTAATGCATTTTTAATGTAGTTTTTATTGCTTTCCAGCTTTCCTTTTATTTCTTTTATTTTTTTCTGATTTGTTTTTATATCTTCATTATTTCCATCTTCTCTAGCTTTTTTAATATGAACTTCTAGTTTTTTAATTTCATCATTTGCTGTAGACTCTAAGTAACTGAGCATTTCTCTTACCACAACCTTTAAAATCCCCATTCTTGCTGCTACATGAAGTGGATTTTCATGATCTTCATTATATTCTAATAATGGAATATAATCTTCAATACTTTTTTTTAAAATCAACAAAAAAGCATAAACATTTCTTGCTCTTGCAGCTATATGTAAAAAATTATCTCCATTTATATTTACTCTTTTTGTTTTATCATTTAATGGCCCACTATATCTGTAGCTAAAATCGAGTTTCTCTAGTAATTCGTAGTTATTTTCTTGCTGTGCTTGTGTAAATATCTCTTTCAGATTTCTATTTTTAATAGCTAAACACAGTGCATTTTCACCATTGATATCTTCTACATCTAAATCAGCACCATTGTTTAATAGTAGTTCAATTATTTCTAAATTAGGATAGTTTTTTTTTAAAGCAGTATGTAGTAGAGTTGTCTTATCTTCCCTACTTAAGCAAATTGTTGAATTTTTGTTTTCATCTGTCACAGATATAGTAGTGGTATCGTTTGCAGTTTGACTTCCACTATCTTGATTTGATTTTTTTTCACAAAGGGCAGCTTTAATGTTATCATAGCTACCTTGTTTTATTTCAGTAATTAAATCCTCAAGACTTTTGAAATTATCATTAGCCATAATACACCTCACAACATCCAGTAAACATTAAAATTATAACAAATATAACACATTTTGTAAATACCAGACAGTCTGGCATTTACTACTTTCTATTTAATTATATGTTATGCCAGATTTACTTAATAATGTATTTATCAACAAACAAAATTATATAGCAGATAAGGTTATTCTATATCTTCACACGCTCTGATAATGCTGTTGCATCCAACTTCCAATTGTTCTTGAGAGGTTGCATAAGATATTCTTATAAAATTATTCATACCAAATGCAACTCCTGGAACCACAGCAACCAAGTGATCTTCAAGCAAATATTCAGTAAAATCTAGGTCATTACTTATGATTTTTCCATTTTTAGTTTTCTTACCAACCAAACCTCCACACGAAACGAATAAATAAAATGCGCCCTGTGGGGTGGTTACTGATAATCCTGGAACAGAGTTCAATTTTTCTACCATAAAATCTCTACGGCTTTTAAAAATCTCGGTTCTTTCTTTTAAGAAATTATGATCACCATTTAGTGCCTCTGTTGCTGCTGCTTGTGCTATAGAATTAGGGTTAGATGTACTTTGAGATTGCAGTGTAGAAATAGCCTGAACCACATCACTTCTGCCTGCAACATAACCTATTCTCCACCCTGTCATTGCATAGGCTTTGGACATCCCATTAACTACAAAAACTCTGTCATAAAGTTTTGGCTCAACTTGAGCAATTGTGAAAAATTTTTCATCGTATATTATGTGCTCATAAATGTCATCTGTGACAATATTAACATGCGGATGTTCAAGCAACACTGTGGATATATCTTTTAGCTCATCGTGTGTGTATACAGCACCTGCTGGATTATTTGGTGAGTTTATAATCAACCATTTGGTCTTTTTAGTTATTTTACTTTTCAACAATTCTGGTGTTAGCTTGAAATTTTTTCCACATTCAGCAATAACTGGCACACCGCCAAAAAGACTGACCATATCAATGTATGAAACCCAATATGGAGCGGGAATAGCCACTTCATCCCCAGAATTAATTGTTGCCATAAACAGATTAAATAACACCTGTTTAGCACCAGTGCCTACACAAATTTGATTAGGTTTATATTCGAGATTATTATCTCTCTTCAGTTTATTTATTGTTGCTTCTTTCAGCTCGCGCGTTCCATCAACAGCAGTATATTTTGTCTTGCCATCATTTATTGCTTGAATGGCTGCGTTTTTTATATGATCTGGAGTATCAAAATCAGGTTCTCCTGCAGCTAAAACGCAGATCTTTTTCCCTTCACTTTTTAATTTATTTGCCTTATCGGTAACAGCAATCGTTGGTGACGGCTTTATCAATGACATTCTCTCTGCAAGATCTGACATAATTTTACACTCAATATATTAGAATAATATAGGATTTATAGAACAAAAAAGCTAGGATTTATTAAATATTCTGCAGATGATAAAAATTAATTAATAAATTAATAAAAAGTTTTGTGTGAAATATTTTATTAATTTTTTTTTATTTTTATTAACACTAATATGTTATAATTCGCTCAATTGTCATCCTATGGCTTGACCATAGGATCCAGTTTTAAAAAAAATTCTGGATCCCAGTGTCATGCACTGGGATGACATCATTTAGGGCAATTTGCCTTACAAACGCAATGTTCGTACGGTTGCGTGTCGAGCACTAGAATGACACCTTTGGGGCTATTTGGATTACACCTACACAAATTCCTCAAAATTTTATGCTATGAGTTACTTAAACGATACCCCCTATTTTTATCAAACCAAATAACATCCATTGCAACAACGAAATAAACAACTGCCAGTAATATATGCCCAATTACCGCAGTGGAAGTTAAGACGGGAGAATATGTTGTAAATAACATAAAAAAACTGACAATAAAGTTATTTGTTGCATGAGCAATAGTTACTGGCCAAACTGAATTGTCTTTTTCAAATAACCAGGTGAACATTATAGACATTGCACAAACTGCAAGAATGTAAGTGCAAATAATCGAAAATGTAAATCCGTCCTTCCATAACATTGAAGCCTCAGCTTAACCAGGAACCGTATACACTGGTATATGCCATATTAACCAGATAAGACCTACAACAATTGCTCTTGCATAAAAATTTGGTATTTGGTTTTTAAGATTTTTGAGCAGATAGCCGCGCCAACCAACCTCTTCACCAAGAGTAAACAGAATCAGCATTGCAAAACTCAATAGTAGGCTAAACAATATCATTGCTACGCTAAAGTCTTTCACCTTTTCTAACGTATATACATATTCTTCTACCTGCACAAATGTAAAAACTAAGATAACTATTGGAATTACTATAACCCTAGCCACCAGAACAATGACAAATCCTAATGAGCAGTTCTTTAGTGAACTAAGTTTAAAAAGATCCTTTACCTTATGCTTATTGTAAACTGTTAGCAAAATTGCAACTAAAGCTGGAACAAATGTTGTGACTAGCATATATTCTGGAGGTAAGCACCAAACTACAATACATTTCAATAAATAGGTATGACAACAAATAATGTACAATTAATAGTGGTTGAATTCATATGCACCCCTAAATTTCTTTTTCGCATTATTGGTATTTATTTGAAGGTTGTCAATTAGAATGCGTCTTCAGGTATTAGTAGATTATTTTTCCTTTCGAATTGCTATTGATAATTGAATTTTTACTTCTTCTTTCAAGAATCTGGATTCAAGTATCAAGTACTGGAATGACAAGTAGTGGTTAAATGACAACTATTAATAACTTTTCACCAAATTCACCAAAGCAGCAATATTTTCAACCGGAGTATCAGGAAGCACACCATGCCCAAGATTAAATATGAAAGGTAAGTCTTTAAAGCAATCCAATATTTTTTTTGCTTCTTTCATTGCTTCTTCCTTGTTGTAAGCTAAAAGGCTAGGACTTAGATTGCCCTGCAAAGGAACTTTCAGATGTTCTTTTGCCCACTCAACTGAAATGTCGTAATCTATGCTAACTGCAGATACACCTGTTTTTTCACAGTAATCCTTGTAAAGGTTACCTGAAGACCTTGGGAAGCCTATTATCGGAAAATTAGGGAATTTACTTTGGATTTCTGAAACAACTCTCTCTGTTGGTTTTATAATGCACTCTTCAAACATTTTTGCTGGAAGAATTCCAGCATTACTTTCAAATATCTGAATAACATCAGCACCATGCTCTATTTGATTGATAAGATAAGCGATTGTTGCGTCTGTAATTTTTTTAATTATCTCCTTTAGAGTTGATTTCGGAAAGTTCAAAGCTCTAGAAAAATCTTTGCTGCTACCGCCTTCTATAATATAGGAGACTACTGTCCAAGGTCCACCAGCAAATCCTATGAGAGTTTTTTCTTTCGGTAATTTTTCTCTGACTGCCTTTATTGCATTTAGAATTGGTAAAGTTTTTGCTTGAATATCAGTAGTACTTAAGTTTTTTATTTTGCTCAAGTTTTCTATAGGTTTTATTTTTGGCCCTATACCACGTACAAACTTTACATCACAACCCAAAACATCAGCTATTACTAGAATATCTGAAAAAATTATCGCTGCGTCCATATCAAATCTTTTTGTTGGTTGTAATGTTAACTCCACACACAATTCTGTGTTGTAACATATTTCCATAAAGTTATTTATATTTTTCACTGCGTCGAGATATTCAGGAAGTGACCTGCCTGCCTGCCGCATTAGCCAAATTGGTATTTTTTTGCCTGTTTTTTTACTTTTTATAATTTCTGCTATTATCGTTTTGCTAGTTTCCAATCTATTTCACTTAATTTATATATATATATAAGTATAGTTATAATAGTAGTTCCTACAACAACTTGTTAGTAACTTAAAATTCAGTTAAAATTTGCTATATTTCATTTGTGGATAATTATGTTAGTAGTTTTTGTATGTTATTGATTTTCTCATGTAATTTATGTGTACAAGTTGGATGTTAAGTGTGTTAATAATACCATTTTATGGAAAATCTTTTTTCCACTGCGTGCTGTTGTTAAACTATGTATATGTTGATGACAAAACTGTTGGTCAATTGTGAATAATTTTTATTAACAGGTAATCCACAAATTTATTTGACTTTATCCACATACTTATTAAACATTTAATAACAGTTTTTCCTTATCTTAAAGTATTTGACAATTACAATAGCTAAATTGAGTAAAAAGAAGGGTTTTATAGAGAAAGTAGCATATAGAGTTTTTTTGTTTCTTTTCAAAAAGTTTTCTGTGTTAAAAAAATGTACAACTGAAGCGCTGATGAAAGACCTTCCAGATCTTAACATATTTAACAGCCTGCTGAAGTTTCATGATTGCAGTATTATGGACATAATGACTCCGCGTACTGAAATATTTGCAATAGAAATTGAGTCAAGTAAACAAGAAATATTAAAGAAAATAAAAAATACTTTACACACTAAAGTACCAATTTATAAGGGCAATTTTGATAATATAGTAGGCTTTTTCTACATAAAAGATGTTCTCCTTTCTAAAGAGGAAAATTTCAGTCTAAGAAGTGTAATGCAGAGTGTAATATTTGTTCCACCTTCAATGAGGACAACTAATCTTTTTATTAAGATGAAATCTTCAAAATCGTACTTAGCTATCGTATTGGATGAATATGGCGGAACTGATGGCCTAGTTTCGATGACTGATCTTATAGAGGAAATAATACCAAATATTGATAATGAAAATGAAGTAAGCTTGGAGCATGCGATAACAGAATTATCTAAAAATAAATTTGAGGTATCAGCAAGGGCGCTTATAAAGGAGATAGAGGAAAGCCTAAATATAAGGTTACGCGATTCTGAAGAAGATTATGCTACAATTGGTGGTCTAGTTCTTTCAATTGCCGACAAGGTTCCTGCAGCAGGTGATATTATAAAATATAAAAATTGTATAAAATTTATAGTAAAAGACGCAAATGATCGCTACATTAATAAGATAATATTAGATTTAAGCAATTATAAAAAATAGACCATCTTATGGATTGTCTATTGGCTTTTTTGAAATGGGTTTAATACCCGCTCAATATCCTTTCAACCAACTCTTTTACTGTTGTTATATAGCCATTTTCATAAAACGGATCTTGCTTGAATTTATGAACATTATGTCCAGAAAACATGAGTTCGTTTTCAATATCTCCATCATGTACAATATTTTGTAGTGTTTTTTGTATACAAAAACTACGTGGATCTGGCTTTCGTCCTGTTGAATGGTCGCCGTGATCCTTCCAATTGCTAAATAGACAATGACTTAAACATCCCATACAGTTGATTTGATCTTCTCTTATTTGCGTAAATTTATTTGGTGTTACAAAAATAATTGTTGAGTCTGGAGTTTTCATTCCTTCTGTATATCCTTCTTCAATCCATTTATTTGCCATTTCCCTGTCTTCCGAGCGAAGATAAATTTCTCTACCTCTTGCACCAATAGCAAGTCCACTATTAAATTCCATATCGGCGTTTTCGGAGAATTTTACTTGTCGTGAATTTCTTTCTTGCAACTCACGTATAAAGTCATTTCTTACTGCTGAAGAATAAAATCCTGTTGGGCTAAATTTATTTAAAAACACATCGCCTTCATTTAAAGTTAGTAGTTTTTTTTTCCATTCAGTAGAAATAGGACTTTCTTGTGTTAGGAGTGGGCGAGTACCAAATTGAAAAGCTATTGGTCCAATCTGTGGATTATCAAACCAATTCTGCCAATCTTTCAAATGCCATACTCCACCTGCCATAATAATTGGTGTATGCGAAAGACCAATTTCATTCATAAAAGATCTCAGCTCAATAACTCTTTCAAGTGGCGCTTGTGGTAATTCTGGATTTTCGCTATTACTCAATCCATTATGCCCTCCTGCAAGCCATGGATCTTCATACACCACCCCACCAAGTAGATAAGAGGATATTTTTTGATATGCACGCTTCCATAGCGCTTTAAAAGCTCGCATAGATGAGATGATGGGATAATAGTAAACTTGATATTTTGCTGAAATTTCTCCAAGCCTATATGGCATTCCTGCACCGCAGGTAATACCATGAACTAAACCCTTCGCTCCTTCTAATATGCCATGAAGCACACGTTCTGCTGCTCCCATTTCCCACAGCACATTCATATGTATTCTTCCACGCCCTTTTGATATTTCATTAGCTATTTTTGCCTGGCTGATTCCAGCTTTGATGCTATACTCAATTAGTTCATTGTGTTTTTCATTTCTTGTTTTGCCTTTGTAAATTAATGGTATTGGCTCACCATTTTCATTAAGAAGTTTAGCATTTGCACCAGAGAATGTGCCAACAGCATCTGCTGCAGCAAATGCTCCACTTGACCTTCCGTCGCTAATTGCTATTCCTTTGCCGCCCTCGATAATTGGCCATACTTCCTTTCCTGAAATCACTATCTTTTTTATTTTATCTTGCAAAGTTTCCTCGCGATCTTTTAATCTACTTTACTCATTTATTAAGATAAATAATAGTTGTTTTATTATAGTCCTTCTTCGTGTTTAGGCTTTTAAGGGGGCGCATTAATTAAATGTGTAGTAATCAAACGCAGATAGTAACGGAAACAGACAGACTATCATATTTAAAGTGAATTTTTCAGGAAGCACAGAAATGTTGATTATGTAAAGTAAGAGTGGTACTGCTTAATGAGACACCACTCTAAATTCTATAATAGGCTTTCTTGTGTCAATATATACTGACTAATGCCTTCCACCTTTGGGTCCACCTAAATGCCGGTAATTTTTGTCGTTATTATTACTGTCACGATCACTACCTTTATTTGAGAAAGGCGAAACTTGAGCATTAGTGATACAGTCATTACGTGATGGTGCAGGTGGTACAGTGTCAAGCGTTATTTTCGACTGTCTCGTTATAGTTTGAGGAGTATAATCCTCTTGTGTTCTAGTTCTTGGTAATGGCATTGGTTTATTACCTGTTCCACTTTGTTCATTATCAGACATATTTTTCCTCAATTTATATATATATTAGTATATTGCACTAAATTTTAAATAATTCAATATTTATTACAGTCCCTCTTCGTGTTTAGGCTTTTAAGGAGGCGCATTAATTAAATGTGTAATAATAAAAACACAAATAGTAACAGAAAAAGAGAGACTATCGTATTTTTAGACAATGCAATCTTCAGTTAGATAGTTGAACAGCTTTCTCTTTTGTATTAATTATATCAACTACTTCACTCATTATACTGCTAGGTATAAGATGCATTTGATCTTCAGAAAGATCTATATCTGCTTCCAATATTATTTTTTTAATATTGTTAATTATTATACCTTTTTGATTGTCTGTTAAACCTTCTTTTTCTACTTCATTAAGTAGTTTTATTAATCTTAATTGGCCAACTTCCTAAAATTTTCCTTCTAGCTCCTTGAGCTTTTGGTATACTTCATTTTTATGACCTTCTGTAAGTTCTGTAGTATATTTAGCTAACTTATAGTCCATCCATTTTTTAAATTTTACTAATCTAGTAGGTTCTATTTTATTTTTCAATTTCTCAAGCCCATCAAGATCATCATCCCCATCAAGCACTTTTTATATTGATCGTAGTACAGCTTTTTCTGTAATTTATTCTTTTCTCTTTTTATCAAGAGTTTCGTTACCCTGCTCTGTGCTTTTGCGCTTTAACGATTGTGAAGAAGTTCTAGAAATGTGTCCTTTTGATTCACTTATAAATGTTTTTATTAAGGAGCGTATATTTTCGTTTTCGATATTGTTGATGAAAGTTGATGAAATATGACATATTATCATCTATAACAAGCGTAACTTTCTTATTTGGATAATATTTGTTTACTCCATTAAATGTTCCTTCAACAACTCTTAAAAACTCCTCTACTAAAGCATAATTTCCACTTTCAATAGCATGCCTTAAGGCTGTATTTTCATTTTTATCTTTTTGATTAAGAATTTCTGTAGCTGTTTTAGGTGATAATAAAAACTTTGAACATTCTAAATTACCAGACTTTACTGCGAGCATCAACGCATTACGACCATTATTATCTTGCGTAATATATGAAGCCTCTCGTAACGCATAGACCTCGTCAAACTCTTCTTGTAAATATTTATCTTTAGTTAACCTATCTGGAACTTCATACCACACTTTCAAAAGAGCTGCTAAATCGTGTTTTGCTGCAAGCATTACTGCGTTTTGTTTTTGACTGTTTTTCATGTTAAAGATATTCAAGCTCTGAATGCCATATTCTTTTCTATTAGAATATATTGTTGATTTTGTTTCTTGATAAGCTTTAACTAACCCATCAATCAACTGTTGTAGTATATCAAAATTTTCGCTTTCTAACGAAAATGAGTAAATAGCTTCTTCTATTTTTCCGTTATTACCATCATTTATATCAAGCATTGCAGCAGTTTTACCATCAGAGTTTTCCATGCCTAAGATTTCTAAGATTGCATCACCAAACTCTTTCCTGTTTTCTTTTGGTGTATCTTTATAATATTCGACTAATCTTTTTATAATGCACCCAAGTAACCAGGTTTTATTAGCTTTATGATTTCAAACATAATAATTAAGATATAAATAATATAATTTAATATTATTATACATTTTCTTCTTAAGCAAGAAATAGTTTATTTTTTTAATATATTATATAACTTTTTTTTATAAAATATCGTAAAAATATGCCTTCGTGCATAAATTATGGTAGTCTTTTACTATTGATTTAAGATTTCTTATGTTAATACACTTACGTGTTCACAGTGTTTATTCGTTACTTGAAAGTTCTATCAAAATTGAAGATCTGATTAACCTATGTGTGCAAAATAAAATGCCAGCAGTTGCAGTCACTGACTCTGGTAATTTATTTGGCTCGCTTGAATTTGCAGAATATGCAGCAAGTAAAGGAATACAGCTAATAATAGGGTGTAATGTTATAGTTAAACATTCAGAGCAAAATTTACCTATATTGTTGCTTGCTAAAAATGAGCAGGGGTATGCTAACTTAGTTGGCTTAGTAAGCGAATCTTTTAAAAAGCGGAAAAATAACGACGATATTCCTTACGTTGATTTTGATGAATTATTTAGTTCAAGTTCCGGATTAATTGCTTTGACTGGTGGATATGATGGAATATTAGCACAGCTATTGCATAAAAAGGATGAGGAAGTAATCAATAAATTACTTTCAACCTTCAATGAGCATTTATACGTTGAACTACAGCGTCATGGATTAAGTAAAGAGTTAGAGCTTGAAGAAATTTTGATAGATTTTGCTTATCAGCACAATATTCCACTTGTTGCAACAAATGACGTGTTTTTTGCAAACAGAGCAGATTATGAAGCTTATGATATATTAACCTGTATATCAGAAGGAAGTTATGTAGTTGAAACTGGCAGAAAAAAACTTACTACTGAGCATTATTTCAAATCTGCGAAAGAAATGGAGAAATTGTTCAGTGATATTCCAGAAGCAGTTAATAACACTTTAGTAATAGCACAGAGGTGCTCTTATATGCCAAGAAGCAGAGAGCCTATATTGCCTAAATTTCCTTGTAGAGAAGGCAAAACCGAGGACGAAGAATTAAGAGAGCAGGCAGTATCAGGGCTTAAACTTCGTATTGTGCAATCCTTCTCTGTTACCAACACAATCTCCACTGTCATCCCAGTTCTTGAAACTGGGATCCAGAGAGATTCCAGCGTCACGCGCTGGAATGACAATAGACTAGATGATGATATTAATCTTAAACAATACTACGATCGATTAGAATATGAACTTAGTGTAATTACTTCAATGAACTACTCCGGTTATTTTTTAATAGTTTCTGATTTCATTCGATGGAGTAAAGCAAATAGTATTCCAGTTGGTCCAGGAAGAGGTTCTGGTGCTGGATCAATTGTTGCTTGGAGCTTACAGATTACCGACCTTGATCCAATAAAATTTGGCCTAATATTTGAAAGATTCTTAAACCCTGATCGTGTCTCGATGCCTGACTTTGATATTGATTTTTGCCAAGAAAAAAGAGATCAAGTTATTGAATATGTGAAGAAAAAATATGGTTATGTTGCTCAGATAATCACTTTTGGTAAATTAAAAGCAAGAGCAGTTCTACGTGATGTTGGCCGAGTGCTCCAAATGCCTTACTCTCAGGTGGATAAAATATCTAAAATGGTCCCATTTAATCCTGTGAACCCTGTAACTTTATCGCAAGCAATTGAACTTGATCAAAACTTGCAGAAAGAGCGTGATAGCGATGAAGTAATAGCAAAACTCCTTGATATATCTTTAAAGCTTGAAGGCATATATCGACACGTTTCAACCCATGCTGCTGGCATCGTAATATGTGATCAGAAATTAGAGAACTTCCTTCCTGTATACTACGATCCAAATTCGTCTCTACCAATTACTCAGTATAGTATGAAGTATGTAGAGAAAGCTGGGCTTGTAAAATTTGACTTCCTTGGTCTTGGTACATTAACGCTAATAGACCATGTATGTCGCTTGATCAACCGTAACGAAAAAAAGATCGATATCTCCTCAGTACTGCTTGACGATCAAAAAACTTATGAGATGCTTTCACAAGGAGATGCAATTGGCGTATTTCAGCTTGAAAGCTCTGGAATGAGAGAAGCTTTGGTAAAACTAAAGCCAGACTGCATTGAAGATATTATAGCCTTGATTTCACTTTATCGCCCAGGTCCTATGGATAACATACCGACTTACGTTGCAAGAAAGCATGGGCTTGAAAAACCAGATTATATTCATCCACTACTTGAAGGAGTACTGAAAGAGACTTTTGGGGTAATAATATACCAGGAACAGGTGATGGAAATAGCACGTATTCTTTCTGGATATAGTCTAGCGGAGGCAGATTTACTCAGACGTGCTATGGGTAAAAAAATTAAAGAAGAAATGGATAAGCAACGTGAACTTTTTGTTCAAGGTGCAACAAAAAACGGCTTTGACTACGATAGAGCGAGTTACATTTTTGATCTAGTGGCAAAATTTGCCGGCTATGGGTTCAATAAATCTCACGCTGCTGCATATGCAGTGATATCCTATCAAACAGCTTATCTGAAGGCTAATTACCCATTGGAATTTTTTACAGCTTTAATGAATTTGAATATTGGTGATAGGGATAAGTTGAATTTATTTTATCACGCTGCAAAGTTTAGTGGTGTGATTGTCCTTTCACCTGACATAAATAAATCTCAAGCGGAATTTTCCATAGAAGGTGAAAGCATACGTTATGGCATTGCCTCTTTAAGGAATGTTGGTTTTTCTATTGCAGAAGAAATAGTGAGTATAAGTTCAAGTGCTTATAAAGATATATGGAAATTCATTCAAAATTCAGGTCATATTATAAACAAAAGAGCTCTAGAAAGTTTGATAAAATCGGGAGCGTGCGATAGTTTACATAAGAACAGAAGGCAGCTATATGAATCAATTGACACACTCATTTATTTTGCAAATAAAAATAAGCAAGATAAAGAGTCTAACCAATCTACACTGTTTGGTGATATTGATGTTCTTAAACCAAAACTTGAAAACGTAGAAGACTTTAACGAGGAAGAAAAGTTAGAGCATGAATTATTTTCACTAGGATTTTATCTAACTAACCATCCATTCAAAAAATTTACAGTTCTTTTAGAGAAACTAAATATTGGATTCATTGGAAAAAATAGAGTAACAAAAACCGCAGGAGTAATATTAAATGTACGAATGAGAACTTCAAATCGTGGAAGATTTGTCATATTAACATTCTCTGACCCACATAACGTTTCTGAAATAGCATTTTACAATAACGACATAATAGAGAAAAAAGGGATTTATTCTCACCTGGAGCATTTGTGGTAATTGAACTTGAAACCTCAGAAAATACCGCAAGGTTAGTAGGTAAAGATATATTTGATTTTGTAGAAAGTGTAGCTTTTGCAATAAGGAAATTAGTTTTAACTACAGAGTGCTCTGATTTACAAAAAGTTTCTACAGAATTAAATACAGTATTGAAGGATGAAGGTAGAACGAAAGTGCTGCTAAAACTTATTCTTAAAAAGCACAAAGTGAGTATTTTATTACCTAATTCATACTCCGTTACTCCCCATGTTATATACGAGATCTCTAACCTAAATTGGATGAAAGATCTGGAAATTAATCAATAGCCTTTGCAAAAAAAATAATTTTTTAATTATGCTTAATTTTTTTTTGATGCTGATATATTAATATAGTAATAATAATGTGTTAATATATTAAATAAAATTATTTCTATTTTTAATAAATTATTCGAAAATACGTTGGAAGTAAGAGAAGCAACAAGCTTTATCCTAGAAAATGTAGGGTTGAAGGAGGTGAACGGGGTCACTTATGGACTTGGCTATCAAGATAACGATTAAGGAAGTAGCAAGGTAAAATTGCTTATTAGCCCATCATATCAGTCCAAGACATATGAATGGGATACGGGCATCAATGTAGAAAATAAATACAAGGGGCGACTATCTCTTACATTGGTATAAGATTCTGGTGAAGTTGATAAAATAGGAATCATTTTTCCTGAAAAATGGTTAAATGAAAAAGCACGAAAAAAGTACGAAAGATTATCATTCAAAGCGAAACTAGCTTATAAATTTACATATCCTGTAGGACAGTTATATGTTAGAGACAATGGTCAAGGTGGTTTTACCGTAACTGCAGTAAGTGGAGAAAATATCATAACTTTTTATGTAGATAACCTCTTCCGCCATTCAGGAGTTACTTTCATACCAGTAAGCAGCATCAAATCTCTCAGTTATTTTGCAAACATTATAAACGGTCACTTGACACCAGAAGTTATTTCAAGCAGCACAGTAGCATCTACAACTACTGAATAGATTACTGAACAACCTACATCTGCTATTCCTACGGTGACAAATAGTGCAACAAAAATTACTGAAACAACAAAAAGAAAAGAATCTGAAACCTCAACAGACACAATTGCTAGCAGTCCGGTTACTACTGCGCAAACTACAACACAGCCTAAAGAACCAAAAACACCTTCTACTTCTCACATGGTAACTGAAGATACTTCACAAGCTTCAACATCAAACGGTGTACAAACGACCTTAAGTGGATCTACACAAAGGGTATCTACTTATCATCAAGCACTGGATCTGATAGAGCAACATTACCATCAAGTACTGAATATGAAAGATCAACGTCTCCTCCGTCATCCACCACAACCTATGTCGCTATACACAACCCACCTTTGAGCTAGATAGTAGATCAAGTTCAAACTCTGAATTGAATCAAAGCAATCGTCTACTAATCCACATGGTAGTGAAAATATACTAATGACTCGATATGTACCAGAAAATGCAAATTCAGATCCTGAATTGGGTATGCAAAGCACACCGCCTACTACAGCTATAACTGAAGGAATACCACTAGATGATATATCAGTGGGGAGTATTAGTCTAGTAAGTAGCTCGTCACCTGGAAGTAGCCCATTATACGGGAATAGCCGAAGTCCATCACCAATTAGCTTCTCTTTGTCTACTAATTCACATGGTGGTGAAAATGTACCAATGGCTCAAGCTAGAACTGAAGTATCGCCACTAATTGATGTGTTAGTGGAGGATGTTAGTCCAGCAAGTAGGCCGTTACCTGGGAATAGCCGAAGTTCATCACCAACTCCATCTTGACTGGCTGAAGTAAGTATTTCCAGGAAAGACAGCAAAGAAGATTTTTATTGGGATAACAATCCAGAGTGTTATAAATTACAACCCTCATTTTCAGATATCCCAATTTCAGGGCGCCATTGACTTTAATCTCCAGGGCTTGAGTCCTGAAGAATTCTTAAATGCTTTATTACCCAAAAGTTCTGTAGTATAAATTGCTAGCTGATGGATAAAGTATGCTAATTAAAAATTTGATAAGGCAGGCTACTAGAGTGGGAAGCAGTGAAAGCATTGCAGGTTACATAGAATATCTCTATCAATTTGAGAAATTTAAAAACACACTCAATCTTACTTTATCACTGATAAAGCAAGATAGACTTTCATTTGAAATATATAAAGAGGGATCAGTAGATATAGAAGAGGGGTTGTGTAAAACGATACAATCTTCCAGCGCAAACAAATACATTATTGTGCTTCGAAGATCAAATCCTTATATCATAATACATGAGCTTTCACACATGGTTGAAAAAGAACTTAATTTGAATCTAGCACAGGAATTTCTACATAAGGTATATCAGGATGTTGAGCAAAATTTAAAGCAGTCAAATATACTTGTGAAAACATTATCGGCCGGATCATATTTGAGGAGATACAAGCTTATAAAACTGCAGAATCACGCTCATCGGAATTATTTGCTCGCTATTTTGAGCTATTCGCTTGGGCACAGGAAGTGTACCCCAAGGATCAAAAATATCTAATTCACACTCAAGATTTAAACAGAGTATTTTCTGCTACTAACCAATGGAAAAAAGACCATCTGGACTTAAAAATAACAGATAAACTGGATGGAAAAATAAAAAGATACAGCGATACAAGTGCTACTAAAGACGTAACAGAAGTGAAGAGTAGTTGGACTAATAAATTTTCTGCTGGGGGTAGAAAAATTAGTTCTATATTTGAAGATGATAACTAATTCTGTTTTTCGTATACTTAATCCTTTTATTTCTGTTAAATTTTTTGTTTGCTATGCCATAGGTAGGGTCATAAGGTTGTTTTTACATATTCCATATGATTGCCAACTGTATCCTTTGCATGCTTACTCAAATTTTTCTATGGACATGTTGTCTCTAATTTTTCTTACCGCTTCACTCCAGGTTAAAGCTTCTCCGATTTTAATTTCCAAAATTTCCATATGTTTTCTGTCAAGCTCTAAAACTTTTGCTTGCTTGTTGCATTTACCAAGCTCAGTCTGATTTGGACAAACTGTATAAACACTGCCAAGACTACTAACTACTTCAATTTTAATATTAGGGTTGTCAATGATTTTGCCTACTATTTCTTTATAATTTTTCACAAAAATTTCAGAGTAATCATACCCTTTAAATGCAAGAGTACACATGAAATGATGTGGACGAAACTTTATCACTTTTTAAAATATTGTAGAGTTGCAACAAGCAAAACAATCTTGATGAATCCAGGAAAAATAAATGGCAATAATCCAACAGTCATAGCCTGCTTTAGCCCTAAATAAATAGCAAGCCAACTAATGCCACAGACAAATATGGTTATTGTACCTGCTAAGCAACTTACAAAATTACATACAAGCAATCCATATTTAGGTTTTAACAGTTTGTTTATCTCGTCCATTACTATCACAGCAGCTAAGCAGCCAATTAAATATCCACCAGTTTGTCCTAGAATAATATGATAACCACCGGAAAAATTTGCAAAAACAGGTGCCCCTATTGTGCCAAGTAATATATATGTAAAAACAGAGCAAAACGCTGTTCTGCTATTAAATTTGAGCCCAATAAACATTACTCCTAATGTTTGCAACGTAATAGGAACAGGCTGTAATGGTATGCTTATTTGAGCTGTGAGAAATAGAAGTAGGGTGCAGCAGAATATCTCAATCAATATTGACCTATTGCTAAACTTAGTTGCGAGCATAAATTATTACTAAAGATAGTTCACAAGTAATATACATATGTGGAAAATTTTGCAATTTAAATTTTTGTGCTATACTCTACATGTTAATAAATTAAATATGATAAGCAAAGAAGATTTATTAGAGTTAATAAAGGCAAGACATAGTGGGCGCTCATATGATTGCCAAAAAGCAGTAGCTCAGAAGGAAATAGATGTTTTAATAGAAGCCATAAGACTGACTCCTTCGTGTTTTGGTGATGAGCCGTGGAGATATATAATCTGTCAAAAAGAGAACAATGAAAGCGCATGGCAAAAATTACTAAACTGCCTTGATGAATCTAATCAAAAATGGGCAAAACATGCACAAGTGTTAATCATATCCTTAAGCGCTAAAAACTTTCGAAGACTAGATAAGGGAAAAAATTTCTGGGCTAAACATGACACTGGTGCAGCAAATTACGCACTTATGCTGCAAGCTGCATCCATGAATTTAATTGCACATCAGATGGGAGGATTTGATAAAGATAAGATAGTGAAAGAATTCAGTATACCAGAAAATTTTAATGTGATGTCTGTAATAGCAGTTGGTTACGAGAAAGAGGATGCTGAAATCAAGGAAAAAAAGAAGACCAATAGAGGAAATATTTTTTTATGATAAATGGACAGACTATACGCAGTCTTAAACCACACAAGATCTAAATTTTTCTACAATTTTGGCAATATTTTCATAAATTTTCGCCAAATCTTCGCTTAATTCTAAGGGATTTCCACATTCTGACGCTTTGCATATCTGCGGATCTATTGGAATTTCACCTAAGAGTTTAATTCCTAGTTTTTTAGACATATTTTTTACACCTTCCTGTCCAAATATGTATGTTTTTGAGTTGTTATGAATAAAATAACTCATATTTTCTACAATACCGATAATTGGTACATCTAGTTTTGTAAACATATCATAAATTTTGCGGGCATCAATTAATGCAAGCTCCTGTGGAGTTGAGACTATTATAGCACCAGTTAAATTAAAATTTTCCATCAGGCTTAAGTGCACATCTCCAGTTCCAGGCGGTGTATCAATTATTAAATATTCTATATCAGACCATTTTGTTCCCATTAACAAGTTATAAAGTGCTTTTGTTATCATAGGTCCACGCCATATTGCTGCAAGGTCTTTATCAATTAGGCAGCCAATTGAAATAGTATGCAGCCCATACTTTTCTATTGGTATTATTTTGCTATTTTGTATTTCTGGTTTTAGATTTTCAGTACCGAGCATTTTAGGAATTGAAGGTCCATATATATCAGCATCAGCCAGCGCTACTCTATGTTTTAACTTTGACAAAGAAAGAGCAAGTTTTAGTGCAACTGTAGATTTTCCAACACCTCCTTTACCAGATGCAACGATGATTATATTTTTTACTCCTCCAATATCTAATTTAGCTTTTTGTTGTGTGGATTGCTTTTTAGAAGTGGCAACTACTGTCACCCTTATCACTCCCGGTATATCTTCAACAGCTTTTTCACAATTTCTCCTCAGCTCTTCACGCACTCTTGCATTGCCAGTAAATTCAAGTGCAAACCCAACGTTTCCTCCTTTAATGATAATCGAAGAAATCATGCCAAGTTCTACTACATCTTTTCCGCTTTTACGCTCTATAACTTTTCTTAGGCTTTCTTTTACAGCTTCTTTGTTAATCATTGAGCAAAACATGTAGATAATTATTGATTATAGTGTCTTTCTTATTTTATTCCAACATATAGCACTACTTTAGTTATTCAATAGACCTTGTACCTTGAAAAAAACATCTGCTGTTACTTTCAACAAAATGTGCTAGTATATAAACTAAACTAAAAAACTATTGCATATGAGAGTATTAATAACGAATGATGATGGCTTTAACAGCGAGGGGATAAAATTATTAAAAAAAATTGCACAAAAATTTGCGTCTGAAATATGGGTAGTTGCACCAGATATCGATAGAAGTGGAGCTGCAAGGTCTCTTTATCCAGTCAAAGGTTCTATTAAAATAATGCAACCTGATATAAATAATAAAAGGGAATTTAGTATATCCTGTACCCCTGCAGACTGCGTTATTATCGCACTTAACAAACTTATGGATAAAAATCCAGATTTGATATTATCTGGAATAAATATTGGATCAAATGTTGGTGACGATGTTTGTTATTCTGGAACAATTGGTGCTGCAATGGAGGGGACTGCAAGATCCATACCGTCGATTGCATTAAGCCAAGCATATAATGGTGAGATAAGTTGGATTAACACAGAAACTTGGGCAGAGAAAATTATTGGTAAATTGCTTGAAATTAGCTGGTCTAAAAATGCAGTCATGAGCGTAAATTTTCCCGCAATAGAGAAAGTAAAAGGAATAGAGTTTGCTGAGCAAGGTATATATAACATTGATGGTGATTTAACTTTTACAGACAATCAGGATAATTCTTTAAGCCTAAATTGGTCTCGAGAGCATTCAGGTAGTGGAAGTGTTGGTAAAATAAAAGAAGGATTTATCACAATCACACCGATAAAACTAGATTTTACAGACTATGACATATTAAAAGCTATGAAAAATTCACATGCGGATAAATTTTCTTCTATTTTAGATATATAGTCCAAAAGAGCAGTTGCTATGAATCGTCCATCTATAGCTAATATAGATAAGGTTTACCGTTTCTGTCATCCTATGGCTTGACACATAACTGTACAAACATTGCGTTTTTAGGCCAGTTGTCTGCGAAATGGTGTCATCCCAGTGCTTGACACACAACTGTAAGAACGTTGCGTTTTTAGGCCAGCTGTACACACAATTGTGTCATCCCAGTGCTCAGACACTGGGATCCAGAAGGCCTTTGCCTGTGAATAATTTCTTATTTTGCATGAAAATGCAGCTTGAGAGGAAAGTAAATTTATACTGGATTCCAGTGTCAAGCACTGGAATGACATCGCCAGTGGCAGAAAATCGTCCAAAATTACAACGTTCATACAGCTATGTGCTTGACACTGGGATCCAGTAATCTTATTTATTATATATGAAAAACTATTATATTTATATCCTTGCAAGCGAGCGTAATGGAACCATATATATAGGCATAACATCAAATTTAACTAAACGAATTTGGGAGCATAAAACTAAGGCCATTTCTGTTTTTACATCAAAGTAAAACGCTGACAAATTGGTTCATTTTGAGGAGTTTAAAGATATAAATTTGGCACTTGGTAGAGAAAAGCTTTTAAAAAGCTGGCAAAGGAAATGGAAAATAAATTTAATCGAACAGACAAATCAGGAATGGAAAGTCTTATATGATGAAATTTTGTTATAGAAACTGGATCCCAGTGTCAAGCACTGGGATGACATACTGTATTTTGTGGCAAGATTACTTACAAAATAAAATGTTCGTACAGTTGTGGGCTTGACCATAAGATCCAGTTATTAAGAAAAGTCCTAGATTCCAGTGTCACGCTACTTGCATGACAACTTAAGTTGCTTAATTTAATTATAAATTTGCCTTAGGTATTGGATTAGCTTCACATATAGTAGAGCAGTAGCTCTTTATAGCAAATCAAGCATTTAAATATATTTAATGGTTATATTTTATTATGGATATTAAGGTAAAGATTAGGGGTGAGTTATGAGTGATAGTAAAGATGAATATAAAGCTGAATTTCCTTTACACTATGCTGTAATGGCTGGAAATATAGAAGAAGTTAAGTTTTTGCTGAAAAAGGGAGGAAAAGTATATGTTAATCTAAAAGATTTGCTAGATAGTGCCCCTTTACATTATGCTTTACAAAAACAACCAGAATTTAATGTTGATGATAACACTGCCTTGTTAATTGTAAATGAGCTGTTAAATGTTGGAGCTGACATTTACTCACAAGGAGATAAAGGCAATACTCCTTTGCACAATGCTGCTTCGTCTAACCGAATAGAAGCAATAAAAATCCTTCTTGAAAGAGGAGCTAACCCGTTTCTAGTAAATCAATATGGTGGAACTCCAACTGATATTGCTGTAGCTGGTATAGGTGCAAAAGAACTTTTAGAAAATAAAGAAAGAAAACAACGAAGCACTAATAAACTGATCAGCGCAATTTGTAGTGGTAAAACATCTAGTAAACGTCTTAATAAATTAATGGAAGAAGGAGGAGATATTGGTGGTACAACAAAGTCTGAGGGATATCCAAGAAAAAACGATGGCGAGAATGTATTGACTCGCCTTATTCCATTGTACATTGGTTCTTTTTCTAAACGTATAAAGGGTACTTCTAGACAAAGTCATCTAAGGAAAATATCAAGAGCAATTTCATTAGGTGTTAACCCATATAAATGTGATGACCATGGAAACAGTGCAGTGTCTATTATTAGCAATTTACCGGAAGGTGACGTAAAAAACAAGCTAGAAAAAGCAATGATGCGTGGTGTTGCACTGGGAAAGAAAAATAGAAAAAAACTCTATTAATCAATCTGAAACATCAATGGGTACAAATCAGCCATATAAATGTGATGAACATGGAAATTTTGCAGTGCATATTATTAGCAATTTACCGGAAGGTAACGTAAAAATTAAACCAAAGGAAGCAATGGATACAAATCAGCCATATGCTTATGGAGTGAAGAGAAGATACGGTGATTGCGACCAAGAAGAAGTAGTGCTATCTTCAGATGAAGAAGTATTACCTGATGCACTCAAAAATTATGAAAGGCAAAAATTGCAGGAAGCAAACCAATCTAATCTAAAGCATGATCCAAAGCAAGCTAGTAGCAAAACTCCTTTGTGTATTGTGGTTGCAGGCGAACCATTTACGGTAACTAGAATTGGTGAAATAAAATCAAATAGCCCTAAACCTAAGCATATATCTACATCTCAGGTGAGGAGTGGTCCAAGCTCATCGATTGATGTTAGTGCTGTTAGCCAGCAATCTATATCACGTGGAGTAAAGAGATAGGTCTTTAATTTGCTGTATTTACTTGTTATATTGTTATAAGCCTTCATAAGTTTTATTGATGAATATTTTTAAGCAAGTCTTTGCTCTCATTTCAAGTAAATTAGGTGAGTTAAAGCAACGTGGTATTATAAGCACAAGTGCAGAAGATTTTATTGTAGAGCCTCCAAGTAATAGGGCATATGGAGATATTTACACAAACGTTGCTATGGTGCTTGCAAAACATGAAAAAAAGAACCCAATAGAAATCGCGAATCTTTTAGCTCAAGAATTTGAGCTTTTTGATGAAGTTGCAAAAGTAGAGGTAGTAAAGCCTGGTTTTATCAATATGCACTTGAAGGCGGAAATATGGCATGGAATTTTAAAGAACATAAACAAATTAAAAACAGAATTTGGCACTTTGAATATAGGTAATAATCAGGACCTTAATGTTGAATTTGTTTCTGCAAACCCAACAGGTCCCATGCATATTGGTCATGCAAGAGGAGCTGTGTTTGGTGATGTTCTAGCAAAATTAATGGAAAAAGTTGGTTATAGAGTTACCAGGGAATATTATATTAATGATGCTGGTGCGCAGATAGATATCTTGATCAAATCAGTATATCTTCGATATAAAGAAGCGCTCGGAGAAGAAATCGGTATAGAAAAGGGCTTATACCCAGGTGAATACTTAAAACCAATAGGAGAGGAGCTAGCCAAAAAATATGGCACAGAGCTTTTAAATAACCAAGATGATCAAATCATTAGAGATTATGTCCTAAGCTCCATCTTAGAACTTATAAAACAAGATTTGCACTTACTTGGAGTAAGTCATGATGTTTTTACTTCAGAGTATGAACTGCAAAAAAGTGGTAAAATTGAAGAAGGTGTGAAACTATTGTACAAAAAAGGCTTAGTATGTGAAGGGTATTTGGAGAAACCAAAGGGAAAAGAAAGCGCAAATTGGACTGCTAGAAAAGAGATGTTGTTTCGCTCCACAGAATTTGGAGATGATGTTGATCGTGCACTAAAGAAAGAAGATGGCAGTTGGACTTACTTTGCATCTGATATCGCTTACCATTTTGATAAAATATCACGTGGCTTCAACAATATGATAGTAGAGCTTGGTAGTGATCATGGTGGTTATATTAAAAGATTAAAAGCGGTAGTTTCAGCGTTAAGCGACGATAAAGCAAAAATAGAAGTTAAGTTGCATAATATCGTGAATTTCTTTGAGAATGGTAAGCCTGTGAAAATGTCCAAAAGATCTGGCAATTTTCTAACGGCAAGGGATGTAGTGGAAGAATTAGGTAAAGACATCACTCGTTTTATAATGCTAACACGCAAAAATGATATGGTACTTGACTTTGACCTTGCTAAAGTTAAGGAGCAATCAAAAGACAATCCTATTTTTTACGTCCAATATGCCCACGCGCGTGCTCATTCATTAATGCGCAATGCTCCAAAAGATCTGCCAGATGCTAATCCTTCACTTTTAAAGACAGAAGGAGAACTATCTTTGATAAAAGTCTTGGCAAAGTGGCCATGCATAGTAGAAACTTCAGCAAGACTTTGTGAACCGCATAGAATTACTTTTTATTTACTTGAGCTTGCAGAAGCATTTCATGTTTTATGGGGGTGTGGAAAAAACGATTTAAATATGCGTTTTATAATAGAGAATGACCTAAATCTTACTGCTGCAAGAATGTTCCTTGTGCAGGCTATTATATATGTGATTTCTTCTGCGCTTTTGATTTTCAATATAGAGCCTATGGAAGAAATGAGATAAATAAGATTTTTTGAGGCTATGATTAAACAGGCTTCTAAATATTAAGCATTGTATGTAACATAAAACTTAGCTGAGGCGGATAACTTAAAGGCAAAAGAAATTAAATCCTTTTCAAAACCTATTAGCTGCAGACTTGCAGATTTTCACGTGTAACATAAGCAATAATATATTTAAAAGAAATAAGCATTTCACGCATTAGTTCTTTACTTTTTCTGCTTGATACCCACCACTGCTTTCACTTATATCAGAAGAGTAACCTTCATCGTCATCAATATTTTCTTTTAAAACGTATCCTCTTCCCCAAACAGTTTCTATGTGACTTTTGCCATCGTTAGCCTCTTCAAGCTTTTTACGCAATTTACACATGAAAACATCAACTATTTTGTTATCTGAAGGTTCATCTAAACCATTGTAAAGATGATTCAAGAACATTTCTTTTGTTAGAACTGTGCCCTTACGCAACGCAAGCAACTCTATCATAGAATATTCCTTATTAGTAAGATGAACAGTTTTACCTTTCACTTCAACTACTCTATGATCAAAGTTGATATTTATTTTACCGATTTTTATCACTGACTCAGGATGACCTTTAGTACGTCGTACTATAGCCTTGATTCTTGCTAATAGTTCGCTCTTATGAAATGGCTTGGTTAGATAATCATCAGCACCATAGCCAAGACCTTTAGCTTTCTGATTAACAGCAGTCATGCATGAGAGTATTAAGACAGGAACTTTGATTTTTGCATTCCTTAACCTTAGTAATATATCATATCCATCAACATCGCCAGGTAAATGTATATCTAGAATAACTAAATCGTAGTGATCCCCGTTACTCGAAACAATATTATTGCTATAATCTGCTCCAGAGGTAACAACATCGCAAAAATGCCCGTCAGAGCTCAAAGCACTAACTACAGCTTTTGCGCTTACCGAATCATCTTCAATTAACAATATACGCATATTTTAGACCCCATAAATAATTTATCATTTTAGTAATATATATAACCAAGGAAAATAACAAAGCAAACTTTTATTAACAAATGATAAAAATCACACTTAATAATTATTAATTAACAGTAAACATATCATTCCAAAATTATATAAATATGCTCAATATTATAATAAATATATAATATACCATAATAATACTACTACTTCTAGTAAATATAAAATTGAAGTTATCACTTAAAAAAGAACATTAGCGTTAATAAATAATTAACTATTCTCCACAATACTGATTGCTTGTACTGTTTGATTATTTTAATTAGTATTAATACATTAACAATGAATTAAAGTTATGTCTACACCAATTACAGTTGCATATGGCGATGGTATCGGACCAGAAATTATGGAAGCAGTTCTATCGATACTGCGTGAAGCAGAAGCAAAAGTATCGATAGATACTATTGAAATAGGTGAATGTGTTTATAATAAAGAATGGTCTCATGGAATTTCTCCAAGCGGTTGGGAATCTATTGAGAGAAATAAGATATTGCTAAAATCTCCTACTACTACTCCTCAAGGTAAGGGTCATAAGAGTTTAAATGTAGCACTCAGAAAAAACCTTGGATTATATGCAAACATAAGGCCTTGCATTTCATATCATCCTATCATAGAGAATAAATTTGGTAAGTTTGATATCGCAGTAATACGTGAAAATGAAGAAGATGTTTATACAGGAATAGAACATAGACTAACAGGTGACTTCTACCAATGCACAAAAATTATTACTAGGTCAGGTTCAGAGAAGATATGCAGATATGCTTTTGAGTATGCAAAAAAACATAATAGAAAGAAGGTAACTTGTCTGACTAAAGATAATATAATGAAAATGACTGATGGCGCTTTTCATGCAGCTTTTGATCGTATTGCAAAGGACTATCCTAATATACAAACAGAACATCATATAGTTGATATTGGAATGGCAAGAGTTGCAACAGAGCCAGAAAATTTTGATGTTATTGTTACAGAAAACCTATATGGAGATATATTATCAGATATTGTAGCGCAAACTTCAGGGTCTGTAGGGCTTGCAGGAAGTAGTAATATTGGTAGTGAATACGCAATGTTTGAAGCAGTTCATGGTTCTGCGCCTGATATTGCAGGAAAAAATATAGCTAATCCTTCAGGGCTTTTAAATGCTGCAATACATATGTTAATCTATATAGGACAAGCCGATACCGCAAAGTTAATTTACGATGCGTGGCTTAAGACTCTAGAAGGCGGCATACACACTGCTGATTTATATAAAGAAGGTAGGAGTAAACGAAAGGTTGGAACCAAAGAATTTGCAGAAGCTGTTATAGATAACCTGGGAAAAAAATCAAAAATATTATCTGAGCTTGTAGTAAGCAAAGATTCAAACAATAAAATCAATACAGTGGAAAGTAATTATGGACAGGATTATAAGGTTAAAAAATTAGCTGGCGCTGATATAACACTCGCTTGGGATAAATCTAGCAACTTCGATAAAGTAATCGAACTATTTTCATCAGAAGAATTAAAAATTATAGCAATATATTCAAAAGGACTTGCAGTTTGGCCAGGAAGCTCAAAATATATTAGTGACCAAATAACCTGCAGATTTATCGCTGACGCAAAGCGTAATATTACAAATGGTGATGTAAATAGTGTGCTTACCAAACTTGAAGACAATGAACTTGATGTTGTAAAAATGGATAAGTTATATTTGTATGATGAGAAAGTAGGTTTCTTCTCTTAAATTCTTTTGTAGTATTTTATAAGTATGGTATATGTTGCATTTTGCGGACAACTGGCCAAAAAACGGATGTTAGCGCAGTGTTGTGTGACCACAGTAGCGGATATAGTGATTATCTTTCAACTGCATAATTAGAAGAAACATGCTCTACTACTTTACTCGCCACAATATTGCCTTGTATTTCTTTATATCTACTCAATCGTGATTCATTGTGCCTTGACTCCTATCTCCTATGCCATAAATCAGAAATATTTTCTGTTAACTGTGGAAGTGCCTGAATAGTTTTGTATGCAATTACTCCAAGAGCAAATCCAACAAAAGTACTGACTCTATCTGTAATAAAATTATCACCAGCATAATGAGCAATTGGAACACATGTGCCATTATAATAATTACCTTTCATAGTATTAATCACGAAAATTAATATCTCCACCGCTAGATTTATAAATGGAATTTATAAATTCCTCCAAATCAATTTTGAGATTTTTTTCTACATACTTTGAAAACTCTTCAAAATATTTTTTATCAATTGCAAGCCTATGCAAAAATAGCTTTTCCAATTTATCTATAATAATTCTTTGTAACAACACAATTTAACCTCACAGTGGTAATTGTTAACCATGCTAATTATGGCATGAATGAGCTAATTCGTCAAGATTTCTTATTATCTCATCAACTTAAAGTGGGGTTTTGCTGTAAAATTTAAGATAAATATTTACACAATTTCTTTCACTAGACTTCTTTCGAACCGATTTATGGTGAGAAATTTTTAGGAGAGGTGCAAGAGAGCACCGCAGAATACTCGAATGTATTTGAGGAGCGTAGCTCAGCATCGACAACAAAATTGCCATTAAAAATTGAGTTTCGAAATAAGTCTGCTTTAAATCCAAATTTTAACCACAGGGGATGTTAAATAACTTGAGAAAATGCTATGAAAATAATAGCATTTCAAATGACACACAAAAATATTTTTGCTATCAAAAACGCTCTGTTTTTTTGATTTCACAATCTCAAATGGTTCATGCAAGGGATCTTATGCGAACAAAAAATAAAGTCTTTAACCGAAGAGCATTTATATTGGGTGGGTTTCATCTTACCATTTCTGCCGTTTTTAGTTATAGGCTATACAATTTACAAATCAAAAATAAACGAAAATACGAAATATTGTCCAATAAAAATAGGATACGAATAACCACTATTTTACCGCAGCGAGGTAAAATTTTGGATAGAAATAATATTGAGCTTGCAGCAAACAAAATCTCTTATTTTGTTATTTTTGATGGAGAAAAAATTTCTAATCGAGAAGTAAATTTACATGAAGAGGAGCACAATATAACAGGAGAAAAAATCACCGCTCTTTATAAACGTCACTACCCATTTGGTCCGATATGCTCTCATATATTGGGGTATACAAAAAAGCAACAAGGAACAAGTGAAGTGGGAGTCAGTGGTATTGAGTACATATACAACGATATATTAAAAGGCGAACCAGGGGAATTTCAGCAAGAGATAAATTCCAGAAAGCGTGTAACTAAGGAATTATCAAGACTACCACAACAAGATGGGGAGGATGTGCAACTAACTATTGACATTAATCTCCAAGAAAAAGTAGCAGGGGTATTTAAGGGCCACACAGGTTCTGTAACGATAATTGATATAAATGATGGAGGAATTTTAGCATTATATAATTCACCTTCTTATGACAATAACCTTTTTACTGATAGATTATCAAACGAAACTTGGGAAAATCTAAATTCTTCTGAACTGCCACTTGTGAATCGTGCACTTTCACATCAAATTCCACCCGGTTCAATTTTTAAGACAATAGTTGCACTTGCAGCATTAAAAGATGGAATAATCACAACAGAGAGGGAATTTCTATGCAGAGGCCACATGAAAATAGGTGAGCAAAAATTTCACTGTTGGAAAAAAGAAGGTCATGGATATGTATCTTTAAATGAAGCAATAGCCTCTTCGTGCAACACTTATTTTTATAATATAGGAAAAGAAATAAGCGTAGACTCTCTGATGGAAATGGCCAGCAAATTTGGTATTGGAAGTGGCAAATTGATAAAAACATTTAAAGAAGAAGCCTCAGGATTATTACCTAATAAAGATTGGCGTACACGAAAGCTGTACTCAGAATGGCAATTGGATGATACTATTAATTTAGTTATAGGGCAGGGATATATTCTCACAACACCGTTGCAGCTTGCAGTGCTTGCAGCAAGGCTTGCAACAGGAAAAGACATAACACCATGTATTGAAATGAGCAAAACAACACATGATTTCCCGTGCCTTGATGTAAATCGCGAGCATCTTAATATAGTTCAAAAAGCTATGTTTGATGTGGTAAATTCTAAAATTGGCACTGCAGCATCTATTCATAAAAAAAGGTTTGATTTTTCCAGAGGTGTTCAAATTTCAGGTAAAACCGGTACGCCAGAGACAAATTCTAAAAGCGCAAGTCACAAACTATTTATTGCTTATGTCCCTTCACATAATCCACGTTATGCAATTTCTGTATTTATAGAAAATTGCAAATCTCCGCGTCAAGATTTCCTTGTAGCCAATGAAATATTTCAGTATATGCTTGCCTAGAAGGAGTGGAGAAAATTTAGGTTAAGGATAGTTTATATGTTATATTATAAAATATTTTTATAATTTTATGAGCGTTTTAAACTGCTATGATATGCGTTGTGTGCATGCGATGCATGGTACTGGAAATAATTTTATTATCATAGATTCACGCTCAAAAAATAACCTTAATTTAAATTATAAAGGCATTGCCAATGAAGGTGGTTATGATCAAGTCATAATCATAACCCATTCCATCTTAGCTGATTGCTTTATGCACGTTTATAACGCTGACGGCAGCAAAGCCGAAATGTGTGGAAATGCAGCACGCTGTGTTGGACATTTGATAATGCTAGAGAAGAGCGCTGAGTACATTACGATTGAGTTAGTAAATAAACGCATTTTAGAATGCTTTAAAGTAGGTGATAAATCTATAAAAGTCAATATGGGCAAACCGTTGCTTAAATGGCATGAAATTCCTCTATCTATCGAGTGTGACACTCTTCATGTACCTTTAAAGTTTGAAATGCTAAGAGATCCTGTTGCAGTAAACATTGGCAATCCACATATAATTTTTTTTTCTGAAGATAAAGATAAAATACCATTAGAGCAGTTAGGGCCAAAACTAGAAAATTATAAGCTATTTCATAAAAAAACGAATGTTAGCGTGGCACAGATTGAAAAATCCGGAGAAATCAGTTTGAGAGTATGGGAAAGAGGCACAGGTATTACTGCCTCATGTGGCAGTGCAGCATGTGCGGCGCTTATTGCGTCCGTGCTACGTGGATATCTGAGCTCTAAAAAAGCTCCAGTCAATTTGCCAGGAGGTACACTACTCATCGAATGGGCAAGTGATGTGTTTATGACCGGAGATGTAGCTTACTCAAATGAGGTTGACCGTTTCTGTCACCCTATGGCTTGACCTACAACTGTATGAATATTGCGTTTTAGGTAAGTTGCTCCCAAAATGGTGTCATTCCAGTACTTGATACTAGGATCAAGTAAGAAAGACCTGGATTTCAGCGTCACACACTGGAATGACATCAACTGATTTTTCTTTAAATTAAAGCTATGCAAAAAATTTAAAAATCAAATACCATTAAAGCAAATCATTGCAGTAGGGAAAAGAAAATGCAGCCCATTAACAAGCTTACCTAGCAAGCATAACCACTCCGAAATAACGTTAGATTTTTCTTAGATCTCCCTATTCTGATCTTTGATCATGATGTTCTACCCTTGCTTGTGTGACATCATTACCTGTTACATCGGCTTCATAAATTTGGTTGGAATTCTTGCCAATTCCTTGTTGTCTTCCTTTATCTGTTTATTAAGTATACCTACCAATGCCCTGTTGTCTTTATCTTCACTATTTTCACTTATGAATTCATGCCGATAAAGTATTTTAAGAGCGTCTAGTAAAATTGCCATGAAGAAATTGAGTTTAAAAGTAGGTCCATTGTTTTCTTGTCTGTATCATCTGAAAAACTTATAATTTATTTTATCTTATTAACAGATGTGTATTTAAGGTATTTTTTTATATTAACAAGTTTTTTGCATAATAATTCATTAATAAATTAGGTTTTATATGGATGATAATTTAGTATGTTTAGGAGTTATTACTTCTCCTCATGGTATAAAGGGTGCTGTTAAAGTAAAAATTTTTACTGAAAAACCTGAGGACATTTCTTTATATGGTGAATTAGTCAGTGATGGAAAGAGCTATAAAATAAATTCAATATCTGTCATAGGTGATAGTTTAGTTATAGCAACAATTAATGGAGTAAGTTCTCGCAATGAAGCAGAACTCCTCAGAAACAAAAAATTATATGTGGCGAGAAATAAGCTACCGAAACTTGTATCTGAAGATGAATTTTATCAACACGATCTTATAGATATGAGAGTAATGCTAGAAAACAATGGGCTGTATGGCTACGTGCAGTCTATACACAATTTTGGTGCAGGCGATATATTAGAGATCTCAGTGGTAGGTACACAAAAGACAATTATGTTATCTTTTACTAAAGAAACATTTCCGCATATAAACATAAAAGAAAGGTATATAGTGTTAAATATGCCGCAGGTTATTGATTAGATCTATTGCATAACTCATTTTCTGATGGAAATTTTGTCTTTGAAGCTTAATTATGCTCCTAAAATATGTTCGAGTATTCTGCGGTGCTTATCTGCGACTCTCCTAAAAATTTCTCATCATAAACAGGTTCTGCAATAGTCCTATTAACAAAGGCTTTGATATTTTATACAAAGCTACTTATAATTATGTAATCAAGTTAAGAGTGTATTTATGGCAGAAAGAGCTAACGATATTAGACCAGGTCAAGTGCTGGAACATAATGGAGGATTGTTTTTGGTTGTAAGCATTATGCATACTCAGCCTGGTAAAGGCGGTGCATATATAAAGGCTGAAATGAAAAATATCAAAACTGGTTCAAAACATCATGAAAGATTTCGCTCTGATGCAACAATTAGAAGGGCAATTTTAGATGAAGAAGAATACACTTATCTGTTTACTGAAGGAAATCTTGTAAATCTTATGCACCCAACTAATTATGAGCAAATTACTATAGACTTGAACTTATTGGGAGAGAAAAAAGTTTATCTACAGGATAACATGAAAATAAAAGTGGTAACTTATCAAGACGAGGTAATTTCTGCACACGTGCCTGATTATGTAACATTTGCTGTAAAAGAAACAGAGTCCATCATTAAAGGACAGACCGCTACTGCCTCTTATAAACCTGCAATTTTAGAAAATGGAATGCGTGTTAGTGTTCCCCAATTTATAAAGGAAGAAGACAAAATTGTAATCCATACTCCTAACGACAGTTACTACGAAAGAGTAAAAGGATAAAAGGAAAATATGTCAATTTCATCGACACGAATTAACGTAATGCTTGGTTCTGTGCATAGCGCTTCCAAGCAGCTCATGCGTGATTTCAATGAATTGCAAATCTCTAATGTCAAGTCAGCTGATTTTCTCAATAAAGCTTATTCAAGGTCTAAAAACATTATATACGATTGGTTATATGGTTATAAAAGAGATTATGGTTTTATTTATGAGGATGATGCTAATCAAGAAATAAATGACAATGATTATACTTGGTTCGTCATGCCTATAGAAAGTAAAGAAAATTTTTCTAGCTGCATAGTTTATTTTGCAGTATCGGTCTGCCTTATTCATAAGAATAAAGTTGTTGCAGTTGTCATTGATGCTCCAGCCCTAAAAGAAACCTTTTGGGCGGAAGAAAAGAAAGGTGCATTTCTTGAAGATTTTAAATCTCGCTGCATAAAAATGCGGATGAAAAGCCGTGATGGAGGGTTAATAGATGTGAGCAGTAATTTATTAAATAAGCTAAAGCAGGACAATAGTAGTGTGCGTTCTTTTGGCTCAACAGTTTTAGGTTTTGCTTATCTTGCTGCAGGCAGATATAGTGGAATAATCTACTCTGAAGCTAATCAATACAAAAAATCTCTTGGCAGGCTATTTCTACAAGAAAGTGGTGGAAAGCTAAAAGAAGATAAAGGTTTGATTATTGCCGGGTAATATTGTATTATAAAGTAACAGATAATACTTTACTTCAAACCAGATATGGATATCATTTAAAATATATTTTTAAGGCTTATTAATGTCGGAAATTGTAAGCGTGAGTATGGAAGGGAAAGAGCAAGTTCTTGTATATGGGAAGGTGCATTTTAGTGTAAGCCGTACAAGCCTTTTAAATACATTATCAAGGATCAGCGGAGTGGTTGAAAGGCGCAACGCGATAGATGTCTTATCATGCATAAGTATTAAAGCACAAGAAGGTAAAATAAAATTAATAGCTACTGATCTTGATATTTCAATGTTTGCTTCACTTGCTGCAAATGTAACAACAGAAGGAGAAATAAAGGTCTCAGCTCATACTTTACACGATATAGTCAAAAAATTGCCGGCTGATCTAGATATAAATTTTGAGGTTAAGGATCAAGGAAAATTATTGATATCATGTGGAAATGCGAACTTTTCTCTACAGAATGTGGTGTCAGATAAATTTCCCGCCCTTGAAGAAGATGATTATAAGCATGATTTTACCCTGCTCACTACAGATTTAGCAGATTTATTAACAAAAACGAAATTTGCTGTGTCGTTGGATGACACAAGATATAACCTAAATGGAATATACATTCACACAGATGAACAATTTCTATACTGCGCTGCAACTGATGGACACCGTCTTGCGTACGCAAAAAAAGCTAAGCCCACTAATATAAGCGGCGAGTTTGGCATTATCATTCCACGTAAAACTGTTATGGAGCTGTTAAAAGTGTTGGATTATTGTAATGAAATTAACGTTAAGCTTTCAGAGAGGAAAATAAAATTTACATGTGGTGAATACATTTTAATATCAAAATTAATAGATGGAACCTTTCCAGACTATAAATCTGTTATTCCATTGTCTCAAGATAAGCACATGTTTGTTGAAAGTAAAAAGCTTTCAGATGTTATAGATCGGGTTTCCGTCGTTATACATGATAAGGTAAAATCTATAAAATTCTCTCTAGAAAAAAACAAACTAACTTTACATTCAAATTCCTCAGAGCGCAGTGACGCAACTGAGTCTATAGATGTGGATTATAATAGTGCTGCTATAGAAATAGGGTTCAACTCACGATATTTGCTTGATGCTTTATCTTGCATAAAGAACAAATGTAAATTCAGCTTAATCGATAGCAGTAGTGCTGCACAAATAACTGATGAAGACGATTCAGATGCATTATATATAGTAATGCCCATGAGAACTTAAACGTAATCTTTCAGCTAATTCTATAGCCGTTAAAACCCTTGTGTAAATAGACTTCTTTTGAAACAGATTTATGGTGAGAAGTTTTTAGGAGAGGTGCAAGCAAGCACTGCAGAATACTCGAATGTATTTGAGGAGCGTAGCTCAGCATCGACAACAAAATTGCCATTAAAAATTGAGTTTCGAAAGAAGTATAATCATAATTTTGAATTAACTTGACCTGTAATCCTCCCCAGATGATCTACTGATATGAGTTGGTATCTTAAACTGTACATTTTCAGTTATACCACCTGGCATCACTGAAATTTTCACATCGGTTATTGTTTTGAGGTAATCTATTAGGTTATCCACTAATATGTCAGGAGCAGAGGCTCCCGCGGTGATTCCAAGTTTATCCACATCCTTCATCCAGCTTTTATCTATGCAATTGTGATTGTCAATCAAATAAGCTTTCTTTCCTTTTGCAACACATAGGTCTAACAATCGGTTTGAATTTGAGCTATTTTTACTTCCTATAATTAAAACCATATCTACTATTTCAGCGAGCTTTTTTACGGCATTTTGTCTGTTTTGTGTTGCATAGCATATATCTTTCAGATTAGGACCTGTGATATTTGGAAACTTAAGCATCAAAGCAGCAATAATTTCCTTGGTGTCATCAATACTTAATGTGGTTTGTGTTACATAGGATAGGTTATCTGGATTTTTAACTTGTAAATTATGTACATCCTGGACAGCTTGAACTAGAATTATATGGTTATTTACTCTTCCTCTTATTCCCTTAACCTCTGGATGATTTTCATGCCCTATTAAAATTAACTCTTTACCTAGATCTTCATAACTTTTTGCTTCTCTGTGCACTTTACTCACTAATGGACATGTAGCATCAATCACTTTAATGCCCTTTCTTTTTGTGTCACACTCTATACTTTCTGATACTCCATGAGCACTGAAGAGCAATATTCCTTGATTATCCTCAATTTCTTCAATATTTTTCACAAAAATCACACCTTGTTTCTTAAAATCCTCTACTATATATTTATTGTGTACAATTTCGTGCAACACATAAACCTGACATTTATTGCGATATTTTTTTAATGTAATAGCTAATATGTCTACAGCTCTTTTCACTCCCGCACAAAAGCCTCGCGGTTCAGCTAAGATAATTTCCATTCCTTCTAGATCAAAATATAAGTATGAAAGCACTACTTAAAAATAAGCTACGCTCACTATGTTTTATAGTACCATTATTTGTATTTTATATAATTATTATTTTTCGTATATGCTCTTTAGCATTTGGTGATCTAGATATTTCAAATGACCTGAGAAATAGTAGTAAAGAATACAGGCAACCTGATATTTTAGACAGAAATGGAGTAGTGGTTGCAACAAATGTGCCAACAACTTCGATATATACAGATCCAACCAGAGTAAAAAATTCAGAAAGCATAGCAACTCAATTATGCTCTACTTTGAGCAACCTTGAGTATGAAAATATATATAAAATACTTACTTCAAAAAAGAAATTTGCCTGGATTAAACGGCATTTAGCTCCTCAAGAGTTGTTGAGAGTAAAAAATGATGGTGTACCTGGGATAAATTTCTATAGCGATGTAAAACGCATATATCCACATGGTAATTTATTTGCACACGTGCTTGGCTACGCTGACATAGATGGTAGTGGTATTGCGGGCTTCGAGTCATATTTGAGCAAAAGACTGCCTTCCATTGTTCAGGCAACTGACACACACTTATATAAATGTTGCAACTTGAAAGCAACTCTTACACAACAGATTGTGTCATCCCAGTGCTTGACACTGGGATCCAGGTATAAAAATACTCACGAATTATGTGATAAACAACAGATTTTAGAAACATGTGCCAAAAACAATACTCATGATGAAATTGTTCATAAAACTGGATTCCAGTGTCACAGCACTAGAATGACAACTAATGAATATGTAATGCTATGCGTAGTACACGATGAATTAACCAAAGCTATGAACAAATATCAAGCTCTTGGCGGAATAGGAATTGTTTTAAATGTAGAAAACAGCGAGATTATTTCACTGGTTAGCTTGCCTGATTTTAATCCCAATCTCCAGAATAAAGCAAAAGATACACAGAAATTTAATCGTGCTAGTCTTGGAATATACGAAATGGGTTCAGTGTTAAAATTCTTTACCATAGCAGCAGCACTTGATGCAAACGTTATAAAGACCGATGACTTATATGACGTATCAAAACCGATAACCATTGGAAAATATAAAATTCATGATTTTCATAAATCTAAGACTGCAAAAATTACTGTTCGAGATATATTTGTAAGATCATCTAATATTGGTGCAGCAAAAATTGCAGCTAAGCTTGGCATTGAAAAACAAGTGGAATATTTCAAAACGATGAAGCTGATTTCTCCACTAAAAGTAGAGATACCTGAAAAATCTAATCCAATAGCTCCAGATAAATGGAGTGAAAGCACGCTAATTACAGCATCTTACGGTTATGGAATAGCTATTACTCCTATTCATATTGCACAGACTGCAGCTGCATTGGTTAATAATGGAATATTTCACAACGCAACTTTAATATTAGGTAAGAATAGCATAGGAGAGCAAATTATTACGAGAAAGACTTCCATTGAAATAAGAAAATTGTTGCGTAAGGCAGTGACCGATGGCACTGGAAGAAAGGCTAACGTCAAGGCCTACTCAATAGGAGGAAAAATTGGATCAGCAGAGAAAGTTATAAATGGTAAATACAGTAAAGATGCAAACATAGCATCGTTTATAGGAGTCCTCACTACACTTGATCCAAGGTATATAGTATTTATTGCAATTGATGAACCTCAGGGCATGCAATTTTCCACAGGGGGAATGATTGCTGCACCTATAGTAAAAAACATTATAAGTAGAATAATACCAATATTAAATATAATGCCTGAGATGTAGAATTAGGCCTTGCTTCTTATTGTAATCTCAAAGTTCTCATTATCAACAACTGTACTCACGAACAAAGAACCATCCTTTTGAGTTGTGAATTCTAGACCTTTAAGTTCTTTTTTCCCTAATTCTTTATCATTTTCTTTCAGAGTAATGCCAATATCGAACGTGGCAATATTTAGTTTTACCAAAGCTTCTTTTTCACCGGATGATCTTAAAGTAAGTTCATCTTTTCCTCGCATTAAATCATAAATATTAACTTCTCCCTTATAAATTTCACAATTATTATTGGCATCATAATGTGTACTTTCAATACAAAGAATATCATCAAACATAAACATATAAAACACTCCTAATATTTATTATTTAAATAATTACATATACAATTTAAGTATATATACAACTATATTACAATAAAAAATGTTAAATGCAACATTAACTATGAGGAATAATAGCTGCTAAACAAGCAAATTAATAGCTTACCCACAATTTCTATGACTCCAATTTTGGTGATTTTTTAGAAATAATCACCATTGCAGGGCGAAGCAATCGACCTTTAATCGTATAACCGGTTTGTAGTACTTCTACTATGGTACCTGGCTCTTTTTCATTATCTTCCACTTCCATAACAGCTTGGTGCAAATTACTATCAAAAGGCTTATCAAGCGATTCTATTTCTTCTATTCCATGTTTTTTGAGGTCATTAATAATTTTTTGATGAGCTACTTTTATCCCTTCATGTACTGGATCATCGTCTTTTAAATTTTCTATTACTTTTCTTAAATTATCGCATGAGTCTATCATATCACGCGCGAATTTTGTTATCGCATAGTCACCCGCGTCACTAATTTGCTTGTGCATTATACGTTTAACGTTTTCATTATCCGCAACAGCACGACGTAAATGGTCTTCAAGTTGAGCTGCACGTTCCTTTAATATATTTAAATCATCATTTAAATCACTAGCTTGCTCATCATTGTTATTTGGTTGTGCTTCACCCTTGTTTCTATTCACCATGTCGGCAAATTTCCTCTTTTCTTTGTTGTCTGACATATCATTACCATTCAAGAATCTAATAAATATATAACAATTAATCTGAAAATATCAAGCATTAGCTACGTTTGTCTTTCCACACTCGCATTTATAAAATTAATCAAAATAGTTTTATAAAGAGAATCAGGAAAGGTGCTTAAGTTTTCCTGCGCAGCATTGATATAGTACTTCGCTTCTTCCGCGGAAAGTTGAATGGCATTATGGCTTTTAATGTACTGTAATGCTTTATCAAAACTACCTTGGGTATCAGTAGAGGAAAAACATTCCTTCCAAAATTCCTTTTCTTCTGTGCTGCCTTTTTCGTATGCTATAATAGCAGGTAAAGTAACCTTTTTCTCAAAAAAATCCTTTCCTACTTGCTTTCCAGAAGCGCCACGCTCAGCAGTGTAATCAAGCACATCATCTATGATTTGAAATGCCATACCAAAATTAAAGCCAAAATCTTTCAGTTTTTTTACTTCATCATTTATTGCACCAGATATTATAGACGCAGCTTCGCAACACGCAGAAAACAATGATGCTGTTTTTTCCTTAATAATGCTAAAATAGCTTTTTCTCATTGTGTCTGGATCAAAGGATATTGTCATTTGGATTATCTCACCTTGAACAAGCGAGCGCGATGCCCCTGATAAAATAGATAGAATATACAAGTTTCCACACTCTATTAGCCATCTAAATGCCATAGTCAATAATAGATCACCAACTAAAATGCTGGATTTATTCCCCCAAACTCTATTTGCTGCTTTAACTCCATGACGTGTTTCACTTTCATCCAGTACATCATCGTGGAGTAGTGTTGCATTGTGTATAAACTCTACTGCTGCAGCGATCTTGTTTCGGTCTTCACCTGAATAGTTTAGTATTTTACATATAATAAAGACCAGCTTAGGCCTTATTTTTTTTCCACCTGATTTAATAAGATGGGAGATTACTTCAGTAGCAAGCGTATTATACTTATGATCAACACCTTTAAAGATTTTATCTTGAAAGATTAAGATTTCCATATCTAACAAATCAGAAGATACAACCTCACCTAGCTTATCTTTTGAATTCATTAAGCCACCGCTGCTATTTGGCATTGAAAGAGATTTATGCCTCTTGTTCTTTGATTTTCTTTTCTTCTGCCTCTAGAGTGATCACGCCTTTTTTGATGAACCACAGAACTCTTTCTGTTGCCTTTGCACCCACACTCAACCAATATTGTAATCTATCAGTTTTGACGACAACACGATTTTTACTATCCTTTGGCAACATTGGGTCATACTGCCCTATTCTTTCAATAAAACGCCCATCCCGTGGTGAACGTGAATCAGCTACAACTACCCTATAAAAAGGACGTTTTTTTGCTCCAAATCTCGCCAATCTTATTTTAACTGTCATCTTAACCTTATTTATAATTAATTTATAATAATTTTATACAGTAATTAATTTTAGTCAAACAAAAATCTTGTTAGCTTCAAATAATAAGCCTATTGAAATATAGCAACAATTATGTTAGTTAGAAAACATAATTTTGTTAAATATAGCTATGGAAAAAAGTGAGAAACTTGTTGAAAATAAAAAATTAGCTTCTGATGTTCTAAAAGAGATTGCAGATACGAATAATAACGATAGTGATAAAGTAACTTTATTTGATATTAAAACGGCTCTACATGAGCGCGGTTTTGGTATTTTGATAATAATCTTTTCATTACCCTTGTCAGTACCAATACCTGTTCCACCTGGATATACAACTCTATTTTCCATACCTTTAATTCTATTTTCACTGCAGCTTTTATTTGGTTTTGATTCTCCTTGGCTACCACATTGGCTGGAAAGAAAATCTTTTCAACGTTCAACGTTAGCTTTCGTGGTAGAAAAAACTTCTCCTATGCTTAAAAAAATAGAAAAATTCATGAAGCCCAGAATGTCTTTTATTTTTTATGGACCTAGTGAGAAAATTTTAGCTTTTATAATGCTACTTTCTGCGCTTTCAATAGCTCTTCCATTACCCCTTACTAACTTCGTCCCTGCAATAGGTACAACTCTTATTTCGCTTGGTATTATGAGCAAAGACGGGCTTCTATCTATACTTGGAGTTCTAGTCTCATTATGTGGATTGTTACTTACTCTTGTGATAATAATCAAAGGACCACAACTTATAATTGGAGCATTTTCTTTTCTAAAAAGCTTTATATATGATTAAGCTCTACAATACGTTAACAAAAAAAAAGGAGCTTTTTATACCAATAGATAAAAACCATATAAAGATGTATGTTTGCGGTCCGACTGTGTATGATATTGCGCATATAGGTAATGCTCGTTCTGTTGTTGTTTATGACGTATTATTCAAGCTACTTAAATTTTGCTATAGCAAAGTAACTTATGTGCGCAATATAACTGACATTGATGATAAAATAATCAACGCAGCAAGTAATAAGAATAGCAACATAGAAAGTATCACTACATATTACACTAAAGCTTTTCACGATGATATGAGAAGCATAAATTGCGAAGACCCAACACATGAACCAAGAGCAACAGAAAATATAGACTGCATAATCGAGTTAATTGACCATTTAATGAAATCTGGTCACGCTTATGAAGCCAATAAACATGTATATTTTAGTGTAGAATCTTACCATGAGTATTGTGCTTTATCAGGAAAAAAAATCGGCGAGTTGGAGCATGGTAGCAGAATCGAAGTTGATGAAAATAAAAAGCGCCCAGGAGATTTTGTATTGTGGAAACCTGCAAGTGAAACCGATTATGCTCTCTCAAGCTATTGGAATAGTACCTGGGGAGAAGGAAGACCAGGATGGCATATAGAATGTTCAGCGATGGCATACGCTCACCTTGGTAAAGATTTTGACGTCCATGGTGGCGGTATAGATTTGCAATTTCCTCATCATGAAAATGAAATTGCGCAGAGTAAATCTGCATTTGCCGGATCAATGTTTGCAAAATATTGGGTACACAATGGTTTTCTTACAGTAAATGAAGAAAAAATGAGTAAGTCTCTGTTTAATATAGTCAAAGTAAGGGATTTACTTGATCGCGGAATAAAAGGTGAGGTAATACGTTATGCATTGCTTAAAACCCATTACCGAAAGCCACTTGATTGGACAGAAAGTGTAATTTCTGAATCACAAGAAACCTTAAATAAATTTTATCGATTGCTACGTGGCGTAAATTTATCTCATATCGAAGAAAGTGATGCAGAGGTCTCTCAAGATTTTATAGATGCTTTAAAAAATGACTTAAATACTCCTGAAGCCCTGGTAATATTACATGAAATGGCTACAAAAATTAATAGAGCAACTAATGAGCGTGAAAAACTTAAATTGACTGAAAATTTCGTCAAGAGCGCTAGATTTATTGGCTTTCTTCAGTCAAGTTACCAAGAGTGGTTCACTGTTGATATAAGTGATCAAGAGATAGAACGGTTGCTGGAGCTAAGAAGAGCTGCAAAGCAAGACAAAAATTATGCTACTGCTGATGAAATAAGAGATCAGTTAAAAAAAATGGGAATTTCAATTTCTGATAATGAAGACGGTACAACAACCTGGTAATTTATATGGAAAGTTATTTTCTGTTATTTACAGACAGTTTAGTATCATCATTAATTTTACCAATATACCAAGGATTTGTATTTGAGGCTATGCTGTGTTTCAGGCAATATCACAACCAGCTTCTTATGTTACTTTTTGGCACACTGGGAGCAAGCTTTGGAGGAGTAATTAACTGGTATTTAGGTAAAATAACAATCTCTATAAGAAAATCGTATCGAAAACTAGACAACGAATATATAGTGCCAGAAATTATAAAAAATTTGCTCTTTCTTGCAGTGTTATTATTTTCATGGGCACCAGCAGTGGGAAGTGTGATTCAAGTTTTATCCGGTTACTTTAGGTTAAAGCTATATATTTTTATACAATTAATTATTATTTCTAATTTTCTCTATTGTTTGTACCTAATTAAGGTCAGTTAGACGGCTTTTTATGCATACAATGAATAAATTGCTGTATGTATTTATTATTAGTGTTTTCTATCTCATTAACAGTACCGTGAAAGATAATATTCCCTTCATATAGAACTGCTATTTTGTCTGCTATTTTAAATGCGCTATAAATATCATGTGTGATTGTGATGATTGTAGGGTTCAAATCATTAGATAGTTTTATTATTATATCATTTACTATGTCTGACATAATAGGATCAAGCCCTGAAGTTGGTTCATCCAATATAATAATTTCTGGATTGTGTGCTATTGCCCTTGCAAGTGCTACTCTTTTCTTCATCCCACCTGAAAGTTCTACTGGAAAAATAGTTGCTATGTTTTCTTCTAACCCTACGTCATTTAGTTTTTCCATCGCTAACTGTTTTGCTTCAGCTTTGTTAATATTGAAACGCTTTTTATAATTAAAGGATATATTCTCCCAAACTGTAATATTGTCAAATAAAGCAGAATTTTGAAATAACACTCCAAACTTGTTTTTCTTTTTGCTATTGATTTTTATGGAGCCTGAATCTGGTGCCAGCAAACCAATAATCGCTTTTGTTAACACGGATTTGCCACTTCCGGAACCACCAAGTATAACCAAAGATTCTCCTTTGATTATATCAAAACTTAAGTTGTTTAGTATTACCTTGTCGTTAAAAGACAAGTTTAGATTTGATATTGATATTGCGGGACTATGCATAGATCAAGGTAATCAAGTAATTTATCAAAATAATCATTAAGGATGATACAACAACAGTTGATGTTGTTGCTACTCCAACCCCCCGTGCACCTTCTCTACAATAGTAGCCATAGTAACAACTTGATATAGAAATTATAGTACCAAATGCAGTCGCTTTTACCAAGCCAGTTATAAAGTCATTCGTGTTAAAAAATTGAGCTGTATGTTTGATGTATATATTAAAATTATGATTGAATTCAAAAACTGCAGTGACGCATCCTCCAAATAATCCTATAAGATCAGCGCATATTATAAGTACTGGAAATACTGTGATGGATGCTAAAATTCTTGGTGCAATTAAATATTTAAATGGATTAACATTTAAAGTTGTTAGCGCATCTATTTGCTCAGTGATACGCATTGTGCCAATTTCTGCTGCAATTGATGACCCCACTTTTCCTACCATTATTAAACTAATTAAAACTGGTCCTAACTCTTTAATGATGGTAACTGTAACAATTTTAGGTATTATCTGCTCCTGATTAACCAGTGGGCCACTTAGACTGCTTTGCAAAACTATAACTGCCCCTATGAAGACTCCTGCTAATCCAACAATTGGTAGGGAGAAAAAACCTATTTCTATAATTTGCCTTGCTACATTACTGAAATAGTATGGTGGTATAAAGCAATTGTAGATAGACTGAATGAAAAACACAAAGGCGTTACCAAATCTCAATAAAAAGTTGATAAAGCATCGACCAATTAGTCTGATACTACTTATATTAAAAAAATTCACTTTAATTTATCACGCTCAGAAATTAGTTTTACTTAATGTATTAAAATTTTTATTAACTTAGCTGCGGAGTATAACTTAGACCCGCTTTAAATTCAATATATAACTAAGTGTTTATAACTCATAAAATAGACCATGAAACTGTAGTGTATTCATATCCCTCTTTCACAACTCTGTTTTTCCACAACTTTTTCTACTGAAACTGAATTTAGCCAGCTGTCATTTTGATTTGGAGCTTTTACGACCCAGTCCATTGCATTAACTGCATTTGTTTCTTCTGCTGTCTTCTTACTGTCTTTATAAGGTAAGTTGTGAAAGCCCCCTTGATCAATAGCTTCATAAACACAAAGTCCCCCTAGCATACAATTTTCTCCTATTTTTTCTCCAATATTTTTTAACCTATTGAATTTATCTTGATCAAATACCTCTACTGTTACTTTTCCTCTATTGTTCGCATTAGGACGCAGCCTAACTTTTAATTCTCCCAAACTAGTAGAAAATGTTAGCGTTATATCACTATTATCCGAAAGATCAGTGTAGTTTCTGACACCATCCTTTATTTCAACACTTACTTCACTTTCACCAATTTTTACTACATTCTGACTAAATATTACATTTCCTTCTTTAAATCCTATTTTTTTTGCTTCTTCTGCAATCTTTGCAACATTTACTAAACTACTTTCTGAGTATTTGATGTAGCAAGTGGTATTATCGATTTTTAACTCTTCTAATGATCCTTCTTCATTTACTGCCTCTTCTGCAGCCTTTTTCAAGCTATTATAGTATTCCTTAAACTCTGTCTCAGCTTTTGCAATATCCTTATTATAATCCCTATATACATATTCTAATCCCCAAAATTTGTCTTTATCAGAGATATATCCTCCTTTTGATATCAATTTACAAATCATGCTAGCAACAACTTCGTCACCCTCTTTTTTGCCTATTTCCAAGGAACCTACTTTATCAACTATTGCACTTGTAAATGTTTGATGATTTCTTCCAGCAGAATTTATCGTAACTCCACTTTTTAATGCCTGATCTACAATCTCAGCTAACTTACTCATGCTGCTCGCTTCAGATACCTTGAAAAGAAATTTATCAAGTTTTTCTTTCTGATTTTGAAGCAGCTCAAAGGTACCTTTCAATTCACCACTAGTCCAATTAGATCTACTCCCATCATCACTTTCATCCCACACTTCGAGTTTATATGATTTTTTCGGTTCACCAGAAAGGTCAGAAAAAAGGTCAGGTTCTGTAACATAAGAGCCTATTTCACTATAAAAACTGTCATAAAAAATAGGAGCTCTTGCTTCCTTATTTTCAATCGGAGCATTTGGCAATTTTGTACCCTTTCTGCTTTCTATTTCATCTTGTAATATTTGGATTATTTCTCCGCTTCTCCAAGTAGACCATTCGTCAATACCTTCAGGCATTATTAAAAACGCAAGATCGGAAACAGATGCTAGATCCTTTACAATCTTGAGCCTCTCTCTTTTAGTTTCATTCCAGTTGTTTTCTAATGCGCGTTTAATTGCAATATGTAATGGTGAACAACCTCTACCATCTTCGCTAGCATCTAGGCTACCATTTTGGATATTAGTATAAGTTTTCAAAGAATCACCGGAGAATTCCCTTTCTTTTCCTATATCTTCGATTGTAGAGCTTGAAAGCTTGCCACATCTCAGATTAAGATCTGCTTTTTTATCTATAAAGAATTTGATCTGACTATGACTTCCATATTTAGCTGCAATATGAATTGGTGCTACTCCATTCTTGTTTGGTGCATTAATATCTACACCATGCTGTACAAGAAAATTTAGTATTTCTTCGCCACAACCCCACTTTATTGCGTGATGAAGGAGTGTATTGCCTTTATTGTCTTTTAATTGGAGAAGATGTTTGGCTTTTAAGTCAATTTCTTGAATATGTGCACCTTCTCTATCATTTACTTTTACTTCATGTAAAAGAGCTTTAAGCAAATCAAGGCTCCTATTCTTAACTGCAAAATGCAATGATGTAAAGCCTTCCTTGTTGATTACATCAATTTTTGCTCCTTCATCAAGTAGCCGATTCACTACGTTAATCTTTCCACTTTCAGCAGCATAAAATAGAGGAGTATTGCCATTTTTATCTTTAGCATTAATGTATTCCTCTCTTGCGTAATCTAATTTTTTTCCCCTTAAACCTGGATCTTTAACGCCATCCCGATCCAATTTGATATTGATTATCCGTATGCATTCCCCCACAAGAGAACCAATTATAGCAGTAATGTTTGCGTCGGGAGTTTCAATACTTCTATAATCAAAACCATTTTCGCGCGACTCATCACTACTGTTGTTCTCAATGCTTAGGTTATTTAAGGCAGCAAGATGTAAAGGGCTACGCTTTGCATGATCTAAATCAAAAGGATTTATTTTGTGCAGAAGTAAGTCAACTGTACTACTGCGTCCACAAAGCGCAGCTTTATGTAACACACTCATCCCTTCTGCGTTTTTTATATTTAAGTCAACTTTTTCATCTGTTATCATTAATTCTGCAATTCTGCCACTATCTCTTTCGGCTTCAACAGCATCAAAAATTGGTGTCTCTCCTGTATCTTGGTGTACAATATTAACATTCGTCGTGCCTGCTTTTACAAGTGATTCAGCAGAATGAGTATCTCCGTGCGCAATTGCATAATGAAGTGGAGTATTACCTCGCTCATCTACAATATTAGGATTAGCTTTATTACTAAGAATAAGAACATCAATGCTTTCTGAGCAACCATATTCAGCAGCATAATGCATAGGAGTTTTACCTTCTGTATCTTGTATACTTGGATCTGCTCCTGCTTTTAAGAGTAAATCTACAACTTCAGCATCATACTTTACAATATCGTGTAATACCGTTGATCCAAACTGCCCTGTTTGAAGGTTGAGAATACATTTCAGATCTTTATTACCTTCGTGACGTTTTAAGAATTCTCTAATATCAGTAACATTTTCATCGTCAGTGTAATATTCATGAAATTTTTCATGTTCACGACTTCGTGACCAGAAATTTGCATGCTCAAGTAGATTATCCAGCTCCTTCTTTAATTCTTTCTGTTCTTCATTAAGTAGAAGTTCTGTAATATGATAGCACTCACTTTTAATAGCAGTTTCCAATGCAGTTTCACCATTGCTATTTTTTATATTTGGATTTGCTCCTGCACCCAAAAGCATTTTAAAAGAATCAAGGTCGTCTAAAAAAGCATAATACCTAATTCCAGCACTAGAATGACCAATATCATGCAATACTGTTGACTGAGACCCACCTCTCTGCAGATTAAGTACATACTTTAAATCTTCATTATGTTCATTTTTTCTCAAAAATCTTTCTAGCTTGTCAGCTATATGATCAATATGAACATGATTGCAATTACCATTATTTGGTACAGGTTTTTCAAAATAGACTATATCTTCCAGTTCATCAGATAGCCGTTGCTGATTTGCTGTCAACTTGCTGCCAAAGAGATTATTATGTTCTGAAATATCCGAAATCTGCTTAGTCATAACTACCACCTAAAATTATACCCATAATATATATGGCATAATAATTTATACTAATTCAAGTATAAATTTTCCATTAATATCATTGCAGTACGTTTTTTGTTGTACTAGGAAATTGTACAACTATAGAATTGTAGATATGACATTAATTGCATTGGCTAAAACATGCTTTTTATCTAAATGAAATTGCTTTGCATCAGCAAAAAGTCTATTTATTTTTCTCCATTTGCTTAGTAAAATGTGGATATCACTTTCTTCTCTCTTGATTTTTTCTAGTATAAAAGCCTGAATAACATAGGATGCTAATTCTACTTCGATTTCGCTATTAGTTATCTTGTTAATCATTTCATGATTACTCAAACCCTGAAAGAGAGTGTAAAAACATTCATATATCTTATAAGTATCATTGTTTATTGCACTTATTATCGCTCCAGGCATTCCTGGAAACAGAGTATAAAGCATTTGATTGTCATATTCGCATTGAGATGAAACAACCTGCTTCGTTTCATCGTGAGTAAGTGGCAGCAAGTTCAACTGAAAACATCTGCACTTTATAGTAGTCTGTATATCACATGGCTTGTGGCTAATTATGAAGATTTTAGAATTTCGTGGTGGCTCCTCCAATATTTTTAATATTGCGTTTTTGGCATTATTTGTCATTGACTCTAAGCTATCTATTACAGCTATTTTGTAATCTGATTGAATAGGGCTTAAGTAGAGAAAATTTTTCATTTCCCTAACTTTTTCTATTCCGATTGTTTCACCTTCAACTATGTGTAAGTCTAACGCCACTAAATCATAACTTTTTACAAGTAGCCAATGAGAAAAAAATTTTGCAAGTGTTGCTTTGCCTATACCTTTTTGGCCACAAATCAACCAGGATTGAACTGATAAATTGTCCATCAATTTTTTTTTGGCTTGATTATGACCGATAACTTTTTTCATTTTTTTAATATTTTAGCTTCAAAGTATGTTATTTAATGCTTGTAGCGAAATTGCACCTTCCCTTAAAATCTTAATCTCATCTCCTGTTAAGTTAATGACAGTTGATTCGATACCAGAGATTAACTTATCATCCTCAATCACAGCAGACAAATGTTGTTTAATAGATTGAGGTATATCATTTGCTTTGTATATACTTTTTTCCCCTGAGGTATTTATGCTAGTAGCAACTATTGGAATCTCTAGCTCATTTAATATTGAAAGCGCTATTGGGTGATCAGGTATTCTTATACCTATGCTCTCTTTAAAGAATTTACTCGGCAATATGCTGTCATATTTAAGTGGCAAAACATAAGTTACAGGACCAGGAGAAAAGTGATTTATTAAATTTATATATTTTTCTTTTACTTCTGCTATTTTTATTAAGCTATGAAAATCGTTTACAAATAGAGATAGTGGCTTACCTTTAGAACGTTTTTTTATCTGGTATATTTTTTCTATTGCTTCACCGCTTAAGGCGCTACAGGCAAGTGCATACACAGTTTCTGTGGGAAAACACACTAGCGAATTATTTTGTATTGCGTTTACTATATTGGTTATCATAAGAACATATTACTGTTAATAAAAGTGTAAATTCCAGTGTTAAACACGCAAGTGTAAGAACTTGTAATTGGTTCTGCTACTGATGGTGTCACGCAAGTAGCTTAACACATAACTGTACGAACGTTGTAATTTTGGACAATTCTCTGCCAACGAAGGTGTCATTCCAGTACTTGATACTGATTCAGCGTCACGCGTTGGAATGGTACCCTGCTTAAAGGAGGATATAATATTAGTACAGCTGTGAGTAGAAAATAATTCATTCATCTATTTCATTGCTAATGTCCTTTAGCATGCTGTAATTATATTTTCTAAATTTGCTTTTTAGTGACGAAACTCCACTTTCGCTAATTCCACTTAAGCTCAATGCTGCTGCACCTAATTGCAATCCTATTTCGGATGTTTCAGGAATAATTTTACTTGCGCCTAGATCTTTGTAAGTTTCCACATTACTTAAATCTGGTAAGCGTATTATAACATTCACATGTGGAAAATCTCTTGCAACTAAAGAAACTATTTTTTTTATAGTTACTTCATTTTTTATTGAGATCACAATAGCTTGAGCTCTTTCTATTCCTATCGACTTTAAAATTTCAGGCCTTGTAACATCACCAAGATATATAGGAAAACCGTCGCTTTTTCCTTCTTGAACTATTTTTGATTGTATATCTACAACAACGTAACTTAAATGCTCAGCGGTAAGCATTTTTGTTACCATGTACCCAACTCTGCCAAATCCAGCAACTATCACATGATTATGTAGATCTTGTGTGTCCATCTCTACGGCTGCATCATCTAATATTACTTTCTCAGTGCTAAATGCATTCGATATCCAATCTCCAATTCCAGATAGAAGGGGTGTAAAAGCCATAGTGACAGTTGTTACCATCATGAGTATTTGAGCGATTTCACTCGGTAACACATTCAGCTCACTTGCTAAACGAAATAAGATAAATGCAAACTCACCACCTTGTGCGAGTAATAAACCTGCTTGTATAGCATGGGCGGTCTTAAATCCAAAAAATTTACATAGGATATAGATAATAGATGTTTTTAAAACAAGTAAAATAACCGATAACAATGTAACCAATGGTAACTTATCGAGCAAAAGCTGTGTGTCTATTGACATCCCTACGGTCATAAAAAACAGACCAAGAAGCAGGTCTTTAAATGGTAATATTGCATGCTCTACGGAGTGTCTATATTCTGTTTCTGCAACTAAGAGTCCCGCTACAAATGCACCCAATGCCATGGAAAGATGAAATTGCTCAGTAATAAATGCTGCACCCAATACTATTAAAAGCGTTGTTGAGATAAACACTTCATTGCTTTCCATTTTTGCAATAACCGAAAATAACGGCCTAAGCAAAAGTCTACCAGTTATAAAGATTACCACTAATACAACAGCAGCCTGTGTTATCGAGCCTGCTAGCGAGCTTATTAAGCTGTGTTCGGAATTACCTGCAAGAAGAGGCACTAATACCATTAGCGGTACTACTGTAAAATCCTGCATAAGCAGCACTGCTATCGATAGCCTACCCACTTGACTAGCTTGCGAGCCTTTTTCCTGCAGAACCTGCAATACTATTGCTGTTGAAGAAAGCGCAAGTCCACCACCAATAACTACAGCCATTCTTGCGTTTACACCAAAAGCAAGAGCAATGCACCATATTGCTGCCATAGTTACTATCACTTGAAGCGAGCCAAATCCAAATACGTGAATACGCATAGCAATAAGGCGTTCAAAAGTTAATTCAAGCCCTATGATAAATAAAAGGAATACCACCCCAAACTCTGCAAAACTCTCCATTGCTGAAGCTGAATGCACCAAATTAAATCCATGGGAACCAATAATAGCACCCGCAACAAAGTAACCAAGCACCGGACTAATGTTCATTTTCCAAAATGCCATGACTATAAATACAGAAGCAGAGAGCAGAATTATAATATCAAACAAGTGCTGAGAAATGCTGTGCATAATATTTAAGCAGAATTAGACCATTTTATCGAACAACCAATACTGGATTTTTGCTCGGCTGGAGGACTGTTTGTTTCTGCAATGAATTTCATTGCTTGAAATAAATCACTACTACCTACCTCATAATTTTGAATTCTTTCTTTTTTTACATTATTAAAACGTCCACGATAGCAAAGCTTTAAATCGGAATTAAAACCAAAGAAATCAGGAGTGCAAACAGCTCCATACTCCTTAGCCACTTCCTGTGTGCTGTCGATTAAGTACGGAAATTCGAATTTATTCTCTTCAGCGAAATTTACCATATTTTCAAATGAATCCTCTGGATATTCCTCCACATCGTTTGGCACAATTGCAACAGTGTTTACCTTATAGTCTTTTTTTAATAGGTCAACATCCTTTACAAGGTTGCTAATAATTGATTGAACATAAGGGCAATGATTGCATATAAACATCACAACAAGGCCATTTTCTCCATGACAATCACGTAATGTGTAATACTTATTGTCAATTCCTAAAAGGCGAAAATCCTTTGCAGTAAAGTTAAAATCTCCTTGAGGAGGGTTAAGAGCAACCATACGCTTAAATGAATCAGAACTCTTAATATCATATGTAATTTATTATTTAAGTGTCAAACTCTTTATATTATGATAATGAGATATGCTGTATTTCAACTAGGATTTAAGTTTATGTTTATAACTTTTGAGGGAATAGATGGCTCTGGTAAAACAACTCAATCCAGGCTACTTGCAAATTATTTTAAGCAGATCAGGGGAGAAGATAATGTAGTACTAACAAGAGAACCAGGAGGTACTGATTTCGCAGAGAAAATAAGATCGGTGTTATTGCAAACTAATGTCGACCCTATGTCTGAACTTTTGTTGCTTGTCTCGATGAGGTATGAACACATGAAAAAATTAATATTACCTGCACTTCGAGGGGGGAAAACAGTAATTTGTGATCGTTTTATTGATTCAACTATTGCTTATCAAGGATATGGGCTTGGTGTTGACTTGGAATTAATCAAGAATTTACACAAGCTAGCAGAAATTCACTACCCTGACATTACGTTTATTTTAGATATTGATGTTAAAGTTGGATTAAGTAGAGCAAAAGATAAAAATAAATATGAAGAAATGGATATAAAATTTTACAGTAAGGTTCGAAAAGGATTTCAAGAGATAGCTTCAGCAGAGCCACATAGGTGCTTTTTATTCACTCAAATTGAGGAACAAAACGACAAGCAGATACACCAAAAAATTGTAAATGAGATTAAGAACGTACCTGGTTCATTCGGCATTCAAGGTCAATAAAAAAATGTAAGTTTTTATTGATTAATATATGGCATTTAAGCTAAAATAATAATCATATCTTAGTTAAGTAATAAATAGATAAAAAATGACTGAAGCTAAAAAACCATTGGTAAAAACGAAAAGCAAAAAAGCGCTGACTACTCCTAAAAATAGTGCTGAAAGTGAGAGTAGAAGGAATTTTATAACTTTGACTACATGTGCTATGGTGGGTATAGGGAGTGCAAGTGGGCTTTGGCCACTTGTTAAATCTATGAGTCCTTCTGCGGAAGTTTTAGCAATGTCTACATTAGAAGTTAATTTATCTGGAATTCAAGAAGGGCATGGAGTGAAAGTGAAGTGGCAAGGTAAGCCAGTGTTCATTCGTAAGCGTACAAAAGAAGAAATTGAAGCTGCAAGAGCTGTTGACGTAAAAAACTTGCGTGACCCTCAAGCAGATGAGCAAAGAGTATATAAAGGAAAAGACGAGTGGTTGATTATGATTGGAATATGCACACACCTTGGATGTGTTCCAGTTGATCATACTACAAAAGATGGTAATGGTTGGTTCTGTCCTTGTCATGGTTCATATTATGACACATCAGGTCGTGTTATTGGTGGACCAGCACCGAAAAATATGGCTGTGCCAGATTACTTTTTTCCAAGTGATGATGTTGTTGTAATTGGCAGGAAGGCTTGATTGCACTTGCCGTTTCAGTGTACGATATATAGCTCTACGAAGGTTATTTTTTAACTCACCTGCCTACAAATATGGTGTCACGCAAGTAGCTTGACACATAACTGTACGAACGTTGTAATTTTGGACGATTCTCTGCCAACGACGGTGTCATCCCAGTACCAAATACTGGGATAATATCTGGTTATGTAAGAAGTCTGTTGAAGTTGCTTCAAATACTTTACAATACATTTACATTTTTTTTATTTAAATGTTATTTACTTAATAACTGAAAACCCATAACAATATAAAAATGAAAAATAACCCACTAGCAGTAGTGTTTGACTGGGATAACACCTTAGTTGACACCCATGATAATATTCTTAACGCTATCGATCATACCATAAATTTAATGGGATACAGCAATAAGAAAGCCGACAGGAATTACCATGAATCAAGAAAGTGTTATATGGTTGGTTTATTTGGTGATCAATGGAAAAAAGCAAACAAAATATATCAACAATATTTGGATGATGCATTGTTGCAAAATATTACTCTAAATCATGGCGTTCAAGAAATGCTAACAGTACTAAAAAGTAAAAATGTATATCTTGCAATAGTAAGTAACAAGAAAAACACAAATTTGCGTGAAGAGGTTGCATATTTTAAGTTAGATTCCTACTTTAACAGAGTAATTGGGTCAGGTGATGCTGAAGAAGACAAACCATCGGCCACACCTCTATTATTCGCTCTGGAAGAATATACACTGCCCATTAATAGAGAAAATGTATTTTTTATTGGTGATAGCGTAACAGATATACTCTGCGCACAAAACGCCAATTGTTTACCTATTATATATGGTGAATCAATTAGCGGCTATGAAGGTTTGTTATGTTTTCAGCATTTTGATAGACTTAAGGATTATATAATAAAATATTTAGAAAATAGGTAATGACCACTGCTCCAGAAATTGCAAGCATAAAAAGACGTTTTTGTGCATATTTAATAGACATGGCAATTTTACTAATTCCAATCTTGATGATGAAAATATTATTAAAAGATGTTCCCTTAGTCTTCAATTTATCATATATATTTATCGATTGTAGCTATTTTACGTACTTTCTATCTTCGGATACTCAAGCAACTCCTGGTCAGCAGTTAATGAATATACATACCATTAATTTAAACAATGTGAAAATAAATTTGAGCTTGGCATTTAATAGGAGTATTTCTCAATTTTTCCTCCCTCTATTAAATAATGTAATTGCTGTCCTAATTGAATTTTTTCAAGACCAAAATGCACTTGTAGACGTTTTAAGTATACTTATAACAGCTATAATTCTACTTATATTTTGTTGGTATTTAGTCGCTTGCTTATCTGAAAAGAAACAAACATTTCATGATATGCTTTTTGATACAGTCGTTGTGAAAAAAGACTAGTTCAGTTTCTACAAAAACCTGTTTGGCTGTGTTACATAGCTAGTGTGATTCAGATAAGGTATCGTTCAGGCAATGTAGACTTTACGAATCGTTTTCAGTTTTGCTTTCTTCTTTTTTTACTTTATCAAGTAGCCCATTAATAAAACCAATTTCACTTGGTTTGTCAAGTAAATCAGATGCTATGTTAGTGTATTCATTTATTACAACTGGAGCTGGCGTGTCGCAATTAATTAACTCACATATTGCAACTCGTAAAATAGATAAGCTTACTAAATTTAATCTTGAGAGAGACCAGCTTGGATTTAAATGAGATTCTATTATTCTATCATACTCTTTGCGGCTCTTTATTATCTCATATATTAAATTATCCAAAAATTCCTGATCAAATTCTTCACACTCAAATATATCAGACAATCTATTTATATAGTCATTAATTTCACAATTTTCCAATTTAAAAGTGCTTTCATCGTAATGTACAAAAATATTTGAATAAGCAATTTGCACAGCAAGAAACCTAGCCATACTTCTTTTTGTGCGCCAATTTTTGTCTACAGGTTTTTCCTCCATTACTTTAGCTTACTATATAAGTCTATCATATGTAAAACGGTTGAAGCTGCATGGCCACCAACGTTTTTTTGATTCTTATCAGCTCTTGCTAAAGCTAAACCTGTACTACTTGCAGTAATTATTCCCATACCAAGAGGTACTGCATAACGCATAATGATTTTATTTAAACCTTCAAACACTCCCTTGCAAACATATTGATAATGATCAGTTTCACCACGAATTACGCACCCAAGGGCCAAATAGCCACTATAGCTAACACGCTCACTTTTGATTGCAAAAAGAATTGCAGCCGGTATCTCAAATGCACCTGGCACTTCAATTACATCATATTTGTAGCTACTCTTTTCTAGCTTATCCTTCACACCCTCAAGTAGCTTTTCTGCTATTTCAGTGTAATAATTTGAATTAACTATTAGTATTTTAAACATTTACTACCATTTTTCTTGTTAAAAATAATTTTATTAGTGATTGTTGAATTAAGGTTATGATATTGCTAAATATCCAATATATAACTAATCCAGCAGGAAAAGAGGAGAAAATGAAAACAGAAATATAAGGTAAAAATTTCATAACATTCATTTGAATATCATCTTTATTGATTTGATCTTTTTCATTTAATTTCTGTTGGACAATCATTGTCATGCCGAAAGTGATAGGTAAAATTCCTATTGAAATAGGAAAATTATAGTTAAATAAACCAAATAACGTAAAAATATTTGTAGGATCCGGAGCTGAAAGATCTTTAATCCATAAATAAAACGGAGCATGTCTCATCTCTATAGTAACAAATAATACTTTATACAGAGCAAAAAATACAGGTATCTGTATTAACATAGGAAAAATGCCGGATATTGGATTTACGTTATGCTTCTTGAATAACGCTATTGTTTCCTTATGCTGCTTTAAGCTGTCATTTTTATACAGCTCTTTTATGCGGTTTAACTCGGGCTGCAGATTTTTCACCTTGAGCATTGAAACATACGACTTGTGAGATAAAGGAAACATTGCAAGCTTGATTACTAGAGTTAATAACAATATTGCCAGGCCAAAATTCTGTAAAACGAAATTAAAATATTCAAGCAGTAAAAATACCGGCTTGGTTATGAAGTAAAGAACACCGAAATCTACAGCTTTGTCAAATAAAGGCACGTCAAGAATGCCTTTATAATGATCAAGTAACTTTAATTTTTTTGCTCCTGCAAAAAAATGGCTTACATTATAAGCAGATGTACCGGGAGGTATGGTCTTGTGAGATTTAACAAAATCTGCTTGAAATTTATCAATACTATTGGCATTAGTATGTTTAATGCTTACATTTATTTTATCAGATTTTTCAGGGATAATAGCCGTAAACCAATACTTATCGGCAAAACCAAACCAGCTTTTTTCATTAGTATTTGCCTTTATTAATCGCTTCTTAGAGATATCCTTGTATGTCCACTCTTGTAATTTATTGTCAAATGCTCCCAGCACTCCTTCATGTGATATCCAATAAGTTTCATTGATATTATCGCGTTTGCGATTAATTCGGCCATAAGGAACCAGAACTACAGTATCTTTTGTATTATTTTCAACAATTTGTTCAATCTTGAACATATAATTGTCATCTAGGGAAATTTCCGTTTTAAATACAACGCCGTTTCCATTATCCCAGAATAAATTTATCGCTTTTTTATTAGTCAATTCATTTTCATTCACTTGCCAAACTGTTGTGGAATTTGGAACTTTAATTTTATTACTTGGATCTAGCCACCCAAATTCAGCAAAATACACATCTTTTGATTCTATAGGGGATAGCAATGCTACCTCTGAAGAAGGATTTACCTCTGAATGATAATTCGTTAAGATTAAGTCATCAAGCCTTGCTCCTTTCAAAAAGATTGATCCTCTAATCATCTCATTGGTGAAGTTAATTCTTTGTTTTCTAGTAGCATTAATAATTTCGGAACGATCTTGGTGTATTATAGAAAGAAGATCATTAAAAGATTCTATGTGCTCAATATTTTTAACAGATGGCTGATTTTCCTCTACATTAAGGAAATTGTCATAAATTATACGCCAAGACACCATGATTAACATGGAAAGAATGACTGCTAAAATTAGGCTTCTTGTTTCTGACATCAAATTTAAGTCAATATACCTCCTTAAAGTATATATTAAATATTGCACATAAACAATAAAATTTACTAGTTTTTAATAATGACCTTTAATGGTAATTTTTAAAATTTATTTTAATAGTTTCAAATGTTAATAATATGAATGCGGCAAAAAATCTAGTTATCTGGATGGTAATAATAGTTGTCACTGCAATGTTTATTGATTCACACAGAGACGAACTAAACAATAGCTTTTTCAGTACCTTTTTACCACATAAAGCAAGGATTCAAAATAGCGGGGGCGGTATTGAATTTACAAAGTCATATGATGGACATTTTTATATTCAAGCTCAGGTTAACGATAAAAGCATAACATTCTTGCTAGATACCGGTGCAAGTGATATTGTCTTGTCGCAAAAAGACGCATTACACGCTGGTATCAATCTACATAATATTCAAGACTTTAAAATATACGACACCGCAAAAGGTCAAGTAAAAGCAGGAGTGGTGCATATACCTCAAATTAAAATAGGAAATTTTTTGGTTAATGATGTGCAGGCAAGTGTAAACACCCATTCCATGTCTCATTCGCTACTTGGAATGAGTTTTTTAAGGTATTTTCATTTCACTATAAGAGATAGCAAACTACTATTATGCCGTGATTAGAAACATATAGCTAATGCAGATAAGGTTTACCGTTTTTGTCATCCTATGGCTTGACCATAGGATCCAGTAAAAAAACCTGGATTCCAGCGTCACGCGCTGTAATGACAACTTAAGTTGCTTAATTTAATCATAAATTTGTCTTAGGTAAATCTTATTTGAGTTAGCTATAACACCAAGAGATGGTCGAAGCTGAGTTATGCAATAGGCCTATTGAGCAATCTCATTTCAAGAGTACAGTCTAGGGTGACAGGCCTTTAAAAAAGATCTACTATCATAAAGTAACGGTACAAAACTTTATGAAAATCAAAGTTGGAGTAATAGGTTGTTTAGGCAGAATGGGCAGAGCAATACTAAGCGAGTTAATTGCGAACGAAAAGATAGAAGTTGCAGTAGCAGTTGCACGCTCAAAAATAGGTCCTGATATTTTCATAGCTGAATCAGAAGTAAAGATTACAGATTCTATTGAACATGCATTTGAGTCATCTGATATTGTAATAGATTTTACAAGTAAGGAATGTCTGTTAGACTGCCTGAAGGCGGCTGTAAAATTTAAAAAACCGCTAGTTAGTGGTACAACTGGAATAGAAGACATAAATTTAGAGAATTATGCTAAAGAAGTGCCTATATTATGGTCAGCAAACATGAGCACAGGAGTTAATGCATTGCTAAAATTGGTAAAAAAGGCTGCGGAGCTTTTAGGTAATGAATATGATGTTGAAATTTGGGAAATGCATCACAGCTTAAAAAAAGATGCGCCATCTGGAACATCTTTGGAGCTTGGTAAAACTGCTGCTAACGCTTTGGGAATAGACTTTGATGTAAATCAATACGGAGATGATTCAACTATACGCAAGAAAAACAGCATAGGTTTTGCAGTATCACGTGGAGGTGGAGTAATTGGAGATCACAGTGTAATGTTTGTTAATTCAAGTGAGCGAATAGAGCTAAATCACAAAGCAATTGACCGTACAATATTTGCTAAAGGAGCTGTTCAAGCAGCAATATGGCTGTATAATAGCAAGAGGAAAACCCCAGGACTCTATTCGATGCAGGACGTTGTATGGTAAGGGAGATACACGCTTCTGTTGAAAATTTGAACCTTTGGTATGGTAATAAGCAAGTTTTATTTGATATAAACTTAAATATTTTTAAAAAAGAAGTTACTACTTTTATAGGATCATCCGGGTGTGGTAAATCAACATTTTTGCGTTGTTTCAACCGTATGAATGACTACGTTCCTGGATGTAAAATTGATGGCAAACTGGATATTGATGGGCTAGGTAATATATATTCGCGAGATATGGATGTTGTGCTACTCAGAGCAAAAGTTGGTATGGTATTTCAAAAGCCAAATCCTTTTCCAAAATCAATATATGATAATGTAGCATACGGACCAAAATTGCACAAAATGGTAAAAGACAAGCAAAAATTAGATGAAATGGTAGAAAATAGCTTGACTAAGGTTGGCTTATGGGAGGAGTTAAAAGATAGGTTACAGGACAGTGCATTGGACTTATCAGGTGGTCAGCAGCAAAGATTGTGCATTGCTCGTGCAATTGCAGTGAAGCCCACTATCTTGTTGATGGATGAGCCATGCTCTGCTCTTGATCCAATGGCGACCAATGCTATTGAAAACCTTATACAAGAGCTGAAATTAAGGTTTACTATAATTATGGTGACTCATTCCATGAAACAGGCTAAAAAATTATCCTACAGCATCATTTTCTTTCATAATGGCAAAATTATTGAATCCGGCAGTGTTCAAACTATATTTGAAAATGCTCAATCTTCTTTAACAAAAGAATATATTCTGGATCACTAGGAATATTAGTATAGCTTTATTACGTTTCGTATTCTGCTAATCTAGCGCACGTTTCTGTGATTATCATGTCAAGTTTTTGATCGTGCTCTTCTATAGGTAAATCCTTGCAGTATTGTTTTTCATAAGCAACACCTATAACCAAGTGGGCATGAAACTTCTCAATTGTTCTATCATACCAACCCTCACCAAATCCCAACCTATTAAAATGGTGATCAAAAGCAATCATGGGAGTAATTATAGTATCAGGAACTAGATCTTTATCTACTCCATTCCACTCTTCAAATTTTAATAGCTTGTTTTTACTGGGAATTGCTATTTTATAACCTAAATTAAGCAAATGATGCACCAAAGGTATAACGTTTATTTCTCCATCGATTGGAATATAAGCAGCGATTGTTTTGCCCTTTATATAACTTAAATTCTGATTAAAGATACGGATAAGAGAGTCTGCTGCATAGACCCTTTCCTCATCATCAATATTTTTTCTTATAGCTCTATACTGTTCTCTTATTAAATTCTTCTGCTGTTTAACATCTTTGAGCATGATATATCCACTTTGCCGTAAGTTTTTCTTGTAAACTATTTTGCTTCAATCTCTCATTTAAAAAATCAAAATCAACGAGCTCCATGCTCTGATCTTGATTACTGCAACTATAAACAAAACTTTCTTCACCTGTTTTTGCGTCTATATGCCGCTGAATACATTGAGCACAGATCTCCTTCATCATACACTGCATAGGAGAATTAATTGACGATATTGCGACATGATTTTGCTTCAGATATGGCATTAAAATTGTTTTCCTAGCTTCATTTATTGCTTTCATCATTTTGTCAGAACCAATGGTGATAATTTTATCTATAGAATTTAAGTTAATGCTATTGTTGCCTAATTCTCCCCTTTGATAAGACGCGATTGCGTCAACTATATTTCCATGAAAAGACTTATCTTGAGCTCTGTTTTTTTTAATTAAGCCCTCTTCGCATGCCCAAACCACTACGCTTGATGCATGTTCTATCAGTGCCTGCTTGAATACATCGTTTAATTTTTTATATCCGGCAAAATATAAAACTGTGTTACCCTGTTCAAGGCAGGACTTTCCTATTGAAAATAATACTGCGTTTCCAACTCCGCCACCAATTAACATGATATTTTTCATACACTATTTTAGCTATAGAAAAGGTTTTTTTTCCTGTAGCTGTGTTACTTCATAAACAGAAAGACCCGTGCTTTTAGATACAATGTCAATAGATATACCAGCTTGAAGTAGATTCTTTGCTACTTCAATTTTGCCTTCAACTCTGCCACGTTCTTCCCCTATTTGGATGCCTTCCTCTCTAGCATTATCAAGTTTGTATGCAAGGACAGCTTTTTCATCACGTATACGTTTTATCTCTTGTTCGTATGCTATAAATTCTTTCTCTGACCAATTAAACCTATTTAATTCTTCATATGCTTTTTTAATTATTAGATCACTACCTATTATTTTCTCCAATTCTTTTTCGCTAGTTTCATCAGCATACTTAAAATAATAAACCCACTTCTCAACAATATTCTCAAGTTGATCCTCTTTTGTCTTAGGAAATTTAGGTAGCTCAATAAATGTAAAGTAAAAGTCTTTTAAATCGTGCTCATAGCTATTTCTAGCAAGAACAATATGATCAGATTTATATTCCTCTTTATCAGGAAACAGAATACAATCAGCTATAGCAATAAAGATAATTTCTTTAAGACTATTATATTGATCTCCTTTATCGGCTTGCTTTGAATAAGCCTTAGCAGCATAGTACTGAGCGCGTTTTTCAAAGCCAGAAGTTTTAGCGACTTGCATCTCAACTATTACTTGCACTCCATTCTCATCTCTACAGAGTACATCAACAATGCTTTGCTTTTTAGAGGCAATTTCATGATCTTGAATAGTGCTTAAAAATTCTATGTCTTTTATCTCATTGACACCAGTGAAGCCCAAGATATCATTTAGAAAATGAATGAGGATGTCTTTATTCTTCTCGGAGCCAAAAATCCTCCGAAAGGCTACGTCGTTTTTGGGATCAAGAAACTTAGAGAGCGCCATGACAATCCTAAAAATAAAATAAGCAATTATAAACTATTTCTAATAATTATTCAATAAAGTTCTTTGCTGTAGTGCATATAAAACTGTTGGAGTTTTAAGACTTTAACTGCTCTATATCAATCGTTGTGAAATCAGATAGCTGCTCTGATGCGCTATGTCCTGTAATAATAACTATGCCGTTTTGTTCAGAACGTATTGAAATGAGGTTGAGTATCAGTTCACAAGCTACACTATCAAGATTACAAAATGGCTCATCTATTAGCCAAATATCTGCATTGGAAATCATGAGTCGACTAAGCGCAACTCTTCTCTTCCAACCAGCAGAAAGTCTACCATATATAATATCCAGTACAGGTTGTAACTGCAGACAGCAAACAGCTGCTAAAATTAGCTCTTTTGTGTTTAGCATTCCAGCCCAGAATTCTATGTTTTCTATCACAGTAAGGCCGTCCTTGCATGCATTTTTATGCCCTATATAAACCATAGAAGTTATATAGGATTTTTTATCGTCGTATATGTCTTTTCCACAGTGCTTTATGCTGCCTGAAGTTGGCGGCAGAAGTCCAGATAAACTTCTAATCAAACTAGTTTTACCACTGCCGTTTGTGCCGGTTATCAAGATTTTTGCTTTTGGTTCAGCTTTAAAGCTAAGATTTTTAAATAATACATTACCATTACGACTGCAGGACAAACTTTCACATTCAAGCATATATTAAACCTCTTATACTGCTATTTAAAGGTAGCATGTATTTAAAAAATTCATAAAACATTTCATGTGAAATGTTTTGTTAATTTTTTTTACTATTTGCAATCCTTTAATACACTAGATTTCTTGCATAACTGTAATTCAAAGAAAAATCAGTTGATGTCATTCCAGCTAGTGAAGCTGGAATAGCTTTGTTGTATAGCGATCAAAAAGCTAGTAGTTACTGACTAAATTCACCAGACTTCTTTCGAAACTCAATTTTTAATGGCAATTTTGTTGTCGATGCTGAGCTACGTTCCTCAAATACATTCGAGTATTCTGCGTTGCTTACATGGCTACATTGTATATACTCTACTTTTAGAGTATTTTCTTATCATGCTTAAAATCACCATAGTAGGCCTGCCAAATGCTGGTAAATCAACTCTCTTTAATAGATTAGTAGGCAGAAAAGCAGCAGTGGTTAGTAATATCCCAGGAGTGACGCGTGATAGGCGGGAAGGAATAGGTAGAATTAGTGATCTAGAATTTAAAGTTATAGACACTGGAGGATGGAACGATCAGACTAATTTTTCACTGCAAGTAGTTGAGCAAATAGAATTTTCTTTATCCAACTCAGACATAATTTTTTTCCTTGTTGATGCAAAAACGCAAAATGAGGAAAACAAAGAATTTGCAAAGTGGTTAAGAAGGAAAACAAATAAGCCCATAATATTGATAGCAAACAAGTGTGAAAGCCATAAATCTGAGAATGTCGATTATTTGCAATATTTTGATTTCATAGGTCCAGTGTATATTTCCGCTGAGCACAACCTTGGAATGGTTGATTTTTATGACTCATTAGCTGATGTCATTAAAAACCTGGATGAGCATAATAAGCTACCCGATAGCAAGCCTAGCAAATTAAGAATTGCAATAATTGGACGGCCGAACGTTGGAAAGTCAACTTTTTTAAATAGCTTGCTTGCAGAAAATAGACTGATAGCAAGTTCTGAACCTGGAACCACACGTGATTCTGTGGATATATCATATGATCACAACGGAGAGCTCATTACTCTGATTGACACTGCAGGAATTCGCAGAAAAGCAAGCGTTATTGATGATCTGGAATCAAGATTCGTTGAAAAAAGTTTGGAATCAATAAAACGCTCCCATATTGTAATTCTAATGCTGGATTCTTTACTTGGAATTGAACAACAGGATTTATCAATTGGCGAAGCTGCGATAAAAGAGGGAAAGGGAATTATCGTTGTTTTAAATAAGTGGGATTTAATAAATAAAGACGATAGAAGTAAATTAATAAAATTTGTAAAGCAGCAAGAAGTAACTAAGCTATTTTTAGAAGTGCCAACTATCACAATCTCTGCATTGAAAGGTATGCGCTGCAGTAAGGTAATAGATAAATGCTTTGAAATAAATGAATCTTTAAACAAAAAGATTAGTACTGCAACATTGAACAAATGGCTTATAGATACTGTGGAAAAGCACCCTCATCCGCTTGTAAAAGGTAGAGCTGTAAAAATGAAATACATTGCCCAAATAGGTACTACTCCACCCGCTTTCTCTTTAGTGTGTAATACGCCAGAAAGCGTTGATGAAAGCTATAAGCGTTATTTAATTAACGATCTAAGGAAAAATTTCTTTGTAAATGGCGTGCCTGCGAGATTACTCTTGAAAAAAAATAAAAATCCCTATGTAAAATAGCCAGTCTTACTTTATTAAGAAGAAAATCTAAGTTAGAGATATCTCATTAAACTCTATAGTTAATTATGTAAGTTATACAGAATATTATCACAAAGAGGTTTTTATCGACTGTATATCTGGAGCATAGCTAGGTAACAGTTGTAAATAATCAATTGACTATTTACACTGGTATGTTAAATATTTTATACCTTGGCGGGCGTAGCTCAGTTGGTAGAGCGTCAGTTTGTGGTACTGAATGTCGCCAGTTCGATCCTGGTCGCTCGCCCCATAAAACAAAATTCTAAATAAGTGTAAGTTCTATTTGTGTTACTCCTGGTACTGCCAAGCTCTATTTTAAAAAGTAAATAATTTACTAACGCTCGTGCACAAATGAAAAATAAATTATGCACGAGTGTAGCACTACAAATTGTGTGTGCTACATTCAAGTCACCTCACTATTAAAGCTATCGGTCAGATTAGATTAAAAACCTAATCTGACCGATTTCTCCAACCTCTAAACCCTGATTGATTATATGCCAATTAGTTTAATTAGTAGTTAAAATAAACTACACGTAGATTGATTTTGCCTGTATATTTAAGTACTATCATTTATATCGGCGTAAATTACCGTGCATTTTCATAAATTGTTATTGTTATTTCTACTGATTGCACTAGCAGTTGTGGTTGTAAAATTACCAGAAAGCTCAGGTATTGCAGTGAATTGGTCTCTTCCAATTCTAAATTTCAATTTATCTTTTCGTATCATATTAATATCTTTCTTATCGACTGCATTATTGGCTATATTACCAGCAAAAGACTTGCGTTTTTCAGAATTATTATCTTTTAGTGCTTATGCAATTAGTTCGTTGTGTGCAATTTTGTGTAGAGAGATGATATGGGCGATCGTCTTCTTAGAGCTTATGACTATCAGCGCATTTTTTATTATTTCTGCTGGTTGCAAGGAAAGTGGACCTGCAATCAGATACGCTTGTACGCATTTTTTTGTTGGTGTTCTACTAATAGCAGGATTAGCGATTTTACCGAGTTATAATGCTAATCTGATAATGTTAGGCTTATTAATCAATTGTGCTTGTTTTCCGTTTTCGTTTTGGGTTGTTGATGCATATCCTGCTTCATCATTATATGGTACTACCTACCTCTCTTTATTTACAACTAAAGTGTCTTTTCTTGTGATGCTTTTGCACACTGATAATGCATGGCAAAATCATTTAGCGCTTTTGGGTTCTATCACTACAGTTTATGCTATTATATTTGCCTCGCTTGAACAAAATATTCGCAGGTTTTTATGCTACAATGTTGTGGGGCAAATGGGTTTACTAATGATTAAAGGAGGGCTAATCAGCCACTCAGAAAAAGCCTTACCTGCTTTGGCTCTACACATCATTTTCTCCCTTATTCATCAATCATTATTATTTATAGTTGCTAACTCAGTTATTTCACGAACAAAAGCAGTTAGCTTCAATGGAGCTGGAAAACTCATGTCGGTGGGAGGGGTGTCTGCCATAATAGCAATATTGACAATGGCTGCATTTCCTGGAACTGCTGGATTTATCAGCAAATCATATATTGCAACTGAATTTGGAATGAATAGCTCTGGTTTAATAGTATATCAAAACTTATATAAAATTCTAAGTTTACTGCTTTACTTAAGCGTAGGATTAAAATTTATCTATTATATGTTTATTGCCAAAGACAAATCAAAATCATTAGCAGAAAAAGGAGATAGGCTGCCTATGATCATTTTAGCATTCATGTGTGTAGCTGCTGGTAATCCATATTTATTCATTTATGATAAAACTTCAATTTTTGGTTTGGTATACAACACAAAGAACATTTGGTCTCAATTTAATTTACTATTATTCACCACTTTATTGTTTATCCCTTTGCGTAAATTATTTGCACCAAGAGTAAGCTTTAGAATGGACGTAGATTGGCTTTTTAGATCTTTTATACCATATATCATCTTGTTACTTAATCAGCTAATCAGTAGAACAAAGGAAATAGCTGCCAATAGCTTGAAAAACTTGACTGATTTGCTTATTAACCTATACTTTAATAACGTTGCTAAACTAAAAGAAGTGGCAGGTTATAACTCGGTGAGTTTTGTTTCAGCTTCTTCTCTCATTTTAATTAGTATTCTACTAGTGTTGCTATGTTTAAATCATTAACCGAAAGCCTAAGTTCTGTATTTAATAAGCTCAGAGGTAAGTCGATTATCTCCGAAGATGACTTTAATGAGGCCGCACGTGAAATACGTATAGCTTTAATTGAAGCCGATGTTGCACTTGAAGTTGCAAAAAAATTCATCAACGATATTAAAGAAAAAGTTATTGGAGAAAAAGTCATAAAAAGCGTTTCTCCGGTGCAAATGATAATAAAAATTGTGCAGGACAATTTAGTCGCAACTCTTGGGGCAGAAAAAAGTGATTTAAATCTCTCAGGAAAACCGCCTTCTGTAATTATGATGGTTGGCTTACAAGGTGCTGGTAAAACGACCACTTCAGGAAAGCTTGCTTTAAAACTAAAAAAGCAAAAGAAAAAAGTGCTGTTGGCATCTTTGGATGTTTACAGACCAGCCGCTCAGAAGCAACTTGAAATTCTTGGTAAACAAATAGATGTTCAAACTTTACCTATAGTGGCGAATGAACAGCCTGTTTCGATCGCAAAAAGGGTTCTCAAAGAAGCCAAAAAAGACAGCTATGATGTACTGATATTGGATACCGCAGGTAGACTTCATATTGACGATAATATGATGAATGAATTGAAAGAAGTGAAAAAAGCTACTTCACCTGAGGAAGTTATGCTAATCGCCGATTCGATGATTGGTCAGGATGCAGTTAACGTTGCTAAATCATTCAATGAAGTAGTAGGTATTACGGGTATTATTCTGACCCGCGTTGATGGGGATGCACGAGGTGGTGCTGCTCTTTCTATGAAAACCGTTACTAATTGTCCAGTTAAATTTATTGCTTGTGGAGAAAAGCTAAGCGACCTTGATGACTTTTACCCAGATAGAATTGCACAAAGAATACTTAGCATGGGTGATGTGGTATCTTTGGTCGAAAAAGCTGCTGAAATTGTTGGTCAGGAGGAAATTGACAAACTGCAAAAAAAAGTAAAGAAGGGTAAATTTGACCTAAACGATTTAGTAGGGATGTTAAAGACCCTCAATAAAATGGATGGAATTGGTAGCATAATGAAATTTATTCCAAGTTCATTCACGAAAAAATTCAGCACTGCAGTACCAGACGATAGCAAAGTAAAAAAATATATAGCTATCATCAATTCAATGACTGAAAAAGAAAGACAGAATCCAGATATTCTAAACGGAAAAAGAAGGCTCAGAATTGCAAAAGGATCTGGAACAGGCGTGCCTGATATTAATTTGTTGATTAAACAATACGATCAAATGAGCGCAATGGTAAACAAATTCAGTAAAATTGACCATAGTAAACTCAAGGATTCTGATTTGATGGATATGTTGAGCAGAAAATAAAGAGTTCTCACTTTATTTTTTATGAATAACACCTAGTTAACCTTTTCTTCCCTATTCTACGGTCAAAATTTATTATATAGCTAACGCAGATAAGATTTACCGTTTCTGTCATCCTACGGCTTGACCGTAGGATCCAGTAAAAAACCTGGATTCCAGCGTCGCGCGCTGGAATGACAACTTGAGTTGCTTAATTTAATCATAAATTTGTCTTAGGTCAATCTTATTTGAGTGAGCTATAATATAAATTCATTGCTATATTGCTGCACATAGTCATAATCTGTATCTTCCATGGTTGGCGCTCCCCAAATTTTCAAAGGAGAAAGAACTTTTTTTATATCTTCCATTATTTTGCTTGGCATTGACTTTATTTCTTGCTTAACCTCTTCCATTTACTCTTTAATCATATCTTTCATGTACTCTTTTAGGCTTCCCGCTAGGGCTTTTGTTATATCTTTAGTTTCTGACGCAACTTCTTTTGCTATAGGAAATGCAATTTATTTTGCACATATTTCCCAATTGGTAGGGCAATATCCTCTGCAACATATTTCCCTAAAGGCACAACAATTTCCTCTGCCACGTGTTTTCCTACTGGCACAACGATTTTCGTTGCAACATAACTGCCAACTGGTATAACCAAGTTATCTGCTGTACCTTTTGCTAATGTTTTTATTGTATCCTCAGTCAGACCAGTTATTTTACTGAGAAGTCCATAATTTTCTGCACCTTCGTATATACCTGCTTGTTGATGTAATAGATATACACGTTGCTCTTCAGTATCCAGTTTTGATTTTTGCATAAATTTCTCCTGAGTAATTTATATTAATTTTAACATAATATGAATAATATTATATTAATTTTGACATTACCCATATGTATAGTCCCAGAGTATGCAAAAAATTATTTATTTACTTTATTTACTAGATAGCGATTTTCAGTTATCACCAAATTAATTTAAAAATGTTGCTAATCAGCATATATGGGTATAATATTAATAAACACGCACAATTAAATATCCTCATGGAAAGTAACTATAATGCTGATTCGATAAAGGTTTTAAGAGGTCTTGATGCCGTAAGAAAGCGTCCAGGTATGTATATCGGTGACACTGATGATGGATCTGGCTTGCATCATATGGTATATGAGGTTGTCGATAACGCAATCGATGAATCTTTAGCTGGATATTGTAATAAAATTGAAGTTAACATAAATGAAGATGGTTCAGTATCTGTAACTGATAATGGACGCGGTATTCCAACTGATATTCATGAAGAAGAGGGAATATCAGCAGCAGAAGTGATAATGACCCAGTTACATGCAGGTGGTAAATTCGATAACAACACTTATAAAGTTTCTGGGGGATTACACGGTGTGGGAATCTCAGTGGTAAATGCGCTTTCGAGTTGGTTAGAATTAACTATTTGGCGCAGTAAAAAAGAACACTTTATGCGCTTTGAAGATGGTGAATCCATTGAGCCTTTGAAAATAGTAAATGAAAGCATAAATAAAAGAGGAACTAAAGTCACGTTTATGCCGTCTTCTGAGACTTTTACCGGCACAAATTTCAGTTATTCAACGCTTGAAAGTCGCATAAGAGAGCTAGCATTTTTAAATTCAAATATTGATATTACTCTGCGCGATTTGCGCAATAATCGGCCTACAGAATCTCATTTTAATCAGAGTGATCAGTCAGGAGAGGTTTTTGGTACAGCAAATTTTGTTCGGTACTTGGATAAAAATAAAACACATGTCACTAAAATTGCCAGCATGAAGGGTGATGCAGAGGATCTTGGCATTAGTTTAGAATTGTCAATGGAGTGGAATGATTCTTATTATGAGCACATGTTATGCTTCACGAATAATATCAGACAGCGCGATGGCGGAACTCATCTAGCGGGATTCAGATCTGCTTTAACTCGGTGTATAAATAATTATGCAACTAACGAAGGGTTTTTAAAGAAAGCAAAAGTAAGTTTAACTGGTGAGGATGTAAGAGAAGGTTTAACTTGTGTGTTATCACTTAAAATGCCTGACCCTAAATTTTCCTCACAGACAAAAGATAAATTAGTAAGCTCTGAAGCTCGCACAGTAGTGGAGAGTATAGTATCTGACAAATTAGGTACAATACTTGAAACTGATCCAAAGCTTGCAGCAAGCATAGTAGAAAGAGCAATTAGATCGGCAAAAGGCAGGGAGGCTGCACGAAAAGCACGCGAGTTAGTAAAAAGTAAAAATAGCATTGATATTGCAACTCTGCCGGGTAAGCTTGCTGACTGTCAGGAAAAAGCTCCAGAGTTATCGGAATTGTTTATAGTCGAGGGTAATTCAGCGGGTGGTTCTGCAAAACAGGGACGTAATCGTAAAACACAAGCTGTTCTTGCCTTAAAAGGGAAAATTCTAAATGTAGAGCGTGCAGGTTTGGATCGTATTTTTTCATCTGCAGAAATTGGTTCCTTAATCACTGCAATTGGTGCTGGAATAGGAAGTGACAATTTTGACATTGAAAAAACAAGATATCATAAGATCATAATCATGACAGATGCGGATGTTGATGGTTCTCACATTCGAACTTTGATTTTAACTTTCTTTTTTCGGCACATGCGTGAAATAATTGATAGGGGATATTTATATATAGCGCAACCGCCTCTTTATAAAGTTACAAGAAATGCTAAAGAAACTTACATAAAAGATGATGAAGCTTTTGAAGAATATATAACGAGTTCAGCGGTGAAAAAGTTAACGTTAACTGGTGCTGCTGAGAAATTCAATGATTTAAGATTTATTTTGGGTAAGTGTGTCAGCATTTCAAACATTAGCAAAAACTATGATAGGGAAATACCGCAAAATTTATTTGAATCATTGCTAATCTTAAGCAAAAAAAGTGCCATATCATCTAAGGACGAAATACTAAAATATTTGCAATTAATGTACGGTGAATACACTTGGGAAGTTGAGATAAAAGAAGAAGAGAGAGAAATTCACGTTTCAAAACTGTTTCAGGGGTTGGCAGATAAATATTTGTTTTCACTTGATATCCTGGAAAGTAAAGAAATGCGCAATATACTGAACTCTCTTGACGGCATAGATGAATTATTTAATGGTGATTCGTTTGTAAAATCACAGGAAACTGAAATAAGGATCACCTCTCCAAGTGCCCTTGCAAATTTAATCATGGATTATGGCAAGAAGGGCCTGACTTTACAGAGATTTAAGGGTCTTGGTGAAATGAACGCTGACCAGCTATGGGACACTACATTAAATCCTGAAGCTAGAACTTTATTAAAAGTTGAGATAAAGGACTGTGAAGAGGCCGACTCCATATTCTCAATACTAATGGGCGATATAGTTGAACCACGACGTGATTTCATCAATAACAATGCACTAAACGTGCATGATGTGGATATCTAGGAGCCAACTTAACGTCCCCTAGGTCTCAATAGAGCTACCGGTTGGCCCCATGAGAACTATTTGCTCTCCTTCTTTTAAATATTTGCACAAGTTACTTGAGCCCCCTGTTTCAAGTATAATAGTGGAAATTATTCCTTTTTCTTTATCAACTTCAGTGACTGTTAGGCTATACCTTACTATAGCAAATTTTATATTAGATTTCTTGCATAACTGTAATTTAAAGTAAAATCAGTTTACATTATTACAGTGCTTGACACCGTCATTGGCAGAAAATCGTCCAAAATTACAATGTTTGTACAATTGTAAGTCAAGCCATAGAAAGCACATAGGCTCACTAGAGCCTACGTGAATTGATTTAGTTAATACCTGGAACAGCCGCTTGATGTTGTTCAGTTTTCAGACCAGCAAGTTTTTTGTTTACAGAGTGATTTTTTACCATCTCTGTAAATGCTTGTACTTTTAGTGTAGGAGCATGCCTTGCTTCCACATCTTTTATTTCTATAAAGTTAATCAGAGTAATTCCTCCACCTCCAAGATCTTCTTTAAAATCATCTCTATGAACTTGAAAAAAAATTTCTATCTCAGGAAATGTCATTTTCTGAAAATCGAGTTTGTAATGTGTTTTTAAAGCAGGAACTAATGGTGCATGGTTATGTAGAAAAATTTCTTTTTTTACATCATGAGCTTGATTGATTAATATATCAGCATATTCTGGACATTGCTTCTTTAAACTAGCTGGATCGTTAAACTCATTACGTAGATTTTCGTTTTTTTCCCAAATACTGACCAGTTTATTCATGTTACTTTCTTGCAAAAAGTCATGTAGTAGCTTATTTTCTATTCTAAGCTTTTTAACCTCTTTCGTATATTTCTTAAAACTTTATTCGTAGCTACTAGCGATATCACTATTATATTCCTGGCAAAGAGGATCCTTAAGTTTATTTTTTAACTCTAAATTCTTTGGGCTAACATATAAGCCAGCAGATTCTAGTTTTGCAATGTGATTTACTATGAGTTTAACAGCATCCATATTCTCTTGGTAATAAAAACAGTAAAATAGTTGTGTAGACGCATGTATGACTATAACATTAACATCAGCACCATTTTGAAGAGAGCATTTTATTAAATATAAATCCCCCTCTTGAACAGCTTCGTTGAGTAATTCTGTATAAAAACCTTGACGATTAGCCTTACCACTATGTTTAAGAAAAGTGTTTACTAATGCTAAGCTTGTAGTATTGACATAGTCCAAAGGAGTTTTATTATCATTATTTATAGCATTAATATCATCACCACTTTCAATCAAGAGCCTTATCAAATCTAAGTTACCTATTTGAACAGCTCTATGTAGTGGTGTGTTACCATCTTCATTTTTAGCATTAATATCAGCACCTTTGTCAATCAAGAACTTTGCTAAATCTCTTTTTTCTACTATGTGCAGCGCTTTGTCACCATCTTCATTTTTAGCATTAATATCAGCACCTTTGTCAATCAAGAACTCTGCCAAATCTCTTTTTTCTGATATGTGCAGTGCTGTGTTACCATATTTATTTGTAGCATTAACATTAGCATCATATTCAAGAAAAAGTTTTGCTATATCCGATTTTCCTTGGCTAGCAGCATGGTGTAATAGTGATCGATCATCAAAGCGCTCATCTCTGAAATTAACTTGAGCTTTATGAGTTAAAAGTATTTTCGCAATTTCGAACAATTTTTACTTTTTCCCATAATACACTTAGAGAGTGGTACCCAAGGAATACCAGGAAATCCATTAGGATTAGCTTTATGCCTTAATAAGGTTTTTACAACTTCTAAATTGTCCTTTTCAATAGCAATATTAAGGATTGAGCCACGGTAATCGCTTTCATCTAATTGGTGATTAACATTAGCCCATATTTTATTAACTTCTCAATTTGGTCGTTTTCTCCTGCTTCTACAGCAGCACAAAGCTGTGCATCTAGTTGTTTTTGTTCTATTTCATCCATAATTTACCTCTATAATTTTATTAATATACTTATTTAATAATCTATCATAAATATTAAATATTTATTAAAATATTAATATATTTAACAATAAGTATCAAGTTATTAATCTCTCAGTATTTCATTAATAGAAGTTCTCGACCTAGTCCTCTTATCTACTTTTTTTACTATAACTGCACAATAAGTTGAGATGTTGTTTTTAGATGAAGTGTACCCTGAAACTACAACAGAGTAAGGTGGTATTTCGCCATAAGATACCTTGCCAGTTTCTCTATCAACAATTTTTGTTGAGGCCCCAATAAATACTCCCATACCCAAAACTGCTCCTTCCCTCACTATAACACCTTCTGCTACTTCGCTGCGCGCTCCAATAAAACAATTATCCTCTATAACAACAGGGGAAGCTTGAATAGGCTCAAGAACTCCACCTATTCCCACTCCACCTGAAATATGACAATTTTTTCCAATCTGTGCGCAACTTCCAACCGTTGACCAAGTGTCTATCATTGTTCCTGCATCAATATACGCTCCAACGTTGACAAAGCTTGGCATTAAAACGACGTTTTCACCTATGTAAGAAGGTTGGCGTACAACACAACCTGGAACTGCTCTAATTTTTGATTTGCGAAATTTTTCTCCATTCCAATCATCAAATTTGCTATTAAATTTATCAAACCACCAATTATTATTATTTATTACTTTACTTTCTTCAGTAAGAAAATGTAGTAGTATGGCCTTCTTTATCCACTCATTTACTACCCATTTTCCGTTTAAGACTCTCTCTGCAACTCTGATTTCTCCACTATTTAAGAGTGAAAACACCTTTTTAATTGCTGCTTTTTTGAAATCAGGACTGCTTGATGATATATCTTTATCCTTCCAGATCTTTTCTATATCATTTTGTATTTCTTTCAGTTGTAGAGTTTCTATTTTTTGCATATTGATATTAAATTTATAGTCTGTATAATTCAAAATAATTCAAATTTCTTAAGTATATCCCTATGAAAATAGAATGTAATAGTTGTACTAAAATATATTTAGTGCTTCCTGAGCAAATAGGTGAGTCTGGTAGAAAAGTGAAGTGCACTAATTGTAACCATGTGTGGTATCAACATTTAGAAGAACCATCAAATGATATAAATATAAAAGAAAAAAAAGTTGGTAAAACACGAAATTTAGTGTTGGCTTCTGTTGTTTTTGCTGCAGTAGCATGGCTCTCTGTTACAATCGCTAATGACGTTTTTCCCAGAGAAATGAGTAAAATGTATAAGACAATTAGCACGTATAAAGATTCAATAGGCTACAAGCTGGGTTACAAAAAGGAACAGACTGATAATGCAAATGTAAAAACGCTTGCCGTGGATAAATTTTATCAAGACTACCTTTTTCTATCTAATCTAAGTTCTAGTTAACTTGCTAAGATGACAGTGGAGCGAACATAAGAAGTCTATTGACTTTATGCGTAATATTTAGTTTAAACCAGTAAGTAAGCTGATTAATATATGCATTCTTTCTATTTTAATTTTATTTTTTGCTTATTTTTGTGCTCTTTCGTGCTTTTTCCACTACCTTCTTCTGGATCGCAAATTGACGGTAAATCATTGCACATACCTAAATGTGCAAATAAGAAAAAAACAAGTGATAAAAAAATACAAAATAACATAACAAGCCCCGTAAAAGGATTTATACTCCCAGCAAAAAGAAGAAAGGAAATAGCTGAGCAACTTATTGAAAAAAATCAAATACCACTAAGACAAATCATTGAAGTAGGGGGAAAAGAAATTGCTATCAAAAAGAACGGAGAATTTATTCCAGTTCCACAGAGAAGAAAAACTGTCTACGATAAACCAGAAAATACTCTAAAACCTATACAGACAGAAAATGAGAAACAATACATTGAAAACAAAGTTGAAAATAAAAAGGATAAATTAGCTGTAACAGAAATTATTAACTCTATAAGAGATAAGCTTACAAAATGCTGGATAATTCCTGAAGGTATAGCTTATAAGGAAGGTTTTAATATAAAAATTAACTTATTATTGTCTAATAAAGGTGAAATAATTATGGCAGATATAGCGGATAGCAACTCTTATAGAAATAACATGCTTTTTAGATCAATAGCAGATAGCGCTATGCGAGCAGTATATAAGTGCAGTCCGTTAACAGGCTTACCCAGCGAGCATCACGATATTTGGCGTGAGGTGACGCTGGATTTTATCCTACCCACTCTTAACTGAATAGATGCCTTAACCTTGTGGCTGAGCAAATACAATTGAGTAAATATTACTTACCCTTGCCTTTTGAGCACTTTTGTTAAACCTTTACCTTGTTGTTGAGCATCCAAGTATGAACGAGGAACCTCCTTTGGACCACGAAAAACTGTAGCCAAACCGTGAAAAAAAGATTTAGGCGGTTTAGCGTTAAGCTTTGGAGCTTGAGGTCGTCCAACATTAGGCTGTGAATGTTTAGGCTGATTAGCAATAGGCTTTGGAGCTTCAGGTTTATCATGCCACAAAGCAGTAGGCTTTCTATCTGTTTTATTTGGTGCAGTAGAAATTGGATATAGCCCTCCTGACGCTTGCCTTCCTTGAGACTCGCGTTGTGCTTCTCCCCTTGTTGCTGCATAGTAGTGATCCTTCTGTTCAGAAGAGGCTCTTGCTAGTGGCTCATTATGTAGTAAGTACCCCACTATTCCCTCTGCAAGTCCAGCTGATTCTCCGCCATTTCCCTTTTGCTTTTGAGGTTTACATGGGTTGCTGATTCTCCGCCATTTCCCTTTTGCTTTTGAGGTTTACATGGGTTTTGGCATCTTTTTCCTAAGTGTACTCCTCTGGATCTATTTTGATGGTCTATTGCTAATTTAGAACGCTCTACGTTAGCTAAGGCAGCGTCAAGCTCTTCTCCTCTGTCATGTCAAGTATTGCTGACCTAGGTATAGTAGAACTAGGCTGATCAGTTTTTTTCACTTGGTTAGATGTTGCATTCTGAGAAGTAGTTCCACTAGCAGGATTGATATAATCGCTTTTTTAGACAACTGGCCTAAAAACCCAACGTTCGTGCAGTTGTGTGTCACGCGCTGGAATGACAACTTAAATTGCTTAATTTAATCATAAGTGTGTCTTGGGTATTGGGCTAATATATCAGCTGATAATCCATTAGACCTCTTTCAAAGCCTATTTATGATCAGAAATTTTTAGGAGATGTGCAAGCGAGCACCGCATCGACAACAAAATTGCCATTAGAAATTGAGTTTCGAAAGAGGTCTATTGAATTTAACAGCTGAGTTCTGTACTTTTAAAGCTTTATGCCACTTGAGATAAACTTCCAAGCAAATCAAGTGACGTTTTTTGCGCATCTCCCGATAAAAAGATATCATCATTTCCAAGATATTCTGGCTGTACAAGATTCATTGCAATTATCTTTCCTTTAGGATTATGTTTCTTGTACAGAGCAAGTAATCCAACCTCATCACTATGTAATCAACCACAATAATAAAGTCAATTTGTTTGAGGTATTTAGGGTTAATATTTTTCTTCAACCAGTGAAAATTTGCTCTACTCAATTGCCCAATGCCTGAACGTTGATGAAGTAAGTCAATATTTTCAGTTAATATTTGCCAATTTTTAAATAAAGCTATGTCTTTTATTGCAAAGTGGGCTGGCGTTGGATCACTATATAAGCAAGCATCTTTAAAGCCATTTATAGTCTTAATAACTTTGTCTGGCTTTTTTAAAGTTCTACGTATAAATTTTATAATGTGCGAAATTTATCAATGCTGCTATTTGGTATTCTAAGTTGTGTCACCAATTCAGACATATCTGGCACTACTAGTGAAGAAATACCAGCACCAGTATAGAAAACTATATTTTTATCATTTATTAGTCTTGAAATCTCTAATATAGATAATTTGGTTGGAGTAGCTCGCGGTATAATGAGAGGTTATGCAAACATTGTGAAGCCTGCTTTCTTTTGTTTTTTACCAGTCGTATTGCCATAGCGATAAACCCAGGTATTGGCTTTTCTTGTAAACATGCTTACTTCTTCCTTTATCAGCTCATCAATAAACTTATTACCAGTTAACACTAGTTGAAAGCTAGAGTCACAATTAGCACCAAATGCAATTGAAAAACGTACACAAGATGATTTTGAATTGAAACACGAAATCCATGTCATTTCTTTGTTCAGAACGGCTTGAGCAACAATTCCATTGATAATTTCCTCAGAAATTTCTGGCGGTGCTTGTAATAAAACATTTTTATTTTTTGCGTAACTTAAGTTTGTAGAACAGATTGTAAATAATGCTAATATGAATAATAAATATGCTTTTTTCATATTTAAATTCCTAGCCTATTCTTTAGTATATCAACTGATAATCCGTTATTTAATGCGTATTTTATTACATATTCATATATCACTTATCACTTGTAATGCTTCACAAAATACAGATGGATTAGCAAATTCATTTTTGTTCGAGTAACGGTTAATATGTTGTCCACCATTACATAATTTTATCCAATCACAATTTTGCATACTGGTGAAAGCGTATTACAATCGAAATAAGGGTTACTTCTACGCATATCATTTGAACATAAAAATTCTTTCAACGATATATCAAATACATTACCAAGGTTATTAGACGCGTTCGTATTAGTTAAAGTTGCATCTGCCCCTAAACTACCGTCACTATTAATAGTTAGCACTTATACGTCACTGGCAACATTACCAAGGTGAGAAAAAACAAAAGAATTATTTAATAAAAATTGCAATATTGCATCCATAAAGCGTACGCTAATTTCTGGGTTATCATCTTTTATCCATTCAGCACATAAATTACAAAAAAACTTACCAAAATCAGAAATTTGCCACCTACCATTCTGCCGATCACGTTCAATCGTATCATGTGTAATATCTGGAAAAAGAAAATCCATACTTTTTATATTAAGATCATCAACAAAGTGACGATAAATTTTTCTTGCATCAGTTTTTGGATTAACAACTGTAAGTACACCCAGATAATCAATAAGTTTTTTTCTAGCCGCCTCTTGTAAGCATTTTAAAACTGTTACAACACGATCATAAGTACCTTAACCTTTATGATCCAAGCGATTAACATCATTATATTCTTTAGGACCATCTAAGCTCACTCCTATTTTTATATTATGCTTATGAAAAAGATCAATCCATTCATTGCTCACAAGCATAGCGTTAGTCTGCAAAGCAAAATCTAGTTCTGTATATGGTGTTAACGCTTTATTGAAGTTATTACAAAGCTCATCAAACGCTCTCTTTTTATACATTAGAGGTTCACCTCCATGAAAAACAGTGTTGATATTACTTATATTTAGCTCCTTACAACCCTGTACCAAAAATTGGATTATTTTATCTACAATTTCGTACTTTACATAAGGTGGATGAGATTTCCAATCATCATTTTCTCCATTAAAAACATAACAGTAAGTGCAATTAATATTGCATCTCTCTACAAGTTTAAAAACTATATAAAGTTTTATTGAAGATAAATTAATCATTTCCTTTAATACAACATACAGAACAAACTATTCCCTACTTTTGAAGTAGGGGGTATATAGATTTGTGAAAGCTTACTAACGCACAAACGCTTTGCTCCATGAAACACCGCATTCTTTTTGATTACTAAGATCTTGTAGAATTTTTGTTCTAAATCATTCTTTTTCTTTATTATTATAACTCTTGTCATTAAGAATTTTTTCTAAAAAGGTCGGTTTTTGGTTAATAGTTTCACTAGCAGTATTTATGCTTAATTGCTTTTTTCTTTTATAGTATTAGCCATATCACCTCTTATATAAATATATTATGGCAAATATAATAAGCTTACAAAACCCTGTCAATTAAAATCTTATTGAAAATCTTGATTACATATAAAGATTATCTAAAGTGTATGATCTCAAAGAGTATGGCAGATGAGGAATTACCATCTCACTTGGAGACTGTACGTCTAACAAGAAGTCCTAATACCCAGCAAACTGTTTTGTCTAGCCTCCAATATCTTAACATTAACTATTTTATCTCTATATTTATGTTCATGGTCATCAATGCATACTGACTGCATATATGGGCTTTTGCCAATAATTTGATCCTTATGCTTGCCCGTTTTATCGCTAAACAAAACCGGTATTGTTCTACCAATCATACTTTGATTAAACTCAAGCTGCTGTTCACTGATTAGTTTTTGTAAATGAAGCAGACGTTCTGTTTTCACTTCTTCTGGCAATTGATCTTTTCTCTCTGCTCCTGGTGTTCCAGGCCTTGGGCTATATTTAAAGCTATAAGCCTGAACATATTTCACTTCTTTCACAAGCTCCATAGTTTCTTCAAAATCTTTTTCAGTTTCTCCAGGAAAGCCTACTATAAAATCAGATGAAAATTCAATTTTCGAATTTATTTTGCGAAATTTATCTATTATCTCCAAATATTCCTCCGCCGTATGCTTTCTATTCATAGTGCGCAGTATTTTATTCGAACCAGATTGTACAGGTAAGTGAATAAATGGCATAAGCTTTGGTTCCTTTTCATGCGCCAAATAGAGAGATTCATGCATATCTCTTGGATGAGAGGTTGTATAAAAAATCCTCTCTAATTTTTCAATTTTTGCAATATGGTTAATTAATCTTCCTAGATCCCAAACCTCTCCTTCACATTCTCCGTGGTAAGCGTTTACGTTCTGCCCAAGCAAATTGATTTCTTTTGCTCCATTTGCAACAAGCTTCAGCGCCTCACGAAATATTTCATTTACTGGCCGTGAATATTCAGCTCCACGAGTATAAGGAACTACACAAAATGTACAAAATTTATCACAACCCTCTTGTATAGAAAGAAATGCAGAAGATCCTTGAGCATTACCATAGCACTCATCGGGTAATTTATCAAATTTCGCAACCTCTGGAAAATCAGTATCTATCACATGACCTTTACTTCTGCTTGCTTTTACTATCAACTCTGGTAAAGCAGCAATACTCTGTGGGCCAACGACGATATCAACAAATGGTGCCCTTCTGAAAACCTCATCTCCTTCTGCTTGCGCTACGCAACCTGCCACCACTATGGTAATTTCTTTATTTTTCCGTAATGAATGAATCTTTCCCAGCTCTGAATAAAGTTTTTCTGCTGCCTTTTCCCTTATGTGGCAGGTATTCAATATTACTAAATCAGCCTTTTCTGTTTTATTAACAACGCTAAACCCCAAAGGCTTTACTATATTTTCCATTAAAACAGAATCATACACATTCATTTGGCAACCATAAGTTTTAATGTATAGGCCTTTCATGCAAATTACTCATAAGATTAAGCTTGATTATAATTAAAGCCTATGACTTTGTCCATTGGCTTTAAATAGCCAGCTTCAACCAATTTTTGTCGCCAAAGTAACTTAAATATTGGAATGTATATTTCTTTAAAATATTCATAAAACATTTCACATGAAATGTTTTATGAATATTTTTACATTTTGATTGCTAAACAATAGCACAAGAAATTTAGTGTAAAATTTCTAATGCAAAAGTTTGTATTATATATACAATGATATTGTTTTCACATTAAATAAAAGACGTGGGCAAAGTTATCGCAGTGGTAAACCAAAAAGGTGGGGTTGGCAAAACCACAACTAGCATAAATTTATCAACGGCTTTTGCTGCTGTTGGAAAAAAACTTTGTTGGTAGATCTTGATCCACAAGGAAATGCCAGCACTGGACTTGGGATTTCCTATCGCAGTAGAGCAGAAAAAAAATATATATAAAATATTATTAAGCAGAGAAAATAAATTAATAGAATCTGCTATTTTCAACATAAAAGAAATTCCAAATTTGTCACTAATTTCGTCAGTGGTTGATTTATCTGCTGCAGAGATTGAGCTATCGCAAATTGAGCGTGGTAAATTCGTACTAAAAGGTGCGCTGGAAAAAATATATGACAATTATGAATATATAATTATTGATTGCCCTCCATCGCTTGGTTTGCTGACAATTAACGCCCTTACTGCTGCTCATTCTATTATTGTCCCTCTGCAGTGCGAATTTTTCGCTTTGGAAGGATTAAGTCATTTGGTAAAAACTGTAGAATTGATAAAAAGAAATAATTTAAACCCTTTCTTAGTGATAGAGGGAATATTGCTCACAATGTATGACAAGCGAAATAAACTAAGTGAGCAGATTAAAAACGATATTTGTCAATATCTGAATGATAAGGTGTATAAAACTATTATCCTATTATATGAAACTATTATTCCACGTAATGTAAGGTTGTCAGAAGCTCCTTCTCATGGTAAACCAGCTATTGTATATGACCTCAAATGCCCTGGTGCACAGGCATATGTGAGCTTAGCAAGGGAAATTTTGAGGAATCATAGAGCAAATGAAATTTCAAAGACACATGAGGAAAAGAAATTGGTAAGAGAAGGTGCTGCATGAAAGATGATAGAAGATAGAAGATTAGGCAGAGGCCTTGCTGGCCTTATAGGTGATAGTTATGCAGGAAATAGCGGTGAAAAAAATGAACAAGAGAATTTGCCTATTTCGTTATTACATCCTGGTAAATTTCAGCCGAGAAAATATTTTGATGAAGAGTCATTAAATGAACTTGCTGATTCAATAAAAAGAAATGGCATTATACAGCCAATTGTAGTACGTGAAGATCCAAACAACAGAGGTTATTATGAAATAATAGCTGGAGAACGCCGTTGGCGTGCAAGCAAAATTGCTGAACTTGAAGAAGTGCCAGTTGTTATAAAAGATTTGAGTGACAAAGCATGCCTGGAAATTGCAATTATTGAGAATATACAAAGACAAGATATAAGTCCAATAGAGGAAGGTGAGGCATATCAAAGGCTAAAAGACGAATTCTTCTATACGTATAAAGAATTAGGTTCAGTTATTGGCAAAAGTGAGAGCTACATAACTAACATGACCAGAATATTAGCGCTTTCTGAGAACATAAAAACAATGGTCAACCAAAAAAAGTTGTCTGTGGGTCATGCAAGAGCACTGATTAATATTGAAAACGCTGAAAGCATTGCAGAAAAAGTAGTCTTACAAAAGTTAAATGTTAGACAAACTGAAGAGTTAATAAAGCGCCAAAAGACAGATGATAGACAAAAGGATCACAAAGACCAAAAAAATCAGGATACACGATTGTTAGAGAGAGCTATATCTATTCGCCTTGGGCTAAAAGTTAAAATTAATGATCAAAATTCTAAGGGTAAAGTTACGATACAATATAGTAATCTTGAAGAATTTAATTTAATACTAAAAAATTTAGGTGAAAAAACTGAGAATTCGGTAGTGCAAATTAGATCTCTCATTTGACTTAAAATCTGATGCTTTACTCTGATCTTTATATTTTGAAAGACCCCAGCATTTTTTATCTAAGTGGCAGCAAGATTATATTAATTAACCCTTAGCAGCTTCTTTTGACTTAAAGCATTCAGGCAGTGTCCTATAAAGTTTTTTACCAACTTCATCGCACATTCCACGACCTTTGTCTGTTGCCAGCATGAATGTTGCTGTCAATGCTACAATTATTCCAATGATAGGATATCCAGACATAAACGCTGCAATTGTACCAACTAATGCTACAGCACCAATTATTGCAAATTTTCCCTTGTGCTGACTTAGGAAAGATGGAGATTCAGGACCAGCAGCTTGGTTTTGTTGTTCTTCTGGAACTGGGTTCATGTTTTGAATTATTTTTACTATCTCTTCAGCTGCATTTTGCTCATTTTGACTTTCGTGATAAAATCTTGCGCGTAGCTCAGCACATCCGAGCAATGTATACTTCTTGCCATCACATCCTTCAAATCGATTTTCAGTAAGAATCTTTTCCTTTAGACCTTCTATATTGTTGACTACATTCAAGATATCTTTAAGAGCCTTCAAATTTCTCCGCAAAACAACAGCGCTTAGTAGTGAAGTTGCTGAAGCAGGAAAAACAGTCACAACTGCTTCTATGTCTTCAGCATAGCTATCTTGATTTTCAGATTCATATCGTACCAATATAACTGCAATACCCTTTTTACTTAAAATTTCATTTCTTAACTCCAAAAACAACCATTGCTGATTTGCGGTTAGTTTTCTAAATTCTGTCATATTACTTTCTCCATTAAAAAATAAATTATAGTTTAATTATTAAATATCTTTGTAAATAAATCAAATACTTAATCATGAACGTTTAGTCTGCTGGCATTCGGCAAAAAGTAGAGGTAACATGTGTCACCTCAATTTTATTTAATTAAGGATTAGTTGGTTGTCCTTGTTGTTGTGCAGATTGAGGAAACATACCACTCATTTGACTGCTAACTTTATCACACATTCCATGACCTTTGTCTGTTGCCAGCATGAATGTTGCTGTCAATGCTATAATTATTCCAATGATAGGATATCCAGACATAAACGCTGCAATTGTACCAACTAATGCTACGGCACCAATTATTGCAAATTTTCCCTTGTTCTGACTTAGGAAAGATGGAGATTTAGGGCTGTTATCAGGTCCAGCAGCTTGATTCTGCGGAATTGGAAAGCCACGCTCGATCATTCTGTCTTTAATTATTTTAACTATCTTGTTAGCCGGATTTTCTTCATTAGAACTTATGTATAGCTCAGCATAGTCGAGCAATGTACAATCCTTGCCACCAAAATTTTTATATTGAACTTCAGTAAGAATCTTTTTCTCTAGATCTTCTATGTTTCTAGCTGCATTCAAGATATCTTCAAGAGCTTCCGGATTTTTCCAATAAACAACAGTACTGGGTAGTGTAAATCCTGAAGGAGAAAAAGCAGTCAAAACTGCTTCTATATCTTCAGCATAGCTATCTTCATTTTCAGATTTATATTGTTCCAATATACCTGCAACACCCTTTTGTGTTGCAATTGCATTATCTAAGTCAAAAGATAACAGTCTCCGTTTCTGTTCTTGGGTTAGATTGTTAGATTCATTCGTATTACTCTTTCCATTTGGAGCACCCGCACCATCAGCTTGATCTTGCGGTTTTTGTGTAACTTGAATATTGGGCTCTTTCATGTTTTGAATTATTTTTACTATCTCTTTAGCTGCATTTTCCTCGTTTTGACTTCCTTGATTAGATCTTGCGTATAGCTCAGCATAGTTGAGCAATGTATAATCCTTGCCGTCAAATCCTTTAAATTGAACTTCATTAAGAATCTTTTTCTTTAGACCATCAATTTTTCCTACTGCACTCAAGATTTGTTTAAGAGCTTCTACATTATACTCTTGAACAACCAAAGCTGATAATGTATATTTTTCAGACACACAACCTTGCTTAACTAATTCACCTTCTTGAAATGCAGTAAAAACTGCTTCTATATCTCCATTCTTACTACCTTTATTTTCAGGTTCATATCCTTCCAATATATCTTCAACACTCTTTTCATTCTCTTGATTTAAAATTGCCTTCTCTAATTTCCCAAATAACGTTTGCTGTTCTTTGGTGAGTTTTATAAATTCTTTCATATTATTCTCTCCATCAAAAATAAATTATGGTTTAATTATTATATATTATTATAAAAAAATCAAGTAAAATCATTATTATTATTTACGACTGAGAGTGGACATCAATTCATTCCATTCTCTTTTTCCGATTCCACTTTCTTCTCTTGTAACTTTTTCTCCTTTTATTAATTTACGAATGACTTTCAAGCCGGATTTTGAAATACAGGCTGACTCTAAGCAATATTCAACAAAAGCATTGTATGTGAGTGGAACCCATTTTTTTATTATATAAAGCATAACTTCAGCGTACACCCTGATTTCATATTGAGCATGTTTATCAGCCCTCAATCTTAAGAAATGAAGGAGATTATGCAAATCTATTTTCCAATAAAATTGTGTATAATAATTAAGAGTTAAGTTGGTTCGGGCAATTTCTCTTGCAAGTCCCTGTTCAATGAATTTCTCATAATGAGAATATACTAAATTAGAATCATTGATTAGGGAATCTATTATTTCCCTTGATGCCTCAGAGTCAAAACTTTCTCCGCTGCCTTGTTTATTATCGCTGGATTGCTTTGCAACTTGTTCCGGTTGAGGTATGTAAAATTCATGATCCAGTATTGAATACCTTGCTGAGTATTCATTTACATTTGCGGTTCTATGCCTTATCCATTGTCTTGCAATAAATATTGGAAGTTTCACGTGAAATTTAATTTCACACATTTCAAATGGCGTAGTGTGATGATGCCTCATCAAATATTTTATAAGCGCCTCATCTTGGCTAATTTGCTTTGTTCCCTTGCCATATGAAACACGAGCTGATTGCACTATGCTATTGTCAGAGCCCATATAATCTATCACTCGAACAAACCCATGGTCTAGTACTTTGAACTCTTTCTCTAGCAGATCGTCTATTTCTTTTACTGTGACGCGTTTAGTGCTGTAAAGCTCTTCATCTTCTTTTGCTGCAACAGATTTATCAATATCACAAAGTTTTTTTCATTCATAAAATAACCTCAAGTTAAGATTGGAGATTTCACGTGAAACCTCATCCGGTACTATTTGAATGTACCCCAGTACCCGCTACTAAAAACAATTAAAATATTAACAAAACATTTCACGTGAAATGCTTTATTAACATTTTAAACAAAAATATCTGCTCCACATGAGTTAAGCTTTTCATGCATCGCTTCATATCCCCTACATAAATGGTGTGAATCATTTATTATAGTTTCACCATTTGCAACCAAAGAAGCAAGAATTAATGCCGCTGTTGACCTTAAATCAGTTGCGTATAAATTATTAGAACCTGACAAATTTTTTAGTCCAGTAACAGTAGCTTTATTTCCCTTTATGCTAATATTTGCACCTAATTTTTTTAGCTCATTTACATGTGTAAATCTGTTTTCAAAAATATTTTCTTCAACTGTTGATGTCCCTTCGGCAACACACATGGCAGACATAAATTGGGGTTGCATATCGCTTGGAAATTTTGGATAAGGATTTGTTGTAATATCCACGGGTTTTATATAACAATTTTTCCTTGAAATGATAATACCATTTTCACATGATTCAACTCTAGCTCCAATCCGATCCAGATCATGTGTAATGCATTTTATACCTGATATACCTATTCCCTCTAATTGCAGTTTACCACCAGTTACAACAGCTGCTAATGCGTATGTGCCTGCCTCTATGCGATCTGGCGTTATTTTATGAGCACAACTATTTAATTCTTTAACGCCTTCTATCGTGATTTTTGTGTTATCTATTTTAATATTAATATTAGCTTTTTTTAAGAATTCTATCAAATCATTAACTTCTGGCTCAATTGCAGCATTGTTTATCGTGGTTGTTCCCTCTGTAAACGCCGCAGCCATTATTATATTTTCTGTTGCACCAACACTTATTTTCTCAAATGTTATCTCTCTCCCTTGCAATTTTCCCTTTACAGTTGCAGTAACTTCACAACCATTCACCTCAACTTTAGCTCCCATCTTTTCCAGTGCGCTTATGTGCATATCAACAGGGCGCTTTCCTATATTACACCCTCCAGGAAGTGTAGTTTTCACTGTGCCAAATCTGCTAAGCATTGGGCCTACTGTCAAAAAGGACGCGCGAAACTTGTTTGCAATTTCATACGGTATTGTGTGGCGATTAATACCACTGCAGTCAATTTCTAAAGTATGATTAGAGTTATAATCCTTATTGCGAGTAAATTTTACTTTTGCACCGAGGCATTCAAGCAGCTGCGACATGATATGCACGTCAACTAAGTCAGGTACATTATAAAGAGTTACTGGGGAATGACATAGTACACTTGCTGCCATTATTGGCAGAACTGAATTCTTTGAACCATTGATCCTGATTTTTCCAACTAGGGGTTTACCGCCACCTCTTACTAATATTTTTTGCATTAAGTTAAGCTAAGTCTTGCCAGTAAGTATAGTAAATTGACAGTAAAAGGCAAATTAAAGATATATTAAATCTAGTAAAAAAATTAACTTGAAATTTTAACATAAATATGATAGTATAAAATGTTTAATAAATTATTAAGGAGAGTATATGGAAAAAGAACACTTAATTGCTTTTGGTAGTACTGGTGCTGTGGGAGGGGCAATTGCAGCTCTGTGTTTAAGACCTTTTACAACTTTGCCAGCTTTAGCTATAGGTGGAATTATTGGTGTTGGCGCTTTTGCTGTTCTTGTTGCTGTTCTTGCCATTATGACTTATTGGGAAAAAAAAGAGCCACGTAAAAAAGATCAAGAAAGCCTGCCTTTCCTACCTTTGTTTGCTGTATGTGTTAATTCAATTGCAATAGGAGCTAGTCTTGCCACAGCTTTAACTCCTGAAATATTTGCAAAATGGTATACTGCAATAGCAGCAGGTGCAGCCATAGGAGCTATCGGATTAGCTGTGGGGTTCCTCGTTGTAGATTTTTTTGGAGAAATCTGATCGACAACCGACAGGCCCTAACCCCATAGCACAAGGCATTAATGTCACAAAAGGAGGTCTTGGGCTAAGAACTGCGAATCCCTAGTTGATCCTAAAGATTAATGCTATGCTGTCATTCTCATACTTGATACTGGGTGATAGCAAATTAAAGATATATTAAATCTAGTAAAAAATTAACTTGATACTTTGTATAATATGATAATAATGAATTATTAATCAAATATTAGTGAGGGTATATGGAAAAAGAAGAGTTAATTTTGTTTGGCATTATTGGCGCTGTGGGAGGAGCAATTACAGCTCTGTGTTTAAGATCTTTTACGACGACTTTGCCAGCTTTAGCTATAGGTGGAATTATTGTCGCTGGCGCTTTTGCTGTTTTTTTTGCTTTTATTGCCATTCATAATTATTTTGAAGAAAAATCATTTAGCAAAGATGATAGCCTACTTTTATTTGCTATGTGTGCTACTTCAGTTGCGATAGGAATTGGTCTTGCCGCAGCTTTAGCTCCTGGAATATGTGCAAAATGGGATGCAATAGCAGCAGGTGCAGCAATAGGAGCTATCGGGATAAGTTTTGGGGTACCTTGCTACAGAGCTTGTTATAGCACCAATGATTGAAAAAATGGGTAAATGCTTTTCTTCAGATGGACCAGATTCATCAGTAGGAGGTACTGGTGTTACAGGAAGAAGTGCTGGTTCTCAGCGCACCTAAAGATTAATGCTACACTGTCATTCTAGCACTTGATGCTGGGATGATAGCATAGGAAGAGGGCTGCTAATTTTCCACTTAAATGGCAGCTATGCAAAAAGTCCGATTTTTCTTTTAACAATACTCTTGGCAAGAGCGCGGCTTTCATGGTCAATGTTTATTATATCGCATAATGACCCAGTTTTAGTATTGTTGTTAGATTTCTCCATTGTTGATTCAACTATTTCCACTATACTCAGATAATCTATTTGCGACTCCAAAAACGCATTCACCGCTATTTCATTTGCAGCATTTAGCACTATGCTATTTTTGTGTGATGACGCTGAATTTAATATTTCTGGAATAAGATTTAGTGCAGGAAAACGCGCATGGTCAGGTTTTTGAAAAGTTAATTTCTCTTGCTTTGTAAGATCTAATTTACTACCTAAATCTGATCTATTTGGCCAAGACAGAGCATAAGAAATCGGAATCGCCATATCAGCTTCTGCAAGTACAGCAACATTAAAACCATCCTTATATACAACAATTCCATGTACTATTGACTCAGGATGGACTACAGCTTCAATATTCTTCGCATCAATATTAAACAGGTTGTGCGCTTCTATTATTTCTAGCACTTTGTTCATCATCGTTGCACTATCAACTGATATTTTCTTTCCCATATTCCAAGTTGGATGATTAAGCACCTTACCTATCGTAACATTCCTTAGCTGCTCAAGATTATAATTTAAGAACGGTCCACCAGAAGCAGTAAGTATAATTTTTTCTACGCATCTATCATCGTTTTGCAAGACTTGAAAAATTGCATTATGCTCTGAGTCAATGGGAATCACTTGCACGTTTTTCTCTTTAGCGTTATTTAGTAATAATTTTCCACCGCAAACTATACTTTCTTTATTTGCAAGCGCAATAGCTTTAGTGCCACTTTCTATAACTTTCATAACTGGTTCAAGGCCGGCAATGCCAACTACTGCAGCAACTGAAAGGTCAACCGGTATAGAAGCTACATTTTTTAAACCTTCAGTACCAATTTCTATTTTAATGTTTGTACCAGATAATCCCTCTTTCAAATCTTTGTAGAAACTTTCGTTGGCAATAGCAACACACTTTGCATTTAACAATTTAGCTTGGTGAGCCAGCAGAGCAAAATTTGAATGGGCGCTAAGCGCTTCTATTTGATATTCCTCTTTTTTCTCCAATAGTAAATCCACAGCCCTTTGTCCAGCGCTTCCTGTAGACCCTAAAATTGAAATTTTCGTCACTAAAACATACCACCTGATAAGCCTTAATTATAATAAATTTCTCCCAAAATTCAATTTTTAACGGCAATCTTGTAATCTCCTGATAATCTATTCTTTTTTGATGTCATATTTAATTAGACCTTGTATCTTGTCAAAAGATACAAGGTCTAATGTTGTGCAACCGTCTTTTCTTCTTCTATAGGATGCGAGCAGGCATTGTCCATTAACCATTTCTCATCATAACCTTCGATGTCAAAATACTTTTCGTACTTATCTTGGTCTACATCATTACAAAGTGAAAGTGCTCTAATTTTATTCATAATTAGACCGGTACCAGCAGGAATTAACCTTCCTACTATCACATTCTCTTTTAATCCATTTAAAGGATCTTCCTTACCACAGAAAGCTGCTTCTGTAAGTACCTTTGTTGTTTCTTGGAATGATGCAGCAGAAATAAAGGAGTTAGTTTCAAGACTTGCTCTAGTAATCCCTTGCAGAATAGGAAGGTAATTAGCAGGCCGCTTACCAGAGTTATTCATAGCGCCATTTTCTCTATCAATCTCCATCTTACTGATACTTTCGCCTATCAAATACATAGTATCACCAGGATCAGTAATTTCTATCTTCTGCAGCATTTGTTTTAATATCACTTCCAAATGCTTGTTATCTATACGCACACCTTGCAGTCTATAAACCTGTTGTATTTCAGAAATCATATAATGCGCCAAAGCTTCTAAGCCAAGTACACGCAAGATATCATGAACGTCAGGGTCTCCATCCATTAATAAATCACCTTTACGTACAAAATCACCCTCGTTTACTATTACATGCTTGCTTCGTGATACCAGATACTCAACTGGAGAAACTTGCTCATCTACAGGCTTAATTAATATACTGCGTTTTCCTCTCCGATCCTTTTCAGAAAATGCTACATGACCATCTATTTCGCTGACAATGGCATGCTCTTTAGGGCGACGCGCCTCAAATAACTCGATCACCCTTGGTAAACCACCGGTAATATCACGAGTTTTAACTGACTCTCTAGGTGTTCTTGTAATAACATCACCAGCATGAACTTTCTGACCATCTTGCACATTCAACACTGCACCAAGCGGTATGAAGTAACATGCTTCAACACCACTTGCAAGCGTCATAACTTCACCACTAGCATCTAATAGCACTATACGAGGACGTAAATTAGCTCCACCAGAATGCAACTTCCAGTCTTTAACTACTTTACTTGATATCCCTGTAGACTCATCCATTACTTCAGTAATTGATACCCCATCCTTTAAATCTCTGTAAGATACTGTACCAGTTTTCTCCGTAATAACAGGCAGTGGATAAGGATCCCATTCTGCTATTTTGTCACTAATTTTTACTGAATCGCCTTCAGCTACATAAAGTTTAGCACCATAAGGTATGCTATGCCTTAATTTTTCACTGCTAAGGCTATCTACCAGTATCACTTCACAAGAACGGCTGATAACGATCCTATTTCCATTTTTATCTATAATAATATTACTGTTATTCAATTTTATTTTAGCATTAATAGAAGCGATGATATTTGAAGATTCAATACCTCTGGTCATTACTCCACCTATGTGGAAAGTACGCATCGTTAGCTGAGTACCTGGCTCTCCAACAGACTGAGCAGCTATAACACCAACTGCTTCACCTATTGAAGCAATTTTACCAGTTGCAAGGTCCCTTCCATAACAAAGAGCACACACACCAGGATTTACTTCACAAGTCAAAGGTGACCTAATCTTTATAGCATCAAGACCAGCAATGTTAATTTGCTTTACTTTGTCCTCGTCAATTAATTCACCAGACTTTACCAGCAGTTCTTTTGTTACTGGATTGTATATATCATTCGCAGCTGTTCTACCAAGTACAACACTTTCTAAAGACGCAACAATAGTACTACCTTCAACTGTAGCCCTTACAACAAGACCGTTCTTTGTTTTACAGTCATGCTTTGTCACTATACAATTTTGTGAAACATCAACTAAACGACGAGTTAAATATCCAGAATTCGCGGTTTTAAGTGCAGTATCAGCAAGTCCCTTACGTGCACCATGGGTAGAGTTAAAGTACTCAAATACATTTAGTCCCTCGCGGAAGTTAGAAATTATAGGTGTTTCTATGATTTCACCAGAAGGCTTAGTCATAAGCCCACGCATCCCTGCTAGCTGCTTCATTTGTGAAGTAGAACCTCTAGCACCTGAATTCACCATCATATATACTGAATTGTATTTACTCTTCGCATCATACACAGACATCGCCTTTAACATATCACTGGCTATCACATCTGTACACTTAGACCACTCGTCTATGACCTTATTATATCTTTCACTCTTAGTGATTAATCCATCCTGATATTGCATAGAAAACTTCTTGATCTCATCTCTTGCATGATCAACATGCATAGCTTTAGTTTTGGGTATAACCATATCATGGCGACCAAATGATGCACCAGAAAATGTAGCATACTCAAAACCAAGTACCATTAACTTGTCAGAAAACACCACTGTAGCACTTTGACCACAGTTACGATACACTGCATCAACTATATTGGTTATCTCTTTAACTGTTAATACCTGATTTACTAAATTAAAGCTTAAATTTTCATGTTCAGGGAGAATTTGCCACATTTTTAAGCGACCAGGAGTCGTACATACAGTTCTATAGAGGACCTTTCCATTATTATCGTTATACTCCATCCTGTATTTTATACTAGAATGTATATGTAAAGTACCATCACTTAAAGAGTGTTCAACTTCACAAAAAGCAGCAAAACAAGGAAGATCGTCTTCCTTGTTAAATGGCTCTTGCAAAGTGAGGTAGTATATACCCAGTACTATGTCTTTACTAGGAACTATAATAGGTCTACCGTTAGATGGGCTTAAAACATTATTCGTTGACATCATCAACACCCTAGCTTCAAGCTGTGCTTCCAATGAAATTGGAACATGTACTGCCATTTGATCACCATCAAAGTCAGCATTAAATGCTGTACAGACAAGTGGATGAAGTTGTATTGCTTTACCTTCAACAAGGGTTGGTTCAAAAGCTTGAATACCAAGCCTATGTAACGTAGGCGCCCTATTCAATAAAACAGGATGCTCTTTTATTACTTCTTCTAACATATCCCAAACTTCTGGCTTTTCTGCTCTGATTAATTTACTAGCAAATTTAATAGTCGGAGCCATACCATACATCTTAAGCTTTGAGTAAACAAAAGGCTTGAACAATTCAAGAGCCATTCTTTTTGGCAGCCCACATTGATTTAACTTTAAGGTTGGACCAACAACTATAACGGAACGTCCAGAGTAATCCACCCTTTTCCCTAAAAGATTCTGACGGAATCGGCCCTGCTTTCCTTTTAACATATCGCTTATGGATTTCTTATATCCAACAGCTCCTGCTTTATTTGTGAGAGCATTACGCCTGCTATTATCAAAAAGAGAATCAACAGCTTCCTGTAACATCCTTTTTTCATTGCGAATCATAATCTCAGGAGGATTTAGGCTTAACAACTTCCTAAGTCGATTATTTCTGTTGATAATGGTCCTATAATGATGATTCAAATCAGAAACTGCAGGACGACCACTTTCAAGAGATACTAACGGACGTAAATCAGGTGGTAAAATAGGTATAGTTGTGAGTATCATCCACTCAGGTTTGTTTCCAGATTTGATAAAGTTCTCAACAATACGCAGTCTTTTTATAATTTTCTTTCTTTTAATCTCAGAAACAACAGATTCAAGTTCCATTCTTAACTCTTTTCTAATTTCAGGTAAATCAAGACGAATGAGCAACTCCCTTATAGCTTCAACACCTTGCATTGCTACAAAGCTATCTACTCCACAACTATCTTTAGCTTCATTGTAAGCCTTCTCACTGAGAATCTCACCTTTTTCAAAAGGAGAAACAAGCGGATCTATTACAATGTAATTATCGCTATATAAAATATTTTCAATATCTCTGAGAGATATATCAAGTAACGCACCAATTCTTGAAGGAAGTGACTTTAAGAACCATATATGCACAACAGGAGAAGCAAGCTCTATATGACCCATTCTTTCTCTTCTTACTTTAGAAGAGGTAACTTCTACTCCACATTTCTCACATACACGCCCTCTGTGCCTTCTTTTTTTATATTTTCCACATAAACATTCATCATCGTTTACAGGTCCAAAAATTTTAGGGCAAAATAACCCACCTTTTTCAACTTTGAATGTACGATAATTTGCGGTTGAGACATCTTTTACTTCACCATAAGACATAGATGTAATGCTTTCAGGGCTGGCAACCGATATACTAATTTTGTCAAAAGATTGTGCAATATTAGTGTGAGATACATCTTCTACAACCAAATCATTTTGTTTTAAAACTACATTTAGGCATAAAGAGCGCAATTCCTTTATCATAACATTAAAGGATTCAGGAATTCCACACTCAAAATTACTGTCTCCTTTTATTATTGATTCATAAATCTTAACCCTGCCGTTAATATCGTCAGATTTAACAGTTAACATTTCCTGCAAAGTGTAAGCAGCACCGTATGCTTGCAGCGCCCAACATTCCATTTCACCAAAACGCTGACCACCAAAATGAGACTTTCCTCCAAGAGGTTGCTGAGTGACTAAGCTATAAGGACCGACTGAACGCGCATGAATTTTATCATCAACTAAGTGATGCAATTTAAGCATGTACATGTAACCAACCGTAACCTTACGGTCAAATTTCTCACCAGAACAGCCATCATATAATACAGCTTGTCCAGAGCCATCCAGCTCAGCAAGCTCAAACAATTTTGTTATTTGCTCGTCTTTTGGACCTTCAAACACAGGTGCAGCAACAGGAATACCATCGCGTAGCCTGTCTGCAAACTCAATTAATTCATCGTCACTAATATCACGAAGATTATTACAAATAAGTAAATCTTTACCTAAACTATAAATTTTTATCAGAAATTCACGTAAATTATTATAATTCTCTTTACAAGAATTTAAGCAATTTTCTATTAGTGCACTGATCTCATTACTTGGCGCATTTTTATTTTCTGCATTTAGAATAGAAGCTAATATTTCACTATCACCTACATCTTGAATGCTTTTACCGTCAAAATACACTGACACAAGCTTTGCAGAATTATCGTCATCAAGTGACCTAATCTCTTTACAAAAATCACTTTTAATTTTATCAATGCTACCAATTATCTTACCTACCTTTTCTCCCAATTTTTTACAAGCCCAACCCACATGAGCTTCCAATATTTGTCCTACATTCATCCGAGAAGGAACACCAAGTGGATTCAATATAATATCAACAGGAGTACCATCTTCCAAGTAAGGCATATCTTCAACTGGCACAACTCGAGAAATCACACCTTTGTTCCCGTGCCTACCAGCCATCTTATCTCCTGGCTGTAAGCTATGCTTCACCGCAATAAAAACCTTCACTGACATTGACACACCCTGAGGTAGGTCATAGCCCTCATTCAATTTTTCTACTTTACGCTTAAATTGCGCCATTGCAGTTGATACTTTTTCATCAAAGTCCTTTTTCAAGCTCTTAACTTGCTCAGAAATAGATTGTTGTTTTAATCCAATACCCCACCATTGTTCACGTTCTATAGAATTGAATTTTTCTTCATTATATACATCAGAATGAACAAAGAGCTTTTTTAGCTCATCATAGAAATATTCACCAGTAACATTAATTATATAATCCCGCTCTTTTTCAAAATCATTCACTTCCTTCTGTTTTATAAGAAGAGCTCTTTCATTCTCTTCAACCCCCCTACGCGTAAAGACTTGTACATCAATTACTGTCCCTTCAACATCCGGAGATGTATATAAAGAAGAATCTGCACAATCAAAAGATTTTTCACCAAAAATTGTCATTAACAACTTTGTCTCAGGAGGTAATGAAAGTGAAGGCTTAGGTGTAACTTTTCCTACCAAGATATAACCAGGACCAACTCTTGTACCAATCTTTACTATACCGCTATCGTCCAAATGATATAAACTCTCTTCACTTGCATCTGGTATAGCTCGAGTTATCTTTTCTGACCCGAGTGGAGTGTCATGTACTACACACTCAAATTCTTCTATATGAATAGAAGTAAAGAGGTCTTTTTTAACAACCTCACTTGAAATAATAATAGAATCTTCAAAATTGTAACCTTGCCAAGACATGAAAGCTACTAGTAAATTTTTACCAAGTGCTAACTCACCTTTGTTAATTGCAGGACCATCAGCAATAACATCACCTTCTTTAACGTGATCACCTACGCATACTAACGGCCTTTGGTTAATACAAGTATTATGATTAGAACGCTGAAACTTTCTTAAATGATAGATATCAACATCAAGGTAATTAACCTTTTCTTTATCAAAAGCACGTATAACTATAGAATTACTATCTGCACTATCAACTATGCCATCACGCTTTGCTAAAATCACAGCACCAGATCCAGAAGCTGCAAAAGACTCCATACCAGTAGCAACAAGAGGAGCAGTGGGCTTGAGCAATGGTACAGCTTGACGTTGCATGTTAGAACCCATTAATGCCCTATTTGCATCATCATTTTCTAAAAACGGAATTAAAGAAGCTGCAACTGATATTACTTGCTTAGGAGATACATCTATATAGCTAACTTGATCACTATTTACCATCACAAAGCTGCCGGCATATCTACAATATAGCATATCATCAACAAAGCAGTTATTCTCATCAATCCTTACGCTGGTATCGGCTATATAATATGAACCTTCATCTATAGCCGAAAGATACTCAATTTGATCAGTAACGACCTTATTAACCACTTTTCTATAAGGACTTTCAATAAAACCGTACTTATTAATACGAGCATATATAGCTAAACTGTTAATAAGTCCTATATTTTGCCCCTCTGGAGTTTCAATAGGACAAATTCTTCCATAATGAGTTGGATGAACATCACGCACCTCAAACCCAGCTCGCTCTCTTGTCAAACCGCCAGGACCCAGCGCTGATAGCCTTCTCTTATGAGTTATTTCAGACAATGGATTGGTTTGATCCATGAACTGAGATAATTGAGAAGAATTGAAAAAATCTCTTAAAACATTAGTTAAGACTTTTGGATTGATAAAGTCAGATGGAGAAACTTTATCCAGGCTAGAAGTAGACATAGAGTCAACTATTACCCGTTCTAATTTTAATAACCCAGCTCTGAATTGATTCTCTATAAATTCTCCCACTGATCTCACTCTTCTATTACCTAAATGATCAATATCATCTACAGACCATTGGCCATCATGCAACAATACTATTTTCCTTACCACTTCAATAATATCGTCATGTGTTAAAACAGTCAGATCTTCGTCACAATTTAATCCAAGGCAAGAATTGAGTTTTAGTCTACCAATATTGGACAGATCATAATACTCTGGACTGAAGAAAAGATTGCGGAAAAATTCTTCTACTATCTCTAAAACAGGAACTTCTCCAGGGCGCAGAACCCTATATATTTCATATAGTGCGTCCTGATAAGACATATTTTTATCTAAAGAAAGCGTATTTAATATGTAGGGACCAACAGATAAATTATCTATATTTAGCACAGATATTTCATCTACGGATAATAGCTCAAACTTCTTTATATCCTCTAACTTGATGGGCTCACCAGCAGATAAAATCTTTGCTGAGCTATCAGCATCCACTAAGTCTTCTGCAAGAAATAAGCCACATATAGAATCGAAAGGTACAAGATATTCTTTTAACCCATCATCATGCAATTTTCTTGCAAGCCTTGCAGTAATATGAACATTAGCTTTTAGTAAAACATTACCTTCAATGTCCGTTAGATCAAAAGGTAACCTAACTCCTTTGAACTTCTCAGGTACAAAAGGTATTTTCCAACCATTTTTGTGCTTTACGTATTTTATTTTTTCATAAAATTTATTGAGTATATCATTGTTGGATAGACCAAGCGCTTTTAATAAGACTGATATTGGTAATTTCCTTTTTCTATCGATACGAAAATATAAGTTATCTTTAACGTCAAACTCAATATCAAGCCAAGATCCTCTATAAGGGATAATTCTAGCAGAATAAATTAACTTACCAGAATTATAAGTTTTTCCCTTGTCGCTATCAAAAAATGCACCCGGAGATCTATGCATTTGCGAAACAATAACTTTTTCTACACCATTAATGATAAAAGTGCCCTTATCAGTCATCATCGGTAATCTACAAAAATGAACTTCCTGTACTTCTATAGATTTTACAATAGCTGCAAGCTTAGCATTATCACCATTTTCTTTAATTGATACATACTCATCAATTGAGATACCTTCCTGCATAATAACCAGGCGTATAGAAGCGATAACTTGAGCAGAAAATGTTATACTACGTTTAACACACTCAGATTCATCATATTTAGGATAATCTATTCTACAGCTTATAAACTCAATAGACGCTCTGTGCAAAGGATCACTTATTGGAAAGATTGAATGAAAGATAGCCTCAAGCCTTTCATTAGACTTGCTTCCAGGAGTAAATGAATCATACGATTCCTTTTGGACTTTAACTAAATCCAATAAAGAATCTTTCAAATCAACTGACCTAGAGTATGAAATCCTAGGAACAAAAGCACCAGAAGCACATACATAAGAAGAATCAACCATTAAAATACCCCAAACTAATTAAAAGAGCTGCACAAACATAGAACAACAATCCTATTCAAGCTCTACCTTAGTTGCTCCTGCTTCAATAAGCTTCTGTTTTATCTTTTCTGCTTCATCTTTAGGAATATTAGATGTAACCTTTTGAGGCAAAGATTCAACTAGCTCTTTTGCTTCCTTTAGACCCAGCGTAGAATTCGCTTCTCTAACCGCTTTAATAACTCCTATTTTTTTACTTGCATCAATTTCTTTTATTACAACTATGTACTCAGTTTTTTCTTGCACAGCAGGAGTAGATGCATCTCCAGCAGCAAGTGCGCCAGCACCAACAGCACCACCAATAAAAGAACCAGCAGGCAACCCTATTTTTTCCTCTAAAACTTTTACAAGCTCAGAAGCCTCTAATAGATTTAAAGCTAATATTTTATCAACCAAATCACTTGTTACATTATTCATAATTACCACCTTATTTAACAACAAATTTACTTTTTAGAACTATAATAATCCAATGCTCTCATTAACCTCATAGAAGGTGAATTAATAGACATCGCTAAGCGAGCAGGAATATTATAAGATATCAAACGCATAATTTTAATACGCAACCCATCAAGAGAAGGTAATTTAGCCAACGTGCTAACGTCCTCCACTGTGAGTAATTTATCTGAGTGGGCTGCACAAATCACAGACATCTTCTCTTTATTAGCATTAGCAAAATCAACTACCAATTTTGCAGCTTCTACTATACCCGCAGAATATACAACAGCAACTGGACCAGAAAATCTATCTGATAAATAAGAGAATTTACCAGTTTTTTCTAAGGCCAAGCGCGCTAAAGTATTTTTAACTACTAACATTCCACCTGAAATAGACTTTAAACTATTTCTAAGAGTTAATGAATCATCGGCATTTATAGACTTAAAACTTACTAATATTAGAAAATCATTATTTACAAACACATTTGTGATATTTTGTATAAACTCATTCTTATTTTCACGCTTCACTACATCGCTCCCTTAAATTATATCTTCCATTCTGCTTATTTTATAAGCTTTGCCCATAGTTGAATTTAAAAAAACACTTTTAAAATAAACTCCCTCTACAGAAGCAGGCTTATTATCTTTGATTACTTTAAGAAATGCTTTCAAATTTTCTAATAAATCATCAATATTAGATTTTATGTTTCCTAGCTTGCCATGAATAATACCATTTTTATCTGTCCTAAATCTCACTTGACCAGATTTGATTATTTTAACAGCTTCCGTGACATTAGAAGTTACAGTGCCGAATTTAGGATTAGGCATCAATCCTTTCGCACCTAATATTTTTGCAATAGGAGTAACTTTTGCCATAAAATCAGAAGTAGTAATACACCAATGTACGTCTAATTTTTTACCCCTTTTGATTTCTTCAATTAAATCCTCTCCTCCAAAAATATCAGCACCAGCTTTTTCAGCTTCCAACAGAACTTTATCTTCAGCAAAAACAGCTACTCTAATATCTCTTCCAATGCCTTTAGGTAAAACTATTATACCACGTACCTGTTCTTCTGATTTACGTGAATCTACACCCAGATTAACAGCAAAATCAATTGACTCATCAAACTTTACCGAAGCATTGCCTAGAATCTTCTCTAAGCATTCCTTAGGGCTATAAGACATAATGCTATCCATACCACTTAATCCTCTATAATTTCTATACCCATAGATTTAGCAGTACCAACAACCATTTTCACTGCCGAATCTTCATTATCAACTTTCATGTCAGCCATCTTACGCCTTGCTATTTCTATTATAACAGACATAGGAAGCTTTGCTACTAATTCTTTTCCCGGATTACTAGAACCTTTACCTAATTTAGCTGCTTGCTTTAATAAGTAAGCAACAGATGGACCACTAATAGTAAAATCATGTGAACGATCATCTTTTATAGAAACTCGCACTGTTACCAAATCACCCACTTTATAATTAGCGTTAGCAGCGCTAGTAGCTTTATTAAAAGCTTCACAAAATTTAGGAACAGGTTATACCGCGCGGCCCAAGTACCGAAGCAATTTTAGGTCCAGGGACTGCTTTTCCAGCCTCCATAAGCAAATTAATTTTAGCAACCACAACACTCATAATTATTCCTCTACTCTTTCTACTTCAGCTTGACTAAGCTGAATCATTGCTGATTTTCCCCAAACCGGCACTTCTACATTAATACTTTTCTTTTCTTCATTCACCTCTTTTACCTCACCAATAAAATCTTGAAAAGCACCTTCATTAATTTTCACTTTATCCCCTGGCTTATAACCATCACTCAATTTCTGCGTTTCTTGAGTATGGCGGATTGTACTGAACATTGTACCAATTTCGCTATCTGAAATCACTTTTGGTACATTACCATTATCATATTTTAAAAATCCATAAACTTTAAGAGACTTTGGTATATTATTAATAAAATTTAGCACTTCATCACATAAATTAACATGCAAAAAAACATAGCCAGGAAAACACTTCTTTCGGATAGCAACTTTTCTATTCCTTAACCCCATTTCATTTAACTCTTCATATGGAATAAACACTTCCTTAAAATAACTATCTACACCCAGTCTAACGGAATTTTCCAACATATACTTATGCACTTTTTCTTCATAATTTGAAGCAACTCTTAAAATATACCATTTATACTTCCAAAACTCTTTACTCTGTAACTCCACCTCATCATTTGACACTACCTTCAAATTATCAAACTCATCATCATCTAAGGCGGAAACTTCTTTTAAAGCCTTTTTACTTTCATCACAAAGATGCATACATACATATACTTCACGTAAATCCTCTGCATCAGAATGCGTATTATACACTGTTTGATAAGAAATAAAAACCTCTTTAAAATATACACTATTTTCCACTAACCCACGTATATCTTTTTCACATCCATAATTAATTTTAAGGATATACCATTTATATTCATATGCCATAAACAATTCCAAATAAAGCTTTAATTATGCAAAGAGATATAAAATCTACGAAACAAAAAACAATAGAAAAGCACAACATTACAATCACCACAATAAATAGAGAAGATAAGACTTCCTGTTTTTTCCTCCAAGCAATCCTTCGTACTTCTTGCTTTATATCACAAAAAAAAACATATAAACTTTTTAACATCTTTACCATAATATCAACGCAGGAGCGACAGGGATTGAACCTACAACCTCTGGTTTTGGAGACCAGCGCTCTACCAATTGAGCTACACTCCTATAACTTACCCCAAAATCTCAGAAACGATACCAGATCCAACAGTCTTACCGCCCTCTCTGATTGCAAAATGCAAGCCTTTATCCATTGCTATTGGTACCTGCAACTCTACTTCTATACTTACATTATCACCAGGCATCACCATCTCTTTTCCATCCAGTAATTTTACACTCCCTGTTACATCAGTAGTTCTTAAATAAAATTGTGGCTGATAATTTGCAAAAAATGGTGTATGCCTTCCTCCCTCATCCTTCTTCAATATATAAACTTCTGCCTTAAACTTCCTATGCGGCTTTATAGTCCCAGGCTTTCCTAACACCTGCCCTCTCTCCACTTCTTCTCTTTTTGTACCTCTTAGCAATATTCCAACGTTTAAGCCGGCACTTCCCTTATCTAGCAACTTCTTAAACATTTCAACACCAGTACATGTAGTCTTCTGTGTATCTTTTAAACCTACTATCTCTATCTCATCTCCTGTCTTCACTTCTCCTCTTTCTATTCTTCCAGTCACAACTGTACCACGTCCAGCAATTGAAAATACATCCTCTATTGGCATTAAAAATGGCAATTCTACAGGCCTTGGCGGAACAGCAACATACTCGTCCAACTTCTCCATTAACTTATCTATCGATGGTTTTCCATATTCGTTGCCCTCATCCTCCAACGCTTTTAATGCAGAACCAACTACCACAGGAACCTCATCCCCAGGAAACCCATATTTAGTCAATAATTCTCTGACTTCCATTTCTACTAAATCTAGCATATCAGGATCAGCAACATCAGCTTTATTTATGTACACCACAATATAACCAACACCAACTTGCTTCGCCAGCAGTATATGCTCTCTTGTTTGTGGCATCGGACCATCAACTCCCGACACTACCAATATAGCAGCATCCATCTGCGCCGCACCCACAATCATATTCTTCACATAGTCAGCATGTCCAGGGCAATCAACATGCGCATAATGCTTACTATCCGTTGCATATTCAACGTGCGCCGTCGCAATCGTTATACCCCTCTTCTTCTCCTCTGGAGCTTTATCTATTTGATCATATGCTACAAAATTCCCATAATACTTTGTTATCGCCGCTGTTAACGTAGTCTTTCCATGATCTACATGTCCTATCGTCCCCACATTTACATGCGGCTTCCCAAATGCTTCTACTGTTGCCATAATTATTACCTCTAATTACACTTTAACTTTAACTCATCAACCACATATTGTGGTACTTGTTCATAACAAGAAAAATGCATGCTATACTGCGCCCTTCCCTGAGACATAGAACGCAAAACGTTGATATAACCAAACATATTTGCAAGAGGTACCGAAGCAGTAATTATTTTGCTATTATTACCTAAATCAAGCATATCAGCAACATTCCCTCTTCTACTATTTATATCACCCATAACATCACCCATATATTCTTCGGGAGTGATAACTTCAACTTTCATTATAGGTTCCAGCATTTTCGGACCAGCTTTATTCCCCATTTCCTTAAAAGCACCTTTAGCGGCAAGTTCAAAAGCTAAAGGACTAGAATCAACATCATGAAAAGCACCATCAAGAAGAGTAGCCTTAAAATCAATCAATGGGAAACCGGAAATTATACCACCTTCTTTTATTAACTCCAAGCCATTTTCTACACCAGGGATATACTCTTTTGGAATAGCACCACCTACAATTTTACTTTCAAATTGAAATCCAGAACCAGGTTCAAGAGGTTCAAATTTTATTTTAACCTTAGCAAACTGCCCAGCACCACCTGATTGTTTTTTATGAGTATAATCAATTTCAACAGATTTAGTGATAGTTTCACGATATGCAACCTGAGGTGCACCGACGTTAGCTTCAACGTTAAATTCACGCTTCATTCTATCAACAATAACTTCAAGATGGAGCTCACCCATGCCTTTCAATATGGTCTGTCCACTTTCTGCATTTACCGACATTCTTAAAGAAGGATCTTCAGCAACCAACCTATTTAAAGCAAAACCCATTTTTTCCTGATCTGAAGTAGTTTTTGGCTCAACAGCAATCTCAATAACAGGCTCAGGAAATTCCATACGCTCCAACAATACAGGGCGATCAGGTGAGCATAAAGTATCACCAGTAGTCGTTTTTTTTAATCCAACTAAAGCGACTATATCACCAGCTTTGGCTTCTGTTATATCCTCTCTGTTATTTGCATGCATTAATAACATTCTGCCAATTGCTTCATTTCCATTTTTTACCACATTTAAAACGGTAGATTTAGATTTTAATTGACCAGAATAAATACGAATAAACGTCAAAGTACCAACAAACTTATCTGTCATTACTTTAAATGCAAGAGCAACAAATTTTTCTTTCTCCGAGAGTTTAACTTCAATCTTCTTCTCTGAATCTTTAGGATCAGTACCAATAGCTATATTAACATCAACAGGAGAAGGCAAAAAATCAACCACAGCATCCAGAAGCGCCTGTACACCTTTGTTTTTAAAAGCGGACCCACATAATACAGGGACAAACTTACCCTTAATAGCTCCGCTTCTTATACATTTTTTCAATAAATTTACCGGCAGATCATTAGAATCAAAATAAATATTCATCGCCTCATCATCCATCTCTGCTGCAGTTTCTAATAAAAGCCTTCTATATTCTGCAGCTTTTTCTAGTAAATCAGATGGAATATCTTCATAAGAAAATTTAGCACCAAGCGTTTCTTCTTGCCATATGATGGCTTTCATATCAACAAGATCTATTATACCTTTAAAATCTTTCTCACTTCCTATTGGCAATTGAATTACTAGAGACTTCGCACCAAGTTTGCTTTTTATCATATCAACACAACGATAAAAATTCGCCCCGATCCTATCCATTTTATTCACAAAACAAATACGAGGAACATTGTATCTATCAGCTTGACGCCAAACAGTTTCAGATTGTGGCTCAACTCCAGCTACTCCATCAAATACAGCAACCGCACCGTCCAAAACTCTTAAAGATCTTTCAACTTCAATGGTGAAATCAACGTGACCAGGAGTATCTATTATATTAATTCTATGATCACTCCAAAAACACGTTGTTGCAGCAGAAGTGATTGTGATACCACGCTCTTTTTCTTGCTCCATCCAATCCATAGAAGCAGCACCGTCATGCACTTCACCAATTCTATTTTCCTTGCCGGTATAAAATAAAATACGCTCAGTTGTGGTAGTTTTACCAGCATCTATATGAGCCATTATACCTATATTTCTATATTTAGATATATTACTTTCCATATCACCATTAATTAGCTAATATTAAAAACGAAGATGAGAAAACGCCTTATTAGCCTCAGCCATTTTATATTTCTCTTCGCACATCTTGAACGCACCACCACGCTTGTTATAAGCATCCAATATTTCAGACTGTAAACAATCAGCAGAAGTTTTTCCACTCTTTTTACGGGCAGAAGCAGCTGCTTTAGCAACCCATCTCAATGCTAAAGAAACAGCTCTTTCTTTTCTGACTTCAACAGGCACCTGATAAGTTGCACCACCAACACGTCGAGAACGCACTTCTATAGATGGCGTAACATTTTCTACCGCCACTTCAAAGACTGATATTCCATCCTTCTCATCTATTTTTTTCTTTTCAATTGCAGATAAAGCTTCATAGATAATCTTCTCTGCAGTGGACTTCTTACCACATTTCATTATTGTATTAATAAAGCGCATCAATAAAACGCTTCCATAGCGCGAATCAGGACTTACTTTTCTTTTTTTTGCTTTATTACGACGAGCCATAAATTTTTAACCAGATTTTTTTACACCATATTTTGAACGAGATTTTTTTCTGTTTTGCACACCACGAAGATCAAGAGCACCCCTTATTATGTGATAACGCACACCAGGCAAATCTTTAACCCTTCCACCCCGTATTAAAACAACTGAGTGTTCTTGCAAATTATGACCTTCACCAGGTATATAAGCTGTCACTTCGCCATATCCACCGATTCTAACCCTTGCAACTTTACGAAGAGCAGAGTTAGGTTTTTTGGGAGTTGTTGTATACACTTTGGTACACACACCCCTTCTCTGAGGATTGGTTTCACCCAAAGCTGGTACTTTTCTTTTGCGTACCAATTTTAATCTACCTTTACGTACTAATTGATTTATTGTAGGCATAACCTATAAACTCGAACTCATTAAAATAACTTAAGCATTTAGTTATAAAATAATAAACCCCAATAGTCAATATAAAAATAAACACTAAATAACCCATTAATCTAACAGCCTCAATCATTTGTCATAAAATATTAACATGACAAAATTACTTTACAAATTGCCGGAATTAGCATAAGCTATAAATAGCATGTTTTGTGTTAGGGCTAAATTATGACAACAAATATAGAGAATATTGTCCATGAGGGTGATATGGTTTTCGTACATCAAGAAATAAATGCGGAAAATAATTCTTCTTTAGATGAAATAGAGTGCGAAGAGGAGTTTAGCGATGCCAAGTCTGATTTTGACTTCTTTGAAGATGCACTTGCAATTAAGAGTGCTATTGAAAGAGAGGATGCAGTAAAAAAGCTTGTCTTAGGTGGCTTCAATATAAATTCCTTTAAAAATGGACAAACCATTCTGGATATTGCCATAGAGAGAAAATTTCCATCAAAATTTGTAAAATTCCTTATAGATAATGGGGCTAAAATCAATACCGTTGACTCCAATGGTTGCACTGTCTTACATAGAGCAGTTACAAAGAAAAACATAAGAGTAATCAATCTGCTCTTAGAAACCAACAAAAGAGAAGTAGAAGAATACTTTTTAGCAAAATTCTTACCTGAATTTATGTTTATTCATCAAGTTGAAATAAATGCTATAAATCATGAAGGGTTTACTGCTTTAGATTATGCAAAACAAAAAACTAGAATATATTGCTTGTTACAACAATATGGAGCAAAGCATAGTGAGAAATTCATGCATTTCTGCAGCATTAATATAGACAAATTAGATTTAAATAAACTTGCTTCTGATAGTAACTATTGCTTTGACGTTATTTCAAAAGTATTAGAGATTGATAATAAAAATACCAAAGAAAAATGGTTGCTTAAAAATGGCGCCAGCATTGGTGTTGCTAAAGATGGCAAAACTCTTTTAAGCGTCACAATTGAAGAAGGTAACTTAGAAAATGCTATATTACTTATTAAAAAAGGCGTGAGCGAAGGAATTAATGCTCAAGATAATAATGGAAGAACACTGCTGCTCAATGCAATAATTAACAATAAATTGAGCGATGCAAAATACTTTATAGAAAAGGGAATTAACATCAACATACCTGATAACAATGGAAATAATGCATTACATCATGCATCTTCTAATCTTGGTATGCAAGCTTTCTTTGTAAATCTTGTAGATAAAGGCATGAACCTTTATTCTAAAAACAACGCCAATTTAACACCATTTGAATATGCATTACAGGTAAGAATTAAGCCTAATGAAGTTGCTAATTTATTTAAAATATACGTAAATAAAGGCAATGTGAGAGAGAACACCCAATTAGTAAAGAAAGCTAGACTTGCCTCTGGTGAGACACTACTGGAATATTTTATTGACAATAAATTATTTGATAGTGCTCAATCTTGTATAAACTTGGGTATAAATGTTAATCAGCCTTTAAATGATGGATCTTCTTTACTGATAAAAGCTCTTCAGAATAGCAATATAGAAGGTGTTGCTTTTCTCCTCAAAAATGGAGCAAATACTAATTTAGGGCATGGCAGCAAAAATAAAAATACTAGATTATACCTTAAAGTGGCAGTCGGATGTGCAGTCGCTTTTTCACTGGGTATGGGAATAGTTGCTACAGTTACATTAGTTCAGATGTCATGTGTTGCTATAGCAATGACAGCAGTGGCTTCCCTATTAACTGTGGTTGCATCCATAACTTTATTGATATTGTATAAGAAAGTAAAATCTGAAAAACGTGAAGCGCAACCAGTTATATCAAATGCCAATTTTGCGGAATCAGCAGAAAATTTGTTTAGCGAACTTGGCTCAATACCAGAAAGAGTGGTAGAGGCAGGTGCATTATATTTTGAAGTGCAGAAAAGTATTGAAAAAATAGCAGAAGAAATGGAATGTAAGCAGGAGTTTATTGAAGCAAGAATACAAGATTTTCAGCAAAGTCTTGCTAAAAGGTTTAGCAGCCTGGAATCATCTCATGATCTTGGCAACACTCCCTTAGAGCAAATCTCCTCTCATATAAAACATGCTTTAAAAATATACTCAAATCTTCCTCTTTCCAATTCGCATCTTGCGTCACTTATCTATAATCTTTCATGGGAGGTATCAAGTACTATTTTTGCTGCAATTACTGATCCAACTCTTGCAGGTACGATTTTCTCTGCAGTCAAAGATAGAAGATGGCCTGAAAACACACAATGGAGTGAAGCGTTAAAAAAGGCAGCACCAAATTTAATAAGAAATCAGAAACTTGTACAAAATGTAATTGTACCTACCCTAGTAGATGTATTGAAGAATTTATCACAGTCAAAAGAAGAAAGGAAATTTATAGTTTACACTTTAGTTGCAATTAGAGGGATGATGAATGAAGTTTATACACCTTCATTACAAGCATCATTGCCTAGAATCTTAGGAAGAGAATTTGCAAATAACATTAACAACATAGTGGTAGCTATAAAAGATTTATTGCATTCCTGCGATGAAAAAGAAGCAGAACGTGCACAAATTGCAAATAACTTTGACTATTTAATAGGCAAGCTTGATAGCGAAAAAACAGAAAATCTCACTACATATTTAAGAGAAAAGGTGGTCTCACTTACAGAATTTCGTGGTCAAGTTACACATAGAGATAAGCAGTCAATACGTAAATTAGTAGACTATTGCCTGGATCCAAAACCTAGCGATGAGTTAGCAGCAAAAACATTACTAGATAATTTGCGTGTGTATATTCAGAATGATTGTACTTTTGTCACTCATGATGCAAACAGCAACTTACTTAATCCGAATATTACTAAGCATGTTAACTTAGGCATTACTAAGCATGTTAACCCAGATATTACCAAGACCAGGCATGGTGTTACTCAGCATAGCGATTCTGCTAGAATTTTAGCTTGTGCTTAATCTTAAATACCTGCTGCTCATAAAAAACACTTCTTGGTTTTAGAAGTCAGCTTAAGTACAGCCAGTATATTCATAAACAATAAAGCAGCAATCGAAATGTCAGCAATATCCCACAGCAATTGAACTTCGCTTATTGCACCAAGTGGGATGATGAGAGTAAAAATTGCTATTAAGCTTTTGGTGTATCTGCTATCCATAGATACGTAGCGTATTGTTTGCTTTAAACAGAAAAACCACGTAAAAATCGTAGTAAAGGCAAAACAGAACATTATAACCATAATTAGATAACCAATATAAGACCAATTTATTGCCTTTTTGAAAGCAAATATGCACATGTTTGTGCTTTCCAAATCAGTTATCCAAGAGTCTGTAACAAGTAATACCATTGTTGTAATAAATGCTACAAGCGCAACTATAAACGGTGATATTATAGTAATTAAACTTTGCTCAATAATAAATTTAGTATTGTTTTTTTTAGGAATAATTGAAGAATGCACAATCCCTTCAAGGCCAAGTCCTATATCAGTTGCAAAAATTCCACGCAAGGTTCCCACTTGAATAATGGTCAATGTCTCTAAAATTACGCCTAAAGATAAACCAGAGTTAAAACTATCGAATGTAAAGAAATTACTTACTATCAATTTCATGGAAGGAAAGATATTTGCACTAAACTTAAATAATACGACACAACAAAGCACAAGGTAGCTTACTGTCATTATTGGTATCATCGATGATATAACAATTTTAACTTTTTTAAGCTGAGGGCAGCAACAATAAAAAATATCACCGCCATTACTATTCCACCAGCAATTACAGGTATATTTATCATGCTAAGTGGTATCGACAAAGAGTTTACCTGAACAAGGTTACCAACAGTTATTGAAGATATTACCATAATAATTAGAAATAAAGTTGTGGCTTTTTTAGAATTAAACGCACCGGCCATATAAGTTATAGGACCACCTATAAATCTTTTATTTTTTTCTTTTCTGTGTTTTATGCTTAAGTAACACGTAACATACTTTATTACAGATGTAATAGCAATTATGATTATCATCCACAAAATAAAGCCAGGCCCCCCAGTTTTTAAAGCAATCGCTGTTCCTGAAATATTCCCAACTCCTAAATTCCCTCCTAAAACCGTAAACAATGCAGCTAAAGAAGAAAACTTATTTTCCCCTCTTTTCACCCCAAAAAGTGAAAATGCATATGGCAACCTAAAAATCTGCAACCATTTCAGTTTAATAGACAAATAAACTCCCGCGATCAGCATAAGTAATACTGTCGGTAGCAGCAAAACAAACTTCACTATATCCATTCATATAATATAAAGTGAGCCTGAGTATACGGGCAAATGCTCAAAATACCTAAATCTATTTCCATCAAAACCTGCAAAGGCTATGCAAGGACTCTAATATCAGAGATAGCATAAAATAACCTATATTATGTTATTTTTTATATTTAGCATATATACATGCATATATTAACCTTTAGAGATTGAAATGAAAAAATTACTTGCTTTAGCCATATTACCAACTATTTTTTTACACAATCGTGTTTTGGTATAGAATCCACTAGAGCTTGTTTTGAAAAGATACAAAAAAGAGAATACAATAAGGCAAGTGTAAAATGGAGAAGAGGCTTTCCACTACTTTATACGCTAATGCAGGAAGTATAATTTATGATATCGGTTATGATTATACAGATGATATTAAAATCTCAATTGGTCCTTCAATCCCAGCTATGGCTTTTTATGAGGGGATTAAGGCAAGTGAGGAGGCTCAGAAGTGGATAGAAGGTCAGCAGCAGAGTGGAAAGCAGATTATACCAGAGAATTGGATGCAGCAGGCACAAAATTAATGACATTCGTGGGTACAGACGTTACAGCATGAACCAGACTTAAGGTTAGGAATTTTGGTCAATTTGCATTACTACCATAAGCTGGCAAAGATGAATATAGGCCATATATTAGCGCTGGTATAGGTATAGGCATAGATCCAACTGTTCCTCAAGATAAGACTATTACCTATGAATATTTTTTACCGCTTAAAATGAGTGTCGGTGCTAGCCTTCCAATCTTTTCAAGCACAAATATTTTGCCGGCTATGGTGTTCAAAGAGAACTAAAAGGCTTTAGGCATGGAATTGAAATTGGAATAAGTAGGAAATTGTAAACCCCAATAATTGGAACGGTGCTTCTTGTCACTCTAAAAAGTGAAAATGCATATGATAACCTAAAGATCTGCAACCATTTCAGTTTAATAGACAAATGTACTCCCGCGATCAGCATAAGTAATACTGTCGGTAGTAGCAAAACAAACTTCACTTATCCATTCATATAATATAAAATGAGCCTGAGTATACAGGCAAATGCTAAAAATACCTAAATCTATTTCAATAAAAGGCTGCACTAATAAACATGATAATGATTTTAGATTAGATATGTATTGGAAAATATTGTTGACAAGTTATGGTAAATCATTAGCATCGTATCTGATTTAATACATAGAGGTAAAGGGTATGACTAAAAATAACTTAAAAGGCTTGGCAACAATATCAGCAGTAGGTGCTGCGATAGGTACGTGTACATGGTATTTAGTAGCACTTTCAAGTCCAGCTACTATTGCTAGCGCAGTTAGTAGTGGAATCATTGGTGCTTGCATAGCAGTGCTTTTTTTGGTAGGCATTAAAGATCAAACTACCGAAACAGAAAAAGATTGGCTCATTATTGCAGGTGTGGTTATAACAATCCTTACCTTCGGAATTACGGTTCTACTTAATAAAATTGCAAGAGATATTCTACCTAATCACACATTAGCAGGGTGGCCGGGAGCATTAACATGTATAGCAGCAAGTGTTATCACAACGTTTTTAGCGTTCTACTTGGCTGTGCTCGCTGAAGATCTAATTAACGATTTCCATCACAAAAAAACACAATCTAACTTGGTAAGTGAGGATTCCAATTACAAAGAAACACAAACAAACCTGGTAAGTGAGAACTTACATCATAAAGAAACGCAAACAAACTTGGTAAGTGAGAACTTACGTCATCAAGGAACAAAAACAAACTTAGAGAGTAAAGTCACAGTGGAAGCTATTAGACCTATAGCAGCAAGTAGTAAAGTTAGCCACTAAGATTTATATTAGACCTATTGCAACACCAGGTGTCATCCCAGTACTTGATACTGGCATCCAGTAAGAAAAACCTGGATTTCAGCGTCACCCGCTAAAATGACATCAACTGATTTTTCTTTGAATTACAGTTCTGCAAGAGATGCCGTCTTTATTGTCAACAAATTATTTAGCTAAAAAGAATAAAAAGTAACAAAAAGTTTTAATTTAGGCTGATACCTTCTATAAATCAGTGTAACTGTGTATAAGTACTTTCAGTTTGTGTGGCGTACTTATAAACAGTTACACTGATTTTTTACTGTGCCTTCTTATTTTATGAGAATTGTTTTACAAAGTTACTAAGCAACTCTGTTAAAGTCAATGTGAGAGGCAGTGCATCAGTTATACGTTCAGCGAATCTATCTCTTATAAAACAAGCAACAATTTTGAGTAACCAGGTAATAAAGATACTCAAGAACATCTAAAGTTTAGTACAAATGACAAAATATATTCTCTCAATTGATGGTGGTGGAATAAGAGGAATTATTCCAGCAATGATATTATCCGGAATAGAGAAAAAACGGGTAAACCTATTTCTCAAATTTTTGATTTATTGGTGGGTACTTCAACTGGTGGTACTATTGTAGCAGGACTATGTAAAAAAGATAGCAAAGGAAAGCTACAATATTCAGCTGATGACGTGGTTAATCTTTATCAGGAGTACGGACCTTATATTTTTAAGTCTTCATTTCTAAGAAAATCAATATTTTCTTGGATTAACGGTGCACAATACCCCAGTGAAAATATTGAGTATGTACTTCATAAATATTTTGGCGATGATATCCTTAAAAACACTTTAAGTAATGTGTTGATTACGAGTTACGATATTCACAATAACTGCCCATTTTTCTTCAAAAGTTGGAAAGAGGATAGAAATTTTATTAAATTAAGGGATGTATTAAGAGCAGCAACTGCAACACCTACTTACTTTGCACCTAAATATTTAAAAGTCAACCAAAAGGAAATGGTATTAATAGATGGAGGAGTTTTTGCCAATAATACAGCAGCATGTAGCTATGCAAGCAGCAGAAAGCTATTTCCTAACGATGATGTAGTACTTCTGTCCATCGGTACTGGCAGATCGTCTCATTCCATTAAATACCTCAGATTGAAAAGATTTGGCAAAATATCCTGGATTAAGCCATTGATAAACGTAATGTTTGCCTCTGGACTAGATTGTGTAAATTATCAGCTAGACCAGATTATTAACAATAGCTATATCAGAATTCAATCGCAGCTAAAAATAGCATCAACGGAGATGACAATACAACATACGAAAATATCAAGTGTTTAAAAAAAGAAGCACAAATGATGATTGAATGTAATCAAAAAGCAATAGATAAATTCTGTACAGTAGTATCATAAACTTTAACCTTTTAATCTAGAACTCGCATTTTTGGACGTTTCCTTTTAAGCTTCAGTAAACCTCCTAACTCTATAGTTCTTTATATGATCTGGATTAAAAGCCTTCCTTGAACTTAAAACACCAAAAACTATATTGAGTAATTTACGCATTGCAGCTCCCACAACGGCCATATTATGCTTGCCTTTTTCCTTCAACCTTTCGCAGTAAGTCTTAATAATAGGGTTGTGATTTTTAGCTACTATAGCAGGAAAATAAAGAGCCTTACGCAATGTCCGTGAACCTGATTTACTTAGCCCAGGCTTGGCATATACAGATGAACCTGATGTAATATTTTTTGGTATAGTTCCTGAATATGCTGCTAATTGTCTAGCATTTATAAAGGCTTTTATATCAGGAATTTCAGCTAAAATAGCTATTGCTGATTCCTCTCCTATTCCTGGAATAGTCAATAGGAATTAAAAATCTTCCAACAATTCTTTGTGTTGTTCTAATAGTTCACGCGTGGAGTTTTTTATTGTTTCTATTGATTGTTCTATGGTCATTGCTAGGTTTTCCCAAACATTTACAACTTCTTCAGGCAGTCTCTCTTTCTTTTCCAAATGATTATTTACTAATGTTAATTTATCTTTTGACGCATCTGAACAACGATAAAGATGTTTTAATTTTCTCTTTTCAGGAGGAGGTGGTGCCCAATGAGAAGGTTCCTGTCTTTGACAATAATCTGCAATAATCTCTGCATCAGACTAGTCATTCTTTTGCCGTGCAAGCTTACTTTTTGCATAAAAACTTATGAGAGCTGGGTTTACAACACTAACAAAATATCCAGCGTTGTAAAGGAATTCAGCCAAAGCTTCACTATAACAACCAGTGTATTCCATGAAAGCTTTTACTTCTTCTACGTTATGTTTTTGTAGAAAGTCCAGCAGACCTTGAAATCCAGTATCATCATTTTAAATTTCCTTTTCCTAGCTTCACGTTTTCCTTTTTTACTTATAAACGAAAGAAAAACATCAAAGCGTTCTTTTGAAACATCTATACCAAGAAAGTTGTTATCATATATAACTCCATACGTTACTATTTAAAATGAAAAGTAAGGCTTACCTTGTGAATACAGAATTAGAACCATTGAGGTCTTTCTAAGATACCGTCCAGCCTATACTTTTGAGAAGGGAACTCTTATCTTGTTAACAGATTTTATATCTAAGTTACGACTCAGAGTTCTTCCCTTCTCCACCTAATGCTTAAGCTTAAAACATTAGATGCTCTTTACAAGATACAAGGTAATGCTAAAATTAGTGAAATGTCTTATCTACGCTTTGCTGCACCCTTGGAAAATAAAGGTTTAGTTTCAGAGGAAATCAATAACTTGTTTCCTGATGTAATTCACAAACACGAGCTTGCTCAATATTGTCAATAGACATCTTTGTGTCAGGCTTTTGGTGCATTTCCATAAGCAATTTTAGCAATTTTTTATCTCCTTTTTCATAAGCAAGTGAAATTGCACTGTTTCCAAAAAAATCAGATGCATACGTATTAACACCGTGCCTTATGACAATCCTTATACGTGAAAGTAATACTTTTTATAATATTCAGACTTTGTTCCCAAGTAATGACATGTTAAATTTGTTAGAGGAGTTTTACCATAATAAATAGAAAAATAAGTTGCGCTTTGAAAAATATTATTAATGCCAGCTCCACCTTCTATCAGCTACTTCATATTTTGACTATTAAATGCATTTGAGCAGCACAACGAAACTAATGCATTAGTAGAATTTTGATCAGAAGACTTAGTGGATCTTTCCGAAACACTCTCACTACAAACAAATTTCCGATGATATTGAGGCCGATTTTGAGAGATAGACAACTTTTCTTCTATAAAATTTTTGACATAACTGTCTAATTTAAGTAATGGACTCTCAGTTATTATATAGTTTTGTTTATCTACACATTCTACAATTATTCTAAGTAATTGCATATTAACACTTTTAGTTGAAATAGATAACATACTATCTCCATTATTATCACTTAATAATGGGTCCGCACCTTGATCAAGTAGATAGTATATGATGTCCAAACTGCCACAAACTTTAACGTAATTTTCTACTACTATAGTTAGTATGCTCTTACCATTCTTGCTATTTGTACCATTTATGCTTGCTCCTCTTTTTAAGCAAAGCTTGATGAAGCTTTTGGTTTTATAGTAAGGGTAATAAAGAGTTAAAAGGTCATTCTCTGGTTGATTTGTACTCATTAACATGCTGCCTCACAATTTGTTAAATTTATTATATTAAGATTATATTTTTATGTAAAATAGTGATTTTAAAATTAACAAATATAATTTGCATTCTATCAAGTTTGCTATCTACAATGCTGTAGCATCAATACGGTTAACTATTCTCAATGAGATGGAGTGATGAAGGTATAATTATAGCTTCCAAAAAGTATGGTGATTCAAATTTAATCCTTTCTCTTTTTACACAAAAACATGGGAAACGTAGAGGGCTTACCAAGATCACAAAAAATAGTAGCCAAAAATTTCAGATAAGTAATCTATTACATGTAGAATGGAGCGCTAAACTGCCAGAAAATCTTGGTTTTTTTAAATGCGAACTAGCTGAATCTTCATTTTATAGCTTTTTTCATGATAGGATGAAAAGTATAGCTATTGTCGCTTTTTCCTCTATTTTAGAAAAAGTTCTTCCAGAAAGCGAATCTTATCCGATCCTTTATAATAGTCTCCAGCATTTTATTGATATATTAAAATGCAATAATGAATATTGGCAAAATTATTACCTTCACTTAGAGCTTTTACTTCTTTCACAACTTGGATTTAGGCTGGAGCTCTCAAAATGTGCAGTAACGGGTTTAAAGAATAATTTGCAATTTATTTCTCCAAAAACTGGTATGGCAGTATCAAAAAAAGCAGGAGATTATTATGCAGATAAGTTACTACCCTTTCCCCAGATGTTACATGATGTATGCAACAATAAACTGCTTATTAACTACTCAATTCAAGAATTTCAGCTAAGTCTGAAAACCATAGGATATTTTTTAAACAAATATTTATTCTTGCAGTTAGGTATGAAACTTCCTGAGCCAAGAAAACTTATGTTGGCTGATGAGCTATAGTACAATATTCTCATTAAAATAAGCTGCTTTATCTTTTTTTTCTTTGTATTCTTCTGCTGTATCAAGTGGTTGCTTTGTAGCTGTAATTTTTGGCCACTTTTGTGAGTATTCTATATTTATATTATAAAATGACTTAAAAGTTTTTTGCTCGTTATTAAGCAGTTCTTCATTAAGCTCTAAAATATCTTTCACAGCATCATCAGTCACAATTGCATCAACTGGACACTCTGGTATACATACTCCACAATCAATACACTCGTCTGGATTGATAACAAGCATATTTTTGCCTTCATAAAAGCAATCTACAGGACAAACTTCTACGCAATCCGTATATTTACACTTTATGCACTTATCTGTAATAAAATGCGTCATAAAAAATATATAACTACACCGCATTGAATACATTAAATTAATAAAAAATTCAAGTCTTTTGATGAAGTACTAGTTAATATATATTATAATTTAAGCATTCATATATTATTAAATATTTTAAAGATAAATTAATGATTGTAATAATTGATAAAAATTCTCTTATGAAGATAAAGAAATTAAACAATGAAGAGTTAGAAATCTGGTTAAGTATAGCTAGGACTGTAGGGCCAATGAAGTTTTTCAGTATATTGAGAGCATGTGGATCACTCGATGAATCATTCAAATATCTCAAGAGGTTAATTAATGATCAAAAAATATATAATATTCAAGATGCACAAGAAGAAATTAACAATGCAAAAAAAATTGGAGCGCAAATTATACCTGCGTGTGATCCAGATTATCCTGATCTTTTAAGAAATGTGCTGGATTGCCCTCCGATAATAACTGCTCTTGGGAATACATCAATATTAAATCAAAAAATAATTGCAATAATTGGCGGGCGTAACTCTTCAATAAACGGAAGAAATTTTGCCAGAAAGCTAGCACTTGATCTAAGTAACGCTGGGTTTATTACTGTTTCTGGATTAGCGAAAGGAATCGACACTGCAGCAAATAGCGTAATATATAAAAATTGTCCAACTATCGCTGTTATGGCAAACGGAATTGATGTGGTATATCCAAAAGAAAATTTTAATTTATATAAAAAAATCATTGAGAACGATGGGCTAGTAATTACTGAACTTCCATTTGCTACCAAGCCAAAACCTCAATATTTTCCTCAAAGAAACAGAATCATATCTGGCTTATCACTAGGTATTGCTGTAATTGAAGCATCGAAGCGTTCTGGTTCTCTAATAACAGCAAATTTTGCTTTAAACCAAGGAAGAGAGGTATTTGCGGTTTCTGGTTTTCCTTTAGACTCATGCTGTAGTGGAAGTAATTATTTAATTAAAAATGGTTCTAAGCTTATCGAGTCAGCAGATGATATCATTGAAAGCATTGGGTTTAATTCACCACCAAAGCAAAAAAGTCTTTTTGATATTCAGAGATCAGAGCTTGACTTAGAAAATAGATCTCTTTCAAAACCAATTTATAGCGAAAAAATTTCAGAAGAAGTGCAGGCAAATAACACAAGATACCCGAATATATTTGAGGAGCACAATCAAGTTTTAATGACAAAATTTCCACTAGGAATTGAGTTTCAAAACAGATCTAATGTAAAGCAAGAAAAATTACAAGAGGAAAAGTCGGTAATTGTTAACCATATTAATTCTGTACCAATTGATGTAGACGAGCTTATTTTAGCAAGCGGCCTTTCTATTAACTTAGCTTTAATGGCACTTTTGGAGTTGGAATTGGAAAATAAAATAGAGCGTTCTCCAGGAAATAAAATATCGCTTATTTTGTGCAGTGTTAAATAATCACTCACTTCTGCATATTAGACTGTATACCCCAGTGCTTCTTTTTTCTTTATTTATATACACAAAAATTAGATAGTATTATAAACACAGTTTTTATATTCTGATGATCATCAATTCTATATTACTTGGATTAACTTTCCTGTTATTTATCTCTATTCTAATAAAAAAAAATAGAAGATCGAGTGAGGAGAAAGTAAAATCGGATATTCTGATAGCTGATTTATGTAAGTTAAAGTTAGAGATACAAGAGCAAAAACAAGTTTTGCTGAGTAAGGATGAAGAAATCGTAGGTTTGAGAATTAAAAAAGCAGAACTTGAGGTAGTTTTACAAAAAGAACGTGAAGAAAAGGAGAGGGAAATAGAATTGCTGACGCAAGCAGAGGCAAGGTTAACAAATACCTTTAAAGCTCTTTCTCTTGATGCTCTGCAGGTAAACAATAGTAACTTTCTGAATTTGGCAAAGGAAGTAATCGATAATAGACTAAAAGAAACAGAAAATGATTTCAAAAAAAGACAAGAAACAATTAATGATGTTATCACTCCAATAAAAGAAAAATTAGAAAAATTCGACAATGAAATACATGAATTAGAAAAAGAAAGAGTTGGAGCGTATGAAGGGTTAAAGGAACAAATTGGAGCGCTGATGGGCCAAACCTCTAACCTTGCTAATGCTTTAAGAAAGCCTCACATTAGAGGAAAATGGGGTGAAATGCAGTTAAAAAGAGTAGTTGAACTTGCTGGAATGGTTGAATATTGCGATTTTTTTACTCAAACATCAGTAGTGAATAAGAACGACGATAATTTGCTACGTCCTGATTTGATAATCAAAATGCCATCTGGAAAACAAGTAATAATAGATGCTAAAGTGCCACTAGATTCTTATCTTGATGCTGTTTCACAAAATGATCTACACTTACAAAAAGAAAAGTTAAAAGATCATTCCTTAGCAGTAAAAAAACATATAAATGATTTGAGTAAAAAAGAATATTGGAACCAGTTTGAAAACACTCCAGAGCTTGTAGTTTTATTTTTAACTGGAGAAGGAGTTTTTAGTGCAGCGCTTGAGCATGAGCCTACCTTGATAGAGATTGGAATAGAGAAAAAAGTTATCATTGCAACACCAATTACTCTTATCGCACTGCTTAGGGCGATTGCATATGGCTGGAAGCAAGAAATGATAGCTGAAAGTGCGAAAAAAATTAGTGAGCTAGGACATATTTTATATGAGAGAATTTGCACTATGGGTGAAAATTTTGATAATTTGCGTAGAAGCTTAAAAAGCGCAGTAGATAATTATAATAAAACTGCCGGTTCTCTTGAAGCTAGAGTGCTGCCTGCTGCTCGAGAATTTAGTAAATTTGGTATACATACAAAAAATAAAGAATTGCATTCTGCAAAAGAACTGGAATTTTTACCACGCAACTTGCACGCTGAAGAGTTAAAAGTAGATTAGATATAGGGAAAGCTTGTTTGGGTTAGCTATATATTGTTCTATTCCAACCGGTTGAATACCTCCTAATCTGCTAAACAAATCCAATAATATCCTTAATTTCTTTTATATTGTAATTTGCAATTTCTGCTGCTTTTTCTGTACCCTTTTTCAGTATTTCATATAAATGTGATTGCTCTTTTAAAAGACTGTCCATTTTCTCTCGTATGGGTGATATAACACTAATAATTAAATCGGTTAATTCTTTTTTGAAATGCTCCATATTATGCCTGTTCATCTCCTCACATACTTTCTTTACGTCCATGCCATTAAGCGCTGAATAAATATTGATCATATTGCGTATTTCTGGACGATGTTCTAAAGTAACGAAATCGAATCCTGAAACTGAATCTGTTTTTGCTTTTTTTACTTTACTTGAAATTAAATCATCAGAATCGTCAAGATTAATGCGCGAATTATCAGAAGAATCAGATTTGCTCATCTTATTTGTACCATCTCTCAAACTCATTATTCTTGATGCCTGATCTAAAATTAAAGGTTCTGGTATAGTAAAATAGTCTTGTTTATAATGGTTGTTAAAAGCTGAAGCAATATCGCGCGCAAGCTCTAAGTGCTGCTTTTGGTCATCTCCAACAGGAACGCATTTAGTTTTATATAGCAATATATCTGCAGCCATAAGCACTGGATAGCTATATAATCCAAGTGAGGCTTTTTGCTTATCACTGCCAGCTTTATCTTTAAACTGAGTCATGCGATTAAGCCAACCAATAGGAGTATAGCAACTAAGCAGACAACATAATTCTGCATGACAACTTACTGTAGATTGGTTGAAGATAATAGACTTTTTTGGGTCTATTCCACATGCAATGTAAGCCGCCGCTGTTTTAAAAATGTTACTTTTTAATTCACTTGCTGGAAGTTTATTAGCTGTAATTGCATGTAAATCAACAATACAAAAAAGCGATTTATATTTGTCCTGTAAATTTACCCATTGCTTAATTGCACCAAGATAATTACCAAGATGTAACACTCCGCTTGGCTGAACGCCAGAGAAAACAATAGGTTCTTTCTGAGTCAAGATCATCTTATCCTCCATTAACAATATATGAAAATATAAAAAAAGAGACAATAGACCTATTGCATAACTCATTTTCTGATGGCAATTTTGTCGTTGAAACTTGATTGCGCTCCTCAAATACATTCGAGTATTCTGCTGTGCTCATCCGCGATTCTCCTAAAAATTCCTCATCATAAACAGGTTCTGCAAGAGGTCTAATTTAGATATCAGCCCCTGTAAAACGAGCCACTGATAAAATTGGGTTGAGATAGCTTCAAGAGCTCTTTAAATATCTCTATTGTTAGTATAGTAAAGACAGAATAAGTACGGAAGTAATTTTTTTATATAGCTACAAACTTTTTTGATTGGCAATATTTATAAATTAGTATTGCAAGTAGCTACTTTTGTACTTTCTGTAGATATTAAATTATCACCTTTAACTGAACTTGAAACTTTTGGAACTTGTTTATTATCATTTGAAGCTTTTGAAACTGCATTTGGAGTTTGTGTATTATCATTACTTTGTGCATCAATGAAGTGATATGTTGATATTACTGCAAAAATATTCCTATCAATAATGAGCTACCTACTACAGGTAATAGTATTGCAAGTACGCCACCGTTTTAAGCAAGTTTTAGCATTATATAAGTTGCACACCCCATACTAGCTAACGCTGTAGTACCAGTTACTATTCCTATAACTAGATTTCCTGTGCGTTTACTGCACTTACTTAATTCAGTACCAAGATAAGCTGCTGCTAATATTCCAAAAGATATTCCAAGTAATCCAAAAGAGATCATACGAGGTCCTGTAATTAATGCTCCCATTCCTATACTTGTACAAAATGTCCGATGATAATAATATCCTGCTAGCGCTGCAAAAATTGCTGCTACAATGAAGGAACCTCTTCCTATACCTAAGCGGGTTTTATTATATTTTGTCATAAATATGTAAAACTATATAATGAATATATTAACATAAGCGTACGATTTTGTCAAGTAAAGTAGGTTTTTAAGTCCATTTAAAAACCTACCTGCTATGTCCTCCTGTACTTTTTTGCACGTCAGGGGTGTTTTTATTATGACCAAAATCGTTATTTGCTCTTTCTTTCATTTGCGCTCCATGCTCTCTTAGATTTTCACCCAAGGTTTGTGCTTTTTGTAAGATTTCATCATAATTTCTTTCTTGCTGATTGCCATGCGTTACGTTGATTTCCACATTATTATTTTTATAACTAAAATTTTCACCAGGTGGTATGCTGTAACCTTTACCATTAATGTTTAAGTTCATTGAAGCTGACGAAAGATTATTTTGCTGTGCCACTTCATACTGTGGTTGATTAGTGTATGTGATATTAATGCTTAGGGTTTTATCGTTAGTGACATAGCTAAAATTTTTTCCCGGTTCTAAGTCAATTTTTTCTCCATTAATCTCTATGGAAGAAATTTGATTCATACCTTTTTCTTGTGTCTCATGCTCAACTGCAGGGTTTTTTTGAGGTATTTCTTGTTCATTTTTGACATGTTTTACACGGTCTTCTTCTCCTTGCGCTTTATTATTGTCTGAAGGGTTTTTTTGAGGTGTTTCCTTTTCATTTTTGATATATTCTACATGTTCTTCTTCACCAATTAATTGCTCTAATACTTTTTTAACAAAGTGGGTAAAACGATTCCAAATACTTGCTTTTTCCTGAGACTCTTGGGTATTTTCCTGCTGTTGGGGCTGCTTTTGACGTTCGTGCAAAGGAGCATCAGGTTGCTTTTCCTCAGTCTTTGGACCATGTTGCTTGCCAAACTGTTCTCTTTCTTCCTTATCTTGAAGATTGAATTTTTCATTTTTATCTAATATTGGATAAATCTTTTCAGCTTCAGGAGTTCGTTCTTGCACAGGTTCTTCTGGTTTTTTTGCCTTTTCCTGCAAGCCTTTAGCATCGTTTAATTCTGTCTCATCTGTTTTAGATGTTTCAGCAGTTTGTTCTTGCATAGGTTCTTCTGTTTTTTTTGCCTTTTCCTGCAAGTCTTTAGCATCGTTTAATTCTGTCTCATCTGTTTTAGATGTTTCAGGAGTTCGTTCTTGTACAGGTTCTTCTGATTTTTCTTTTGGCTCTATGGATATACCATCTCTTTTTAATCCTTCATCAAGTCTTTCTAAATTGGCACGCGCTTCTTCAGCTAGCTTCTCTTTTCCAGCTTCGAGCTCTTTATTTAAGTTTGCAACATTTTCCATTTTATTTTTAAGCTCTGTACTCTGAGCAGCTTCTACAGCCTCTCTTCCTTTTTTTATCATACCAACTTTTTCTTCTAGTGTTGTACCTTCTGGAAAGGGACTTGGATCATGTCCAAAAGTGCTTTCAAACATCTTTTCAATGGCTTTATCTTCTTCACTCATATGGACTACCACAAATTAAGCTACATAACTAATGTAATAGCTAATTGTAAAAAAAATGGTTAATATCTTTTATAATATGAATAAAATCTTAGTAAATTTAATTGGCAATTGCTCTTAATATTTTTTTCTATATCCTTAGAATTTAAAGTTTGTATGGATATTGTTAGAATAATAGAGGAAAAAATAAAGGGTTCAATAAACGTAACTGACTTAAATATTATTGATGAATCTGCAAAGCATGCTGATCATTATTTTGCTTCCTCCTCAACATTGCCCTCACATATCAAATTGATACTGATATCTGATGATCTTAATGAAATGAGCACACTTAAAAGGCACAAGCTAATCTACGAATTATTAAAAAACGAAATAAAGCTAATACATGCAATTTCTCTTCACTTGTACACGCAAAGCGAATACAATTTAAAAAATAAGAAATAAAAATGTGAAAGAAAAATCTTTGTCAGTTAAAGCAGGAAGTAAATTCCATGGTTCTGTTAACCCGCCAGTTTATCATTCCTCCACTATATTATTTCCTACTTATCAAGACTATCTAAATGCGCTAAATGGAGAAAGCATATATGATGTGATAAACGATGGTGTTGCAAGGGATTACAGTTACAGCAATGTTGGCACCCCTACCGTTCATCATCTTTCAAATGCACTTGCTGAAATTGAAGGCAGCGGGCAAGCGTTGATCTATCCTTCTGGACTTTTCGCCCTGATTTCTGCTATTTTAACGTTCAGCAAGGCAGGCTCTCATGTTTTAATTCAGGATAATGCCTACTACAGACTTAAGAGATTTGCTGAAAAAGAATTATCTAAGCTTGGAATAGAGGTGATTTTTTATGATCCAACACAAGATATAACAGCCCTGGTAAAGGACAATACCTCATTGATAATGATTGAAACTCCTGGATCTGTGACATTTGAAATTTCGAATATAGAGCACATAGTGAAAATTGCTAAGAAGCATAATATTGTAACTGTTTACGATAATTCGTGGGCTACTCCTTTATTATTTAAACCGCTTGATTATGGAGTTGATGTTGCGCTATACGCGGTGACAAAATATTTGGCAGGCCATTCAGATCTACTAATGGGTGCCATGATTGCTGAAGGTGAAATTTTTAAGTCGCTTTATGAGACCTATAAGAATTATGGAATTACGATACAATCGCATGATTGCTATCTTGCATATAGAGGACTTAAAACGCTCCATACACGTATGAACCAATACCAAAATACGGCAATTAAAGTGGCAAGATGGTTAGAAGTGCAACCAAAAGTCAAAAGCGTTTTATATCCAGCACTTTCTTCGCATCCGCAACACGAATTGTGGAAAAGTTATTTCAAAGGGGCAAGCAGTGTGTTTAGTATAGTGCTTGATAGAGTATATTCAAACGAAGAATTGGGAAAAATGGTGAATCATATGAAGGTCTTTAGTATAGGAGCTTCTTGGGGAGGGTGTGATAGTTTAATATTACCGATAGACAGTAAGTCAATGACGAGGTCTGTGATAAAACAAGACTATTGTGGAAGTTACGTGCGAATATTCTGCGGACTTGAAGACCCTGATGATTTAATAGCTGATTTGGACACCGCATTAGCAAGGCTAACATGCTTGGAATTTGAAAGTAGTGGAACAGAACGTGAAGCTGAAAGAGTTACCGCATAATATCAAACAGTCCTATTCCAGTATCCGCTACCGGCATGAGAAGGAAAGTAAGCAGCCAAAATATATTGCTGCAGTAACTGGTACAAATGGTAAAACTTCTGTAGTTGAGTTCTGCCGACAAATCTGGCAAAATGCTGGCTATAATGCAGCATCGATTGGAACACTTGGCACATCTATTAATGATAAGAGAAGAAGTAATAACAATAATCTGACAACTCCAGATGCAGAAGACCTTTATGCCATATTGCGTGATATAAATAGCAAAAATGTAGAGCATTTAGCTTTGGAAGCTTCAAGTCATGGAATTGATCAATATAGAATTCATGAGCTAAAATTAAGCGCCGCAGCTTTTACCAATTTTTCGCAAGATCATTTGGATTATCATAAAAGCCTTAGTGAATATTTAGATGTAAAAAAAAGATTATTTTCTGAAATGTTACCAGAAAACGGAACTGAAATATTAAATGCAGATATAGATGAATATAGCGCATTACTTGATATTGCTAAAAAGCGGGGCAGTAAAATTATAACCTACGGAAAAAAAGACTCTGATATTGCTTTGTTAAAACAAACACCCACTTCAGATGGCCAACACTTAACTATCAAAATTAATGATAAGATTTACAACACGTTTTTTCCAGTCTTTGGAAAATTCCAAGCGTATAATCTGTTGTGCGCGATTGGTATAGTTATTTCATCTGGTATTGCTTACCAGAATATATGTGTAAATAAACTCGTTTCTCCGCTAGGAAGAATGGAGAGAGTGAATTCTTTTGCATTTGTGGATTATGCCCACACCCCTGATGCTTTGAAGCAAGCTTTACTTTCCTTGAAATGGCACTTTAATAAAAAAATAGTTCTAGTATTTGGGTGTGGTGGCAATCGCGATCAAACAAAGCGTTCAGAAATGGGTAAAGTAGCACAAGCCTATGCAGACAAAGTGATAATTACAGATGATAATCCACGGAATGAAGATCCAGCAAAAATCCGCAATGATATCCTGCTTAGTTGTTCTAATGCATTGGAAATAGCAGATAGAAAAAGGGCCATAGAGTATGGTGCAGGAATTGCATACAATGAGGATATGATATTGCTTGTTACGGGTAAAGGTCATGAAAAATTGCAAATTATTATAGGGGAGCAAGTCTTTGAATCCAGTGACGTTAAAGTTATTCAAGAATATAGTGAAAATTATTCAAATTAATATATTTACGATTACTTTACAACCTTCACATATATTCAAGTAATAAATGTGAGGGGCTTATGGATACTGAAGTGATCTATTCTGGAATTGTAAGGCGCATCGTAGCATATACAGTTGATTCAATTTTACTTTTTATAATGACGTTAATCTTAGGAGTAGTGATTTTTCTTGCAGTAGCTTCTCTTGATACTAACGTACAAAGAAGCGATGTCCTTTCGTAATATGGATTATTTTGACTCTAACAGTATACTCCTTTCACCTAATATTTAGCACATTAATGTTAGTAAAATTTGGCTGCACTCCAGGATTATTCTTATTAAATTTTCTGTCAATGATTTAAAATCAATATCAAAATTTTAAAGTTTGACGCTATGAACTTAAGTGTTAAAATAGAATAAGAAGTTTTTAGGAATTCATATGGCAACAGCAAAAACGGCTAGTAAAAATAACCCTACTCAGCGTAAAAAGTCTGAGCAAAGAATGTATAAAGGTAAACCAGTGAAGCCTGTGAGATATATAGATCGTGATTCACGTATGAATTATATGTCTGCTCAGTATGATAACGGTAATTTAGTTGAAGATGAAACAACCGGTGATCCTATAAAGTGGGAAGCTGTATAGGTTTACACCCGTGGTTAAAGTTACGATTAATTCTAAAGAGTGTGAAGTAGAACCAGGTCTCACTATAATTCAAGCTTGTGAAATTGTGGGCGTTGAAATTCCACGTTTTTGTTACCATGAGCGTTTAGCAATTGCTGGTAACTGCAGAATGTGCTTGGTTGAAGTAGAAGGTGGTCCTCCAAAACCTGTAGCCTCTTGCGCGATGCCAGTTGCAGAGGGTATGGTTATTCACACTGATAGCCCGAAGGTTAAAAAAGCACGTGAAGGTGTTCTTGAATTTCTGCTAATTAATCATCCACTTGATTGTCCTATTTGTGATCAGGGGGGCGAATGTGACTTGCAAGACATCACGATGACATATGGAAAGGGGCTTAGCAGGCTCGATGAACACAAAAGAGCTGTGCCAAAAAAACACTTTGGTCCGTTGATTGAAACTGCGATGAATCGATGCATTCATTGTACTCGTTGCGTTAGGTTTTTATCTGATGTTGCAGGTACAAATGAACTTGGAGGAATTGGCAGGGGAGAAAATGTGGAAATCAGCACTTACATAAAAAAGCATATTAATTCTGAATTATCAGGAAATATTATAGATCTTTGTCCTGTTGGTGCACTAACCTCCAAACCATATTCCTTTACAGCACGTCCATGGGAGCTTTCACACTGTGAAACTATAGATGTACTGGATGCTGTGGGCAGCGCAATCAGAGTTGACTATCGCGGTCCTGAAGTTATGCGTATACTGCCAAGGCTCAATGAGGAAATTAATGAAGAATGGATATCGGATAAAACACGCTTTGCTTATGATGGATTGAAAGTGCAGCGCCTTGATCGACCTTATGTAAAAAAAGATGGAAAATTAACTCAGGTAAGTTGGGATGAAGCATTAACTGTTGTTGCACAAAAATTAAAAAATACAAAAGCGAGTAAAATAGCTGCAATTGCAGGTGATTTAGCAGATTGTGAATCTATGCTTATTTTAAAAGATGTAATGCAGAAACTCGGTTCAGGAAATATAGATTGCAGGCAAGATGGTACAAAATTCATATCAAGTAATCGTGCTTCATATGTATTTAACACTACAATTGAGGGCATAGAAAATTCTGACCTATGTTTACTTATCAATACAAATCCAAGAATAGAAGCACCAATAATTAACGCGCGTCTCAGAAAAAGATATTTACAGGGTAATTTTCAGGTTGCAAGCATTGGTCCTGGTATTGAATATTTATACCAGGTTGAGAAATTAGGCGACAACCCAAATATTTTAAATGAAATAGCAGAAGGAAATCACAAGTTCTGTGAATTACTCAGCACTGCTAAAAACCCTATGCTGATTATCGGTCAAGATGCACTGGTAAGGGATGATGCTGAACCAATATTGGCTATAGCTGGTAAAATTGCAGAAAAATTTAATATGATTAGAGATGACTGGAATGGCTTTAATGTTCTTCACAAAGCTGCAGCCAGAGTTGGAGGTCTGGATGTGGGGTTTGTTCCTAAAAAAGGTGGAAAGGACGCTAGTAAAATATTAAAAGGTGCAAAAAGTGGTGAAATTGAAGTTGTCTATCTTCTTGGTGCAGATGAAATTAATACATCACAATTAGAAAATACATTTGTGATCTATCAAGGTCATCACGGTGATAAAGGTGCACACGTAGCAGATGTTATTTTACCTGGTGCTGCGTATACAGAAAAATATGCAACCTATGTAAATACTGAGGGAAGAGCACAAAGAACAAATTTAGCTACGTTGCCACCTGGTGAAGCAAAAGAGGATTGGCTGATTATCAAAAATCTGTCGCAGCATTTAGGTATTTCCTTGCCATATGACAGCTTGTTTGATGTAAGAAAAAAATTGGACACTTTTGGTCCGCAGTTTAAAAATTCTGACCAAGTAGTAAAAAATAAATGGATATCTATTGACTGTGAAAAAGTGAAATTAAGTAATAAACTTTTTTCTCTCAAGAAGTATAATTTCTACATGACTGATTCAATCAGCCGTGCTTCAAAAATAATGTCAGATTGTACTAAGGCTTTTTATGAACACGCTAGTTGATATTTTATTTATTCTAGTACCACTGTTACTTTCGGTGGCATATTTAGTATATTTTGAACGTAAAATTATTGCTGCAATTCAACTGAGGCACGGACCAAGCGTAGTCGGGCCATTTGGTTTATTACAGCCATTCGCAGATGCCATCAAACTCATAATTAAAGAGCCAATAATACCATTTAGAGCAAACACTATACTATTTCTTATGGCTCCAATGTTAACTTTCATTTTAGCATTGGTTGCTTGGGCAGTTATACCGTTTGGTGCTGAAGTGATTGTAGAAAATGGTCACCAGATAGTAATTCCAAAAGTTATCTCTAATATAAACGTCGGAGTGCTGTACGTGCTTGCAATATCATCTTTGGGGGTGTATGGCATTATTATCGCTGGTTGGTCAAGTAACTCCAATTACGCTTTTTTGGGTGCTATTAGATCAGCTGCTCAAATGATCTCATATGAAGTTTCAATAGGATTAATAGTTGCTACAGTTGTGATTACAACCGGCACATTGAATCTTGGGGAGATGGTAGTTGCGAAACATAACATGCCATTTTTGATCAATTTGCTGCTGATGCCTATGGGAATAATATTTTTTATTTCTATGCTTGCAGAAACTAATCGTCATCCATTTGATTTGCCAGAAGCAGAGTCAGAGCTTGTAACTGGATATAATGTTGAGTATTCTTCCATGCCATTTGCCCTCTTTTTCCTTGGAGAATATGCAAACATGATTTTAGCAAGTGCTATGGTCACAATATTCTTTTTAGGCGGGTGGCATCCCCCACTCGACTTTAGTTTACTCTATAAAATTCCAGGTTTAATCTGGTTTGTTTTAAAAATAGCTGTACTTTTATTTATTTTTATTTGGGTCAGGGCTACAATACCTCGCTATCGTTATGATCAGCTGATGCGTCTTGGTTGGAAAGTATTTTTACCAATATCGTTGCTTTGGGTAATATTAGTCTCTGGGGTGCTGCTCTTTACTGGTAATTTACCTTCTTAAAAATTTATAAAAAAGTTGATTCTATGTTAAAAAAAATTTTCCTTGTATTCATTATAATAGTAGGTTGCTTCCTTTTTGGGTTATTTTATACAAAGGATGTAAAATTCATTGAGAATGATGTGAAAATTATGGAATGCGATGTTGATGATATTAAAAAATTCACATCAATTCATGATATTACTATTAGCTCTTCTCCAAATTATGCAAACAGAATTAAGCACACAAAACCTGAAATGATTATATTGCATCATACCATTTCCAACACCGCGAGCAGCGCAGTATCTTGGTTTGAAGATAAGAACAGTAAAGTTTCGGCACATTTTATAATTGATAAGTACGGGTCTATTACATATATGGTACCTATTACAAAAAGTGCATGGCACGCTGGATTGAGTTATATACGCGTTCCACATAGTGAGGCCAAATTTCAATCTGCTAAGGGTTTGATTAATCATTTTAAAAAATCAAGTGATGAAGATATCGAACTGAATATTGCAAAGCTTTTAGGTGAATCTGACAATACACACTTAACAGATCAGCAAAAGGAAATGGTCAAAGAGATCATTTTATCTGATGAGGAGTACTTAACTAATTTGAAACGAAAAGATACTATAGAATTACCTTTTTTGAATGATTACTCCATAGGAATAGAGCTTGTAAACACTGGCAATGAACATTATCCACAAGAACAAATGTTGTCTGTTAAAAATCTTGTCTTGTATCTAATGGATCGTTTTAAAATCGAAAAAAATATGATTTTTAGTCATTTCGAAATTGGTACGATAGAGTATGATAATGGTGTTGAAGGTTATATATTGCGTAAACCAGATCCTAGTAAGTATCTGAATTGGGAGTATTTAGAAAAGAACGGTATTGGCATACATCCAGGAGATCATATTCCCTTTAGTGATTTTGGAAAATTATTACATAAATATGGAGATGATAATAACGATATCGTTCACCTAAAAAAAAGATTAAATAACATTGGCTATAAGATAGAGCCATTTGTTGATCAAAAAGGGAAAATACATTTTCCAGAAGACAATATAGAATACTCAAGCGAATTTGATGATAAACTTGCTTTGGTAATATTGCAATTTTCATCGCGTTATTTACCGGAAAATTTACGCAAAGACCTGCCATTTACAAGACTAGAAGTATATGATGTGTTGCCCCAAAGTGCAGTAAGTCATTTAAAAAATGAAGTTTTATCGGTGATTGATACATTTATAAACACAATACCTGCTTCACAAAAAGAAAAATATCAAAATATCATTGATGTTAACGTATACGATTCCTTTGATAAGGCAATGGAAACAATCAACAATTACTACCAAGGAAACTTAAGATACACATTAGGTTATCACTCTACATGGAGTAAACATTTAACAGAGCCAATACTATTGAGCTTGAGGTCTTTAATCGGGGAGTTAGATAATAAGGGATTATCAGATTTGTACAACGAGTTTGACTTTAGCGGTAAATTAAATAACAAGCTTTCAGAGTTTTATTTGCTGATTGGCAAGGAGTTTAAGCGTCAATTCCACGTAGAATTTATGCCAAAGGTAAGAGATATAGGGTGGAGTCAATTGCACGAAAATTCATTGCTATACATAGAAAATGAATTGTTAAAATATAAAAATAATGCTTAGTTTTCCAAACACAAGATTAAGACGTATGCGCTCAAGTGAGTGGATCCGCAATTTAACAAATGAAAATAGCTTATCAGTAAATGATTTAGTTTTTCCTCTATTTGTTCATGATAAAAAAGAAATAATCAAGCCAATTACTGGCTTACCTGATGTTAAGCGTTACTCACTGGATGGACTAGTGTCTGTGATTAAAGAAGCTAAGAGCTTAGGAATTAACGCTGTTGCGATTTTTCCTGTTGTGGATAATAGATTAAAGTCTGAAGATGCTGAAGAGGCTTATAATTCTGATAATTTGATCTGCCGTGCAATTCATGAGGTAAAAGCAAAGGTGCCTGGTGTTGGAATTATTGCAGATGTTGCACTTGATCCATACACTACTAATGGTCATGATGGTATTTTAAAGAACAATCATGTAGATAATGATGAAACTGTGTCCGTGCTGTGTAAACAAGCACTTGCTCTAGCAAAAGCGGGGTGTGATATAGTTGCTCCTTCTGACATGATGGATGGCAGAATAGGAAAGATCAGAACAACGCTAGATAATGATAATTTTCAGAGTACATCAATATTATCCTATGCGGTGAAATATTGCTCAAACTTTTATGCTCCATTTAGAGAAGTTGTTGGTTCCTGTGGGCTCTCGAATTCTATAGATAAAAGTGGCTACCAGATGGATTATCGAAATGTGCATGAAGCGATTTGCGAAATTGAAATGGATATAAATGAGGGTGCAGATTTTATTATGATCAAGCCAGGTATGCCATACTTGGATGTTATAAAAATGGCAAGTGATAAATTTAATTTTCCAATTTTTGCTTATCAAGTAAGTGGTGAATATGCAATGATAAAAGCCGCATCAAATAATGGTTGGCTGGACTATGATAAAGTAATTTATGAATCTTTGATTGGGTTTAAACGTGCAGGTGCAGCTGCAATATTTACTTATGCTGCACTTGATGTAGCAAAAAAGCTATAGAACCTAAAAACCTCAGTTGCGGAGTTGAAAACGTTATTGGCTTATTGAAGAGGCCCATTGTCAATAGCACTAAAAATTAAAAATCAATCCAACTTCAATATTATGTCTTGTAAAATTAGACATAGCAGAATTTACTCTACCAAAATAAACATAACCGGCAGAAATCTTTGTTTCTAAATTGAAATTATAATTAATACCAAGTTTTGCTTGATAATTTATTACGTTTTGTGTTTTAACTTTGATCTCTTTGTCATTGCTTTTATTATCTAAGAGAAACAGGTTTTCATTAACAAAGAATAGCACATTATGAACAAAAGTTACTCCAGCACCAACTCCAACGTATGGAGTGAAATATGTAGAACTAATATTTAAATCATAATAGAGGTTAACCATTCCCGTATGAAAATGTTTAGATTCTTTGACATCATAATACATGTCATAAGATTTTTCTTGAAAAATCCTAAAATTATCATCATTTTCTGTAAATTTATTACCATTGTTACTCTGGTCAAATAATGATTTTTCATCTTTAAATTTATCAGAATGAGTCTGTAAATTTAATTTAGTATTAATATATTCAAATTCAATTCTAGAACTGCCAAAGCAATAGCCTATTGCAGCATAACCAACAAAATTAATATCTCTTGTCAGCGCGTCAGATAAACTTTCAAATTTATATTCAGTCATATCTTTATCAGTATCAACGTGTTTATAAAATTCTTTCCACGCTTCATTCGTGTTGTGAGAAGCTATATGTTGAGAGAGGATACTAGCATAATAATTGTGCTTTACGTCTATATTTTTTCCAAAAGCAAAAAAAGGTGTATTTGCAAATAAAAATAGCGCTATTAAATTTTTAATTCTCATGATTTTCCTTTTCTATACGTTACAAAAACACTAAAAATTAAAAATCAATCCAACTTCAACGTTGTGTGTAGTAATGCTATCTACTACAGGTACGGGAATATTAAAACAACGATAACCAAGAGAGATTTTGCATTCTGGAATAAGGAAATAAGCAATGCCGAGCTTCTCTTGGTAAGCGATCCAGGGTAAATTGATATTTATATTGTCCTTCAATTTACTAGCAAATTTAAAATTCACTGGCCCTACACCAATACCAACGTATGGAGCAAATGGTATATTTTTAATAGTAGGATTATAATATAAATTGAACATAATTGCCAACAAGCTTGCTTATCTTGTATCACTTGTGTTTTTAATCTTCATACCAGAATTTATAGCTTCAAACTCAACGCCTCCATTACCACCAACATGGTATCCTAAAGCTGCACTACCGAGCCATTGAAAATCCGTTGTGCTACCATTGAATGGACCGATAAAACCCATATACACGCGGTTGATTCTTCCTCCTCCCAAACTAGTATCTATGTTATTTATTATTGTACTCATACCATTCATAATTGCATTAGGATTGCTAGAATGTGTTTTTCCACCGCTAACGCTAAAATAAAAATCACGTTTTTTCTCTTCTCCAGTTAATGCAAAATCTTGTAATGACTCAATTTCTGATGTTAATTCGTTTATTTTATTTGCTATATCTCTTTTTTTATATTTTAGCTCATTCATTGTGTTTAATATTGCTTGTTTTTTATTTTCAAATTGTTTCTTTACAATCTGTTCATTACTAAGTGTTTTTGTAGAGCATTTAATTGTCTTTTTAGAATTTGTTGCATTTTTGGAGTCAGCCAGTAATGTTTGGTTTACAGGTGTATTTTTTATGGATTGATTCTCAGTTGCTACATTTACATAGTGTTGATCACCTATTGTTTTTCTGCAAATTGTTTGCATTTTTTCAGTGTGCTTACTGAATTTTTGTTTTTCTATAACAGGAGTTTGTGCTTCTAAAGGTTCGTTGATGCTTACATCAGCGATACAAAGGTGTGAAGACAGCAAAATAGGTAACATAAATAATTTTTTCATTTTCATATTTTCCTGCAATGAATATTTATAAAACATGATTAACGCCATATTGCTAACATAATGTTAATTGCTACATCTCAGCAATACACAAAGCCGGTAAGGTCATATAAAAATATTTACAATCAGTACTTATCATGGTAGATTGTGTGCAGTTTATTCCTCGGTAGCTCAGTGGTAGAGCAGTTGGCTGTTAACCAATTGGTCGCTGGTTCGAATCCGGCCCGGGGAGCCATGTTTTTTTTATGAACTCATCTATACCAGATTCGGTATAAGGCTCAAATACTCTATTCTAGCCTACTTTCCCCCTAATATATTTTGGTTACATAGGGTAAATTATTTTCCGTAATCTATTAATACTACTTGCATAATGCAGCTTTATGGAAAGTGTTCTCAACGTATTTGGGTCTTTTTGCCCATTTTTGAGACAGTCAATAAGTAAACAAATCAAATTTTTATCATGCTAAAGAAAGGGTTTTTCTTAAAAAAATATTTAACTTAAAAGGAGAGATTAACAACAAAAAGTATGTAATAATTAATGAAGATTTTGAAGGTATCAAACGAGTGTTAAATAATGGAGCTTGCTCAAATGAATGAAATTTACTCTTCTTAGGCAGTAGAATGACATTTACTCTATCTCCTACATATTCACCAGATCTCAATCCGATTTGCTGACATATTATCAAAGGTTGCCTCAGACCTTGCATGCATAAACAACAAGAAGACCTTTTTCTCCTTTCTGGCCAATTATCATTTAGTTAAGGAAAACTATACACACTGAGTGATGATTTGAGCAACTCGATGTTATCAAAGTAGCTGACACTGGCTGGATCACATGCTGATGAGAACGTTATCGCTAACATTGCAGTTACGTAATGGGGTTATTATTCTCGAGCAAAGTATGTACCTGCTCGTTTGAGAAAAATCTTCATATTCCTGCCCAACAGAAAAAAACCATCAAGAACATTGAAAAAAATAACTTCATCGGCTTGTCGTTTTAATTCATGGTAAATTGATTCAGGTACAACTGGTACTGCAACTATTAACCCCAGTTGCGGATTAGAAATTGATAAAAAAGCCAGGAAAATAGAGTAGACTCCACAATATTTTAAACGTTAATAGGAGGCTACCCATGAATAAAAATATAACAGAATTATTTTGCCTGATCGATGATTTTTGCAATTTAGTTGAAAAAATTTTGCAGAAAAACTCCTGCAAAGTGGCAAAAAACCAACCAGGACGACGGAAATTACGTATTCATAGATTCTAACTATAATTCTACTTTACTACCAATCCAAGTGCGACAATTTTAAAATTTTTTATATGCATTATTTAAGATTATTATGTAAATCAGCGTTTCCAAAATTGCCTTCATATACCAGATTTATTGCGCTAAAACCGCGGATTCTGTGGTATTTAGTACTACTTTTACAATGGTTCTGTGAGCAAGCAAAAATGACCGGGTTTTCCTACATAGACGCCACTTCAATCGCCTTTTGCCATCCAAAAAGAATCTCAAGGAACAAAGTTTTCAATGGTTTGGCGGAAATTAGCAAGAGCACTTATGGCTGTTTTTTTGGTTTTAAATTGCACTTAGTGATCAACGAAATAGGAAAAATTCAAGCACTTACGCTGACAAAAGGCAACGTTGATGATAGAAAACCTGTACCAAATTTAACGAAAAAACTCACCGGATTACTATTTGGAGATAAAGGATACATCAAAAAAGATCTTTTTCACGAATTATTCGATAGAGGATTAAAGCTCGTAACCAGCATAAAAAAGGGTATGAAAAACTCATTAATGACGCTAAATGAGAAGATTTTGTTGAGAAAAGGATCGATTATTGAGACAGTTTTTGGCTCTCTAAAAAATAAATTTGAGATTGAGCACACTCGCCACAGATCACCGATAAATTTTTTAGTGCACATTTTTCTACGCTGGTTTCATACTCTATGCAGCTGAAAAAGCCCTGAATTTCTAAGCTTTACTTCGTTGGCTAATCCGCAACTGGGGTTTATAGGACATACATATACCATTCAAGCAAGTGTAAGGCTTATCAATTCCAGCTGTCTCATTTCCAACTGATTTATTGCTAGATGACCCATCTATTGATTTTTGTTCTTCTGCAAGCAACTCAACCTCTTTTTCAGATAACATCTTCTCTAGCTGACTTCTTAATTGAGCCAGAAACTCACCAGTTTGCTTAAATTTTGGACAAGCTTTTTCCACAGATGAACATAAAGTGTCTAATACTTTACCCCTTTCATTATTCAATGCTTGTGTGCGTACAGTTAATTGTATTTCCGCACGATTGGAATTTAAATTTTGCACTGATATACCATAATTTAAGGCTGTACGTTTTGATATTTGCTCAGATTTTGCAGTAATATCTATTGAATAAGCTTGTGCTTCCTCAAAAGTGGTCTCACGCGCTTGAGGAAGAGGACATTTTCTATTCAGAACAGTCTTTAACAAGAGATTAAATGCAGCTATGTTATTTTGTGCACACCTTTTAACAGAAAATTGCTCACGAAATTCGCTACTTGGTTTGCTACTTGGCTTTCTTTTTTCATCACTACTTTGAAAACCTTTCTTCTGCTCAGAACGCGAAGGTAAAGCAGGTTTAAGGGGAGAAGATATGAATTGAGAAATGCCTTGAGCAGCAGCCACAATAGTATTAGTAAAATAATTTACAGCAGCGTTTATCCATGATTCTAGCTTGCTTGAACTGCTTGGTATGTTTTCCTTATAAACTGAACTTTTGTTTTTAGACCTCTTTTGAGACTCAATTTCTGATGGCAATTTTGTTGTCGAAGCTGAGCTACGCTCCTCAAATACATTTGAGGATTCTGCGGCGCTCGCTTGCGCTTTTCCTAAAAACTTCTCACCATCAATCGGTTTCGAAAGAGGTTTATTCTCCGTAGATTGAGATGTGATATTTGAAACTGAAGGCTGTTCCAACCCTTCAGGCAATATTTCTTTTTCTAAAGATACTTCCATTATATCATATTTTTTGGATGCTAACAGGATTTTTCTATGGATTCCAAAAACACGAAAAAGTGCCATGTCGATACTACCAAAACCCCATGGAACCATTATATATCTTTTTTCCCTACTATGTGGAGCTGTGCTGTTGCTTCTTGCTTCTGTTATGTTTTTTACTGATCCGGGCAACTCTTGTACTTCACTATTCATAGTATTTGTGATATTTCTAATTCTCTGCATTCCTTCAGTAATATCAGTGCTACGAGAAAATTGTTCATAAAGTACTATATTAGAGCATCGAGCTATTTCCTCTCTACTATAGCCATTTAGCAGTAAATTATTATGTAATTTTATTATAAATTGTATTAATGAGAGAGCAAACGTATTATTCTTCTGTACTTCATCTGTAAATTTATCAAGCTTTTTCAAGTTACAGTAAGCTTTAGCGAAGTTAATTTGGTCTTCCAATGCTAAAAAACCTAAACATTTATATGTATTACTTCTTTTATATAGGCCATACATTGTTATTAAACACTGAAAGTTATTTGCTATATCACTCGATCTTAAATTTTTATCTATGCGACTATTTGTGCTAGCACGACTAAGCAAATTTTGCATACTTGCTACTTCTTCCACACTAAGACCAAACCTATCTAATTTATTAATTATTACTCGACCTGATTCCAAATCAAATTCTACTCTGGAAATTCTGTGATCTTTAGAAGTCTTCCAACCTCGTATTGTAAGATTTTTATGATCAACTTCTTTGTCAAAAAGGGTAAGATCATTAGCAGTATGCACTAACCCTACCCGACGCGGATCAACATCTAATATAAGCACTCCTTTGCGCTGTTAATCTTCTGTGCTGGTGGCTAAAGTACCATTGCCTAAATCTTGTTGATTGTGAGCAATTTCTCCAGACAATGTACCGTTATACACATAGTCTGTGAAAAATCTTTCATAATCACTTTTTATTTTATCCTCATAACTCTCTGCCTCAGCTGCTTTTTGTAATAAATCAACCGAAGCAGACGAAGCAAGCTCACCTTCTTCATTCCAGAAATAAGGTTTTACACTTTGCCACTTACTCTGATCAAAATAAATTTACAATTATAGTTAAAGGAATCTTATCCTTATCCCTTATTAATAAAAGATCACCCTTATTTCTATAAAATTCAGTATCTTCTACTTTAGCATTAATGACAATTTCTGTGCTGTCTTCAGGTAAAAAGAATACGTTTTTACTATTACTTGCATGATAAAATAGCACTAAACGAACTTTTCCTTCTAAACTAATAAAAGGTATAAGCATACCATCACCTGTGCTAATCATTAAATGCTGATGAGAAGCATCTTGAAAGTAGTTTGTAACTTCTATTTTGCGATGCACAAGTTCAGTTAACACAGACCCACCTGTATAAGGTGACAAGCACTGCAAGCGTAAATTCCTTCCAAATTTATGAACTGATACCGACATAGTAGAATTTTGTTGTATCAACAATACATCAAGTTCTCGATCCCCTGCATAATTATCAATTACTGTGCTTGCACCACTATTGCCTTTTACAAGATATACATCACTTCCATCTCCACCTTTGGCAAATACAACTTCTCCACTCATATCGATTATATTAGTTTCTGAATTACCAAAAACTCTTTTTTGTTTAGATCGTTTATCTTCTATAACGCCAACAACTTGATAATCTTCATCTGATTGAGAGATGCTTCTATACCAAGCCTCATCTTCTTCGATACCTTCGAATGCCTCTTTTTCTGCATTCAAACGCAATGATTTGATCTGAGCAGGATCCTCTTTTGAATCTGGCTCTCTAATTATTGGCACGATATTACTACCATGCTTATCAATAAAATGAAACTTAGGTGTTTGAGGCTTAGGTGTTTTATCTTTGTTTAGATAATTTTTTACCTCCAACACAAATGTTTTATTTTGACCAAGCGGTATCTCAAAAGATAAAGTATTACTACTTGTAGAATAAATAATTCTACAGTCTTTCAGCAATGCAGTCTCTGGAAATATTAAAGTGCCATTTCCACTTACATCAATCTCTGAACGTCCAACAGTTTCAAGTATATTATTTGGTTTTATGTAAAAACATACTTGCCATCACCACCAATTGCTTGTGTATATGGCGAAATTACTGCTTTTTTACAATTTTCAAGTACATCTTGCTCATCATTACTATAACCTCCTCCGCTATTGATAAACATTTTATTACTTGAACAGCTAATTACTTCCTGCCTAAACTGTGCACCAATAACCCAGTTAATTAATTGCGCATAAAGTTTGGCGCTTTGCTGATTTGTTGATCATATAAAAATACAGAACCGTCGCTGGTGTTGTACGAAATCCTTGGACTATTTAAATTACTGAGATCAAGTATATTGGTGGCATTATTACCACCAAAAACTCCACCTGAAAAAGTTTCGTTCATTAAGTGAAACGTATTGTGAGTATTATTACCACCAGATATTTGTGAGCTTCCACCAGGAACCAGGAAGACATTTTTCCACTTATATCATGCTTGTTCATTTTGTGATCATAACAGCTCAACAGAACTGGTTTAGCTATCCTGGATCTCTCATCTAGTTGCTCATGAGTTAAATCCCTAAACCCAGGCATGTACAACGATATACACTCACTTTCACTCAGGGGAACCAATTTTATTTCTCCCAACCCCATTGCAGTTGTATAGGTTACAAAGCAACCGTATGCCAAAAAATACGCCAATTTTCATCATGCGTTGTGTCATATTTTTCTTCATATTCTATAATGTTACTAACCCCGCTATAAACTCCCTGACTCACCATTAATGCAATCCCAACTAGAGTTCCCACTCCTGGCATTGCGAGAACTGTAAATGCAACCCCAGAAACAAATGAAATACTACCAAAAGTTATGCCTGCTATACTATCCTCTTATTTCCTTATCTGAACACGGCTCTTCTCCTTCTTCTCTCTTACGCAAGCACAGTATAAGAGTATCTGCTGACTCTGCCACATCTACAATATCAAAAACACCAGTTATTCCCCCTGCTACTCCTTTTGCTATCGGTGCGCCAAATTTCATTCCCTTTAGCTGTATAGCAAACTTTAAATTCTTGCCTAAAACAGGTACTTTCCCTGCAACACTTGCAGCTGATTTCACAACTTTTGCGTGATTTTGAGCATACCGTTTTCAATTGGCTGAGACAAAAATGAAAATACCATTTCTCCTGTACTGAATGCACAATCTTTCGTTGATATCGTTACTGAGCCTTCTTGTTTTATACAGGATAAGACAGCTCTATGAGCACCTTGAATGAATAGTATTCTACCCGCAGCATTCATTAGTTCTTGATACTTTGGATTTTTTGATTGTGAAGTATCTTCAGATAAATTTGGATTTTTTGATTGTAAAATACCTTCAAATAAATCAAGGATTCGCTCCTCCTGCGGATTTTTGAATAGCTCATCCATTTCATATGATTTTTGAGCTACAGTCATAGTCTCAGTGCGCAATAAATCTCTAGCTTTTTCTGCCTGCCCAACCTCACGAGCGGGGCCGATAAAATCTATTGCATTTGCTTCTGTCACCCTTATCTGTTCTTCTATTGGCAATTCTCTTAACCTTTCTATATATTCATTTGCATTTAATCTACAAGACATTGCCGCTCTTTTTCCTCTTCCTCCAGGTTGTAAACAACCACTTAGCTGAGCTGCCCTTTGACTTACTTCTTCTACTTCATGTTCCAAGAAACTCTTTACTCCTTGTGGCATATCTTGAATGTCTCGAATGCTTTCTTTAAGCTGCTCTAGTCTTGCTATATCTCTTTGGTGATCAAGAGATAATAGGGCTCTATTGTCGCTATTATGAGGTAATGACTCAAGACGTGAACCCACTCTAATTGAAATTAACTTCATTTCGTCAAGCATAGGTAAAATTAGCTCTAATCTACGGACTAAAGTCTCAGAACCAACTGTTAAAGCTTTTAAAGCATGCATTCTACTTTTGGTATTTTCTATTGTGCTTTTGAAGTCTTCCATACTTTCTTTTAAGCTATCAAATAGGGAATTGAAGCTATTTTCACCATTAAGATTAACTCTTGCATTAACAAGCCCTCTTTTTATATTATCAGCACTAACTTCTAAGTCCGTAATAGCTTGCTCATAGTCTTGAAGTGAAGAATGGTCATTATCCTCAATAAGTTCATCCGATCTTTGATTTAGGTCTTTGAGAGAGCCAACAAATCTTTCAAAATCACGCTCAATATTTATATTGCTAATCTTTGAGTGTATATCTGTATATAAACCTTCTATTTCAGTATAAATTTGATCAACAATTAGAATCATGTGATAAACATCTTCTCTGTGTTCTCTTAAAAACTTTACCGCTTCTTTTTCTAAATCTCTATTGTCACATGGTTGTCTCTTTCTTCTTCTTTTTTCTGTACTGGATGAGCATAGGTTAGAAAACAGCTTCTCTAAAGTATGTTGCTCTAATTTTTCTAAAATTACTTTAATATCTTCATTAGGATTAGATATATCCTTCACTCCCTTTACAATTAACTTTGTTGCATCATCAATCACTGCTCCTCTTCTTAAAAGAGCATTAACTACTTCCCTATCTGTATTGCTTACAGCTGTATATAATAATGAATTTCCTTGTGCATCTTTAAAATTAATATCAGCACCCTTGTCTATTAATAAACCTATTATTTCTAGACGCTTTTCTTGAACTTCTAGTAATTTTGATTTTCTAGATACAACTAAAGAAGTGTATGGCCATCTCCGTTCTTAGCCTTTGCAAGAACCTGAATATCATCTGAATGTTTTATTAATAATATTATTGAGAACCCATCAGATGCAACAGAAAAAGCTACTTCTACGCTTATAAGTAAGTCTGATACTTCCTTTACTCTGCTTAATCCTGCTGGAGTGAGATGTTGGTAATTTTGAACATCAAAACTTGCTCCCTCGCTCAGTAAATAAGAAACCAAAGATTTATCTCCTATTCTTGCTGCTAGATGTAAAATGGTTTCCCCTTCGCTATTTCTAATATTAATGTCAACGTCATTTTCTTTAAAATCTTCTGTTACCTTTTTTATTTCTGTCTTTAATGCTTCTCTATTCCGAGCAATTTGATCTTGTTCATCTTCTTTAAAATCTTCTGTTACCTTTTTTATTTCTGTCTTTAATGCTTCTCTATTCCGAGCAATTTGATCTTGTTCATCAAGGGTTTTTGTCTTTTTGGATATCTTATCTATTTTGATAAAAGCTTCTCTTTTCTTGTCGTGAAGAAAGTCCCTGATCTCCTTAGACAATGCTTCTAGATCGCGATCAAAATTTGTAATTCCATTCTGTCTAGCATATCGCGATATTTCTTTGAGCTGTGTAGATGCTTTTTTAGGACATGACGACATCCTCTCCGTTAGTAACGCTATAGCTCTTTTTATCTTATAATATGGAGTGCTGATCCAAGAGTAGTGATGTTGCGTTAACATAAAGGAAGAATGTTTACCTCCATTGGCGATGAAATCTATATGTATAATTTCTGCCTTTAAAGCAACAGATAATCTGTTTTGCAATTCTGCCTTGAATTTTTTTATATCTAAAGTGTCAGGAAGCATCCTTGCAAGTTCTGCCATTGTCCAATCTTCCAGATTCAATTCGCTTAATTCACTCTGACCCCAATCTTGCAATGATAAATGCTTCAGCTCACTTTTTTACCTTATTTTACTTTGTATGCCATTTGTATATTTTTCTAGCACTTCTGTATCTAGAGACGATCTTAGATCTACAAGCTTGTTCCACAATTCTGTTTTAGTAGAGTGGATGTTATACAAAGTCAATAAAATAATTAAAATATTATAACTTAAGCGTATTATTTTATTTAATATATTTAATTTATTATAGAATATGAGCACCTTTTATCATTTTACTCTATTAGTAATATGTGGTAAATTTCGCTTTTTTAAGAAAAATAAAGAGTAAATAAGTAAATAAAAGAGTTTAGGATAATGCTAAAGAGAATGATTCTTTTAAAAAATATTTAGTTCAAAAAAAATGTTGCTTTGTAAATAAATTGCTCTAAAAGATATTGTGATCATAATAGGATCCTTTTCCTTTTGCTGCTGAGCTTGAATATATCTAATGCGAATCATTAATTAGAGAAACATTTTATAAAAGATGGAAAAGACTAAAAAGATATCTAATAATTAAATTTAAGGTAGATTTTAATGAGTCTTTTGTGCGCTCAATCGTCCTATTCAGGGGGATACTGTAAGCCATTTTATATGATTATGTTTCTGATACTTTCAACACTTATGGACTATACATCTTAGCTGTCAATAAAAATATTATTATATTTTTACAAAGCATCAACACATAGGCCAAAAATAATATTCACATATAATTAACTCAATTTTTATATTATGCGGTCTGGAAATTAATATTTTTGAGAGTTATAGATGTCTTACAATGAAGAGGGTTTGATAAGAGTGAAGAGGGCAGATGATTCAAATAGAAAAAATTTGGAAGAAGAGGTAGATTCTGTAACTACTGCAACACCGATAGAAGAGTCCATTCAACCCGTAGAAACGCGCTCAATTATATTGCTGGAAATGCCTTGGATTCTTCCTGGATCAAGTTGCAAACCATTTAAAGATTTTCACGATAAGAAAGATGATCACGATGACTCCAATGGAGGACATGGTGGCAATGATCCAAAGCCTGGTCCATCTGGTGAAGCAAGATCAATTGAGAGTTCAGAAGCACGATCAATTGTAGATATACCAGAAGCGGGTAGTGGTTTTGTTAAAGCTGTTGATGATTTAACAGGTCTAATAGCAGATATAAAAACTTTAATAGCAAAGACAGCGGAAGCAGAAAGGGTGTATCGAGTTTCAAATGGAGATTGTAGACAATCTAAAGAAATTAGCTTTAAAGGTTTTGGAAATGGGCAAAGGGGTCTTGTAAACATAGCCACAAAGATTATGAAAGTTATAATCTATTGTCAACTCAGAGAAATGAAAAAATGGAAAAGTTTCTTGAGGGAATAGAATATGCAGTAAATTTCATAGATCATCTAGAAAAAGAAAGTCCCTCGAGTGAAGTTGGAGTGTCATCAAGAAAAATTAGAGCGCTACAAGAAGCAAAAAAACTATTTGAAGTAATTAATTATGCAAAAGATACAAATGGCAGAGGTGAGGCTATATATGCTTATCAAGCAGATGATACAAGCAAAAACTATACAAAAAAAGAAATAGTTAGAGAAATTACTCAATAAAATTGATTCAGCAATTGACAGGGAAGTTGATAATTATACCCATCTGCATAACAGCATCATTAAAAAAATATCTCATGCAGCTGCTGATATAGTTACAAAAACTAAAAAATATCATACAGCAGAAGCTGATGCAGCAATGAAAGCGGGTAATTTAGAAGATGCAAGAAAACATGCAGATAGCGCAAAAGAATCTATAAAATATGACTTCAGTCCAAAAGGAGTGCAAAGCTATAATGAAGGAGATTGGAAAAATATCACTCTTGAATCTTTACAGCAATATGCTAGAGAGAAGCTTGATATTGCAAAAGCATCTTCTGAGGGATTGGAATTCTTTATGCGGGTATATGAAAAAATTATTGATAAATATACGCAAACCCTGAGAGAAGAAGATGCTTCATGTAAAGACCTCGTTCTAAAAATAGTCACTAAATCCAAACTTATAGATATAAAAACTGACTTAGATACTGCGCTAGAAGAACTGAATGGAATCAAAACAGAAAAAAGCAATTTTCAAGACATTCATGATCTGCTAACTAAGACCCTACAAGAAGAGCATTATCTGATAAGTAGAGTGTCAGATTATTCATTTGGTAAGATATTACCAACACTAGATGCTTATAGTGTAATATTGGGAACAGAGAAAAATTTACTTGATTCAGTCAATTTAAGCAAATTACCAACTTTATCAAATCATTTTTCCATCGATCCTGAACAATTAAGAGCTGATCTTGATAAGACATTTGTTGATATGACAAAAGTTGCAGGAATAGATACACAAGTCAATGCTCTAAAATGCGGCTGTATAGCAATGAATAATGCTCTAGTGCGGGCTTTGAGCCCTTATTAAAAGATATGCACGATAAGAATTTTTACAGAGATAAAGCACCTGATTTTTCATCATTTAATAAATTCATGTGTTCTATTCACAATGACAATTTGCATAATGAGTCACATATCTCAGCACCACAAACAGTTTCCTTACCGGATCCAATACCCGCTCCTCCGATACCTACTCCTACTGATGGCCTCCCTCCTATTCATGTTGAGCTTTAAGAAAGGAGGTTACCGCTCATACGCGTCAAGTTAAGGAAAATTAGGAACAAGGTTAATAAGATGAGTTAATTATTTAAATACTCTTGTAAAAATTTATTATAATCTGGTAACAATCATCTCTACAAATAACATAGAAAACTCAGCTTACACTTACCAATTTCCTTAACTTGATGCGTATGGTTTATTTAACATTCCCTGAATCGCTTTCGTCTTTTTTTTATTTCTCTTTTCAATATTAGACTTACCTCTTCCACACTTTTATCTATATCATCATTTATTATGGTATAATCATATTTATCACATTTGCTTATCTCTTTTTCTGCTTCAGCCAGCCTATGCTCTATTTCATCCGCACTGTCACTATTACGCTTTTGCAGACGCAACCTTAACTCCTCCATCGAAGGGGGAAGTATAAAAACACTTACAACTTTTTCTCTCATTATATCAAATAAACGAAATGCTCCTTGCCAATCTATGGTTAACACAACACTTATTCCATGATTGAGATTTTCCTCTATAAAATCTTTTGGTATGCCATAAAAATTCTCAAAAACCTTGGCATATTCAAGCATTCTGCCATTCCCACATAATTGATGAAATTCTTCTTCCGTAACAAAAAAATAATCTTTTCCGCCCACCTCTCCAGAGCGAGGCTTGCGTGTAGTCATGGAAACGGATCTAACAAGATTAGTTGATTGATCAAGTAATTTCTCTGATATAGTATTTTTCCCTCCCCCAGATGGAGAAGATAGGACTAATAATATACCGCTACCTTTTATATTCACTTTTCTCGTCACCTATTCTTGAATCATTGCAAGATAACCTCTTAACGACTTTCTCTTTGCCTATAAAAATTAATAGTTTAGCAAGTTCTGGCCCTGCATCTTTTCCTGTTAAAGCCAAGCGTAATTGCATAAACATATCTTTTGTTTTAATATCCACTACCTGCTTAATAGCTTTTACCCATTCACTCAATGTGAATTCATTGAAATCACTTTGAGGCAAAACATTCAGTGCAGTTTTTACAAACTCTTTATTGATAATTACAGGCTCTATATCTGATTCACATATTTGCCACCATTCACGCACTTCTGAAAACTTCTCTATATTATTCCTTATGAAATACCAAAACTCTGAGCCAATAGGTTTCGAAAGCAGTCTAATTTCATTCAAGCGCTCTCTTATCATCTCAAATGGCATTTGCTGCAAAACCTTAATACTTATTCTATGCATTTCACTTAAGCTAAATTGTGTAGCTGATGAGCTAAAACTTTTAATATTAAATGAGTCAACTAAAGATTGCATATTGATATGAGCTTCGATTGGACAGGATGTTCCAAGCCTCACTAAGTAATTAACTAGTCCCATTGGCTCAATTTCATCTTCTTTTATGGATTCAATATCCAGTCCGCCCTTTCGCTTAGATATTTTACTATCATTAAAGTGTAAAAGAGAAAGGTGAGCAAACTCTGGAATTTGCGCTTTTAACGCCTGCATCATTTGAATCTGCACTGCAGTGTTGGTCACATGATCTTCTCCCCGTATAACATGAGTGATATTAAAGTCAATATCGTCAATCACAGATGGTAACATGTATGTGTAATTCCCATCTTCTCTTTTGACTATAGGGTCACTAACGCTATTTATTGCTATATTTGTTTCACCTTTAACTTCATCGTCCCATTTGACAATTTCGCTCCTGTTCAATTTGAATCTAAAATGTGGCTCTCGCCCCTCTTGTTTATAATCAGTCTTTTGCTTCTCAGTTAAAAGTAATGCACCTCTATCATAAACTGGAGGTAATCCCTGCTTTAATTGAAGTTCACGTTTAATATCCAACTCCTCTCTTGTCTCATAACACGGATAAATGTAACCACACTTTTTCAATTCTAAAAATACTGCATCATAGCGTTCAAAACGTTCTGATTGCTTGAAGATTGAGTCCCAATCTATACCAACCCACATTAGGTCTTCTACAATTTTATCTATGTATTCAGCGTTTGAGCGTTGAAGGTCGGTGTCATCAAAACGTAGTAGGAATTTCCCACCTTGGCTACGTGTATATATCCAGCCAATCAAAGCAGTTCGTACATTTCCAACATGTAAGTAGCCAGTTGGGCTTGGAGCAAATCTCGTTAACATTCAGATATCAATTTTACAACATTTACCTTTATTTTATATGTTTTTAGCACTTTTTTCTAGTTTTCTCTTTAGTCTATGTAATAGATTCTTTGCACTATACCTATTAGACCATCTCCTGGTGTTAGAAGGTGTATTAAAAAGGTATTAGGTTTTATACCGGGATAATAATAAAATTATTAGATAAATATCTTGATTTTTTATAAAAATGTGTAATAATTATAATATTAATTTGGGAGAATGAAATGACTATAAAACTGACTTATCGGCTTGGAAATAGCAGATCTCAAACTCAATCCTTTAAAGGCATAAATGAATTAGTAGATTTTTTAAAGGAAAATACTCATATTACTTCACTTTATTTAACTGATAATGGTTTTGGAAAAGAAGGCGCACAAGCATTAGCTCCAGCTTTAAAAAAACTGAACAATCTTATTTCACTTCATGTAAGTGGTAATAATCTTGGAAAAAAAGGTATAGAAGCATTAATTCCAGCCTTACAAGAAATAAAAAGTTTTACTACACTTGATTTAGTTGGGGACAAACTTGAAGAAAAAGATCTACAAGAATTCGCAGATAAGCTTCCAGGCTGTCAAGTACATGTGTATGGAAAATTCTATACTGCACACACACCTCCACAAGACAATACCAATACACAAAAATTCGACAAAAAACTTGTTGGTGCGGTTGCTGGTTTGGTATTGGGTGCTGTGCTAGGTGGAGTGATAGCATATGCTCTCAGCGCTACTACTCTGGGAATAATTGGTGGCGCATTACTTGGAGCTCTGGCTGTTCATTGTATTGCAAAAGTTTATGAGGAAATAAAAACTAATGTTGATGGTGCAGGTATTACTCAGCCCACTGGTAATGGACAACAAACTATTTAACCTCCTCAAGGTGTGGAGGTTCGCACCACGTGCTAAAGCTACTTTTAAGATTCTAGTAAAAATATTTGCGAGGCAGAGGAGCGCTGCTTCGTAAATAAAATTGCCATTAGAAATTGAGTTTTAAAAGAGATCGTTTACAAACATTCAATCGTCATTGCTTTAAATAAGGTTCCCATGTTTTCAGTTAACCTAAGAAACTCACTGGAAATTTTATCCTTTTGTACATCATTTGCATTTTTCATCAAATTTTGCACCCTTTCCCTTATACCAAAGGAATATAAAAACTCTCTCTGAGTTAAAATTTCACACTCTGCATGTTTTAATGAGTCTTTTAGCACTTGAAAATTCACAAGTGCGGTAATGTCACTTTCACCTACGTTCTCAAGAAAATTGGAATACTTATGTTGCTTAATTGATTGCAAAGTATTTTTGTACGTAGAATACACATAACCATAATCTACAATCAAAGCGGCCCCTCTATTATTATACATCTGCTTCTCAAGTTTTTCTAATGTCTCAATTCCAAATTGACACACCTCTACCACTGCATCGTTGAAAAGCTCAGTCATTTTAGTGCTTGACTCACAACTGTACGAACATTGTATTTTGGAACGATTTTCCGCCACTGACGATGTCAAGCACTGGGATGACACCATTTTCTCGACAATTTTCAATCCTCCGCTTTCTTGCTTTACAATTCTATTTTCATACCACCTTCCATCACGATAAACAAACTGATCAATTGGAAGGGCATCAAAAAACTCATTTGCTAAAAAGATAGTGGGTTTCTCTGAAAGATTATCAATATCTTTATGCCAGTTGACTTTTTCACCTTTCAAAGTTTTCTCTTGTATCTCTTGTAAGATCGGACTTACCTCAACTAACTGAATGCACATCGAGCCAAAAAAATCAGCATATTTTTTAGTAACTCCTAATATGTCCTTAATTAGGGTTCCTCTGCCAGGGCCCAACTCAACTAAAGAAAATTGTTCTGGTTTTCCCAATTTATTCCACATATATATTATCCATACAGCAACTATTTCACCAAATAATTGGCTTATTTCAGGTGCAGTGATAAAATCGCCATTTTTTCCAAGTGGCGCTTTGCTCATATAGTAGCCGTATTCTTTATGATATAGTGCAGCGTTCATAAAGGCGCTGATAGATATAGATCCTTGATTTTCATCGATTAATTTATGTATATAAGTAATCATATTCTTAATAAATGTTTAACTATAGCGTGCCATACTATGAAATAGTAGTGTATTAATATATAATAATATAAACTTAAATTTAATGAGTAATAGCGCTTTAGTTATGGATAATCAAGAGACAGACTGCACTGCCATTACATCTAAGAATAATGATATTTTTGACGAAGCTATAAACTTTATAGAGGATAAGGTTATCAGCGCAGATGGGTTGACTTTGGCAGAAGTATTTCAAGTATTGGTTCAGATGCTAAATGGTGACCTTGAGCTAGTAAAAAAAGTGTTGGCACATGCTAAAATTATGGCAAAATATGGCATGAAAGTAGCGAAAGAATCGCAATTAAGTAAAAAAAATGTCCGCCTGGCTTTGGAAGGTAAAGAAAGCACTGTTAGTATAAAAGATTTTGCGAAAAAACCTTCTGTTACGCCTTCTGTAAAGCAAACTATAAAAAAGAAAGGTAAAGGTATTTAAATGGCAGAGAATATAAAAAAGTTTACTGTAGAATGTGATTTTAAGGGACAAAGCTCACCTTTTGCGATATACATAGGAGGTCCAAAAAGCGACGTTCATCCAATCCATCACCAAGATTCTTGGCTTACGAAAGAGCGTGGAGGAAATATTCCTGATAAAGTCAAAGAAAGCTTGGAAAAATTGTACAAATTATCTCAGGAAAACGGAATCTCCTTTTCAGAATTATGCGCATACGCTATTACCGTAGTGAATAATAGTGATAACAAAAAATAAAGCACTTTCATCCTAATACCTAAGCCAAATTCATGATTTAATATACCTCTTGCATAACTACAGTTTTGAAGTCTGCGAATAGCTTAAGTTATACTTGTTAGAAAAATGCCTATTTTACAGTAAAACTTAACCATACGTTTAACGACTTTTTTCTTTTCTGAGCCTCACTAGCTATGCACAAAGCCGGTAGGTGTTCTACATCTAATAATTATTTTGTTTTCATAGTTTTTATGTTAGAGTACATACCCTAGGTGAAATAAGTAGCTGCTGCTATGTGATAAACATAGTGGAGGAAAGTCCGGGCTCCAAGGAAAAATAGTGACGGGTAACGCCCGTCGAAGGTAACTTCAGTTATAGGGCTACAGAAAATTACCGCCTAATTTTTAGGTAAGGGTGAAAAGGTGTGGTAAGAGCACACCATAGCAATGGCAACATTGGTAGTCAAGTAACCAGCATTAGGAGCAAGGTTAAATAAGAGTAGACTTTATGTTTTCCTCATATCTACTTGGGTAAACCGCATGAAGTAAATGGTAACATTTACTCAAGATAAATAGCTACATAAACAGAACTCGGCTTACATTTCACCTAGTATCCGTTTAGCCAGTGGTGTAAATTTTAGAAAAAATGTCAGCGGTATTTTAACATAAAATCAGGACTAAAATATTAATTTTGGTATAAAGACCTACCCGCTGAAAATTTTATTTACTCAGCGTAGAGTTACATTAAAGAGGAAATATGCTTATTTTGCTGACAATCTCTTAATTATAAGGCGGGAAATGCCAATTTTTAGGAGATAACGTAAATATTTCAACACCATCTTGTGTTACCCCAATAGTATGTTCAAATTGAGCAGAAAGTGAAAGGTCACGAGTTGTCACTGTCCACCCATCTAATTTACTTAGAAGGGTTTCGTGCTCTCCAGCATTGATCATTGGTTCTATTGTAAAAAACATACCTTCTTTCATAATAAAATCTTCGTCTTTATCATAAAAGTGCACTACATTTGGCGGTGCATGAAAAACTTTTCCTATACCATGTCCACAATAATTGCGAACTATAGAATAGCCAAAATCACCAATATATTTTTCTATAGCAAGTCCTATTTCATTTAATTTAGCTCCAGGCTTAACTTGCTTGATCGCTTCCATTAGTGAATTATAAGTAGCATCACACAGGCGCTTTGCTTTGATTGATGGTTTACCGGCCCAAAACATACGGCTTGTGTCGCCATACCAGCCATCTAAAATGACTGTAACATCAATATTTAAAATATCTCCATCTTTAAGCGGTATATCATCGGGAATTCCATGACATACTACAGCATTCTTTGAAGTACAAATTGATTTTGGATACCCCTTGTAGTTGAGTGGTGCTGGAATCGCACCTGCTTTGAGAATAAAATCATGACATAAATCATTTAATTCATTAGTTGTTACTCCTACTTTTACGTGCGGTGCAATGAAATCAAGCGTCTCGGCAGCAAGTCTGCCGGCTTTGCGCATGAACTCAAAATCTTCCCTTGAATGTATAGTAATGTTCATATTTTCTATATCCTGCTACAATTCATCTCTTGTATAGTATATGATGTTGTTATTCCTGCAAAAAGTCTATTAGAAGTTTCACGTGAAGCCTTACTTTACACATATGTGAAATTAGACCTTGTATCTTGTCAAAAGCATCTGGTGTTTTAAGCTTAAGCATTAGATGGAGAAGGAAGGTACTTTGAAATAGACCTTAGATATAAAATCTGTGCAAGAGATAAGAGCTTTCTTCCCAAAAGTAGAGGCTGGACGGTATCTTAGAAAGGCCTAAAATTCTGTATTCACAAGGTTAGCCTTACTTTTCATTTTTAATAGTAATGCATGGAGTTACATATGATCAGCAATTTTTTGGGCATAGATATTTCAAAAGAACGTTTTGATGTTTTTCTTTCATTCATAAGCACAAAAGGAAAACGCAAAACTAGAAAAAGGAGTTTTAAAAACGATGATAATGGGTTTCAAGGTCTGCTGGACTTCTTACAAAAACATAACGTAGAAGAAGTGAGAGCCTGCATGGAAGCTACTGACTGCTACAGTGAAGCTTTGGCTGAATTTCTACACAATGCTGGACATTTTGTTAGTGTAATAAATCCCTATTGCATAAAATCTTATGCAAGGAGTAAGCTTATATGACAAAAGAACAACCAGACTGATGCAGAGATTATAGCAGATTATTGCCAAAGACAGGAACCTTCTCGTTGGATGCCACCTTCTCATGAAAAGAAAAAATTAAAGCATCTTTATCGTTGACTCGCAAGACGGTATCTTGTTTGCCACTTCTCTCAGAAAAAGCATCAGGTTGAAACTTTGCCAACAAGAAACATAAACGTGATGCTACAGTTATACTATCAATGAAGATACACCGATATTTACTTAGCTCATCAGAAAGCTCTTTATGCTTACTTGATAGATGTTCATAGTGTTTTTGACTATATGCTTGATCAGCTCGCAATGCAGGATTTGGACCACCAATAAGACAAGCAATATCACGTGCTTCACTCCAAGTACGAACACTAATTGAGTCTCCTTCCCAATCTTGAACAGCCAGAAGTCCAGCTTCAAAATCAAGGCAAAGAGTTGGCTCATCTATGGTTTTTAAGAGACTGGTCTTGCCGATTCCGTATGGACCAAATACTATAATTTTAGTGCCTGTTTGCATTTTTAGCCTTTCACTTTTACTTACTAGTTTCATTTTTTCACCAATTTTAACTGCACGTATATACATACCCGTTGACCCATACAAATCGTCCAAAATATTTTTACTTACATGACAAAAACCTGTTACGTACATGCTTGATGATGTTGTAAATAGTAGTTTTTGGTACTCCAGTTATTTTAGAAACTTCACTGATATTAAAGATCTTAAGTAATTCAAATATGTTTCTGTAAGATTTTGTTAATCTAGAAATTATTTCATTTACATCAACACGTGATATCATTTCACTTTCGAGATATTTACAGTCTGGTAGATCATCATCTATACAAAAAGTAACTCGATGTCTTGAATATGAATGATTACGTGATAGGTTGCGAGCACAAGATTGAGTTACTTTGGCAACAAAAGTGCTATAACTGCTTTTCTTTTTGTTATACTGATCAAGACGTGGCCAAATCTCACACAAGAGTTCCTGTTCTATATCTTCGAGACTTTCATGAGTAAAATAGTTAATACTTTTAAGATAATTAGCATAGTGCTTCACATATTTCACAATAATAGGATTAACACCTAAATAAGAATTTTTGATCGCATAGAACCTCCAATAAATAAAGGCATTAAATAACGATTTTTCCAAGATTCTGCAGAATTTAAATAAGACAATTCTATTCATTATTAAAAAATTAAATAAGACTTTTCTTGGTTTTATTAATAAAAGGAATAAGACTTTTCCGAACTTAAATAAGATCGATTAGAGATTTTACGGTTCGTTGTGTATTTTATATGCAAAATGTGCAAAATATGCTGTAATTTGATTATGGAATACTTCTTCTTTGCTAAGAAAAATGCAGGACATTGATTCTCTAATGCTTTGACAAACAGCTTCTTTTTACGAAGTTCATGACATTGTTCGCAAACTTTCTTTGAGGGAAAAGTTAATCTCTATTAAAGCAGAAAAGGCAATAAATAAAGTGTATAAGGTGCCAGGTTACAATGAAATTTTATTTTATGAAGCGGATGACGGAAAGGTGTGCATAGAGGTCAGGGAAGATATGGCTTACACAGATTTGGTTGCACCTCAGAATATTTATTTAAGCAAAAAAGTGCAACTACCTAGGAATTCTCGATGGTTCAAAAATCTCTAGAAGAAACAATTGACGGAAATGTGTAAAACTGTTTCCATAGAGTAGCATAAATGAGTTTATTATGAGAATAAAACAGCTTTTATCTAAAACTCCTGACCAGCTAGAGGAATACTGCCAAGCTCTGAGTAGCAAAGATAAGCAAGAGCTCTATAAGCAGGCTATAGATGAAGCTAAGGGGAAGACTCTCAAAGAACCTAGACAATTGAGCAAACTAGCTGTTGCAATAGAAAAAACAACAGACGACAAATTATTGGAACCTTTCTACAATAACGATAACCCTTTTAACCAAACAGCAATATGCAAAAGATTTAAGAGAGTTAGAGGAGCTAGGTAAATTATTACCTGATATGTGTAAAAACTAAAGCCAAGGTTAACAAACCATATGAAAAGTTATGTGGGAAGAGAACTTAAATCTAGCAAATTTTTACGCGATAATACTGGTATTTTTGTGCTACTAGAGAAAGCTAGACTTGGCTCTGCAGAAGAGAAAATAAGGGCAATGAATGCGCTAGTTGGGTTGTTTACACTTCATCCAGAGTTGAATTATGGAACAGATATTTTGATATTGTCTCTTATTTTAGAGAACATCGAGGTTTTTTTGGGAAAAGTAGAACCAGAGCTGAATAATCTAATTGGTTTACTAGAAGAAAGGGTAAAAAAGTTGGAATACTTAGAGGATAAAATGGATATGTTAGCAGAAGGGGATAAAGTCAGTATTGCAAGCGAAATAGAAGGAGTTGAAAAGGAATTAAGTAACACACGAGAGAAGATAAAAGAGCAGCTAGCTTTGCTAAACGAAGTTGTTGCAGCTTGATTTTCTTATGGTATACATAGGTTTATAGCGTTTAGAAGGTTTTAATATGTGTGCTTTAAGTAGATATGTATTTGTTTGCGTCTTAAGGTGCTCTAAAGATCCACCTGGTGGTATTTTCATAAGTTGATGTGGGTTGCTGCTGTATGGTATGTTAAGGACGTTTTTAGTATGTAGGTCTGGCTAAGAAATAATGGTTAAGGTTTTCACTTTAAGCTATATTAAAAACAACCATCTTCTATCAAAATCTTTACATTATCATCGCTTCTTAGCTTAAAATAATTGTGCTTAGCCAAATCTCTCTAAACAACTAAAGCCATGAAAAATTTCATAAAAGAAATAGAAGGGAAATTTAAGAGATACAAAAAGAAAATAAAATGTTTAGTATAAACCTAAGATATTTATCTTAACTTATAAATATAATCCAGTTTTCAAGACCTATTATTCTGGATATTATGGTAAATTAAAAATGAATTTCTCATCACACGTAAAAACTGTCTAAAATCCGTACAGGAAGGGGAAAAGGTCCTAATTTCCTTGTCTTAATTATCATTGTATAAATTATATATTAAACTTAATATTTTCACTACTTTAGATTGGTAAAAATGGCCAGTTTCAGCTCAGTTGGTCAAAACTGAAATCTTCCAAAACAACAAGAACGCTAGATTATCAATAACTTAAGTAAAAAACCAGATTGGAAATCCGAAATCTGATAGGATGGGAAAAGTCTAGGATTTTAGCGGGTTTTACCTGTTTTCAGATTTCAGAAAAACTCTATTATTATAAATAATAATAAAGTAGTATTACCAAACATACTACTTTTACGTTTCACTTATCCGCGCGCAACACAATTAACATCTTAAAAGTTTTCTAGACGATTCTATTAGGGATACATATCCGTAATGAATTTAAAGATGAACTAAAAAAATTTTGGACGATTTTTCGATTTTACGGGTATATATATGCATGCATGTTTGTGATATGGACAACTTAAAAAAATTTTGGACAATTTTTGAGCTTGCTTTGGATTACAGGTTTAAAATTTCCGAGGTAGTATTATGTTAAATGCAGTAGATTTTTCAAAGAGTTTATATTGGGAAATAAATGGCTTTCCACAGGGGATGTTTCGTTTCTTAAGAAGTAAGCCTGAAGCTGGCAAATCTCTCTTTGCTCAACAATTAATCACAGCAGTTGCTACTGGTAAACCTTGGTTGAGTGAGCGTATCAAAAGAATAAAAACTTATGGAGTATTTTGTGAAGATAGTGAGGAGAAGCTTTGGAATAGGCAGTGTGCTGTAAATAGGTACTACTGTTTGAATATGAAATTTGCTAGCCTGGTTAACAATGTTCGCTTATTATCTCGAGTGGGAAAAGATAATTTGCTGATGGTTTTTGATGATAAAAGTGTAGGTCATTTAACTCCTTACTTTGAAGAGCTGCTTAAAGATATTCGATCATTTCAGCCAAAACTTGTGGTATTAGATGAAGTGTCAAATTTCTTTGCAGGGGATAAAAATAATTATTCCCAATTCAAACAGTTTTTAGAAAATTTTTGTGCTCGTAACAAAGTATGGCAATTGTTTAGGTCAGAGGAGTTATTTGATAAACGGGTTTTGCATTGTGATCGTATTTGCTCAATAAATGCTATAAGAACAAATTTTTCGTAATATGAAGAAAATTGGGTCATTTCTTTTCCTTCGGGCTAGTTGTGATAAAAAGGCCTTGAAAAACCTGAACAAAGAGCGAGGACAAACTTAAGAATTTAGTTTAACTTTAAAAATGAATAACCTGAAAAAATTTTGGAGATTTTTCGACTTTACGGGTATATATATACATACATGTTCATGGTGAGCAAGATGAGCTGGAAAAATTTTTTAGACGATTTTTCAATTTTACGGGTATATATATCATGTATGGTTTTGAATGTTGAACGCAGTAAGCTTTTTAAATTGGAAGGGTTTATTTCGTAGAAAAGAGTTTGTTCGATACGATAGATTCAACAAGCAGCAGCCGATACCTTGAAGACGTAGAAGATGGGAAGGTGCATAAACTTATCTTGAAGATATTACAACCAAAATCGGCAACATTGGATTCAGTTTCAAATTTATTTGGAGGAGATGAGGATAACAAGTTTTACCTTAAACAATTTATACAGAGCTGTTGTGCCCGTATAGCAAGATCAGCTAACTGTGCTGTTTTACTATGTAAGCACGATAATGCAGAAAAGGTAACAGAATATGACGATAAAATATGGCACTTGATTAAATCAGAAACCACAACAGAAGAAAGCATGTTTTATGGTTAAGGTATTTACTGTTTGACATGTTATCAAGACAAGGTCTTCTTTGGTATATGAGGTTAGCCAACAAGCAGGCTATGTGTAAAAGCCTAAGCAAAGGAGGGGGACAAATTGGCACCTACCTTCAAAATTAATACTATCGTTTAATATATTACCTTTTAACTTACAAACTGCCTGCAATTTAAGTCTTATAGACAGGCTATCAGTTTAACCTTTAAATAATTTTATGAAAAAAAGCTACAGATTTATCAAAATGGTGCGCTCCACAAAAAGAGTTTGTTGTAGAAGATTGGCTTTCCGTAGGGAATGTATCCTTTCTCAAAGGAGAACGTGAAGTTGGTAAATCTCTCTTAGCTCAGCAATTGATGACAGCAGTTGCCACTGGAAAACCATGGCTCAATATGAAAATTAAACAAGCAAAAGCATATGCTGTATTTTGTGAAAACAACAAACAAGAAGTCTTAGACCGCCAGCGTGCAATTGATTGCCTATACCAACCTAATGAATCTTTATTAGGAGGCCAAATGCGAATGTTTGCACGAGTAGAAACGGATAATCTATTGATGATTTTTGAAGATGATGTAGGAGAGCTAATACCTCTATTTCACGTGCTATATTCGAATATCAAGTTATTTCAGCCAAAGCTTGTAGTATTAGATACAATTTCAGATCTATTCGGAGGAGACAAGAACAACCCTTCACACCTTAAGCAGTTTATGGAAGGTTGCTGCGATCATATAGCAAAGACATTAAACTGTGCTGTTTTAGTATGTAAACACGATGCAAATATAGAAATGTGGTTTAACAGAGCGTGGTATCTGTTGAGGTCAGAAGAAATAAGAGATGAACGTATTTTATCCTGTGGAAGATCTAGCCACCTATTACGTTATCAAGATAACGTTTTTGTAATATAGAATGTCAATTTAGCACTTGATTTAGGCAAGCAAACCGGATGGGCTATTTTCTATGATGGAATGTTTTACAGTGGAAGCAAAAGTTTTCATGCTAGCCGGTTTAGTGGTGGTGGAATGCCATTTCTAAAGTTCCATAATTGGCTTAGTTCGCTAAAGCAGGAGTTTCCAAATATTGAAACAGTTTATTTTGAAGAGGTAAGAAGACACTTAGGCACTGATGCTGCTCATATCTACGGAGGGTTTCTAGCACATCTCTCTGCCTGGTGTGAGGAGCATGGTGTTCCTTATCAAGGTGTGCCTGTTAAGACCATAAAACGTTTTATAGCTGGTAATGGCAATGCGTCTAAGGAAAAAGTTATTGCGGAGGTGAAGAAAAAAGGTTTTAATCCGGCAGATGATAATGATGCGGATAGCCTAGCATTTCTACTATGGGCACAGGGTGGTTATACAAGTTATGAAGATATAAAGATAAATACTTATGTTTAATATACCACCTACACTAGAGATTATGTTTAATAAATCAAAAATAATATTTAATCTTATAATAAAAGTAATGAATAATACCCAAATATATTAATTAATTTACGTGTCCTTCCCATAATAAAACTCGCGTGGATGGGGTGACCACGGGCCTTTTCTAGCGTTGGAACGATTCTAAATATTAACTAATTAGATAAACTATTAATTTATCAAATCTATGAACTTAGAACTTCACTATTACCCAATTGGAAACCTCATCGAATACTACCGCAATCCCCGCAAAAATGACGTTGTGGTGAATAGAATGTGTGCCTCTATTCGTGAGTTTGGCTTTCGTATTCCAATTGTTGCAAAAAGCGATGGTACGGTGGTTGATGGCCATTTACGCCTAAAAGCTGCAAGAAAACTTGGCATGGAGAATGTTCCGGTGGTCTTAAGTGATAATTTAAGCGAAGCGCAGACTAAAGCATTTAGATTACTAGCAAACGAATCAGCTAGCTGGGCTCAATAGGACGATGATCTTTTGAAACTTGAGATTCAGGATCTTGAAGACTTAAATTTTGATCTAAAGCTTACTGGGTTTGAGTTGGAAAAGATTCAACGCTTTCTTGATGATATTGATGGGAAAAATGAAGAGAAAGAAGACTTTTCTGATTTAGGTGAGAATAGTGAGAAGAAATTGGCAGTGACAAAACCAGGAGATTTATGGATTTTAGGTGATCATAAAATTTACTGCGGTGATAGTCAAGTAGTTGATTCATTTAAAGTGGTCTTGGGTGGTAAAATGGCTGACATTACCGTATGTGACCCTCCTTTCACACAAACAGAATTTGCAAAAGAGATAGGGGCTTCCAAGCAATACGTCTGTTATTTAGTAAAACAAGGGATTGTAGAACTGAAAAATGGGTTAGTAGACAGAGAACAAGCAAATGAAGCATTAGAAGTGACTCGTGATCCAAGTCAGCTATTGAGGAGAAAGGGTGCTGAAAACTATGGAAACGGTAAAAGTAGAAAAAATACTAGCGATCTTTCAACCATGCTGCTTAAAACTAGAATTAAGAATGAAGTGGAGCGTGGTAAACTTCTAGAAGCTAAAGCTAAGGCTGAGATTGGAGAACTTGTTTCAGTGGAAGAAGTAAAGCGTGAGGCTTTTAATACGGCAAGAGTTGCTCGCAATAATCTACTTAACATTCCAGATAGAGTATCTGAGCTATTTGGGCCTATAACTGACGCTAAAAAGATTCATGAGCTACTTACAAAAGAGATCAAAACAGCGCTGGAAAGCCTATCCATAGAAGGGTGCTAATGAAAAAAGCATAAAACATAGTTGATAAGGGGAAAAACGTGGGTACATCAAATTCATCTGAGTACGTCAAACACAAACTAATATACTTAGAAATCATAAAATGCTTAGTAAACCAATCTAGTGTTGATGTTAATGCTAAGGGAGTTGACGGAAAGACACCACTACACTGTGCTATTGAACTGGATGAACTGAGCTTAGTGGAACTGCTGCTTACCAAGAAAAACATAAATCCACTAATTGAAGATAACGAAGGTAAAACCTCGCTGGATTACGCAAGAAATGTTGTAAAGAAGGAGGTATTAGAAGCCCTAATTAATAATAAATATGGGTCAGAACAAGATAGCTTACTTCACCTAGCTGCAATAATGAACGAAGCAAATGCTGTTAGGTTTTTAATAAATAACGGTGTTGATGTGAATAGTAAAAATGCTTTGTTGCAAACACCACTACACCAGTAAGCAGGAGCTGGACATAAGGACATAGTAGAGATTTTAGTAAAGCAAGGAAAAGCTGAAATTGATGTTTTTGATGCCAGAAATAAATCTCCTCTGGATTATGGAATTAACAATAAAAAGTTAGAAATAGTAAAATTGCTTCTGGAGCTTAGAGTGGATGTTAATAAAGTTCGCAAAGGGCAAAATTCGATGAATTTATCACCTCTGCACAACGCTGTAAGTATAAGTAATTATGATGGGCAAGATTTATGCTCTGATATTGTGAGATACATAATAAATGCTTCAAATTCCAAAGTCAATTTACAAGACTATAAAAATAAAACTCCGCTTCACTATGCTGAGAGGCTGAAAACCATAGAGATTCTGTTAACCAGAGAAGACATAGACCAGCTGATAAAAGATGATAACGGTAAAACACCATTTTGCTATGCAAGAGAAGAGAATAAGTCAGAGATAGTACAAGTTCTAGTAAATAACAGGTATGGGCAGGATAGAAATAGTTTACTTCATTTAGCTGCACAAAAAGGACATTTAAACGTTATAAACAGCATCTTAAAAGAGGAAATTGAGTAGATACTTTAAATGGAAATGGAGAATCAGCAATATATCTTGCCGCAAAAAATGGCCACCTAAACGCAGTAAAACTGTTACTAAAGAGAGGAGCAGATGCTACAGATGTTTTTCAGTACGCAATAATAACTAACTGCAAAACTGATAAAACTACTGAGTAAAGAAAAAGACATAGTGTTATTTGGAAAATGTGATAACTTCCCAACGTTTCACGTCTTAAGTAATAAATATTTGGAGGAGAGGAGAAGAGCAGACAATAGAATAAGAACATGTGACAGCGCTATATGTGTTTTTGTTACCGTGTGTGCAGTAGGGTTGTTGGTCACTTATCCAAACATAGGATTTGCAATAGCAATCGGAATAGTTGCACTTACCGTAGCAATAGCAATGAGTGGACTGGCTAGAGGGTACATAGAAGAGAAATTCCAAAAGAAAATGTCTATTGAGCTAGAAAGTGAGAAAACAAGCGAAAGTGCAAGTACTATTTCAAGTGACATTGAAACTCAAGAATTGCAGGCAAAGCCACAAGGTGAATTAGAAATAGATGAGTTAGAAACCGAGGAACTTACAGAAAGCAGAGGTAGACAATGATTTATGCTACAGCCTTTTACGCTGGATTAAAGCCTGATCCACTACTTAAAGTTTCAGAATGGGCAAATGAATATAGAGTGCTTTCACAAACAGCATCATCTAAGCCAGGTAGATGGAGAACAGATAGAACGCCTTATTTAAAAGAAATCATGGATTCTTTATCGCCATCATCAAAAATTGAAAAAGTAGTATTCATATAAAGGAGCACAGATTGGCGGCACAGAAGCAGGAAACAACTGGATTGGCTATATTATCGATCAGACTCCAGGTCCAATGCTTGTTGTACAGCCTACAGTTGAAATGGGGAAACGTTGGTCCAAAGGAAGATTTGCGCCTTTAATTGAAAATACACCATGTTTAAAAGATAAAGTAAAAGACCCAAGATCAAGAGATTCAGGCAATACTGTGCAGAGTAAAGAGTTTCCGTGTGGGATTGTAGTAATAACTGGAGCAAATAGCAGTGTAGGTCTTCGGTCTATGCCAGTGAAGTATTTGTTTTTAGATGAAATTGATGCATATCCTGGGGATTCAAGTGGTGAAGGTGACCCAGTACTCTTAAGCATAGCCCGTACTAATACTTTTACACGTCGCAAGATATTTTTAGTATCAACACCAACTGTTCATGGAATCAGCAGAATTGAAAAGGAATTTGAGAGCTCTGACAAACGTTATTTCTTTGTACCATGTCCTCATTGTAATCATTACCAGGTATTAAAATGGTCACAGATTAAGTGGGAAAATAATGATTCAAAAACAGCACATTATGTTTGTGTTGAATGTAGCGGTAAAATAGAAAATCATCAAAAAATAGAGATGCTTGCCAAGGGAGAGTGGAGAACAACAAACGAAACAAAAGATGGAAAGACAGCAGGATTTCATATTTCAAGTCTTTATAGTCCAGTTGGATGGTATAGCTGGGATCAAGCAGTAGCAGACTTTTTACATAGCAAAGATAACGAACAACTACTGAAGGTCTGGATAAACACGACGCTTGGAGAAACTTGGGTTGATAAAGGAGAAGTGCCAGACTGGAGACATCTATTTGAACGGAGAGAAAGTTACACAATTGGAACAGTGCCAAAAGGGAAAGTTGTTCTTACTGCTGGAGTTGATGTGCAAAAAGATCGGTTAGAAGTAGAAGTTGTTGCCTGGGGAAAAAATCGTGAAAGCTGGTCAATTGATTATCAAGTATTTGAAGGCGATCCAGGTCGTGATTTTGTTTGGAATAAACTTTCTGAGTTATTAAATCATCACTTTCTTGGAGAAAAAGGCATAGAATATACAATTAGCATGATGGCAGTTGATGCTGGGTATGGAACACAAGAGGTGTACAACTGGGTAAGAAGTCATCAAAGCTCTGGAAGAGTGATGGCGGTAAGAGGTATAAGTAAAGCTCTAGTACCGCTTAATAGCCCAAGCAGAGTTGATGTGACAGTTGCAGGTAAAAAGCTCTACAGAGGAATGAAGCTCTGGCCAGTTGGAGTGTCAATTTTAAAATCAGAACTGTTTCAGTTACTTAATGTATTGCAAGATGGAAAAAAGATACCACCTGGTTATTGTCACTTTCCAGAATATGCACCTGAATATTTTAAGCAACTTACAGGCGAGCAGCTAATTACCAAAGTAGTAAAAGGCTATACCAAGCAAGAGTGGCAGAAGATAAGAGATCGTAATGAAGCGCTTGATTGCCGGATATATGCGAGAGCTGCATCTATTGCACTCGGGGTTGATCGTTGGCAAGAGGCTAAATGGAACAGTTTGAACGATAAAGCTGAAAGTAAAAAGAAATCAGCAAAGATAAGAAAGAGCAAATGGATCAGTGAGCAGTAGAATGTATACCGAAGAATATTTATTACAAGTTGAAAAAGCAATAAAAAAGCTCCAAAGAGGAGAACGAGTGGTATCGATTGGCTATGGCGACCATGTCGTGAGATATGCAGAAGTACAGATAAACGATTTATTGAGCCTCAGACAACGTATCAAAGCTGAATTGAAAGTCGCAGGTATGAAACCTAAACGAAGAATTGTTTTTGCGACGAATAAAGGGATTGACAAAATCAAGTAAAAATGTTATAGTTTAAAGTCAGTGTTTTATGGTGAATAATATGGCTCAAAGTCAAGAAAGGCTTAGCGTTAATGTAAGTTTCGAGGGCGAATTTCTCACTATCTTACAGAAATGGCGAAAATTCAAAAAGGACTATTGAAGAAATTGTAAAAGATCTAGTAGAAGAAGAGATCGAGGTAAGTAAACTGTCTGAAGATGATGAAATGGATGAAGGGGAAATAGCTTTACTTGAACTTGCTGCTAAACGTAATATTCCTGGAGCAAAAATAATTAGACATGAAGATATCAAGTGGAAATAATTTACAGAATTGGTTATTTTGAAGGTGTAGATACCGAAGACCTTCCTTCTCTTCCAAAAACAGTACGATTAAGGGTACAAAAAGCGATAGAAAGACGTCTTACAGTTATTCCTGATAAGGTAGGTGAAGCTTTATCGCACAAATGGAAAGGATGCTTTAGATTACGCGTTGGTGACTACCGGATCATCTGCTTGATAGATAATTTGGAACACATGGTAAAAATTGCAGCAATAGGACATCGAAAAGAGATTTATAAACGCAGCCCAGAATAATCATCAGTGTTTGTATAAGGACTTCCTGCACAATTTACAAAATGTCAACAGCTTGTTGACCAAATTCTACAGCAGCTTGCTATAATTTTTCAATATCAAATTGTGCAACAACCTGCTGCATAATTAAAACAATCAGAGGCTCAATGTTATTAAAAACCTTCAAACAACTATTCACAAACCAAAACCCAAAAGCTCTGCATGGGATGCCGCAGGATCTGGCAGAAGAGTAATGTATTGGCAGCCAGAGAGAAGTGGAATAAATAGTTTACTCGCTAGCAGCCTTGAGCATTTACGCAGTCGTTCTCGTGATATGGTTAGGAAAAATCCCTATGCTGCAAATATCATTGATACCATAGTGAGTAATTGCGTTGGCACAGGAATAAAACCTCAGTCAAAAGCCAAAGATGCGGAATTCAGAAAAAAGGTTCAAGAGCTATGGCTAAAGTGGACAGATGAGGCAGATAGCAATAATATAAGCGATTTTTATGGATTGCAAGCTCTAGTATGTAGAAGTATGGTAGAAGGTGGTGAGTGTTTTGTTCGCTTACGTACTCGAAAACCAGAAGATGGATTTTCTTTTCCTTTGCAGCTACAAGTGCTTGAATCAGAGCATTTGGATAATAAAACCAACCAAACTTTAACAAATAGTAATGTAATTCGTAATGGTATTGAATTTAACAGGCTTGGGCAGAGAGAAGCATATTATCTATTTAGAGAGCACCCAGGTGAAAATTCAATTGGAGAGTCAGTTAGAGTTCCAGCAAGCGATGTACTTCATATCTATAAACCATTAAGACCTGGGCAAATTAGAGGTGAACCATGGCTTTCAAATGTTCTGTTAAAACTCTACGAGCTTGATCAATATGATGATGCAGAGTTAGTGCGAAAAAAGACAGCAGCAATGTTTGCAGGCTTTATTACAAGACTTGACCCTGAAGCAAATATAATGGGAGAGAGTGAATCAAATGAGCACGGAGTAGCTTTGTCATGCCTTGAACCAGGCACCATGCAACTGCTTGGTCCAGGTGAAGATATCAAATTTTCAGAACCATCTGATGTTGGAGGAAGTTACGAAGCATTTATGAGACAGCAGCTAAGAGCCATAGCAATTGGTATGGGAATTACCTATGAGCAGCTAACAGGAGATTTAACCAATGTGAACTATTCATCTATTCGAGCAGGGTTAATAGAGTTCAGGAGAAGATGCTCGATGTTACAGCACAATATTATGGTATTTCAGTTTTGCAGGCCAATATGGAACAGATGGCTAGAACTTGCTACCTTATCAGGAAAACTTTCTACAACAAACGATCAAACGCTGAAAGACGTAAAATGGATACCACAGGGATTTGATTGGGTAAATCCGCTAAAAGACCAGCAAGCACAGCAAATGGCAGTAAGAAATGGCTTCAAAAGTCGCTCAGAGGTGGTGTCAGAAATGGGTTACGATGCTGAGGAAATTGATCACGAGATTGCAGAAGATAGAAAACGTTCTAATGAATTTGGGTTAGTTTTTGATTCAGATCCACAAAACAAATTTAAACTATGGAAATTCTACAAACCGCTTGGCTGGGTAAGCCGATGATGATAGAACAAAAAAGCTTTGATTTGCTGTCATTATATAACGGAAAACAACCAATCTTTAAAAATGTAAAACATGCTGTAAGGGATAATGGAAAAGAAGTTGCAGTTATACCGATTCATGGAATTCTAACCAAAAAGCCAGGAGCATTTGATGATTTTCTTGGAATGACTTCATATGACAGAGTTCAAGCACAAATAGAAGAAGCTTTAATGGATGAAAAAATTGAGACAATTCTTTTGGATATAGACAGTCATGGAGGAGAAGTAAGTGGTATTTTTGATCTTTCGGACTTTATTTACGAAGCAAGAAAGTCGAAAGAAAAGAAAATAATAGCAATGGCAAATGATGATGCGTACTCTGCTGCATATGCAATTGCTTCCAGCGCTGAAAAAGTATTTGTTAGCAGAACCTCAGGCGTTGGAAGTATTGGAGTAATAGCAAGCCATATAGACCAAAGTGGTTTTGATGAGAAACAAGGCATTAACTATACAACTGTTTTTGCTGGTAGCAGAAAGAATGATTAAAACCCACATGAGCCGATAACTTCCGAGAGTTTAGAAAATCTAAATAGCGAAGTGAGTCGTTTATATGAAATGCTAGTTGAGCTTGTATCACGGAATAGAGATCTCTCTATACAAACTATCAAAGATACCGAAGCAGGACTTTATTTTGGGCAAAATGCTATAGAAATAGGCCTTGCAGATGGAATAACAACATTTTCTGAATTTATTAATCAAAATAGGAGGAACTATATTATGAATGAACAAGATAAGACACTGGCTATCGAGCAGTCGGTTGATTTAATTGAACAAGGTAAGCGTATTGGGTATGAAAAATGCTGCAGTGAAGTTCTTAAAGTAATAAGTTTATGCAATTTATCAAAAATGCCGGAAAAAATAACAGAATTTATTGAGCAGAAGGCAAGCGTGGAACAAGTACGAGAAAGTTTGATGTCTATCATGCTAGAGCGAACAATGAAAGCTGAGATTTTAAGTACATTGCCACAAGATCCACTGGAAAGTCTAGTAATGAAAGAGGCTAAAGCCCGCCAGAGTGCGTAAATTTAAAGCTATATTTTTATACCGCGGAGTATAGCTCTTGTAAAGACAGCGGTAAAACAAAAACTTAAAGGAGGGAAAAATGGCATGTATAACTGAACAAAATAACCTTGGTGATCTTCTGAAATACGAAGCATCAAATCTGTACTCACGTGATCAAATAACTGTAGCAAAAGGGCAAAACCTAAAACTTGGAGCAGTGGTTGCCAAAAAAACCGATGATGGTTTTATAAAAGCTTTAAATCCAACTGCAACAGACGGTACCCAGACAGCTATAGGTGTTATTACAAGTGATACAGAAGCTAAAGAAAATACCAAAGCAGTAATAATTACTCGAATAGCCTTGCCAGCTGATCATGCTATTGTTTGGCCACCTGGTATAACCGAAGAGCAAAAAACAGCAGCAATAAAACAACTTGAAGTGCGTGGTATTATCGTCCGTAAGGCAGTCTAAACCTCAATCCATATTAATCTATATTAATTTTCTACATTAATTTTTTTACAGGAGCTAAACATTATGCAAAATCCATTTTCAAATCCGGCATTCAGTATGGCAGAGCTAACTGGCGCAATGAATATTTTACCGATTAATTTTGGTCGAACTGAAAGCTTAAATTTATTTCCAAGTAAGTCAGTAAGGTTTCGCCATATTACTATTGAAGAACAAAACGGAGTCTTAAGTTTATTACCAACACAAGTTCCAGGAGCACCAGCAACAGTTGGAAAAAGAGGAAAAAGAAAGGTAAGAACATTTACAATTCCGCATATTCCGCATGATGATGTCGTTTTGCCAGAGGAAATTCAAGGAATAAGAGCATTTAGCTCAGAAAATGAACTTGTGGCACTTGCTGATTTTGTTACTGATCATTTACAGTCAACGCGCAATAAACATGTAATAACACTTGAACATCTTCGTATGGGGGCGCTCAAAGGAGTTATTCTTGATGCTGATGGTTCAGAACTTTTAAATCTCTACAATGAGTTTGGTATTACACCAAAGACAGTAAACTTTGCTCTTGGTACCGCAACAACTGATGTAAAAAGAAAATGCCTGGAAGTACTGCGCCATATAGAAGATAATTTGAGTGGCGAATATATGGAAAGAATCCATGCGCTTGTCAGCCCTGAGTTTTTTGATGCTTTAACTTCTCATACTAAAGTCAAAGAAGCATATGAAAGGTGGCAGGAAGGAGCAGCGCTTAGAAACGATTTGAGATCAGGATTTACATTTTGTGGTATTACATTTGAAGAATATAGGAGACAAGCAACTGATCCAGAAGGCAATATGAGGAGATTATTGAAAAAGATACCGGGCATTGTTTTCCAATGGGAACAGCAAATACTTTTACCACTTATTTTGCTCCAGCAGACTTCAATGAGACAGTAAATACACTTGGAAAGCTACTTTATGCAAAGCAAGAGCCAAGAAGATTTGATAGAGGAACAGACCTTCATACTCAATCAAACCCCCTGCCAATGTGCCACAGACCTGGGGTTTTGATAAAAATGGTTACTGCTTAGTCTTTTACAAAAGCCCTAGTTGCAGTGGACATTGAGGTAATTGTTTGAGACAACCAGGGCAGTAGCATTATGCTAATTTAGACATAAAAAGCAAATGGTTTTTTTAGCGTATGAAGAACCCAATTGAAAAATTGTTTGCAGATTGCTTCGAGCACTTGGGAGTTGAGGCTACATATTGCAATCAAAATAAGCAGCCAATTTGTAAAATTAAAGCTTTGGTAAAACGTCCTTATACTGCGTACTCTCTTGGAAACGACGGAGGGTTAACTCAACAAGTTGCATCAGTAGAAATACGCAGTGCGGGACATTAGCTTCCTTAGTATAGGGAATTATATAAAAATTGATGATAAATACTACAAGATTTTCGAGCCACCAATGAAGGATTCTTCAAATAAAGTGTGGAAAATTACAGCAATGGAGGTTTAAAAATGCACCTGAATGTTGAAGTTAATGATAGTATTGATAAAGTTGCCAAAGATATTAATACTAAAGTAGAATTCGCAGCAATGAAAGCCTTAAACAAAACAGCTCTGTGGTTAAAAGTACAAGCAAGCAGCGAAATCAGTAAAGAAAAGCAAATAAAACTAAGTTTAATTAGAAAAAGGCTACAAATAATTAAAGCTAGTAGAAGTTCTATGAATGCATTAGTGAAAGCAAGCCTTTATTGGGTAAAAGTGGGCAAATTAGGAACAATGAAGCAAGCTCTAATTGGAGCTACAGCTGGAAGACGCATGTTACAAGGTGTATTTATAGCAACGATAAAAAGTGGATATACGGGAATTTTTCGAAGGAGGTATGGATCATCTTTGCCAATTGATGAAGTTACTTTACCACTTGAACCTGAAGCGTCAAAAATCATAAAGGAGCTTATTGATTATGAGGTTGAGAAAGTGTTTGAAAAAATTTTCCACCGTGAACTTAATTATATTTGAAAGACATGATGAAATTTTGGAAAGATTTGCACCAAGCAATCTGCTCTACGCTAAAGGCAGAAATACCAACAATTCAAACATGTGAAGTCTATCCAGCGATAAAAAAGGAATTAATAGCACCTGCGGTATTTGTGGAACTCTCAAGTTTAGAAGCAGGCAAAGATCCTGGAACGGAAGAACTTGCGTTAAGAGCGAGGTTTGAAGCAAGAATTGTAATTGATTCTACCATAGAAAATGCTTCTATAGTTGTGAGATCTCTAGCTGCTGAAGTGGCAAGAATTATAAACAAAAACACTTGGAATATGAATATTTCACCTGCTGAATTTATATCTGGGGAAGTTGATGGATTCAGACCGGAATGGGATGCATATTTAGTTTGGTTGGTTGAGTGGGTTCATGAAGTACACTTAGGATAATCGATTTGGGATGAAGGTAAAATTAAACCGCACATGATCAATATAGGAGATGTTCGTGTTGGAAAGTAATTTTGCAATTTCAGAGTTACAGAGGAAATTAGCTAATATCGTTCGAATAGGCCTTATTAAAGAAATAGATTATGAAAAAGCAAAGGTGAGAGTACAAATAGGAGAATTTCTAACAGATTATCTTCCATGGGTAGCAGCAAGAGCTGGAGAAGATAGAAGCTGGGCACCACCTGATATTGACGAGCAGGTTGTAGTACTTTCTCCATTTGGTGAATTGTCTTTAGGAGTTGTATTACCAGCAATTTATCAGCAGAAGTACCTTCTATCTGAACGTCGAGAAATTTCTCATACCTTTGAGTTTCAAGATGGAAGCAAATTATTATATGATAAAGAGAACCATTGTCTTGAATTTGCTGTAGCGAATAAGATTACTTTAAAGGTTGGAGAATCAGAAATAGAAATGACCAAGGATGGTATAAAGCTTAAGGCAACAAGAATTGATTTAAACTAAAGAACAATGAGCAAATCCGTTGTTAGTATAGGGAATAATTATATAGGAATACCTGTTCATTTTTGTATGAGTGGTAGTAATGACGTTTTTATCAATAGAAGATCTGTGTTTAGAAAAGGTGATATTTTAACCCTAGGAAAGACACTAATGCAAGGGTCAAACAGCGTATTTTCTAATGGTATAGGTGTAGCAAGAACAGGCGACTTAGTATCGTGTGGTTTTCATGTGATGAGTGCTAGCAAAAATGTATTTGCAGGATAGAGATAATGCGTGGGATGAGTGCTATAACAGGCAAGGAATTAGAGGGAATAGACCATCTAAAACAATCAATTATTGATATCTTAACTACTCCGGTGAACAGTAGAATAATGCGCCGAAATTATGGGTCGAGGTTGCTCGAGCTGGTTGACAGACCAATAAATAGGGATTTTACGCTAGAGGTTTATGCGGCTGTAGCAGAGGCACTAGAAAGGTGAGAGAGGAGGTTCAAAGTAGAAAAAGTAAGGATAACAGAAGTAAAAGAAGGAAAAATAACTATCTCATTAGAAGGGACTTATCTACCAAACAATGAAAATATTTTACTAAATGGAATAGTCATATAAAAATGCAATCGCCAAACATTATTGAAAAGCTGAATTTTGAAGAAATATTATCCAGAATGAAGGAAGAGCTAGTCCATAGAGATGAAACCTTTTCAGCTTTAGTAGAGACTGATCCGGCAATAAGAATTTTAGAAGTAGCCGCTTGGCGTGAATTACTACTACGGCAGAGGATAAATGAAGCAGCGAAAGCTAATTTACTTAAGTTTGCAGGAGGAACTGATCTTGATCATCTAGCTGAATTTTATGGAGTAGGGAGAAAGGATGAGGAAGATGATGAAAATTTTAAAGAAAGGATAAAAGCAAAAATAAAAGGCTGGTCAACTGGAGAAAGCAAAGAGCATTACAGATATTATGCACTATCGGCTGATATTAGATAAAGATGCATTAGTTGAGTCATTGGTGCCAGGAAAAGTGCAAATCTCAATGTTATCTACAGAGGGAGTGCCTTCAGAAGAATTGCTTAATATCGTAAGGAAAAAACTCACTCAAGATGATATTCGAATGCTAACTGATACTATAACAGTTGTGAGTTCCAATATTATTCAGGTGAATATTCATGCTAAGGTTACAGCACTATCAGAAGACACGATTGAAACAGCAAAAAAGCAATTCGTTGAAAAATTTGAATCAGCTAAAAGGTTAGGATGGAGTGTTACAAGATCTTGGACGATAGCAAATCTTTTTGTAGAAGGAGTGAGTAATATTGAGTTGATTGAGCCAAGAGAAAATGTTGTTGTAAAAGGAGATGAGTGTTCTTGTTTAGGTAATTTGCGAATTGAATTAAACTAATGCTATTGCCACCAAACTCAACGAAACAAGAGCAAGCTTTAATTGAAGCAATAGACTATCAAGTAAATCCAAATTGCGTTAAGGGACTTAAGTTCAATTTTAAAGAGGAAGTATTACCGTGATTAATTGAAGAATATGGACTTGGAGAAATTTTATCATGGGTCAAAGATAAGAAGAAAGCCATAAAAGAAGGAATAAAGTTTCAGAGGCTGAGAGGAACGCCTGCATCACTCAAAATAGCAATAAAGTGGGCAGATATAGACGATATTACAATTATTGAAGAACCACCAGGGAAACATTTTTTTGAACTTCAAGTTGGAATAAAAGACGTTCCAAATGATTTTTTTGTTGATGCAGTAATAGAGCTTACAAAACTATCACTTCCTGCAAGATCAAGATTAGTGCGGATTTTTAATGATCACTACAATGCTCAGCGATTTATACTGGACGAGAGTTTATGGGGAGATATTCTCTCTGATTATTCTGGCATCAAAATGGAAAAAGATGGACCAGTATTATCATTTGGCAGGAAAAATTCATTTGAGATCAAGGTATCAAATCCAACTTTTAAGTTTAGTACATTTCGTTTTCATTATGAAAAAGTTTTCAGCAATGATTTATATAGGCTGGATGTTGCATTTAGGAGAAACAGAGCCACATACAAAGAACTATAGCGGAATATATGAACGTAATCACCTTTGGTATAACTTTAAAGCTCTTTATCCTTTGCCACAAAGTTTATTGCCAGCGATTAAGTTTGCTAAAGCACAAATAGTATTATCGGATAGCTGGAACTTTGGAGACATAAATAACTGCTTTCCTGTTTGCTATGGTGAGGAAATAGGAGATAGATTTACTTTAGGGAGTAGCAAGCTTTCAGAGCACATTTGGAATTTTAAATACACGCCAATTTTAGAACGGTTTAGCATAACTTATCACTATGAGGCAAAGAATTTTACTGATCAAAGAGTAATAGAGTCTTATTCAATCGAGCATCATGTTGATTGTAAAAATAGCTCAGATCCAAGACAAAATGATTTAATTCATGAACTAGAAAACCATATTTTAGTATTTTATCCAGGCGTTCTTAACTGGTACGAGCATAGGCATTTGAACAGAACATGGAGGGACACACAGCCAATTAGCTTAATATGCTAACTGTATATGCTTATATTTTTATATATATTAATATTGTATTAAACACATATGCGTGATTGAAAAATTAACTTGCATTCGTGTATTGATTGAATATAATAAGGTAATAGCAGTAAATAAAAGAAAAAAAGCTGCTGTTAATAAAGAGGGTAATTTTATAGAGGTAAATTATGGCAAAGAGAAAGGTGATAAGAAAACAATCAAGCAATAACGAATTAGCAAAAATTGGTAATTGTAAAAGAGATGTAGAAGTGGGACAAAAACATGCAGAGTGTTATGCAAAAAGCAAAAAGAGAAAAAAAGTAGAAGCTGATATGGAGGTAAAAGGGAGAGAGATTTTTGAAGCAAGATTAAGGGAAATAAAGAAAAGGGAATACGAAGAAATCAATGAGAAAGATGAGGAAGGAGTAACAATGATGCATCTAGCAGCAAGTTTTGGAAATGCGGAATTGATGGAGATGTTGATAGCAAAAGGAGGAGATATAAATGAAGAAGATGATTGTGGAAGAAAACCAATACATTTTGCAGCAATGGGAAATCAAAGAGAGATAGCAAAAGTATTAATAGAAGAAGGAATAGATATAGATACAAAGACAAATGGAGGATACACACCTTTACATTATGCATGTCTCATAGATGGAGAAGCGGTAGTGAGAGAATTAATAAATAGAGGAGTAGATGTAAATTCAGTGAATAGGTTTGGAATCACACCAATGTATTACGCTAATGGAATAATAAAGAAAGTATTAGAGAACCAAGGAGGAAAAATAAAGGATAAGCTAGGAGAAATAACGAGCGAAATTGAAAATATGAAAGAAAAAAGACAAGAGTCTGTAGATAGAATAATGCAGCCAATAATGAAAGAAAAAGTAGTAAATATAGAAGAAATAAGGAAGGGAAATGAAGAAGTAAATAGATTAACTTTCATTTAGAGAAACTGAGAACTATTGATTAAGTTTGCTGAGATAAGGAAAAAAGGGGGCTTTTATGTTTAAGTGTGCGATATATACCAATAAAAACAGTCCAGTAAGTGCAGAAAAACAAAGGTTAGCATGTCAAGACTTTGCAGTTAAAAGAGGCTGGACGGTATTGAAAAAAGATATGATGATTCTTGTGATAAAAGCGTGCCAGCGTTAAAAAGACCTGCAATGCAGGAGCTATTCGATGACATTGAAGCTTGCGAAGTAGAGTATTACTTTTTATACACTTGATTGCATGACAACATCAGTGGAAGAGCTGGCAAAGATACTGCGTTTATTTGAGGAACGAGGAATTCTTTTTAACGATATCAAACCAGTGGAGTTTTTAGTTGAAAATGGAAAGTTCTGCGGCTATTCGATAACAATTGCAAGCTTTATGAGTGCAAGGGTTTTAAAGAAATGATGGATTTAATGTGAGGTTAAGATGGTAGTTTATATGCAATGTCAAAAAAGCAAAGGAAACAAATTGAAGAGTTGAATAATTATCAAAGATGGACAGCAATTGTTAGAGAAAGCATGAGTAAAGCTGGGCTGGAGAGCTTACGGTACAAGGCTGCAAAAGGTAGAATTGATAAAATATATCTCTTCTCACCTGAAGATTTAGTAAAAGATTTTAGAGATCAAATGCGCCTGCTAAGAGAATTCTGGAAATCAGGAGTAGAGATAATATTTTTAAGTGAAAAAGTAACAGTCGAAGAAGATCTAATTTCTTTTAGCAGCAGCTACGGTTGGTAGGTGAGTTGAAGTAGAAAAATTTTGGCTATTGGGTAACAATTGCAAGTTGCAAAGAAAGAGAAAAGATACATTTAAAAACAAAAATGGAGGTACAATGAACCAATCTATAGGACAAGAGATTTCATCTTTATTTGGAAAAACAGCGCAAGAGATACGTAAGATATATATGAATTATTTTCCGTCAGAGGGAACAGCACCGCCATATTATAAGAAATACCTCATAGATAAAATAGCATATAGGATACAAGAAAGGGAATATGGAAAATTATCTAAGGAGGAAAAAAGAAAGCTCAACTCTCTAGCTGATAAAGTAGAACAAGGTAAAAAGGTTAGTGGTGAAAAGCTACCAGTAGCGGGAACGAAGCTAATCAAAGAGTACAATGGGAAAAATCATGAGGTTTTAGTAACTGATTTTGGATTTACATACGAAGGGCAATTTTTTACGTCACTATCAGCAATAGCGAATAAAATTACAGGAATAAGCAGGAATGGACCAGACTTTTTTGGCCTGCGTGATAAGAAAAAAAAAAGGTAAAAAGTAATGTCTGAAGAAGTAGGATGCGCAATATATACACGTACGTCCACAGAAGATGGGTTATCTCAGGAATTTAATAGTCTGCATGCTCAGAGATTAGCGTGTGAAAACTATATTAGTAATAAACAAGGTTGGGTAGGATTACCAAAAAAATATGATGATGGAGACCGATCTGGAAGTAACTTAAACAGAGAAAAAATTCAGGAATTATTTAAAGACATAGAAGCAGGAAAAATAGATCATGTAGTAGTATATAAATTTGATCGGCTAACACGAGAAACATGTGACAGTGCTCAAGTAGCATCATTTTTTAAGAAACATAATGTAAAGCTTGTAGCAGTAACTCAGCCATTTGACCTGGATACGTTGATGGGAAGATTTATACAAACGATTTTTGCAGGTCAAGCTCAACTTGAAAGAGAAATGATAATTGAACGAGTACGAGATAAAATAGCACTGTCCAAGCAAAAAGGAATGTGGATGGGAGGAAATCCACCACTTGGCTATGATGCAAAAGATAAAAAGCTAATTATCAATGAAGAAGAAGCAAAACTGATTAGACATATTTTTGAAAGATTTATTGTGCTTAAATCAATGGCTAACTTAGCAAGAGAATTAAATAATCAAGGGTACCGGACAAAAAGATTTCAAGCTAAATCAGGTAAAACTTATGGAGAAACAATATTTACAAAGGCAACAGTAAGAGGAATCATTACAAATTCTATCTATGTAGGGAAAATAAGACATCATGATAAAGAGTACAAAGGGTAGCATGAAGCAATTATAAAAGAAGAGAAGTGGAAAGAAGTTCATGATCTTATAGAAAAGCGTCCGCACTATACTGCTAAACATGAAGAAGCGTTGCTTAAGGGTATAATTCGCTGTCAATTATGTAATGTAAATATGGTACCAACATATACTAGGAAGAAAAACCAGCATTTATATAGATATTACGTATGTGATAATCATATAAAGGAAATGAAAAGGAAGCCACTGTCCATCAATAAATAGAACAATAGCAGCAGGAGAGGTGGAAAGGATAGTGGTGGAGAAAATAAGACATATAAACTCTAAGAAAGGTTCAAAAGCATTGGAGGAAATATGGGAAAACCTGTTTCCAATAAAGCAAAAGGAAATAATTAGAAAGCTACTCAAGAGTATATGGGTAAGAGAAAATGGAATAGAGATATGTGTTGGAATAAAGGAGTTAGAAGAGATCAGAGCAGAGTACTCAACTGAGATAAAAGAACCAAAAGAAGAGAATACAGAATTTGAAGAAATAAAAGGAGAGATATTACTTTTTGTACCTTGTAAGCTAATAAGGGAAGCAGGTAGGTGCATGATATTAGAACCAGAAAATGAGCCACACACAAAAACAGATAATACCTTACTTAAAGCACTAGTAAATGCCCATCTATGGGAACGTCAGCTAGATATGGGTAAGTATGCAAACATAAGGGAACTAGGGGAAGAAAAAAAACTGGACCCATATAAAATCTTAAAGCTTAACTGTCTTGCCCCAAAAATAAAGAGGGACATATTAAATGGAAGACAGCCAAGGCATTTGAAGCTGATAGATTTGAAAAAGAAAAAAATACCAATTTTGTGGAGTGAACAAATTAAGGTTTTCTATGTAGAGGTATGTTAGTTCAATTGGTTATAAACTATATAATAAATACTAATATGCTAATAAATAATGCTGTTTTTCACGAATTGTTCTCGAATTGAGAGAATTATATATTTTTATAACAATTATAACGCGTACGGAGTTAATAAAAAATAAATAAATAGCACTATAGAATCAAATAGTTTGTAAATTGTGAGGTTAAAAATGACAAATGTTAATTTAGATAATAATACATCTCTATACTTAGCTGTGAAGGAAGGTAATCTAGATGTACCTAAACATCTTGTAAAAAAAGGAGCAGATATTAATGTTAAAGATGAATATAACTATACACCTTTACATTATGCTATTGAATCAGGAAATTCTGATATAGTAAAGTTCCTTATAGATAAGGGAGCTATTACCGATGATGACGGTAGTACATCTCTATTTTTTGCGTTTCAGCATGGCTCTATTGAATCAGTCAAATACTATATGGAAGAAAAGTGTGTTGATCCGACAATGGTAATAAATGAGTACGGTGGTACTTTGCTCCATGAAGCATGCGCATATCACAACTTAGAAGCGGTGAGGTATTTGCTAGATGAAAAGAAAGTTGTTTACGATGGTAAATCACTTCTGAGTGTAACACAGGATTTAGATATAGTAAAATATTTAGTAGAGGAAAAAGAAGTAGATGTAAATTTCGTCGATGAAGATGGATGGGGCCCTTTTCTGCATGCGGTAGAACGATGTGATATAGAAATGGTTAAATATTTAGTAGAGAAAGGGGATGATATCAACGCTAGAACTAAAGGTAGTGCTACTGCATTGCATCTAGCCACCCACTATTGTGACCTTGAAGTAGTGAAATACCTTGTAGAGAAAGGAGCAGACATTAATTGTAGAGATGATGAAGGCAACACGCCTCTGCACTTAGCTACTAAAGATAATGAGCTTCAATATAAAACGGACAAATTAGATGTAGTGAAGTTTCTTGTAAATCGGGGTGTAAACGTTAATGCTAAGAATGATGACGGTAAGGCTGTTGTAGATATTGCAACTGAAGGCAATTTGATACAATACTTAAACTCTATCAGTAAATAGTTAAACTTCCCACTTTATCTACAACTTTGATAACGTTCTTTTAATAAAGTTTTAATAGAGCTTTAGGATAATGAAAGTAGTTGAAACATTTTTAAGGAGAGTGAAATGACTACTTTTGAAATAAATGGTTTTCCTATGGAAAGAGTAGATACAGGATGTCCTGAAATGGTCAGGAAAATAAGGGAAAGAAGGTTGATAAGAGGGCTAACTCAGAATAACTTAGGAGAGAAAATAGGTGTAACATTTCAACAGATACAAAAGTATGAATGGGGAAGAAATAGTGTCCCTGTTAACAGGTTATGTGATATAGCAAAAGCATTGTCGGTCGATATTATGGATTTATTCCCGAGACTTTTTTGCATAACGAAACTTTAACAACTTTACACGAAGACAGAGATAGCAATTTTGAATACAAGAATAATGAAAGTGACTTGGAAATACTATGCCTAGTTAGGGAATATCAGAAAATTGAGAGAAAGGAGTCACGCAAAGCAGTTTATTCATTAATAAGATCTTTAACTTCTTCATAGCAAACATGATTATGTAAAGCATTATTTCTTTAGCTTAGTTGTACTATTGTGTATCAAGACATCCTCAAGATACGTACTTGGATCAGTTGATTCGCCTTCAAGCTTATCCCACTTAGCCTCAATCTCTTTTAAATGATCTATAGCTTTTGCAGCCTTGTTTGTACCATTTAATACCATAGATTGCTGAAGTGGTGCAAATGTTCAAAAATAGGATCTGGTTGTTGCTTATGTTGTTTTCCTCTGTTGCTACATAGAGTGGCAGCTACAATACCTAATAACAACGTGCTATTAACTTCCTGCTGCGCAATACTGCTATTTGTCTGCTCTGTAGAAGAAGCAAGAAACCCTGCGAGAGAATTCTTAGCCCAGTCGACAAAACTATTAACCCAAGAATAGTTAATACTACCTGAATTTGTTACTTGGTCATTTTTTATGGTAAAAGTAGCATCATTTTGATGCATTAAAAAATACTTCTCCCTTCTCAATACTACGACGAGAACGATTTACTTTTTCTTGATTCAAGATATTTTACTACATCAGCATGACCTTTTTCTTTTGCTATATCTATAGGTGTTTTAGTTTCATTATCCTTATAGTTAACACGAAAATAAAGATCAATATCTTTCCTCTCCTCAATTAGGTATTTAACCAAATTCAAGTCACCAGAAGAAGCAGCTAAATGTAAAATAGTTTTTCCATCGTTTCCCTTAACATTAAATTTAACTTCCTTTTCATTAAAGTATTTGACTACATCTAATTTACCTTCTTTGGCAGCCCAGAGTAAAGGAGTCTTATCATTACCATCCTTATCATTAAAATTAGCCTTTTGAACATCAACTAGACATTTCACTAAATCCAAGTTACCAGAAGAAGCAGCAAAGTGTAAAGGAGTCCTGCCATCATTGGCTTTAAGATTAGAACCAGCCTCTTTAACATCAACTAGGTATTCTACTAAACTCAAGTTACCAGAAGAAGCAGCCCAGTGTAAAGGAGTACTGCCATCATCGTCTTTAAGGTTAGAATCAGCCTCTTTAACATCAATAAGGTATTCAACTAAATCTTAGTTACCAGAAGAAGCGGCACAGTGTAAAGGAGTCCTACCATTATTGTCTTTAAGGTTAGAATCAGCCCCTTTAACAATAACTAGGTATTTCACTAACTCCAAGTTACCTCCCTTGGCAGCCCAGTGTAAAGGAGTATTGCCACCGTTGTTCCTTACATTAAAGTCAACTTTCTTTACATCGATTAGGTACTTTACTATATCTAATTCACCAGTATAAGCGGCAATGTGTAAAGGAGTACTGCCACCCTTGTCTTTAACATTAAAATCAACACCCTTTTCATCAATTAAGTATTTCATTACCTCTAATTTACCTTCTTTAGCAGCCCAATGCAAAGCAGTATACCCATTATCGTCCTTGGCATTAATATCAATACGTTTATCTTCTGCAAAGTACTTTACTACACCTAGATACCGCATCCCTGGCAGCATTAAGAATATTATAGTTAGCTCCTTTTTCTTCTATAAGATATTTAACTATGCCTAACTTACCACTAGAAGCAGCTATACCCAAAGTTGTATTATTATTTGAATCCTTAACATTAGTATCAATATTCTTTTCATCTATTAGGTACCTAACTACATTTAAATAACCATTATAAGCAGCAAGGTGCAATGGTGTATTTCCGTCTTTGTCCGTTACATTAAATTCTGCATTTTTTTCTTCTATCAAGTATTTTACTACACCTAAATGCCCACCTTTAGCAGCATCGAATATATTACTGTCATAACTGACACCTTTTTCTTCTATAAAGTACTTGACCACATTTAAATTGCCACTAAAGTCAGCCCAATAAAAAGCTGTCTTTCCATCTTTACCTACCACATTAGAATCAACACTTTTTTTATCGATAAGGTACTTTACTATGTCTAAGTAGCCTTTTTCAGCAGCAATATGTAAAGGAGCATTGCCACCATTGTCTTTAACATTAAAATCAGCTCTTTTTTCATCAATAAGGTATTTAACTACATCCAATTTACCTCCCATATTAGCCCAGTGTAGAGGAACACAGCCAGTATCATCCTGAATATTAACATTAGTTCCTTTTTGTAACAGAAAATCAATTAAACCCAAGTTACCTTCCTTGGCAGCATAATGTATGCAATACATTGCCATGCTTGTCTTTTTTACTTATAAGGAAAGCTACTGTATCTAATTTATTTGCTAATTCCAAGGGTGTTAAACTTCTATTGTCCTTAGCATTAATATTTGCTCCTTCTTCAATCAGCTTTTCAGCTATATTTGTGTAACCATTAATCGCAGCTATGTGTAGAGAAGTTTTCCCATTATTGTTCTTAGAATTAACATTAGCACCTTCTTTCAATAGAAGGTTTATCAAATTTAAATTATTTTCTGTAACAGCACGGTGAAGCAGTGTATTACCGTACTTGTCATTTCTATCTATAAGAAAGCTTACTACATCTGATTTTTCATAGTTATTTGCTAATTCCAGAGGTGTTAAGCCACTGTTACTCTTAGCATTAATGTCTGCACCTCTTTGAATAAGCTTTGCAACTACATTTAAGTGACCATTACTAGCAGCTATGTGTAAAGGAGTCATGTTAGAGGAGGTTTTAGAATTAACGTCAGCACCTTTTTCAATCAGCTTCGTAACTACATTCAAATGGCCGTTACTTGCAGCTACATGTAGAGGAGTAAAGTTACCAAAGGATTTAGAATTAACGTCAACGCTTTTTGTATCCAATTTACCTTGAAAAGCGTCCAAATGCAGTTGTGTAAAGTTAATATTTGTTGCATTGGCCCCTTTTTCAATAAGCCTTTTAACTACATCTAAATAACCATTACTTGCAGCTATATGTAGAGGAGTTAAGTGGCTAACATTGTCCTTAGAATTAAGGTCAGCACCTTTTTCAATGAGCTTTTCAATTACATCTAGGTTACCACCACTTGCAGCATAGTGTAAAAGAGTGTAGCTATAATTGTCCTTAAAGTTAACATCAGTTCTTTTTTCTACTAAATCATCTACTACTGCATTCCATCTACCTTCTAAAGCAGCTAAGTGTACAGGAGATAAACTAGCATCAGCACCCTTCTCAATAAACCTTTTAACTACATTGAAATAACCATTTCTTGTAGCTACATGCACAGGAGTTTCATTATCATAATCCTTAGAATTAACGTCAGCTCCTTTCTCAATAAGCTTTTCAACTATATCTGCGTGGCCATTGCTTGCAGCAACACGTAGAGGAGTTTCATCATTGTTGTTCTTGGAATTAACGTCAGCTCCTCTTTCAATGAGCTTTTTAACTATATCTAAGTAACCATTTCTTGCAGCTAAGTACAGAGGAGTTCTACCGTCATAGTCATGAAAATTGACATTAGCCTTTTGCCCAATGAGTTTTTCAACTATATTTGAATAACCACTACCTGCAGCTAAGTGCAGAGGAGTTTCATTCCACTTGTTGTGAGAGTTAACACTGACCCCTTTTTCAATAAGATTTTCAACTACATTGAAGTAACCATTACTTGTGGCACAGTGAAGAGGTGTTCTGTTATCAGAATCCTGAGAATTGATGTAGGCACCTTTTTCAATAAGTTTTCCAACTACATTTGTGTGGTTATCTCTTGCAGCTAAGTGCAGAGGAATCCTATTATCATAATCCTGAGAATTAACATTATCCCTTTCTTCAATAAGCTTTGCAACTACATTTAAGTGACCATTGCTTTGCAGCTATATGTAGTGGTGTTCTTCCCCACTGATCTTTAGAATTAACATCAATACTCTTTAAAAAGCGTATTACTTCATTCAAATCACCCTTAAAGGCAGACCAGTGTAGCCGAGAAAAATTTATATCGTTAACATTGGTCCAATTGTCATTCAGCTTTTCAACTATATTTGTGTTACCATTCCTTGCAGCATAGTGCAAAGGGGTTAAGCAGGAAAAGTCCCTAGAATTAATGTTAGCACCTTTCTGAATGAGTTTTTCAACCACATCTACATGACCATTGTTTGCAGCTAAGTGAAGAGGGGTTTTTCTAAAACTATCCTTAGAATCAATTTCAGCATTTTGTTCAATAAGATTTTCAACGAGCTTTTCAACTACACTCAAATGACCATTACTTGCGGCTAAGTGCAAAGGAACCCAGTTACCAGAATCTGTAGAATTAACATCAGCACCTTTCTGAATAAGTTTTTCAACTACATCTACATGACCATTACTTGCAGCTTCGTGCAAAGGGGTTCTAATATCAGAATCCTTAGAATCTATTTTAGCCTTTTGTTCAATGAGCTTTTCAACTATACGTAGGTAACCATACCTTGCAGCCATATGCATAGGGGTTTCATTATCCTTGTTCTTAAGATTGACATTGGTACCATTCTGAATGAGTTTTTCAACTACATCTAAGTGTCCTTTCCTTGCAGCTACATGCAGAGGAAATCCACTGTAAGGTGATTCAGAATTAGCATCAGCCCCTTTTTCGATGAGCTTTTCAACTACATTTGAGTAACCATACCTTGCAGAAGCATGTAGAGGAGTTTTATCATTACCGTCCTTAAAATTGGCTTCATCCATGTTTTCGATGAGTTTTTCAACTAGACTCGCGTGACCATTACTTGCAGCTACGTGCAGTAGAGAAGTTCTAGAAGATTGAACAGTGTCTTTTTCAGTGAGCTCTGCAATTATATTTACACGACCTTTCCTTGCAGCTTGAAGTAAAGTTGTCCTTTTATCACTTGTACACTCTTTATCATTAATGTTGAATATTGTTTTAAGGCTCATAACTCTACTAACATCACCTTGTTCTGCTGCCTTGCATAATCTACTGAGTTGTACTTCTTCAAAAAATACTACCACATTAGCTTTACTCATGTCCTTTGCAACATCTAAAGGCGTTTTACTATCCTTACTTTTAATGCTAATATCAGCACCTTGCTCTACAAGGTATTTTACTATATCCAATTTACCCGTATTGGCAGCGTAATGCAAGGAAGTCCACCTATTAGACTTATTAGGCAAATCAATGCTATCTACCTTACTTGCTAAGTATTCTACTAAATCTAACCAATTTACCCGTATTGGCAGCGTAATGCAAGGAAGTCCACCTATTAGACTTATTAGGCAAATCAATGCTATCTACCTTACTTGCTAAGTATTCTACTAAATCTAACCTACCATACTTAGCAGCCCAGTGGAAAGGTGTTTCACCTTGATTATCAGCAATGTTCAAATTAGCACTTTTTCCTTCCATAAGATACTTTGCTATGCTCGAATAGCCACTATCATTTTGTTCAGAACCTCCTTCTATACTTGCATAAGAATTCTCCCTATGAACATATACAGCCCAGTGTAAAGGGGTTTCTCCTTTTTTATTAGCAACATTTACATTTTCTCCTTTACCTATAAGGTACTTTACTACTTTCAAGTGATTTCCATATGTTGCTAACAAAACAGTTGTTATACCTTGTTTATCTGTAGCTTTAAAGTCGGCATTTTTCTCGTCAATTAAATACTTTACTACATCTAATTTACCAGAGTAAGCAGCACCATGCAAAGGAGTAGCACCTTCATTATCAGTAATACCAATGTTAGCTCCTTTCTCCTCAAGATATTCAACCATATCCAAATCACAATAGCGAGCAGCAATGTGCAATGATGCCCATCCGTCCTTTTTAACAGCATTAACATTGGCTCCTTTTTCTATTAAGTAACTTACTAGCACAGTACCTTTCTCCTGAACAGCAAGATGAAGAGCAGTCCAACCATCCTTGTTAGCATCTTCTAAATCAGCACCCAATTCTATAAGATACTCTATAATACCATCACTGTAAGTATTTACATCATGACGAATATCCTGGCCATTCTTTTGAACAGCTAGATGTAGAGGGGGACACCCGTTCTCGTCCTGATTTACATTTATTTCCCCCTTTCCCACTAAATTTCTCAGTTCAGCTAGCTTGCCACCTATAACAGTTGAGTGTAGAGTAGACCAATTCCTTTTAAAGTTAGCATTCCTATCTATAATATAGTTAATAACATATAGCCCATTATACTGATCAGTTAGACCCAGAGGGTTGTTACTTTGGTTATTAACATCAGCTCCATTATTTATTAGATATTCTATTATATCCAATCTACCACTTTGAGCAGCTAAATATAAAGGAGTAGTACCATCTTTAGTTGTAACATTAATCTCTGCCCCTTTGCTTATAAGATATTGTACTGCATACAAGTCATTATTAGCAGCCAAATGCAAAGGAGTTTTGCCATCCTTACCGGGGGACTTAAAATCCGCCCCTTTCTCTGTAAGTAGTTTTACTATACCAAATCTACCATATTGAGCAGCCAAATGGAGAGGGATTTTACCAGAGTTGTCAGAAGATTTAAAATCCGCTTTTTTCTATTAATAGTTTTACTACTTCCAGTTGAACACTTCTAGCAGCCCAATGAAGAGGAGTATTGCCATCCTTGTCAGGAGACTTAAAATCCGCCCCATTCTCAACAAGGTATTCAACAACATCCAATTTTTTGTTGCGAGCAGCATAGTACAGAGGCGTCCAATTATCTTTATTTTAACATGTAAGCCCACTCCCTTCTCAACAAGGTATTTAACCATTTCTACCCCACCATAGCGAGCAGCAAAGCGCAGAGGAGTATAACCATCATTATCTTTAGCCTCCAACTCAGCTCCTTTCTGCACAAGGTATTTAACCATTTCTAACTTACCTTCGCTAGCAGCAAAGTGCAGTGGTGTAGAGCTAAAATTACTTTTAATCTGAAAGCCCGACCCTTTCTGCACAAGGTATTTAACCATTTCTAATGTTCCATAGCGAGCAGCATAGTGCAGAGGGGCCCAGCCATTACTATTTTTAACCTTCAAGTCCTCCCCATTCTCAACAAGGTACTTTGCCATTCCTAATGTTCCATAGCGAGCAGCATAGTGCAGAGTGGTCCAGTTATCTTTTTGTTTAGCCTTCAAGTCCGCCCCATTCTCAACAAGTTACTTTACCATTTCTAATGTTCCATAGCGAGCAGCATAGTGCAGAGTGGTCCAGTTATCTTTTTGTTTAGCCTTCAAGTCTGCCCCTTCTCAACAAGGTATTTGACTGTTTCCAAGTGACCATTTTGAGCAGCCCAATGTAAAGGAGTCTTGCCATCATTGCTATTAACTTTGAAGTCAGCATGTTTATCTTCTATAAGATATTTTACTACATCCAATTTACCGTAATAAACAGCTAAGCTTAGAGCAGCATTACCATCACTATCCTTCACATATAGATCGGCTCCTTTTTCAACAAGCTCTTTTACCTTTTCAAGATTACCTTTTTCCACAGCATCGAATAATTCTTTGTCTAAATCCTCAGTAGAGATACTAGAAACATCAGGTGCGCTCGTAGCATCAGTAAGGAGATCAGTTGCGCTTGAAGTAATTGCTGAAACTTCAGTAGTGAGACCAGATATTTCCATAAATCCTCCTCGATATACTTTATTTAGCATATAGTAGAGAAATTTGCCTACAAGACAACACTTTTTTAGCTAAATATCTTTTTTAAGAAAAACCCTTTCTTTAGTGTAATAAAATTCTCATTTGTTTACTTATTGACTGTCTCAAAAAAGGGCAAAAAAACCCAACTACGTTGAGAAAGCTTTCCATAAAGCGCGTATTATAAAAATGATATTAACAAATTACGGTAAATTAATTACCCTATGAAACTAAAATATATTAGGGAAAAGCAGGCTAGAATAGGGGGTTTTAGGGTTATGCTAAATCTGGTATAGACAAGTTCAAAAGAAAGCGTGGCTCCCCGCTCTTTACCAATAAAACTCGTTCTCAACAGCATTATGAAAAATGGGTGAAAGTTGGCCATATGCCTTATGTTTCTTATAGTATAAAAAGTTAAAAAAGACCATACTTGTTTGAGAACTGACAAACAATTGCTGTCTATTGTAATAAAATTGTTTTCAAAAGTAAACATAACATTTTTTACCGTTGCTGCTTTTTAAATTGTTGTTGCATTAGGGAAATACTTTAGATATGTTAATGCCAAAATTAGTATAGTGGTGATGGTTGGCTAATTAACATGGGAGGGAGGTTGATGATTAACTTTGGTACTCACGAAGAAGTTTATATTAAATGTGATAAAAAAACAGGTCTTCAAGCGATTATTTGCATCCATAACTCTTCTCATGGTTCCGCTTTGGGTGGATGTAGATTTATCAGTTATAATTCTAATCAGAATGCACTTATAGATGCGCTAAAATTATCAAAAAGTATGTCTTTTAAGGCAGTACTTGCTGGAGTTCCATACGGCGGCGGTAAGGCTGTTATATTAAAACCAGAGCAACCTTTCGATAGGCAACTCTTATTTGAAAGCTTTGGTCAATTTGTAAATCAATTAGGTGGTAAATATATCACGACTGCAGATAGTGGCATAATTGCTGAGGATTTAAAGACTATCTCTAGTCAAACACAATATGTTACAGGTCTTGGGGTTGATGGTGATCCATCTCCATACACTGCAGAAGGTGTTATAAGAGGAATTGAAGCTGCGCTCAAGTTTAAGCATGGTACTACAAGTATTAACGGGATTCATATAGCTATTCAAGGTGTGGGAAATGTTGGCTTCTATTTAGGGAAAAAAGCTTATGAGATGGGCGCAAAGCTAACTATATGCGACTACAATCCACTAATGGTAGAGAGGTGTTTGAAAGAATTTCCAGCAGAAGTAGTCAACCCAAATGATATTTACACTATAGAGTGTGATGTTTTTGCACCTTGTGGACTTGGAGGTACAATAAATCATGAAACTATCTTAAAACTGAATACAGCAATAATTGCTGGAGCGGCGAATAACCAGCTTTTTGATGACACAATCGGTGAAATGGTGAAGAAACAAAATATTTTATATGTTCCAGATTATGTAATTAATGCAGGTGGTCTCATTCACGTAGCTGGGCTTTATAGTAGCATGTCACGGAATCAAATGGAGTCAAAGATTGATGCAATTTATGATACTTTAATGAAAATTTTTATCTCTTCTGAAAAACTAGGAAAGCCTACTAATACCTTAGCTGATGAAGTTGCAAGTTCTTACCTCAATAATGAGGATGTGCATCACAACTTGATCAATGGCTAGGACTACCGAAAAATACCAGAAATAAAATAGTAGTTGATTTTTGTTTCGGCTATAGTACCATTAGTATGTTTTTAAAAATTTTACTGGGTTAAAGATGACAAATATTTTAAAGTTCCAGGATATGAAAAAATCGTCGCAAAGGATTAGCATGGTTACTTGTTATGACTATTGGTCAGCAAAAATTGTCGACACAACAAATATAGATGCTATTTTGGTTGGAGATAGCTTAGCTATGGTAATGCACGGTCACAAAAATACTACTTCAGCAACGTTAGGTTTGATGTGTATCCATATCAATGCAGTTGCAAGAGGAGCAAAACAAAAGATTATTGTTGCAGATATGCCATTTTTATCTTTCAGAAAAGGCTTAAGAGATTCTATGGAATGTGTATTGCAAATTATACAAAGTGGTGCTCATGCTATCAAGATAGAAGGTGCCAGAGGCAACTTAGAATTAATATCTCACATGGTAGAATCAGGTATTCCAGTAATGGGACATTTAGGGCTAATGCCTCAACATGTTAATAATTTAGGAAAGTTTAAGGTACAAGGTAAACTAGAAAAAGAAGCTGAAGAGATTGTTCAGTCAGCCATTGAATTAGAAGAGTCTGGTTGTTTCTCAATAGTGCTTGAGTGTATACCGGCGGAATTAGCCGAGTTAGTAACAGAGAAACTTCAAATTCCTACTATTGGTATTGGAGCAGGGCCTAATGTGTCAGGACAGATATTGGTACTGCAAGATATGTTAGGTATGAATTGTGACTTTAATCCTAAATTTTTAAAAACGTATCTAGATGGGCATCAATTGATAAAAAGTGCTTTAAATAACTTTTGTCGAGAGGTTAAAATTGGAGCATTTCCTCAAGGAGATCATTGTTACAATGTAAAAGTTAGTTGTGAGGAATAAATTATGAGACTAAGAAATATGCTAAATGGTAAGATTCATAGAGCAAGAGTAACACATAGTGATTTACACTATATAGGGTCGATTACTATTGATTTAGAACTAATGAAAGCAGCAAATATAGTTCCTTTTGAATTTGTGCAAGTGGTTAATGTTACAAATGGTAATCGTTTTGAAACCTATGCCATTGAAGGTGATTCAAATAGTGGTGTAATTCAAGTAAACGGAGCTGCAGCACATCTAGTTAACGTAGGAGACTTAGTGATTATTATGTCGTATTTACAGATAGAGGAACCTGTTCTTAAAGATTGGAAACCTTCTGTTGTTTTAGTTAATGAGTCTAATAATATTAAAAAGATTATTTAAAGTTTTTTTTCAACAGGTATAGTATAGTGGGAAGGATTTCTATAAATATTATAGGGTGTGGTAGAGTAGGTAAAACAATTGGTTATCTTTTAACAAAAAAAGCTGGCTGTGATATTAAAGGAATCTTAAACAGGAGTCTTGCTTCTTCCAAAAGTGCTGTTGAGTTTATAGGTGGTGGTTATGCTTGTCAAAGCTATCAGGAATTAATAACTTCTAACTTATGGTTAATATCAGCACAAGACTCATTAATCTCTAGTATTTGTAAAATATTATTAAGTCATAAAAAGCTTTCGAGAGGAGATATTATAATTCATTTCAGTGGTGCGTTAAGCTCAAAAATTTTACACTCTGCAAAGGAAGTAGGGTGTTTAATTGGGTCATTACATCCTATAAGGTCTTTTGTGGATCCGGAAACAAGTGTTAATACGTTCGAAGGGACTTACTGTGCTTATGAAGGCGATGAGCAAGCTTTTTCACTCATGAAACACCTTTGTCAAAAAATTGGAGCCAAAATTTTTAAAATTAATCAGGAAGCAAAAAGTTTGTATCATATAGGAAGTGTTTTTGCTTCAAACTATTTAGTTGCTTTATTAAAGGTATCACACAATTTTTATTATAAATCAGGTGTAAAAGAAAAATATATCCTTGATATTATTTATAGCCTATCTTCAGGTACTTTAGCAAACATAAAACAATCCCATTCCCTTGATAGGTCTATTACTGGCCCAATACACAGGGGAGATATAGATGTAATAAGAAGTCATATTAGTTCTCTAGAGTCAACTCCATCATTGCTAAATTTATATAAAATTTTAGGTAATACTATTCTAGAGTTGGTTTCTGAGCCTAATGAAAGTCCCTATGCCAGGGGCATTCAAGAATTACTTTCTTAAAACAAAAAGATTTACATAGTTATTATTCTTCTTGTAAAAAAGAAAATTGGGTAAATTAACATTGTATAATGTATTACAGTTATACGTGTTTGGAAAGCATGCTTACGTAAACTATAAGTTTCTAAGTTTAATATTGTTAGCTTCATTAAAATTTGACGTATGCATAAAAAATAAGTAAATATATTGAGTGATTATTGGAAAACCTACATGCTAAAAGTTTTTAAGGCCGTAAAAGAGTGGACCACTTTTAGAAAAAGCTCTTTATCTAACATGAAATCTATAGGCTTTGTACCAACTATGGGTTGTTTGCATGACGGTCACAGTAGCTTAATTAAGAGGTCAGTCTCAGAAAACGATTTTTCTGTTTTAAGTATCTTTGTTAATAAAACCCAATTCCCTGAAAAATCTGGTTATGAAAATTATCCAAGGACAATTCAAGAAGACTTAGAAATAGCTGAGCGTGAAAAAGTAGATGCTGTTATCCTTCCTGCAGACGATGAGATGTACCAAGATGGCTTTCATTTTAAAGTAATAGAAGATAATATTAGTTTAGTAAGAGAAGGGATGTATCGTCCTGGACATTTTACTGGAATGTTAACTGTAGTACTAAAACTTCTCACTATTGTAGAGCCAAATAAAGCATATTTTAGTGAAAAAGATTATCAACAGTATGAACTAATAAGTGGAATGAAAGAGGCCTTTTTTATTAATGCAGAGATTATACCATGTCCTATCATTAGGGATAAAAATGGAGTTGCACTAAGTTCTAGAAATAGGAACCTAAGCAAAAAACAGATGGATTTAGCAAAACACTTTCCACTATTGCTTTCATCTAAGCAATTTTCACCTAAGCAAATATCAATTAAACTCGAAGAATTAGGTTTTAAAGTTAATTACATAGAAGAAGTGAACGGAAGAAGATATGGTTCAGTTAAGATAGGAGAAACTATATTAATAGATAACTTTTTGGTTTAAGAATCGCATGGTTTCACTTGATCAGCTTCAAGAATTTGTGCTGCTTGCTCTTGGATAAAAGGATTTTCCTCTGTTATTGCATTAATTATTCTCATCAACACCTCTTGAATACTGTTGAGGTCGAGCTGTGTAGATAAGGGATGTTTACATAAAAGAGTTAGGCTGCTGATAATGCTGAATTTCATGTTATTTATGCAACAGGTTGTTTCTTTTATCATTAGAGCCTTGTAATGCATTCTGCAAATGGTTACAGTGTAGCATGAATAGCAATGGCTCCCTTGACGTAATAATAGGTAAAAAAATAAGGCTCTGGAGGCGAGCGCGTGGATTAACAACAACGCAGTTGGGAGAAAAGCTTGGTATCTCGTTTAGCCAAATAATGAAGTATGAAAATGCCTCAAACCGAATTTCAGCTAGTAGGCTATATGAATTAGCAAAAGTTCTTTCAGTTGATGTATCGGACTTTTTCATTGATATGTCTTCGGACTTGCATGAAGACGATGAAAGTGATATGGATGGTAGAGAAATAATAGGTCTCATAGCAGATTACAAAAAAATCAAAAAAGAGTTACAGGGGTCAGCACGTTTGCTTATAAAGTCCTTTCCAAGAGGTGAATCGTGCTGACTACCCAAAATTAAGAGCGTTCTACAGATGCTATTTTACTGCTTTTTATTTTATCGACCCAAATAGTTTCGCTGCTTTGAGGCTTAATGCATTTTATTATTTCAGTAGATCTTGAATTACCCCACCTACCGGATCTAACAAAATTTCCTTTTTCTATTGCTGCCTTAACAGACATTCCACCAAACAAACAGCCCTGTCCCACAATTTCTTCCGTCTTTTGCAGCTCATTCCATGATTCCTTATTTTCTACCTCAATTTTCACTTGATCATAGCTTCGTGCATCGTTGTATACTCTGACGTGTAATTCTCCCAAGCTGGTAGAAAAAGTTATTGTAAATGAGCTACCATCTGATACATCTGCGTAATTCCTTTCACCATTTTCTCCAGTTTTTAGCTCAACTTCACCATCTCCTATCCTTATAATATTGCTACCAAGTTTTAAATCACCTTTATTGAGACCTAAACTTCTTGCACCTTCAACAGCTTTTGCAACATCAACTACACAGTTAGATGAGAATTCTAAAAAAAATGTTTTATTATCGATTTCGACGTTTTTAACAGATCCTACAACAGCAGCAGTTTCCGCCACTTCTCTAAGTTTTGTGAGTCGGTTATGTATTTGTGGTTCAGCTTCCTCCTTTATCTTATCACAAATTTCAATTTCATCACCTAGTTCATCAAAATCTGCTCCGTTTAGTGCTAATTTCTTAATGATATTTTTTTGCTTATTTTCCGTGAATTTACTGTAAAGCATTTTAAGTACCACAACATGAGAAAAGCTAAAGCCATCCTCGTTATGTGCGTTTATTCTTATTCCTGAATCCAATGCTTCATCGATAATCTTACTCAATTCATCTACACTTTTGGCTGAAATAGCTTTTTCCAAAAATTCACTTAATTTTAAGTTCTCATATTCGCTTAGCCTAATTTGGCTTAGAGCCGACCTAAAAGGATTAAGTTCTGCTGGATAATCCAGGATTTTCTTACTTGTTTTTAAAGTACCCACTAAATTAACTGCTAAACCTTTAGCTGCATTTTTCAACAAACCTCTAGAAATGACTTTACGTTTGCTCATAGTAACCTCCATATCTTTATATTAGTATATACCCTCAATTATGAGTAAAAGATTAATATAGTATTCTTATTGCGAATAGTCAAGCCTCATAGAGATTATTCATATCAAGCAAAGAATATGAGTAACAAACAAAAAAAAGTAATAATATACTTACCATTATTATTAATAAATAAAACTACAAAAAAATCACAAAATGACTTGACTTCCGCCAAAATCGATGGCTTCATGACGACCACTGCCAAAAAAGTAGAGTAAATAATTGAAATAGTTTAGTAGTTAATTAATAGGTAATTTTATGAATAATAGTAAAAATGGAAATAAGAGAAAAACAGAACTAGAAATGAGAGTACTATCAAGCAAAGATAAAGATAGGTCATTATTTGATCTCGAGTTGGTGGAGCTTATTCTATATTCTTCATTCAATAAAGGAGAAAGCAAGGAAGTTGCAGAAAAGTTATTCCAGCTATTTAAGAGTATTGGAAAAGTAATCAATGCTGACTAACATGAGCTTAAAAGTGTAACTGGCATGAATGATTCAGCTTTCGCAACCATATTCTCCATACGGTAGGCAATTCAAAAAATGCTCAGAGAAGATTTGAAAGAGCTACCAATAGTCGGTAATCAGAAAAAATTGATAGAATACTTTCAAATAACAATAGCTCAATCAAATAGAAAAAGTTTCTGTGTTATTTATTTAAATAAGAAATCTCGTATTATCGATGAGTATGTTCAAGAAGGAACGTTGGATAAAGTACAAATATATCAAAGAGAAGTAATGAAAAGAGCGTTCTTAGTTGGAGCAAGAGCAATGATTATAGCTCACAATCACCCTGGAGGAGGAGATGCAAAACCGTCAAAATACAATATAAGTGCGACTAAAATCTTATCATTAGCCTGCAGTAGTATGGAAATAGAGCTAATAGATCATATAATTGTGACAGAAAAAAATCACTTTAGTTTTGCTAAAAATAAGCTACTGTAGTTAGGTTATTATGGAGTTAGTATGAAATTACTATCGTGGACATCTGTGCAAGTGAAAGAATACTGTGAAAGTTTGGATAACCATGAAAAACAAGAACTTTATAAGCAGGTAATCAAGGAAGCGAAAGGTGTACTTGAAAGTAATGAAATTGATCAGTTGAAAAAGCTAAGTGAAGTTGCAGTTGCAATGGAAGAAGTTTGCAAAAAAGAGCTGATTAAATCCCTTGATGCTGAAAATCCATTAAGGGAAGCAAATATTGTGGTAGAGAGCGGTGGGTTAACCAATTATCTTTTCAGTCTTGGTGACTCATCGAAGCTCTATGACTTAAGAGAAAACAAAGGGGAAGCATTACACCAAGCAGTCAAATCGAATGATGTTGAGTTAGTGAAGCATTTATTGACAATTTTGCTGCCTGAAAAAATAAGCAAGATGGATTTGGACTATCTACATGAGAAACTATCCAAAGCTTATGAAGAGCAGAATCTTTCAGAGGATATGAAAATTTACCTTGAAAATAAGATAAGGCTTTATGGCTTTCTGTGTGGCTGTAAGAATAATATGAGAGCTATAGAATTATTTGCAAACCGTCCAGAAGATGATTATGAGATAGATAGGCTTCTACTTTTTGTGATTATGGAGGGGGTAGAAGAAGAGGAATTACTTCAAAAAATAAATGTAATGATTAAGCTTCTGACAAAATATGAAAGATTTGAGGAATTGGAGTATAAGGTGAGAAGGTTAAAATCAGAACTTGAAAGCGGAAAAAGTAAATACCCAATTGAAATAATGCAAGCAAGTATTGAGGAGAGGGAAAAGGAAATGCTGGAGATCGAAGAAAAGTACATTAAGCCGGTTGATTTAGTTGATGAAAGGAAAAGGCTAGTGAAACAATTGCTGGGTAGATATGAACGGGAGAAACTTCACTAATTTATACAATTTGTGCTAAATGGTACTCTCCTCTTTCAGTTTTTCTATTTCACCAACAGACAGACCTATGGATTGTGATATGGTATCAATTGGTACACCAGCTTTAAGGAGATTCTTTGCTACTTCAACTTTTTCTGCTATCTTGCCCAGCTCTTCGCCGATTTGGATGCCTTGTTCTCTGCCCCGTTCCTCGACGATTTGGATGCCTTCTTTTTTGCCAATCTTAACACCTTCATCAAATCTTTCAGCAAAAGCAGCTAGCTCATCAAGACGCCATTTCTCCCCTTGTTCATATTCTCGTAACTCTTCTTCTGACCAGTTCACTTTGTTCATTTCTTCATAGGCACGTTTTATTATTAAATCGCTTCCCACTATGTTGTCCAAGTCCTCTTCCTTTGTCTTTGCTGCATATCTAAAAAAATAACACCACTTTTCTACTATATTTTCCAATTGATCTTCTTTTGTTTTTGGAAACTTCGGTAACTCTATGAACGTAAAGTAAAAATCCTTTAGATCATGTTCAAAGCTTTCCCTATCCAAAATAATATGATCTGATTTGTACCCTACCTTATCTGCAAAAATAATGCAATCAGCTACAGCTATGAAGATTATTTCCCTCAAATCATGGTATTCATCACCTCGATCAGCTTGTTCTGAATAGGCTTTAGCAGCATAGTATTGAGCACGTTTTTCGAAGCCCTTAGTTTTGGTGAATTGCATTTCTATTACGTATTTGGATCCTTGAGAGTCTTGACATAGGACTATTCGTGGACACGCTTGAAGAAACTTTTGCTCCTAAAGCCTCAGCTTGTTCTTGTGCTTCTTTTCTACTTATCGATAGTGTTCCAGTGAAAACCACTATCTTTCCACTTAAAGAAGAACTATTTCTATTGTTAGCAACTAGAAAAATTTTGAGATGGGACACAAGATTATTTAACATGTTTATGTTTTGCTGATCGGAAAAGAATGCTCTTATCGACTCTGCAATTTTTTCACCTATCCCTTCAATACATAACAAATCGGAGAAAGCTTGATTATTTGATAATTTAGCCATTAGATTTTCAAATGAAACATAGCGATTTGCAAGCAATTTTGCTACATGTTCGCCCACAAACCTGATGCCCAGAGAATACACGAATCTATCCAAGCTCACTGTTCTTTTGCTATTGATAGAGCTCAGTAAGTTAGAGATTGATTTTTAACCCCAACCGTGATGTTCTTGTAAGTTGAATTGATTTAGTCGCTTTTCTAACGTAAAAATATCTGAAATTTGTTCAATAAGGCCAAGATTGTAGAAAAATTTAATTTGTTTATTAGCTAGGCCAACTATGTTAAAAGCTTCTTGGGAAAAGAAATATTTTAACTTCTCAATGGCCTGAGCTTTGCAAGTAAGTTCATTTGTGCACCTAATCGCAGCTCCATCCTCAACTCTGTGTAACCCACTACCACATTCTGGGCAAGCTTTAGGTAATACAAACTTCTGTGCATCTGGTGAACGTAAGCTTGTGTCTACTTCAACTACATAGGGAATAACATCGCCAGCGCGTTTTACTACCACGATGTCACCTTCACGTATATCCATGCGTCTGATTTCATCAAAATTATGCAGGCTTGCTCTACTTATAAGTACCCCTCCCACGCTTATTGGTGTTAACTTTGCAACTGGAGTAAGCTGACCAGTGCGGCCTACTTGTATTAATATCTTTTCTATCTTGGTTTTACCACAAGCAGCAGGAAATTTGTAAGCTATAGCCCAGCGTGGTGCTCTGTTAGTATTTCCCAGCTTATTGTGCAGTTCCAAGTTGTTAAGCTTAATTACTACTCCATCTATATCATAATTCAAGCTACAACGCTCACTGTAAATCTTATCATAAAATTGCTGCACTTCATCAGCGCTCCTTGCCAAGGACCTATGTTTATTAACGCAAAAACCCAGCTCTTCTAACCTATTTAACACCTCACTCTGAGTTTTTTCTTCTCCGCCTATTAGACAATAAGCAAAATATTTAAGAGGTCTTTTTGCGGTGACATTTGGATCCAATTGCCGTAGTGAACCAGCCGCTGCGTTTCTAGGGTTAGCGAAGTCATTATTTTTATTTAACTCAAGAAAATCACTGTTGCTTATATAGGCTTCTCCTCTAATTTCTAACCTACCTTTAATCTCAGGCAGGACTTTCGGAAAACCTTCTATCGTCATGATGTTACGAGTAATATCCTCACCTTCGCTCCCGTTTCCCCTAGTTGCAGCTTTAACTAGAACACCATCTTTATATATAGCAGAAAAAGATAGTCCATCTACCTTTGGTTCACATATCATCTCTAATTTATTAACATTTAAGAGCTTTTTTACCCTGGTTAGAAATCTTTCTAAATCCTGCTCAGTATGAGAATTATCAAGTGACAACATTGGCTTGAGGTGTTTTACCTTAGCAAACCTACTATCTGGTTCTGTTCCAACATCTATTTCCTCTCCTGTTTCAATTGCTTGACGCTTCAGTTCATCGTACTCCGCATCAGTAATCTCAGGCTTGCTTTCCTGGTAATACAACATGTTATGATATTCTATTTTTTGTTTTAATTTTTGATTTGTCATAAATCCACCACATTAATCCAAATTAGTTTTTCTCACTGTAATTTCCACTTCATAATCTACCCGAGATAGGAGCATGAAGATCTTTTCTAAACTAAACCTTTTGGCTTTCAAATTTACAATCGAGAACACTTTTGGTTGATCAAGTTTCAGCAGATTTGCTGCTTCCCTTTGTTCCCAATTTTTCTCTTCGATTACACTTTTAATAACATTCAATAACTCTATTTTAACGTTATTGTCATTTGCTCTAATTACCTTTACCATAATTTATACCTCTCTAATTCAGCTCCATATTCCATAAGTAATTGAACCATTTCCTTGCTATTACTAGCCTTAGCAATATCTAGCGCAGTAAGGCACGTAGCTTTCAGATTGACGTCTGCACCTTTTTCCAGTAAAAGCTTGGTAATTTCGATATTTCTTTTCGTAACAGCAATATGCAGAGGAGCACATTCATAGATGTTAGTAAAGCCTATGCAGGCATTATATTGCAGAAAGATTTGCACAGCTTTTTCATAACCTTGATCAACAGCTATATGCAGTGGCGCATTGTACTCATTATCCATAACATGAACGCTTCCACCGCGTTTAATAAGCATTTCCAAGATTTCATCGTGCTTACCATTAACAGCTAGGTGTAAAGGTGTGCTGCCATTTTTGGTTTCAAGGTTAGGGTTTGCATGATTTTTAAGAAGGATTTCATCTATCTCTTCGAAACCATATTCACTAGAATAGTGTAGAGGAGTATAGCCTTTACTGTTAGCAGCATTAGCATGTGCACCACTGATGATCAGGAGTTTTAATATATCTTTATGGCCAATTTGGCTGCTAAATGAATGGCAGAGTTAAGCCTAAAACCTTGTACATTAACGTCGGCATGATTTTCAATAATATTAGTGAAGAAATATAGGAAAGGCTTAAATTTCCTACACCTGTTGATTTTATTATGTATCAGGTTCAAAGACCTGCCGATATTCACACCAACCTCACAAAAACTATTACAGTCTATAGCGCCAAATATGAAAATATTATTGACTTAGCATGCAATTAACACACTATTAAATAGTTATATTTTCTCTCAATGCAAGAACTTTTATAGTCAATAATAGTCCTATCCTTTAAGATAAAAAGGATAATATATAATTACTTAATATTTTATGATTAATTAACAATGTATCATATTAATTTAGAAGAGATATAAATGTTTTTCTTTTATATTTAATAACCTGCTAAGCTGTGAGATGTTTATGATACTATGGTACAGAATTTATCAATTCCTTCTTGATTACATTCAATCACCACTTGTGCCTCTTGCTGCAGGAGCTTTATGTTTTTAGTTCCAGCATTATCCAGGTCGGGTGACGCTACTCTTAACTGTGATTGTATGCGTAGATATTGATCATCGATGATATTCTTAAGTTGGTAATTAACTACATCAAGGCTCGAGCCAAAGATCACATTCAGTAGTGGTTTTACCCAAGCTATCTTTCCAAATCTCTTTGAGTTAATATATTTAATGGGGTTAGATAGCCTACCAGTACCAATTGAAAGCAGCACTATATCATCTTCAGGAAATAATTTTCTACTACTTGCATATGCACAAGCTGCTGGATTATTAGCAAATACGCCTCATATAGCTCAATTAGATCACTCGCTGAATTCTGTGGTTTTCCTTTATTATTCTTCTTACAGAGCCCCGCAACAACTATCCCACCTGTCGAAGTCCCTGCCATTAAATCAAAGGTTTCTGAAATAGGTTTTTTTGTTCTATTCTCTATTTCAGCTAGAATAATGGCAGGAATGATTCCCCTAATGCCACCTCCGTCAACAGATAAAATGTATTTTGTCACTGTAAATTGCTATTTGTGTCTTTGATTGGCCTCAAGCTCATTTACTTCTTCAGCTAAGTTCTTAACCCTTTCTTCAAGGCGATAGATTATTTCTTGATTCCGTTCCATAAATTTGTCATGAATGTGAACCCTTAAATCTAGCTTGGCGAGCCACCATATCACTCCTATTGTCTGGATTAGCATAGTAACGACTACTGTAATAGGGATTTTTCCCGTGTTTTGGTTTTTCATGTTTTTCCTGTCTGGTGAATTATATTTTAAATTTTATAGTTAAGTATTTTATGTTTTTCTAAAAATCGTTAATGATTATCTAGGAAGTCATTTTCTGCATCAGTAAGTAACTTTATGATTTCTCCGTAAGGTTTATTACCGTTTTTCTTACTCCACCATATTGTAATAGCTCAATCTCTTGGTTTTGTTTTCCCAAGTGCTTTAACATTTGAATTTGCATACTTTTGTAATAAGAATTTTATAACTTCTGGTAACCCTGATCTGCAGAATAAAATAATTTTACTATCTCTCTATGTCCATTATCAGCAGCCACGTGTAAAGGTGTATTGCCATAATTATTTATAAGATTGGTCTCTGCTCCATCATCTAAAAGCAACTTTACTATTTTTTTATGTCCTTTGTAATCAGCCATATGTAAGTCTGTATTGCCTTCATCATCAGGAAAATCAACATTTGCTCTATACTTCAACAGCAACTTTACTACTTCTTTGTGTCCATTATAAGTTGCAATGTGTAAAGCTGTATTACCACTACGATCAGAAAAATCAATACCTGCTCCATGATTCAAAAGCAACTTTGCCACTTCCGTATGTCCATGAAAAGCAGCTATGTGTAAAGGTATAACTGAATAGTTGTGTGCAAAATTAACGTTTGCTCCATTTTTTAAGAGTAGCTTAACAGCTTCTGTGTATCCAATATTAACAGCTACAAATAAGGGTGTGTTTCCATTGTTATCTACAAGATTTACACCTGCTCCATTACTTAAAAGGAATTTCATCATTTCCGTATTTTGCTTAAACATAGCTAGGTACAAAGGTGTAATCCCTTCTCCCTTACTACTTATAAAATTGATGTCTGCTCCATAGGTTAAAAGTAGCTTTGCTATTTCTATATTCCCTTCTGAAGCAGCCGTATGCAAGTGGGTCATTCCTTTATTATGTAAAAGATTAATGTTTGCACCATTGCTCAAAAGTAGTTCTACCATTTCTATATGTCCACCAAGAATAGCCAAGTTTAAAGGTGTGGCTTCATTTTTTTCCTTGGTATATGATAGTAAATTGATATTTGCTCCATTGTTCAAAAGTAATTTGACTGCTTCCGTGTGTCCATTGAAAGCAGCTACAAGCAAAGGTGTCTTGCCACTATTACTTACATGATTAACGTTTGCTCCATTACTTAAAAGCAATCTTATTATTTCTGTATGCCCATTGAAGGCAGCTCTATCTAAAGGTGAGTATCCTTCACTATTTTGAATATTTGGGTCTACACCTTTCTCAAGTAGCAGTTTCACTTCTTTTAAGTTACTATCCTTTACAGCTAAAAACAGTAATTCTTCTTCTGATTTTACGTCACGTGTAAAAAAAAATAGCGATATTAATCAGACAACAACAATAACGCTAAGATGCTCTATAACTTTGTTCATAATAAGCCTCACAACTCTTATATTAAATATGGCCTATAAAATTAAAGAAATTATAAAAAAGCATAGAAAATCACATTCACCATTTGCTAATCATTGCTTCTACCGTAGTTTGGTACCCTCTACTATCCAAAGTATGCTCTGCCCTGCTAATTACCCATTCACCTTCAATTTCTTGGCAAAATCCTGATAAATTTATTTTAGCTTCTGAAAACAATTTAGGATTTCCTGCCATTGTAACACTTAAGGTTGCCGTACTACGCTTTAGTTGCCTTAATTTAGCGCTTGCTGCACTAATTGCTGATTCTTGAGTAGAGTAAGGTGTCTGTAGGGAATAACTTGGTTCTTCATTTCCTACCTTTTCTTCTGTTGTCTTTCCATTTTCATAACTATACCATTGTGCAATAACAGATTTATACCTACTGCGTACATTAAAATTTACCTTCCAGTTTATTACGTCCTTAGGTGTGAGTACCGTTGTACCTAATATTTTACCGGTTGCTGACCTTCCTTCTCCTCTTGGAATGAAAATTATATAGCACCCTACAGGTTTTACTAATGCATCATGTTCCTTTCCTAACCCTTTTAAAAAATTTATATCACTTTCATTCGTTTGGCTTCTATGTGGTATGAGTATGTTTTCAAACTTTTCAGCAACTTTACTGTTATATCCATGTTTCTGCGCTATTTCTCTGATTAAATCACCTAAAGTAATATCCTTCCACACTCTTGATGTTTTTACCTTTAGTGAGCTTTTAAAATTTGCAGCATGGCACCTTACTCTCAAAGTTTGTAGAGGACTCTGTATAGTGATCTCACTTGCCACGTAAACTCCCATCAGTGACAGACCTGTTCCTTTATATCCAAGAAAAATCTTTAATTCACCTTTAAGCTTCAAAGCACTGCTTCCATAATCAATATATATTTCAGCTTCATCACTCATTGTTCCAGATTCGTCAGTAATGTGAAATGAGATTAAGCTCTTTTTTAAAGCTTCTTTTACTGGGTTATTTTCTGCTATTATATCAAAATCTGGTATCATCTTCCTTCTTATCTCCTTTATATTGTATTTTTAACTGATAATTATTCTAAAATTTCTATTATAGATTCTTGTGATGCTTTCTGAACAACAGGCAGCTTAATCTTTAGTCCAGCAGGCAAAAAACTACCTTGCTCTGCTAAACCAGGATTTTCAAGTAACACTTCTTCCACTGCTCCAGAACTGTACCCGTAATATCGCCAGCAAATTTCATCCAGCATTTCATTCTCTTTCGTAAGATAGTAAATCATAACTTTTTAACTTTATTTGAAATTCAACTTTTCTTGGCTGTCCAGAAGGAAAAAACGATGTCTGTTTCTCTTCTACATTGGTAACAACAAAGCTTCCTAAAACTTGTCCTGAGCTATCAACTAAAACATGCGGTTTTCGAGTATTACGTATGTTTTTTAACTGTTCTAAGCCATCGCTCCGACGATGTGGATAAATTACTCCTGCTAAATCAATGCATTCAATTCCTGAGCCAATATTTTGTAGGGACGTTTTTTCAATACACTCAATTGTATGCCATCTATGCTCTTTACTATACCTAAGACTTATTGGCTCAAATTTGCATTTTCCGAGTAACATTAATATAGTTCTTCCACGGTGTCAAAAAGCGCACCACTGCTTGTTCTCTCAATCTTTCTATTACTGCATTTGCAATACTTCGCACATCTTGGTTAGTTTCTGTTTTAATGCTAATAGTAAAATTATTAGTAATATTCTGGGTTCTATTTAACGTTTGTGGTTCTTTATCTTCAAACTTCTTTTGCATAAATTCTTTAAATACTTTATCAAGGTCATCTTGATTATCTTCTCTATGTTCTTTTTCCTCTATAACGCTTTTGATTCTAAGGTTGCTTTTTGAAAGGCCTTTAATAACATTATTGTCCACCAATGGATTTCCACCACTGAAAACGCTGTTTTTAGAAAGTTCGTTGACAACTTTTCCATCAAAAACAACACTTTCCCTTTTTTCGAATGCTTTTATTGGGCTATTTTCAGAAACTCCACTAAATATACTACTGACAGTACTGCCCATCCATGAAAAAGATTCTTCAATGGGCTTTATAATTGATTTTATGTATTCCCAAAAACCTGAGAAAAAGTCCTTCACTTTCTGCCAGTAAGTGATCACAAAAGCTGCACCAGATACAAGCAATGCAATAACAGCTCCTATCGGGTTACTAATCATTTCTGCTGTTAAAAATCTCAGTCCTGTTACTACTGCAGAAAACATAGATGAGAGTATAGGTAAAGTTGTTACTAAACTACCTGCTAAGAGTTTTATCACAGTGATCACTTTGGGAATAGCATGGATTGATAGGAACGAAAATACGGTAAATGCCATTGTTGCAATACTCACAATCCCACCAAAAGCAAAAGTCACGAAATAACCCAGACCTACTAATGCAACTTTTAAACCAATAAGAATTGCTATTGTATTCATAATTACCTTGGTCACAATTGGATGTGCTTCTATAAAGGTAACTATATGTCTAGTTATTTTTTGTAACCATTTAGCTGCATCTTTCAAATCAGGTAACATTACTGAACCCAAGCTCATTCCAACTTCTGCTATAGCATTTCTCAATAGTCGCAATTGATTTGCTGTGGTACTCACATGATCTTTATATTCTTTCCCTAACAAATTTTCACGTACTTTTTCATCAGCCAATAAATTTTTCACTTCTTTATATTTTTCTAAGTTGTCGACTATTAGCGCTACACTACGTTGAGCCCCTCCGCCAAAGAGTCTTAAAATGAGATCAGGACGCTCATCTTCATTTATGTCTCTCAAAGCTTTAAAAACTCTAAATAGTGCTCCCTCTGGATCTTTTTTCCTATCCTCTTCAAACTCTTCTAAATCTATTCCTGCTTCTTCCAGTGTTCCTATAAATTCAGGACCTTGTTCTCTTGCAGTAAGGAGTTTAACGAGTATATCATTTATTATTCCTGCTGCTTTTCTTGGTTGTTTCCCTAAACTAATAACAGTATTTACCAAGCCAGTCGTCTGGTCGAAGTCCAACCCAAACTGTTTTGCAGCGCCGGCAACCTATTGCTAACATCATATCTTTTGGTTCAACGTGAGTATTACTTGCAAGGTGATTCAGCGTATCTCCTAATCCATTCATCTCATTAGTTTTGATTCCATAAATATTGGAAAGATTGCTAACAGCACTTACTATTTCTTCTACGGTCATGCCGAAATTCACTGCCATCTTAGCTGTTGTTTTCGTAAATGGTATAATATCTTTCTCTTCAAGGGCAAGCCTAACACCACTTATAGCTATTTACACTAACTCTACAGCGGACAGTGGTATTTCTCTGGATAATTCCTTTAATTGTTTTCCAATTTTTACAATTTGTTCATTGGTAAGTTTCCCTACTGACTTAAGGCCGTCCAGAGCAGATTCAATGTCAATCGAAAATTTAATCGGAACTACACCTCCTGCAATAGCTATTGCCGCAGTATCAATCATTTTTGTTCTTAATGACGATCTTGTTGACTCTATTCTTCCCTGTATTGTGTTACTGAATTTAGTAGTTTAAATTGGCTCCTTACCCTGCCAATTGATGTTCAAGTTTTGATTGGCTATTTATAAAAGATCGAATATCCCTACCGCTATCTTTTATTCCTTGACTCATTTTATGTAGTGCTTCCTGTTTTTTTAAGAAAGCCTCTTTTGCTTTTGTTGCAGCCAAATTAGCCTTGTTAAGTTGGGATACCAGAGTCTTTGTTGGTTTGCCTGTTGCTTGTACCTCTTTAGCTAGGGATCTTGCCTGTTTTGTTAAACTTATCCATGATTTTTTGCTAGTAGCAAGATCAGTACTTAACTTTTTAAATCTAGTAATCGAGTTCATTGAGGAGCCAAGCTCTTTTATTGTTGCACCAAGACGGAAAAGCTGACCTGTAATGCCTAATATAGCACCATTGAAGCTACTATCAAGTACTGCTCCGATTTTTATAGATAACGTTGACATTTAATTTTCTCCGCGACTTCGCACCATAAGATAAATTCATTAATTTCCATTTCAAGTAAGTGCTCAACCCCACCACCTGTGATGGAGCTAAGCATTAAAATATTTAGTCTAAGGTCTTTTGGGCAATAACCGGTGAAAAAAAATCCTTTAACACCTCTTGTACTTTAGCATAATCTACAATATCTAGTTCTTCGATAGCTTCTTTTGTCACCGATGATAAGTTTGCAATTAGTGTAATTTCTTTATTTAGGTCACTACCACTTAAGCGCTCAATTGCTAGGTAATCCCTAACTTTTGGTCGTCTAATGGTAAGCTCTGATACAGAAATTCCATCAGCTGTTATTGGGTTATTAAGTAGTATAGTTTGCATATATCCTCCGCTAAAAATAAAATTTTTTTATATTTATAAATAGTTATTTAATTTACATCGTTACTCTCCTAAAATTCAAATTCCTAGAATCTTCTGCATTATCATCATCTGATTAATACCGTTAATCCTACGGATCATATTCTCAGCATCAATCTCAATCAGCTCCTGAACAGAGATGGTGAGTTTATAATAATGGGCTGCAACTGAACATTTTAACGTTGCTTTTTCTCCAGGTTTCCAGCTACCAAAATCAAGTTCTTTAAAGATGCCCCTCAATTTTATGACTACTGCTTCAAACTCAGTAATATACCTTCCTTGTAGGCAAACTCGAAGTGTTAGAAATACTGGGTAACCACTCAGCAGACTAAAAAGTCTAAATAGCTCTGAATCATACTCTACAAAAGTAAACTCAGCTTCGAGCTTTTCCATGCCCACATCGATGCTAACTGGCATATCCATGCCACCTGCACGATGTTCCTCCGTCTTGATAGTGAGCTTTGGCAGGGTTATCTCATCAATTTTCCCTGCATAACCACAACTGTCAACAAATACATTAAAATTCTTTAAGATTTTTGGTAACATTTGTTTTTCTCCTATAAAAGCTGCTTAATTTAGTGATATTTCATTGTTGATTAGGTGAGACCTAAACGTAATCTGCTCAGCGGGATATGGTGGGGTAAATTCAAAGTCGAAAAACACCTTTCCACTTGCAATGTTAGCTGGAGTATTTAAATCAGGAGTTGCATAGCACTTACCATTTAAAATTGCTCCTTGTACTTTTAGATTTGCTAAGTAAGAGTTTACGCTTTCAATGACATCGTCCATGTAGGTCTTAGTAATATTGCGATCAACTGCCTATAAATGAACCCTGAGAAGACTATCGTCAATTAAATCCGCAGTACGCCGAGCTGATAAAAAAGCCCATTTATCATTACTTGAGCAGGTCCTATTTCCCCAAAGTCTATAACCTTTTTGATAAATTATTGTTGCCACCTCATTTTCATTTAAAAGATTAGCACGACAGCTTGAATCATCTAAAGTAAAATCAACAGGGCGGCTAGTGCCAACAATACCATTAATTTCTTGATTTGAAGGTGACCAACAGAATCCATGTTCATTATCTACTTTAGCAATTAAACCTGCAACAAATGGACTCGCAGGTAAAATCTCTTCTCCTTTTTCAGTAAACACTTTTATCCAAGAATCAACTACATAAACTCTTGAACTTCCGACACTTTTCCTCCATTTTATTGCTTCTTCATCGTTAGTATTTGGACCATCTGCAATTATTGTAGCTCTCAACTTTTCTGCTACTCCTATTAACGCTGCTACTACTGGATTTTTTGATCCCTCTCCGTTTTCAGTTTTAGGCATTTGATGGGTAAAATGAGGAGCAATAAGTATTCTTCGAGCAACATGGATTATACTTTCACAGCTTAAAAACGCTTGAATTCCCTGACATTCTCCGGTTTCTTCGTCGACTCCACCAATAATATTTCCTAGCGTTTCACTTTCTTTGAGCTTTGTATCAGCGTTATTGCTCTCTTCAACTCTAATTACAACAACTGTTGCTCCAATTTGAGAAAATATTGAGCTTACCGCAGAAAAAAGAGTTCCTTGTTTACTAAGCTTTGCTGCTTCTTTTAGCCTTCCGCTAATCAGAACTGGCTTATTAAGTGGAAATACCTTCTCATCGGCATCGGTAGCAGTACCAATGACACCAATTACTGATGATTTACTTGTTCTAATTGTTCTAGCGCCTGATGTTATTTCAATAACGTTAACTCCATGTAAGAATTTCTCAGTCATTTTGCTCCTTTAAAACTTTTTCTATTTCTTTCTCCAAGCTGTTCAAGAAATTCTGCAGCTCTTCTTGAGTTTGTGCTTCCATTATTTTCTTCTTAGCTATGTCTTCCATTTCTTCACACTTAGCTATTCCTATTATTGCTTTCTTGGCTTTTTCTTGAATTAACCTTGCCATTTCTATCACTGATATTCCACGCACCTTTGCTAAAGGTTCTATAATTTTAGTATCTTTTTCATTTGGTCCTGAAGCTAAGATATTCTCCGCTATTTTTGCTTGCATTTCATATGATTTCGCTTTTGCATGCGAATAACCCGCGTACCGATTTGCATAGCGATCGAAATACATATTAAGGCAATTAAGAGCGCAAAGCTTCGAATTATGAAGCAAATCCCTTTCAATATCCTCTTTACTCCTTTCAACAATTTCTCCTCCTTCTGTTAGACGATACATTTTTTGCAAGTCAAAATTTTTTGGTAGTTCATACCATCCTTCTCCCTCTGAAAGAGTTTTAGTTTCCACTTGTTTACCGTTTTCAAAGCGCATGTAAATAGACATTTTTCCTCCCGTTTTTACTGCCATATTTTATGTGTAGTATCTAACCCTGAACACTGCCAAGCTTTTAGCGTTCTTTCTACATCTACCTCAAGCCCGTCGGTTAAAAAATTACTGCGAAAGTTGTATATTCCCCATTGCATAAATTGAACATAGTAGTTGTTTGTACCTTCATTGTAATATGGTGATGTATAAAGTAATATCGCCACTGTCTTTCCTGCTGGAATATTTACTTTTTCTGAACCACTATAACCTGTATTAGAAGACGAATAGCTATGTACTCTTGTCCAAGTAATTGCTGAAATCTGTTTCTTGCTAGCATTGTTGTTATCGGGTGTTTCAACAAATAACCCTGCACCTTCGTACCCTGAATTCCAATATGATGTTGCTACAAAGTTTATCGTTCTTGTTATATCGTTACTTGTGGTATTCTTGACAAAAATTACTCCAAGTAGTGCATAAGGATATGTAAAAATATTTGAACTATAGCTCCTACGTAAATAGAACTCTCTAAAGATAAATGTTCCTTTACTTCCTTGTAAGTTATATATACATGGTTGCTTATAAAATCCAACATAACTTGTATCATAGCTATGGCAACCTACAAGCAAGCTGAACATATTGTTAGTATATGATGTGTTGCTATACCATTGCCCTAGCTCACTTGTAAAATGACCTTGACTCCAGCCACCATAATCGTTGTACCTGCTGAGCACGCCAAACAAGAAAGTTAGTGATCCAGACTGAATAACAGCTCGTGGTTGTATTTCCTTCATTATTGGTGAACCAGTTGGAAGATCGTTAATAGTTTTGAGTATGTTTTTTATAGCACCTAAATCCGTAGCACTATTAATTGCAGCAATATTTGCGTCTTTTCTGGTATCAAGAAGTGATAAATTTGATACACCTTTTTCATCTATTTTCTTTAACGATTGTTTTTCCAGTTCAGAAATGGCCCCTAAAGCACTCGTTTTACTGTTATCAAGCTTAGCTAAGTGACTTGTTGCACTATCCAAGAGTTCTTTTAATTTTTCATCAGTCATTTGTACGATATCAAATACAGTACTTTGCCCTGCAATAGACTCGAGTGCTTTAGCTAAATATGCTACCTTATCAGGTGTTACCTCTACTGATAAATCTTTGATCCTTTGGTGTAGTGCATATACTACTTCTTTGGCAATAGTCATCTTTCATTACTCCACAAATTTAAAAAAGTTTCAAAACTAAATCGTTCAAATGTATTTTTAAGGTTAACATGTTCATTTTCTCTTTTGGTAATATCATCATCTATTGCTTGAGTGGTTTGACGAATACGTACAACATCTTCAGCAGCAATATTCTCTGGATGAGGCAAAAGATATCCTCTATTTGTCTGATCATTTGGCATTTTTCACCTACGTCACAATAACTCGTAGATTTTTCACTTTAGGGCGATATTGAACTGTACCGCTCAGCACTAATTTCACTCTTGTCTCATTTGCATTAAAATTTGTAAGGATATGAGTTCTCTCCACCTAATTTTCACCAATAGGTTTTCCTGTTGTTAAATTAACTAATTGCCATTCTTCTTTTTCCACCCCTTTTTGCACATAAACTTTAACATCTGCATTACCAGGAATAATAGAATCATAAGTAATAGTAATTTTTGTGTTCGATCCCGCTGGAACACTTCTGGTGATATAATCTGCTGACTCTGCAATATTTCCAAGAACAAGCTGTAAACCAGGATAAAGTACCGGACTTCTCTCCTTTGACCCTTTTAAAGCTACTTTCACTGTTAATTCGCCACTTAATCTTGAACGCAGCGCCAATGGAAGATTGTCAGAAAGAAAATGTTCTTCTCCTTCTTTCTCGGTTAAAATAAACTCAGCGTTAGTGTCAAAGGCTACTTTCTCAACATTTGCGAGTAGCATTAAGTCTGAAGTGTTGTTCGCTTTAATTTTACCAAGATTAATCGTTGTAGAGTTTTCAGTAAATTTTGCTGCTAAAAGCCTAAAAGTTAGATCTAAATTTTGATGAGGAGTCCAGGTACTTGCATTACTTGATGAAAGGAGTATTCCAACCTGATATGGATGACTTGTAACCCATCTGCTATTTACACTATCATATTTTCCAAGCTCTGCTACTTTTACTGCGGTATCTGCATCATCGGTAAGTAAAAAATCGCATATTCCCTGCCAGCCTCACACCAAACTGGTGACCAAGTAATGCGTGTTGCTGTACCATTGATATTGATGTTTTCTGATTCAACGTAACTTTCAGCAATAACAACCTGCGACGGCATCCCAATAGCCGTTTCACGAATCTGTACAACAACATGCTTTGAACCTCTGTCTGTAAACCATAAATCAATTCCTCCTATATGCCTATTTTGATTCAAAGTAAATGTTTGGGCTAAAGGATCAATACATATTGTGCTAATTACTCTTCTTCTTTCTTCTGTAGTAATTGTGCCTTTTCCAGTGTATGTTGCTTCACCATAACTTCCCTTGTCGCCAATGAATTGCACTGATTTTGTACAGGCTGGAATGTTCTTTGGTACTGTAAATTTTCCTTTTATTTTTCCTTTATTATTTGCGATTAGCATCATTTACACCGCTATAGCTTTAATGGCAATACCGTCGAACTTCAGTTCCTTAAGCTTTTCATTCGGAGAAAATCCTTCAATTTCAAATTCTTGAGTTGCTTATCTCATAAACTCAGCTTCTCTGGTAATGCTTGATAAAAATTCTGAACTTCGTATACTAAACCATTTTGTAACAGGACTATTCCAATTAGTTTTAATTTCTGTAAAATGATCTACATTTTTATTAATTGTAACTTTGGCAGGTACTGGATCAAAAGCCTGATAAGGATTTATCTTCATATCTTTGGTCTGCAACAGTTGTTCAAGCACCGGCTCAAGTTCATATGGCAATAAATAAGGTCTTTTGCCCTCATCAACATCAACAACTGTTGCATTGATTGGCAAAGTAAGCTCTTTATTCACGATTGCTGCAGTCTGTTTTATTCCTTGATCACGCATATCATCATCAAAAAATGGATCAACGAACATTCCTTTCTTACTTGTCGAATCTCTTGAATTTGCATAATTTTTAAGACACTCTTGAGCAACTAGCGCATAAAGATCACTTTTCCTTTTTTCATTTTTTCTAAATCATTCATTGGTACAGCATGAACGGCATTATTTATCACCTCTGGCTTTTCATTCCATTTTTGGTAAAAATAGCTAAGCGCTAGTTGTCCCGCTGGAGCTTTTGGAATCGATGGTCTTCATGGGTGTGCAATACCTTTTATTCTTCTTACCGCTCCTTTGGCATCTATGGTAATTAAATCATAACGCGGCATTTTCCAGGTATAATCAACCAATACCATAGTGCCATCAACTGCTCCCCTTATTTTACCTCCTTCTTCGCTTAAATCTTCTGGTGTTGTGTGAGCTCTGGCTCTATAGGTGATTTCATAACTGCTTCCAGGGGACAGCTCTTTTCCAGGTAAGGACCCAATCAACAGCTCTTCCTTGCAATTTATAGTCTGTATTATTTTCATAGATAACATCACCTTGCTTAATTTGAATAATTTCAAGTACTGGTAAGTCTGATATTGGGTCTTCTACTCCAGAGTATGAACCATGAGTTATAGTAATGGTTCTTTGCACAGTAATATCTACTCTCTTAATTTCGTTAACCGGAGAATCATTAACTTTTAATTCCATTACCCTCTCTTTATTGCCTTGAAAGTTATATGATTCTGATACAACGGTTTTTATATCTGGATCTTCATCAAAATAAACTCTGAGACTATGAGGCAATTCAATTTCATAGCCATCAACATAAGCTTTGCCCTCGTTAATTACAAATACCTGCTTTTTCTGACCTTCTTTATTCTCTTTTTGCAGAAACATTACTTCCAGTCCATTTACAACGTATGAAACATTAGCTTCCCGGTCATAACGAGCAAGAGCAGTTGTAACTACATTTGCTTGTGGTGGAGCAGAATGCTGGATCAATACTCCATTTTCAATGTTATAAATTGGGTAAAATTCTCCGTTTACAGAGTTAGCAACAACTCCTTCTGCCTGAAAACTCCAAATAATGTTAGCTTTTAGTCTTGCTGCGCCAACTTCTTGATAGTTTCTTGTATCAACTGCAGGATCACGCAGCGTTGGATCTTCAAGTTCCGTAATAGTTGATTCAAGACAATACACACCAATACGAACTGTGGTATTTAAAGGGATTGTAAACTCTGCTTTTTCTACTTCTCTCACACATCCACGAAGATATATTTTCCCTGATTCAAGTGTGGTTTTACCTGTCTCACCATTTACAATACAATCGCTTCCTGCAATAACATCACCATCTTTAAATACTGCATCACCAACACTCTTTAATTTTGAAAGAGCATAATCCTGTAATTCATTTAGTTCCGCAGATTGAAGTCCTCTTCCTGCTAAAAATAGACTTCTTTCGTATTTCTTATCTGGATTAAAACGATTATAATAGCTATTTAATGTCATTTTATTTCAAATTTATTTAAAATCAAAACGTAACCACAAAACAAAAAGTTTCTCTTGTAGCAGCAGTTCTTATAAGTGGAACAGTGTTCTCAAGTACCAATAAATCCCATGATCAACAAGCTCCTGTGGCTCAAAATATCTCTGTCCTGGTGGCAATTCTTCTTTTACTTTAGTACCAACCATAACCCCAAGCTCTCTTATCACTTGATTTGCTGCGTCCGTGAAATCGAAGGTGGTTTTGAGATATAAGTTATTGGTTGGTACATTTGATGGTTTAAACCGGCCTGTTGGAGTAATTAGTTCTCCATTCTCATCACCTGTGCAGAAAAGAACTTCATCGATAACGCATCTTCCAAGTTCATTTAGCAGCTTTGCTGAAGCTATAGTTTCGGGTGGTGTGCTTTGAGTATACTCTAATGCTACTATATTACTTTCTACAATAGAGCTATTTTCTACTCGTTTAATTACACTGGTATCGCTATCAACTATATAGTCAGCGCTAGGCTCATAGACCTTATTCAAACATTAGTTGACGGCTACTCTGTTGCTCGTCTCTGGTTTAAACATAATCATTCCTGTAGTATAAAAACCTATCAATGAGCCCGCACCACTAAGATTTTGAAATGGATCTTCCTCTAACTGTTTTTTACATATCTTCTTTGTGTGATGTACAAGAATAATTCCCGAGTCTGGATTCACTAAAGTTCTTAGCTTTTCTAACCTTTCTTGCAGAAAAAACAGCATATGGTTGTTATCATTTTCATTACCATTCTCACCAGCATCAAAGATATTGCGTAAGGGATCTATCGCAATAATGTCAACAGTATTTAGATCAAATGATTTCTTTATTTCGTTAAAAACATCATCTACACCATTTTCATTCAAAAGTAATTTAGTTTGTGGTGTAATAACTAAATTTTCTCCAGCAAGTTCAAGCAACTTTTGGTCGAGTTTAAGCTGTTGCACGCGCTCACGAATATAATGGTAACCAACTTCAGTTTGAAGATAAAAAATCTTCAGCGGTCTTTTAGGTACCATATCAAGAAATGGAATTCCAGCAGCCATATAAAAAAGCCAAGAAATAAGAAAGTCACTTTTTCCAACTTTAGGCGCTCCAGCAAAGACTAAAAGGCCACTTGGAGTTAAGATTCTGGGAGCAATTATATCTTCTGGTATTGGTGATTTATCGTTTAAATACCGTCGTGCAGGAAACGAAATAAGATTCTTTTTGCAAGGAATATGGATAGTTGAAGATAGGAATTCTTTTACATCAACGCCCCCATCCGCAACGTCCCGACCTTTAGGTTTATCTTGTGGAATCTTAAGAACATTAAGTGATGCAACGCCAAGACATACTAGCTTTTTTGCAGCTTTCTCAGCATATTGTTTACCTGGTACATCATTATCTGGCCAAATAATAACATGTTTACCTTTGAGCGGTGACCTGTCAGTTTTATCTATTGGTGCATTTGCTCCTGACATTGCAGTTGTTGCGGTAATACCTTTTTCTATTAAGCTTTCTGCACATTTTTCACCTTCAACTAAAACAACTCTATCTGACTTTAGTATGCCAGGAATATTGTATAAAGGCCTGATTTCTGGTGCAGTAAAACTAGATCTCTTTACATCAAAAGGAATATATCGCTTTCCTGAATCAGTGTCATAACGGTAAACTGTAACAATCACTTGGTCGTTTTCATCATAGTAATTCCAGGATGAAGTTGGCTGCCCTAGCATTTCATTAGTTTGTGAATAACCAAGCCATTTAGCAATATCTGCTATAGTTTCAGTGAATTGATTTTTTCCAGTAACAGCAGACCAAAGGTCGAAGACATCACCACCTTCTCCAGTTGCAAAATCGTGCCAGAGCCCTGCTTTATTGCCAGCTAATTCGACCACTAAACTCTTTCCCTTATTACCATATATGTCACCTACATAAAATTTATTACCATGAAATGTGCCCCTTGGTAATAGGTAAGAAAGACAAGATCTGATATTCGATAGAAGTTGAGTTTTTAACTGCTCTTTCCCTTCTAACGGCTTGTAATGCCCATTTTTCTGCGGAGCTGCAGTATTAAAATCGCAATATATATCCATAAAGTCCTCCAAAAATTTTGACTAAGCCGTAGCTACTATATTAGACATTTTCCAGTGCCCATTGGCTTCATTGATAAATTTTATTGGTATAAGCCTTCCATTTCTAAGCTCGTACATTACTTGTAAAATATTTTTGTGCTCATTAGGCCTAAACATTACTATTCCAGATGTGTAGAAGCTTCTTAGAACTCCTGCACCACTAAGGCTCTGAAATGGATTCTTTGCCAATACAGTTGTTGGTACTTTCTTAGTATGATGTGTAAGGATTATTCCTCCTGCAGGGTTAGTTATAGATCTCAGCTTTTCAATTCCATCCTGCAAAAAGTTAAGCATAGACCTATTATTTCCGCAATCAACAACATTATAAAGAGAGTCTATTACAATGAGATCAACGGTTTTTGTATCAAATTTTTCTGCTATAATCTCTTTCATCTTTTCTATACCCTCAGAATTTAAGGTTAACTTCATCTTTGGTGTAATAGCTAAGTTTTCTGTTGCTATATCAAGAAATTTTTGATTTATTCTAAGTTGCTGCAAGCGCTCTCTTATATAATCATATTCCATTTCATTTTGCAGATAGAATATCTTTAGTGGTTTTACAAGCTTCATACCAAGAAATGATACTCCTGCAGCCAAGTGTACTAATAGAGAAAGTAAGAGGTTACTCTTTCCGACTTTTGGAGTGCCACCTATGACTAAAAGACCTCCAGGAGTTAGAATCCTTGGAGCTATTATATCTCTTGACATAGGTGATTGGTCATTTAAATACTGTCCTACAGAAAATGCTGTGGTTTTATTTAACGGTAAAGCTTTCACTTTTTCAGGTGTCTTTTCAATACGTTTAACCCACTCTTCAGCAAGATTTATGTCACCTAAAACTAAGGTCCACAATTTGATGATATCACCCTTGGTTTTTTTGTTAAAGTTGTACCAATCTCCTACTTTTTTTCCTGTAGTTTTAACCATAATTTTCTCTCCATTTATATTGCCAATATAAAATCCCTTTGAATAAAATTTACCACCAGGAAGCAAGTAAGATAAACAATCCTTAAGGTTATTAATTAACAACGGTTTTATTTCTAAAACTTTCTTAGATGAAAAATCCATAATACCCTCCGTTCCAATAATTTTGCTCAACATATTTTTTAGACTTTTACAGTCAAGATTAGCCAGGTCACAGACATCACGAAAAGATTGTGAGCCGTAGATCCAGTTATAAGCTGCTTTTTTAAGTGTATGACTTTTTCCCACTGCATCCTGAATACCTCTAGTAATGACAGCAGTCCACAGCTTGCTTTCATCGTACTTCAAAATGGTATCCAATCTGCTTCAGAGCCTCTGTCTGGAGTAGTGACTATAGTAATTCTATTCCTATCTCCGTACCTATTATCAGCTTCAATAACCACTTTTGCTGTAAATTCTAACCCATTTAAATCTGCAATGGAGTTAAGTTTTCGAGCAAGAACTGCTTTTTCTGAAGTGTCGTTTAGATGAATATTACGGGCTGATTCCAAAATACTTCGCAGCATAGAACGTCCTGAATCCCCCCAGGTATCTTCTCCATCTTCTGCTTTTCCACTTTTAATACCAATCATTTGATAGATCTTTTGTTTTGCATATGGACCTTCAATGACAGTAAATTCTGCATTTAAATAGATGCTTCCAGTAGCAAGACTTCTAGTAAACCAACACTCGTGACCTCCAGGCTTAATTGCCATCTTTACCTTTACTATCGTACCTTTTGGTATTAAATTACCGTACGATTTTACACTATTAAAATCAGTTAAAAGATCTTGTAACATAAGTTCCCTCTAAAAAAAATTGTAAAGAATTGAAAGTAGATTAGCTGTTCCACTGATCCATAAGTTGCCAACAACCATTCAGTTTATCGACCAGCTTATTGGGTACACGTTCACCATTTCGTGGTTCAAACACTATTTGACGTGCAGCACCTTCCTCATCTTGTGCAAACATGACCATGCCAGTACTATAAAATCCTCGTAAAGACCCAGCACCACTTAAACCTTGAAATGGATCTTCTTCTAGCATTTTCTTGGATAATTTTTTCGTGTGATGAGTCAGAATTATTCCAGCATCTGGATTAACGGCATTACGTAACTTTTCAAGTGTCTTCTGCAAGAAAAATAGCATAGCACTATTGTCATTTTCGTTACCATATTCAGAGCTAAAGATATTCCGTAAAGGATCTATAGGAATGATATCAGGCTTAAAACGTTCTTCAACAATTTCTCTGATTTGACTTATTTCTTCGCTGCTAAATGATAACTGTACCTTTGGCGTAATAATTAGGTTATTAGCAGCTATATCCACAAGTTCCTTATTCAGTTGAAGTTGTTGCAAACGTTCTTTCATGTATTCATACTCGATTTCAGTCTGCATGTAGAAAATTTTCATAGGACGACTTGGTGCCATTCCGAGAAACGAAACTCCATCAGCCATATGAACTAGCCAAGAAATCAAAAAATCACTCTTTCCAATTTTCGGAAGACCACCCAGAACCAATAAACCTCTTTGGGTTAAAATCCTTGGAGAAATTATATCCTCTGGAATTGGTGATTGATCATCTAAATATTCCTTAATACTAAAAAAGGAAATTTTTTGATTAGTAGCTAAAGAGTCTTGTAACATAAATAATCCTCCAAAAGTTAATTGTGTTGAGCAAAAGCTTTAGTTTTAATTTTTGTAAGTAATTTGCCTAAATTTGGCTCTTCAACCATATCAAGACAACCGCTCCCATCTTTGGCTGGATATCCCCAAGGGTTAAGAGCATGACAAACAAGAGAGCGTACTTCTTTACCATCATCTTTCTTGATACCAACCATGCTAATTACTTCATCAACGATTCCTGGAATTTCACTAGCAGTTTTAGTCCCTTCACATTGTGGCAACCACGTTGAGCGATTAAAGTCATCTAAGTATTGACCTAAAGTGCCAACTATGATGATATCTTTATCTGAAATATGTTGGAACTGATTGAGCCAAGCCATCATTTCTTGAGCAAGTAATCCGTAAGCAGCTCTCATATCTTGTATCTTGTAAAAAGCATCTAATGTTTTAAGCTTAAGCATCAGGTGGAGAAGGAAAGAACTCTGAGTCGTAACTTAGATATAAAATCTGTTAACAAGATAAGAGTTCCCTTCTCAAAAGTATAGGCTGGACGGTATCTTAGAAAGACCTCAATGGTTCTAATTCTGTATTCACAAGGTAAGCCTTACTTTTCATTTTAAATAGTAACGTATGGAGTTATATATGATAACAACTTTCTTGGTATAGATGTTTCAAAAGAACGCTTTGATGTTTTTCTTTCGTTTATAAGTAAAAAAGGAAAACGTGAAGCTAGGAAAAGGAAATTTAAAATGATGATACTGGATTTCAAGGTCTGCTGGACTTTCTACAAAAACATAACGTAGAAGAAGTAAAAGCTTTCATGGAATACACTGGTTGTTATAGTGAAGCTTTGGCTGAATTCCTTTACAACGCTGGATATTTTGTTAGTGTTGTAAACCCAGCTCTCATAAGTTTTTATGCAAAAAGTAAGCTTGCACGGCAAAAGAATGACTAGTCTGATGCAGAGATTATTGCAGATTATTGTCAAAGACAGGAACCTTCTCATTGGGCACCACCTCCTCCTGAAAAGAGAAAATTAAAACATCTTTATCGTTGTTCAGATGCGTCAAAAGATAAATTAACATTAGTAAATAATCATTTGGAAAAGAAAGAGAGACTGCCTGAAGAAGTTGTAAATGTTTGGGAAAACCTAGCAATGACCATAGAACAATCAATAGAAACAATAAAAAACTCCACGCGTGAACTATTAGAACAACACAAAGAATTGTTGGAAGATTTTTAATTCCTATTGACTATTCCAGGAATAGGAGAGGAATCAGCAATAGCTATTTTAGCTGAAATTCCTGATATAAAAGCCTTTATAAATGCTAGACAATTAGCAGCATATTCAGGAACTATACCAAAAAATATTACATCAGGTTCATCTGTATATGCCAAGCCTGGGCTAAGTAAATCAGGTTCACGGACATTGCGTAAGGCTCTTTATTTTCCTGCTATAGTAGCTAAAAATCACAACCCTATTATTAAGACTTACTGCGAAAGGTTGAAGGAAAAAGGCAAGCATAATATGGCCGTTGTGGGAGCTGCAATGCGTAAATTACTCAATATAGTTTTTGGTGTTTTAAGTTCAAGGAAGGCTTTTAATCCAGATCATATAAAGAACTATAGAGTTAGGAGGTTTACTGAAGCTTAAAAGGAAACGTCCAAAAATGCGAGTTCTAGATTAAAAGGTTAAAGTTTATGATACTACTGTACAGAATTTATCTATTGCTTTTTGATTACATTCAATCATCATTTGTGCTTCTTTTTTTAAACACTTGATATTTTCGTATGTTGTATTGTCATCTCCGTTGATGCTATTTTTAGCTGCGATTGAATTCTGATATAGCTATTGTTAATAATCTGGTCTAGCTGATAATTTACACAATCTAGTCCAGAGGCAAACATTACGTTTATCAATGGCTTAATCCAGGATATTTTGCCAAATCTTTTCAATCTGAGGTATTTAATGGAATGAGACGATCTGCCAGTACCGATGGACAGAAGTACTACATCATCGTTAGGAAATAGCTTTCTGCTGCTTGCATAGCTACATGCTGCTGTATTATTGGCAAAAACTCCTCCATCTATTAATACCATTTCCTTTTGGTTGACTTTTAAATATTTAGGTGCAAAGTAAGTAGGTGTTGCAGTTGCTGCTCTTAATACATCCCTTAATTTAATAAAATTTCTATCCTCTTTCCAACTTTTGAAGAAAAATGGGCAGTTATTGTGAATATCGTAACTCGTAATCAACACATTACTTAAAGTGTTTTTAAGGATATCATCGCCAAAATATTTATGAAGTACATACTCAATATTTTCACTGGGGTATTGTGCACCGTTAATCCAAGAAAATATTGATTTTCTTAGAAATGAAGACTTAAAAATATAAGGTCCGTACTCCTGATAAAGATTAACCACGTCATCAGCTGAATATTGTAGCTTTCCTTTGCTATCTTTTTTACATAGTCCTGCTACAATAGTACCACCAGTTGAAGTACCCACCAATAAATCAAAAATTTGAGAAATAGGTTTACCCGTTTTTTCTCTATTCCGGATAATATCATTGCTGGAATAATTCCTCTTATTCCACCACCATCAATTGAGAGAATATATTTTGTCATTTGTACTAAACTTTAGATGTTCTTGAGTATCTTTATTACCTGGTTACTCAAAATTGTTGCTTGTTTTATAAGAGATAGATTCGCTGAACGTATAACTGATGCACTGCCTCTCACATTGACTTTAACAGAGTTGCTTAGTAACTTTGTAAAACAATTCTCATAAAATAAGAAGGCACAGTAAAAAATCAGTGTAACTGTTTATAAGTACGCCACACAAACTGAAAGTACTTATACACAGTTACACTGATTTATAGAAGGTATCAGCCTAAATTAAAACTTTTTGTTACTTTTTATTCTTTTTAGCTAAATAATTTGTTGACAATAAAGACGGCATCTCTTGCAGAACCTGTTTATGATGAGAAATTTTTAGGAGAACCGCAGATGAGCACCGCAGAATACTCGAACGTATTTGAGGAGCGCAATCAAGTTTCAACGACAAAATTGCCATCAGAAATTGAATTATGCAAGAGGTCTATTAACGTCAGCACCATTTTTTATGAGGAGTACAGCTAGATCTTTTTTATTTCCCTTCATTTTTATAGATTAAAGTATGACCAACCATAGAAAAGAATTTCCAAATACATTTGTATTAACATTAGCCCCTTTTTCTAGAGCCTCTTTTGCTTTATTTAAATCATCATCTACAATGGCAATAAGCAATTGTTCTGTTACTGAATCCATAGCCCACACCTATGAAATATTATACTATTTTTAAATATACTAATTTGTTATAAAGAACCAAGTTAAATACTTAGCTTTCACTTTTTTATCCATAATAACAAAAAGTTTAATTTCCTATTTTTGCAAGCTCATGTTCTAGATATAATACACTTTTTATTTCACTAACCGAAAATTGAAATGTCTGATGAGGTGTTTCCTCTAATGGAAAACATTGATAGAGAAACTTCTTAGTGGCATTATATTCACCAATAGTTCCTCTTAATATTGTCCAAGCTAACTTTCTATATTCATAGAATTGTTCCTCAGAAAGATTCTCTGAAAGCTCTGGCGTGAAAAATATAATAGTGTGCTTATCGTCATTCAGATCTAATACAGAAAATAAAACATCCGCAATATCATCATCGATAAAGTCCTGACACGGCGCTCTTTACTTATATAAATTCCACTCTTCAATTTCTGGTTTATATTGATGGAGTAACTCTATATCTTCAAATGCTTCTTCCACTCCTTTTATGTTAACTCTAACCCACTTTTATTATCACCATCGTTTTTAAAAATAACGAAAGAGAGATCTTGATTTATTAAAGAAAGCTTACTTTGCAGCTGGTTGTAAAATGTACTTTGATCAAAACAATCTTTATGATTTTCTGAAAAAAAGCTCCAAAAATCTTTAATATATTTTAATTTCAATACATTAAGTTCGCTCCTTAAATTAAGAAGCTTCTTGCCTCCTGTTGAGCTTGATTGATAGAGAAAGTATTATATAAAACAATTCTTTTTACAGCGCTATATTCTCCTATACATTGATCAAGTATCACCCATCTGCTTAATTCATGATATTGATTATCTCTTTGGTAGCCTGGAATAAAGAAATTGATAACACCTTCCCCTGATTCGTGCTCTTTTAAAGTAAATAGTATATCACTAAATATAACTTCGCTGGTTGAGTCCTGAGGGTCTAGACACATAACTAATTCTTCGAGTTGATTGATGGGTTGCCTATACTTCATGATATCCCATCATTCAATTTCTCTCTTATAATGATATACACAATTTAAGATTGTAAATGCATCACTTATACCATCTGCACTCAGAAAAAACTGTTTGTTCTGACCTTCAGGAAAGTCACACTCAAAGCAAAGAGACGGGTGAATAGACTTCAATATATCATGTAATTGTTGTATTACATCGTCTAAGTTAAAAAAACCTGCACGATTAATACTGTTGCGATTATCGTTAAAATAACTCGAAAATCCACAAATCTTGTTATACATCACTTTTTCTCTATTTAACTGAATTAAACATTTCTTGGTTGCACAAAAGCTATTAATTGTTCCAATGCAATACCCTTTAATACTACTCTTGGTGAGTCTTGTATACTTATAAATGCATCGTCAAGCAATATATCTACATTCATACTAACTTCCGGATTCTTTTTTTCAGCATACTCCGTGATATTTTTAGTGCATATTTTTTTACACTAATTTCTTACTCTATGCAGCCAAAGAAGCCTAAATCAACTACTTACTTTGTTTAGTAATCCATAGTTAGGGTAAATGAGTTTTGAAAGAGGTCTATTATAGATTGGAGCGGAACACCGCGAAAAACCGCGGTGTTTATTTAGAAAGCTAGAAAGAAAACTTTACGCCAGTAAGTAACAGTGCCCCTTTGTTAGGTTTTACATCACCACCACCAGTTTTCGTAATTTTGTGATCTGTAAATTGCTTTTCATTAGTTACAAAGTAATGAAGAGCTGCATAAGGAACAAACTTGCTCTTACTACATGCAGGAGAAAGATCATACTGAACACCAAGCGCAACATCATGGAGGTAATCTCCATCATTCATTTTGCTACCAAAGTACGTCAAGCTTGTATAAATATTCTCACGTTGATAACCTGCACCGGCAGTCCAGTATATAGTATCTTTATCATCACCTTCAAATTGAGCTTTTAAACCTAGAATTCTTGGATCTGTAGGGTCCTTCTTTGCAAGGTCTTCATATTTAGTAGTACCTAAAACTTGAATACCTTTTGGTTGACCAGATTTACCTAAATGTGCAAAAGATGCAGCAAATTTTACACTTTGAATTGCGTCAATTTCATAGTCAGCACTTATACCCAAGTTGATCCCCATGAGGTTATTATACTCTGCATATTCATTATAGACATGCTTAGCAGCACTTGGTTCTTTTGCAAAACCTAATTCACCAACCGCAGCACCTTTAACTTTCACTTTGTATTCATCAAAGTCATATTCATAAGATACACCAGCACTTACTATGTGCTCATAGTCGGGACCAACATGTCTTAAATCGCTACCATCCCAGGAACCACTGATTATTCTAGAAAATACTGGCTCTTTAAAAGCTTCTTCAACTTTTGCTTTAACAGCAGCTTTCGCACCACTATTATCCAATTTGTTAATATCAGCTAATACAGCATTTACAGCACTTGTTAATGTTGCAACTTGCAAATTACCTGAAGCAGCACTACCTGTTAATTTTTCTTCAATCTTGGCTTTTAGCTTTATATCATCGTTATAATCGGTTGGCTTAGCCATTATAGCCTCTGCTGCTGCATCATCTATGCTACGAACAGAATAAGTTGTTTTATATTTATTAAGAGCAGTATCTGCATTAATTACAGCAGCTGCATTAGCTTTAGCAACCAATTCTTTATCAATAGCTTTAGCCATTGCAGTTAAAGCAGCAGTTCTGTTTGCTTCAGGAATAGTATCACCACTAATCTTTGCGTTGGTTCTTACAGTTACGTCTGTTATGCTAACAGGAGCATCAATTTTACCAGCTTCTAAAAATTTGTCAGTAATCTCGTCAATTTTTGCTACGTAAGGGTTAGTGCCAACAGCTATACTATCATTCACACTAAACAAACTACTTTCATAGTGAGGTGCATAGCTGAGGCCAAATCTTGCGCCCATGTATTTTGGTGAGTAGTAAGCAACCCTAAACGGTAATGTAGTCATCACACCTTTGTTGTATTTTCCTGCCATACGGAAAGAAAGTTTCTCACTTTCACTAGAGAAGCTTTCAGTATAAAGACGTGGAGTTACATAAAAAGGGAAGTTTGCAGCAGCCCCTTCTAAGTTAACCTGCCTGAACCAGCCACTGTCTGCACCACCATCCGCAGCTGCAATCCTTGTTGCATCAAGTCTCATTAAAGCCTCAGGACCAAATTGATAACCAAGTTTCACATCACCATATTCGGAGTTTATAAACATGTGGGCACCTCTACCTTTGACAGAATAAACACCTTGCGAAGCGCTCTTGCCTTCTGTAACCGGAACGTGAAATTGCACATCAGCACCATAAAGTAACCCTAAATCTTCATTTTTATTTTCCGCTCTCATGTGTAATATAGTATCTGCTTTCATACCTAAGCCATCACTATAGTCACCAATGTTCCCTATTCCGCTTGGAAATAGTGGATTTGAGCCTTTTATTTTATCTGAAGCAACTTCGTAATACTTTGCATATTTACCTGCCATAACGTTATATCGTTTGTAATCCTCACCATCGTGGCTAAACTTACCATAACTTTGAACATTAGCAACACCACCAAAAGTAATTCTTAGATTACTTTTTCCTGGATTGGTATCAAAAATATCAACACCACCAACTGAAACAACAGGATTTGCTTTGTTCACTGCAGATTTTACAGTATCTTTAGCACTTTTTAGTTTATCAGATGCAGCAGATGTCACAGCTTTTTTTGTTTCTTTTACTTTTTTTGTTGTTACTTTTGCGGTACGAGCAACATCTTTTGCGACTTCCTTAGATTTTTCAACTATAGGCTTAGCTATAGACTCAGCTTTAGATTTTACATCTTTAACAGGTGCTAATCTCGCATTTTCCTTCTTTTGCTCTTCAGCTTTTTTTCGTGGCTCAGCATTACATATTCTGTCCATCTTTTCTTTCAGTTTTTTATTTGATGTGTTCATAACTTCTATTTTACCAGAAGTTTTCATTGATTCAGTGTTCTCTTGCTTATTCATTTGTCTCATGCTTCCATTAGAGAAGTCAGCAGCAAAGCAGCTGAAAGAAGAAAGAGTTAATAAAGAAGCTAGAGCAGTTCTAGTGTACGTAGATTTTTTCATGGAAATGCCCCCAATAATTTCAAAATAAATTAACTTAAATCTATAATGTTGAAAACTCAACTTTAAGGCTACCTTATAGCAGGAATGAAAAGAAAATGCAACATTATTTTGAATTGCCCGTAGATAAAACAGACAATGAATGTTATCTATATATAAAAACAAGACAAAGCTGTCAAGTGATATTAGATCTTGTATTTTTATTCAAGTAAAAAATGCATTTTTGACAATAAAAATCCTGATTTGTCATAGAAAAATTTTATATCAAGCAACAGTTACTGCTTAGATCTTGTGGTTATGTGTATAAGTACTTAAAGTATGTGAACGTACTTAGCCTTGCAAAGAGGTATAAAAGAGCGCGTGCCTGGTAGGGTTCGAACCTACGACCCACAGCTTAGAAGGCTGTTGCTCTATCCAGCTGAGCTACAGGCACAAAACAATATATACAGTGCTTACTAATGTTCATAAAGTCAAGGCATTTCATACTAAAGCATAGGCTATTTTGGTAAATATAGCTGGACCAAAACAATAGAAGGTAATTAATTAAGTTCCGCTTTTATTTAACTTTGTAAATTAAATAACGCTTCAGTAAACTCTTTACTAGTAAATTCTCGCAGATCTTCTACGCCTTCGCCAACTCCTATAGCATATAATTTTATCTTATATGCATTTGCTAATCCAATCACTACTCCACCTTTAGCAGTGCCATCTAATTTTGTTACAATTAACCCTGTAATACAAACCATTTTACTAAATGCTTCTAATTGACTATAGGCGTTTTGGCCAGTTGTTGCATCCAGCACTAAAACAACATCATGAGGAGCAGTTTCATCTAATTTTTTTGTGATCTTGTATATTTTTGACAACTCTTCCATGAGATTTACATTGTTTTGTAGTCTTCCAGCTGTATCAATTAGCACAACGTCAATGTTATCTCTTTTAGCCTGACTAACACCCTTATATGCTACACTTGCAGGATCAGAGCCGTGCTCCCCAGTAATAATAGAACAACCAGAGCGCTCTGCCCAAACATACAGTTGCTCGCTCGCAGCAGCTCTAAATGTGTCACAGGCAACTAGCAGAACTGACTTTCCCATTTCTTTATATTTATACGCAAGCTTACCTATCGTTGTAGTCTTGCCATTACCATTTACTCCACATACCATGATTATGTGTGGCTTATTGCTTAAAGATAATGGTTGCACAACTGGATTTAATATAGCTTCTATTTCATACATTAATTGCTTTGCTATAACGTTATGTTCAACTTCTTTGTCAAATTTTATACTTATTAGCTTATCAATAAGAAATGTGGAAGTTTTATGACCAATATCCATACTGATTAGAAGCTCTTCTAACTTCTCTAGGTCTGACTTATCTAGTTTTTTTTTTGCAGAAAAAATATTTTTTATTTCGTTACTCAAGCGAGAAGAAGTTTTTAACAAGCCTTGATAAAGGTTATTAAATAAACTCAAGATATACTCCTTAAATTAGATGTAAGCTTAATTTAATATTAAAGGATACCGCTTATAAACACAATACTAAGTTGCTTTATTTTTAGACTTATAATAAATCATACACATAACAAACCAAATTAAAGATAAAGCAAACCAGGTTATTGCGTATTCCAGATGCTTCATTGGCTGTATAACAATTTTATCAGTAAAATTATCCTGCCATAAAATGCATTTATCTAATTTAATACCGAGTTCATCAGAAATTTCTTGTGTATTAAAAGTGAACCATGTGTTTGTAGCAATGTCATTTTTAATAAACCAGTTCTTGGACTTATTGCTATCACAATATAAAAATCCACCGGCAATGATTTTTTCAATCTTCAGTTTTTCCTCTTTTTTTTCGTTAACTATTCCTTTATTTACTAACATGTGATGCTCGTTAGTAAGCAGCATAGGAGAAAGAACATAATAACCACGTTGTCCAGCAAAAACATATAATTCTATATTGCTAAGCACTCCGTCAATTTTTACGTGCCTATAGTTGAATTTTTCATAGCTATCGCTTGATAACAGATGGACTGCTGGAAGATTCATATTTTTTATTATATTACTCTTCCAGCTAAACCTAGATAATTGCCATAATCCCAATGAAAAAAGGAGCAAGCAAGGTACAATTAAAACAAATACTGTTTTCTTTAACACCCTATATTTGTGTTCTTAGATAATTTTCAACACCCATAAGCTTGATCAAATCAATTTGTTTCTCTATCCAATGAAAATGCTCTTCTTCATTTTTCAGCAAGTCTTCCAACATAATTACGCTAACAAAATCCTTCTCTTTTTCAGCAGCAGAAATTGCTTCTCTAATATCATTGATCCCCTTGCTCTCTAGATTCAAATTAGCTGATAAACCTTCTTCTATAGTATCCTTGGTAAACTTTCCATCATACTTTGTAATTTCATTTGTATCTTGAAAATTCGGAACTCCTTTAAGCAACAAAATTCTCTCTGCTAACCTATTCGCATGCTCAAGCTCCTCATTCAGTTCATTTTTCATCTTCTCTGCAAATTTATTAACTCCATGATTTTTAAAAATCGAATAAAAAAGAAGATACTGCCTAACAGAGGTTAACTCATTAGTCAGCAATCCATTCAAATTCTTTATTGTCTCTCCACTCATAATCTTCCTTTAGTTTAACTATAAAGATAATTTATATAACAATTAGGATTATAGCAACAAACTTTGTACTGCTTGTTTGAAAGAGAGCTCTATTTATCATTTCTTAAGACTAAACATATACAATGCTAAACAATTGTTAAAGTGAGGTTTAACTATGATACAATATTTTCTAATAGAACCAGATATTACACTCTTTTACCTATATTTCGATTATATAAATAATTTCCAAATTTAATTTGAATATCTAACAAGTACAACTCTTGGTTGTTATCTATCTACTTTAGATAGAAAAATATTGACAGATGCAACTATAAAGGTATATAAGTAATTAGCTTTTAGTATTGAGGTTCTAAATATGATTATAGATACAAGCACACTAGCTACTAATGCAGAGAAATTAAGCCAATGCACAAAGAAAAATAAGGAACGAGAGCAGAGGCAAGTTGTAAAAGATACACAACCGCACGAGCTTGTAAAAGCTAAAACAACAAAAAAAAACAAAGGGATATTTAAGAAAATACTCCATCCTTTTGGATCAATAAAAAATAGGAATAAAACGCTGAAATGGTGTGAACAGTTAATGATAGAAGGTGCTGATCGCAGTGAGTTCAAGTTGCCTGAAGAATACTTACAAAATTTACTTCCAAAACAAAAAATGCGTTATGATGCTTTTTCAAAAAAGTTAGATATCATAGCTGAACACATCAGAGCTTTACAATCACAAAATAGCAGGCATCAGAGTAACAATAGTATCGCTGATAATGATGCTTATGAAAGTGGTTATGAAAGTGGTTATGAAAGTAAAGGCAACGATATTGATGAGGAATACTTAACTAATTTATCACAAGAACCTTGCAACTCAATAAAATCTAGCTTGCAAGAGCTACAATGCGAGGACAAAACTTTTGTTAGTCCTGTTATAACCAAGAGGGATCTTGCTCCCAGGGAAAATAATCAAAATAGCTTATTGGAAGCAGCGCAAAAAAGAAATTACAAGAAGACTACAACATGCTTGAAGAACGGTGCTGATATTACCGTCAAAGACACTAGTGGAAATAATATTCTACACCTTATTGTAGAACTCGAAGGAAAACAGAAAGTCGAAAGTTTGGAGTTAATTGCTGATCTAGTAGAACAAGAAGTAATTCCACAAGAAAAATTAGGTGAGAGTATAAAAGCAACTAACAATAACGGATATACACCTATCCAATCAATGCTGATAAAAAAAATAACAAAAAAAAGGCATAATAGGGAAGAAGTAGGCAAGAACGATAATACCATAAAATTTATAGCAAAATTATTAGAACTTGGAGCTGATCCATATCAATTGACATTACCCAAAGAAACATACCAAAATTTGAATAAAGAGCAATTGGCATATTATCAAAAATTCCGAGAAAAGTTAACAAAAATTGCAGAGAATATTGTCAACATTAAAGATAATAATGGTAATTACCCATTACATTTGGCAATTGATGATAATAAAAAAGATCTTTTTGAAGAATTGTTAGAACGAGGAGCAGATATAACCAAGCAAGATGCAAATGGAAATAACGCTCTTCATTATATTGCGAAGCTTGAAGGCAAAAAGAAGGTAAAATATTTGCAATCAATTTTAGGTTTAGTAGAGGAAAATACATTAAAGAAAGCTGTAAATGCAATTAACAACGATGGACTATCACCTATTCAATCATCATTAATTCGTAAAATAGAAAAAGCAAAACATAATATTATAAATCCAAAAAGCCGTGATAACACAATCACATTTTGTGTAATATTGTTACAAAACGGTGCTAAACCAGATGATTTAAAACTTACTAAACAACCTCATAATAAAGAACATTATAGATTTTTGCATAAGTTAGAAAAAATTGATTCAATATCACCAGAGATAAAAAAAGAAATTAAAATAATAAGGAAAGATTTTAAAAGAAAATATAACTATCTATCTAAAACGAAAAATTTTTTCAAATCAGTATGTGATTTTATTGATCCAGCTAGAAGAACTCGTGAATTGCTAGCAATAACAGTAACAACTACAGTTATTACGATGGTAGCATTTGCTTTTTTTCAGGGCCAAATGGCAATTGGAGCAGCTATCTCTATTATAGTTGTTGCTGCAGTGATGTGTATTGTTTTCACTTTAGGGTTTAGCCCAATTAAAAAATTTATGAAAAATTTTGAACCCTTCTCATTTGATAAAGAAAATGACAATCACCAGCCTATAGAACAAGACGAGATGCAAGAAAAGAACTCCAATAGAGAGGAAAATTTAGTTAGCTCAGAAGAGCAAGAATTATCAGATCAATCAGAGCACAGAGAAATCCCATCCACTCAATCAGAACATGGAAAAACCCCATACACTAAAATGGATATTGTATCAGGACCAACTCCATTTGTAAGTAGGCCAGTACCTACAAATGGCCCTTCCCCACCGTAAGTAAGCCGAAGTACTTTATGAGTTTTCTTTACTATTTATCTTGCTAATTATATAATTTCTTAGATCTGTAAGCTCTTTTAATAAATTTTGTGAGTTGGAATGAGAGTTAATTTTTCTATCGTTATTCAATTCTTTTTGTGCTCCTTTTATTGTATAGCCTCTATCATATAACATACATTTTATTTTCTTTATCTCTTCTATGCATTGATGAGTATATAACCTTCTCCCATTACGCTTTACAGGTTTAATTTGACAAAATTGGCTTTCCCAAAATCTCAAAACATGCTGCTCTAAATCTAACTCTTTAGCTACCTCTCCAATCTGATAAAATAATTTCTCTTTAGGCATTAGATTTATTATTATTTATCAATTTCTTGAGCTTTGGTGAAGGTCTAAAGCAAATCACTTTTCTTGCTGAAACTATCACTTTTTTTAATATTTTTTTTGATATACTTGGTATGTTACCTAGCCTCTCTTTTTTTTCTTTAATCAAAAATGTTCCAAGTGAAGGTATTTTTACTTTTCCCTCTTCTAATAAACTTTCTTTCACTGCATCAACTATATCATTTACTAACATGACAGAATCTTCTTTTGATAATCCAATCTCCTGATTGATATTTTTAGCTATTTCTTCTTTGGTAAGTGTGATTTGCTTTATTGCACTGCTATCTTTCATTGGCTAAGTACCTCCAATATATTCAACTAGAATATAACAAATTGTTTGCAATTCAACTATTTTTTATTTTTCAGGATATGTCTCTTTTGTTGTATGGTTTAAAACGCTGACAGCCGCTAACATTGCAAATATTGTAAAAAGCGCCATTTTATGATCTGTAAAGAGTGCTAATATTGATACTATAACTCCACCAGCAATAAACATAAAACTATTAATTATAGAGGATGATGTGCTTATATATTTTTGTTTCACAATTTAGCTGCCAACAGTGAAATTAAGTATATGCCCCCCTGCAGCAAAACCAAATACTAACATACAAAAATATACAACGTAAGCTATTAAATGTACGTATAATAAAGCAACGATTGAAATACCTTGCAATGCAATAAAGCAAAAGCTGAGATCACATGCTTTCTGTTTTTTAATAATTTTGAAATTTGATCCGAAATCGTAGCTCCAATCGCAAGGCCAAGCCATAATATTCCAGTTGCTATACCCAGTTGAGATGAGCTTAATCCTGCATCACCTAATAATCTTGGAATTCATAAGGTATTGAGTGCTAGAAACGTTCCAAAAGTAGTTGCACCAACCATTGCTGTTATCCATATATCTTTCAACTTCAACACTGTCAGCATGGAATATGTTACTGTTTTTATTGAAGCTTTCATTGTATATCGCTTTGATTTTTTATCTAAAAACGCGTTTGTATGTAAAGCAGTAAGTAGTAATGTTACTGCACCAAACAGCATTATGTATATAATGAGATCCTTCCAATACATTCCCACTGCAAGCAGACTAGAAAATGAAATTTGAATTACCAAAGCAGAAAGGCTCGCAATTGTTTGTACCAAAGGAAACATCAACGAGAATGCTAGCCCAAATTGGGTAATTGGAAAGCATACACTGCTGACATAAGCAGCACCAACGAAGCCAAACGACGCTCCTACAGCTATTAAAATTTGTGATAAAAGCAAATAGATAAAATGATTACCATGGATAAGCAGAATAAATCCAAGGATCATAGCTGATATTGAAAAAAAATAAATTTTTCTAATGGAAAAGATATTAAACATTGCTCCGCTAAAAAATTGTAAGACTGTAAAAGTCCAAGTGTATACTGAATTGGCTAATGCAACTTGAGTAATTGTTAACTCAAGCTCCTTCTCAAGATCAATACTTATAAATGTGTATATTATCTGCATGTTACTAAATATGACTACTAGATTACTAATTAGCCAAATTAACCAAGCTCTTGTTCTGCTAAATTGATCTTTTTTAGACATTATGCATTTTATTCATGACAAATAATCTAACATCAAATCCTTTTTTAAGCCATGGGTTTGATAAGCTAAATAGTGCAATCTTTGTTTTACTTGAGCATCTGCTGCATTAATAATTCATCATTTTTCAATAATCATAGCATTATATCGCCATAATAATTTAAATATTTGCTATCTGGGGTAAACACTATGAGCAATACAAATGAATTATTCAGAGCTATTCAAAAACATAGCTATAACGAAACCAAGAGAATTATCAAAGTAAGTCCGAATTTTATTAATGCTCAGAGCGAATATGGTCTAACACCACTTCATCTGGCAGTATGGTGTGGCTCCACATATATTGCTAAATTTCTTGTAAAACAAGGCGCTAATGTTAATGTGCTGGACAGAATATGGGTAACTACACCGCTTCATCTTGCAGTAGATAGAAACAATAAAAGTATTATTGAACTTCTCATAAAGTATGGAACTTATATTAATGTTCTAGACAAAAATGGGAATGCACCAATTCATATAGCAACATTTCACAATGATGCAAGCATTGTTAAACTTCTTATTAAAAAAGGCGCTAAGATCTATTTAAAAAACAAAAATGGAAGCACATTGCTTTATATAGCAGCTTTTCAAGTCTGTACAAGCATTGCTAAATTACTCATAAAAAAAGGAACAGATGTCAATGCTCAGAACAATGATGGGGGTACCACTCTTCATTCTGTAGCATTGATAGATTTTGCAAAAATTGCTCGATTTTCTTACCAAGATGAGGTGAAAAATCGTGTAGAAATTGCTAAACGCCTTATAATAAAAGGTGCTAATGTCAACGCTACTGATAAAAACAAGAGTACGCCACTTCATCTGGCAGCAGAGAATGGATATACCGGAATTGCTGATCTTCTTATAGAGCATGGTGCTGATGCCAATGTTCTAGATAAATATGGAAATACACCACTTCATCTGGCAGTAAGTAGGAACTATAGAGACATTGCTAATCTACTTATTAAACACGTTAACGCTGATATTAATGCTCCGGACAAGGATAAGAATACACCACTTCATCTAGCGGTAAAGAATAAGCTACTTGGAATTGTTATGCTTCTTTTAGAGGGCAGAGCAGATATTACCATTCTAGGAAGATATGGATACACACCACTTCATTTGGCGGTAAATTACAACAATAGAAGTATTGCTAACCTGATTATAGAGCATAATGCTGATATCAACATTCCAGACGAATATGAAAATACACCACTTCATTGTGCAGCATTTCATAGTCATGTTGAGATTGCTAAATTCCTCATAGAGCATGGTGCTAATATCGATGTTCCAAATAAAAATGGAAACACACCACTTCATGTAGCATTAAAGATGAGTAGTGAAGTTTTTATTAAATTTCTTATTGCGTGTGGCGCTGATGTTAATATTCGTGACAAAAGTGGGAAAACGCGACTTCATTTAGCAGTAGAGGTTAGTTGTGCAGAGATTATTGAATTTCTTATAGAATATGGTGCTAATATTGTTGCTCTTGATAGCGGTGGTATGACGCCGCTTGGTTATGCATTTATCTATAAGAATGAAAAGGTAATTTACCTTCTTAAGAAGCATGGCGCTACTAAGATTAGTATTCCAAATGAATATAAAAATATAGCACTTAGCTGGTTATTTACATAATAGATATACAAATTTTTATGAAGAATTAATTGAGAAGATGCCTGAATATAAAGCTATCGTCCCTGGTTTTATTTGTAAAATATATAAGAACTTGAATAAAGGAATGGCAAGAGGAGAATTATTTGGAAAAGCATATATCGTAGTAAAAAAAATAAATGTCAAAGATAGCCTGAATCATATTCTTCCTAGAGAAATAATAATAAAAATAGTTAATTATCTATCAAACCTAGATTTGTATAATGTAACAGAAGTAGGAAGGAAAATGATAGAAGAAACGTATGCAGGAAAGGTTTCTAGCTTTCTTACAGATACACATTTAGAAAGCTTGGCAGAAAAGGGAACCTGCTGTAGTATTTCTTGAGGTCTTTATATGCACGTTGTTCGAACAACTATTAAGTGTAACCGTTCATGCATATAATAAAGTGATTTACAAAATAGCATACTCTATGTTCAGTTAACAAAGGTCCTATATTTCCAGCAATTTCTTCGTCGGTTAATCCGAAATTTGGGTTTGAAAAAGAGACCTAAATTAAGTACAATAAAAGTGTACTTACACACCTGCTAATGAATAATTTAGTTTTGATCTATACAACTTTCTCAAGTATTGAAGAAGCTAAGTCCGTTTCTGAAAGATTGTTAAGTGAGAAGTTAGTTGCATGTGTAAATATATTTCCTGAAGTCAGCTCTCTGTATTTATGGGAAGGCAAAATAAATAATAGTAGTGAAGTAGTAATGATTATGAAAAGCATAAGCAATAAGATTGATAAAATTATGGAGAAAATTGAAGTTATGCACTCTTATTCTCAGCCAACTATTGCTGTAATTCCTATAGAAAAAGCAAATAAATCTTTTACTAATTGGGCTAATAGTGTTATTAATGTGCATAGTAATTAGTAATTGGGGTGTAGCCAAGCGGTAAGGCAGCGGTTTTTGATACCGTCATGCGGAGGTTCGAATCCTCCCACCCCAGCCACGTTGTTTCACGAACTTGTCTATACCAAATTTAACATAGCCCTAAAACCTGCGCCATTGGCCTACTTTCCCCCAATATACTTTAGCCACATAGGGTGATTTTCTTTCCGTAACCTATTAATAGCACTTTCATAATGCATATTTTATGTAAAATGTTCTCAGCGTATTGCACCTTTTTTGCCCTTTTTTGAGAAAATTAAAAGTAAATAAGTAAATAAAAGAATTTAAGATAGCACTAAACACAATGCTTCTTTAAAAAAAATTTAGTTCAAAAAAAATGTTGCTTTGTAAATGAATTTGAAAATACTAAATTGAGTATATCTAATAAGTATCAAATATGGTTTTATATGATGATGAACTGCTCCGCACTGTAAAAAAGGTTGGGGAGTTTATTAGCAAAGGTAGTATTGAAAATAATAACCTAACTCTTCTAGTCTTAGCCGCTGAATATGGTCATCTAGATATAGCAAAATATACTATTGATAAAGGTCTAAGGTTATAGAGATGATATTCTATATTTGTTGTTACTTTAATTATTTTTGATAGAGCAATGTGAAACAATGATTAGAGAAGAAATTGATTTTACTGCAAGAACTCCTGTGAGTAATAATCAGACAGTTGATGAGGAAGTTTCTTAAACCGAGGATCACACAGCAATTCCCGGATAACAAAGTTTTTATGATGCAACCGATGGTAGCCAACAAGCAGAGATCGAAGGTAAGTAAAAAAACAGGGATTTTACTACAGATAGCCACAGTAGACACTTTGGAAGTTCGTCATTCACAAGAAACTGATGAGAATGTGCTTGCCAAAAAGAAAAGAAAGCCATACTATAAATGGCATAGAGACTCCAGAGGAGGGTGAAATTGGTACACGTAGTAAAAGTCAAGCACAAAAAGAGAGAGTAAAAGAATCTCGGGTAGGGCAAAAGAAAAATAAACAAAAAGCAGAAGGGCAATTTTTAAGGAAACATGTTGGTGATGATTATGGTCAACAGGTAGAAACTGAAGAAAATGGTTCTCAGAGCAATGGTGGACAAACTAGTAATCTAAATAAAAATAACACTGCTTTACAAAGTAGAAAAAAAAGTAAATTGCCTACTATAGCTATTTCAACATTAATAGTGGCTGCACTTGCCTCAGTTGCTTTCTCAATTTATTTTGACGTGCTAGCTATGGGAGTAGCAGTTGCAGCTTGTTGTCTGGTTGTTGCTACAATTATATACTGCTGTAGACTTAAAAGTTCAGTTGAAAGCGATAAGGTTGAGAAAGTTGAACCTGACGTTGGATAAGCGCTTACATAAATAAGTATTGTAGCTTATTATTTAAAAATTACTATAATTATGTTAATTATTGGTGGGTAGGAACTTGGTAAACCACGAAGAAATATTCTTAAACAAGATAAAAAATATAAAGATAAGGTTTAAATTTCTTTTCTAAAGATACTCATTTGATATGAAATGACATACCACCTGGACTAAAAGAGCTGCTTTATACAGAAAGTATCTAAAATTTATTGTAATGAAGATAGAGATCTGACCAGTGAACGAACTGCTTTGCGTGACTCTTGACTCTTAATTTCCTTATATTCTCTAACCAACTCTAATATTTCTCTACTGCTTTCATCATCCTTATGTTTAAAACTACTCTCTTCATGTAGTGCTGAATTGCCTTCCATAGTGGTAGGTAGCAAAACAGCTAAATCAACAGATAGAGCTTTTGCTAAACTTATCAATTGAAATTGCATTTTTTCCAGATTCATATTTCTGTATTTGTTGGAACGAAACATCAACAATAAATCTTGTAAATACTTGTTCAAACAATTCAGGAACTTTATCTTCTAAACAATATTTACACGCTAAGTAATACCTATCAGAAAGATCAAGCGGATTTCCTCTTTCATTTTGATTTTTTTCTTCGATTATTTTGTTGCCGACAACTTCATTTTTTAACCTTACTCCATCCCAACAAAAACTGTCAAAATATATCAGAGAAGAATTTTAACTTTTCCATGCTAAAATCTTCAATTAATTGAATATAAACCCTTAACCATCTTCCTATTCTTAGACGTTTTCTTGCTTCAGTCTGTTTGTCACTATCCCTTACTGCACTTGTCAGTGTGCGGAGCATTGCATTATAATTATGACCTAAACCAGATCCCATACTTGTACCTCCCATTTGTACTCTATGTGATCTTCAGTATACTAAATTGTCATTGTCAATAACTAATTCTTTTATATTTTTATCTTACATACTTGACATGCTCTCGAATATTATTCATCGAAACTTCCCTCATACAAGTTGAAGGACTCTGTTTATTAACGACAGTGATTTGCTCAGATGATTCTTTAGATACGTTTACATTCCTTTCAAAATTTCCATCTAGTATAGCTTGCATAATACTTTTGCCTCCTAAAAGGAAATTTTCTCCCATTGTATTTTTATTTTTTAACTTATCGACATTTTTTCGAATCTTATCTTCACTAACTTCATCTAATTCTACTTTTATCTTGTTATTATCCGCTGCATCAGGATATAGATGAATACTGATTTTTCCAATTACACTTTCAAAAGATAACACTATACCACTATTCAGAACATCCACGTAATTTCTTTTTTGCCCTATGCTTTCGATTTTTACTACACTCTCTCCGATATGAAATGTGTGGCATCTCAAACCTAAATCTTTTACTTTTAGGTTGTTTATAACTTTTGCAACCTCAACGGCACCATTATCTTGCGGATACTTCACATAAAAAGAATGATTATCTATCTCTACTACCAAGTCATCTTTTTTGACTTGTGTATTCCTATTTATTATGCCTTCAAATGCTGCGTCCCTAAGACCATTCTTAACTTCTTCATATTCTAAAAAAATAGATTCATCACTACCATACATAACCTCATCTATTCTTCTATAGTAATAAAAATCAGGATGTATTTTTGCACCTGCTAATAACAACTTACGGACTATACTGATTAAAAACTCCGCACTTTCAGCCTCTGTTAACTCATCTAATGCATCCTCTCCAGTCAACGGGTCTATACGTGATATAGTGGTAGGTGTTATGTATATAACTCTATCAACGATATTTATTATTTCTTTAAATACTAAATTCGATACAGTATATTCGTGATTATTACAGAGTGAGTTTAACCTTATTCCTTTTTCTAAATATTCATCTATTAAGTGTTCTACACGTTCTAAAGCATTTCTTGTACAATTAACATTCAGATCAGAAGGTTCTATATATTCTCGATAATTTTCCTTATTTACACCTTGCATATCTCGATAAAACTCATCAATTAAGTTCTTCTCATCTTCAGTCAATGGCAAACCTAGCTTCATTAAAACTGAGTTTTCTGGAACAAGGGAACTATCAGAATCTGTAGCAGTAGTACTTGATTCATCATCCCAATCATCAATTTCACTTTGGTCTTGATTTACCTGAGGCAAAAGAATTTCAGAATGCTCTAACAATTCAATAGTTTCAGATGATTGATTAATAAGCATACAACCCCCCTTAAAATGCTATATAAAAAAAGCAACTTTGCTTTCTTCATAATCATAATACTAATCAATGCTAACTATAGCATATTTTAAAAAGTCTTTTCAAGCAGTTTTTTTATTATGATAAATAAAATTTAGAATTTTTTGGCCTTGTAATTAAAGTGTATTTTCTTCATCCTTTTTCTCATCTTATTTTTTCATGACTGAATTTTGTTCATAGAGACTAGCTTGCAAATAGTTGTCTTAGCCTTTGCCACTTTATTGCTGAAAAGATTGTGAACAGGTCCTTAGAGTTGTTTTTACTTTCTGGGCTTAGTGTGAGTTGAATGACTTTGAACAGAAACGTCATCTACTCTCGTTCCTTTGGAAGTTTGCTTAAACGATGACCCCTCAACCTCCTTTAACCCTTGCAGATTGTGACTAGGATGGATTTGAAATATAGAACTGTGAACTACTTTAACACGAGCGAAATCATCTTTGCTTGGCCTAATAAGAGCATTTGGATCACTCGTTTCTTTGTCAAAGACAACACCCATAAAAACCACTTCATCGCCATCTGTAAGTGTTTTATAAGTAACACCTTTTTCATATTCTGTACTTATCTGATCATTTGCCTCTTTTACTAATGCATTGGTTGTTTTACCCTCTCTTGGCCCCTTAATCTCCAACCCCACTGGTATATATTCTTTAGCGTTGCTATCCTGGTCTGCAAACTTAATACCATGAACCAGCAATCAATGCGTTTTCCCCTCCCTGTTTGAAACTCTGTTAATATTAACGCCCTATTTTTTTTGTTTGGTTCCCCTAACTTTACATCACTATAGTGGCTAAATGCTCCATGAAATACAGCTTGAGTATGTGCTTCTTTTTCTATTAAACCTTTGAAAGGGAACATTGCTTCACCTATTTGGCCAAATAACTTCTTATAATTATCTATTGACAAAGATTGACCTTGCGAAGAGGTAAGCTGAGATGTTAGTGCTTCATCAAATGTTTTTTTGAAACCTTCAGGATAAGGAACTTTTTTAAAATTACCTTGAAATTTATCAGTTTTTTTCTTATCGTAATTTTCTAGAGAAATAGCTTCATTAACTTCAATGCTAAAATACTTTTCAAATTCGAACTCTTTTTTCTTTTTTTCCTTAGTATTAAAATTAAGATTCAATTCAACTATTTTTCTATTTCCTACTGCCGGATTAAGATCATCCAGAGGAATTCTTTTTTTCAGTACTTCAGCTCTTCCATCAGTTTCAATAACATTCATCACATAAACTAATTTTTCATCATCTTCTGGAATAAAGACCATTGTTGTAACTGCATGGCTTTGATCAAGAGTAGATGGCTGTCCAACATCTTGTCCATCAATTTTCTTTCTCTGAGGGCGTTGAGATTTATGCTCAGATTGAGCTTCTGTAGGTATGTTTTCATCATAAATAAAAACATGCTTTTCAAAATTGGTTTCTAAAGTCTTAACTTGATTTAATAACAATGATTGACCTAACAAAATCTACTAAAGTAATGATGATCTCCTGTCTCTTTCGTACCAGGAAATGTATTATAGATACGTTCCATACCATTTTGAATTTGTGCTTTTAATTGTACTTCATTAATTCTACCACTGTTTCGTTTATCAATAGATTCCAGTATGTCATTGAAAAGAGGAGTAACATCTTGATTACGTGACCTAGCAACGATATCTGAAATAGGAGATGGATGATCAAAATTTATACCAACACACAGAATATTATCTGCAGTAGTTAAAACTCTCATTACGTTTGGTTGAAAACCTTTTGCATAATCTTCTGCTTGCTTTAAAGCAGCAACTGGAGTAGTCCCACCCTTTTCTCCTATTTTATCTTTTTTTAACTCTTCTTTGGTAGCAGATTTAAATTCTATAATAATAGGAATGGAATTTAATGATCTTTCCTTGCCGCGAGGTACTAAAATAATATCAGCATAACCTCTTCCTGCAAATTGCTCCAGATAAACCCTAAGATTATGCCTATAACGGAAACTTACAAGAGCACCTGCCATAAACCCATGATGTGCTGCTTCTCGTATCTCTTTACCGTAGGTAAGTGAATCTCTATATTTAGAGTGAGCGTTACTAATTTTTTCAAGAATCTTCTGTAAAGTTCTTTTAACTTCTCTCACGTTAGAATTGGTCAATTTTGCTATATCACTTTCTGGACTGCTCAATAATCCCTTCTTTATCTCTTTAAACTCGTGAAAAGTATCCTTATCCAACAACTTATCCACTTTTACATTAACAGATGTTTTTATTACTTCCTTTTTGGCATTTTTCTCTTTAATAACTTCTACTAATTTAACTTTAAGTTTATCTTTAGCATCTCTTACATGTTGACTCTGTGCGGGTAAATTTAACTGACCTAATATATTTTCTAGCTCACCATAGCTAAAGTTTTTGGTTTTGCTATCAGACTGTCCAATAACAAAGAGCTTTATTTTATCAACTGCATTTTGTACGTTTTTGGTTTCCCCTTTTTGAATAACAGCCACCTTTAGAGTTTTTGAACTATCAAAACAAAAATATATTTTTTCAATATCAAGATTCTTCGCAATTTTCGTATCTATCAAAATAGAGAAGCTTCCTAAAAAGAAATGAGGGAAAAAACTTTCTTTACCTACCGAATGTAAATACGATGGAATCTGATCAATGTATGACTGAAATCTCGCTTTGAAAGATTTAAAACTACTTTCTTGTTGATTCAACACTTCATCAGTGGTTCACTTGCGTTCGTCTCTCTATTCCTCACATGACGCATAATTGCGCCTTTTCCATAACGCTCACTACCTTGGCTCTTTACCAAAGCAGCTTATGGTTGTTTAAAGCCTGCTCTTGCAAACCGACTTTGAGGTGCCCACCCTCATCTACTCCACAGCTTCAACACTTACCGTGTCTCTGCGGCGCACAATCATCAGCATACCTAACATACCAAAGACGTCGATAATTTGGATCGCAAGAATCCTTAGATGGCATACCCTGCACTAATTGACGCAGTTGTTTTGCTTGATCCCAGTTTCCTTGTTTTCTCATCATCGATACTTGCTTGGTTAACCTTAAATATTTTGGATTTGTCCTTCTTCGCTTACTTAGGTTATTTGCTGGTATTAGCACATTCTCCACATGTTTATCTAACCGATCGAGTAATATGTTACTCAGAATTGGACCAATAATAGAACCTTGTGGTACCCCACTATGGCTCTTATTGTACTTCCAATTTTCCATATACCCTGCTTTTAGCAGTCGATTGATTAGCTGAATAAAACGGTTATCTTGGAAGTTTTCACTCAGTATTTTTAACAATATTGTATGATCAATTGAGTCATAACATGCACTGAGATCTCCCTCTATAAACCATTTTGTACCTCTGCCTTTTTGCATTACTGCTCTTAATGCAGTGTGGCATCCACGCTTTGGTCGGAATCCATGTGAATATTCACTAAATTTAGGCTCATAGTAGGCTTCCAATATTAATCGGATTACTTCTTGAAGTAACTTATTTGACCATGTTGGCAACCCTAACGGCCTACGTTTACCACTCTTCTTTAAAATATAGATACGTTTTACTGGTGTCCACCGATATCGCTCATAGCGTAAATCCTCTATGATTTTATCGATTTTCTCCAAAGAATACCATCAATTGTTTCAGCTGTTATACCTTCTGTCATAGCACCTTTATTACTACAAAGTTTGCCATACGCTCGAAGGTAAAGATCACGCTGATAAAGTAAGCGATATACGTTTTTAACCGTCAAATTTCTTTGTCCACGTTCACTTATAATGTTAAGCATTGTTTCAGCTTTCCACATCTTGCGTACCTCCCAACTTTAACATTCAATTATCTGTCACCCTTTGCCCTGTATGCTACTTTCCCGCACTCCCTGGTGATTCGTTACTTTCACGACTACTACGATGACTCCGTAACCATAGAACTCGCGTTCTTTAGGTCATCCCATGTTCCGTCACTAAGAACTGCTCTAGATCAACTTAGGTTTTCCATTCATCCTCTTAAATAAGTTCACTACTTATCGTTCTACAGCCAGAATGTCACACAAACGAAAGTTTAATCTGTGCTTACTGTAGACATGGGGTTTTAAATGTGATACCCATGGGTGTGAAGCCCCACCACTGAAGATTAGAATTCAAGCAGTTTAGCTTTAACCATATTGATCAGGTGTTGCAAGTCGTTATCCTACACATCTTCAGATAACTCTCGCTTTATATACATGCTCTTGTCCTCCTTCCCTTTCAGGTTAAAGTTAGTTGTTCACCTCGAGGCCATTTATTCTGAACCCCGCTTAGTTCCGCTAAGTATTTCTTAATGCGTACCACGGAGCACAGTTTCCCATCATCCGGCTCCTCTGCAGTTTGGTGCTTGTCACGCATACTCATTACGTCCATTGCGATCTTGATGATGAACATGAGCCAAATCATCAGACCTAAACCAAAGATGACAATAATTACATTTACCTTTCTGTAACTTCAGTAGTTTTATCACTCTTGGTGATTTTCCTGGTAATTTACTTAAGAGCTTGTCCACAAACCATAAATTCAAGTATATTCCCTCTTTAACATCAATCTACTCATAGCTAAATATATGAAATTTTCAGTAGATGTTGTTAATAAATCATATTCTTTTGACAGTCTCCTATTCCTATTAATCCAAGCAAAAGTCCTCTCCTACCCATCTTCTCGGCTGTACTTTAAATCCTTGCTCTCTGGCTGGCCACAATTCTGGTGGTGTACCTTTATGCACCCAAAATCTGCATGGAGGCCCTTTAACAATTTCAATGTCTATGCCATATTCTCTCTGTATGCGATCCTTTAAATCTTTTCCTTGATATCCCATATCAGCCCACATTTTTCTAATTTTACTATATTTTTTCTTCATATTACCCAGCGCTATTTTCACGCCATCTCTGTCATTTTCATTCGCAGCTCCGACATAACAGCCGAGCATAAGCCCTTGACTATCTGTGATTATACGCCTCTTTCTGCCTTTGATTTTCTTCCCTCCGTCGTAACCTTGAACCCCCTTTTTCTGTCGTTTTTACAGATTGGCTATCCGCTATACAAGCACTTTGCTCCTCATTCCTTCCCATTTTTGGCCTGCTATATTTAGTGATATCGTAGTTCATTTTTTCGAAAATTCCTTGGCTTTTCCACCTCCTAAATTGCTCGTATACTGTCTTCCAGTTTGGAAAATCGTTCGGTAAATAGCACCATTAATACCCTGTGCGTAGCACATAAAAATTGCATTAATATCTCTCTTTTACTGTGTTTAGTGGCCTTCCGCCCTTCTTGTAGCATACTCTAAAGTGTTCTTCTATTAGCAACCATTCCCTTTCGCCAAGATCAGTTGGATACTTTTTTCTTATCTCTAAACCCATTTTTAAATCTTATATACTATCCCTTTTTTTGTTTGCGGACAAGCTCTTAATAGATGAAAATAAAATTTCCGAAATATCTCTCCTGTCCATGATTACCTCTCTTTGCAAACGAATGAAAAAGTACTGTGATTCTTAACTATACTACACACTATAAGAAACTAGCCTCTAATGCATATTTAGCATATTACCCCATACTTCTATTTTTTAGGAGTTTATCTTATTAGAATCATGTAATACACCAAATTGATAATATGGTAAGACTAAAAATTAGAAAGGCAAGATATTTTATTCGTGTTTTGATATTTGATTTTATGCTGTTTTATTTTATGGTTTTAAGCTTAGATTCAGTGCTGAGCAAAAGTATAATATTGACCACTTTACATTTAAATTTTAACTTTTTTTATTCTCAATTCTCAGCTAGGTAAGGACTAAATGTAATATTACATTCCATAAAAATATAAGGAACATAGCCAATTTCAGCCATTTTACATAACGCAGTGAGAAGAGTTCGTTTAAGGAAAGCAAGGTACTGATAAACTATTTTGCCAGCACTTTTTAAATGAGCGTCTCTTCAACGAGGTATATCTAAGTGGCCTAATTGTACAGCCCAATGTACTTTTGTTTTTATCAGGAGACTAAAATCAATTCCTCTTCATTCTCATCTGACCGTTTAAATCGTCCTAAAACAGCATTTTACTGGTTTAATGTTTGCATAGCAACCAGCCTACCACTAGATCAATTTAGATATGTCAGTACCTAAAACATTTTCTAATGCAACAACAATTTAAAAAGTAGCAACAGACAAAAATATTATATTTACTTTTTACAATGACTTTATTATAACAGACAACAATTTTTTGTCAGTTCTCAAATAAGTATGGTCTTTTTTAACTTTTTATACTATAAGAAATATAGCTGGTTTTCACCTGATTTCCATAATGCTCGTGAGAACGAGTTTTAATTGAAAGGTCACCCCAGCCACGTTTATGTAGACTAGAGGATGCTTTCACTTTTTTATAGATTAAAGTTACTAAATTATGTACTGGGTAATCTCAAAGAACTGGCTGTAAAAATATTTCTTCTTGTAGTTTATCTTTATACATCCAGCATTATACTGATGTTTCTCAGTAGTGGCTTTTGGTATGCTGTAGAATTTTGCTCATTAAAAAATGCATTCTATCATTTGTGTCAATATTTAAAGTGGTATTATGACAATATAAATGACTTGGGCTATGGAATCTCTTTTAGAATAATAGTAGCATTTGTTACTCCTAATCTTGTCTATAAATCATTTTGCGGTGTAGGCTTACAGTCTACTTTTCTAAAGAAAGTGTGGAAAATATTTGGATTTTTGAGTCGAAAGAAAAACAAGGAAGTACCAAGTGCAAATAAATCAAATTTCTACGATCATAATAGCAAGGCTTTCCTCTCTCCTGGCAATTACTATTATAAAGGAAAGCAGGATTCTCATTATGAGAAGGTATGTAAGATAAAATATCTACTAATGCGTGATATAGTACAAGCCGTAGGACAAATTCCAGAATTAAGTAAGATTGATCAAGCTATAGCAATAAGATTGTATAGGATTTTCTTAAGTAATAAGGATAAATCTCACTAGAAGACATTAGGCGCTATTGCAAGATTCAATTTCTAATGGTTGTTGGAGTTTTGAGTTATGTTTCTTGAATGCATTTGAGTGCTTCTCAGTCTTGCTTGTGCTTCTCTTAAGAGCTTTTGATAACAAATTGGCTTTGTTGTAGAAGGCTTATTATCTGATTTATTATTCAAAATTGGTTGTATTTTATTTTTCACTTCTCTGGGGTCGCAGTCAGCTAATATACACGTGTATACAAAATCTTGACTATAACCTGACAACCATGAAAGTGCTTGCATTTTGTTACTAAGTTTTCTGTTTTTTTCCAGTATTTATTGCATCAGCAATTGCCTGTGCTATTACTGATTTCCACAATAAACAATATTTTTGTATGCTTTCTGAAGTGCTATTTACTTCATAGTGGTTAAAAAATTCTCTCGTGAAATTAAAGTTATTTGACATAATAATATCCTCTTGTGATTTAAAAATCCAGGCTTAAAGCTTTAAAAGCAATTTTTATATAGTAATACTTCGATTCAGTCTGAATCAAAAACTTAACCTTAAGCTGAATAATGAACTGAATAAAATCGTATGAAGAGCTCAGCCCCAGCTTTTTCTAATCTGAAATCTAAAACTCAATACGGCATAATAGCCAACTTCTAAAAATGCATCAAGTAATTTTGTATTAAAAAATTACCGCAAAGCAGGTTTGAAAATATTTTATTGACAGCAAGCGTCAATTTAGTAATGCTTCTTTAGGTATAAAATACTTTTTTAAGTATAAATAGTTTTTGTGTGAGGTGTATGGCTTAATCTTTGTTATCAAATTTATTCAACACTATTAAAATTGCTGTGATTGGTGAAGATAGTTCGTAACCAAAGCAACCTAGTTTCAATGATGTAAATCCTTTGAGCAACTCTGATAGTTGCCCCACCAAGATTACAGAAACTATCTTTGATTTTGAAATAGAGGAATACGAAATAATAAATGAGAAGGAATATGAGGGAGGTTTTGAATTTGTTAATCTTCCTGATGAGAGGGAAGTACATGCTTCACCTTCTGATTATTCAATAGAAGAAAGTATTGCAGAGATTGCAGGTTTTAATAAGGAAAAGCTGTTAGAGATGTGCACCTTTTCTAAAATGACTTATGGTAATAATGATCCTAAGCTGTCCGCATCAGGTTATAAGACTATAGATGAGTTTATTAATGAGGGCTATAATGTGATTCCGTTTTATTATAGCAGTGGAAGACAAGCTGGTTTCATTTTTGCAAAAGATGGAGAGATGAATATAACATACCGTGGCACGCAAGGTGTTGGCGATGTGATAACTGATGCGAACGTAATGTTTGCTACTTCAGAATTTTTACCTGAAGGTGGAAGAATGCATTGTGGATTTTACCGTGCATTTAAAGATTCATGGCCCAGCCTTTATAAAGGGCTAAAGAGTTATAGCAATAAACAAAAAGCAGAAATTAAAGACCTAAAAATCAGTCTTACGGGTCACAGCATGGGAGGGGCTCTTGCTAAAATAGCTGCTTTATGCCTTAATAAAACAGAAAATGCGCAAGATTTACATGTTGCAACTTTTGGTGATCCACGAGTTTTTGATTTCGCTGCCGGTGAAATTTATAACGATGTTCTTGGAGAGAAGACTATTATGGTTACTCAACATCAGCAAGATCCATTGCCGGCAGTAGCGTCTGGTTGTGCTGGATATGCTCATGTGGGAGCACAGCTAAGAGTAGAGAAATCACCAGAAAGATGGTTATTATAATGCAATCGGTGGCATGAAAAACGAAGATTTTAAGTCAAATAGCAGTGTGTCGCTTTTTTATTATCCTTCTAAAGTAGTGGGTACAGCTATCTGTGGTATAACCGCACCACTACAGCATTGTTTTGCTGGCGTAAGAAGAGCCTGGTATGGAGGAAGTTGGATTGATCAGGTAAAAAGAGAGTATAGGGAGCAGTTGTTTGCAGCTCAACGTTCAGCATAATAAACAGACATACTGTAATTGCCATTGAGTAATGGAGAGACATACTCAATTATTTTAGTGCGAAGTAACAAATTCAATGGATTAGTTCTTCGAAAATAATTTAAACTTTTACAGAGGGGTAGACTCATGAAATATTATAGTGGATTAGATGTCTCGCTCAAAGAAACTTTTATTAGTATCGTTGATGAAAAAGGAAAAATTATTAAAGAAGAAGTTGTTGCAAGTGAAAGCAGTGCAATAGCCGAATCTCTGCTTATTCAAAGCAAAGAATACGAGTCAATAGGGATAGAAAGTGGACAGTTATCGATATCAATGTGCAAAGAGCTGAAGAGCTTTGGGTTACTGATAGTTTGTGTAGATACAAGACATATGGCAGCAGCATTATCTGCAAGGATCAATAAGAATGATAAGAATGATGTAAGGGGTATAGCTCAAATGATGAGAGCTGGGTTATACAAAGAAGTATTGGTAAAGTCAGATGAATCTTGCCAGATGAAGATGGCACTTGGAAGTAGAAGACAGCTAGTATATAGCATACAGCAAGTTATGTGAACAATCAGAGGATTATTAAAGATATATGGAATAAAGCTGGGTAAAGGATCAAAATTTGAAACTTTTACTTTAAAAGTGCAAGAAGCAATAAACAATTGAGTGAGGTCAGCAAAAGTGCAATAGAAGCATTAGTTTGTAGTCTGAAAAAGATAGAGGAATCAATAAAAGAACTAGATAAAATACTTTCTGAACAAGGCGAAAAAGATGAGGATTGTAAGTTATTAACCACGGTTTCAGGAGTTGGCATTATAGTAGCAATGAACCTCTTTCAAAATTCATTTAGGGAGCCCAAGATTGTGAATTCCAGCTATCAAATTGAATCTCAATCCAAAACGTTTTCGCCGATTGCGATATTTATCTGCAATAATTTTAAATCTTTTTAGCAAACCGATTACATTTTCAACAACAGCTCTTTTGCTTGCAAGCTCTTGCTTTTGTTTCTTAGTCAATGGGTGCTTTTTCGTTTTTCTATGTGGCAATTCAACATTTGCGTGAATTTTTTGTAGATCTCTGTAACCGCTATCTGCTAGGACTTTGATACTTGTGCACTTTTGACTCCTTAAAAAGCCGAAAATCATGTTTCCTCCCATTTGAAAAAGACGTGCAAATGATCTTTTTGCTTTCTTTTTCCGCATAATCTGTGTTTTTATACTGTGCTTTTTCTTTTTTCCTGAATAAAATCTTTTTTGCTTTTTTGGGTCTTTCCACAAGAGTTTCTGTTGCATCTATCACTAAAACCTCATATTCCATATCACTTTTTAGAACCTCTTTTCGCCCTGGCAATGCAAAATCCGGATGTTTTACCAATGTATCTTCAATCCACTTTATGATTTTATAGGTCTTACTTTCGCTCATACCATAACTTCGACCAATGTGGAAATATGTCCGATATTCACGAAAATATTCCAATGCCATAAGTAGCCTATCTTCTATACAGAGCTTGCTTTTGCTTTTTTCCTTCTATCTTCTTCATCTAAAATTTCCACCACCCTTTTGAAAATGCCTTCTTTACCCCTGTCAGACGACGAAACTCCTTTTCATCTAACTCCTTAGTTTCTTCATATCTCATACTTTTAAATGTATGATTTTATACTAATTTTTTCCTCTTTTCCAATTTTGAAAGAAGTCTATTGAGCTTTAAAATTGTTCTACCTACTGAAATTTTGAAAGATGCAGTTTTCTTCTGTACTCAAAGATGTCAAGTAATAATGCAAAGCATTCACTCTCAGCAGTTAATTCTTTTGCATTATTATACGCAAGATTTAATAGCTCTCTGTCTTTGTATAAATCAGCAAATTTAAACTCCATACATCCAGATTGCTTAGTGCCTAAAATATCCCCACTGCCTCTAAGCATCATGTCCTTTTCAGCAATATAAAACCCATCTTGTGACTCGCTCATAACTTTTAATTTTTTCTGACTTGAGTTATCAAACAGCAATACACAAAAAGATTGCTTGCTTCCACGCCCTACTCGACCCCTTAATTGATGCAGTTGAGATAAACCAAATTGCTCTGCATTTTCTATGATCATAATAGTTGCATCTGGAACATCTATACCAACTTCTATAACCGTGGTTGCAACAAGTAGGGAAAATTCATTTCTCTTAAAAGAAAACATAACCTGATCTTTCTGATCTTGAGTGAGTTTGCCATGTATTATACCAACTTTATTACCAAACGTTTTTTGCAATTCCTGAAAACGCATTTCTACTGCTGCAATGTTGATATCCTCATTTTCTTCTATATAAGGACAAATCCAATACGCCTTCTCACCTCTTTGTATAGCACCACTCAGCTTTTCAATCACGCTGGCTACCTTAGTAAGGCTAACAATTGCAGTCTTGATTGGTAACCTAAATTTTGGTTTCTCTTTCAGAATAGAACATTCAATATCACCATATATAGCATGCTGAAGAGTTCTTGGAATTGGCGTTGCAGTTACAAAAAGTATGTCAGTGTTTTCTCCTTTTTCTACCAAGTGATTTCTCTGCATTACTCCAAACCGTTGTTGCTCATCTATCACCGCAAGCCCCAAATCTTTGAACATAACTTTATCTTGAAACAGTGCATGAGTGCCAATTACTATGTTTAGAATGCCAATTGCAAGTTCATTAATGATAATGTTTTTTTCTTTGCGCGCAGTTTTACCAGTAAGTAATGCAACTTTTATGTTAGTAGCGGATAAAGTTTCCTCGATCCAGTTGTAATGCTGTTCTGCTAAAATGGTAGTTGGTGCCATGAAAGCCGCCTGCAAGCCATTTTCCACCGCATTTAACATCGCAAAAAGTGCAACAACAGTCTTACCACTTCCAACGTCACCTTGCAGCAAATTTACCATGCGATATTTAGACTTCTGCTTTTCAGATATCTCATCTATTGCACGAATTTGATCATTAGTTAATTGAAATGGCAGGCTGCTTAAAACTTGTTCTTTATATTTACCCGATATGATGAACTCCCTTTCTCTCTTTTTTATATGATTTTTTCGTGCAAGTTTCAGTGCCAATTGATATGCAAGTAATTCATCGTAGGCGAGCCTTTTTCTGCAAATTTCTGCCTCTATCAACGAATTTGGTTTATGCAATCCTATGATGCTCTCTTTCCAGCTAGACCATTTTTTTTGCCTAATCAATGTACCACTGATCCACTCTGGTAAATCAGGCAATTCTGCGAGTTTGGAGTTTATCATGCGCCTAATACTCTTGTTAGTAATACCCCGACATAATCGATAAACAGGTTCTATACATGCAATTTCTTTGAATTGCTCAATATTAAGTGATACATGATCTGGATGAGTAATTTGCCAATGCTCAGCAAAGATTTCAAGCTTACCACTTATTACTATGGAAGCTCCAACTGGAAATGACTTTCGCAAATATCCAGCGGAGTAATTAAAAAATACTATGAAAATATATGAACCCTCACTTTCAACAACTACTTTATAGGGTCTACCTTTTGAATTGGGTGGCTGATGCTCGTGAATTTTTGCAATGAAAGTTGTAAACTCTCCTACCCGAGCATTGTGCAGCGGCTTACTTCTATCCAGATAGCTAAGCGGTTTATAAAACAGCAGATCCATTACTCTATTTCCGCCGCAGAGCTTGGGTAATATTGCAGAATGAAATTTCGGTATGTTCTCTAGACTGCTACCTAAAAAAGTTTGTATATCTGATTTATTACTAGTATTCATAATACGTATAACATTGTTTACCAATATATGATCTTTTGCTTTAGTGTGATAAGCAATATTTGAAAATAACATAATAGCCTCCTGTAAAATAAAAATAAAATTAAAACGCGTAACGTTTGAATATGGATTCAGTGTGAAAAAATTAATTGAAAATTATGATGCAAAGCTGCACCTCTTGCATATAAAAAAACAAGAGCACTCGCACGAGGCCTGTTTTTTTTATTCGGGATAAAATAGAAAGTACCAGTAGTATAATGAATTGGCCTTATTGTATCAAGAATTTTTTATTCTAAAGTCCTATGAGTTAGATTTTGTTTAGTCAGTACATACCACAAATAACCTATGCACTGTTAATATTAAGTTATTAACAATGCATATCAAGTGTTAAGCAATGATCTAAAGTCATTTTACACAAACTTATTATACATCTGCACAAGCAACTTTTTGTAATGATAGAGTTTTATCTCTACTCAGATTATAGGATAGTCAGGAGTGGTAGTATACATAGACTTATCCGACTCAATTCCATAAGGACCATCTAATTACATTGCCCATGTATCTTCCTGCACTGGTAAATCATGTTTTAAGATTTCGATTTCATGTTTTAATTCAGTCTCTGCCTTTATAAACCTTGCATCAAGGTCTTTTACTGCTTCATCTATTTTCTTTACCTCTTTAGTCCATTGGTTAAGTGCCAAAGTGATCTCTTTTACTTGCTCCACAATAGGTATTGGACGTCTAGATGTTTCACTTTCAGAAGTATAAGTAGTATAACTCATAACATTACCATAACAAAAATGTTAATTACAAAGGAAACATTAGAACTATTTTTCTGGCTTTTTTTCTGTTTGAATTTGCTCAACCGATGCTGCTTTAAGTGAAGAGGGAAGGGTATTGCGGGCATGAGGTTTGGGAGATTTGGTTTCACTTCCCTGATTTATTTTGCTGCTATTGCTCGAGATATTCACATAAATTGGCTCTTCTTGTCTTTGTTTTCTTGGTTGAGGAGTTGGAGGGACATTATTTTCAGGATGAGTTTCCCAATTTATTTTGGGAGCATCAGGGTTGGTATAAGCCTCAAGTGTTTTCTTGGGTACAGGTGGTGTTCTTGGTGGTTTGGGAGGGATATTAGATTTTTTTTCTTCTATTAAAGGATTTCCTTCCTATCTTGATAATTTGATATTTCCTCATAGATATTTTCTTCTTCCCTTTTTGTTGTTGGCTCTGTTACATTTTCTAAATTCACTCCATAAGGTCTATATTTGCTTTGATTTCTTTCTCTTCGCTGAAAACTGAGATTCTTCCGTTCATTTCTGTGTATTCAATTGCTGTTCCAGAGGTTATGGGTGGCAAGTTCTCAATAATAAAATCATTTATTTTGTCGTTTTTCTCTGGACCTTTATTTCCCAATATTTTCTTTAGTAGTTTTTGAAGCTTTTGCATCAGTCCTAGCGGTTTTTACTTTTCAATTCCATATGGCTTGTTAAATCACCACGTATAATAAACTTAGCTACGCTTTGCTCCTTATTTGTAAAACTCTTTAATGCTTGTGATAATTCATTCAATGTTTTGGTATACTGTTCATTAGCTGCTGTTGTATTTCCTGTCTCAATATTCTTTATCAAAATGCTCATGTTTTCTTTATAATTATTATTATTAAAAAAATCTGTCATCTTTACATATATTGCGATTTATCTTTATTAAAATATACACTATAAATATTAAGATTCAGTTCCTTTATGGCATAAACTATAAAAACAATAGGTAAAGCTACATTTCACAAAACTCCAAAATAAAAGAATTAATAGAAGCAGCAGGTTGCTATTTGTGATGTCTTCATCATTATTACAAGATACAAGGTCTACTGTAAACTTAAATACTCTTTTGCTTGATCGGTTAAAACGCGCCCTCTTGGTGTGCGCTTTACAAAACTAATTTTTATCAGATAAGGTTCTACTGTTTCCTCAATATTGCCCACATCCTCAGATAGTGCAATGGATATGGTATCAATTCCGACAGGCCCTGAGGTGTTGAATAAAAATCTTAAATAATCTATATCAAGTTTATTAAGCCCCATTTTGTCTACACCAAGTTTCAGCAATGCAGAATCAGCAACTTCATAAGTGATTTTTTTGTCATCTTCTCCTTCAACAAAATCTCTGATCCTTCTCAACAATCTTAAAGCAATTCTTGGAGTGCCACGCGCACGGCAAGCAATTTCACGAGCGGCATTCTCTTCAATTTCAGTAGAAAGAACTTTTGCTCCCCTTTTTACAATGTAAATTAATTCTTCAAAAGAATAAAATTCAAGTTGTAGAGGAATACCAAAACGATCTCTCAGTGGTGCAGAAAGTAACCCAAGTCGAGTCGTCGCGCCAATCAGTGTAAACGGAGGTAAATCTATTCTTAAAGTGCGAGTTGACGGTCCCTCACCAACCAGTATATCTAAACAAAAATCCTCCATAGCGGTATACAAAACTTCTTCAATGCTACGATTTAACCTGTGAATTTCGTCGATAAATAAAACATCTTTTGCATTTAAAGTGGTGAGCACTGCAGCTAAATCACCAGCTTTACTTAATAATGGACCAGAAGTTGCACGAAAGCTTACTCTCAGCTCTTTAGAAACAATTTGAGCTAAAGTGGTTTTACCAAGCCCAGGAGGGCCATATAATAAGACATGATCCAGCGCCTCAGTTCTCGTTTGTGCAGCATTTATGAATATTTTTAAATTTTGTATTAGATCTTTTTGCCCAATGAAATCATCAAGCTGCTCAGGTCTGATGTTGATATTGCGCACATCCTCGTTATATTCTTTACTACACGAGATTGACTTCATAATGTTGAAAGCTCGTTAAGTGCCATACGGACTATATCGCTAGTCTCAAGTTCTGGTGACTCACTCTGAACTCTTTTTATAGTATCATAAGCTTTCATTTTTTCATATCCAAGATTAATCAACGCTGAAATAGCATCCTCTTTGATTGGTATTTGATAAGTATTGTGATTTGCTCCCATCTTCATTACTTTACTTTGCAATTCGTTCATAATACGCGTTATGAGCTTAGGGCCCAATCCACTAATCTTGAGAGCCATTTTATCTTCATTTACAATTGCTAAAAATAACTGATCAGGAGTTAGCTTACTCAAAATTGACATTGCAGTTTTGTAACTAACACCACTTACTTTAACTAGCAAGCGTAAACATTTCTGCTCTTCTTTATTTGTAAATCCATATAACTGAGGAATATTTTCTCTACTGTTTGCATAGGTCTCGATGAATAATTTGATTTTATCTCCAGTTGAACAGAGACTTAGAGTTTTGGATGAAAGGTAAACTATGTAGCCAACGTCGTTGACATTGAGTATTATGTGGTCACTATGAATTTCGTCAATCGTTCCACTTAGACTTCCTATCATTATATACTATACTTCAAGTTATAGCCTTCAGTTTAAAAACTTCCTGATCCTAATGTCAAGTGACGATTCTCTGCCATCGAAGACATAATTCCAGTGCTGTCTGTGTTCTTTAAGGTTACCTGCTTACAAAAGTGTTAACATTTGGTACACAAATTAGAATATTTATGATATATGTATGTATAGGATATTAATTAGGTATTTTCATATGCATAGTTGCTGTAGCTCAAAGGAAAAGGCTAGTGAACCCTCTAAAAAATCTAATGAATCATTTCATAAAAAATTAGTGAGTGATTTAAAATCATCAATTTTCTGTGGAGTGAAGGGGTTTTTAACGTTTTCTCTAGCCTCCTTAAGTTATTTAGAATATAGCTTTCTAGCAAAACAAGGACAGAATAATAATCAATATGGAGAGCTCAAAAAAGGAGCTGCTTTTGCAATGAAAAAGAACATTATTCCATTTCTTGAAATGATTGCAATAGTTCCAGTTGCATGCATTTTATCCAATAGTCTTTTACAATGCGTGTTAATATGTTCTGCTCTAATGGTCACTACGTGCTTTTTGGTACGTACTTTTGGTCTGCGCGAAAGGCTCTTAGAAAAGTTCACTGGTTACAGCAAAGAAGATGTAAAAAAGCAGTATTCTCAAGATTCTATCAAATTTCCTGTTTTCAATAAAGAAAGGAAGCGTATTGGATATAATTCACCTGACTCAGGTCAATTATTGAGCGAAGAGAAAAATGGCCTACCTTACCTTGCTGCATTTCTTGTTTTACCTATCAAGATTCTACAAAGTTGTATAATGTTGTCTCTAGCTCTTGTTAATTTACTTGAAGCTATACTAAGTCTTTTGGTTGATGCTGTTTATGACAGGACTTTTTCATCTACTCAAAGTTATGTACAAAAATTTGGGCTTTTATCCTATGGTAGCTTAAGGAATGTCATACCTGTTACTAAGTTTGATGAAGCCGTAGCTGAGTCTATAGGCACACCTAAAGCAGCTTGTTGTGGAGCATAGGTGAAAAAAACAGCGATTGTTCTATTCAATCTTGGTGGGCCTGATTCACCAGATGCAGTTCGTCCTTTTTTATTTAACCTCTTTTATGATAAGAGAATAATCAGCTTACCCAATCCATTCAGATTCCTTGTAGCTAAGTTTATATCTGCTAAACGAGAAAAGACTGCCCAAGAGATATATGAGAAAATTGGGGGAAAGTCGCCAATTTTAGAGAATACAGAGGCACAAGCTGATGCTTTAGAGCGTATGCTAAATAAAAATCGTAACCATCAACATAAAGTGCTCATTTGCATGCGTTACTGGCATCCTTTTGCTAATGAGGTTGTAAAAAATGTTAAGCAATTTAGCCCTGATGAAGTAATTTTATTGCCCCTTTATCCTCAATACTCAACCACTACAACTTTATCATCTATTGAAAATTGGCAAAAAAGCGCTGAGAAACATGAGCTAAAGTGCCACACAAAAATAATTCAGCATTATCATGATCATGAAGATTTCATTGCGGCTCATGCTGCTCTTATAGCTAAATACTACAAATTAGCCAGCAAAATTGGTAAACCCAGAGTTCTATTTTCAGCACATAGTCTTCCTGTAAGTGTAATAAAAAAAGGAGACCCTTATGCTTTACAAATAGAAAAGAGCGTAGAATTAATAGTAGCAAAGCTAGCTATAAAAAACCTTGACTGGGCAATATGCTATCAAAGCAAAATTGGCCCTGTAAAATGGCTAGAACCAAGCACAGAAAGCGAATTATTACGTGCAAAGAATGATGATATTCCTGTTGTTCTAACACCCATCTCTTTTGTTTCTGAGCACTCCGAAACACTTGTTGAGCTTGATATTGAATATAAATCAATTATCAAGAATGAATACTACTTTCGCGCTTCTACACTGAGTACTGATGAATTATTTATAAAATGCTTAGCTGATTTATGCATAAATTACCATAAAAGTCCTGTATAACCATTAAACCTCTTTCGAAACTCAATTTCTAATGGCAATTTTGTTGTCGATGCTGAGCTGCGCTCCTCAAATACATTCGAGTATTCTGCGTTGCTTGCTTGCACCTCTCCTAAAAATTTCTGATTATAAATAGATTTCGAAGGAGGTCTATTGTATTTAGGATGTTTATATAGTAAACTAAGATTAGCTAAAATTTTATTAATTTTGTATGCTAAACGTTGTGGCAGAAAAATCAAATAATTTTCCACAAATAGTTCATGATACTTATCGTCATAAATATAGACAAGCTATTTGTGTAACTACAGGTCTAACAACTCTAATATGTAAAATTTCACTACAATTTTATTGTGAGTTTATTGATAGCAATAGATCAAATATCTTATTTATCAGAGATACTGCCAGATTAATAAAATTGCCATTATCTATATTATATATTTTTCATTCTGCATTTATTATACATAATTTAGTCAATAATTATAAAAAGCCTGACAGCAAAGAAGAGTTAGCAAAAATTGTAGGCAAATTAGCACTTTTGGGAAACAGCATCATAGGAATATTAATACAGACAAAAATCATCCATTTTTTTGCAGCAGATTCTGTTAGTTACTTTAGATTTACGTCAACAATCTTATTTTTGTTTATTTCAGAACCTATAAGTTATTATTATACGTATAAAAAATACGAAGATAAAAAACACGAAAGTGAAAAATGTACTGAAGATAAAAAATGTACTGATGAGCTCAATAAATGTAAAAAATCACTCATCACTAGCACAATTACTCTTTCATTGGGTTTGACTGGTTTTATAGTGGATAACTTAAGTCTTCCAATTGTGCCAATAAACTTGAGTAACGGCGTAATTTACAAATTTAGTCTAGGTGTAACAATTAGTATGATTATGAGCGCAATGTATTTGATGTCGAATGTAGAAAGGCTTCTTTATTATGACATAAGTAATAACCAACCTCCTTCAGAAGTTGAATATGTTCATCACCATGGAACTAATGACAATGTTGTAGAAAGATAATAATACACAAATCCTTTGAGTCAGCAAACAAAGTGCTATTTCACTTGTGCTTTTTTCTTAATCAAAAATTTTAACCACGACCTTTCCCCATTCTTTTGTACCTATATATTATTTCCTTAAATTTTGTTCACAGATCCTACTCCTGTATCCCTTATCTACTATTTTTGGCAATGTCATATAATTATAGCATTGATGTAATAAGTGTTTTTGAGTATAAGTTAGAATTGCCAAAGTAATTGGTGTTTTAGGTTAAGAAGTATGAATATGGAAATCTTTCTTGATAGTGCAGATTTAAATGAAATTGAAGATTTAAAAGATTTTATTGATGGAGTAACAACAAATCCATCACTGATCGCAAAATCTGGACGTAAAAAGAAGTATGAGGATTTAATTAGGGGAATATGCCAGATTATAAATGGTCCTGTAAGCGTTGAAGTTGTCTCTGATGAGTACGAAAAAATGATTGAAGAAGGCCTAAGGTTAGCGGAAATAGCTAAGAATATCGTAGTAAAATTACCTCTTACAAAAAAAGGACTAATTTGTTGTAAAAAGTTGTGGACAGAGCATAAAATACCTGCTAACATCACATTATGTTTTTCTCCTGGACAAGCACTACTCGCCGCTAAGGTCGGTGCTTGTTTTATTTCCCCCTTTGTTGGTCGCATTGATGATATAAGCTATGATGGTGGTTTATCTCTTATAGAAGACATATGCAGAATATATTCCAATTATAAATTTGACACTAAAGTGCTTGTTGCATCAGTGAGAGGTCCGGTGCACGTAATAAAAGCTGCAAAGCTTGGGGCGCACGCTATTACTATGTCAGCAAAAATATTGCAACAGTTAATCAATCACCCCCTTACTGACCAAGGATTGGCAATATTCGAGAAAGATTGGAATGCAGAATAGAGAGAAAGAGCCTAGAACACTTTCTAGACCATTGCTGCCTATTGACCTATATCATTACGAATGATTCATTTCTCTCGCGCGCTTGTTGCTGAGTAAGTCTTGATGTATCTTCCTCGCGGCTTTGTGGTCTTGATGCATCTGCTTCGTGATTTTGTGGTGTTGAAACATTAGTTTCTTGATTTTGTGACGGAAGGAATTTTTCAATTTTGCTAATGATAAACTTAGTTGATACATCAGCTACTTCGTCAAGCCTCTTATTTACATTTTTGCCTATTTCTTCATCTTTAACATACTCATATAACGCTAAAGTAGTTACGGCTGCACATGCTGGAACCAAGCCTATTTTTGCTATAATTATTAATGATAACCCACCTACAAATATTGATGTTAATCCAACAATTAAATTTGTAATTCTGCTTTGTGTTGACTGTGGTGATGAATGGTTATCTTCAATAGCGCTTGATATTGTTTTTGAGGCAATTTTCACTGCTATAGTCCCTATAGAAATCAAAGCAATTCCTATCGCTATTTTAACTAATAGAAAAATCGATGGCAGCATTATTGTAAATATCAGTAAGCCAATTCCTACCATTCCCCATTTTCTATTTATTTCTTTAGATTGTTCTGTATTCGCGTTCATTATAAACCTCCACTTTATATATAACCTACTTATGCCTAATATAGAATATACAAATAGTCAATGATATATTCTGTGTGAACTGATGTATTGTTGGTTGATATTTAAAAGTTTTTTAATACTGTTGAGCCTTAGATTTAAAAAAAGGTTTTTACTTCTGATTATTTTAAATTTCTATATAATACTTTAAATGATCTAGAGAGAATTTTGTGCAGGACGCAGTTTTAGTTTTACAAGATGGCCGATGTTTTTGGGGGAAGTCAGTCGGTAAAAAAGGCAAATGTTTAGGTGAAATATGCTTCACTACTAGTATGACTGGTTACCAACACACTATAACTGATCCTTCTTTTGCTAATCAAATTATAACCTTTACTTTTCCTCATATTGGCAATATTGGAATAAATAATAAAGATAATGAAGGGAAAAAAATTTTTGCAAGTGGTGTTGTTATGCGCGAGCTTTCACCACAATCTCATCCTTCTTCATATAAGGATCTACATAATTGGCTGAAAGAAAATAATATAGTTGGAATATCGGAAATTGATACTAGAGCTTTAACAAAGCATGTGAGAGAGCATGGAGCGCAAAATGGGATGATATGCTTGCCGCATGATATAAGTGAGTTGAGTGAATTAAAAGAGTATAGCCCTTTAAATGGAATAGAAGCAACAAATCAAGTTAGTTTAAGTAATAGTTTTAAAAATGATTCGAATGCAAAATATAAAGTTGTGGTTGTTGATTTTGGCATAAAAATCAGTATAGTTTCACGCTTAGCAGAGCTTGGCTGTGCAATTGAATTAGTTAAGCCAGGTGGAAATTTTGCTCATAAAGTACTAAGCGTGAATCCAGATGGTGTAGTACTTTCAAATGGCCCTGGTGATCCGCAAGAAATAGGAGTGAACGTTGTTTCGGAGTTGGATATTCTGGTAAAATCTAAAATACCAATTTTTGGTATATGTATGGGTCATCAATTGCTTGCAATTACTTTGGGGGCGAGGACTATCAAGATGGATACTGGTCATCGGGGAAGTAATCATCCAGTTTATGATAAAAATACTGGAAAAATTGAGATTACTAGCCAAAATCATGGCTTTGTTGTTGATTCAAATTCTTTGCCAAATTGTATTGAGGTTACGCATACCTCTCTGTTTGATAATAGTATAGAAGGAATAATGATGAAGGGTTATCCGGTCTTTTCTGTGCAGTATCATCCAGAAGAAGCTCCTGGTACACATGATTCACATTATCTGTTCAAACGTTTTATTGAAAATATTGAATTATATAAGGCAAAGTTGAGTTCAAGCTTAATTAAGTTGGATTTAGGAAAATAATTGCTTGATTTTTTAATTTTAGGCATTTAGTATTAAATACAATAAAAGCTTAAGTTTGAGATGCTAAGGCATCACTCTTTTAGCAATTTTTTTTTGTGGAGGAGTGACCGAGTGGTTAAAGGTGACAGACTGTAAATCTGTTCGCGTGAGCGTACGTAGGTTCGAATCCTACCTTCTCCATTGTGCGGGTATGGCTCAATGGTAGAGCTCTAGCCTTCCAAGCTAGTGACGTGGGTTCGATTCCCACTATCCGCTCTTTTTTTTTGTTGTATTTTTATAGAATCAACATATTATTTACTCATGTATTTGTATTTTTAGTAGAAAAGTTTAAATTATGGCAACAGTAGAAGCATTTGGGAAGCTGCATGTAAATGTGGGGACGATAGGACATGTAGATCATGGAAAGACTACGTTAACAGCGGCGATAACAAAGTATTATGGGAATTTTGTAGCATATGATCAAATAGATAAAGCTCCAGAGGAGAAGAAGAGGGGTATAACGATTGCGACGGCGCACGTTGAATATGCAACGGATAGTAAGCATTATGCGCATGTTGATTGCCCTGGACATGCTGACTATGTGAAGAATATGATTGTGGGTGCGGCGCAGATGGATGCTGCTATATTGGTAGTGTCGGGAGTTGATGGTCCGATGCCACAAACAAGAGAGCATATACTGCTGGCGAAGCAAGTTGGTGTTGGTTATATTGTGGTGTACATAAATAAAGCTGATGTTGCTGATCCTGATATGCTAGATTTAGTAGAAATGGAAGTCAGAGAATTATTGACTAAATATGGGTTTCCTGGGGATGAGGTTCCTGTGGTAGTTGGTTCTGCATTAAAAGCGTTGGAGGATGAGGGCAACGAATATGGAAAACCATCGATAGATAAGTTAATGGAGAAGTTGGACGAGTATGTTGCTGTTCCGCCAAGGCCTGTAGAATTGCCATTTTTAATGCCAATAGAGGATGTATTTTCAATTGCTGGACGTGGTACAGTTGTGACTGGAAGAATAGAAAGAGGAGAAGTGAAGACAGGAGATGAGATAGAGATAGTAGGTTTAAAAGATACACAGAAGACTACATGTACTGGTGTTGAAATGTTTAAGAAGTTGCTAGATAAGGGAAGTGCTGGCTTAAACGTTGGAATATTGCTAAGAGGTACAAAAAGAGAAGAAGTGGAGAGAGGGCAGGTGTTAGGAAAGCCTGGGACTATAAAGCCGCATAGGAAGTTTAAGGCAGAAGTTTATATATTGAAGAAGGATGAGGGAGGAAGGCATACACCATTTTTTGCAAATTATCAGCCACAATTTTATTTAAGAACTACTGATGTAACAGGGAGTGTAAAATTACTGGATGGAAAAGAGATGGTGATGCCTGGTGATAATATAAGTATAGAAGTAGAGTTGCAGGTACCAATAGCAATGGATAAAGGCTTGCATTTTGCAATCAGAGAGGGCGGTAAGACTGTTGGATCTGGTGTCGTTTCTGAGATTTTGGGGTAAATAATATAGAAGATGAAGCAGGACATATATATTAGCATTAAGGCTTTCGATTCTTCCTTGTTAGAAAGGTGTGTTCAAAAGTTTGTTGATGAATTAAAGCAATCTGGTGCAAAGTTATCTGGCCCAGTTGCGTTGCCAAGGAAAAATTCTAAGTTTATTGTTAATAGATCTCCTCATGTTGATAAGAAATCTCGAGAGCAGTTTGAAATGAGAGTTTCTAAGCGTCTAGTTGTTTTGCGTGATTTAACTCCTACTATGATGCAGATGCTTACGGGTCTATCCTTTTCTTTTGGTGTTGAGATTGATTTAAAAGTTAAAGAAGTTAAGGTTTAGGAAAGTAATATGAAAAGGGTGAATGCACTGAGAAGAATTGGTTTGTTAATGAAGAATGTTGGTCATACTGCTATATATTCTGATACTGGCCGAATAGCTGTGACTTTGTTACATCTTAGTGATACTTATATTATTGATGTAAAAGAGCAAGGTAAATGCGGCTATAATTCAGTAGTTTTAGGTGTTGGAGATTTTAAGAATATAGCAAAACCTCAGTTGGAATACTTAAAGAAAAAGGATATAAGTAATAAATGTAGATTATACGAGAGTAGATTGGATAACTTACTGGGAATAGAGTGTGGTAAGAAAGTAGGAATTAATCATTTTATAGTTGGTCAATATCTTGATATTACGGGAACTTCTATAGGTAAAGGATTTGCTGGTGTAATGAAGCGGCATAACTTTAGTGGTATGGGAGCGTCGCATGGTGTTTCTATTGCTCATAGATCACAAGGTTCTACTGGGCAATGTCAAGATCCTGGTAGGGTATTTAAGGGGAAAAAAATGGCAGGCCATTTAGGTAATGCTAGAGTGACTGTGCAAAATATGAAGATATTATCTATTGACTATGAAAATAATATAATTGCCGTAAAGGGTAATAATGTTCCTGGTTTTAAGAATTCTTGTGTTTTTGTGAGAGATGCAGTTAAAAAGTCTTTGCATAAAGATGCTCCTTATCCGGTAGGATTATTATTAGATGGTGTAAACAATGATAGTGAGATGGTGAATTAATTATGGAATGCAGTTTGGTTAAATTATCCGGTGATAAAGTAGGAGATATTGAGCCTAATCCTTTGATATTTTCTGTAAAGCAGAAATTACATATTTTACATGATGTGGTTAAATGGCAATTAGCGAAGAAGAGAGCTGGTACTCACAAGACAAAAGGTATTAGTGATGTTTCTGGTACAACAGCTAAACCTTATGGTCAGAAGCGTACTGGTAGGGCAAGGCAAGGAAGTTTGCGTTCTCCTCAATTTAGAGGTGGTGGGATTATTTATGGTCCTGTTGTTAGAAGTCATGCATATAGCCTTAATAAAAAGGTGCGTAAGCTTGCTTTAAAGATTGCTTTATCTTTAAAATATGCAAATGGTCAATTAGTCATTCTGGATAATTTAGATATTGATGTACAAAAAACATCAGATATGCTTAATTATATCAAAAATTTTAAATTTTCTTCTTTTTTGATAGTTGGTGATTATGGAGATAATTTGCTACGAGCTGCTAGAAATTTGCATTATGTGGATTTAATTAAACCAATGGGATTAAACGTTTTTGATATACTAAATCATGAGTGTATAATGTTGACAAGTGATGCTCTGAGGCATCTTGAAGGTAGGTTGCTGTGATTAAATATAATAATATAATAAAGTCTCCTATAATTACAGAAAAAGCTTCGTTTTTGAGGGAGAAATTTAATAAATATTCTATGTATGTTTTTGTAAACGCAAATAAACGCCAAATAAAATTAGCTATAGAATCATTATTTAATGTGAAAATTTCCTCTATAAATGTTATCAGAGGAAAGTCTAAAGCTAGGCGTTTTAGAGGTGTTGTTGGTTATGAAAAGCAAAAAAAGAAGGTTTATTTTTCGTTAATTGATGGTCAAAAATTAGATATAATGAGTGTTTAGTATGGGTATAAAATTTCTTAATCCTGTTACTCCAGCTTCTCGTGGTGCTGTTTTAGTAAGTAGAGTTGGTTTATCAAAAAATAAGCCAGAGAAGTCTCTTACGCGTGGTAAGGGGTCTAGTGGTGGGAGAAATAATTATGGTAGAATTACAACTCGTCATAAGGGTGGTGGTCATAAAAGGACGTATAGAATTATAGATTTTAAGCGCACTAGAAGTGATCAGGCTGTTGTGGAAAAAATAGAATATGATCCAAATAGAAGTGGGTTTTTAGCGTTAATATCATATAAAGAAGATAATTCTAAATCTTATATATTAGCACCTCAAGGTATGAAACCTGGAGATGTTATTATATCAGGTTATGGAGCTGATATTTTACCTGGGAATTGTTTATTATTAAAATATATACCTGTTGGTACTTTTGTTCATAATATTGAATTGAAGCCAGGTAATGGTGCTGTAATTGCTAGATCTGCTGGTTCCTATGCGCAAATTGTTGGTCGCGATGGTCAATATGTTTTATTGAGACTTAGGTCTGGTCAAGTTAGATTGATTTTATCTTCTTGTAAGGCGACTATTGGTGTAGTATCCAATCCTAATCATAAAAATAGAAAATTAGGTAAGGCGGGCAGAAGTAGGTGGCTTGGCATTAGACCTGCTGTGCGTGGAGTTGCGATGAATCCTGTTGATCATCCTCATGGTGGAGGGGAAGGAAAGACTTCTGGTGGTCGCCATCCTGTTACTCCTTGGGGTGTTGCAACAAAAGGAAAGAAAACTAGAAAGAAAAACAAGTCTAGTAATAAGTATATTAAACAATTAAAAGGGTAATTTATGAGTAGATCTGCATGGAAGCCTCCTTTCTGTCATCCATCTATATTGCGAAAAAAGAAAAAATTAGATGAGATGGGTGGTGCTCAGGTTCGTAATATGAAGATAAAGGTGCATTCTAGGTCTTCTGTAATATTGCCTCAATTTTTAGGCTACGCCTTTGTTGTGTATAATGGTCAGATTTATATACCAGTGAAAGTTACTGATCAAAATATGATAGGTCATAAATTTGGTGAATTTTCGCCTACTCGTAAGTTTAATGGTCACAGTGGTGATAAAAAGGCAACAAGAAGGTAATAGATATGAGTAATATAAGTGTTGAAGCTAGTTCTAGAGCTTTAAAATCAACTCCTCGAAAGTTGAATTTAGTTGCAGACTTAGTTCGTAATAAGAAAGTTTCTTTTGCTACGGTGCAATTAAAATTTTGTGAAAAAAAAGCTGCTGCACTGATAAACAAAGTTTTAGCTTCTGCTATTGCTAATGCTCAGTATAATTATGGGTTAGATATCGATAGTTTATATATAAAAGAAATTTTGATAGGTAAATCTTTTACTTTACGTAGGGTATATCCAAAAGCTATGGGTAGAGCAAATAGAATTAGCAAGCGTTATAGTAATATAGTTATTAAGTTAGGAGAGTCTGCATGATTTATGAAAGTAGAAAATTAATAGGGAAAGTGTAAAGATATGGGACAAAAGGTTAATCCTATAGGATTTAGGCTAAAAGTTAATTCTAATATCTGGAATTCTATTTGGTATGCTGATAAGGATTATAAGCAAAAATTATATCAAGATTTATATATTCGTAATTATATGAATAAATTTTTTAAGCATGCAGGTGTTTCTAAGGTTATTATAGAGCGTAAAATTGATTTAGTTTCTGTAACAATACATTCATCTAGACCAGGAGTGATTATAGGGAAAAAGGGTTCGGATATTGAAAAAATAAAGCAAGTGATAACTAAAGAAGTAAAAAACAGTGTAGAAGTAAATGTAGTAGAAGTAAAAAGATCTGAGATAGATGCAACTTTAATATCACAAAGCATTGCACAACAGTTAGAAAAAAGGGTATCATTTAGAAGAGCAATAAAGAAAGCTATTCAAAGCTGCCTTAGAATGGGTGGTAAGGGTATTAAAGTTAGCTGCTCTGGGCGTCTTGGTGGAGCTGAGATAGCTCGTACCGAATGGTATAAAGAAGGTCGTTTGCCTTTGCATACTTTACGTGCTAGTATAGATTATGCTTTGTGCGAAGCAAAAACTATATATGGTATTATAGGAGTTAAAGTTTGGGTTTATAGTGGTAATTAATGGTATATTGAAATGTTTGTTCCCAAAAAGAGTAAGTATAGAAAGGCATTTAAAGGGAGGATTAAAGGTAACACAAGAGGTGGTAGCATGCTTGCTTTTGGAGAGTATGGCTTGAAAGCTGTTGAATCAGGTAGGATTCAGTCCAGACATATTGAAACCGCAAGGCGTGTGATATCTAGAACTTTAAAACGCTCTGGTAAGGTATGGATAAGGATTTTTCCTGATACTCCTATTAGTAAAAAACCAGCAGATGTACGTATGGGTAAAGGAAAAGGTAGTGTTGAATTTTGGGTATTTAAGGCTAAGCCAGGTAGGATTTTATTTGAGATCAGCAATGATGTTCCTTTACCTTTGGCAAAATTAGCCCTTGAAAAAGCAACTGCTAAATTGCCGATAAAATGTAAGTTTGTATCTAATCATAGTTAAATGGAGTTGTGATGAATATAGCTGAAATTAGATCAAAATCTTCGCAGGAACTATATGAGATTCTTGTAGCCTTAAGAAAAGAATTTGTTAACTTGTCTTTTCAAAAAGAAATGGGTCAGTATAATACTTTTTCGCGCTTTGGCTTGATAAAAAGAAGTATAGCTCGTATTTTAACTGCATTAAATGAAAGAAAAAGAGAGGGAAAAGATGCCTAAGAAGGTTTTTTGTGGTACCATTGTTAGTGCTAAATGCGATAAAACTGTAAAAGTTTCGGTATTGCAGGTATATAAAGATAAGTTATATAAAAAAGTTATTAAAAAATATAAAAAGTATACAGCCCATGATGAAAGTAATGGATGTAAGGAAGGGGATAAGGTTTTTATACAGGAGCATAAACCTATTTCTGCTACTAAAAAATGGATTGTTATTAATAGCTCAAAATGAGTAGGATGTTTTTATGATTCAAAAAAATACATTGTTAGAAGTGGCAGATAATTCTGGTGCGCGTGCAGTTCTTTGCATTGGATTGTTAGGTGGAAGAAAGTCTGCATCTATAGGCGATGTTATTATTGTGTCTACTAAATCTATTACTCCGAGAGGGAAAGTTGAGAAAGGAAAAGTATACAGGGCGGTTATAGTTAGAGTAAAAGGTCCTATTAAAAAATCTGATGGCTCTGTAATTCGTTTTTCCAGTAATGCTGTAGTTTTAATTAACAATCAAGGTGAGCCGCTTGGTACTAGAGTATTTGGTCCGGTGAAAAAGTTATCATCTGGTTCTTTTACGAAAATAATGTCATTAGCTGTTGAGGTTTTGTAATGAGTGCTAGAGTAAAAAGTGGTGATGATGTTATAGTTTTAACTGGTAAAGATAAGGGAAAGATCGGTAAGATAATAAAAGTAATAATACGCGAAAATAAAAGAAAAGTAATTGTTTCTGGGGTGAATGTTTGTAAGAGACATACTAAGCCAAGAGCTGGAAATAGTGGTGGTGTATTAAGTAAGGAATTAGCTATTGATGTATCAAATGTTGCGGCATTGGACCCTAAGTATAAAACTCCTACTAGAGTTGGATTTAAATTTATAGATGGTAAAAAGGTGCGTTTTGCGAAAGTTTCTGGGGAAGTAATAGATTAGGTTGATATGTTTAAAGAGTTATACAAGGTTAGCATAATAAAATTTTTGAAAGGTAAGTTTGGTTATAGCAATGTAATGCAAGTGCCTAAACTTGTTAAAGTATGTGTGAATATGGGTGTTGGTGGTGCTGCTGCGGATAGTAAAGCAATAAATGAGCCACTTGATAGCTTGCATCTAATTACAGGGCAAAAGCCTGTTTCAACTGTTGCAAAAAAATCTATTTCTGGTTTTAAAATTAGGAAGGGTGCTACTGTGGGCTGTAAAGTAACTTTGCGTCGAGATAAAATGTACGAATTTTTAGAAAGGCTAATATATATTGCTTTACCAAGGGAAAAGGATTTTAGAGGGTTTAGTATAAAGCAATTTGATGGCAGTGGGAATTTTTCTTTTGGCATAAAAGAGCATATTTCGTTTCTAGAAATAGATTATGATAAAATCAGTGGGATTAGAGGTATGGATATTAATATTATAACAAGTGCATCCAGTGATAAAGAAGCAAAGGAATTATTGCTGGCATTTAAGTTTCCTTTTTTTGATTAATTGGAGAGAAAAGATATGGCTAAAAAATCTATGATACAAAGAAATCTTCGTAGAGTTCTTTTGTGCGATCAGTATAAAGAAAAAAAAGAAAAATTGAAATCTATATTAAATAATAAGAATTTGTCTATTAGTGATAGATTCAAAGCTCAGAGTGAGTTGATCAAAAAACTGCCTAGAGATTCATCTAAGGTTAGGATCAGAAACAGATGTGCTTTAACTGGAAGGCCAAGGGGAGTATATAGAAAATTTGGTTTGTGTAGAATTGTTTTGCGTGATTTGTGTGCTTTTGGGCAAATTCCAGGAGTTACAAAATCTAGTTGGTAATATGATATAAGGAGTGTAATAGTGTCGTTATCTGATGGTATTGGTGATTTTTTAACAAGAATACGTAATGCTCAATTGGCAATGCATAGGACAACAAGAGTCCTATTTTCTAAAGTGAATTCTTCTATATTGGAGATTTTAAAAGAGGAAGGGTATATTCTTGATTATAAAAAAGAGGTGGAGAATAATATACTTTCATTCATTGTAAAGTTGAAGTACTATGATAGGTCGCCTGTGATTAATGATATAGCTAGGGTATCAAAGCCTGGTTGCCGTCGTTATTCTCGGTATAAGGATATTTCTAAGGCATATAATGGACTTGGTATTTTTATTATATCGACTTCTAAAGGTATAATGACCGATTATAATGCTCGTAATTTAAAAGTTGGTGGAGAAATATTATGTCGTGTGTTTTAAATAGGAGAGGTTCATGTCTCGAGTAGGTTCTGCGCCTATTAATATTCCTTCTGGTGTTTCAGTTGAATATATTGGCGGTAAAATTTTGATTAAAAATGCTAAGGCAGAGAAAGAAATCAGCTTATGCAGTTATATCGAGTGTAGGGTTGTTAATGATCAATTATTTCTTTCTGTCAATCAAAACGAAGATGGTTACGATGAAATAAGGCCCATGTGGGGGACTTATAGAAGCAATATCAATAATATCATTAATGGAATGGTTAATGGTTTTTCTGTTGAACTTGAGATTAATGGTGTGGGATATAAAGCAGAATGTGATGGTAAGTATTTGACTTTGTATCTTGGTTATAGTCATAATGTAAAATATAAAGTGCCTAAAGATATTGAGATTAAGTGTATAAAGCCAACGCAGCTAGTGGTTAGTGGTATGGATAAGCAAAAGGTCTATATGGTAGCGTCTGATATATGCAAAATTAGAAAGTATGATCCTTATAAAGGTAAAGGAATTGTAATAAAGGGCAAATTTATGTTGCGTAAAGTTGTAAGTAAAAAGAAGTAATTAAAATGAGAAGATTATATAATTTTTTAGGTAATGCTAAAAAAAGGAAGTTACGTAATAGAAGGAAGCTTGCCAATAGCAGTGAGCGCTTGCGTATATCGATATTTAGATCTAATAGGCATTTTTACGCTCAGTTAATTAATGATAAAAAAGGAGTTACTTTAACTTCAGCTTCTACTTTAGATGCGAAAATTAAAAATGCATGCAAAGGAAGGGTTAATGCTGAAACTGTAAAACAGGTTTCTACTTTAATGATAGAGCGCCTTTCTGATATGAAATTGGATCAAGAATTGGTGTTTGATCGTGGTGAATATAAATATACGGGATTAGTCTCTCAATTTGCTGAAGCTTTGAGAAGTTCTGGATTTAAATTTTAGAAGGTTTTAAATATGGCTGTAAAGAATTTGCAAAATAATAATGATTTATCAGAGCTTTTAGTTTCAGTTCGTAGGGTAACAACAGTTACCAAAGGAGGTAGAAGATTTTCTTTCTCAATTTTAGTTGTTGTTGGTGATGAGAAGGGTAGGGTAGGTTGTGGAATAGGTAAGCATGCGGAAGTTGCTGAAGCTAGAATAAAGGCTGTCAATGCTGCAAAAAGATCAATGATTAGAGTATATTTACGTCAAGGAAGAGCTTTGCATCATGATATTAAGGCAAAGTTTTGCTCCGGTGAGATAGTTTTAAGAGCTGCAAGGCCAGGAACGGGAATTATTGCTGGTGGTGCGATTAGATCAGTTTTTGAGGTATTGGGTATAAAGGATGTGGTGGCTAAATCTACTAGATCAAATAACCCTCATAATGTTATATGTGCAGTCTTTGAAGCTTTTGATAATATGTTGTCCCCTCGTCAAGTTGCAAGCAAAAGGGGTAAAAAAATTAGCGATATAGTTGTGAATAGGTAAAATATGAATGATGCTGTAAAATTAAACACTATATTTACTAAATTATCGAGAAAGAAGAAGGCTAAGTTGCTTGGTAGAGGTATTGGTTGTGGTAAAGGTAAAACGTCTGGTAGAGGTCATAAAGGACAAAAGGCTAGAAGTGGAGTGTCTATAAATGGTTTTGAAGGTGGGCAACAGTCTATATATACTCGTTTACCTAAAAGAGGATTTAAACCTATACGTAGAAATATATATTCTATAATTAACGTTGGTGATATACAACGCTTAATGGAAGCTGGAAAAATAGTAGAAAATTCCACTATTGATAAAGAGATGCTACATAAATTTGGTTTTATAAAATCTGTTAAGCAAAGAATTAAGCTCCTTAATAAAGGTAAATTAAATAAAAAGTTTGCGTTTCATGTTGATTTTGCTTCAGAAGCTGCGAAAGAGTCTGTGACTTCAGCTGGTGGTAGTCTAGAAATACTGTCATAAATTATGAGCAGTAAGTCAACATTTAATAGCTTAGATCCTACGTTGTTTTATAAAGGTGATTTATTAAAGCATATATTTTTCACACTTATAGCTTTGATTTGCTACCGATTTGGTACTTATGTGCCTATTCCTGGGATTAATCTTGATATCATTAATGATATATTTCCTAAAGAGGGTTCTGGCGTTTTTGGAGTATTTAATTTATTTTCAGGTGGTGCATTAGCTAGGATGACGATTTTAGCACTGAATGTAATGCCATATATAGTTGCATCTATAGCGATGCAGTTATTTTCTTCTGCTATTAAAGGGATTAATGAGGTTAAAAACGATGGAGAGCTAGGGCGTAGGAGGATGAATTCTTACATACGCTACCTGACTATAGTACTTTGCGTATTTCAATCAATTCCAATTCTAATTGCACTGGAAGGAATGAATAGGGAAGGGGCATTGGTTGTCATCGAGCCGGGTATCATGTTCCGTACAGTAGGTGTTTTTAGCCTTTTGGGTGGGACTATGTTTTTGATATGGCTTGGAGAACGGATTAGTGCAAGTGGTATAGGTAATGGCATATCGTTAATTATTTTCACAGGTATAATATCAGAATTACATAGCGCTTTTTCTTCTTTATTAATGCTAAATAAAAATGGAAGCATATCATTATTTATCATTCTTTTTATTATAGTATTATTTTTTCTGCTGCTACTTTTAGTTGTTTTTGTAGAATCTTCGTACAGGAAAGTAGTTGTTCAATATCCAAAAAAACAATTTAAAAAATTACATAATGATGATTTTACTTATATTCCATTAAAGATTAATTTGTCTGGTGTGATACCAACTATTTTTGCTAATGCAATTTTGTTAACTCCTGTTTCAATTGCGAATTTTTATAAGGGCCACGCTGTTTCTGATATTATTTTAAATTACTTTATGGCAAATAAAGTAGTGTATATTATAGCTTATTTGACTCTCATAGTATTTTTTAACTTTTTTTACACAAATTTCATATTTAATCCAGAGGAGAATGCTGATTTTCTTAAAAAGAATGGAGGATTTATTCTTGGTAGAAGGCCTGGTAAACATACCTCTGATTACCTTCAAGATATAGTTTTTAAATTAACATTTATTGGTTCTGCATATTTGGTGGTAATATGTACTGTGCCTGAGGTTATTAGATATTATTATGATATACCATTTATTTTTGGTGGGACAAGCTTACTGATTATAGTGAATGTCATTACTGATACTATTATGCAAATACAATCTTATATTTTTTCAAATAAGTATGATGGCTGGATAAAGAAGTATGAATCTAAAATGAGGAAAATGAGATGATAATTACTATTTTTGGCCTACCGGGCTCTGGAAAAGGTACTCAATCAAGCTTGTTGGTAATGAAGTATAATTTAGGGCTGATTTCAGTGGGAGATCTATTGAGAAATATAATATCTAGTGATACTGAGTTGGGGAAAAGGATAAAAGATATTGTTGAATCTGGCAATCTGATTCAAGATAAAATTATATGCGAGATATTACGTAATGAGATTGAGAGCAAAGGTGGAGATTTTCTGTTAGATGGTTTTCCAAGGAATCTAAATCAGGCTCATTTTTTAACTCAAATTTTACAAAAGAAATACGGTAAGGATATTGATATTGCAATTGAACTAAAAATTGATGATGTGGCTGCAATGAATAGGTTGCAAAACCGTATTATATGCTCAGACTGCAAGAGTGTATACAGTATATCGTCATTTAAAGGTAGTGATAGCGTTATATGTATAAAATGTAAGGGGAAAAATCTAGAAAAAAGAGTTGATGACGCTAATGTTGCTGCAATTAATAAGAGGATAGGTGAATATCACCTTCAAATGAAGGATTTGCGTGAGTATTATAGAGACAAATTGTTAACAATTGATGCTAATTTGAGCGTCGAAGAAGTGGTGAAAGAAATTAAAGGTAAAATTTCTTATAATTTAGTTTGACTCTAAGTTGTTTTATGGTATAAACTAAGAGTTATTATTAATAAAATATCGAGGTACAAGTGGCACGTGTCGCAGGTGTAAATATTCCAGTGAAAAAATGTATTCCTTTTGCGTTGACTTATATATACGGTATAGGTATCGCTACTGCAAACGTTATTTGCAATGCTTGTGGAATTGATAAATCAAAACGTGTTTCAGACTTGAGTGATGAGGAGATAGAAAGGGTTAGTAGTTTTATTAGGAAGAATTATGCTATAGAAGGTGAGCTCAGAAAAGAGGTTGCCATGAATATAAAATCTTTGGTGGAAATAGGATGTTATAGAGGAGTTAGGCATAGAAAAGGCTTGCCTGTTAGAGGGCAAAGGACTCATACTAATGCTAAAATTTGTGGGGGTAGGTCTCGGCTGCCTATTGCTGGAAAAAAATAAATTTATTGTTGTTGTGAGTTTTAATGAAAAAAGTCAAAATGGTTGGTAAGAACGCGAAGAAGTTTATTACTGGTATTGTTTATATTCGTGCAACTTTTAATAATACTTTTGTAAATGTAACTGATGCTCAGGGTAATACGTTGTATCAAACTTCTGTAGGTGCATATGGTTTTTCAGGTTCCAGGAAATCCACGCCTTATGCTGCAGGTAAAGCTGCAGAATCTGCTGCAAAGAATGCAATAGATAGGTTTGGTATGAAGGTTGTTTCTGTAATAGTTCGTGGTCCTGGCTTTGGTACTGAAGCTGCGGTTAAGGCACTTGCAGCTTGTGGATTAACAGTTACATCCATTGCAGATAAAACTGCAGTTCCTCATAATGGGTGCAGGTTAAGAAAAAAAAGAAGAGTATAGAGTTATCCAAAAAGGTTATTTTATGTATTATAGTGATAGTGTTTCTCTCGGTGACAGTTTGAATAAGTTGACTAAGCCTAATTCAGTTAAGGTTATACCTGGTGATTCAAGTGAAAAAGGTGATGTGGTGTTAGAGCCTTTAGAAAGTGGATTTGCCTTAACTTTAGGTAATGCGCTAAGGCGTGTTATGCTATCTTCTCTTAGGGGCTGTGCTGTCTATGGATTAAGGATTGCAGGTATAACGCATGAATTTACTTCAATTCAAGGTGTTAGAGAGGATGTAACCGATATAGTGCTAAATATGAGCATGCTAAGGTGTAAGTTATCGGATGGCATTTCTAATAAATGCTTGAATTTGAGTGTTAAGGGTCCGTGTGAAGTGCTAGCTGGCATGATAGAAACTGATGATGAATGCTCTATAATTAATAAAGATTTATTGATATGTACGCTTGGGGAAAATACAGAGCTTAATATGGCTATCTATATTGCGAGTGGTAAAGGTTATCTTCCTGTGGCAAAATATAAAGAGAATGAATTTTTAAAACTTATTAATGAGCAGGATTTAATAGGATTTATTCCTGTTAATGCCTTGTATAGCCCTGTTAGCAAGGTTTCGTGCAAAATAGAAAATAGTCGTGTTGGCCAGGTGACTGATAAGGATAAACTAATTCTTTCAATTGAAACTGATGGTACGATTTCTCCTAGTGAAGCTGTTGACTCTGCTGCAAGGATATTACAAGAACAATTTCAGCCTTTTATTAGCTCTAATGTAGATTGTAAAAAACATCAAAATTTTTCATCTTCTAGCGCTAAAGATTTAGGTTATGACCCGGTTTTGTTACGTAAAGTGGATGAAATGGAATTATCTGTGAGGTCGCATAATTGCCTGAAGAATGAAAACATCACTTATATAGGTGATCTTGTGCGGAAAACAGAAGGTGAAATGCTAAGGACTGCTAATTTTGGTAGAAAATCTTTGAATGAAATAAAGGCAGTTTTAACCAATTTTGGTTTGTCTTTGGGTATGGATGTACCAAATTGGCCACCTAAAGATATAGAAGGTTTAGCTAAGCAATATACTGATGAGGATTAGGTAATGTTATGAAACATGGGATAAAGCAACGTAAATTATCTCGTTTTAGCGAGCATAGGATATCAATGTTGAAAAACTTATCTATTTCTTTAATTAATCATGAGCAGATTGTAACTACATTGCCAAAAGCAAAGGAACTTTGCTCATATGTAGAGAAGTTTATTACAATTGCTAAAAATAAAAATACTTTACATGGTAGAAGGCTTTTACTCTCGCGTCTTCATAATAGTAAGTTGGTAGCTGATAAATTATTGAGTGTTTTAGCTGAACGTTACAAAGATCGTAACGGTGGTTATTCTAGAATAATTAAGTTTAAAACTAGAAAGGGTGATTGTGCTTCAATGGCGGTTATTGAATTAGTTGACAGAGATGTTGCGGCAAAAGGTAGGGCTTATAGTAAAAATAAAGAGATAGTTCAACAAAGTTAATTTTATCATAATGGTTTCTTTATGATAAAAAATTTCCGCTACTTTGTAGGTTATTTTGGTGAATTGTTAGTTTTAGCATACTTGAAATTGAGATTATATAATATTATAAAGCATCGTTACTGTTGTAGGCTTGATGAAATTGATTTAATTGTATCTAAAAAAAGAAAAAAGGAGCTCATTTTTATAGGAGTAAAGACTAGTTTATTTGGGCAAGAAATACCTATATCTAATCTTCAATGTAAATCCATTATAAACTCCTCTAAATGCTTTATAAGTAAAAATCTTGATTTTTTAAATTATTCAGTTAGATATGATTTGTGTTTCCTTTCACTTAAAAAATGGCCTGTATATATAAAAAATGCTTGGATTGAAGAGTGAAAGATTATAGTGAGTGTAGAATATGAAAAACAATAATTTAATTTCATCTTATGCTAGAGTGCTGTTTAGCATTTCAGAGGCTAAACTAGGTATTATAAGGAAGGAAGTAGAATTTTTGTTAACTTTTTTTGCAGATAATCATGAGATTTTTATGCTTTTATCTAGCCCAACAACTTCTTTTCTACACAAAAAAGAAATTGTGCTTTCTATGAAAGAAAGTATAAATGAGAATTTAATAAAGCTTATCATGGTTGTACTTGCAAATAAACGTTCTGGTTTACTAATTCATATATTAAGAAAATTCTTAAGCCTTGTAATGGAAAATAAAAATGAATTGGAAATTATTATAAAATCTGCATATGTCCTAAAAGAACCAGATATAAAAATAATTACTGAATCTTTGGGCTTTCTTGGTAAAATAGTAAAAGTAAGTAATGTTATTGATCCCTCTATAATGGGTGGCTTTATAATTAAGTATGGCTTTAATTTGATTGATGCTTCGCTAAAAAGTTATTTAGATAGACTGGTTGATTTAACTAAAGTAGAGATATTAAAAGTAAGGAATATTGTATGAAAAAAAGTATTAACGCTGCTGAAATAGTAAAGATAATCAAGAAAGAAGTTGAGGCATTTGATAATCCTATAAAGCAGGAAAGCATAGGCGAAGTAATTTCAGTAACAGATGGTATTGCGTTAGTCTATGGACTGGAGAAAGCAAAATTTGGTGAAAAGGTATTTTTTTCAAGTGGTGTGGAAGGAATGGTTCTTGACTTAGATCACGATACCGTGGGAATAGTAATATTTGGTAATGATCGCGATGTAAAAGAAGGGGATATTGTAAAGTGCAGTGGAGACGTGGTGCAGGTGCCTGTAGGACATGAATTATTAGGAAGGGTAGTGAATGCTTTAGGTCAACCTATAGATAATTGTGGGGAAATTAGGGCAAAAAGTAAGATGGATATAGAGTCTAAAGCACCTGGAATTATTGATCGTAAGTCTGTGCATGAACCATTGCAGACTGGGATCAAAATTATAGATTTGCTCATTCCAATAGGAAGAGGGCAGCGTGAATTAATTATTGGTGATAGGCAAATTGGTAAGACGACTATAGCTCTTGATGCTATCATCAATCAAAAAAAGATTAATGATGAAGTGGATGAAAATCAAAAAGTTTATAGTGTTTATGTTGCTATTGGGCAAAAAATTTCAACAGTAGCAAAAGTAGTGAATAAGCTAAAAGAAAGCGGAGCGCTGGAATATACTACTGTAGTTATGGCCAGTGCTTCTGACTGTGCGCCTATGCAGTTTTTAGCACCATATGCTGGCTGTACTATTGGGGAATTTTTTCGTGATAATGGAATGCACTGTTTAGTGGTATATGATGATTTATCTAAGCATGCTGTGGCATATAGACAGATGTCTTTATTATTAAGACGTCCTCCTGGCCGTGAAGCTTACCCGGGGGATATATTCTATGTACATTCTCGTTTGCTTGAAAGAGCTGCTAAAATGTCAGATGAAAAAGGGCAGGGGTCTTTAACAGCTTTGCCGATTATTGAAACTCAGGCTGGAGATGTATCTGCATACGTGCCTACCAATGTAATTTCAATTACTGACGGGCAAATTTTCCTTGAGACTGAGTTATTTCATAAAGGGTTTCGTCCTTCAGTGAATATAGGTTTGTCGGTTTCACGTGTTGGTTCTGCTGCTCAGTTAAAATCTGTGAAAAAGGTTGCTGGTTCTATAAAGCTGGATTTAGCTCAATATCGGGAGTTGGAAGACTTTGCAAAGTTTGGTTCTGACCTTGATGTAAGTGTTCAGTTGGCTTTAAATAGGGGAAAATACCTTGTGGAGTTATTAAAACAAAAACAGAACTCACCTGTGCCAATAGAGGAGCAAGTAGTGCTGATGTATATTTTTTCTAATTTATATAATCAGTTGAGTAAGGTCCAGGTGAGCGATATTAGTAAGTTTGAGTACGGTCTTATTAATTACTTTAATAATATACATCCTGGCATTTTAAAAAAGTTGTCAAATGACATGAGTGATGATATAAAAAATGAGATTTTAAATATAGTTAGTAATTTTACTACTCAATTTTATTGTGTTTAGGTGGTGGTTATGGCTGAGTCCATTGTTAGTAAATTCCCTATTACAAGGGAAGGTTTTGAAAAGATGCAGGCCGAGCTTGAAAAATTAAAGGAAGAAAAGCCTTTAGTGATACAAGCTATTTCTGACGCTCGTGATCAAGGTGATTTATCTGAAAACGCAGAGTATCATGCTGCAAGGGAAAAGTTGGGTTTTATCGAGGGCCGTATAATGGAGGTGGAAAATAAGCTTTCACATGCGGAAATAATAGAAGTGGCAAGTCTTTCTGGTGATACAGTGATGTTTGGTGCAACTGTTACATTGAACATGTTAAATGATGACAAAAGTGAAGTAGAGTATATTTATAAGATTGTCAGTGAGTATGAAGCTGATGTTTCAAAAAAATTGATATCTACTAGCTCACCTTTAGGAAGCACTTTAATCGGTAAAAAAGTTGGTGAGTATATAGAAGTAATCGTGCCAAGTGGTGAGAAATTATATAAAATAGTTAAAATTGAATTTAAATAAAATTATGGTACAGAGCACTTGTATATCATTAAACTTACCTGACATCTCCTCTATAGAGGATGTACTTGAGGATGCTAGATCTGGAAAGTTATTTATTTTAGTTGATAATGAAGATAGAGAAAATGAGGGAGATCTAATTGTTTTAGCTGAAAAAATAAAGCCTGAACATATCGCTTTTATGGTAAATTATTGTACAGGAATTGTTTGTTTGGCAATGACTAAACCACATATGAGCAAGTTAGGCTTGAACTTCATGGAAAGAAAAAATGTCGGTGATAATTATACAGCATTTACTACATCAATTGATGCACGTTATGATATTACAACAGGTGTTTCAGCAGAAGATAGGGCAAAAACTATACTTGCTGCTATTGGAAAAAACAGCACTCAAGATGATATTATAACACCTGGCCATGTTTTTCCATTGATTGCAAATGAAGGTGGAGTAATAAAACGTGCTGGCCACACTGAAGCAGGTGTTGAAATGGCAAAATTGGCCGGGTTTGATCACTCTGCTGTTATCTGTGAATTAGTGAATAAGGATGGTTCTATGATGCGTTTACCTGAGCTACTTAAATTTGCTAAAGATCATGAAATTAAGTTAACCACTATTGATAAATTAATAAGCTACATCAAAAAGTCAAACTAGCGTTTATAAATTTGTATAATTTAGGTGTTATAATATAAAAGCCTACAGATTATACAACTCTCATGCTTAATTTTACTAAATTTCTAATTTTATTGCTTCTTTTTGCATATTTTAATAGTGCTTATTCTGTTGGTATTATTAGAGATAGCGAAGTAGAGGCTATAGTGAAGGAGCTAGCACAACCTTTATTTTCCGCAGCAAATATTGATGGTGAACGGATAAAAGTTTTTATTATCAATGATAATTCCATTAATGCTTTTGTAGCCAACAATAACAGTATTTTCATTCACTTAGGGCTTTTACAATATTCAACAAAACCTGACGTTTTGCTTGGCATACTAGCACATGAAATTGCTCATATATCTGCTGGCCATATATTGCAGATGGGTTGGGCTATCAGTTACTTTCAATCAATTGCAATGATTAGCTATATGGTAGGATTAGCTTCCACTATCATGATTAATCCGCAGATCGCCAGTGCAATTTTACTTAGCGGTATGTCTCTAAGTTCAAGGCTATTTTTTAATTACTCTCAAGAGCAGGAGAGTATGGCAGATAGTTATGCGTTGAGATATCTTGATGAATCTGGCTATGATAATTCAGGTATGAAGGAGATTTTTGATTACTTTAAAAGCATCGAACATGAGAACAGTGAAGAATACTTCCGCACTCATCCACTTAGTGATAAACGTGTATTTGCTGTGCAGAGTTATCAGGTCAAAAATGATGTAAAGCCCTTTCCTGTAGATAAGTTGCTAAAATTTGAGCGTGTGGTTGCGAAGCTAGATTCTTTCTTTACTTCTATTCATGTGCTGTCTAATAAATATGAGAGAAGTGAAGGAGTTGCTGAGTATGTTGATGCCATAGTTTACTATAGAAAGGGAAAAATAGATGAAGCTGTAGCTAAAGTGAATTCTCTTGTTCAAAAATCAAAGAATGATCCATATCTGTATGAATTAAAAGCGGAAATGCTATACAAATCTGGGCAACTGAGTGAAGCAATAAAAGCGTATGAAGAATCGCTTAAGTATTTATCTGATAACGACAGCTATTTAGTGAAGCTTGCATTATCTCACACTTTATTACTACAAAATGACTTTAAAAAAGCGGTTTTCTATCTAGAACAAATTTTAACCACAGAGCCAAATAATGCTGTTGTTTGGAAATATTTAAGCGTGGCATATAAATGTGATAATAATATGGCGATGTATTACTTTGCTTTGACAAAAAAGGCTTGTATAGAGGGTAATTTAAAGAAATTTATGAAGTATGCTGAATTGGCTGTCCAGACTTTATCAAAAGATAGCCCGTATTTATTGCAAATTGAAGATATGAGGCAGTTGAATAATTAGATGTAAACTTCTGATAGTATAGCGCATATTTCATAATAGTCCGAAGAGGTAATCAAAAGGTAGAATCAACAGCCAGGCGGAAGGATTTATAGCCTTTCTCGTAATAATCCAATTGGTGTAAGATGTGAAAGGCACAGATGGCTGCAAGTACCAGCTTTAGCTATTTCAGACTATTGTGGAAAAGGCTATAATTACTTTCAAGACAGGTTTTTAAGCTTATCTACTTTATCGCGGTTATACAATCGCTGACACTTTTCCTTAAATTAACGCCATTTGCTGAACGGATATAGTTATGCAAGAATATAATTTAACACTCCACCATTCATCAGGTATTTGACCTCAGTTGCAGTTTGTATGCAGCATTTTAGCTGAATTATTTTCTCTGAATTATCACTTCTTGTTATAATACATTCTAGATTTCCATTTGGAATAACCTCACCTTTAAAAGTGATTGTTTCACTTCCGTCAAATATTTTTCTGGTAATTTCATCCTGGAATATCAGCGGAAGAACACCCATGCCAACCAAGTTAGATCGATGTATACGCTCAAAGCTTTCTGCAATGACAGCCTTAATTCCCAATAATAAAGTACCTTTTGCTGCCCAATCTCTACTTGACCCTGTACCGTATTCTTTTCCTGCTACAATTACTAATGGTACATTATTTTCTTTGTAACGCATTGCCGCATCAAAGATTGATATAGTTTCTTGAGAAGGAATGTGCTTTGTGTAGCCGCCCTCAACATCAACCATTTCATTTCTTATTCTGATATTTGCAAAAGTTCCTCGCATCATTATATTGTGATTACCACGGCGAGATCCATATGAATTGAAATCTTGTGGCTCAATTCCAAGGCTTTTCAAATACACCCCTGCAGGGCTATTTGAAGCAATATTGCCAGCCGGAGAAATGTGATCAGTTGTTACACTATCGCCAAACATCGCTAATATATTGGCATTTTTTATCTCAATAATACTATCTTTTTTACTTGATAAAGCATCAAAATAAGGTGGATTCTGTATATAAGTGCTATTTATATCCCAATTGTAAATTTCACTTTTTTCACACTTTATCTTTTGCCAATGTTCATCACCAGAAAAAACGTCCTTGTATTTTTGTGTAAACATTTTACGTGTTACTACATTTTTAACACAGTTTTCGATTTCGTTATTTGTTGGCCAAATATCTTTAAGATATACTTCGTTCCCGTTCTTATCTTTACATATTGGATCTTTTGTCAGATCAATTTGTACAGTACCAGCAAGTGCATATGCTACAACAAGTGGTGGAGATGCTAAGTAATTAGCTTTAACCAAGGGATGAATTCTTCCTTCAAAATTACGATTACCCGATAACACTGCAGCAACAGTTAAATTATTATCTTTAATTTTATCCTCTATATCTTTATTGAGTGGACCGGAATTTCCAATGCAAGTAGTGCAGCCATATCCAACCAAATTAAAACCTAGTGCCCTTAAATCTTCCTGTAGAACTGATTGTTCTAAATATTCTGTTACAACTTTTGACCCCGGAGCAAGTGAAGTTTTCACCCAAGGTTTCGATTTTAATCCAAGTTTAACTGCATTCTGTGCAACAAGGCCTGCAGCTATCATTACACTCGGGTTGGATGTGTTAGTGCAGCTTGTTATTGCTGCAATGACTACACTTCCATTCTGAAGCTCCTCATTAGACCTATTGCGAAGCTCAATTTCTGATGGAAATGATATTGAAAAAGATTGCGCAACTTGTGACAAAGAAATCTTATCTTGTGGTCTTTTTGGACCTGCCATTACTGGCTCTACACTTGATAAATCAAGCTCTAGTAGGTCAGAAAAGGATAGCTCGTCATTACTTCGCCATAACCCTTGTGCTTTTGAATAGGCTTCAACTAATTTGATTAAGTCTTCCGGTCGTCCAGTTAAGTGCAAATAATCTAATGTTTTTTGGTCAACCGGAAAAAATCCACAAGTTGCACCATATTCAGGTGCCATATTGGCTACAGTTGCTCTATCTGCTAAAGATAAATAATCTAACCCGTTATCACAAAATTCTACGAACTTACCAACAACACCTTTTGTCCTCAAGATATTTGTAATTGTGAGCACTAAATCAGTTGCAGTTACTCCTTCTGGCAACTTACCTGTTAACTTGAATCCTACTACTTCTGGAATTACCATACTAATTGACTGACCGAGCATAACAGACTCAGCCTCTATTCCACCGACACCCCAGCCAAGAACCGATAAACCATTAACCATTGTAGTATGGCTATCCGTACCAACTACAGTGTCAGGATAAACAACTCCATCTTTGTTGCAGACAACTTGTGCTAAATATTCAAGGTTAACTTGATGGCAAATGCCTGTTCCTGGTGGCACAACTCTAAAATTTGTAAGTGATGCTTCTCCCCATTTTAAAAACCGATATCTTTCTAAATTTCTTTTTACTTCCAATTCAACATTTTTACCGAATGAGGAATTAGTTCCATAACTATCTACTTGAACAGAGTGATCAATCACAAGATCAACAGATACAGACGGATTAATGTTTGTTGGGTCGCCTCCATTTTTCTTTACATAACTACGCATTGAAGCTAGATCGACAACAGCCGGAACGCCTGTGAAATCTTGCATCAATACTCTCGCCGGTTTGTAACTGATTTCATGATTAGCTAGCTTATTAACACAATTTGCTAGTATTTTTATATCATCTAGCTTTACATTCACTCCATCTTCATTACGCAATAAATTTTCAAGCAAAACCTTTAGTGAACAGGGTAATTTGGATATATCTATCCCTAAAGATTTGCCAGCAGCACTCAAGCTAAAGTAGTAATATGATTCTCCATCGATATTTAGAGTTGCTTTTGCGTTTAAATAGCTATCCATCTGATTCTAACAGTTAAATTAACATATAAGTTATATTATATAACAATTAGTTAAAATTGGAATTGCTAACGCTGCTTTTTTCTTGCTTAGTTTGCTGCGCATACATAGTTTCAAAATCTATAGGATCTAGCATAAGTGGAGGAAATCCACCACTACTTGTAACCCTTGCAATAACCTCTCTGGCAAAAGGAAAAAGAAAAGTAGGTCCACCAATAAATAAAGCCTGTCTTATTTCTTCTTTAGTCAGCTCTTGAAAATTTTCTATTGAAAAAATACCGCAATATTTTGTTTCGCAAATGAAAGCTATACCATCTTTTGCTTGAGCATCTCTGACTGTTGCTTTTATTTCTATATGCAGAGTAATTTCATGGAATGATTTTTCTTCATCTTGCCCATTCTTATTTTCTGTACCTTCTAATTTTACTGAATTGATATTAACCATTACGTTAATATCAGGCGCTTTATCTGAAGAAAGGAAAGGTGAGTTTGGATTTTCAAATGATAGATCCTTTATATATTGACCATGAATTTTCATTTTTTGTTGTAACATTTCTTAAATCCCTTCAAATTGAGTTGTAACATTTTTATGATATCCATTTATAAATGAATAGCAAACCTAATTATAAACTGATATAAAATAAACATATTTTCATTAATAATTAATAATGTTCAGATACTTTGTACATGAAAGGAGTTAAATCACTATGATAGAGCTTATAGTATATGCTTTATTAGCAGCATTCATTTTTTCACGTTTGTATAATTCTTTAGGAAGGTCAACTAATATAAACCTAAAAAAATTGACCAATGTGCTTGATATCAGCATAAGTAAAGAAGAAGATGTAGTAGAGAATATTGAAGATTATGTCGATAGTAGCTATGCAGAGCCAGTCAAAGCTGTTTATGAACAAATACTTCAAAAAAATAAAGATTTCTCTATTTCCCACTTTATGGAGGGTTCAAGTATAGCTTTTGAACTGATCATAAAGCATTTTAACCAAGGTAATTTGATGCAGCTTCAATCACTTGTAGATAAAAATTTATACAACATTTTCGTAGAAAAAATTAAACGCCGTAAAGAGTTAAACGAAAATCATGAATCCATAATTATTTCCATAATTTCACAAAAAATTTTAGAAATAAAATTGGTAAAAAATCTAGTGTTTATTGGAGTTTATTTCCTCTCAGAGCAAATCAATTTTGTCAAAAATGACAAAGGAGAAGTAGTATCAGGCAGTGTATCAACTATTAATAAAGTTGAAGATGTATGGCAATTCAAAAAGAACCTCAGTTCGTCAGATCTAAATTGGTTACTTATTTCCATAAATCATAAGAATGTAGACGGTAGCAAGGATTTAGTAATAAGTTAGAAGTAGCATAAGCTTATCGATATGTGAGGCAAATAATATGGAAAATAAATTGCGTGAAATAGTACTTGATACTGAAACAACTGGGCTGGATATCGAGTCTGGCCATCGAATTATTGAAATAGGTTGCGTTGAATTAATCAACCGCATTCCAACAGGTAAAATATTTCATCGATACCTTAATCCCAGAAGAGACATCCCTTATCATTCCTTTAAGATTCACGGTATTAGTGAAAAATTCTTACAAGATAAACCACTATTTACAGATGTATCGACTGAGTTTCTTGAATTTATATCCAATGATGTCTTAATAATACATAACGCTGAATTTGATGTTAAATTCCTTAATATGGAATTAGGAAGGTTAAATGCTGGAACGATTTCTTCAGGTAGAGTAATTGACACACTACCACTTGCAAGAAAAAAATTTGCAGGCTCACCTGCTTCTTTGAATGCACTATGTAAACGTTTTGAGATATCATTAGAAGATAGAGAATTGCATGGAGCTCTAATTGACGCTCAATTGCTTGCAAGAGTATACGTTGAACTCACAGGGGGGCTGCAGACCTTTTTATTTAATAGCGAGAGTGGTCAAAATGACAATTCCACATTTGTGCATTACAAAACACGCAACTTAACTTACAGAAAGCATTCACCAAATAGTAAAGAAATGGACGAACATAAAAAATTATTGGAAAAAATTAACAACCCGCTTTGGAAGGAATATATTGAAGAAGCCAATAAGTAAATATATACTGTAATTTTGCCTTGAGGTAAGTTCAGTGGTCAGACATATAAGATTTTTATCTAACATATTAATAGCATTGGCGTTTGTTCTGCTTGGTTATTGTTATTTCGCTCAAAAGGGTGTGTTTGCTCCAGCTGCTCTTAATACTCAGGAAGTTAAAATTGGTGGTGATTTTTCTTTAACTAACCAGGATGGACAGATTGTACATAGTAGCGATTTTCAAGATAAATACATGATGGTTTTCTTTGGGTTTTCCTCATGTAAAAGAATCTGCCCTATGAATCTTGGCATAATTTCAGAGACGCTTGCAAAATTAGATGAAAGAACTAACGATAAACTCAAAACATTTTTCATCACAGTTGATCCTGAACGCGATACTGTAGAAAAATTAAAAGAGTTTAAAGAGCAATTTGACCATAGAATAGAAATGTTAACTGGTGAACGAGAAAAAATAGATAAAATAATCGCTAAATATAAAGTATATGCCAGCACAGTTGGTGGAGAAGAAGAAATTAATCACTCTTCACTGATATATCTTATAGGTCCTGGAGGTAAGTATGTTACACACTTTGCTGCTGATTTAAATTCAGATGAAAGCCAGTCTGATAAAATCATTGATGAGATAAAAAAGTACGTAAAGTGATTTGAGCGCAAAATAAAAATTCTGTCCCAAAGTTTTATATAACATCAAAAAATTGGCTAGATTATATTTAGCAGCTCTATTTTAATGATTTTACTCTTTTCTGTTATATTCCTGAGCTGATACTTATAATTTTCAACACTTATGACTCCGGTTGCGGATTAGCCAACGAAGTAAAGCTTAGAAATGCAGGGCTTTTTACGTTTTAGGAAATATGGAACACAAGCAGAAAAACATGTACCAAAAAATTTATCGGCGATCGATGCCTTGGATGCTCAAGTTCAAATTTATTTTTCAGATTGTCAAAAACTGTCTCAACAATCGATCTTTTTCTCAGCAAAATCTTCTCATTTAGCTTCATTAGCATGTTTTTCATACCTTTTTTAATCTTGGTGACAAGTTTTAGGCCTCTGTCAAACAGCTCTTGAAAAAGATCTTTTTTGATGTACCGTTTATCTCCAGATAGCAATCCGGTGAGTTTTTTAGTTAAATTTGGCACAGGCTTTCTATCGTCAACGTTGCCTTTTGTCAGCGTAAGTGCTTGAATTTTTCCTATTTCGTTGATCACTAGGTGCAATTTAAAACCAAAAAACCAGCCATAAGTGCTCTTGCTAATTTCCGCTAATCCCTTGAAAACTTTATTTCTCGAGATCCTTTTTGGATGGCAAACAGCGATCGAAGTTGCATCTATGTATGAAATACCTGTCATTTTTGCCTGCTCACAAAACCACTGCAAAAGCAGTGCTAAATACCACAAAACCCGCGATTTTAGCCTAATAAACCTACTATATGATGGTAAGAAACTCAGATCCATACAGCGCTTTTACATAACGTGTATAGAAAGATTTAAAGTCCTCACACCCGGATTGTTGGTAAAGTAAAATGATGGTAAGAATTTCGGAGTGCGTAATTTCTGGTGTTTTAGTGGGTTTTTTGCCACTTGGTAGGAGTTTTTCTGTAAAATTCTTGTCGATTGAATTGCAAAAATCGTCGATAAAGCAAAATAATTCTGTTATATTTTTATTCATGGGTAGTCTCCTATTAACGTTTAAAATATTGTGGAGTCTACCCTATTTTCCTGGCTTTCCTATTATTTTCTAATCCGCAACTGGTGTTTATGGGGGTTCTTGAAAGTTCTTCACTAGAAGCAAAGCCTGAATCCATAGAACTATCTTGGCTAACTTCAATAGTTGTTTTTGTATTAAGTACTTTTATAAGGAAAATGCTAATTTAGCGTAACAAAGTTTTTAAATGTTTACTTGTTGACATTCTTAAAAAAGCAGAAAAATACTACATCTTTTGAGAAAAATGTCCTAAAATTAACGCGTTATGTAAGAATTAAGATATTTTATGGAAAATAATAAAAGGCAAAGGGCTACAGGTATAAGGGGGAAAAGTAGGATAGAATAGCAGATTTTAATGTTATACTAAATTTAGTATAGATAAGTTCAAAAAACAACATGGTGGCTGAGGAGGGATTTGAACCCACGACCAAGAGATTATGATCCTCCTGCTCTACCACTGAGCTACCCAGCCTAATTAAAAACCTTATTGTATATGTGCTCTACATGCTTTGTATAATAAGCAAAATCAAATAATGATTCAAGCTTTTCCAAGTTAATGATTTTAAGTAGGGACTCATCTTGCCTTAACTCAGTAAGAAAATCACTATTACTTTGCTTCACTCTAATCGCATTACTCTGCACAATTTTATAAGCTTCTTCTCGCGATTTACCATTGTTTACCAGTTCTAGTAATACACGCTGCGAAAAAATCAAACCTTTAGAAGAATTCAAATTCTTTTTGATATTTTCCTCATTAATAACGAGGTTGTCTATTAAATCTGTTAATCGCGCTAGAGCAAAGTCCATAACTGTACATGCGTCAGGAGCGATGCACCTTTCCACAGATGAGTGTGATATATCTCGCTCGTGCCATAATGCAACGTTTTCCAGTGCAGGAAATACATAGCTGCGTACTAAACGCGAGAGCCCGGTTAAGTTTTCACTTAAAATAGGATTACATTTGTGCGGCATAGCAGAACTTCCTTTTTGCCCAACAGCAAAATACTCAGAAATTTCGCTGACCTCTGTCCTTTGTAAATGGCGAATTTCAACTGCAACATTTTCTATTGAACTTGCAACGATTCCTAAAACTGAAAAAAACATAGCATGCCTATCACGCGGAATCACCTGAGATGAAATTGTTTCAGGTGTAAGCCCCATCTCTTTTGCTACATATTCTTCAACAGAAGTATCTATGTTTGCAAAATTACCGACTGCACCTGATATTTTACAAGTTGATATTTCCTTCTGTGCAACACTTAGCCTTTGATAATTACGCTTAAATTCAGCATAAAATCTGGCAAACTTTAATCCAAGAGTTGTTGGTTCTGCGTGCATTCCATGACTACGCCCGACACATACAACATTTTTATACTCTTCAGCTTTTTTTTTCAATGCTGCAAGCAAGCTCTCTAAATTCTTTAATAAGATATCACATGACTTTTTTAGCTGCACTGCAAGACACGTATCTAAAACGTCAGAGCTTGTCATTCCATAATGAAGGTAACGAATATCAACCCCCGCTTTCTCAGCAACGTATGTTAAAAAAGCTATAACATCATGCTTTACATTGGACTCGATTTCGTTAATGCGCTCAATATCAAAATCAACGGTACAAGAAAGCTTTTGCACAACGTCACTAGGGACTACCCCCAACTTTGCTTGAGCTTCACATGCTAATTCTTCTATTTTAAGCCATATACTGAATTTGTTACTTTCCTCCCAAACGGAAGACATTTCCTTACGGCTGTAACGTGGAATCATTCTTGATCAATTTCACCATCACCAGCAGCTTTTTCTTTATTTATATCTTGTTCTACCTTTTGCTGTTGTGATTTAACCTGTCTTAATTCATTTGCATCTGTTTCTGATCTTACAACATGCACGGCAACTGGCACTATTACTTCGCTATGAAATTCTATATTGACCTGATATTCACCTAGGTTTTTTATTTTTACTCCATTAAAAAATATATTACGATGATCTACTTCACATTCTTGTGATAGAGACTCTGCAATCTCTCTTGCTGTAATAGAACCAAAAATTTTACCATCGTCTGAAGCTTGCTTTACTAATATCACGAACTTACCATCAAAAGATGCAGCAAGCTCTTTTGCTACACTCAATTTTTTTATATTTTCTTCTTCTAAAAAAGAACGCTGCTCCTCTAATTTCGCTATATTTTCCTTATTAGCCTTTATAGCTTTCTTTTGTGGAAAAAGAAAATTACGTGCATAACCAGGTTTCACTTTTACAACTTCACCCAATTTTCCAAGGGCTCTTATATTTTCTTTTAAAATTATCAACATAAATTACCTAAATTTCTTAGTACAATAAGGAACAAGAGCTAAAAAGCGTGCTCTTATTATTGCCAAACGTAATTTCCTTTGTTTTCTTGCAGACACGCTTGTTAACCTTCTAGGCAACATTCTGCCATAGTCGGACGTAAATTTGGATAATAAGTCAGTGTTCTTATAATCTATATCCTCATCCTTACATCCAGCAAGAGGGCAAGCTTTAGAACGCCTAAAACCAGTCCTGTTATTTACAGATATATAAGAATTATTAAAATTATTACGCCTTTTCACTATCATGCGCTTTGTTCCTCAATTTGTTTATTTACCATATAAGATTTGCCTTCAAAAAATTTATCAACTTGCACAGATAAGTGCCGAATAACATTTTCATTAAGCTTTATTCTACGCACAAACTCGTTCATAATGTCTGCAGTAGAACTTACACACGTCATACAGTAATGTCCACTTTTCATCTTGTTTATTGGGTATGCAAAATCCAAAAGACCCCAATACTCGTATTTGATCATTCCTGAAGCAACAACATTTTTTAAAAGCCTTTCCAATTCCCGACTAGATTGAGTAGTACCCTCTATTTTAACATTCTTCAAAATACCTTGAAAAATTTTTACTATATCTTCTAAAATGCTTCCTCTTAAGATTTTCGTTATACTAGAAATAAATATGCTTTTAGTAGTTTTATCACTAACCTCTGAAAATTTTTCTATTATCCCCGAGTTCTTTAAAGTGCCATCCATCCTCTTACTAACTTGTAACTTTATATCTTGTAAATTAGAAAGATCTTCCTCAAGTTCAACCCATAAAATTTTTGCAAAATTTTCTAAAAAATCATGATAAGCATGTAAGCTTTCTTGGATATTTTTAACATGAATATCTAAGTCTTGTTTTACAGGCTCATCGCCTTCTCTTTTTAAAATTTCCTTAATTTGCTGAAAAATAACATCAGCTTTAATACTTGTTAGTGAAGCAGCTAGCTCATGAGCCATACCTTCCACTTCTTGCGGTAATAAGCTCTGCTGTGCTATAAAAGTAAATTCGTAAAGATCCACTACCTTTTCCTTAACTAAACATTTTATTATACGAAGGTTTTTTTATATTAGCAAGTTGTTTGTATTGATTAATTAAAGAGATTAATGTTAGGCTTCTTGTACAGCTGTGATAAAAGCGAGCATGTTATCTGAATATTTGATACAATTATATACTATATTAAACAAATTCTATGAATGAAGTAATAACATTCGGCTGCCGCCTAAATTTTTATGAGAGCGAATTAATAAAGGAAGCATTAAAAGAAGCGGAAAGAGAGAATGTTATTGTTGTGCATAGTTGTGCGGTAACAAATGAAGCTGAGCGTCAAGTTAAGCAAAAAATACGTAAGGTTCACAAAAACGACCCGAATAAAGAAATCATCGTAGTTGGGTGCGCTGTTCAATTGGATCCGGAAGCCTATAGTAGCATTCCTGGCGTAAGTAAGGTATTGGGCAATCAAGACAAATTAAAGGCAAAAAACTATTTGCAAAGTGAAGATAAAGTATTAATTAGTGATGTGAGTGAGCCAGAACATATCTTAATTAATAAATTTGAGGAAAAATCAAGGGCATTTATTGAAATTCAAAATGGCTGCAATCATAGCTGCACGTTTTGCTCAATTACAGAAGCAAGAGGGGATAATCGTTCTGTACCTTTAAGTAATATTATAGAGCAAATTAGGATTTTTGTAGAAAACGGCTATAAAGAAATAGTGTTTACCGGAGTTGATATTACTGACTATGGTATTGATCTATTTGGAAAGCCTTCACTTGGCTCAATGATTAGGAGAGTTTTACAAGATATACCAGAGCTAAAAAGATTGAGACTTTCTTCTCTTGATGTAGCTGAAGTTGGTGATGAATTGATGGATTTGATAATAAATGAGCCAAGGCTAATGCCACACCTACATTTAAGCCTGCAGTCTGGTAATGATTTAATATTAAAAAGAATGAAACGCCGTCATAACAGAGCGCAAGTTATTGAGTTTTGTCATAAGATTAAAAGTTTAAGGCAGGATATAGCATATGGCGCTGACATTATTGCTGGTTTTCCAACGGAAACTGATGAAATGTTTCAAGATACAGTTAATATGTTAAAGGAAATAAATATAGTTTACCTACATGCTTTTCCTTATTCAGAGCGAAAAAATACACCTGCTGCACGTATGCCACAAGTGCCAGAAAATATTCGTAAAGAACGAGTGAAATATTTACGTGAGGTAAATAAAGAGATTATGAGCAGCTTTTATAAATCTTTAGTAGGTACTGAACAAAGCGTTTTAGTTGAGCAAAATAGTATTGGCAGAGCAGAAAATTTTGCCCTAATAAAGTTCAAGTTGCAAGCTCAAGCCAAAAATATTGTAAAAATTAACGTTACAGGTGTGGAAAATAATCATTTAATTGGCAATGTTATTTCTTAATTTTTGCAATTAATAAAATATATTATATAATAACCGTATTAATTGTAAGCTATTGGCTAATTTATACTGATGAAAAAACTTATTATTTTATTTTCAATTTTGGTTTTGTGTGTTTATTTTTCTGCTACTACTTATAAAAACGGCACTGAAAAATCTGCTGAAGTGCAGCATTTAATCACTGAAGAAGATGATGAAAATAAATCTCCTACACATCCTTTTATCTCATCATCTGATGCTGAAGTTCAGGCGGAAATTTTAAATTCTACTTCGATAGATCATAATGATACAACAGTAGATCTTGCAAATCAGCAGGTTAAAGTGCTGACTGAAGAGGCAACATTAGTCAATTCAAATAAGAATATTTCTGCTGCAACTATTATTAATGATGAATCACTAAGCAAAAGACCGGTAAAAGAACTTGATTTCTACGTTAGTGCCAATACTGGTATGGTATACCACAATAATTTAGATACATTTGTAGAAGGTATAAAAGAGATAGGTGAAAGAGTTTTAACTTTAGTTGAAAGTACTTATGGCCCAATGGTAAAAAACATAGTAGCACTAGAAATTAAAGGCATTCAGGATTTTAAAGGTAAAGTTGATTTCCATTGGCTAAACAGTGCATCTTTAGGTTATTATGCTGGAGAAAATGGAAAAGTTGATTTTGAGATTATGTATTCTAAAGTGAGAATCAAAGATGAAAATCCTAGTAAAATGTTTGATGAAACAGCAGGTATATTTGCGCTTTTATTGAACTTATACTATAATCCCGAGATTCAAAATACAAAATTTTCTCCTTATATAGGATTTGGTATAGGACCAACAGTTTTTAGGTTGAAAAAAATCAACTCACCACCTAAAGATCTAATGCCACTTAATGTTCCTTGGTTTGCTTATCAAGTAAAGCTCGGTGTTGATTATCCCATAATTCCAGAAGTAAAAACTTTCCTTGGCTATCGCTACTTTAGCGTTCCTATACCTGTTGCAGACGATATATCTACTCACAATGTTGAATTAGGTTTGCTATTTAACTTTTAGTCTTTAGTGCATATAAATCCTTGTCTCTTTTATCCAATAAGCTAAATGCTGGCACAATTGTTGCCTTTAGGAAAATTACGGTTTCCACTATTCTAATAGTGTCTGCTGATTTTTTTGACTTATCATGCGATAAACTTTGTTTATCTTCCCTGTGTTCTATAAGACCTCCTATTACCATAGTTTCACCGCTCTTGATTTTTAGCATAGAGTTCATTTCTCTTGTTTCGACTATGGGAATATCGCTATTTAACTTTGTTTTGCTATATTGTGAAATATATTCTATACCTGGATCTTTGGTATAACCACTAATTCTTGATAAAGTTGGATGTACGTCCATAAATATCTCGCTAGTATCAATGTTAATGCTCGGATGAATTACCAATACCACGCCAACAGGAATGCTATTCATTTTTGTAGTCAAAAATTTGCTAGAATCTTTAACCTCGTTATATACATCTGAAGTAAAGTAGACATGATTTTTAATAAATGAAATCATCGCTTGCTGATTATTTATAGCATGTACTCTAGGACTTGAAATCACAGTTGAAGTGCCAAATTTATCTAAGTTTTTGACCAAATCTCTCAAATTACTTGCACCAAAATTTGTTTCTAGATTAACAGTGGAATCATCAGCGTTGACTGCGGATTTAGCTTCACAACTCAAATCATTAAAGTTTACGCCAGAAAGGTATTGATCATCTAATACAACTTCAACTATTTTTGCTTCGATCATCACTTGAGATGATGCAAGCTGATTAACCTTTTCAATATATTCTGCAACAGCTTTATGAATACCTTTTCTAGCATTTAAAATAATAAACCAGTTTCTCTATTTGATGAAAGAAACTCACCATCATTTACTCCATTGACATCCATTATTGTGCCTAAGTCTTTCTCTAATGAGTTCCATAAATCACTGCTATATTGAGACCTCATAACGTTATTAGACTCCCTATCATGAGCATTCTTGCTATTATTTTCAATCTTATTATTAACCACAAAACTACTTTCAGCAGAGTGTTGAATATTAATGAAATCTACGTAATAATTTTGTGCATATGGTAAATCTTGTTCAATTCTAATTATGTTATTATTAACCAAGTAACGCAGCTTTGCACTGTCAGCAATGCTTTGAATCGCTTCATTTATGCTCTTATCTTTAACCTTTAAAATGATATTTCCTGATATTTTGGGATCTATATCAAGATTCACATAAGAAGGTTTTCCTATTTCCATCAATAGTTCTTTAACTGATACTTCTTCACTCACATTAATAGAAATAACTTGATTACTAATTGTAAGATCCGGAAATTCTATTGGCAGAGGTGCAATTTCTGGTATTTCTGGCTCTTTCTCATTTATAATAGATGCATTGTATTTATATTGCCGTAGTAAATTATTATACTCACCGATATTATGATGATGACCATTGTCATTAAAGCTCATATTATTCTGCTTTGCAGGAAGGTGTGCACAAGAAACAATGAAAAGCAATACCAAATATTTAAAAATAGCCATCAGAAGAACGTACAAAAGCCATTCTGTATAGATTTCTATAAAAGTATTAAAAATATATTTAATCGGATTTTTATATAACAGTTATTTTACTCATTTGACTTACATTTTCTATTGCTATATCCTCTAACTTACAATTAGGCGCATACTTTAAATTTTGATTTGATACACATTCAGGCTCAAGGTTGTTATTGCCATCAGTTATTTCACTCTTGCTTTCTCCAAGGCTTGCCGTTTGAACTTCAGCTTTTTCATTATCTATAGTTTCTTTCAATCTTTGATCTATTTCTTGATAGTTCAATTTTGCACTTTTCCATTGTGTGAAACATGAAGCAAGTGTTATAGCTACAGAAAATAACACTATTGCTGTAATATATACTGGCAAAGTGCTAGCAAAAAGGAGCGTATAGGCTGTACCAGCTAGATATATTGAACCAATAAGGAGAAAATTATGCAAATATTCTTTCTTATATTGTTTTTTCACATGCTGTGCAAAGCATTCGCTCATCTCATTAAATTTATTCTCTTCAACAGGCGTTTCTTTATTACTATAGTGTAATTCATCTATAGGATCTTTTTGATTGTGCTACTAGATTTCTGTATTGCCAGGTGCAATGGAGTATTTCCATTACTATCTTTAGCATTTACATCTGCTTTAAGCGAAATTAATAATTCAATTAATCTAATATCATTATCGATTACAGCTTTATGAAGTCTGGTGAAATTAACTCCGTATTATCCTCTTCAAGTGATGCATCAATGTGCAGTGATGTTATTCCATCCTCATCTTTAGCATTGATATTTGCACCAAGCTCTAAAAGTAATTTAATTGTTTCAATATTCCAACTATAATAAATGGCTTGATGTAGAGCTGTGAGCTTACATCTATCATGATCATTTATTTCGAATCCTTTTTCCATTAGCAGCATAACAAATGAAGGATCAAGACCCAAAAATTATTGTTCAAAAGATTTAGAATTGTGATTTTGCTTTCTTCCTTCATGCTCAATTAGTTGAATCAATAAATTTTTTCCCAATTTATCCTTTGTATTTATGCCGTCTTGCGCTTCGCATTTGATTAGTAACTTAGCAAGTTTTATATCATTATTCTCTATTGTATGTTCCAAAAGGGTTCTTCCGCACTTTAGTTCATTGTCTATACCTTCAATAGTGCAATCCTCTTCAAAATCTATTGCTGCACATTGCAGTAATATCTGCAGCACTTCTGCCGTCTCATCATTAATTTGTGAAATATTATTCAGCAGAATTTCAAGAGCAATATAACCTTGTGCGTTTCTTAAACCAGTATAAACACCTAATTCTAAAAGTAGCCTAATTTCATTAAAACACATCTTTGCCGCTGCATAATGTAATAAGCTATTTCCCCATTCATCTTGAGCATCAACATTGATTTTTCTTTGGCGAATATTTTGTAATATCTCCTTCTTGCTATAGCCTTTTTTCATTAAAGAAAACAAAATTTCTAAGCTCTTAAGATCGTTGATTTTTACCATAATTACAATACGTAAAATGGTATTTTTATATCAAATTATTTAATAATATGTAAAAATAATATGGTAAATATAGAATACAGAGACTTAGCAAACAGACCTCTTTTCGAAACTTAATTTCTAATAGCAATTTTGTTGCCAAAGCTGAATGGAATTTTTCAATCTTGTTCAACAGCAAACTTTAGCGCCATATAAGTAGCTGTAGTACTGTTAACAATCAGAACGGCAAAAACTAGAGTAGTAATTAACATTTTATCAAGACTAAAGAGTGCATTTTCAAGCTGAGTTAATAGTTTAAAATATACGAAAGTCGGCATTATTATTGGCAAAACAAGAATTTGTGATATCCCTGATACTAAATTATTTCGACCAATCATTAACGCATTTCCAGTAGATGAAATACTTATTATCATCAGTGTATTTAGTAACAGAGATAGCCCTATTGCTGTTGAGTAGTTAATGTTATTGCCTAAAACTACAATGCTGAATATAAAAGAAATTATTGAGATTGATAATCCAAACAGCAGCCAATGGGAGAAAATTTTGTAAGCAATGAAAAGCTTAGGTGAAAATGGCTGTATGAAAATTTGTTCTAAAATTCCATCATGATAATCAGGCGCAAATAAATTACCGGTAGAAATCTGTAAGATAAAGGTAACACATATCCATATTAGTGTTAACATTATTTCTTGCTTATTACTGTTGTCTTCTAGCGAAAATGAAGATAAACTTAACATCATGATAAAGATACACATCATGTAGATAAAGTTCTTATTGTCTATTATTAATTTTCTTACTGAGCTAACCATACTAAGGCTCTTAAATGTTTGTTATAAATTATAGTGTTTAATTTGGGGTAGTATAATTTTTTGTTGTGGATTATATTTGATTGATTATGGAAAAATTACCAAAAATAAAATTGCCAGAAAATTACGTTCCTTCAGAAGAGGAAGAGTATATGAGCACAAAGCAACTGGAATACTTTAAACTAAAGCTCGAATCGATGCTTAAAGAACTGGAAAAGCAAGAATTGGGAGATAGCACATACTACTCTGACGATGACAATGGAAATGAGAAGCTAATTAAGCGCAGGAAAGATAGAAAAGAAAAGATCAAGGAAGCATTAGAAAAAATAAAATTGGGCACTTATGGTTATTGCGATGGAACGGGCGAAGAGATAGGAATTGGAAGGCTAAAAGCCAACCCGCTTGCTATATACTGCATTGAAGAACAAGAAAGGATAGAAAAAGAAAAAAATGTATATAACGCTGAAGATTAATCTGCGCTATAACTCTATGTCCAAGCAGGTCTAGTTTTATATATTAACAAGTAACCTCTCCATTTTATACTGTGGGTCAGAAGCAATTCCATATACAATACTTGGTGGAGTAATTTTGTTTTCTATACCAAAAATTATACCATCAATTATTGCCTTAAGTACTTCTCTAAGATCACAATCTGCTCCAGGAACTCGATGTTCTATGCGACATCTACTGCCAACATTTGGAATTCTTATGGCAGCCGTCCTGTTATTCATTCCCCAACTGATTGTAGTCGGAGTATGAATATCCGGATACTGAAACCTTAAATGTGAGTCGTAATTTGGAGCAAAAAATATCATATGCTGCTTCATCATAGAGCATAACCCGCCAATACTCTGGAGCAGATAATCACTATATTTTTGCTCATTACAATAAAATAAGTTATTGCCGTTCAAATCTATTAAGTTAACATGAATATTCAATGCACTACCTGCTCTATCCAGGTAAGGCTTTGCTTTAAAAGAAATGCTTCCACCAAATTTGTGTGCTGTTATAAGAAGCAACTCCTTTACTAATTCAAAATGTTTAATTAACTTGCTAGCATCACTATAACAACCACTTTTTACTTCATATTGGTTAATTGAGTTCTCTTTCTCACACAAAAATCCAAAAGGAGTTATTTTTTTGTTAATACTATTAAGAAATAAACCCTCTTCCATTCCCTCAGCATAAAATTCAAGTTCAAAACCAAGTATGATAGATATGTCATGATTATTTAATATGATCATAAATTTATTTATGTAAATCTATCCAAAGTTAACTATATTTATATAGAATAGTTACTTATTTATCAATAAATTTAATATCTTATTTTAGTATAGCATATCATGATTTTTTTCGAAGCGTCTCTAATCCTTTATACTAAGAGAAGTTTATAATTTTTTAATTTATTGTAGATGAAAATGATAAAATTTCGTGCTTTTATACCCTTTACAACTTACCAAAAATCACCATAATTTTTAGTACGTATTAAGTAATCATTAGTTTGCAGTTTTACGTTAAGTTATTGATTATCTTATATTTTCTGATTATTACAGTTTTTCTTGGTACGATAT